>CAZBSI010000001.1:0-686901 GCA_964494345.1 uncultured bacterium
TTCGCGAAGGTGGCCACACTGTGGGCGCCGGAGTCGTTTCCGAGGTTATGGAATAGGATTCACTTGGATGGGCTGGGAGGAGGCATCAAGCGTGTTAATCCCAGCCACCGAGAACCGGAGAATCAATAGTTATGCGTAAAGACAAGGTAAGAATCAGGCTGAAGGCGTTCGATCACAGGATTCTGGATCAGAGTGCTGAGAGGATCGTGGAGACGGTGCGTCGTACTGGCGCTAAGATTTCCGGTCCGGTGCTGCTGCCGACGGAAAAGGACATTTATTGCGTCAACCGCGGCCCGACCATCGATAAAGAATCGATGGAGCACTTTGAGACTCGGACGCACAAACGACTGATTGATATTCTAAATCCGGGGCCTAAAACGATTGATGCGCTGATGCGCCTTGATCTGCCCAGCGGAGTGGATATCGAGATTAAACTTTAGGCTCCGCCGCTGTTGGCCGATTTCGGTCGTTCGGATGGGTGTATTCTAAAAAGCGCCCGTATTCGTTACAGCGTGAGCGACGATGACGCCGTTCGTTAGACGAATGGCGCAGATTAGGGGATCTGAAATGATCAATGGAATACTCGGAAAGAAACTGGGGATGACCCAGGTCTTTGATGAGAGCGGTATGCTTGTCCCCGTAACTGTTGTTGAGGCTGGTCCGTGCGTGGTTACGCAGATCAAGACGCAACAACAGGATGGTTACGAGGGACTTCAGATAGCATTCGGTGAAGTCAAAGAGCAAAGAGTCACCAAACCGGTGAAAGGGCAGTTCAAAAAGTCAGAGTCTTCTCTTAAGCGATATATTCGCGAAGTGCCGGCGGATGATCTCGAAGAAATTGAGCTCGGTCAGGAGTTCAAAGCGGATATCTTTAAGCCCGGTGATATCGTTAAAGTCACAGGCATATCAAAAGGCAAGGGCTTCGCCGGAACTGTTAAGCGCTATCACTTCCACGGCGCGGATATGACCCACGGTTCTATGGTACACCGCAAGCCGCAGTCTGGTGGGGCTACGGACGCCGCGAGAACCTTCAAGGGCTCTCGACGACCGGGAAGAATGGGAAATGAGCAGGTCACCCAGCGTGGTCTGACTGTGTATCGAGTGGATCCTTACAGAAACGTGCTGCTTATAAAGGGAGCGGTTCCGGGTGCTAACGGCGGACTGCTGCTTATAGCCAGGCAGATGGTGGGAGGATAGAATAATGCCTAAAATCAGCTTGCGCAATATGTCAGGTGAGTCTGTTGGCGAGATCGAACTGCGCAGTGAAATCTTTGAGGTCGCTGCAAATGTCCCGCTGATGCACCAGGCCGTCGTCACCGAGCAGGCCAATAAACGCCAGGGCACGGCTGATACGTTGACTAGAGATGAGGTCAGCGGTGGAGGAAAGAAGCCGTATCGCCAGAAGGGGACCGGCCGGGCGCGACAGGGTTCCACCAGGGCTCCGCATTGGATCCACGGTGGGGTCGTATTTGGTCCGCATCCACGGTCTTATGCAAAGGCGTTTCCTAAGAAGATGCGCAGAGGGGCCATCAAGTCTGCACTGTCTGCAAGGCTTGTCGATGGCGACATCATTGTGATTGATGAATTGAAACTCGACACAATCAGCACCAAAACTATGGTTGGTATTCTTGATGGGCTAGGCGCTGACGGGAAAACGCTGGTGGTGTTGGAAGCGCTGACCGAGGAGATTAAGAAATCTGCCAGAAACATCCCTGGCGTCGAGTTGAGAATATCGCCGGCAATCAGCGTGCGTGATATTCTTAATGCGGACAAAGTCGTTATGACTCGGGGCGCTGTTGAAAGATTGCAGGAGGTCTTTGTAGGATGAAAGATCCGTATTCGATCGTAAAACGACCTCTCATCACGGAGAAAGGCATGAATATCGCACCGATGGGCAAATACGCCTTTGAGGTAGATATTAACGCGAACAAAATCGAAATCGCTGCGGCTGTGAATAAGATTTTCTCTGTCGATGTGACTAAGGTTAATACGCTGCGAGTTAAGGGCAAGGCAAAGCGAGTCGGCCGATTCCCGGAGGGTAAGACACCTGACTGGAAAAAAGCCTACGTCACCCTCAAGCCTGGGCAGCGTATTGACATCTTCGAGGGAGCGTAAATATGCCTATCAAAGTGTATAAACCGATAACGCCGGCACGGCGTTACTATACGGCCTCGACGTTCGAGGAAATTACAAAGACGACGCCGGAGAAGCAGCTCCTTAAGCCGATCAAACGGACTGGCGGCCGCAATAATACCGGCAGGTTGACCGTTCGACATCAGGGCGGCGGACATAAGAAGCAGTATAGAATTATTGATTTCAAGCGAGACAAAGTCGGTGTGCCCGGCAAGTGCGCGGCAATCGAATACGATCCGAACCGGTCGGCTAGAATCGCTTTGATTCACTATGCAGATGGCGAAAAGAGATACATTCTCTGGCCGATAGGGCTTAAAGTAGGATCAAGCGTGATCTCTGACGAGTCTGCTGATATCCAGCCTGGCAACTGCATGCCGCTTAGAAGCATACCTTTGGGCACAATTGTGCACAACATCGAGATGAAGCTCGGCAAGGGCGGACAGATCGTCCGCAGCGCCGGCAGCGGCGCTCAGTTGATGGCTAAAGAAGGCAAATATGCTCAGTTGAGACTGCCTTCCGGAGAAGTCAGAAGCATAATGATCGGCTGCAAGGCGACAATCGGCCAGCTTGGTAATGTCGAACATGAGAACATTTCCATCGGTAAGGCCGGCAGAAGTCGCTGGCAGGGGATCAGGCCTGGGGTCCGCGGAGTTGTTATGAACCCCAGAGACCATCCACACGGTGGTGGTGAAGGCAAAGCCCCTGTTGGGCGAAAGACGCCTATGTCGAAGTGGGGTAAGCCCGCTCACGGCGCGAAGACTCGCGGCCGCAAGCAGTCAGATAGATACATTGTACGCAGACGAGGCAGCAAGTAGGAGGAATAGCTAGTGGCGCGTTCGCTTAAGAAGGGGCCGTATGCGGACCCAAAACTGCTTTCGAAGATCGAGGATATGAACGCAAGGGGTGATAAGCGTATTATCCAGAGTTGGTCCAGACGGTCCACCATCTTCCCGTTGATGATCGGACATACCATAGCCGTTCACGACGGAAGACGGCATATTCCGGTGTTTATCACGGAGAATATGGTGGGACATAAGCTGGGCGAGTTCGCTCCGACCAGGACCTTTAGAGGTCACGGGCATCACACCGAGCGATCGACATCTTTGAAATAATGCCCAAATGGGCTGTGTTGACACCCGCTGATGATGCGGGTTTACGTGGAGAGAACATAATCGGCGGATCCAATATAGGCCGCGGTGTGTTTACCACGATGGGGCAGTAGTGCTCCGCATTTTGTAGGGAGGCCAATCGTAATGCAGGCATATGCAAAGGCGCGTTTCGTGCGCACGTCGCCGCGGAAGGCCCGCCTCGTCATCGACGCGATCCGAGGTAAGGACACGAAAGAGGCGTTAGCGATATTAAAGTTTACGCCGAATTTCGCAGCGCGACTTATTGAAAAGGTTCTGATGTCAGCCGTGGCCAACGCTGAGAACAATCATCATATGGATGCTGAGAACCTGAAAGTCGCTAAGGCGATCGTGGACGGCGGCCCGATGATGAAGCGGTTGAGATACGCGCCGATGGGGCGCGGTTACAGGATGGTCAAGAGGCTGAGCCATATTACTATTCACGTCGAAGAGACGGAGGCGAAGCCGGAAAAGAAAAGCAAGCGCAAGGAAGTTGCTCGCACAGCCAGAGCTCCGCGAAGAGGCAGTAAGGCTGCCGCTGCGGTAGCAACAGCCGAAACAGCGACCGAAGCCCCGAAGAAAAGGGCGACTCGCGCAAAGAAATCCGAAGGCGACACGGACGCCAAAGGAGGAGAGTAGTTGGGACAGAAAGTACATCCAATTGGTTTTCGCTTAGGAATCATTCGCGAAAGCGACAGCACATGGTTCGCGACCAAGGAGTTCCCCGCACTGCTCCTTGAGGATGCTAAGATTCGCAAGCACATTAAGAGTAATCTTAACGCGGCTGGGGTCTCGCGAATAGAGATCGAAAGAGCAGCCAACAAGATGAAGATCACGGTGCATGCGGCCAGGCCGGGGATTATTATCGGTCGCGGCGGCAAGGGAATCGATGAGCTGCGAATGGATATCGAGAAGATCAGCAAAGGCAAGATGGTCCACGTCAACGTGCAGGAGATTCGGTCACCGGAACTCGACGCGCAGCTTGTGGCTGAATCCATCGCCGAGCAGATTGAAAAGCGCATCTCTTATAAGAGAGCTATGAAGCAGTCTGTATTCCGAAGCATGCGAATGGGCGCAAAAGGCGTCAGAATTCGCATTGCCGGTCGATTGGGCGGCGCTGAAATGGCTAGAGTCGATGGCGACAAAGCCGGCAAGGTTCCGCTGCATACGCTTCGTGCGGATATAGACTACGGCTTCACAGAGGCTTCGACGACGTATGGCAACATAGGCGTCAAAGTATGGATTTATAAAGGCGACATTCTCCCGGGAACCAAGCGCGCTGAGCCTACCGAGGAGGAGTTGATGGCGGCGAGAAGACCTCGACCGCGTGGCAGGGACGACCGTGCGCCTAGAGGCGATCGCGGCGCACGCACTGACCGCAGAGGCGGACGGGGCGCTGGCGGACGCGGTGGAGCCGGAGGTCGCGGCGGCGAGAGGAGGCAGGGCTGAAATGCTGATGCCCAGAAAAGTCAAGTATAGAAAGCAACAGCGAGGCTCACGCAAAGGCCGGGCGACTGCCGGAACCAGAATTGACTTCGGCGAGTTTGGTCTGCAGGCTCTTGAGGCCGCGTGGATGACTTCAAATCAGATAGAAGCTGCCAGAGTTGCAATTACCAGGCACGTAAAAAGAGGCGGACAGGTGTGGATTCGGGTTTTCCCGGATAAGTCCATCACCAAGAAGCCGGCTGAGACCCGAATGGGTAGCGGAAAAGGCTCCCCGGAAGGCTGGGTTGCAGTTATCAGGCCGGGCAGAATGCTGTTCGAGATGGCCGGCGTCGATGAGTCGTTGGCTAGAGAAGCTATGAGGCTGGCTGCACACAAGTTGCCGTTCGCGGTCAGGTTCATCACCAAGAAAGAGCAGGGCAGCATTAGTGAGACAATCTGAGTTCGTGAAAAAGATTAAAGAAGCTGGCGATGTCGAACTGGACAATATGCTTAACCAGGAACGCGAGAACCTGTATAAGATGAGGCAGCAGATTGCATTGAAACAGCTTGACAATCCGCACGCTATAACAAATGCCAGAAAAAACGTGGCGCGCGTTCTCTGTGAGATGCACGCCCGTCAGTTAAAGGCAGGCAAGGGATCCTAGTATGGATAGAGCGAGAAGAAAACTTCGAAGCGGACGCGTAGTTAGCGACAAGATGGATAAGACCGTGGTGGTTGCTATTGAGACGCTGGTGCGACACCCGCTGTATGGAAGAATTATGCGACGAACGACCAAGTTTAAGGCGCACGATGAAGAGAATCAGTGCGGCATTGGCGACACCGTCGAGATCATGGAGACCAGGCCACTCTCTAAGCAAAAGAGATGGCGGGTGTCTCGCATAGTTGAAAAGGCCAAGTAAATTAACGCATTTGCAGCGTGGGCGAATATTAGGCGCCCTGTTTGATGGCTGGTTAAATGTTTGTTATTTACTGGAGAGGAATCGAGATGATACGGCCCTATACGAGACTACGATCGGCTGATAACTCCGGAGCGCGAGAAATTCTGTGCATCAGGGTAATCAAAGGATCAAACCCGCACTATGCGGGCATTGGAGATATTTTCATCGGTGCGGTTAAGCACGCCACGCCAGGAGCGACGGTTAAAAAGAGCGAAGTCGTTCGGTGCGTGGTTGTGAGGACCAAAAACGACATTCAAAGACCGGATGGATCAATACTTCGATTCGACGACAATGCTGCGGTGGTGATAAGCAACACTGACGAGCCTCGAGGAACGAGAATTTTCGGGCCGGTGGCCAGAGAATTGCGCGACAAGGGGTTTATGAGAATACTATCGCTGGCGCCTGAGGTATTGTGAAGGTTCAGCTTGAACTAGCAACGGAGACGCAGTCATGAAGAAGAAAAAACCTGTTTACGAAGGCAAGATGAACCTGAAGAAAGGCGATGAGGTCATCGTGCTGTCCGGAAAGGATAAAGACAAGCGCGGTAAGATTATACGCACCATACCTGAAGAGGGCAGGGTGATTATAGATGGCATAAACGTCGTCACTCGCCATCAAAAGCCGCGCTCGGCAGGCTCGCGTGCTATGGTCAAACAGCAGCTTGGCGAGATGCAGATGCCTTTGGGCGTTAGCGTGTCGAAAGTTATGCTGGTGTGCCCGAAGTGCAATAAAGAGACCAGACCTGCACGCAGCGCCGGCAGCGAAGGAACAATGGTGAGAAGCTGCCGCAAATGCGGAGAGTTTGTGGACGACTAGAGGAGTTGACGAATGCCTAGACTCAAAGACAAATATAAAGACGAAGTGGTGCCGACGCTGATGAAACAATTCAGCTATGGCAACATCATGCAGACTCCGCGGCTCACCAAGGTCGTCGTCAGCATGGGCGTTGGCCAGGCTACACAGGATGCCAAGCTCCTCGACGCGGCGGTGGGAGACCTGACCCTGATAACAGGGCAGAAACCTGCGGTTACAAAGGCCAAAAAATCTATCTCGAACTTCAAACTTCGAGAAGGAATGCGCGTGGGCGCCAAGGTTACTTTGCGCGGAGCCATTATGTGGGAGTTTCTGGATCGATTGTTCAATGCGGTCCTGCCAAGAATCCGCGACTTTGGCGGTATTGCGCCGGACTCGTTTGATGGCCGCGGCAATTTCGCTATGGGACTCAAAGAGCAATTGGTCTTTCCTGAGATCGACTACGATAAGGTTGACAGGACTCGCGGGATGAACATAGTCATCGCAACTACGGCCAAAACTGATGAAGAAGGCAGAGGACTGTTGAAGGCCCTTGGTCTGCCTCTGAGAGAGGCCTAGCGAGATGAAGACTTATCCTATTAATGCCATAAGAAACGTCGCGCTGGTAGGACACGGAAGCACGGGCAAGTCCTCGTTGGCTGAAGCTATGCTTTATGCTAGCGGGGTCATCAGTCGAATGGGAAGAATCGATGACGGAAGCTCCGTCAGCGACTTTGACCCGGACGAAATATCCCGCAAAATGAGTATCAACGCGGCGGTTCTGCCTTGTGAGTGGAAGAACACGAAGATCAACTTCATTGATACGCCCGGTTATCCGGACTTCGTAGGCGATGTAGTCGGCAGCTTGAGGGCTGTTGAGGCCGCAATGCTCGTGGTCGACGGTTCCGGCACTATCGAAGTCGGAACCGAGACGGGCTGGGATCTTGCCGAAGAGGCAGGTATCACCAAGCTGTTCTTCGTCAATAAGCTGGAAAAAGAGAACTCCGACTATGCGCGGACTCTTGAAGCGCTCAGAAGCAAGTTCGGTACCAGCGTAGCGCCGTTGCAGTTGCCGATTGGTTCGGAGGATAAGTTCTCCGGCGTTGTCGATTTGCTGACTCATAAGGCCTACACCTGGGCCAACGGCAAAATCAGTCCGGCGGAGATTCCGGCGGATATGGCCGATCAGATCGAGTCTATGCGCGAATCGCTGATAGAGTCGGTAGCGGAGATGGACGACGCTCTGATGGAGAAATACTTCGAAGAGGGGATGCTCTCCGACGAGGATATAGCAAGGGGCCTGGAAGTCGGTCTGCGAACTGGCAAGGTGGTTCCGGTGCTTTGTGGGTCTGCGATGAAGATGGTCGGGGTCGATACCCTGCTTGATTTCATCGTCTCCAGCGTGCCCAGTCCTGCGGCAGTTCCCCCTGTTGAGGGGCAGGACGGTCAGAAGCGGACGGCTGAGGATTCGTTCTGTGCGTTGGTTTTCAAAACGATGGCAGACCCTTATGTGGGCAAGCTGACCTATTTCCGAGTATTTTCGGGCCAGGTAAAATCGGACTCTCATATCTTTAACGCAAACAAAGAGCGTGAAGAAAGAGTAGGGCAGGTCTATTTCTTGTCCGGTAAGAACCAGGAAGCCACTGCGTTTGTCGGAGCAGGGGACATCGGTGCTGTAGCAAAGCTGCAGGATACATCGACTGGAGACACGCTGTGTGAGAAGGCCAAGCCTATAAAGCTGAAGCCGATAGCGTTCCCGGACCCGGTCTACTCCTTGGCGGTGAAGGCCAAGACCAAGGCCGACGAGGACAAACTCGGCCCTGGTTTGCAGAAACTTGCCGAGGAAGACCCGACGTTCCATACCAGCCGCGAAGCCGCCACTTCTCAGACTCTGATTAGTGGAATGGGGGAGACGCACCTGGACATAGTCGTGGAGCGCCTCAAACGTAAGTTCGGTGTGGAAGTCGAGACGGAGACTCCGAAGGTCGCCTACCAGGAAACCATCACGATGCAGGCCGAGGCGCAGGGGCGTCATAAGAAGCAGACTGGCGGACGTGGTCAGTTTGGAGACTGTTGGCTGCGCGTTGAGCCTCAACCCAGAGGGGTGGGCTACGAGTATGTCGATGCCATTGTTGGCGGTGCGATTCCCAGACAGTGGATTCCGTCGGTCGACAAGGGCGTTCAGGAAGCTCTCGGCAGAGGCATATTGGCCGGAAACCCGGTTGTGGACGTTAAGGTTACCTGCTATGACGGCAGCTTCCATACTGTGGACTCGTCTGATATGGCGTTTCAGTTGGCAGGGGTGCTGGCGTTCCAGGCGGCTTCCGCCAAGGCGAACCCGGTGATTTTGGAACCGGTTAATGAGTTGGAAATCAACGTGCCCGAGGAGTATATGGGCGATGTTATCGGCGACATTAACACCAAGCGCGGACGTGTGTTGGGGATGGAGCCGGCGGGCGCCGGGCGGCAGTTGATTCGTGCTCAGGCCCCACAATCCGAGGTTATGAGATACTCCATCGATCTGCGATCGATTGCCAGAGGACGTGGGAAGTTCACATCGAAGTTCTCACATTACGAAGAGATGCCGGCTCATGCGGCCCAGCAGGTAATAGCGGACGCTGAGAAGGCTAAGAAGGAAGAATAAGGATTCTCGAGTATAGGTTGCCTGGCAGCCTGACTCTGAACCATAGAGGAGTGATCACGTGGCAAAAACATGCCTGATTGAGAAACAGAAGCGTACGCCGAAGTTTAAGGTCAGAGCGTATAACCGCTGTGGAATGTGTGGCCGGCCTCGAGGCTATATCAGGCGGTTTGGCTTGTGTCGAATCTGTTTCCGTGAAATGGCGCATAAGGGTCTTATCCCTGGCGTAACTAAGAGTAGTTGGTAGTCTGAAAATAATAAATCGTTTGACATCAGGCCGCACATAATGTTAACATAAGCATTTGTGGCGGCCCGATAACGGAGGATCAAGAATGACCGTGACAGATCCTGTGGCCGACCTGCTTACGAGGATTCGGAACGCAAACTCAGCGAAGCACGACTTTGTAGAAGCGCCGGCCTCAAAGCTGAATATGGAGATAGTAAAAATTCTCCAGGGTGAAGGCTTTATAAAAAATTTCGAGCAGATCAAGGATCGGCAGTTTCCGACAGTGAAGATCGCTTTGAAATACGGCCCAAAGCAGGAAATGATTCTGAGCAACCTTAAACGCATCAGCAAGCCCGGACTTCGGGTTTACGCAAAGCGCGACAGGGTCCCCAGAGTTCTTCGAGGGTTGGGCGTTGCTATTATTAGCACGTCCAAGGGAGTGATGACCGACCGTGAAGCCAGGAAACAGGGCATCGGCGGTGAGGTACTGTGCTACGTTTGGTAGAGTGGAGGAATCGTTGTCATGAGTAGAATTGGACAATTGCCCATACAAGTGCCGAGCACAGTGCAGATTAGCCAGGCTGGGGCGGAGTTGACAGTTAAGGGGCCGAAGGGCACTTTGACTCGAAGCCTTCCGGCCGCCATTACCGTTAAGGTGGAGGACGGCAATATAATTTGCCGGAGACCCTCCGATTCCCGGGACCACCGGGCTTTGCACGGGCTTACACGCACGCTGGTCAACAACATGGTGGTCGGCGTAACGCAGGGCTATGAGAAGAGACTGCAGATTATTGGCGTGGGATACCGCGCCGAACTGCAAGGGCAGAATCTGGTGCTGTCGATCGGCTATGCACAGCCGGCGACCGTTGAGCCGATGGAGGGGATTAGCTTCGAAGTCGGCCAGGAGACCAACACCAGAATACCGTTTATTATTGTTCGCGGTATAGACAAGGAAGTGCTTGGGCAGCAGGCGGCGGAGATTCGCGCCATCAGGCCGCCGGAGCCTTACAAATACGTCGTCTCGCAGGGGATGCACGGCAAGGGTATTCGCTATCAGGGCGAGGTCGTGCGCAAGAAAGCCGGCAAGGCTGGCGCTGCGGGCAAGTAGTATTCGCGTAAAATCGGCGAGTGCGTTATAATTAATAGGATAGCGCGAACCGGTAGTTTGTAGTAAAATATATCGTTTAGTGCTGGGTCGCTATATTGGCGTCGGGTGCTCGTGATCAGGCGAGATAGGTGCTTGCGACCAGCAAAGCTAAACGATAAATACACCTGAAACCTGAAGCCTGGGGGTTTGGAATGTTAAAAAAAGAGGCGCTTCGGAAGAGGCGACACCATAGACTGAGAAACCGCGTCATCGGTACATCGGCAAGGCCGAGATTGAACGTGTTCAGAAGCCTGTTGCATATTTATGCGCAGGTCATCGACGATTCGCAGGGCGCCACTATCGTAGCTGCGTCAAGTCTGGATAAGGATATTAAAGCCCAGGTCTCTAACGGAGGCGACATCGCGTCGGCCAAACTGGTCGGCAAGCTCGTCGGAGAGAGATTGAAAGCAAAGGGTATCGAGCAGGTCGTATTCGACCGCGGCGGTTATCAGTATCACGGCAGAGTAGCGGCGCTGGCTGAAGGCGCGCGAGAAGCCGGTATTAAATTCTAAGAATGTTATTTGGAGTGCTGAAAAGAGAAGTGTGAGCTTTGCTCGGGTGCTTGAACAAAATCCATAAGGCTCGCAATTCACGATTCATGTTTCTTGATTGGAGGGGCTATGCCTAAGATCAACCCGGATGCGCTTGAACTGGAAGAGCAGGTCATCCGTACTAACAAGGTTCAAAAGACACACAAGGGCGGCCGGACATTGAGCTGGAACGTGCTTGTTGCAGTTGGCGATCGTGCCGGACACGTCGGCGTGGGTCTGGGCAAGGCCAGGGGCATTCCGGACGCTATCCGAAAGGGCATGGAGAACGCCAAAAAGAATATGTTCGAGGTTCCGATGGTAGGGACGACTATCCCTCACGAAATCGAGATGCGTATGGGCGGGGCTAAGGTCAGAATGAAGCCCGCATCTCCTGGAACCGGGGTTGTCGCTGGCGGTGTGGTAAGGCCGATTCTCGAACTGGCGGGCGTAAGAGACGTGCTGGCCAAGAGTCTTGGGTCTCCTAACCCGATTAACACCGCTTGGGTGTCGGTGGAATGTCTCAAGAACCTCAGGGTTGCTGAAGACGTGTGCCGGTTGCGAGGAAAGACCCTCGAGGAACTGGTGCCGTGGCTGGCCAGGAAGCGACAGGAAGAATCGGCGGGATTCGTTGAAGTGGAGACCGTCGAGGAAATCGAAGAGGCGGCTATCGAAGGTCGCGAAGATGAGGCTTGATGACGATGCTTAAGATCACTCTGAAAAAGAGTCCTATAGGTTATAATAAGAAGCAGAAAGCGACAGTGGCTGCACTCGGGCTCGGTAAGATGAACTCGTCTGCCGTGCAGGAGGAAAGCCCGGCGGTTCTTGGTATGATTAACAAAGTCGCCCATCTGGTCGATGTGGAAGCTTTGCAGGAACCCGTGGAGGAAAATAAATGAGACTTAACGACTTGCGTCCTGCGCCAGGTGCAACTCACAAGCGAAAGCGAGTGGGGCGCGGTATCGGCTCTGGAATGGGGAAAACCTCGACTAAGGGCCATAAAGGCCAGAAGGCGCGCACGGGCGCGTCGCCCCGACTGGGCTTTGAAGGTGGGCAGACTCCTCTGCACCGCCGATTACCGCAGCGACCAGGCTTCAGAAATGTTAATCGCAAAGAATATGCGGTTATCAACCTCGATGACCTGGAGATGTTCAATGCTGGCACCGAGATCAGCCCCGAACTTCTCATCAACAGCGGTATAATCAAGAACCTCAAGGATGGTTTAAAGGTTCTTGGCAACGGAGAGCTTACCAAGGCTCTTACGGTTCGTGCTCACAAATTCAGCAAAGCTGCTGAAGAGAAACTCAAAGCTGCCGGTGGAACGGCGGAGGTACTATAGATGCTAGCATCGTTGATGGCGGCATTCAAAATCCCGGACCTCAAGAAGAGGATCACCTTTTTGTTCGCGATGTTTGCCGTCTATGTCGTGGGACTTCATATCTCCGTGCCCGGAGTCAATCTTGAAGCCCTGGGCAAGATGTTTGGTGGCGATAACAGTCTGTTTAACCTGTTCGATGCGTTTACGGGTGGAGCATTCAAGAAGTATACGATCTTCGCGATGGGCATTATGCCTTACATTAACGCGTCGATTATTATGCAGCTTCTGACGATTGCTATCCCCCAGCTTGAGGCCCTTCAAAAAGAAGGCGCGTCCGGACAGAAAAAGATAAGACTATATACACGTTGGCTGACTGGTGTGCTGGCGCTGTTCCAGGCATACGGCACTACCATGCTGCTCCGGAGTCACGGAGCCTTGTCAACAACTTCTCCGTGGCAAGTGCTGCAGATGGCGATAGTCCTGGTTGCGGGCACCGCATTTCTTATGTATATGGGCGAACAGATCAGCGACAGAGGTATTGGTAACGGCGTGTCGGTCGTGATTTTCACCGGTATCGTCGCATACCTGCCTGCGCAGATTTGGCAGACCATACAAGTTGAAGGTATATTCAACCATAGATGGCTGGTCATCGCCGTGCTCGGTGCGCTGTTTGTGGCGACGGTTGCCTTTATTGTGGCTATCACACAAGCACAGCGCAAGATTCCTATCCAGCACGTAAAAAGGATCGTTGGCAACAAGATGATGGGCGGATCTTCGAGCTTCCTGCCTTTGAAGATCAACTCGGCCGGGGTTATCCCGATCATCTTTGCGGTCTCTATTATGTATTTCCCGATGACCGTGGTTAGTCTGATCCAGCGTGGCGCCAACGAGGGCTTCTGGTTTAACTTCGCACACGGAATACAACCGGGTGTGACGTGGTGGGGATCGCTCGCTTACGCGACATTGATTATATTCTTCACCTACTTCTACACAGCCGTTACTTTCAACGTCAAGGAAGTTTCCGACAACCTGAAGAAGTGGGGGAGTTTTATTCCGGGCATCAGACCGGGCAAACCTACTCAGGACTACCTGGATAAGATTATGACCCGCATAACCCTCGCGGGAGCGGTTTTCCTTGCGGTGATCGCGCTTATGCAGTATCTTATCCCGCAGTGGCTGAGGGTGACTACGTTTAGCCTTATCGGTGGAACGTCGCTGCTGATCGTGGTAGGCGTTGCGCTCGAGACTATGCAGGCTATCGAATCTCACCTGCTGATGAGGCACTACGAAGGCTTCATAAAATAGATCGCCTTTTAAATATAAGTCGCCTGTCCACACAGACGGCGGGCGACTTATATTCGTGAATAGACTAATGAAGTTTGATTGAGGAATAGTTTTGCGAATCGTACTGTTTGGGCCGCCCGGCGCGGGTAAAGGTACTCAGGCCGGGCTTTTGACTGAGAAGTATAATGTGGCGCATATCTCTACTGGGGATATTTTGCGCGAGGCGGTGGCCAATAAGACCGAGGTCGGTCTGTTGGCGAATAGTTATATGGAGAAAGGGGAACTCGTTCCCGACGAGGTCGTGATAGCGATAGCAAAGCAAAAGCTGGACTCTATCGGGGATCAGGGCTTCATTTTGGACGGATTTCCCCGGACGGTCGCCCAGGCGGAAGCTTTGGATGCTGCGCTGCAGGAGATCAACAAGCCGCTTGATGCGGTTGTGAATTTGAGAGTAGACAATGAAGAGCTTATACGCAGGCTTTCAGGACGAAGGGTGTGCCCGGCCTGTGGCGAGCCGTATAACATTGATACAAAAAAGCCGGCTATCGAAGGCAAATGCGATAAGTGCGGAGCTGAGCTGGTGCATCGGGCAGATGATCAGCCGGAGGCCATCAGAAACAGGCTGGAGGTCTACGACAAGCAGACCAGCCCGGTGCTTGGCTATTATGAGAGAGCCGGGATTCTGAAAAACGTAGAAGCGGCCGGCGAGATATTAGATGTATTCGGAAACGTTAAGGCGGCGCTTGGCAATTAAATGATTATCAGAAAAACACCGGCGGAAATCGAAAAGATGCGAGCGGCAGGGGCCGTGGTTGCCAGGTGTATTGATGAGATTGCCAAAAATATAGAGCCTGGCAAGACAACCACTCAAGATATTGATATAATGGCGGAAGATTTGATCCGCAGGCATAAAGGCATTGGTTCTTTTAAAAATTATAGAGGCTACCCTAACACAGTCTGTGTTGCGGTCAATGAAGAGGTGGTCCACGGAATTCCTGGCGCACGGCTGTTGCTGCCTGGTGATATAGTGGGTATTGACCTTGGGGTTATAATAGATGAGTGGCACGCCGATTCGGCTGTAACGGTTGCGATCGGCGGGCAGGCGTCTAGTGAGGCCAGCGCACTTTTAAAGGTAACCAAAGAGGCGCTGTTTAAGGGAATCGAGCAGGCTAGGGTCGGCAACCGACTCTCAGATATTGGCCATGCTATTCAGGCGTATGCTGAGAAGCGTGGCTACTCGGTTGTTCGGGACCTGGTGGGTCACGGCATTGGTCGCAACCTGCACGAGGAACCGAACGTTCCGAACTATGGAAGGCCGGGGAAAGGTGTCCGGCTGGAAGAAGGGATGACGCTGGCCATAGAGCCTATGGTAAACATCGGCGGATTTGAAGTTGAGACTTTGCGGGACAATTGGACGGTTGTTACTAAGGACAGATCGTTGTCGGCTCATTTTGAGCATACTGTTGCAATCACCAAAAATGGTCCGGATATTCTGACGATGTTGCCTGTGGAGGAGGCCTGGTTCTAATTATGGCTAAGGAAAAGCCGATTGCGGTTGAGGGTCGTGTAACTGAGTCGCTGCCTAACGCAGTGTTCAAAGTAGAATTGCCGAACGGGCACACAGTGTTGGCGCACGTGTCAGGTAAGATTCGAATGCATTTCATAAAAATCCTGCCCGGCGACAGGGTGCAGCTTGAGCTGAGCCCGTATGATTTGAACCGCGGACGGATAGTATATCGCTACAAGTAGGGCAATGGCCTCGCGGCTGGTCCCCGATTAATCACTTCCGGAGTGTTGGGGGCTGAGGACGGCGCTGCTACGAGTTCGAGAGGTAACATAGATGAAGGTTAGAGCTTCGGTTAAGCCGATGTGTGACAAGTGCAAAGTGATCAAGCGAAAAGGCGTGATCAGGGTTATTTGTAAACAGTACCCCAAGCATAAACAGCGACAAGGCTGAGATGGGGTTGTGTATCTCGAAGGTGAACAACACCTTCGAAGGAGGGTAACGTAGCTTGGCGAGAATTGCAGGTGTAGACCTCCCCAGGGACAAAAAGATAGAGTATGCGCTGTGTTATATCTATGGTATAGGTCTGACGAGCGCTAAAAATATCGTTGCCACGGCCGGTGTTGATCCGACGACCCGTGTGCGAGACCTGACGGAGAGCGAAATTAGCGATCTGCGTAAGGTAATTGAAGGCGAATACCGCGTCGAAGGCGACCTGAGACGTGAGTTGACGATGAGTATTCGACGCCTTATGGAGATCGGTTCTTATAGAGGCCTTCGCCATAGGCGCGGGCTGCCGGTGCGCGGCCAGAGAACGAAGACAAACGCTCGAATGCGCAAAGGTCCGAAGCGGACTATAGGCGTTCGACGTAAGAAGTCGTAAGGAGGGTCCCATTGGTTAGAAAAGCAGCATCTGGAACCCGCGGTAAACCAAAGGAGAAAAAGAATGTTCTCCAGGGAGTCGCGCACATCCAGAGTACTTTTAATAACACGATTATTTCGATTACTGATATGACAGGCGCTGTGATTTCATGGGCCAGTTCCGGAACGGTGGGCTTTAAAGGCACCAAAAAGGGAACCCCGTTTGCGGCGCAGTTGGCGGCGGAAGCTGCAGCGCGCAGAGCGATGGAACACGGCATGAGAAAAGTTGACGTGATGGTATGTGGGCCGGGCTCGGGCAGAGAAACAGCGATACGTTCGCTGCAGGCAGCAGGTCTTGAGGTCAGCTTGATCAAAGATTGCACGCCGATTCCACATAACGGCTGCCGACCTCCGAAGAGGCGGCGAGTCTAAGTTGGCTCTGAGAGGCTTCATAATACAAAGCCTCGAATTGAAGTGGATCTTAGGAGACGATTAACATATGGCAACTGATAGCAACGCTGTCTGCAGAAAATGCAGGCGAGAAGGCGTAAAGTTGTATCTAAAGGGCGATAAGTGCTATTCCCGCAAATGCCCGGTCGAGAGGAGAGCGTATCCTCCCGGACAGCACGGACAGGGAATGCAAAGGAAACTTTCCGACTATGGCGTTCAGCTTCGAGAGAAGCAGAAGATGCGCAGGATCTACGGCGTTAGAGAACGACAGTTCCGCAACTATATTAAGGAAGCCATTCGCAGACCGGGGGTTACCGGTGACGTGTTGATGCAGCTTCTTGAAATGCGGCTGGACAACACAGTATATCGACTTGGCCTGGCGACATCAAGAGCGCAGGCCAGGCAGTTTGTGTGCCATGGTCATATTTTGGTGAACGGGAAAAGAGTTGATATCGCTTCGTATCAGGTAAGACCAAATGAGGCGATAGAGGTCGCTGAAGGCGCAAGAAAGATCGCGCCCCTGGTTAGCGCGTTGGAAAATACCAAAGGCGTGCCGTCATGGCTGTCGTTTGATGCTAATCAGATAAAAGGAACGATCCTCACAGCGCCGGTTAGAGATGAGATCGACACGGACGTTCAGGAATCGTTGATTGTCGAGTTCTATTCTAGGTAAAACGGAGGCGACCGAATAATGGATATGGTGACGCCGCGCATTGAAATACTGGAAGACGGCGAGACCTATGGCAAATATGCTGTCGAGCCGCTGGATCAGGGATTCGGCTATACTATAGGAAACGCACTTCGCAGGGTGCTTCTTTCGGCGGTGCCGGGTGCGGCTATTACTTCGATCAAAATAGACGGGGTGCTGCATCAGTTCTCGACGATTCCCGGTGTAAAGGAAGATACGACTGAGCTTATACTGAACCTGCGGGAACTGTATGTGGAGATGGAATCTACGGCTCAGAGCACTGAACCGGTGGTTATTCGACTTGATGTTCACGGCCCTGGCGATGTGACGGGAGCCGACATACAGACCCCGGCGGGAATTAGAATAGTCAACCCTGAGGTGCATATAGCCACGCTCAATGATGAGGTATCGCATCTGTCGGCGGAGATGACCGTCGAAACGGGCAAGGGGTATGTGCTGCCGGAACATCAGGAAAACATCAATCCAAGAATTGGAGTCATTCCTGTGGGTGCGATATTCTCCCCGGTGAGAAGGGTCAGTTATACGGTAGACCCGTGCAGAGTTGGTCATCAGACCAATTTCGACAGGCTGGTAATCGAGGTCAATACCAACGGCACGATTATGCCCAGCGACGCGCTTAGCCACGCCGCGAAGAGCCTTGATCGACAGATCAGGCTGTTCTTCGACTTTGCGAGGACACATAAGGGCTTGGGCCCTGAGTATGGCGATGCTGCAGCGGGACATGTTTCCGGGCCGCCTGAAGCACGAATAGAAGAACTGGATTTCTCGGTGCGCACTTACAATTGCCTCAAGAAAGCCAATGTTCTTTCCATCGCGGAGTTGGTCGAGTTGAGTGAAGCTGATTTGCTGAACATTAGAAATTTCGGCAAAAAGTCGCTTGACGAAGTCAAAGCTAAACTTGCTTCGCTGAATCTGGAGCTTAAGCCGGTGGGCGATCGCAGTGAATTAAAGATACTGCCGCCGGAAGACTCCGAAGATGATGAGGGCTTTTCGTTCGAGAGAATGGATGCCGAAGACGCGGAAGATGAGGAAACCGCAGAAGAAGAGGAATAGAGACGAATGCGACATCGCGTTGCGGGAAGAAAACTAGGTCTGCCGAGCGATCAGAGGATGGCGCTGCTGCGCGGCTTGGTCAGATCTTTGATAATGTATGAAGCAATCGAGACTACTGAACCCCGGGCTAAAGAGGCACGGGTGATTGCGGAGAAGCTGATTTCTCTGACAAAAAAAGACTCACTGCACGCCAAACGGCAGGCGCGCAAGCTGTTGCCGGCTCCGCATGCCCCTAAGGGTATGTTGAGAGCAAGCGGCGCTGCACAGAAGAAAATGCGAGAGGAAATGATCGCCAACGATCCGGTTAAGCGATTGTTCGACGTCGTTGGGCCGAAGTTTGCCGATAAGCAGAGCGGATTTACGCGAATGAGCAAAATCGGATTCCGCAGAGGCGATGCGGCGGCGGTTGTAAAGTTGGAACTCGCTGTAGACTAGTGCGTAACATTAAGGTCGTCGTGAGTTACGACGGCACTGATTTCTTTGGGTTTCAGTATCAGCCGGAGGTGCCGACGATCCAGGCGGAACTCGAAAGGGTGCTGAGCAGGATCGTTCAAGAGCCGGTTACGGTTTATGGCTCCGGCAGAACGGATACGGGGGTTCACGCCGCAGGGCAGGTGATTAACTTTCGAACCCAGGGCACTGTCCCGATCGACAGGTTGTGTTTGGCGATGAACTCGCTTTTACCGATGTCGATTGCTGCGCTGCAGGCGCAGGAGGTAGAGAATAGTTTTCACGCAAGGTATTCGGCGGTTTCGCGGACGTATGTGTATAGCATACTGAACCGCGAGGCGCCCGACGCCTTGAGGGCCCGGTTTAGTTGGCATGTCAGGCATCCGTTGGATGTATATTCTATGCAGCAGAGCGCGAAGGCGCTGATCGGAAAGTACGATTTCAGTTCCTTTGCGTCTGCTGACAGAGATTCAACTAACCCGATCCGGGATTTGCAGTGCATCGAAGTGCGGCGCGACCTGGACTGTGTGAAAATTACTATCCGGGCTAATGCGTTTCTCAGGTCGATGGTGAGAGTAATCGTTGGAACATTGACTGAGGTGGGGCTTGGCCTGAGAGCCGGCTCCGAGATGAAAACAATACTTGAGGCGGCCGATCGCAGGCAAGCTGGCAAGACGGCGCCCGCCCGCGGACTGTGTTTGCGGGAAGTTGAATACATAAGAGGATACGATGGGTACATATTTCGCTAAGCGGGAAGATATCGCCAGAAAGTGGTATGTGATTGATGCTGCTGGTATGCCTATTGGGCGACTGGCGGTTGAGGCGGCTAAGATCCTGAGAGGGAAGCATAAGCCTACCTTTACACCACACGTTGACTGCGGCGATCACGTTATAGTTGTTAATGCGGAGAAGTGTCTGCTGGTTGGAGCAAGCAAGCCGGCTGAGCAGATATACAGGCATTCCGGCTATCCGGGCGGCTTGAAGAGCATCTCAAGAGGGGAGCTTCTGGAAAAAGCCCCGGAGAAAGCTATCCGCAGAGCCGTTAAGGGTATGTTGCCGCATAACAAACTCGGCGATGATATTCTTAGTAAACTGAAAATACACATCGGGCCTGAGCACAATCATCAAGCCCAGAAACCGGAAGAGCTGAATCTGGCTTAACGGTGTAAACATTGGCAGGTCACGGGCTGAGAGGTTGAGTTTATAGGCCGAACAGTGCCGGACTCCGGAGGATAATATTGGAAGAAACCGCGAGATATTACGGAACGGGTCATAGAAAAAACGCTACGGCCAAGGTGTGGCTGACTCCCGGTGAGGGAAACATCACCATCAACGGAGTGCCGATGGACCAGTATGTCGGGCGCAAGGTGCTCGAAATGCTGATCAACCAGCCATTCGAAGCCGTCGACGCTGTCGGGCGCTTTGATGTTGTCGCCAAATGCCAGGGCGGCGGGATCGTCGGCCAGGCTGGCGCGGTCAGGCACGGCATTAGCGTTGCGCTTCTTCAGGCCGGCGCGGATATGCGCACGCCGCTGAGAAGACAGGGCTTTCTCACCCGAGACCCCAGGGTCAAAGAAAGAAAGAAATACGGACGCAAGAGAGCGCGGAGAGGATTCCAGTTCTCCAAGCGCTAAGAAGCGACTGATTTTATGTATGGTGATTGGCCCGGTGGCTGAAACACACCGGGTCGATCTCTGTTTATCCGCACGTCCCCCATTAAATCTCCACAAAAACGCTCCTCCTCTGCGTTTTGGCCCCGATTGTGATTATCAGTTATATTACAGAGTTTAATCTTGATGGATGTTGGGGCAATGTGTCTTGACATACAGCCATATATCGTGCATCCTAAAGTAGGCCTATTGCTGGTGACATAATGGCATAATGTCTATAGTGTGTGGCCGATAAAGATATATCGTGATAATACACAGGAGTAAATACCAAACGTGAGCAAACGCAATGTATATGTAATTATAAGTTTGCTGATAGTCACATTGGCGACAGCAGTTAGCGCGGCAGACATAATAGACCTCAGATATTACTACACCGGAGAACTCGCCACAGTTCCTCGTTATGTGCCGGCTGGCATGAACCCGGCTGAAGCAGCAATACGATTGTTAGTCGATGGGCCAAACGAAATTGAGGCAGCGGCCGGATATGTAACCGCGATACCGTTTGGGACTCATATCAAAAAACTGTCGATAGCGCAAGGCACGGTGACTATGGATCTCTCCTCTGAGATAATCAACGGTCTAAGCGAAGCAAACCTGAAATACATCTTCGACCAGTTCCGGTCCACCCTGGGGGATTTCGACTGGATTAGCAAAATAGAGCTAACCTGCAATGGTCGGCCCCTCTCCACTTATCTGCCAGCGGCGGCGGAGGTAGGCGCGCCACCTGCTCCGGTGTATCGCAAGGCCGGGGTTGGGTTAAGCGGAAAAAAGATTAGCCTCGGCCCGTCGCACGGAAGATATTGGAACGGGGCAGGGTGGTACTGGCAGCGCTCGATAACCTGCAGCCTCGGCGAGGATGTTCTCGAAGACACCAACAGCATCAGGCTTGTGCAGTTCCTGAAACAATATCTCGATCAAGATGGGGCTGCTGTCACTACCGCACGCCAGCTCGACGAGAGCAGTTGTTGTCAGCCTGATACGGGTTTGCCGTGGTGGAAGATGTGTGCTCAGAGCTGGCTGCGCAATGCTGGCGCTCCGGGCAGCGTATGGGCAAGCTACACTGGCAACACGGGAGGCGATACAGCAGTTGATCGCTCAAGTGACGACATCCGCGCACGTCCTCTTTGGGCGGACTATAACGGAGCCGATATCTACATCGCCTGTCATACAAACGCCGGAGGTGGCGGCACGGCCAACGGCACCGAGACTTACCGCGACTCGCAAATGGAGAAGCCGGCTCACGTCACGAACAGCCTTAACCTTGCTACGGCAATTCAGAACAACGTGGTCGACGCTATTCGCACAACTTATCCTGGCGAAAGCGGATGGGCCAACCGTGGCGTCAAAGATTCAGCGGGAGGTTTCGGCGAGATTCGTATTCCCAACCGACCTGCTGCACTGATCGAGCTTGCATTCCACGACAACTGCTCACGCGATGCTTCCTATCTCGTCGATGATTTCTTCCGATCGGTAGCGGAGTGGGGGCTTTATAAGGGCATCTGCGCCTACTTCGGCAACACCCCGACCTGGGACAAATATTCTTGTGAGTATGTTTCGGACAATATCCCGAGTTCTATGGTCGCTGGTCAGAACTACAACGTCTCGGTAACTCTTAGAAACAGGGGCGTAATGTGGTTCACCTCGCGCGGGTTCAAACTGGGCGCGGTTGGGGACAGCGACGCGTTCGCCAGCTTCAATCGTGTCAACATAACCGGCGGCATCAAACCCGGCGCGACCTACACGTTCAACTACACTCTCACCGCGCCTTCGACTCCGGGCAACTACACCACCCAGTGGAGAATGCTGCGGGAAAATTATGCCTGGTTTGGCCCAACCGTCAGCAAATCCATCGCAGTAAGCGGCTCCGGCGGCGGCACAGTAGTCGACCCGCCTGAAGAAACCGGAGCCAGCACCCCAGGTTTTACTTATAACTGGGAAGGTGATCCTACCCACAATGGATTCGCCGCTGATGGAGCAGAATTATATATTTACGACCACTTTACAAGCTGTGCAGGCCGTGGTTTCAACGCCACCTGGAATCCTGGCTTTACGTGGTCTGGAAGAGGCCACATAGTTACAGATTTCTATGTAGGTCCTCATGGCACTTCCCGCGTAAAAATACACTCACGAAGAACAGATGGTAACGTCGGCAATTGGTATACATGGCTGGATGAGTGTCCAGCGCCTGTTGGGATGAACAATGTTCTCAACGCAGCCACAAGCGATCTTGCCGACTTTAACGGAGTATATGTCAACGCAGACGAAAGCGAAGCTCGCCAGTCAGGTAACTGTAGTCCAGACTGCGGCTATAGAGCGACCAGCATCGGCAAGGTCAAGCAATATGGAACGCGCTGGCAGTATATCAACGACTGGGTATGCCTCGGCGCATATTCATCGTCGAGCGTCAGCGACACAGCCAATCGCAACTTCGCATGGGGAGAAGCCGGGCTATATCTATATCCTGCCGTCGATACAAGTCATGGCAACACAATTGCGACCGGGCTTGGATTAAGCGGCAAGACGCCGGGTCGGGTATCAACGGGCGACTGTAATAATGCTAATATCCTTGACTTCAAGGGAAACGCAGCCGCCTATGGCGCCGATAACGCCGACGCCTACGCATTTGCGTGGATGTATGCTCCCAACGGCGCCGGCCCCAAGTTCGACATAGGCTCCGACGACGGCAACCGTGTGTGGGTCAACGGCGCACTTATAAACGATAACAATGCCTACAGAGGTCTAACCCGCGATCAGGACGTCACTGGCGGCATAGGGTTTGCCAAGGGCTGGAATCGTGTGCTCTTCAAAGTTCACAATGGAACCGGTGGGTTCTCAGGCACTATCAGCCTGCGCAACGGCGGAGACAACCGCTGGAACGAGCCCAGCGTCAGTACGTTTACCGTAAACGGCGTCAAAACTTATGGCCTTGGCTACGAACAGGACGCTTGGTACCCGCGTATCGACGTTGCCAGCTTCTGTGGACTATCAAACCCACAGCCAGGCGACAGTGTATTTACAAACAATACCACAGTGACCGCCAGCGGCTCAGCAGCGCAGGGCGGCCCTGTTCCTCTCTGGAAACAGATGCACTTCGAATGGGGTTACGGCATTTCCGGCAACACCAACTATACGGATGTGACCTCAAGCGGCACAACCTGGTCGCACTCTCAGGCCAACGTAACCGGCCACAGGCGATTCCATTTCTTCTCTGTCAGCAGATCCGGCAGGACCAGCTTCCAGGATAGCGGGCAGACCGGCGGATGGAGATGGTCCGACGGCGGGCCTGCCAATTATATGGACGTGTATGTGGACAATCTCGCGCCACTGACCCCTTCGTTCTCCAGCGTTGCTGCCAGCGGAGCAGATGAGATCACTTTATCCTGGAATCTGCCATTGGATCGTGGTGTCAATATAGCAGATGGCGCCACTGAGGCTTACGACAAGACCGAAGGCGGCTCGAATCACTACAGAGCAGGCAACGTTGGGGTCCAGGTTCGCAGAAACGGCAGCGCTGTCTACGGTTGGGGCAGCGGAACCTCGAAGATTGACGGCGGCTTGGCATCGAATACTCAATATACTTACGACATAGCCGCTCGCGACAACTCGAACTCTGCAAAAGGCAACTGGCAAAACACCACCGGCTATGCCGGCACGGTCTCCGTATACACCTTAGCCGACGCTCCCGAGGATGGGGTAAACATTAACGTCCCTGCCGCCGGAACTTATCCTATGGCGGCCTGGCCAAACATTACATCAAGCTCATTTGGCGCAAGCGGTAACCATAAGATCACGAAGTTTATGTATAAGTGGAGCACATCAGATTCGGATGTCATCGGCGAAAACCAGGGCACGGCGTGGTCTTCGGGCACGCTTACCGATCTGCCGTCTACTGCAGGGATTTACTATCTGTATGTGAGATCATACAACGCCGCCGGGGTTGGCAATGGCTCTGTCGCTTTTGGGCCTTATGCGCTGCTCACTGACGTAGATGCACCGACTGTATCGGCCGAGTTGTCTGCTTCGACGGTCGGCGACGCTCCGGCTTATAACTTCCTGAAAGGGACGGTTACCATCACCGCCCTCGCGGAGGATGCCGATTCCGGAGTAAAAAAGGTCGAGTGCCGCATTGATTCCGGCGCTTTCGTGCAGATGCAGCTTGTCGACGGCAGCTACGTTGCCGAGTTCGATATAGACGAAACCTGGACAAATGGCCAGCATTCCGTCACCGTTCGAGCCACTGACAACGCCGAAAACTACGCCGACGTGGTCAAGTATTTCAACATAAACAAAAACGAAATCAGCGGTATTATTGGCTTGGAAGAGACCCTGGGCGCTTCAATATACAGGCCGGTCAAGTTCGTGCTAACTTACGAAAACAACGGCACGGATGTGAAGATCACCAGGACAATCACGCCCCGTTTCATCACAGGTAAAGCTGGGTATTGGATTACTGATATTCCGGATGGGGTTAAATCCATCAGCGCGAAAACCGCCTGGCATTTGCGCAGGCGCATTACCATCAGTTCGGTGAACGGCCAGGCTGAAGCGAACTTTACCGGAGCTCATGAACTTCTTGGAGGCGATCTGGCTACTTCGGGACAGCCGTTGGGTGACAACTCGATAAATGCACTGGATTACGCTATTTTGCGTGGGGCCTGGGGATATGGCGTCGCAGGTGATATAAATGGGGACGGCATTACTGATAACAACGATTATCTTATAATGCAGCGAAACCTGTATCGTAAAGGCGATGCGGAATAGAAATCTGTGATATGCAAACGGAAGGGAGACATCCTTCCGTTTGCACACAATTTTTCGAGACATGGCAAAATTACTAGGTTGACACCCCACCACAAACCCGGCATACTAAAAATGGGCTGAGCTATGAAAACATCAGCCGGTTTGATTAGTTTTCGACGCCGTGATTTGTTCTGGCACAGACCGAAGAATGGAGCAGTGCGTATGATTGGTTTTGGGTCTCAAACGTGCAGGCGCTTGATAATATGCACGCGAGTAGTAGTGGCTATGTCGTTAGCCATTCTCATATCGACGGCCGCTTGGGCTGCTTTTGAAGTAGTTGGAGTCGAGCCTTCGAATGGTCAGACGGGCGTAAGCGCAGGAGCCAATATTGTCGTCAAATTCAACGGCATGCTCGATCACAATTCATTTGATAGAAAATCTATCCTCGTAAACGGTAAACCTCTTAGCGATATCCCTGATAGTGCAGTCGTATTTCCGGAAGAGGCCTCTTGCGTGATCCTGGTACGCCTGTCCCCCAGCACGGCCTATGAGATCGCCCTGCCGATGAGCATCAAAAACACCAGCGGCGTCGCCCTCGACAAGCCCTACAAATGGAAGTTTTCTACTAAGTCAGGGATGGAAGGTTCCTCGGCGCCGTTGCAGGTATTTGCGCGATATCCGCGGTTTAACGACATGGACACCCCGACCAACGCACCAATTACTATGGTTTTTACCAACGAATTAGACCCGGCGTCGGTCGTAGACAGCAGCGTAGAGGTGATTCCCTTCCAGGGTAAGCCTGTGGCCGGAAAGGTTGCAGTGGATGGCAAGCGACTGGTATTTCGGCCGGATGAGCCATTACCAGCCAGAAGGACTCACGAGGTCCATCTTAGAGAGGGCATTAAAGGCAAGGCCGGCGAGGAATGTAAGCCGATTCGCAACTGGCAATTCACAACCACCTACGGCCCGGAAGAGGGGCCGATAGTCACGGATTGCTGGTATGAGAGCATGACCAGCAATGATGGTACAACTTTTATAGTCCATGCGTCTATGGAGAACCTTGTCAAACCAGACGAGGATACCAAAGACTCTGCTGATAAGCCGAAGAAAAAGCTGGAGAACCCCGGAGCTTTGCTTTCGGGACACACGTTCAAGGCTGCCATTGCCACCCTTGTCGGCGTCTTCCCACAGCAGCCTCTCAGCAACCCGACCGAAGCATCTGCGGCGGATATGCCCGTTAAAAACAAGTCCGTGCCGGACACTATTGTCTACGCGGAATATACTCACGGCGGAGGCGCAGGACAGGGCAACAGCGTCGAAGGGGCCAGCAAGAAAAGCCCTGCTGACGAATTGATGGACTCAGTGATCCAAGCCGCACTAAAAAGCAGTAGCGCGGTAATAATGCGAGATTCTGGAGACGAAATCAAGGATGGAGACAACAAAAAGGGCGATTTAATATATTCGGGTCGGCTGTTTATAGGCAACAAGTATCCTGAAGGCCAGGCCCTCCTTTGTTTTGCCATTGAAAAACCGGACGGCGCCCTGACCGATCCGGTGACGATGGGGCACTACGTATTCTACAACGAGCCATCTCCGGCCACAACAAAATAAAGTAGTGCCAGAACGTAAGTCAAGTAGTATTTAAGAGAAGTAGGTTTTGCAATGAGTAGTAGAAGTATCTGTTCGAAGGTTTTGTTAGTTGTTGTAGTAATCCTCTGTTTTTCCGTCTCCGTTTATGCGGGAGGAGCGTACCAATCCTGTTCCAGAACCAACGCAGGAGATGGGGGCTGGTCCACATATACCACTTTCTACGTCGAGTGTGGCAGTTCCTGGATTGGCTGGGGCAGTAACGGGACAGACCGCGCCCGCATTTCAACAAGCAGCGCCGGGGTGGCCCGCGATATGTATTTGACCTATAGGCACTTGTTCGGAAAGCGCGCCAATGGCGATACATCCGCCGATCACTGGGCCTGGTCCGAAGGTTCCTATTCCGGCAACGCCCCGGTCAACCAGCAAGGCTCTGGCGCTTACGAGCATACAGTAGTCCTCGGCCGGGCTTCCTACAACTGGGACGATTGGTTGGAAGTCGGATCCGACGGCGGAGGAGGTATGGATACAATTGTCGAGAAAGGGAAATTTTATCCCGAAATCGACGCGGTGTATTCGGGCAAGTCAGTAGTCACCAGCATGTACCAGGGCAACGTCTACCAGTGGATGTATCAGATGAGCAATCCCAGTTCGGCCTGGTGGACTTGGAACTCTGACAACCATCGCTTCGCCCGAATTGGCGGTGTTGTATCCGGGCCGGGCTGGCTGTCCGGCGCACGAGTCGCTGGTAATCCGGGCACTGCTCCCGGTGGTACATGGACTCTTTATTACAACGTCCGCCCCACCCAGACCGGCGATTCAAATGAAGAATATCAGATGGTATATGAAAACGTCTCCTGGTTTGGAGACAAACCTGCCAGCAATGCCAATATGCGCACCGCAGTCAACGTCTCTCGCAAGATTCCAAGCGGAGCGGACGGTTGGGACAACGGCGCAAAACGCAAAGGCGAGGCTGTGCGCTTCAATATATATGGAGCCGATAGCTGGGGCACGGGCGACAACTATAGCTGGGATTTCGACGGCTCGACTACTCAAGGCTGGAGTGTTGCTAATAACTGCACTTTGACCCCAGAGGCCGGAAACGGCCGTCTTAAAATCGGCATCACAGGCGGCGACCCTCATATTTTAAGTTCCGGCGGCCTTGCAATTAATTGCAGCAACGCAAATTATGCCTCCATAAGAATGATGGCCAGCGGCGGCTCCACCGCTCAGTTCTTCTGGGCAGGAACGGCTGGTGGATGGAGTGGAGATCGCCATGTGGATTTTAATATTTATCCGGATAATAAATGGCATGTTTACACTGTCAAACTGCCAGCTTCCTGGACAGGAACTGTGAATCAATTCCGATTCGACCCTGTCGGAGATGGCGCGGCCAACGGTCAGACGGTCTATGTTGACTGGATTCGCATTCACAATGTCAACGCTGGAATGACGGCGAAAGCATGGTTGGGCAAGACTAACGGCAACTGGAATATCTGGAGCGAGCAGGATGCCACGTGGGACGCAACTAACGTTTGCTGGTATAAGGACTACACTATCGCAGACGGATATCCGCAGACTTATTATCACGTGATGCACGTTAAAAATAACGCTAATCAGCTCTGCGGCGACGATCCGGATCGGAGATACGGGCAATATCAGAGGGCATATAAGGTACTGAATACTGCTCCAACCGCCACAAACAACTCCTATCCTTCAAACGGATGGTGTACTATAAAGACACCTTCGCTCGGTTGGAACTACTCCGATGTCGACTCAAACGCACAGAGCCGGTATCAAGTGCAGGTTTCCACTGCGGCGAACTTCAGCAATATCGTCGCCGACACCGATCTTGTCGCATCGAATGCAAATTCCTACACCGCTTCGTCCCTGCCCGAAGGCCAGTTGTATTACCGAACCAGGGTAATGGACGGAGCCTATAACAACCTCAACGCAACCTATCAAGGCGGCGTTTCGCTAAATAAAGCGGGCGCACTAACAGGCGACTCGAACAGCAAGTCTGTGGAGTTTAATGGCATCGATGGTTATATCAGCCTTCCATCCGGTTATGACAGCTTTGGCAGTGGGTTTACCTGTGAGTTTTGGGCATATCCTACCGCCGTCCAAAACTGGGCGAGGTTCCTGGATATAGGAAACGGCGCCCCGATGGACAATATCCTCATAGCTCGTCGCTCCGCCTCCGACGACCTTGTATTTTCTGTACGGCGAGGGGACGCTTACGAGCAATCCATTACTGCTCCCAATGCTATCAGTTTAAATACCTGGCAGCATTTTGTGGTCACGCAGGATACTAATGGTTATGTGCGCATCTACAAAAACGGCTCTTTGATTGCACAAGGGCAGTCATTTATACCAGAGGTGGTCAATCTCACCAAATGTTACATAGGCAAAAGCAACTGGGATGCCGACGCCTACTACAAGGGCAGGCTGGACGAGTTTGCCATCTACGACAGATGTCTTACCGGCTCCGAGATATCGGATCACTATGCCAGGGCTTCTCAATCCGCGCCGGCATATCGGGACGCCGTCTGCGCCAGTGGGCCGTGGACATATTATCGCTTCGACGAGACTTCCGGCACCACAGCATCAGCCTACACCGGCATGCTCTCAAATTGGTCAGCCGGCACCGGGTTCCGGGTGGACAGCATTTCTCCCACCAAACCGACTATCACCAATATAGAAATCAACGGCAACACGGCCGCGATATACTTCGGCGGCTCGACTGATGCAAACAACTTCACCTACGAAGTCAAGCTCGACAACGGCACGTTTGCCACCGCCACAAGCCCGGCAACGTTCAATCAATTGACCGGCGCACACACCGTATACGTCCGTGCAATTGACGAGGCAGGCAATATCAGCGAGGTCGCCAGTGATTCGTTCACTATGGACAGCACCCCTCCGACTATAAACAGCGTCTCTTCTCCCGCGGCAACAAACACCTCGCCGATTGAGGTGACATATAGCGTCTCCGACTCCGAGAGCGGCGTAAAGGAAGTTACGCTGTGGGTCAAAAAAGGCTCCGGAGGCACATGGGGAGCGACGGGTCTTACCTCCAATTCTGCCGCGGGTTCCTTCAACTACACGGTGAGCAGTGAGGACACCTACTACTTCGGCGTAGTTGCCGAGGATAACGCGGGCAACAAGACCGCCGACCCTACAGGCAGCGGCCCCACAAATACTATCTACGACATTACCGACCCGACGGCCACCGCTACTCTGCTCCCGGAGAGCCAGGGTGATGTCAATTATCTCAAGGGTCTGATTACCATTGAAGTCGAAGCCGCCGACACCAACGGTTCCGGCGTCAATAAAGTAGAGTTCAAGGTCGACAACGGCGCCTACGTAGAAATGGTCGAAGACAACGGGGTCTATACCGACGACTCTACCGAGATCACCGATTCGTGGACGAATGGATCACATGTGATCACGGTAAAAGTGACCGACAACGCCGGTAACTATATCGAGATTCAAAAGGACTTCGATGTCAATGTAAACGAGGTCCACGGCGTAATCGCGCTTCACGGTCTTACTTTAGACCCTGTTACGCGCAATGTGAAGTTCGTTTTAACCTATACGGAAAACGGCGTCGACCGTAAAATTACCAAAACGATTACTCCGACGTTTATAAATGCCAAGTCTGAGTATTCCTTCACCGACCTTCCTGATGGCATCAAATCCATCAGCGCCAAGACCGCATGGAGCCTGCGCAAGAGGCTGATGTTGACCCCGGTCAACGGTCAGTGTATTGCCAACTTCACAGGCGCCAACCACGTTCCCGGCGGCGATTTGCCAACGCCAGGCTCGCCCGCTGGAGACAATGTCGTCAACGCTCTGGACTACGCAGTTCTTCGTGGAGCCTGGGGATATAACAGTATTGGCGACATTTCCGGTGACGGCGTCACAGATAATAACGATTACCTGGTACTAATACAGAACCTGTATCTTAAGGGCGACCCTGAATAAGTCGAATACACGCCAAAGTCAGCCCGTAGTTCAAAATACGTAATAATACCAGGTTGACTGTAATATGAAAACACGGCATACTAAGGTTGCTTGGGCTTTTGCAAACCGGCAAAGTTCAATCAGCTTTTGCCGTGTACGATATAGCAACGAATGGATGATAGCTAATATGGCGTGAAGTGGCCGCCTTTCTGCAATTGATGTGGAGAAGAGTAGTATGATGAATGGTGTGAAAAGGGTTGCTTTAATCTGTTTATTAGCGTTGTGTGCATCGACCGTCTATGCAGGAGCGTTTTGGGCGAACTGTGCCCGGAGCACTTCTCAAGGCGGTTGGGCAGAATATGCCGCACCTGCGGGATGTTCTACTGTCTGGGTTGGCTGGGGTAGCAATGGAGCCGACCGCTGCAGGTGGTACAACAGCAGCGCAATCCCCTGGCGTGACCAATATCTGACTTATCGGCACGGTTTTAATCTGAGAGCCAATGGCGACACCAATGCTTTGCACTGGTCTTATGCCGAAGGCTCTTATAGCGGTAATCAGACATTTAACCAGAAAGGCGCCGGCGGTTGGACCGAACCCACTATCAATGCGAGAGCCTCATACAACTGGGACGATTGGATGGAAGTCGGATCGGACTGGGGCGGCGGAATGGACACAGTATGCAACGTCGCCCGATTATATCCAGAGTTAGATGCCATCTACAAGGCCAAATCTGTAGAGCCTAACATGTATATGGGTAACGTCTACAAGTGGATATACGACATGGAGAACCCGTGGTATGCCTGGTGGACGTGGAATACCGCAGCCGATCAGTTCTACCACATCGGAGGAGTTGTATCGGGTCCAGGCTGGTATTCTTCTGGGGCGGTCGTCAGCGCGCCCGGCACTGCTCCTGAGGGGGTTATGTACTGCCATTTCAATATGCGCCCTACGCAGACGGGCACATCTAACGAAGACTTCCAGATGATCCGCAATGGCACCTCGTGGTTTGGCGACAAACCCGCCAGCAACTCCAACATGCGAACCGCAGTCAGCGTTACACGGAAAAACCCGTCGGCGACTGCCGGTTGGGACAACGGCGCAAAAAGAAAAGGAGAAACCGTAAGATTCAGTACCTACGGCGCGGATAGCTGGGGCACTGGTGATAACTATAGCTGGGATTTCGACCATAACACCACGCAGGGTTGGTATACAGTGAATAACACCACTCTGACTAAGGAGTCCGGCCAAATAAAGATCGGCGTCACGGGAGCCGACCCGCATATTCACAGCTTCAGCGGTCTGGCTATTAATACTAACCAGTGTAAATACGTCTCGATCAGAATGAAGGCTAACGGAGGCTCTACCGCGCAGTTCTTCTGGAAGGGCACGGCTGGAGACTGGTCAGGTGTGCGTAAAGTCGATTTCAATATATATCCAGACAACCAGTGGCACATTTATACTATGCCATTCCCTGCCTCGTGGACCGGAACGGTGACTCAGTTCCGCTTCGACCCGGTCGAGAATGGCGCGGCCAATGGTCAGACGGTCTATGTAGACTGGATCCGCATCCACAACGTCAACGCCGGAATGTCCGCAAAAGCGTGGCTGGGCAAAGCGAACAACTCGTGGACTATATGGAGCGAGCAAGCAGCGACCTGGGATGGGACTAACGTCTGCTGGTATAAAGACTACACAATCCTGGACGGCTATCCGCAGACATACTATCACGTGATGCACGTTTTCAACAACGCTAATCAGAGTGAGGGTGATGACCCGGATCGACGCTATGCGCAGTATCAGCGGGCCTATAAGGTGCTGAACACCGCGCCGGGCGCAGCGAACAATTCTTATCCTTCTAACGGCTGGTGTACCACAAAGACACCTACTCTGGGATGGAATTATTCCGATGTCGACTCCAATGCACAGAGCCGTTATCAGGTGCAGGTTTCCGCTGCGGCGAACTTTAGCAATATCGTTGCTGACACCGACCTTGTTGCTTCGAACGCAAACTCATGCACCGCACCGTCTCTGCCGGAAGGGCAGTTGTATTATCGAACCCGGGTTATGGACGGAGCCTATTCGAACATCAACGCCAGCTATCAAGGCGGATGCTCGCTGAATCAGGCCGGAGCGCTTTCCGGTGACCCGAACAGTAAGTCCGTCGAGTTCAACGGTACAGATGGCTACGTGAACCTGCCGTCCGGCTTTGACAGCCTCGGCAGTGGGTTTACCTGCGAGTTCTGGGCTTATCCTACCGCAGCTCAAAACTGGGCGCGGTTCCTGGATATGGGAAACGGCGCACCGATGGACAATATCATCATCGCTCGCCAATCCACCAGCAATGACATGATCTTCTCCGTTCGGCGAGGGGACGCTGTTGAGATGTCCCTCAAAGCCGTGAATGTCATCAGCTTGAACACCTGGCAGCATTTTGTGGTGACGTTGGATACAGACGGCTACGGACGCATCTACAAAAATGGTTCTCTGGTCGTGCACGGCCCGATGCTTATGCCCGAAGTGGTTAATCTCACCAAATGTTACATCGGCAAAAGCAACTGGGTTGCGGACGCTTACTATAAGGGCCGATTAGACGAGTTTGCCATCTATGACAGGTGTCTATCTGCGGCTGAGATTTCAAGTCACTACTCAAAGGCTTCGCAATCCGACTCTGCATACAGAGACGCGGTCTGCGCCAACAGCCCATGGGTATACTATCGCTTCGACGAAACTACCGGCACTACCGCATCTGCATATACCGGCATGCTTTCAGACTGGTCTACCGGCACCGACTTTAGAGTTGACAGCATAGCTCCGACCCAGCCGAGTATCACCGGAATCAATTGGAGCAGTTGCATAGCCGCTTCAGTCTCTTTTGGTGGCTCAACGGATGCTAATGCGCTTACTTATGAGGTAAAGCTGGACAACGGCGCTTTCGAGACCAAGACAAGTCCGGTGGCGCTCTCTTCATTGACCAACGGGCCTCACACAATCTATGTCAGGGCTGTCGATGAAGCTGGAAACATCAGCGAAGTCGCAAGCCAGCAATTCGACAATTCCCTGCCAAACACTCCGACTAACCCGCAGGCCAACCCTGCTACTATCGTAGTCAGTGGCTCTTCAGCTCTGTCGGCAACTGTCGGCAGCGGTGAGGAAGTCGTGTGGTATAAAGATAGCTGCGGCGGCACAGTAGTCACTTCTCCGGTCAGCCCGACGCAGACTACGACGTATTACGCCAAAGCCAGAAACACTACTACAGGCTGCATAAGCGCGTCGTGTGCGCAGGTTACTGTAACTTACGTTGCTGACGACGAAGGGCCGGAGCTGACCAATGTTTCGGTCAGTTGCAGTGAAACAGGCGGCGCTCCTAACTATAATTTCCTTAAAGGAACGGTTACGGTCGAAGCCGAGGCTACCGACGATTCCGGAGTCGCATCCGTCGTGTTCGTGATCGACGACTCAGAAACCCCGATCACTATGACGCTGGATCAGAACACCGGCAAATACGTCGGAACCTGCACGATTGACGAGGACTGGACCAATGGCCAGCATTCTATCACCGTGATCGCCACCGACACCTACGCTAACGAGTCCGAGGAGACCAAATACTTCTCGGTCAACAAAAACGAGATTGAAGGGTTAGTTGGCTTCGAGGATTCGTTCGGCCAGTGCGCTCGACCGGTGACATTCGTTCTTAACGGTACCGTTAGCAAAACGGTGACTCTGAACTTCACCAATGGCAAGGCACACTACAGCTTTGTAGATATACCTGAAATCACCTCGATCAGCGCAAAGACGGCCTGGCATCTACGATCACGATGCACCGTGACTATGACCAAGGGCCAGGCTGAGGTCAACTTCCTGGGGCCAAAAGTCCTGCGCGGAGGCGATCTGGCGACCCCTGGTTATCCGATGGGTGACAATGTGGTCAATGCTCTTGACTACGCCGTTCTGCGCGGCAACTGGGGCTACGGTGCGGCCGGGGACATCACCGGTGACGGGTTCACCGACAACAGCGACTATCTGGTAATGATCAAGTATCTCTATGTGAAGGGCGATCTTCCGTAGGAAAGAGACCTGATTTTATCTGTCGAATTAGCCACAATAGATTGGCGGGGGGTAATGCCTCCCGCCAATCTCGTTGATAATATATGAACGATAATGGGATTCCGGTAATATTACTAGGTTGACAGGCATATGCAAAGCTGGCATACTAAAATTGGTGGGTCTCGTATTTTTACCGGATTTAGTTTCGCTGGGCTTGCATTTTAAGATACTGACGAATCTGTTTTCCCCCTGCAAAATGTAACAGCATATTATGCTGAGTTTTACTTTGTTGAGTTTCTTCACGACACCGATTGTAAACCTGGAGCAAATTCAAATGATGATTAGGAAGCGCCCGATTGTGAGAGCTAAGATGGCTCGATGTTTGCCGATTCTGTTTGTTATAGCGTCTGTGTTTTTGTTTATTTTGCCTGTATCGGCGGCGCCCGGATCCACGGAGGCAACTTGGAAAGCCCCGGACGTAGATGGAAAACAAGCGCTGGCTGTATATAGTGGCGGCGGCAAGGTGACCGTGGAGCAGGCGATCGCCTGGGCTAAGAAGATGACGGGGTCCAGTCGACGCGTACACATGTTCACATCACCCGAAGAAATGTACCAAAAAGCAGCAAAAAGCATAGCCATTGAGCAGATTATGCTCGCAAAGGCCAAAGAACTAAAGATCGAGGAAATGGCGGGCTGGCCGGTTGCGGAAAAGCTCATTGAATCAAAGGGCCTTTTTTCTCTGTTTTATGATGTGAACTGGGCCAACTATACCCCTACCCAGCAGGAAATGGACAAGTTCGCCGAAGAAAACCCGGCTATGGCAGCCATTCCCCGGCCCTCCGACGGCCCCGATTACGACCCCGCTACGGCCAAGCTCGAATATCAGCGTCCTAATAAGCGTGATTGGCTGATATGGCAAATGCGGGGCCAACACTCGTCACAGGTAATGGGCGCATTTTATGAAGAAGCGGATAAAAAATACGCTGTTGACTGTGTCAAGTGGGAGGATTGGGCAAAAGCCGAAGATGACGCGGTGTTGTTGAAGTCCGGCAAAATTGCTCTCACTAAAAAGAATATTCAAGACCTGGCCGAAATATCCGGCAAGAAGATTGAAACTTGCTGGGGTGTTTTCGAGTTGGGAGATCATACCGATTCCTCGATAGCCCTGGCTGAGTTTGCTCGCGAAAAGGACTACGCCAAGCGAGATGATTATCCTGCCACGCTGAAATATGCCAAAGAAGAGTGGATAGTGGCGGTGATGAAAGCGCGAATGTTGGAAGGTCTGCTTACTTCATTTGTTCCATCTGATCAGGATATAAAAACTTACTATGACAATGAGTATAAAGGCATGCAGGATCAGATTATGAAATGCGATTTCATCGTCTGCCCGGTTGACTACTCAGACCCTTCCACCAGCGGACCTGCAAAGGCGCTTGCTGCCGAGCTGATAATGAAGATGCAGCAGGGCGCGAAGTTCGAGGATTTGCTCAAAGAGCATCCTGAGTGTCGTTACGAGCCGCCTGCAGAGCGACACGTTCAACCGCAATTCTCCGGAGGATTCAACTCCCCGGCAATCGCCGGCACATCTCCGGGCGGCGTCGCCCTGGATTCCATCGAAGACTACGGCGGCTACTGTGTGATTCGAGTGCTGGAAAACAATCCTCCCGCCAAAATCCCACTGGAATATGCTCGAGGAGCTTGCATTACTGAGCTGGAGTTCCGAAATAAAAATGAAATGACGGGGGACACTGACGGGACGATACTGAAAAAGTATGGTTTCACCATACAAAAATCCGTCCTCGATCAGCTTAGCAAAGACAAATCGTAGGTCGGTCTCACAATTGAATATCCCGGAGCGACCCGCCCGGATCGCTCCGGTTTGTAGTAAAGCAGTAAAGCAGTAAAGCAGTAAAGCAGTAATGCAGTAAGGTAGTAGTAGTAGTATGTTGCAGTATTTCTCCCGTTACCCGCTTGTAGCAGGGATAATGCTTTTCCTCGCAGTATTAGTAGTATCCTCACCCGCAATGTCTTGGACCGGCGACTGGCTGGGTTATCCCTATTCGCAGAATATGCCAGCCAGCGGTTCATCATACGGTTATACCTATTGGTACGCATACGCGCATCTTGCAAGTTGTGCAGGTCGAAATTTCTATGCTCACTGGGACCCGGGATTCTCGTGGAGTGGGCGAGGATTTTTTAAGACGGACTTTCTGGTGCCGAATGTAAATGCAGCCAGTGGCGTGAGACTACGATACAAAAAGAACCGCAGTGATGACAACGGCAGTTACAGCGAAATGAATCAATGCACACTTGATGGTTGGACAGGTCTTTTCAGTAGTCCTGTTGGCAACCTTGCTGACTGGAATGGTGCGCGGGTTGATTTGAATGAGAACTGGACCACCTGTATGAACGAGTGCGGTTCCAGCCCTTCTGCTATCTCTGTAATCCACCAATACGGCGATCGTTGGGCCTATTTGAACAGATGGGCGATTCTTGGCCCATATAGTTCGACGAGTCTCGCCAACACCAACGGCCTGGATGAAGCAAACCTATACCTTTATCCGTATGTCGAGACAAACAAAGGAACGGCGATTGCCGACGGACTGTGGGGCGGAAAGACTCCGGAAAAGTACGAGCCTGGAGATATGAATAACGCCTACTCGATAAACTTCGCCACCAAGTGGAACGCCAATCCGAATCAGGCGGGATACGCGATGGCCTGGGTTTATTCCCCCAATGGAGCCGGGCCGAGATTTGCGATGGGTTCCGACGACGGCTGCAAAGTCTGGCTAAACGGCACAAATATCCATACTAACGATATCGCCAGGGGACTTACCAGGGATTCTGACGTTACTGGAGGCAAATCAATGCCTGCAGGGTGGAACAGGGTGCTCTTCAAAATCCAGCAGGGGCCCGGCGGAGGCGGCTGGCAGGGTACTATGAGTCTGCGAAACGGCAGCGATACCAACCGCAATGAGCCAAGCGTTAGTCTCCAGTCCAACGAATACGGCGGCTACAGTGTCAGCAACGAGCAGGACGGCTGGTATCCGAAGATGTCGATGACCAACTTCAACGGCGTCTCCAATCCTGCCAGCGGTCTTACGTTATACACGAACAATACTACGGTAACCGCCAGCGGCACTGTGACCGCGCAGTTTATTCCATTCTGGAAGACTGGATACTATCAATGGGGCCGCGGTCTTTCCGGAGCTGATGAGAACTACAAGTTTACGACTAATAGCGGATCAAGTTGGTCTCATACGGAGAACAACGTAACCGGTTATAGACGGCTACACTTCTTCGGAATCAGCCAATCCGGTCGGACATCCGGCCAGGCGAGCGGATCAAGCGGCGGATGGACTTACAACGACACAGGCAACTGCGCCTGGGCCGCAGTGTTTGTAGATAACGTTGCCCCGAATAACCCGGGCTTTACCGGCGTAAATGTTGTCAGCCCGACGCAGATAAACGTGGCTTGGAATATTCCACTCGACAAAGGTGTCGGCGTAGCGGATGGCGCAGATGAATCGATGAACAACGTCAAAACCGAGACCTGTCACTACCGCCGTGGTGATGTAGGTGTTAATGTTCGCCGCAATGGCGCCTCAGCATACGGTTGGGGCACGGCAACATCGTTCAGTAATACCGGGCTTACTCCTAACACCCAATATACATTTGACATAGCCGCTCGCGACAACACCAGCCAATCGCGGGGCACGTGGGCCAATGCGACAAGTTATGTCAACTCCACTTCTGTCTATACTCTTTCCCCGGCGCCCGTAGCCAATAGCGTTACGCCCGACACAGCAACTCCCTGTCAGGGAGCAAATGTCGTGTGGACTAATAATCTTGGCTGGGGAGCCGGCGGGGTGCAATACTTTAGATATGCGTGGGATAAGAACCCGACTCACGCATGGACCGATACGGAGACTCAGTGGTCAAGTGGCGCTCTTACCCTGGCCCCGACTTCCAGCGGCGCCTGGTATCTGCACGTTAAGAGCTATAACGCTGAAAACGCAGCAAACGGCGCTTTCAGTTATTCGGTGGAGGCGATTGGCGCGTTTTCCATAGGAACAATAACCGGAGGCGGCGGTTCTGCTTGCGGCAGCATCGATCCCGGCCTGATGACCTATAGCGGCGGCTCCGGTGGCGGAACGCTCAGCTATCAGTGGTATTCCAAATTAGGCACAAGCTCTCCGACGATTAGCGATACGCTGATCGCGGGCGCCACCGGCGCATCCTATGATCCGCCCGCAGGTCTGACTAATACGACCACATATAATGTGTTTGTCACTCCGAGTTGCGGCGTTGCGGCATTTACGGCTACCCCGATCACTGCTACAGTGAATTCACTGCCCAACACCCCGACAAACCCAACGGCGACCCCTTCGACTATCGGTCCCGGCCGCTCTTCGGCGCTGTCGGCGACGGTGGGTAATGGCGAGGAAGTCGTGTGGTACTCTGAAAGCTGCGGCGGTGCGATAGCCACATCTCCTGTCAGCCCGACTCGGACCACGACCTATTACGCTAAGGCCAGGAACATCACAACTGGCTGCTTGAGCGCACAATGCGCCGAAGTTACTGTTACGTATATCCCGGACGACCAGGCTCCTGTGCTTGCCAACGTTCTCGTGACCTGCAGTGAGGTCGGCGGAGCTCCCACCTACAACTTCCTTAAGGGCGTTGTTACCGTCGAGGCCGAGGCGACTGATGACTCCGGTGTCGATATAGTCGAGTTTTATATCGACAATTCCGAGACAACCGTTTCGATGTCTCTGGATCAAAATACTGGCAAATATGTTGGCGTCTGCACGATTGATGAAGACTGGACAAACGGCCAGCATTCAATAACGGTGGTTGCGACTGATGTCTACGGCAACGACTCCAACGAGACCAGGAGCTTCTCGGTCAACAAAAACGAGGTCAGCGGGTTGGTTGGAATTGAGGATTCGTTTGTTGTTATGACTCGATCTGTCACATTTGTGTTGAACGGCGCTATTACTAAAACCGTGCCTTTGAAATTTATTAATGGCAAGGCTTATTACAGCTTTACCGATGTTGCTGAGATTACCTCAATCAGCGCCAAGACGGCCTGGCATTTACGCTCGCGGCGTGATGTGGCGATGATCAAAGGCCAGGCCGAGGTTGATTTCCTGGGGCCGAAGGTGCTGCGAGGCGGCGACCTTGCGACTCCTGGTTCGCCTGCCGGAGATAACTCGGTCAATGCTCTTGACTATGCCGTCCTGCGCAACAACTGGGGCTACGGCACGGCCGGTGACATCAACGGTGATGGTTTTACCGACAATAACGACTACCTTATTCTTATGAAGTATCTCTATACAAAAGGTGATCTTCCATAGAAAACGCGCAGTCCGGCAGCCATTCGGTCGCCGGACTGGTAATATTACCGGGTTGACGTATTGTTCTTTACGTTGCATAATGTTGGTAGCGGTTGAAGTGACAACTTGTATTAGTATTTGCAAATGTGGCAAATATCACTAGGGAGTGCCCAGTGCGCCTTAGTGAATAGTCGTTGCAGGGTGGATAGCTTAATTAAGCCGTGTAGAAGCCTTCGGGTTGGGCGGATGGATGTAAAACTGCCGACCACGATGCTCACTGCTCTAAAAGAGTGTGGAGGTGCTTTATATTGAGTGCGCAAAAATCGAAATTCCTACTGAGTTTTATATTAGCGGCATTATTGGCCCTTGTCGCAACGGGCGCGTACGCGCAGATATACGTTCCAAGTCCTGATGAGGATGGTGTATTTTACCCTTATTGGAACCGAGGTCTGCCTGCTAGTGCGACATATTTTTGGAATAACTGGGGCAGCTATGATGGCGTGAACCCCGAGGTTGCCGCCGATCAGGTTATCGGTAATGTCAACGGCACAGCGACCGTTACGGTTGGCGACGGCGGCGCGGGTTTCATCGAGGGCGGCGAGTGGACAGAGGCGGCCTTCGGCTCAGCGACCAACTTCTGGGATGTTGGTCCGGGCGGTCTGATTACTTTGGAATTGGACGATCCTAACGCCGGTACCCAGGGTATGGATATCTGGGTGCAGGTGAAATACCACGTCGGCTTTACCGGCACTCCCACCATAAACGTTCGCAGCGTCAGTGGTGACGGAGTCTCGGAGTCTACTCCAAGACTGATCGAAAACGGATGGTATTATAGAGACTTTGTCGAGTCTACTGGCAGCTTCGGAGATACCGAAACGGGATGGCTGGTATATCAGGCGCTGTTCAGATTGGATCCGGGACAGACGCTGGCGGGCATTGATATTTCGACCGGTGGAAATGGCTCTATCATTGACTCTGTGGTCGTTGACACGAAGATTCTGCCGGAGTCGACCGCAGTACTTCTGGCAATTTTCGGAAGTGGCATGCTCTTCTTGCTAATTAGACTGAAAAAGACGAGAATTAGCGTTAATATCTAGATTTTGTGGCCGATCACATAGCGAATCGGGTGGCGCTCCAAACGCCACCCGATTGGCAATTACCGACTCTGCGAATTGTTTAGTTTCCCAGCGCAAGCCTCATCATTAGATGTTCGGTCACGATTTGCGGATTCCCATTTCCTCGTATGCGCCGCCTGGCCTGCAAAATGTCTTCAATCCTCGTTAGCAGATGTCCGCCGTGAGGATAATGGCCGGCTTGTTGAAACAGTAGTTCGCGTTTATCTGAGTTCACCACCGCCGCCTCCGGCCCCTGCAATTTGGCAGCGAGCAGATCCCTATACCACACCAGCAGCATATCCAGCGATTCTATCGTCGCTTCTCTGGCGCCCGGCCTTTGTGCCGATGAGCGTGGTTTGGAATCTTTTTCGACCTCTTCATCGTCGTCCGCCTCTGTCGCCTTCTGCACAAGGTCCGATCCACGAAGATTTTCCGCAAGAATAAGAGCGGCCCAAGGGTTATTTGAGGCGACTTTGTCCGCTATGCTGGCGATAACCTCACGCCTGCGCACAAAAGTGTCATCGTCCAGCAGCCGTATGGCGACACCGGGCCGTCCCTGGGAATATACTGATAGCAATTCTGCCTCGGCGGAAGTCGCGTCATAATCGTCAATCAACCGCCCTGCCAATTCGTCCGTATTTACCTGGTCAAATCGAATAAGCTGACACCTTGATCGTATTGTAGGCAATATGCCGGCCGGGTTTCTATACAATAAAATATTAACGACATAGTCCGGAGGTTCTTCGAGCAGTTTCAGAATACAGTTGGCAGAGTCCTCGTTTAGAGTATCGCCCTGTTCGATGATATTGACAACCCATTTGCCCCGAGCCGGCCTGAACGACGCACGATCACGCATTTCGCGCATACTGTCGATGGTCGTATCTTGTCCCTTAGGCGACCAGATTCGCATATCAGGAAAGTTGCCGTGTTCGATGGCGTGACAAATCGCACACTCGCCACACGCCTGACCATCGTGCATATTTTCGCAATTCAGGGCCTTGCCGAACTCCACTGCAGTGGTCAGTTTTCCGGTGCCCTGCAGGCCCAAAAACAAATAGGCATGCGCAATGCGATTATCAGAAACCGCCTTACCCAGCACCCGCTTTGCAAGGTCCTGCCCAATTATACGATCATAACCTTTTCGATCAGACACGTTCGTATTTCTCTACATCCACCACAAATATAATAGCGCCACCGACTCCAACCTTAATCGGATTAAGCACAGCCCCCGCAGGAGCAATGGCATCGGGCATGGGCTGAGTGACATACTGCTCACGCGACGAGCACCACTTGCGTACGATCTCGATAACGCTGTCCACGTCCTCATCCTTGGCTCCCGCCAGAAAAGTGACATTGCCATCCCTGAGAAACCCGCCCGTGCTGGCTACGATAGTGAACTTGTGCCCAGCCTGAAGCAGAGCGTCGCTTACCTTGTGTTTATCTCTTTCATGGACGATTGCTATTACGAGCTTCATTGTTGCACCTTTGCTTTCGCTAAAACGATTTCGCTGGCCTTATACAAAACATCCTCGAATGATTCGGTAGCATCTATAATCCCAAACCTGTCAGGATTTGCGCTCGCCAGCTTCAGATATCCGCGTCGCACGGATTCGTGAAAAGATATATCCTGAGCAGAAATTCTATCTGGCTTTTCCTGTCTTTTAAGCCCGATTTCAGCAGGCAAATCAAGCAGAATAGTAACATCCGGCTCCACGTTGTCTGTTGCGAACTGGTTTAGTCGATCTACAATGTCGAAGTCAATTCCCCGTGCGCAGCTCTGATATGCGATAGAAGAATCCGTATACCTGTCACATATTACAATACCGCCATCGCGAAGTCCTGGTTTAATAACGTCATCGACGTGTTGGGCGCGGGCCGCCTCAAAAAGCAAAAGCTCGGCGCGGTCGGACATATCCTCTGATTCAAGCAGCAGTTTTCTAACCACATCGCCGAACGGCGTCCCGCCCGGTTCGCGGGTCACCACCGCTTCGTATCCAAAAGACCTCAGCTGTTCGCCCAACGCTTTCGCCAGGGTACTCTTTCCTGCGCCTTCGATGCCTTCGATGGTTACAAAGATTCCGCGTCCTGCGGTCATAGTTTGAAGATTCTCACTCTGCGATATGGTTCCGTGCCGATGCTCTGCGAGGTCAGTTCATACTTCTCCGCCAGTTGATGCTGAAGCCTTCTTAAATAATTAGATTGCGGTGAAAGCTCCTGCGGCTCCCCGGTCTCCAACACTCTGCCGATAGCCTCTTCCGCGTCAGCAATAGCGGCCGATTCTTCATTAGACTCGCCCAGGTTGAATATCTCGCGCACCACACCGGCTATTTGTGCGTATGTGTTGCTCTTCACGATATACACAGGCATCCCGCGTCGTTTAGCATCCTGTAGCACTGTGAGGTTCTTTCGTTCATGAACCTTTAACGCTATAACCGCGTTGGCATCCCCCAGTTCTTTGCTGATATAGCCCGGCACCCTCAGCTCGCGCAGCGCGCGTTCCAGGCGGCTTCTGCTGACCCCATACGGGAACACCTTTACTATCGCCGGTAGAGGAGCGGACTCAGGAGTAACGTGCTGGTGGCTCAAATCTGTCTGGGCCGATATATCAGTAGTCTGCACCACCTCGACCTCTCCGGCCACGTTTCTCACTCGGATCTCCGGTCGCGGAGGCGCTCCACGAAGCATCTTATCGACAATACTCGCCACGTCGTGATGGATCGCCAGCTTGTCCATCTCGATAATCTCTATCAGCACATCGAAAGTCGGCGGGGCTTTGCGTTCTAAAACGGTCTTTTGGGTACCTCTGCGCCTGGCTTCTTCATCAGACAGCGTCACCGCCTGAATCCCGCCGATCAAATCAGACAGCGTGGGGTTCACCATCAAATTCTCAAGTGAATTGCCATGCGCAGTTGCCACCAGCATAACACCGCGCTCTGCTATAGTGCGAGCCGCAAACGCCTCAGCCTCGGTCCCAATTTCGTCTATCACGATAGCCTCGGGCATGTGGTTCTCGACTGCTTCTATCATCACCGAGTGCTGCTGATCAGGCGTCACCACCTGCATTCGCCGTGCGTGCCCGATCGCAGGGTGGGGGATATCACCATCCCCGGCAATTTCGTTTGAGGTATCGACGATCACCACGCGTTTCTTAAACTCATCAGACAATATTCTCGCAACTTCGCGCAGTTTGGTGGTCTTTCCAACACCCGGCCTGCCCAACATCAAAATACTGCGGCCGCTTTCAACTACATCGCGGATTATATCGATAGTGCCATAAACAGCACGTCCGATGCGGCAAGTCAGGCCGATGATCCTGCCCTGCCTGTTGCGAATGGCCGAAATGCGGTGAAGGGTGCGCTCAATTCCTGCCCGGTTATCTTTGCCGAACTCCCCGACTCTCTCGACAACGTGGGTGATATCCTCCGCTTTGACAGGCTGGTCGGAGAGCTGCACCACTCGCAGGGGAAACCGGACCTCCGGCTCCCGACCAAGGTCCATCACTATCTCAAGCAGGTCCTCGACATCCTCCTGCTCCTCTATCCTTTGCCGGATTTTGACCGGCAGCACATCGAGCAGTTGTTCCAGATTGTCGGTGACTCGAAGCTGTTTTAATCCAAGGGCGCTTTTTTCACGCATCATATTTTGTTATCCCAACTCGCCCAGGCAATATTTCCCCAAACACTGTTGAAACAGAGTTCCACATATATTTACAGTTGACCTTCAAGTTCATACATTATAGCCGCACATCCCGCAACTGCGGCGGTGTCTGTGCGCAATATCCGGCCTCCAAATGAGACCGATTTCACTCCTGCATCAATAGCGGACTGCACCTCGCTTTGGGTGAACCCGCCCTCAGGGCCGATAATCAACAGCGCCGATCTCGCATTTCTGTTTTCACGAAGCGTATCTCGCAAACTGATAGCCGCTTCTTCCTCCCAGCCGACTAATGCCAGGTCATAATCGGGTGCCGATTTTATCAACTCGTCAAACTCGATAACTCCGCTCAACTTAGGAACCACTGACCTGCCGCACTGCTCGGCTGCTTCAATTGCTATCTTATTCAATCTTTCAAGTCGTTTTGCCTGCCCCGAGTCGTCCAATCGGACCACAGTGCGCTCTGAGCTTACCATTATCATTTCAGATATTCCCAGTTCTGTACACTTCTGAACGATGTGCTCGATGCGGTCGCTTTTTGGCAAACAGGAAGCAAGAACGAGGCGAAGCGTCGGCTCATTAACGCCGTGTTGCGTGTTTATAATTCTGGCTTTTATAGCGCGTGGAGAGACCGCAGCAATCACAGCCTCAAAAACCCCTCCGCTTCCATTCAGCAGGGTAATGGGGTCGCCTTCTTTTAGCCGGAGCACTTTGCAGATTTGCCTGGCGGTGTCGCCTTCTATGAGAGCCTCTTCTGCGCAAATCTGTTCGGGAGCAACAAGAAACCTGCGGTGATCAGCCATATCACGCCTCTCGTCTGCCGATTATCGCCACCCAGTCCCCGTCAACGGGCTGTTCAACAGTATGAACCCCAGCAGCCTCAAACGCGCCCCGCACATCATCTGCGCGTTCGTTGATAATCCCACACGCGATCAGCAGCCCTCCCGGCATCACCTTCGCTGCCAAGTCAGAAGCCATATCAATCAGCACCTTCGCAATGATATTGGCCACCACCACGTTAGCTTCATCGCCACAGGCCATCGGCGTATCCGCTCGCATCACGTCTATGAGGTCGCTTAATCCGTTTTGAGCAACGTTCTCAATCGCCGTGTCAACTGCGATAGTATCTATATCAATAGCAGATACTCTCTGCGCCCCAAGCAGCGCGGCCGCAATCGCCAGCACACCGGACCCCGTGCCGACATCCAGCACGACATCGCCGGGTTTCACGTAGTCCTGCAGTGCGAGGAGGCATAATTGGGTGGTCGGGTGATATCCCGTGCCGAAAGCCATAGCGGGGTCAATTTCTACTACCAGGTCATCCGGCCCGGCGTCGATTTGTTCCCAGGTCGGCTTCACAATAATTCGGCCTACGCGCACCGGCTTAAAGTGTTTCTTCCAGGCCGTTTCCCACTCTTGGTCCTCTATCCAGTCAATGGATATCTCATCGGATTGCAAACTAAGCCCAAAAGTCGGCAGCAGTCTCACCCTGTCACGGATGCGACCAAGGCGCTCCTCCAGCCTGTCATCGACTGGCAAATATCCCGTCACCCGGTTCGGATTGTCAGGAGAATTCGCAAAAGTTTTTCCGATCACAGCCCCGCCGGTACCGGCGTCGACGAGGATATCGCTCACCGCGTCAACTGATGTTGCCGTTGCCTCGACCGATAGTTCAATCCATCTCATTTCGAGCTGAACACGTTCTTCACGCGCTCGAAGAACCCCTTTTCGGTGCTTTCGTGGATTTTCTCGCCTCGCGACTCGGCAAACTGCATCAGCAGCGCCCTTTGCTCTTCGTTGAGGCGCGTCGGGGTGGTGACTTGTATCATCACGTTAAGGTCTCCAGCGCGGCCGTAGTTAACATCAGGCATCCCCTTATCACGCAGAGTATATACCTCACCCGGCTGCGTGCCTGCCGCGATGTGCAGCTTCTCGGTGCCATCGATTGTTCTGACATCAATCTCGCCACCCAGCGCGGCCAGTGTGAAACTAATCGGCACTGTTGACCAAAGATCATTTCCTTTGCGTTCGAATACGCCGTGTTTCTGGACGTGGGTGATGATATAAAGATCGCCCGCAGGTCCGCCTCTGACTCCGGCTTCCCCTTCTCCAGTCAGCCTGATCCGCATGCCGCTATCCACCCCAGCCGGGATATGCACGGTTTTCTCAGATGTCTTTACAACTCGGCCCTGGCCATTGCATTTATGACAGGGTATGCTCTGTGTGACTCCTTCACCGTGGCATTTCGGACAGGCCATAACTCTAACCTGCGCCCCGAAAATAGTATTTTGCTGCTGCCGGACCTGTCCTGAGCCGTTACAGACAGTACAGGTCAGCGGTTGGCTGGACGGATCTGCTCCCGAACCCGAACAGACATCGCAGTTTTCCTTTCGGGTCAGCGTGAATGTGGTGTCCATTCCATGGTAGGCCTGTTCGAGGGTCAGCTTTACGTCGTAGCGAAGATCCTGGCCTCGCTCTGCCCCGGACCTTCTACCGGTTTGAGCGCCTCCGCCGCCGAAGAAAATGTCGAATATATCCCCAAAGCCGCCAAAGTCCCCGAACCCATTCGCGTTAAACGACTGCTCAAAGCCCTCATGACCATAACGATCGTAGACTTCTCGCTTTTCGGGGTCAGAGAGCACTTGATACGCTTCGTTGATCTCCTTAAATCGTTGCTCGGAGGTGTCGTCTCCCGGGTTTACGTCTGGGTGATGCTGCCGGGCCAGGCGTCGGTAAGCGGCCTTGATAGCGCTTGGGCTTGCGTCCCTGCTGACGCCAAGTGTTTCGTAGTAGTCCCGTTTGTTCTCCATATTTAGAAGCTATCGACGGAGAGCCGCGCCCTCCGTCGATGAATGGTATATTTCAATATAGTAATAATCAGAATCAATAACCGGTGTGCGCGCACTGGATTTTTAGTCTTCGTCGGCCTCTGCCTCTGCAGCATCTTCGGCCTGGGCGGCTTCAGGCTCCGCTTTTTTGCGTGTGCGTTTAGGTTTAGCCTTTTCCTTCACTACCTCGAGCTCAGGTTCTTCTTCGGCAACCAACTCAGCCTCAGGCTCTTCTTCGTCTGCCAGCTCGGCCTCATCTTCGAGATCAACGCCCTCTTCCTCAGCTTCAATGTCGAAGAAAACAGGCTTAACCTCATCCTCGTCGTCTTCAGATTCCAATTCTTCCTCGGTATCGTCAGGCGTCTCTATCTCTTCTTCTTCGTCCTCAGCCTCTATTTCTTCCTCAGCATCCTCAGCCGCCTCCACCTCTATCTCTTCATCTTCATCCTCAGCAGAAGCAGTCGGAATCGCCAGCAGTTGAGCTACTTCGGTCTCCTGACTGGTCTTCGGCAGCACGTCGTGATCGGCTACCTGGCACAGCACCACTCCAGCCGCAATTTCCTCCAGCGCGATCGTCAGAGGGTTCTTGGAAGTGGTAGGGATAAGAGGAGGAGCGCCACTCTTGATCTGCTTAGCCCGCTTGGCCGCCAATACAACCAGCGAATACTTACTTCCCCAATTCTCAAGTTTGTCCGCAGATGGATAGATCATGGGTCTTCGTCATCACCTCAAAGTTAGTGGGATCCTGCCACTGTTCGTGTATTGTACACCAAAAACGAGAGGGTTGGTGAAAACCTTTCCCCCAACAGGCGCTATCCCAAAACGTAATTATACTACCTTCGCACTACAACGGTCAATCATTTAGGCGAATTTGCGCTTTTGCACACGCACTTGTCTTTCTTGCGCCAGATGCCTATAATCCATTCGTGGATAAAAGCAGCGAATTTAGAAAATTGCCGTCGGTAGATGAGCTTATTCGAGATGCTCGAATCGCAGGCTCCCATTCGCACAAGGCCATCACACAATGCGCCAGAAATGCGCTCGATTCTGCCAGAGAAGCGATCTCGCGTGGAGAGCCAGCCCCTGATATAGATACGCTTATAGACAGCATATTAAAACTGCTAAAGCAATACTTTACGATGTCTCTAAAAAGAGCAATCAACGCGACTGGCATAATCATTCACACCGGCCTCGGCAGGGCGGCGTTGTCAGAATCCGCTCGCAGTGCCGTAGACGCAGTCGCCGCAGGCCATTGCACTTTAGAAATCGACGTCGAATCAGGCAAACGAGGCTCCAGACAGGATCATATCGAGGATATCCTCATCGAACTGACTGGCGCAGAGGCCGCTATGGTTGTCAACAACAACGCCGCCGCAGTCCTTCTCGCCATAAACACCCTCGCGCTGAATAAAAACGTGCTCATCTCACGCGGTCAGCTTGTAGAAATCGGCGGTTCATTCAGGCTGCCGGATATAATCACCCGAGCAGGCGCCTATCTCATAGAAGTCGGCGCCACGAACCGCACCCGAATCTCCGATTACGAGCAGGCTGTATGGCGCAACGAAGTCGCCATGATATTAAAATGCCATCCCAGCAATTTTAAGATTACCGGCTTCACAGAAGAGGCATCATTAGCTGAATTAGTAGAGTTGGGCGTAAGCGCCATGGTGCCGGTTGTCGACGATCTCGGCAGCGGCGCGCTTGTCGATTTATCCCCGTTCGGCCTGGAGCACGAACCGACCGTCCAGGAAAGCGTGCAGGCCGGAGTTGATGTCATCACATTCAGCGGGGATAAGCTGCTGGGAGCCTCACAGGCGGGCATATTGGTCGGCAAGTCTGAATATATTCAAATGTGCCGTTCAAACCCGCTGGCACGTGCTCTACGGGTAGACAAACTCACCCTTGCGGCGTTGGAAGCCACCCTGCATATCTACCGCGACGATGCCGCCGCCGAGCAGATTCCCGTGCTTGCAGCCATAGCCCGACCCATCGAGAAAGTAGCCGCTCAAGCCGCTAATCTCGCGAGAAGAATTAACGCGCTGAAGATAGACTCGCTTCAGGCGAGTGTCGTCCATTCCACAGCCGAAACGGGTGGGGGATCTTTACCCGGACAATGTATCGAAAGCAGGGCTGTTGCTCTGAAGAGTCAGAAGTTATCTGCCGAAGATTTGGGTAGGCGTTTCCGGGAGGCAGACCCCCCGATTTTCGGGAGAATCGCTAAGGATACATTCCTCCTGGATATGCGCACGGTGAACCCTCAGGAATTAGGGGACATAATCGGCCGTGCCCGGAGCTTGCCGGGGTAGAGCCGGGAGGTTTACATGGACGTTGAGCGAACCGATCGGGGTGGGCTGCAGAGCTTATTTGAGCAGACAGTAGATGCTCTTGTTGCTGCAGCAGGGCAGCGCGATAAGACTGCGGAAGGTCACAGTAAGCGCGTCACGAGATACTGCATTGCCGTCGGCAGGGTTCTGAACCTGTCGAACGCGGAGCTTACCAACCTGAAATATGCGGCTGGGCTTCACGATATCGGTAAGGTCGCGATCTCACGAAGAATACTAAACAAACTCGGCAAATTGACCGAGGACGAATTCGCCGTAATGAAACGGCACTCCACTATAGCGACCCGCATACTGGAAAAGGTCGACGGCCTGCAGGATGCGGCGCCGCTTATCAAGCACCATCACGAACGCTACGATGGCAAAGGCTACCCTGATGGGCTGGCTGGCGATGATATTCCATTGGGAGCCAGGATCATAAGCGTGGCTGAGGCGTTCGATATACTCACATCAGACGTGCCCTGGCGCGATGCTATGGATCAGGAATCGGCTCTTACGGAGCTTGAGGCCTGTGCGGGCACGCAATTCGACCCTGTGGTGGTCAAGGCATTTCGAACAGCTTTAGTCGGCGGGTTTGTCGAAAGATAATCTATTTCGCCTGAGTAACGGACTTGGCTCTTCTGCGCCGCGGGGATATCGCCGCGCAGAAGAAGAACGTCGCCGTCGATAGCAGCACTATCGTCGCGCCGGACGCTATCCCCAGTAGATCCGATAATACCAGGCCGAATACGCACGACCCGACACCAAACACCACCGCCAGCGCCATTAAGTTGCGAAACTTCTCGGTAAGCTGATAGGCAGCCGCCGCAGGAGTGACGATCAACGCGCCGACGAGTATAATCCCCACAACTTTAATCGACATCACCACTGTCAACGCCATCATCGTTATCAGCAGAAAATACAGCTTGCTCGCCGGAATCCCCGTGACTTCAGCCATCTCGGCATCAAATGTGATGAACATCAGGTCCTTATAAAGCCAACCCACCAGCGCCAGCACAATCGCGGTGATAACTACCGTAGTCCACACATCCTGCGCCGTCACCGCAAGTATGCTTCCAAACAGATAGCTGAACAAATCCACCTGGTAGCCCTGTTTTAACCCGACCAGCAGTATCCCCAGCGCCATAGTCGACGCAAAAAAGACACCAACAGCCGTGTCCTCCTTAACAAAGCTCTTCTTCGAAGTCAGCCCGATACCCCAGGCGGTCAGGATGCAGAACACTATCGCGCTCCAAATGGGGTTAATCCCCAGCCACACTCCGATCGCCACACCCCCAAACGAAGCGTGTGCAATGCCAGCCCCGATAAACGCCAGCCCTTTAAGGACCACATAGACGCCGATAATCGCACACAGCGCACCTATCAGCACCCCGGCCACGGTGGCGCGCTGCATATAAGCAAAAGCGAAACTCTCAAGCATCCGGGTGATCCTCCACTACTATATGTGGCGTGTCGGAGTGATGCAGATACGCCGCATGCGAGCCATACATATCCGTCAGCGCGTTTGAACACACTTCCTCGTCCGGCCTGCAATGAGCCACCAGCGACACATTCAAGCACGCGATTGTATCAATATAAGAAGCCACCACCCCAATGTCATGTGACACCAGCACAATGGTAACGTCGTCGCGCTTCAATTCCCGCAGCAGCGAATATAGATTACCGGTAGTGGTCACATCTATCCCGGTGGTCGGCTCGTCGAGCACCAGCAATTCGGGCTCGTCGGCAAGCGCGCGGGCGATAAAGACCCTCTGTCGCTGCCCGCCGGAAAGTCTGGCAAGGGAACGATCCTTAAGGTCGGCGATACCCACCTTCTCCAGCGCAGCGAGAGCAGCCTCATGATCTTCCGGCCGCGGTCTCTTACCGACCCCGATTCTACCATAAGTCCCCATTAGTACTGTCTCAAAGACGCTAATAGGAAAGTTCAGGTCGATATCGAATATCTGAGGCACGTAGCCAATTCTCGACCGATGCTCCCGCAGTTTCTCCACCGGCACGCCAAATACTCGAATCTCCCCGCTGTCAGGTTTGATTAGCCCTAAAATAGCCCTTACCAGCGTGCTCTTGCCGGATCCATTCGGGCCTACAATCGCCGTGAACTCCCCTTTGCTTACAGTCAACGAGACCGAATCCAGCACTTTTAGCCCGTTGTGGAGCACAGTCAGGTCTTTGACTTCGATAAGAGGCTGAGTCTGGTCTATCATTTCAAGGCCCCAGCCATTTTACTTAAGTTGTCTCGCATATTAGTGAAGTAGTCATAATCAGGCGGCTGTCCGAAAGCGTCCAACAGCAGCACCTTCGCGCCGGCCTCTTCTGCAACCACCTGAGCTGCTTTAGGCGACATCTGAGGCTCCGCGAAAATAGCCCGAACTTTTAGCTTTCTCGCTATCTTTATAGCCTGTGATATGTCTCGAGGCGACGGTTCTTTACCGGGGCTTGGCTCGATTTCAGCAGCTTGATTCAGCCCATATCTGTGCGCAAAATAGGTCCACGTCGGGTGAAATGTCACAAAGCTCTTATGACGAAACCCCGATACCTCAGCGCGTATGTCCTCATCCAACACATTCAGTCTTTCGATCAACTTATCAGCATTTGCGCGATATTCCTCAGCGTGCTGCGGGTTGGCTTTTACAAAAGCGTCGCGAATCTTCTCCACTTGATGAATCGCGTCCACCGGATCCAGCCAAACGTGCGGATTGCCGTGTTCATGACCGTGCCCAGCTTCTTCGTCTATGAAATGCAACCCATCAGCCGTATCCGTCACGATCAGTTTCGGGTTATTAGCAGCATCCACCACTCTGTCCGCCCAAAACTCCAATCCGGCTCCGTTCAACACCAGCACCGAAGCCTTGCTCAAATCAGTCATCTGGTTGGGCTGAATCTGATAAGTATGCGGGTTCGACCCCGGCGGCACCAATAGCGTCACCTTAACCCGGTCGCCACCCACCTGTTGTGAGAAATAATACAACGGCGCGATGCTGGCTGCCACGATCATCTTATCCTGCCCAGTCTCAGGTTTTCCGCATCCGCTCATGCAGGCCATAATCCCAAGGGCGACTAGTATCGCCACATAAAACTTTGCAATCATTGCAGCTTCAACCCCCTCGGCAGCAGCCCACGCTTTTGAAGCAACTCCAAACGCGCAAACACATCCGGTATATCCTTCGCACTTTGGTTAAGTCGAGACAAGAACCAGTCCTCTGTCAATTCGGTCTCTTCACCGGGCTTTAGCTTGACGATCGGCCCCATCACTTCCATCTCAGCATATCCGCCCGCCATATTCGTCCCGCATGTATAAAATGCAGCGTCACAGCCGCCGTCCGGGTAGGTGGCATCGACCATCCTATTCGCCCATCTCTTGACGAAAGCAAGCTGGCCTTTGATATACACCATCCAACCGGCCTTCGCATCGGTCGCAAAGTTCTCTACCCTGTTGTCGTATTTCAAAATCCCTAGTCCATTTACCACCTGCACCTGCTTGATAGCCCCGCCGACAGGATAAAGAACGTTCCAACCGCTTGTAAAAGCGCTCTTGGGATTAAGCGGGAATATTATCCAGCACGGAACCTTTACCTGGGTCACATCCCACACACTCCACTTGATCTCCTCATCCGAAACATTTTTCATTCGTTCGATAAGGCGCACACGTGTGGTGGAATCAGACAGCACGATGTCTCGAATAAATTGATATCCCAGATGCTTTATCGGCGCGGTGGTAATCCGCACTCCACGCCCATCCGGCAGTGCTTCAACCTCGGCAGGCATCGAATCGTAGAAATAGTCGCTCCATTGCGATTGCGGTGCATTCCAGGCCTTATATCCGCCATAATTGCGCCAGGTCTTGCCTACATCATCGCCCGTTATCTTGCCAAGCTCCGATTGATTCTGCCAGAACGCATCCTCCCCATTCAGCGAATATTCCATCACCCGCCCGCCGATCTGCGGCACTACCACCAGCCTCACCAGTGGGTTTGATATCTCGTAACAGCCGTTCCAGCCTTCATAATCGATCTTACGAACGTTAACCTGCCCCAGGGCAACACCGGCCGCACAAAAAATCAGCGCCGCCATAATAAAGCCCCGAATCAGCCGATTTGCATATCTGTTCATAAACGCCGCGTCCAAACCGCCATCACCAATCCCTGCATTATCCACCAAGATAGGTGGCGATCTCCGAATCGCCGCCTCCGAACTCTGCATTATCCACCAAAACCCAGCGTAGTGTCCGATCTCCGTCTCGGACAGTCCCTCGTAAAGCAACATAACCGGGACGAAGCGACGCCACTATACAACTCATGTCATCCTGCGCGCAGTCGCAGGATCACGCCCCGCCAGTGCATTCCCGTGGATTCCGCGACTACGCGCGGAATGACAAACATCCTCCCAAGATAGGTGGCGATCTCCGAATCGCCGCCTCCGAACTCTGCATTATCCACCAAAACCCAGCGTAGTGTCCGATCTCCGTCTCGGACAGTCCCTCGTAAAGCAACATAACCGGGACGAAGCGACGCCACTATACAACTCATGTCATCCTGCGCGCAGTCGCAGGATCACGCCCCGCCAGTGCATTCCCGTGGATTCCGCGACTACGCGCGGAATGACAAACATACAACACATCCCGTCATTTCGAGCGCCCACACCCCGTCATTTCGAGCGAAGCGAGAAATCTGCTTTTTCGATATCCGGCCACCCAGGTTGGAAGTCCGCATTATTTCCAGCTTTCGCTTCTTTCGCGCTTTCGGTTTATCCCTTCCAAAACTCGCTCAACACAACACTCAGTTTATACAACGGCAGCCCGACTACGTTAGGATAACACCCGGATATCCCCTTAATCAAGATTGCCCCCTTGCCCTGAATACCGTATGCCCCCGCTTTATCCTGCGGCTCACCTGTCGCGATATACCGCGAGATCATCTCTTCGGAAAGCTCACGAAAGCGCACCTCAGTGCATTCAACATCGCGCCGCTCGATGTCGTTTAGAATTGCGGCGATTCCCGTGTAAACCTCGTGAGTGCGCCCGCTCAACAATCGAAGCATCCGGGCTGCGTCCTGTTCGTCTTTGGGTTTACCCAGAATTTGCCGATCAACCACAACAATTGTGTCGGCGCCGATAATTAAAGAGTTTGGGTGGTCTTTTGCAACGTCACGCGCCTTCGCTGCAGCAGAAAAAATAACGTGTTCGACAGGTGGCAGATCAGGAGGCACTTCAGACTCGTCGAAGTTGCTGGTCAGGACGCGGAAATCTTCGAGAATAAGTGAAAGCAGTTCACGCCTGCGCGGAGATGCGCTGGCGAGTATGATATCAAATGGCGGCAAACCTTTGTCCCCTTTGCTAATATATCAGCTTGACTATCGCATCCGCCAATTTGTTGGGGTCGTGTCTGACCACCTCGGTCTGGCTGATGAAATCCCCCAGCACGGGCCGGTAGCCCATCTCCCGCACCGCAGCCACGTTTGGCTCCACGAAGAACTGGTTCGACTCCGCGTATTTATCCAGCAGATCCTTATTAGGCTCGGTCTGGTTAATTAACACATAATTAAACGCGCGCAAGTCGCTGTGCGCGGCCATTGCCTTAACGTGGTCGGCGGCTGTGAACCCATCCGTCTCCCCAGGCTGGGTCATCACGTTGCAGACATATATCTTTTCTGCATCAGAGGCAGCGATAGCTTCAGGTATGCCGGCCACGAGCAGGTTCGGCACAATACTGGTATAAACGCTACCCGGCCCCAGAACGATACAATCGGCGGTCTCAATAGCTTTTATAGTCTCTTCGAGCGGCTTCGCGTTGGATGGCTGCAGTAATACGTGTTTTATGGGGATTCCTGCCGCAGAGATATTGGTCTCGCCGTCGGCCATAGTCCCATCTTCAAACACCGCCTGCAATCGCACCTGCTGAATGGTAGAAGGCAGCACGCGGCCGCGAATCGCAAGAATATTGCTGGTCTCCTTCACCGCGCGCTCGAAATCTCCGGTGATCTGGGTCATCGCAGCAATCAGCAGGTTGCCGAACGAATGGCCCATAAAACACTCTTCTTTGTCCCCAAATCGATACTGGAAAAGCTCCGTCATCAGAGGCTCTGCATCAGCCAGCGCAACCAGGCAGTTTCTAATATCCCCCGGCGGCAGCACCCCCATCTCGCGCTGTAACCTGCCGGAACTGCCGCCATCATCAGTCACAGTCACAATAGCCACGATGTTGCTGGTATATCTTTTCAGACCACGCAGCATCGTCGAAAGCCCTGTCCCTCCGCCGATAACTACTATGCTCTGACCCTGTGCCAGATATCGTCTTTGAAAGACCACATCGGCCAGTTTTCCGTGCAGTTCGGGGTTGAGCACGCTGGTAATCGATCGCACCACCTGCCTGAGGCTCACGAATATCAGAAGCAGCCCCAACGCAATGAACCCCAGCCCGAATATTAATTTAGTGTTAGGGTCATTAAGTGTGATGCCACGCCACTTCCAGGCCATGTTATACATAGGCCCGGCAATATCAATTATCTGGGTGCCCGCTAATACGACAACCCCGGCAAACGCGACCGCCATGCCGACAGGTATCAGCAAAAGCCAGCGCTTGATTCTCATCCCCGGATACAGCCATTTCAGGCTGCTCATCAAGCCTCTAACCCGCATCAGATCAACCTCGTCCCTGCATCAGGTCTCTGTGCTCAACGCGCACCGTATAATTTGAAGCAGCCAGGAACCGCGCCAACTCCGTAGCCACCACCACCGATCTATGCTTGCCCCCGGTGCAGCCTATGGCGATCGTTAAATACGCCTTACCCTCTCGCAGATACTGCGGTAAACTGAACTCAACCAGGTCGAATAGCTTCTCCATAAGCGGTTCAGTGAGAGGGTCCGACAATACATATTGCGCGACCTCCTCGCTAGTGCCGTTCAAATTGCGCAGCTTAGGCACCCAATATGGGTTGGCAAGAAATCGGACATCAAACACCAAATCCGCATCCAGCGGCGTGCCGTGCTTGAATCCGAACGACAACACGGCGATCATCAACCGTTCCTGGCTCTCCGAGGGGCCGAAAAACTCGCGTATCAGCCTGCGCAGACCCTCAGCTTCCATGTTCGTGGTATCGATAATCTTATCCGCGTTCTCCTTAAGATCGGCGAGCATATCGCGTTCCAGGGTTATCGCTTCAAGTATCCCGCGTTCCCTGGTCACCAACGGATGCTTACGCCGGGTCTCCTTAAAGCGTTTCACAAGCTCCGCATCGCTGGAATCCAGATACAGCACCACCGGCGGCTGAAAATGCTCCACAGGATGCTCTCGAAGCTCACGGCAAATCGGGATCAGTTGATCAAAAAACTGCCCCGATCGCACGTCGACGATTATCGCCACATCCTCAGCATCCTCAGCCGATTTCCAGAAGTTGATCACGTCAGGCAGCGCCCCAGGCGGAATATTGTCGATGCAATAGAAGTTCAGGTCCTCAAATGTATTCGCAGCCATCGACTTCCCGGCCCCGGACATCCCCGTAACGATTACTAATTGCTTATGTTTTCTCAATCCGCTTTCACCTTGATCGGCCAACTTATGACCGTGCTGAGAATCGCATATAGAACAGACCCGAGCAACGCGCCCCACGCATTCATGATCCCGCCGCTTGCAGACCCCGCCAGCCAGAACAGCAGTGAGTTTACCACGAAACTGAACAATCCGAACGTCAGGCAATTAATCGGCAGGGCCAGCAGTTTAATTATCGGGCCGACAATCGCGTTTATTATGGCCAGCGCTGGCACGAACAGCGCCATGCGCCAGGCAGGTTCCCACTCTAATTGTGCAAAAGGCAGGCAGCGGATCACGCTAACCGTTACCAGCAGCGCCACAACGCCGGCTGCCCATCTCAGCGCCATCTGTCGCATCTAAATATCGACTCCTTCAAGCTTTAGCAGCTCTCTTTTCCATTCGAGTCCGGGGCCAAATCCTCCGATAGCTCCGCCTGCAGCAATCACCCTGTGACACGGTACTATAATGGACAGCGGGTTTTTTGCCATCGCGGTCCCCGCCGCACGAGCCGCGCGTTCACGACCAGCCATTCGCGCCAGTTCCTTATACGTAACCAGTGTACCATAAAGAATCGTCATAGCCGCTCGCTGCGCAGCTTCCAAAAACACCCCAGGATGCCCCAAATCGACTTCAATATTCGAAAAATCTACCTTTTCGCCCTTAAAATACCGATCAAACCTCTCCGGTATATCCCCGAACGCATTAGGGTTTTCAATGCTGTTGGCGTTTAATCCTGCTTCTATACACTCCATCGCCTCTTCGCGCGTCGGCTGAGGCAAAGTCGAGCGGGTTAATCTGCCATCGTGGCCCACCAGGCCGATCCAGCCGTGCTCTATCTTGAAAATATAATAATAATTCATGTCTCGCTCCTCAATCCTGCGTCTGTTCCCCCGACCGTAGCGCCCTGAAAACCGCCTCGGCTGCCGGTTTGCTCATAGACGGGGCTGATTCCAATTCCTCTATTGTCGCCTGTTTGATTTTCTCAAGCGATCCAAAGTGCCGAATCAAAGCCCGCCTGCGCTTCGGGCCGATGCCTGGAATATCGTTCAGCACCGACATCCGCATCGCCTTGCCCCGCGATTTGCGATGGAACGTAATCGCGAATCTATGCGCCTCATCCCTCACTCTCTGCAGAACATGCAGGGCCTTCGAATGCCGCGGCAAAATCACCGGATCAGGCTGCATCGGCAGAAATATCTCCTCATGCTTTTCGGCTAACCCCAAAATCGCAGGCACTTTTTCCCCGGACTCCCTTATCGACTCCAGTGCGGCGTTAAGTTGTCCTTTACCTCCATCAATGAGCATCAAATCCGGCAAATCGACAAAAGCCTCACTTCGCCGCAGGGTCCCCGTCAGCCTGCGCGTCACCACTTCCCGCATAGAGGCATAATCATCCGGCTTACCCTCTGTTTGCTTAATTTTGAACTTGCGATAATGCGCCTTTTTTGGCTGACCGTTCTCGAAGACCACAAGTGACGCTACAGTATAGAACCCCTGGATATTGGATATATCATAAGCCTCAATCCGCCTCGGCAGGATGTCAGAATGAATCGCGTCCCGCAACTCTGTAAGCTCCTCGTTGATTTTCTCCTCATCCGTCTCCAGCTTCAATCGCAGTTGTTTCAGCACCAAATCGGCGTTTTTGCGCGCCATCTCCACAAGCTGCTTCTTCTCTCCGCGCTTCGGAGTAGACACCTGCACCTTCGCCCCCTTCTTTCGGCGCAGCCAGCTCTCGATTATGTCCAATTCCGCAACATCCGCGTTCAACAGGATTTCTCGCGGAATATACGCAGAGGTGTTGTAGTATTGCTGCAGAAACTCCGCTGTGCTTTCCTGCAGATCGTCATCTGAGACGTTTCGCAGCATAAAATGCTCCTGACCGATCAATTTGCCGCCTCGGACAAAAAACATCTCCGCACATGCGTTTCCATCGTCGGTAACAAGCGCAATTACGTCCTGATCCTCAAGCGCCGTCGAGATCACCTTCTGCCGGGCTATGAGCTTTTGAATCGACTGCACCTGATCACGCAACTTCGCCGCACGCTCAAATTCGAGATTAGCAGCGGCCTCCTCCATCTCACTGAGCATCTTATCGACAAGCTCATCACGCCTGCCTTCAAGAAACGCCATCACATCGGCCACCGCTGCCATATACTCCTCGTGCGTGATCTTACCGGCACAAACACCCAGACACTGGTTTATGTGATAATACATACACGCCCTGCCGTGAGACTGCGAGGGGTCTTTATATCCGCAAGGAATCCTGAATATCCGCCGAATCAGCCGCAGGGTCTCCCGCACGGCCTCATTATCCGTATACGGCCCGTAGTATTTATCCTTCTCTTTGGGCTGCATACGCAACTTGCGCATATAAACCACCCTAGGCCATTCTTCACTTAGGGTCACCGCGATATATGGGTAGCTCTTATCGTCGCGCAGAAGCACGTTATACTGAGGCTGATGACGTTTGATCAGGTTGCTTTCGAGGATGAGCGCCTCAATCTCGCTATCGGTAACGATGGTGTCGATATCCGTGATCTCAGTCACCATCTGGCGTTTGCGTCGCGTGAGATCGGCGCCCTTTTGAAAATAGCTGCGCACGCGGCTACGAAGCACCTTCGCTTTACCGACGTAGATAATTTTCCCGGCCTCGTTTTTCATCATATAACAGCCGGGCACAGAGGGCAGGGAGGCTAATTTATCGGTAAGTGTCACGGGATATTTGTTCCTCAGCGCCGTCCAATCCAGCGATTCGGCGGTCTCGTTGGAACCGGCGTCATTTATCACCTCTCACCACCTCCCTTTCTCAACGAAATTCTAACACCCCACACGCGTTTGCACAAGCAAGGTCTAGGCTTGTCATTCCGCGCGCAGTCGCGGAATCCACGGGCAGCACAGGCCAATCGAGCACAGATCCTGCGACTTCGCGCAGGATGACGATATTTAGGACGCAGGAAGACGGGTGAAATAGTGAGTATTCAGCAAAGTTTTGCACAGATTGCAAAGTACATTCGTACAATTGCCAGGACTGCGCACTTAATGGCAAACTGGCATTGACATTTACCCAATCGGAGTTAAAATGCATGTAATGAAGCACTTCCGCGTAATACTCCAGATATCTATGTTTTTGTTGTGTTGTCACGCATGCTCGGCGATCTCTATCGGCGAATGGAAGCGTGATGCAGACTATGGCATGCCCATCACATTGCAGAATGTAGTGGTTACGGCCGTCTTTCCCGGTTGCATATACGTTCAGGATGAGAATCGCAGTTCGGGAATTCGCGTAGACACTACGGGCAGTTTCGAGATCGGCGATGTGGTTGACATCGACGCCCCCATGGAAATAGACAGCAATCAGGAAAGATACATCGACTGTCGCTTCCAGCCCCCTCAACTCACCGGCCAAAAACGCTCAGTGCAGCCGCTTGGCATGGCAAACAGGGCTTTTGTAGGAGGAGATTCCGGCAACTTTCAAAAAGGAATCCCTGGCGACGAGAACCTCAACACGGTTGGCCTGCTGACCCGGGTATGGGGCAAAGTAAGCGATTTCGACTACTCTTCAAAGCCGAAATGGCTCACCCTCACAGACGGCAGCGGCTCGAAGATTAAAGTAATCGCGCCAAACGGAACCGAGCTTGATGCTGATTGGGCGTTTATGTCGGCAACTGGAGTATGCTCTGTGGAGAAGAAAGACGATCAAACGATCAAAGTGCTCAAAATCCGCGATAAAAACGATATGACTGGCTACAAATCCTGGGTTGCGGCAAAGCTCGCGACGATGACTCTCGACGAGAAAATCGGCCAGCTATTCCAGGTTCGATTCGACGGCGACACATTCACCCCTGCTATGCTTACGACTATTACAACCAAGCATATCGGCGGAATTATCTATTTCCAATACAACGGCAACCTCGACGACCCAACCCGCACAGCTAAGTTTACAAACGACTTGCAGGCGGCTGCGATGAAACCGGACGGCTCTGGCATTCCATTGCTTCTCTCGCTCGACCAGGAAGGCGGCCGTGTGATTCGCATCACAGGTGGAGTCGAGGGTCCTGGCAACATGGGCTTAGGCGCATCCCGTTCCACTGAGGCAGCGTTCTCAATCGGCAGCCTTTTCGGCAGGGAGATACGGGCGTTGGGCGCCAATATGGACCTCGCTCCCGACCTCGACGTCAACAACAATGCTGCCAACCCTGTAATCGGCGTTCGGTCATTTGCCGAGCAGCCGGAGCTTGTATCGACTATGGGTCAGGCTTATGTTGCCGGTCTGCACAGTGCGAATATAATCGCCACGGGTAAGCACTTCCCCGGCCACGGCGACACGAACGTCGACTCGCATTCGGGTCTTCCTGTGATTGCAAACTACGATTTCGCAACGTTCGATGCGGTTCACGGGCGGCCGTTTAGAGAAGCGCTCGCTAATGGCATGGACTGCATAATGAGCGCCCACATCGTAGTAAATTGCATCGACCCCAATCGCCCGGCCACTCTGTCGCCGCTCGTGATGCAGGGATACCTGCGCGGCGATATCGGCTTTGACGGCGTGGTTATGACGGACTCGATGGGAATGGCGGGCATCACAGCCGGATACTCCGCAGGAAAAGCCGCTGTTATGGCCATAAACGCCGGGGTGGACCTCCTGTCGCTCTCACCGGATCTAAACGCTGCAATAGCCGCAGTAAAGGCCGCCGCACTCAGCGGGGAGATTCCGATGTCGCGAATCGACGAGTCGGTGACGCGCATTCTTAAACTCAAGCGTAAATATGGCCTGTTTGAAAATCCTTATGTCGACGTCTCCGCAGCCGCAGGTATTGTAGGCTGTGCCGCTCATCGCGCTGAGGAATACGACGTCGCAAGGGCAGCCGTCACACTGACTCGCAATAAGAACAACATCCTGCCCTTGAATCTCAACCCCAGCCAGAAAATACTGCTGGTTACCGTGCAATCTTCCGGCGAGACGACGACAGACGCAGCCTCTCGCTTCGCCAATTTCATCAAAGCCAGGCACGCGAATACGACCTCTATGGCAGTCGTGGATAACCCGAATACTACGCAAAGAAACACCATCCGAAACGCCGCACTGACACACGATGTAGTGATAATGGGCACGTCAAGAGCTCATACATTGACAGGTCAGGCGACATTGGTAAACAGTATCTCAGCCGCAGGAAAGCCGGTGATATGTGTCGGTATGCGAGAGCCATACGAGCTGTCCGCACTCTCCACGGCTGACGCGTATTTAGCTATCTACAACTACCGTGACTGCGGATTGGCGGCTGCAGCGGACGTGATATTCGGCGACTACAATCCAATCGGCAAACTACCAGTCTCCATACCCGGCACGTCATACAACTTCGACTGGGGCCTGAGCTATTAACAGCCGGCCCCTGCATCATACGAATCGCCTAAAATCCCAGCATACGGAACGCATCTGGACTAAGCCTCCCTCCCCCGTCATACGGAACGCATCAGGAATAAGCGTCCCACACCCCGTCATTCCGAGCGCAGCGAGGAATCTGCTTTTTCCGGTATCCGAGGCAACCGCCCGAATTCCGCCCATTTTTCGCGTTTTCGCGTTTCTCCCTTTCCACCTCAACATGATATGATCTAATAGTCGCGCCAATCATACAAAGGGACAATAGAGCGCAATGTTACGAGGGAAACCTATGAGTCGTTTGATCGGTATAATAATCTTACTGGGCCTTATAATCCCCATTCCCTGCCACGCCAGGGACATAATCGACCTTAACGGGGAGTGGCAGTTTCGGGCAGATCCGCAGGATGTCGGTAAAACGGAGAAATGGTACCTGCCTGAAACCGAGTTCGATAAGAAAATCAACGTACCAGGCGCCTGGAACACACAGGGGGTAGGGGAGCCTGCCGAGTCGCTGTTTTATAAATTCGCAGGGTCTGGGTGGTATCGCAAGCACGTCTCGGTGCCAAAGAGCTGGCTTGGCAAGGAGATGTATATCTGCCTCGACGGTGTCTACCGAACAGCAGACGTCTGGATCAACGGCGACCACCAGGGAACCACAAACGGCTATCTGACACCCATCAGGCACGAGATCGCATATCTGATCGTCAAAGACTGGACTATCGACATCGTTATTCGGGTCGACGGCCGTCGCAACCCCGAATCCGATATTCTGAGCGGTTCTATGGACCTAGCGAAGCTGCCGGGCGCGGAGTGGGGCGGCATATTGGGCAATGTGTGGCTGGAGACCACCGAAAAGAGCTGGATCGAAAACGCCTACGTCACCCCCCGCAGAAACAGCGATGTAGTCGAGGTTATAGTCGACACCGGCAGCCGCATAATATACGGCGGATCCGCCGAGCAACAGCCCGACTTCGTCTTGCAGGCGGATATTTATGACCAGACGGGCAAGCACGTCGGCAGCAACGTCTCTTACAAAATCCTGCCTTCCCTGTACCCTGATTTTGTAATGGTAAAAATCGAGGACATCAAGCGCTGGTCCCCTGATTCTCCGTATCTCTACACCCTCGATGTGCGTCTCTACAAAGAAGACGAGGAGCTGGATTATTACACTACTACGTTCGGGGTTCGAGAGTTTGCAACAGACGGCGACAAGTTCACACTCAACGGGAAACCGATATTTCTCAGGGGTTATATCGACGATTGTGTCTTTCCCAATACCCTCGCGCCCCCAGTCGATAAAAGCGTATATCTGGAACGCTTCAAAACAGCCAGGAAATACGGTTTCAACTTTGCCAGATGTCGTTCATGGGCCCCGCCGAAGGACTATCTTGATGCGGCCGACGAAACCGGTATTATGCTACAGGTCGAGCTGCCTTCAAACCGTGTCGAACCGCCGAATCATATGTCTGCGGGACAATTCCCACAATACTACATCGACCAATGGCAGACGATGATCAGACTCCGCCGCTCTCATCCGTCGATTATCGCTTGGGGTATGTTCGATACGGAGTGGAACGCCAATATCGGTGCAATACAACTATACGAAGAAGCCAGGAAAATCGACACCAGCAGGCTGCTTATCGACTGGAACGATAATCCGCCTCTCAAAACAGGTGAAAAACCACGTGCCACCGCGGACTATTTGTCAATAAAGTTTGATAAACCGGGCGACTACGATCTGAGCGCCTCAAAACTTTCCAAACCGGTTGTCATTAGCGGATTAGGTGAATACGGAACGATTCCGAACCTCGACCAGCGCAGCCTCTTCTCACGCGCCGTACGGCCATATTGGCTAATAAATCGCCAGGCTATTGCCGCGCATCAGGGTCTTTCGGATCAACTCGACAAATGGGTCGACAATTCCAACAAACTCCAGGCCGCAGCCTTCAAATCTGATATAGAAGCAGCCAGGCTTTCGAACGACATTCGCGGATACAACCTTTGCTCGCTGCAGGATAATTTTTCTATCACCAACGGCGTGTTAGATATATTTTTCCAACCCAAAGGCATCATCGCAGATGAATTTAAGCGCTTTAATGCACCTACTGTGCTGTTAATGCAGAGCAAGCGCAGGAGCTATCGCACTGGCGAGACTGCTCAAGTCGTCTTTTCCGTTTCCCGCTATGAAGATGCCGCATCCAACAACGCGAAGTTATCCTGGAAGCTGCAGGATGGCGACAAAACCCTTGTCTCAGGTGAGAAAACCGACCTCAAAATTGGCTCGGACGGCCTTCAGAACCTGCTTGAAGTGGATCTTAAAATGCCTGGCGGCTCTGCCCGGAAGCTCTCTTTAATCGCAGAATTGGACGGTTCTAACGGCAAGCGCTCCAATTCTTGGGATTTCTGGGTGTTCCCATCAGAACGCGCAGATTTATCTGACACCGTATGCCTGTCGGGTCTTATCGGGCTGACCGAGATGTATCCCAAGGCCCAATTCAGCAATTCGGGAGAGATTTCTTCGAATTGTGCCCTGTTAGTAGCTTCCGAACTTACTAAAAGCGTGATAAACTATCTCGATGGCGGCGGTATAGTATTGCTCCTTGGGCCGACTAAATCTCTGCCGTTGTCGAAATCCGGCTATTGGCCATCGTCCGGCGACCCTGAAAAAGACGGCAACGCCGGCACGTTGATTGATACTCAGCATCCGGCTATGAAATTGATGCCCGGGCAGGATTGGTGCGAGCCGTATTATCGCAGCCTGCTCACCGATTCTTACGCTTGCGTCCTGAGTTCGCTGCCGCAGCCTCTCAAGCCCATCATCCGATGCCTTGATTCGTCTACGGATATGAAATCCAGGGCATATTTGTTCGAGGCTCGCGTAGGTAAGGGTAAACTTATGGTCGGGGCCATGAACTTCCAGGACTCGCTGGAGCAGGCCGATCCCGCCGGATGCTATTTGTTGGATTGTCTGATCAAATACGCGCTGGGACCGAAGTTCGAGCCTGCAGCCGAGTTGGATAAGCAATATTTAGAAAATTTAATCGCAGCACCCTGATTGGCCTGAACAATCGGCATGCGTCCGGAGTTATGATATTGGTTCAAATAGAGAAAGAAAACGCTATTGACAGGATCGAGCGCATGCCGCAGATGATAGCCGAACAGCCGGCCATAGTAGTCCAGGACCTTAAAAAAGTCTTTAAGAAAAGATCGGGGTTTATGCACGCTCACCTAACCGAGGAGTGGGCGCTTAAGGGCGTTTCATTTGAGGTGCCTAAAGGCGGCACTTATGGTATGCTCGGGCCGAACGGATCAGGCAAATCTACCCTGGTGCGAGTGCTTTCCACGCTTCTGATACCCGACAGCGGCAAGACGATGATTCTGGGCTACAGCCTGCCTAAGGATGCTCATAAAATACGACAGGTGATCGGCAGGGTCAGCGTCGATGCTGCATTTTATAAAAAACTTTCTCCACGTGAGAACCTGCTATACGCAGCCCAACTCTACGGGATCAGTCGATATGAGGCCGAGCCTAAAGCACGTGCGATTCTTGAGCGACTGCAGATAGAAAGCCGCCGGTTCAACGACTCACTTGAGGAGATGAGCCGAGGCATGCAGCAAAAAGTCGCCATTGCGCGAGCGATCCTAATTAACCCGCCCGTGCTCCTGCTCGACGAGCCTACCACGGGACTTGACCCGAAAAGTCGGCGGGACGTGCAGAGCTTCATCGAAGATATCCGCAGCGAACAGGGTACCACGATCCTGCTGACCACCCACGACATGTCTGAGGCCGAGCGACTATGTGAGCGTATTGGCTTTATTGCTCAGGGCAGACTCGTCGCTGAGGGAACCGCCGAGGAGCTTAAAACCGGGCATGCCAACCTCGAAGATGCGTTTATTAGCCTGACAGGCGAGGATTTCACACGCGGCGAGGAGGGCGAAAATGAGTAGAATCGTGCTAAGACAGACCTGGGCATTCGTCTTCCGTGATTTTCACCTCCAACGCAGGTATTTTTCCTGGATGATAGTGTTCATGTTCTACTCGCTGGTCAGTTCTGCCACCGTGGCGCTGATAGGAGTTGCTGCACAAGATTTTCGCCTAACCTTGAACCTGGTTTTAGGTGTGCTATTGTGGAGCTTTCTCAGCACAATGTTCAGTGAGATCGCTAATTCGATCGCCTATGAGCGCTGGGAGGGGACTCTTGAGTATACTTTTATGGCCCCGGTGTCCAGGTTAGTCCATCTTTTGGGCGTAAGCTTATTCGCTATATTCTTTGCGATGGTCCTTGGCGTGGTGATAGTCTTCGGCTTGAGCCTGTTTATGCCACTGAGTTTTTCCGGGACCAACTGGCCGGGGATTTTGTTGGTCTTAGTGTCAGGAAGTATGGCTTTCGCGGGTCTCGGCCTTATGGCGGCTATCTTACCCGTGCTCAGTCCGGAACACGGCGCGCAGGCGACCAATATCTTCCAGGGCGTATTGCTTCTCATATCCGGGGTCTACTATCCGGTTAAGGTCCTCCCTCAATGGCTGCAGCCACTCTCTACGTTCTCCCCGGCCACCTACGCACTTTCTGCGAGCCGCAAACTCATCGGCGTCGACAATCCTCAATCGACCCCCACACATCTCGTCAGCGCTTCAGTAAAAGCTGTGGTCCCAGAGCTTCTCATATTGCTGGTAATGGGCATAATTCTAATCCCGATGGGCCTTTGGGTATTCAACATTGCAGAAACCTGGGCAAAACGCACCGGCAAACTAAAACGAACGGGATAATCGGCAATCCCCACGTCATTTCAAACCACTCCCTATGTCCTTCGAGCCCTCCCCTACGTCCTTCCGAGCCACATTTCCTCCGTCATTTCAAGCCGCCTCCCATGTCATTTCGAGCGCAGCGAGAAATCTGCTTTTTCGGTATCTGATGTCCGATATTCGACGTCCGATCCAGCAGCCCCACACATTCCATCCACTAAAACCACCAAAATTTCTGCTTTTCGCCCTTTTCGCGTTTTCGCGTTTATTTCTTCCCTTCGAGCCGCTCCCCACGCCCGCTTCCACAATTTACTTGCATTTCGCTTGACACGGTAGTACAATCTCTAAATCGAGCAAGCGGAATGGTGGCGAGCATGCGAAACCATCCGCGCAATTGTGCGGTCTAACAACCTGTGCGCTGATTACCGATAATATGAATGACGCGGGCATTTCCGCGCTGCATGGGGGATAGGTCTATTGATTCGACGCTTGTTTTTGATCGTTTTAATATCATTAGTGGGTTCCGTGGCTTTTGGGGCTCAGACTCTAACGCTCAGCCTCGAGACGCCTACTCTAAGCGCGCCGAAACAATCCGCTACGCCTCCGCCGTCTGCATCGACTCCAAAACCCAATGCCGCCTCCGATTCCGCCAAACAAGGTGTGAAAATCGGCAGAGTCGGCCTGGTGACCGCACCTGCGGCATCAATCCACAAATCTAAGTCCGACACCAGTCAGGTTTATGCTAAAGTCAAAGCCGAAACCCCTCTTGCAATTGTTCGCGAGGAGGACAAGTGGTTTGGGGTGCTGATGGTCAACGGCGCCACCGGATGGATCCGGTCTGCAAATGTAAAGCTGATAGGCTATGATCTGGTCGCCAAAAACCCTCAGCCTGGCCGATCCACACAGCCTTCCAGAGGAACAACTCAGCAGCGCGGCTCGTATATGGATAACGATATCATTCGAACGGCTATGGGGTATGCCGGTGTTCCTTATGTTTATGGTGGAGTCTCTCCGACCACGGGCATGGATTGCTCGGCTTTTGTTCGGTCGGTATTTTCTCAATATGGAATCAGCCTGCCGCGCACAGCTCGCGAACAATCACAGGTCGGTACGGAAGTGCCGTGGGAGCAACTTATGCCCGGCGACCGCCTGTATTTTGCCTGTAAAAACACATATCCCGACCATTGCGGCATATACGCGGGCGACGGCTACTTCGTCCACTGTTCCTCAAGCAAAAAAGGCGTGGCTCTTGATAAGCTCACCGAAGGAATATATTCGCGCACCCTTGTCGCGGCGAGGCGTTCATAATATCTACCCGCAGGTTTTTCTTCTTCTGATTGTTCCAATAATAGTGAGTCACTATGCAATTGGACAATGATGCCGAGCTGATGCAGCGTGTGGCCGAAGGCGATAAGTCCCATTTTAAGGACTTATTCGACCGGCACTACGACCGCGCTGTGGCGATTGCCTACCGTTCCCTTGGCGACCTCGATTTGGCTGAGGACGTGGCGATGGAAGGGTTCGCGCAGATTTATCGAAGCAGGGAATCATACACCCCGAAAGCCAAGTTTACCACTTTCTTATACCGTGTCATCGTCAATTTGTGCCTCAATAAAGCCAAGCGCAAAAGCGTGGTGACTTTTGAGGTCCTCGACGAGCGACACTGCGATACTCCGGATTCCGACCCAGCCGTTATAGCCCAACGCAAACAATCCAGCGAACAGGTGCGCAGGGCAGTGCTGTCTCTGCCGGCGAATCAGAGAGTGGCGCTGGTACTTATCAGATACGAGGGCCTCAGCTACGCATCAGCGGCGGAAGTGATGAATATATCAGTGAAGGCTTTAGAAGCGTTGCTGCACCGTGCAAAAGAGAATTTACGCAAGAAACTCAGACATATTATCGAATAATAGCAAATAGGCCGCAGGTTTAGTGCGATTTGCTTGTTTAAGTAGGTGAGGATCAATTCCAGATGCGATGCACAAAAGCGAAAAAACTAATATGGAGAGCCGTGGATTCAACGCTGTCGAGCGCAGAATCCGAGACGCTCAACGATCATCTCGCTCAGTGCGCTGACTGCCGAACCGAGCACGAAAGCGCATTGAAGACGATGCAGTTGATCGATTGCTGGGAAGCACCGCAGCCTGTTGGAGACTACAATGCTTTTCTGATGAGTCTCTCTCAGGATTCGGCAAAACCGGTTGGGTTGGTTTTTCGCAGGTGGCTTGCGGGTGGATTGGCGGCGGCCAGCATAGTCTGTGGGGTTGCGCTTGGGTTGATAACCGGCGTACCGGCGACACGGCCTGCTCCCACTGAAGAAGAACTCGCTAGCGCGATAGGTCTACATACTTTCGGAGACATGGTAGAGAGCGCAATCCACTACACTTCGGATTCCGCATTCACGCCGGAAAGCCACAAGGGGTCAGATCTATGAGCAGAAACACGCTGATTTTAATTGGGGTGTTGGTTGTGTTGGGGGTTGGTTCCTTTGCGGCGACCCGGCTGGCGGTGCAAGGTCCTTGCAGTCTTACCGGAACTCCTGCGGCCTTCGCCGCTCTGCAGGATTATCTGGAGCTGACACCGACCCAAAGAACCGCTATGAGCGCGACGGACAGGCGCTTCGCAGAGATCAGGCCCGGGCTTAAATCCGATGTTATCGAAGCTCGGGACAGGCTTCTGGCGACGATCCAAAATACGGAATCAACGCCGGAGCAGACGCTGCAGGCGACCAGGCGATTCTGTCGCGCACAGGAGGCCTTACAAGTTAATACGGTCGAGTATATGGTTGCGCTTCGCGGACATCTGACTAAGGCTCAAAAAGAAAAATTGGGCGGTTTTGTAGAAAGAGGGATGTGCGCACTGACTGGTGGAGTCTGTCACGGGCAGGGTCACGGCAGGGGTCGTGGAATGGGAATGGGCTTAGGCCGTGGCAGAGGTGCTGGCCAGGAGCCGGCTTGTTGTGACGATGACAATTGGCGAGGCGGTCGCTGAAATTAGCGATCTGCAAATTCCCTGATTAAAAGGGACACTATTAAGTGGTGTTATTAACACCGGGAGGACAGTAATATGAGGTCGAAGCTGGTTATATTGTTAGTGATTGTTGCATTGGCGCTTACCGCGATGTCTGTTATGGCGCAGCGCGGGCCAAAGGCAGGCCCTGCGGCTGGTCCGGGAATGGGCGCTTGTCAGGGCCAGGGTTGGGGAGACGGTGTAATCTGCGAGCAGCTTAAGGCGCAGCTTAATCTGACCCCGGCGCAGGCCGCTCAGATCGAGGCTATCCGCAAGGACTGTGCTGCTTCCACTCAGGGAGCGCAGGCCGACATCCAGGCGCTGTCGGAGAGAATGGCTCAGCTTTGGAAAGCTGATAATCCGAATCCGGAAGCCATCAAAGACCTGGCTGCTCAGATAGATGCTGTCAGGGCCAGCGTCCGAAACTGCCGGATTGACCATGCTGTAGCAGCGTTCAACGTTTTGAATGCAGACCAGAAAGCCAAGGTCAGATCGGTTGCCTGCAAGGCTCCGGGAATGTGCCTGGGAGCAGGATGTGGGCTGTGCTGTGGCGCTGGCTGCGGAATGGGAATGGGCCCTGGCGCTGGTAAGGGACTTTGTCCGGGAGCCGGGTGTGGCCTTGGGCCGGGCGCCGGACAGGGTAAGAATATGGGCAAAGGCATGGGGCCGGGCGCTGGTGGCGCCAATTGTCCTTACGCTAAATAAATAGCCGCAAGTAGAACTCAATTGATCCCTCTGGCACTATCGCCAGGGGGATCGATTTTACACAATATAGCGCTGCCTCATTTAATTGCCTACTTTAGTCATCCTACGCTTCTAATTTAGTTATCCTACGCAAAGTCGCAGGATCACCTACCAAACTCTGTCATTCCGAGCGAAGCGAGAAATCTGCTTTTCCGGTTGACGGTTGATGGTTAACGGTTGTCAGTTTACTGTCATCCTGCGCAAAGTCACAGGATCACCCACCAACCTTCGTCATTCCGAGCGCAGCGAGGAATGTGCTTTTTCCGGTATCCGAGGTCAGATGCCCGAAGTTCGAGTGGGCGCGTTTCTACTCTCAAGCCATTCTGCTTATTTTCCAACTTTCGCCCTTTTCGCGTTTCTACCTTCCTTTTCCATCAGCGCCTTGACGTTACAGGTCGATTGGCTTATCCTAAAGTCATGGATAAATCTGCCCTCAGCACATCAGTGATTTCCGAGCTGTCCTTGATAGTCGGCAGTGAGAACATTCTTACTTCCGCAGAGGACAGGATATGCTATGCCTATGACGGTCAAAGGGTTGAGTGCGTGCCTGATGCGGTGGTGCGCCCGGTTGATGCCGAGCAGATATCGCGGATATTAGTCCTCGCCAATCAGGAGCGGTTCCCTGTGGTGCCAAGAGGCGCGGGGACTGGCTTAAGCGGTGGATCGGTTGCTTCAAGCGGCGGTATCGTGCTCGATTTGACTCGTATGGACAGAATAATCGAGGTAGACGAAGGCAATCTGCACATGATCGTCGAGCCGGGAGTAATCACCACAGCCATCGCCAGCAAGGCCGAATCAATCGGGCTTTTATATCCTCCGGACCCCGGCAGTATGTCAGTCTCCACGATCGGCGGCAACGTAGCCGAAAACGCAGGCGGCCTGCGTGCCGGCAAATACGGCGTTACCCGTAACTATCTTATGCAGATTCAGGCAGTCGCCCCCACCGGTGAGGCGTTTCTCAGCGGCGCCAGAACTCGAAAATGCGTCGCGGGTTACGACCTTGTATCGCTGATGTGCGGTTCAGAGGGCACACTGGGCGTTATAACTGAGATATCGCTGAGGTTAGTTCCGATGCCCAAATATCGCAAGTCGATGATGGCGACATTCCCGGACGCAGCCTCGGCAGGGCAGGCGGTGGCAAACATCATCGCTGCAGGGCTTGTGCCATCGACTTTGGAGATTATAGATAACACCACTCTTCGCGTAATCGAGGACTACGCCCACCTTGGCTTGCCTGTTGAAGCTGGGGCGTTGGTATTGGTGGAGTTTGACGGGTTAGTAGAAGCAGTTGTCGCCGAGGAGGCAGCGCGGGGTATAAACTCTCTGACCAATAGCGGGGCTGCTACTGTCCAGCAGGCCGAAGACGCTGCGGAGCGCGATAAGATATGGCAGGCTCGCCGTGTCGCATTGGCTGCATTGTCCAGGGCCAAGCCGACCTCGATTCTCGAAGATGTCACCGTACCTTTGCCTAAACTCGCCGAGATGATAGACAGGGTGCAGCAGATTAGCGCCAAAAACTCTGTCACAATCGGCACGTTTGGCCACGCAGGGGACGGCAATTTACACCCGACTATTCTTGCCGACGAGCGCGACGAAGAGGAAATGAAGCGCGTCGAAGCGGCGGTGGAAGAACTTATCGACGCTGCTTTGAGTTTTGGCGGCACGGTCAGCGGAGAGCATGGTATTGGCTTCAGCAAGGCTCCTTTCCTGGCTCAGGAAGTAGGGGAGGGCAGTATGGAAGTTATGCGCAAAATCAAGCGTGCCCTCGATCCCAACGGCATTCTTAACCCCGGAAAGTTCGTGTAATTATGGATCCAAAACACATCGCCGAGCTTGACGAGGCCGTTTCCCATTGCATGAAATGCGGGTTTTGCAAATCCGCGTGCCCGGTTTTTATCGGCGAGGAGACTACATCCCCGCGCGCCAAAGTGCGACTGGCACGGGCGGTGGTCTCTGGAGAAATGGACGTCACATCGGGTTTCAAGGAACAGATGGAGCGATGCCTTAACTGCGGCGCATGCGCTGAGGAGTGCCCCAGCGGCGTTGAGCCGAACAGAATCGCCCTGGCCGCAAGGAGTTCAGCCGCTGAGCAGGGCGAACTGCCAATCAGTAAGAAACTGATATTTTCCTACGTTATAAAGAACCCGACTTTAATGGCGCTTGGCTCGCGAGCGGCAGGCATCGCGCAGCAAGTATCAGCTATTGACCTGCAGAACAACCCGCTTAGGCGATTGCTTCCGTTGGTTGGAATGCGACGGGACAAGGATCTGCCCGTGCTTGGCAGAAAGTCGCTGCTTGCCAGCCTGCCTGAGATAAACGAACCGTTTGGTGAGCATAAAATCACCGTCGCCTATTTCCCCGGTTGCGCCGCAAATCTCATATATCCTGAGGTCGGCCTGGCCACGGTCAACATCCTGCGAAAGCTCGGTGCACGTGTGCTATTGCCGCACGATCTGGGCTGCTGTGGAACGCCGGTTTGGAACTCTGGTGACCTTGCAAATGCGAAGATTCTCGCCGAGCGCGACATTCGCATTCTTTCACAGCTCAGCGACGCTGAATACATCGTCACGTCGTGCGGTTCCTGTGGTATGACAATCTCTCAAGAGTGGAGCGGGCTTCTTGGATTCTCCGAGGCCGAAGCTATCGGCCGAAAGGTCATCGATATAGCTGATTTCGTGACCAAATATGCTGATGACACGAATATCCAGTCAATCGAAGACGATCAGATCATCACCTATCACGACCCATGTCACCTGCGTCGGGGAATGGGCGTCTACGAAACGCCTCGACAGCTTCTGAAATCGATATATGGGGATAATTTCGTGGAGATGGATCAGGCTGACCGGTGCTGTGGGGGTGGGGGGACATTCTGCGTCTATCACGCAGACCTCTCTCAAACCGTGGCTGAAACCAAGATGCAATCCCTCGAGCAATCCGGCGCAGGTCTAGTGGCAACGGGGTGCTCAGCGTGCGTGATTCAGTTGCGGGACTCGATTCTGCACAGGAAAATGCAGCAAAAGGCGGCCCATACGGTGCTGCTTATCGATCAGGGATTAAAGTAATATGCACGGCTCGCCTGCTATTAGGCCGCACTTTACCCAAATCTGACGCGACGACACCCGCCGCCCAGATTATCTTCTCCTCATCGCAGACGACAACGGCCCTGGCTCTCCGCGCCTTCTGGACCTTTTTATCGACGAACACGTCCTGAAGTTTCTTGCTTCCCGCCATCCCCATCGGCACGATACGATCCCCCGGTCGCGGGTTTCGAGCGGTTAATTCCCCTGTAACCGAATCCAGATCAATCAACGCCTCGGTCAGTGGCAGCTTCGTCGGTTGCGGCTTATCGACGATCTCACATTTCAAAGTAACCCCTGCCGCTTCAATTCGTGTCTCACCGTCAATCGAAATTCCACATTCAAACGGTTCCATCCTCACAGGCTCTTCACGTCGCCACACGCGCAGTGAATCGCCTTTTCTGGTCACAAAGAAATCCCCAGTTGGCAGATTGACAGTAAAATCTTTCGCGTGGCGCAACCCCTCAATCACTTCCTGCACCTGCTCATAAGTGACGTCGACCAAATCCCCTTTGACGCGGCGGATTTCGTCTCGAATGACCTGAGCCTGCAAAGCCAATGGCAGATCAGCCAGAAGGCCGGCATCCAGACTATCTTCTCGCAAAACTGTCTGTCGAGCGCCTTCAGCAAGCGCTTGAGTCATATCCGCCTGTTCAGCAGCGATATCAGCCAGCCTCAAAAGCGCCTCTTTAATCTGCGGATTATATTCATTTTGTAGAAGCGGCAGCAGTTCGTGTCTTATCCTATTCCTGGCATAGGTAGTATCCAAATTAGTCGCATCGACTCGATAGGGCAGGGAATTAGCTGCAATATACTGCTCAATATCTTCCCGAGTCGTCTCAATCAGCGGTCGAATGATATTGCCGTTAATTGGCTTAATCGATGCCAGCCCGTCTATCCCGCAACCCCTGATGATATTCAGCAGCACCGATTCTGCCCGATCGTCCACATTATGGCCCGTTGCGATTTTATTTGCGCCTAACTCTGTAGCAGTATCTTGCAAAAACTTATACCGAGCCAGCCGTGCTGCCTCTTCCTCCCCAATACCCAACTCACCACGCATAGCAGGCACGTTGATTCTTTTCGTTGTAATAGGAAGCTGGTAGGTGTGTGCAAGATTACACACGAAAACTTCATCAATGTTGGACTCATTCCCGCGAATCATATGATTGAGATGAGCAACGTGCAGGGAGATATTAAGCTCTTTGGAGAGACTATGCAGAGCGTGCAGCAGCACGACAGAATCCGGCCCGCCGGAGACAGCCACCAACACCAGATCCCCAGCCCGCAGCATCGGGTAATGCTTTAGCGCTTTGAGGATGTAGTCGCCGCCTTCCACAACCGCCTCAGCCGTCGAGGAGCATTTTCATAAGCTCAGGAGTAAAATCTACGACCAGTTTAGTCTCCAGCGCACCCCGCTCGTCCATCGGCAGGTTATTTTGCGCAGGTTTGGTTGAGTCGTAAAGCAGGAATGGCACCTTTTCAGGGGAATGTGCTCCGGTCGCGATGGGGGTCGGGTGATCCGGCATCAGCAAAATACGAACATCGTAACCTTTCGCCTTCACCCCGTTTAGAATCGTTCCCAACACCTTATGGTCGCAATCCTCAATAGCCTTAATCTTCTTTTCGATGTCCTTCTCGTGGCCTGCCTCGTCCGGCGCCTCGACGTGTACCCACACGAAATCCTTTTTATCCAATTCCGCCAGAGCACAATTCGCCTTACTTAAGAAATCCGTATCAACATAACCCGTCGCGCCCGGTACATCGATGACATTCAGGCCGACCATTCTGCCCAGCCCTTTTATAAGATCGACCCCCGCCACCACCGAACCGCTAAGCCCGGTCATACTAAGAAAACTCGGAATCTCCGGCAGCCGACTTTCTCCCCAGAACCAGACCATATTTGCCGCCAAATGACCCTCATCGCGCCTCTTTCGATTGACCGGATGCGCGTCGAGAATCTCGTAAGAGTCCTCGATGATCGAACGCAGCTTGCTGTCACCATCCCCCTGCGGCAGATATTGAGCGAAATCCTCGCCGTGGATCTTATACGGAGCAGTGCAATGCACATTATCCGAGCCGCCCCGCCAGATCATAATATGCCGATAACTTACACCGGGGTAGAACTTGATAACATTGGTCGACAACTTCTCGTCAAGCGCCTTCACCAACTCCCGCGCCTCGGCAGTTGACACGTGATCCGCGCTGGAGTCGATCATCTTCTCGCCATCCGTGGAGACCAGATTCATACGAAACGCCGCATCTCTCGTCTGCATCGGAATCTCAAGGCTGGCGGCTTCAATCGCCCCGCGGCCTTTATAATACTTCAACGGGTCGAAGCCAAGTATCCCCATATTCGTGACGTCGCTGCTCGTCGACATCCCGAAAGGGGTCGTATTCGCGGCTCCGATCACGCCTTTAGACGCGATTTCGTCCATATTTGGAGTTCTGGCGACCTGCATCGGCGTTCTGCCGTCCAGTTCAGCCAGCGGCTCATCGGCCATGCCATCGAAAATTATCAGAAGGTACTTCATCGCTTCGAACCTTGATTAAAAAACTACAGGGAAGCCGGTAGGCTTACAACTCTCTGCCGGTGATTCTCTTAAACGCTTCTCGATATTTATCCGCCGTCTTTTCCGCGATCTCCGCCGGCAACTCCGGCCCCGGATAGGTCTGATCCCAATCCAGCGTCAGCAGATAATCCCGCACAAACTGCTTATCGAAACTCGGCTGGCTCTTGCCCGGTTCATATATCGTCGCATCCCAAAATCTCGATGAATCCGGCGTCAGCGCCTCATCAATCAAGATCATTCGACCGTCCAAGTCGCCAATCTCAAATTTCGTATCCGCTATGATCAGCCCACGCTCAGCCGCATATTCCGACGCCCGCATATAAACAGCCAGGCTGATCGACTCAAGCTGCGCGCCCGCTTCAAACCCGACAATTTCACGTGCCTTCGCCGCGCTGATATTAACATCGTGGCCTTCGGACTCCTTCGTGGACGGGGTAAAAACCGGTCGGGGAAGTTTTTGAGACTCCACCATATCCCCCGACAATTCGACGCCGTGCAGCACTATTGCGTCACCATTTCCACTGGCCGCACGCAGCGCCGAATATTCCTTCCAGGCCGAGCCGGACAGATAACCACGTACCACACATTCGATAGGGTAGGGCTTAGTCTTCGTGACAACCATCGATCGCCCGTCGAGGACCTCCCGGTACGCCTTCGCATCCTTCGCCCCAGCCGCCTCTATCCGATCCAATATCTCGTCTATATCGGCAGCAATAACGTGATTTTCCACCACATCAGAGGTCATTTCAAACCAGAACAGCGATATCTGCGTCAGCACCTTGCCTTTATCGGGTATCCCCGTCGGCAACACGACGTCAAAAGCCGAAAGCCTGTCGGATGCAACGATAAGCAACGAATCGCCAAGGTCATAAACGTCACGAACCTTGCCTGTAATATGCTTCTTAAGCCCCTGGATATCTGTCGCCGTTACGATCATTTCAGCCCCATCACCTTCGCTATCGCATCTGTATCCGCAGGCATATCGATCATAGGGTCACAAATCTTCTTGGCGCGCTCCGGGTCCTTCAAGCCGTGCCCCGTGAGAATACAAACCACGTCGCACTTCTCCTTGAAGAATCCCTCATTCGCCTTCTTAATGACGCCAGCCACAGAAGCCGCCGACGCCGGTTCGCAGAATACGCCTTCCGTGGACGCAAGCAACTTCTGCGCAGCGGTGATTTCTTCGTCGGTAACCTTCTCGATCAACCCGCCAGATTCGTCCCTTGCGGCCTCAGCCTGCTTCCAACTCGCGGGATTGCCGATTCTAATTGCAGTGGCGATGGTCTCCGGGTTCGGGATCGGCCTGCCTTCCACAATAGGCGCCGATTTAGCCGCCTGGAACCCCAGCACCGTCGGCAGCTTGTCGATAACTCCAGCCTCTTTATAGGCCTTATAACCCGCCCAATACGCCGTGATATTTCCCGCATTTCCAACCGGTATCGCGTGATATGTCGGCGCATGCCCAAGGTCGTCACAAATCTCAAAGGCTCCGGTCTTCTGGCCCTCGATTCTAAACGGATTCAGTGAGTTGACCAGCGTAATTGGAAAATTATCCGTAATCTCCCGCACAATTCGCAGCGCATCGTCGAAGTTGCCGTCGATTGCAATAACTTTTGCGCCATGCATCATCGACTGCGATACCTTGCCGAGCGCGACCTCGCCTTTCGGCAAAATTACCGCGCACACCAGCCCGGCCCTGGCAGAGTAAGCGGCTGCCGAAGCGGCCGTGTTGCCGGTCGATGCGCAGATTGTCGCCTTGCTTCCCATCTCGACTGCCTTGCTGATCGCCATAGTCATTCCGCGATCCTTAAAACTGCCGGTGGGGTTCATTCCCTCGCATTTGACGTATAGGGTGATCTTGTCGCTGATCTGCGCGGCCAGTCTATCAACCTTAACCAGCGGCGTATAGCCCTCCAGCAGCGACACGACCGGCGAAGTCTCAGTCAGCGGCAAAAATTCTCTGTATCTTTCGATTAGCGGCATCCGTACGAAACGGGTTGTTCGATTTTGCAAGGTGGCCATACTATTCCTCCACTCGAATCCAACTGCTCACTTCTTTGACCACTTCCAGCCCGCGAATCGCTTCCACCGCAGCCCTGGTATTCGGTTCATCAGCCTCGTGAGTCAGCCATACGACCTCTGCCGTAGAATCCGGCAGCATCCTCTGAATAACTGATTCTATACTAACATTATTGTCGCCGAACGCCGCCGCCATAGATGCCAGCACCTTCGGTTTATCTTCCGTAAGCACGCGAATATAATTTTTGCATCGCACACTGTCCATCGACAGCATCTCACGCTGATCGTAACACGTGCAGGATATGCGGGACGTCGAACCAAAGTTTATGTTGCGCGCGATATCGACCACATCGCCGACCACCGCGCTGCCCGCCGCCATAGACCCTGCGCCACGCCCGTAAAACATTACCTCTCCCACAGCGCTGCCGTTCACGAATATCCCGTTGAACACGTCGTCTACATTAGCCAACGGGTGATGTTTCGGAATAAAAGTCGGGTGGACGCGCACGAGCATAGCGCCGTCTATAAGCTGAGCTATCGCAAGCAACTTGACCACATAGCCCAACTCCGCCGCGTTTTTCATATCCTCAGAGGTGATCTTCGTTATCCCCTCAGAATATACTTTCGTGACATCAACTCTGCTGGTGAATGCGATAGACGCCAGGATGGATATCTTATAAGCAGCGTCGTGGCCCTCGACATCCGCAGTAGGGTCTGCCTCCGCATAACCCTTCGCCTGCGCATCAGGCAGCACATCGCCATAACTCAGGCCTTCGTTTGCCATCCGAGTCAAAATATAATTTGTGGTGCCGTTGACGATGCCCTTGACCTGCAATATCTGATTTCCTGCCAGGCAGCTTTTGAGAGGTCTGATTATAGGGATGCCTCCGCCAACGCTGGCCTCAAACATCAAATCTCTTTTAAGATCAGCGGCAAGCGGCAAAATCGAGCCGCCTTCTTTGGCAATCAATTCCTTATTAGCCGTGACAACATGCTTGCCAGCCTCAAGCGATCTGCGAATAAACGACCCGGCGGGTTTTACTCCACCGATAGTTTCCACCACTATATCGATATCAGGATCGTTGATAATCTCATCAACATTAGTGGTCAGCACGCCCGGTTCCACTTTAACCGGCCTCGGAGTTGTAATATCAAGGTCAGCAATTTTCTTGACTCGCAGCGGAGAGCCGACTTTTTTTGCGATAGACTCGGCGTTATCTACAAGTATCTGCACCGCCCCTGCGCCGACTACCCCGAACCCGATGATGCCGATATTAATTTTATCCTTCAATTTCTACTCCTCGACGCGAACCCGCACCAGCGTATCGCCTTCGCGAACAAGTTTACCGTTCTCAGCCGGTATCTCGACCACCTCGCCGGCAACCTCACTGGGAACCTCGTTAAAGACCTTCATAGCCTCAAGAAGCCCGACCCTGGAGCCGACTTCGATTATGTCACCGACCTCCACAAAAGCCGGTTCATCTGGCGCCGGGGATCGATAAAACACCCCGACCAGCGGAGCCACTATATCGACTATGTTGCCTTCGATAGCTTCTGGCTGCTCGATTAGCTCAGACTCGATAGTTTCAGGTTCCGCGAGGGCAATCATCATATCTTGAGGAGAGGGTAGGGTTTGAAGTGTAACGGGAGTCGATGGGTGCAGGCTTTTTCCCTTAACGGTAACCGCCATATCCCCATGCTCAACGGTAAGCTCTTCCAGGTGGTATTTTTCGACCAAATCGACCAGCTTTTTGACTTCGTCTACGTCAATATCCAGCTTGCCCACAAATAATCCTCCGCCCCTTCATAATGCAAAAAGAGGAGAACAGAGCCTATCTGCTCCCCCAAACACGCAAGCGAAAACTTGGTACGCCCAAGTCACTCGTAGTATAACACCCGATTTCCAGCAGTGTCAACGAAAAGCAGAGGCACTAGATTAACTCGCAAGTAGCAACCTTATGTGCGAAAAAATATTTAAACAACAGACCCACCCAAATGTCAGGCAGGTCTGTTGGAAGCTGAGCACTGTGTAAAGAGACTTACTTACCCTCAAACTCCTTGCGTGCGACGCCGAGTTGTTCGATTCCTTCGATGTGTCTCTGGTGGAACTCCTCGGTTGTCGGCCTCCAGATGGTCTGGAAGAACCCATTCAGCCTCTCCGGCGCGATGTTGTCCTTTGACCATCTTACTACATTGCCGAAGTTAAAAGAATGCGAGTGGTTGCTGCCGGCCGGTATCTGGTCGAACTTATTCGCCTCCAGGACCCTGAACGCATTCACATACTTCTTGCGATACTCGTTGTCCGGCTCCATAGAGTCGTCATAGTACCAGTTGCTCTGCATCACCGACTTCCGCATCCTCTTCAGGAACTCTTCCTCGTGGTTCCAGACATAATCCGACCAAATCCACGCCTGTGAGCCGTTCTTTTCCACTTGATCTACCAGGAAATCGAAATCGTGCCACCACAAGTCAAACTGTCGAATCACCAGATATTCCATATGCGCCTGGTGATCGTATGTCTCCTCGTCCATCCCCAGGTGAAATAGTCTAGGATTATCGAATATCTCTAAACATTCTTTGATCAGGTCAGCGCACACCTCATAATATTTAGGTGTCGAAACCATTCGAGAATACGGCCCCATCCACAAGTCGTGGGTCGCCGAAAAGTTCAGCTTCGGGATAGGCTCAATGCCCATCTTGCGCAACTTATCGAGCTCACTTTTTAGTTGGTCAATCGACCACGCGCCCTTGATGGCGATCTCAGGATGCGATTGATACTGCACCGCGTCTCCAAGGTCAATAACCAGCATATTGACCCCATTATCGGCCATCCGCGGCAGCAAATCGTCCCAAACATCCTTCTCAAATCGCAGCTCGGGTCGGCCAACTATAATACTCTCATAGCCTTCAAACTCAGGCGAACTGCGATCAAGCCACATGTTGTAGCTCAGGTGAATTAAGCTAGCCCAGATCATTGATTACTCCTTATCATCGTTCATATTTGTTATCGATCGAATTCTTCCTCACAGTAGTTACGCCTCAGCGTTCGAATTCCCTGCGAGCTTCCGCAATATTTTCGATTGCCTCGATATGATGCTGTCGATGCTGCTCAGTAGTGGGCTTCCAGGGGGTCTGCATGAACCCTTTTAACCTATCCGCCGACACATTGCTCTTGCACCATTTCACCAGCTCCACGAAGTTGACCGGGACGTACTCCACAACTCTTCCTGCACAGGTTTACTGCTATCTCTTTTGCTCTGATGCATAGCGAACCGCGTTCTCAATCTGCAGTTCTCTTCTGGAGAAGCTGGTGTCGGGTTTCCATTCAGTGCCATCTGCGAAGATGACTTTGGCATACAGCCGTTGGTGCTGCTGGCCGCAGCTTCGACAGATGTAAGGTTCATAGTGAATATCAATTGATTGCATCTCGGTCCAAGTGTAGGACTTTGCACGCAGTCCCCAGAATCTGCTAATTTCAATGCCATCGTGTGTTACCCTGACAAAAGAGTGAACAAAAAGAGCCACAGTGGAGGCTAAAACAATAACGAACACAACAAAGGCATAGGTGACAATCGGCTTATTGCTAAAACCTGATCTTGTCCTTCCGCTCCTCAGCTTCTTGAACTCCAGCCAAACATCTTTACGGGGCCCAGCTATGACCGGCAAAAGTAACTCGCTGACAAATCCCCACACACAGATCGAGAGCATAATGAGCGGTACACCTATGATGATTGGCTCGTTAGTTATAAAAAAAAGTGTTCCATCTCCCGGGCGGACGAAAACTGCACGAGACAGAATATCCAGCCAATCGGCAAAAGCAGGTACAAGCCCCAATACAATAGCTCCAAAAGCCATCAGAAGCTCAACGATTCGCAGAGTCCAGATAACCCGTCTTGTTTCCGAATCCTGACTTTTAAGGTAGGATTCGCAAGGATGTTCTTTTGGTGGAGTCAGCACACTCTTGACGACACCCGTCGCTTCATCACCTTCAAGGGCATCTCCCGTCTTCTTCCTATGAATAACCCATCCAAGGAAATGACCGGCAAGATGCCCACCTCCGATCCCGAATATTAATTTCCAAGGCCCTTCAACGGAAAAGCCAAGGCATATTCCTAACACCATCAGTACAAAGATGAACCGTGAAATCTGGCCAGGATTGTCCTTGCGTGTAGCGTTTAGCCCGCAGATATATCCTATCGGGAGCATCAGCAACGCCATAGCTCCGATGATAACAAAACGTCGGGTCGGAGCCGATGAATGTACTGCGCCGTCAACAATGAATCTCGTCACCAAAGTGGCAGCGAGCAGTATGAATATGAACAGCTTTTTGAATCGCCGAGACTTTTGCGGAGTATTATCAGATTCCACGGTAATTTCGCCTCAGTTTTCGAATTCACTGCGAGCTTCCGCAATTTTTTCGATTGCCTCGATATGATGCTCCCGATGCTGCTCAGTAGTGGGCTTCCAGGGCGTCTGCATGAACCCTTTTAACCTATCCGCCGACAGGTTGCTCTTGCACCATTTCACCAGTTCCACGAAGTTGACCGGCGTGTTGTAATTGCTGCCGGTTGGGACCTGGTCGAAGCCGTTGGCGTCAAGAACCTTAAAACATTCCACGTAGTTCTGGCTGGTCGGGTCTTCCGGCTCCATCGACGCGCCGTAATACCAGTTGCTCTGCAACACGCGCTTCGACATTTTTTGGACAAACTCGTCCCTGTGATCCCACATATAATCCGACCATATCCACGCCTGGCTGCCGTTTTTCTCCACCTGATCGACCAGGAAGTTGAAGTCGTGCCACCACAGGTCGTATTGGCGTATCACGACGTATTTCATCAGTTTCTGATTGCTGTATGTCTCCTCGTCCATCCCAAGGTGGAAGAACCGCGGCTTATCGAATATGTCGATGCATTCCTTTATCAGATCCGCGCACACCTCATAGTATTTTGGTGTTGATACCATCCGCGAATACGGCCCCATCCACATGTCGTGCATGGCCGAAAAGTTCAGCTTCGGTATCGGCTCGATGCCCAGCTTTCGCAGCTTGACCAATTCTTCCTGTAACTGTTTGACCGACCACGCGCCCTCGGTTGCCAGCTCAGGATGCGACTTATACTGCACCCCCTCGCCGAGGTCAATTATCAGCATATTGACCCCGCTCTCCGCCATTTTCTGCATCAAATCGTCCCAGACTGCTTTATCGAATCGCATTTTGGGGCTGGCGGTAAGGTTCGTGTTCGGTTCCTTAAGCTCAGTCAATATGCGGTCGTACCACATATTGTAGCCGAGATGAAGAAGATTAGCCCAGATCATTTTTTCTCCTTTTCGGTGTTTTTTGCCGTTGCAGGTTGAGGCTGCTTAACGGTCAGAGTCAGTGAATACTCCGGGTTCTCTATGGACATCGGCAAGCTGACCACAATCCGGCCCTCGCCGGTTTCTGCAAACCCGTCCTTCGTATACGGATTATGCGGCAGCACCGGCCATTTGACGCTGGCCGTCTCCGGCATTGTTAATCTCCAGTTAGTGTGTTCGATCCAGCCACCCAGTTTCTCTCCCGACAACTCAAAGGCATCGCCGCCCAGAGTCTGCGTCGAATGCTCGGTGACCAAATCTTTACCTACAGTTGGAAGAAGCGTAATATGCGCCGCCACCGGCAGATTTCCGTTGCTTGTCGATTTCAGCCTGATAATGGCAGTGTCATCGTCAACCGGCTCAACGGATATTTCGCACTGCTCTTTATCGTAATCCAGGGTCAGGCCCACCGGGTCAGATTTTTGCAAAACCGCGTTCGACGGCACGTGAGTTAACCCATCAGGCGGTGTGAACTTGGGGTTATCATCTCCGGCCTTTTTCTGAAGCAGCGAAGTATCCCCAACCGTGAAGTTGCTCCACAGCGGCTGCATTTTCGTGTTGCCGCCGCCCATTATCAGCCCCGCGCGGTCGTGAAATACGCTCACGAAGTTCTGTCGATCCTGTATCCACCTGGACTCAAAAACAGGGCAGTTATAAGCAGAAACGCAGATAAACCACGGCGCCTTGCGCCGGATCAGCGACTGATTATCACTGGAAACGAACTGATAATCCTTTCTCTCACTCGCTGTTTCGACAACGCTTCCTTCCTGACCATACATAACAAGCTCCGCCATAATATCAGGGCTGAAAGCCTTAATGGACTTCCATTGGTGGTGCAAATACCCGCGCCCTTGCGGGGTAAATGTAAACCCTACGTTGCCTCCCGGTTTGCTTCGGCTGTAAGGATTGCGCTCGTCGATAGTTTCCACATTAGTGGCGTTGGGATAAACGAACGCCGAATGGAACTGGGCGGCTTTTTCAAGCGCAGGAAGCACGCTTTGGTCTCTGCTGGCAGCATAGTATATTCCCAGCGCTCCAGAATATACATAGTTATACATTACCACCGGACCGTTATGCTCTGTCCAAAATCCCACAGGGTCCTGTGCAGCCACCACCTTCGCCATAAAATCCTTCGCCTTCTGGCGCCATTCGATATTGTCGAAGACCTGGCCTGCGATATAAAGCCCCATCGCGTGATGCGCCGGTATATTGACCGGCCGGGTAAGCTGTGTCTTAGCGATGCCTGTAAACCCCAGTTTAAGAGCCTGCTCCCATTGCTGCCTTTTCTCAAATGGCATAGCGTTTCTTATCAGCCCGAATGTTTGCACCCACCGACTGTATGTCCACGGCATATACGTCATCCCCCACGTCGAGCCGTCTTTCTTCCTAAACAGCCACTGGCCATCCGGAGCCTGGTCATCTATCAAAGCGTCCCCGCCAGCAATAATCGCCTCGAGAACTTCAGGGTCATGATAATAGGGGTTGTCATCGTGTTTTGTAGCCCACGCCACCGCCAGGGGGAAAATAGGATGCTGATCGTTCACCATCCATATCCCTGTGCCGAACCTGCCCGTATCCTTATCCTGAGAGGCCAGAATACTGGGCACTTTTTTTGCCAGTTCGGCCACAAACCGATCCTTAAAAATCAGTTTCTCACCAGTCGCATCGCTCGCACCCAGGCAGCACTGCCCAATCGCCATCAAGCCTAACACTATCAACGCCATTCTCCTCATTATTGCAGTTCCTCCGTCGTCCGCCGGTGTCGCCTGTTGACAACACACCATCGCGAACAGGCTTATCTCAGTTTTCTCCACACGCCTGCAAATACCTCCGGTGTTTGAAAACAAACGATTACCGGCCAAACTCTGTTGACCCGGCTTTTGCTGCAGGGGTATACTATGTCCAGCCGCCTTCAGGCACCGGAGGGATCATGGACGCGATTTCAAAGACCAATTCATCACGATCTCTTGACTCCAACGGCGCCCCTGCAATTCCGCTGTATAATATTTCGCGTATATCTTACACAAAGGCGCTCAAACTGCAATTAGAGCTTCACGATAAGGTCGTCTCTGGAGAACTGCCTGGCGCGCTGATACTGCTCGAACACGACCCCGTAATAACAAAGGGAGTCAAAACCGGCGCTGGGAATGTGTTGGTAAGCTCACAAATCCTCGAAAGTCAGGGCATAGACCTTGTGGATACGGATCGGGGCGGGGATGTGACCTATCACGGTCCAGGCCAACTTGTCGGTTACCCTGTCTTTCCAATAAGGAAAATGGGAGGCGACCTCCACGCATATCTGCGCCAGATAGAACAGTGCATAATCGACGTCCTGGCAGGTTTCGGTTTGGATGCCCGGAGAAACGGAATCGCGGGGGTCTGGGTAGGCTCGCACAAAATATGTTCCATCGGAGTCGCGATTAGAAAATGGGTGGCTTATCACGGCTTCGCTCTCAATGTCGCTCCGAACATGGATCATTTTCGACTCATTAACCCCTGCGGTTTGGCATCAGATCAACTCACAAGCCTCAAGCAACTGCTGGGAACCGCGCCGCCGATGGATGAAGTCCGATCAGCCTGCGCATTAGCATTCGAGCGCAACTTCGGCATAAACTTAATTGATATGGGTGCGGGCACATGACTCGAACCCGCAGGCTCATACTACTGACGATAACCTTGCTGCCTGTGATAGCCCTGGTGATTGCAAGTGTGGTTTTCGTAAAGCACCAGGTAGATTTTATTATCAAACACAGCAATCTGATCGTAGCCGCGGAGCTTGAGAAAAGATTTCACAGGAAAGTTGAGGTCGGCGCAGTCACAGTCCGCCCGCTCGGCAAAGCTATTATTAAAGAAATCAGAATTGCCAACGGGGACACGTTTCAGAAGGGCGCCCTGGCTTCTGCAGCACGAATTACTATTAAATACGATTGGCGGGCGTTACTCAAAGGACGCGCCGCCGCCAGTGTCAGCGAGGTCGAAGTCCTCGACCCCACGCTGTTGTTAGTGCGGCGACCGGATGGCTCTTTCAACGTCACCGAACTTCTCAAGCCCCCTCCCGGCCCCAAAAAGCCGCCGTTCATCGGATTGGTTAAGATTGCTGGCGGAAAGGTATCGTTTATCGACTACGCCGTCCGTCCGGGCGAAACCCCGAGGCCCATCGACCTTCGCGACCTGACCGCAGCAATTGAGGCCAGGGGATTGCCGGTCTACGCCTTCAACGGAACCCTGCGAGGAGGCCTGGGACAATTCACACGGGCCAAATTCAGCGGCACATATAACGCCGACTCAAAACGCGCCGCCGTAAAAGTTGATGCCACTGATGTTCTGGCCTCTCTGCTGGCGCGCTATGCCTGGAAGTCTAAGGATGCACAAGTATTAGCTGGAAAGATGGACATCAACGGTGCGCTCGACATCCATCACGTATCCGGTCACTACAGAACCTCAATCAGCGGAAAAGGGGTCGTGCGCAACGCTACCGCAAAGATTTCCCTGTTCACCGAGCCGCTCACCAGCATCGGCGGTACCGTGGAGTTGAAGACAAATAAAGTCGACCTTAACCTTACTGCCCGTTTTGCAGGCGGGCCGATCCACGCCAAAGGCGCTCTGGATTTTGCCAAACCCCCGACGCACGTAGATTTGACTATCGGCTCGGCGGCAATTGACATAAACAAGCTTATCAAATCCGCTGCGTTTCTCAAGGCGCTATCTCAGTTCTCTCCGTCAGGTTTTAGCCCGTTGCACGTCAAGCTCACCGGCACTTTCGCCGACCCCACAGTCGTCGTCGACACCCGCCTGCCCAGCGCCGTGATTATGAACATCCAGCTTAGGCAGGTGGCAATATCGGCGACTTATAAAAATGGAGTTGTTCATCTGCAGTCCGGCGGGTTTTCTGCAAGAGGAATGGCCGTCCAGGTTGTGGGCGAAATCTCAACAAAGCCGAGCGCATCCATCGACTTGCAAGGTCGATTCTCTAACCTTAATCTTGCATTGCTGCCGACAGGGGATCAATTTCCTGTAAAAGGCGCTGCCAGCGGCACATTCACCGCTATCGGCCCGGTATCATCGCCGACGATTACGCTCAGCGCTCGCGCCACAAACGGCAGCGTAGCCGGTGTTCCGTTCGGTTCAATCGAGGGCGGGGTCCACTTTTCCGGCACATCCGTAAAAATCACAGATGTAACAGTAGCCGGAGTGTTGGGTGGTAGGCTTCGCGGCTCAGGAGTGGTATCGACTACGGGCCAAATAGACCTGGCAATTATCGGCGAGAGCATAAATATAGGCCAGTTGGCCGCCAGGTTCGGTGAGTCGGGCGTCGAGGGCACTGCCTTCTTCAATGGGCGAGTGACAGGTACGTTAAAGTCCCCGCACGTCGAAGGCTCTGTTGAGGCGTTCGGCGTCAAGACCCAGGAATACACCGTAGACCATGCCGCAGCCGAGATCAGTGCTGACCGCGACCGCATAGTAGTCAGCGAAGCGACAATACAAGTGTTCCCGGCCGCTGTGCGATTCAGCGGGGAGGCGACCGGGCTGCAGACCAATAAAGTATTTCTGGCGGCTAAGGCGAGTATGGAGCGCCTGGAAGTCTCCAAGCTCCTCGAACTCGCGGACCGCGAAGCCGATATCACAGGAATTATAAGCGGCGAATTTACCTTCTCCGGCATCTATCTGCCCGACGCCAAACCCGGCCAGCAGAAGCTGGTGGATGCGGTGGCTTCCGGCTTTCTTAATGTAGAAGACGGCACCGCTTTCGGCTACCCGATAACCAGCGCAACCGCCGGCATAGACTATTCCGATGATGTGATCCGTCTTCTCAATGCCTCAATCACCGGCGACGGCGCCGAGCTTACCGCAAGCGGCACTGTGAACACGGCGACTCACGACGTGGACGGCGCTTTTAAGCTAACTGACTTCGCGTTGTCTCGATTGCAGGAGGTAGTTGGCGAATACGTAGTTTTGGCAGGCTCTGCGAACGCATCCGGCACGGTAACAGGCGAATGGGACGATATTAAAGCCACCGCCCAGCTCAGTGTCGATAATCTCAGAGTCAACTTCGAGAAATTCGACAGGGCGGATTTACAGTTTGCTTATGAAGATGGCAAGGTCGCTTCATACTCGGCTGTCGTCGAGCGTGCTGGCCAAAGCGCAGAGCTATCAGGCGCCGGTTACGACCTTGAAACAAACTGCTTTGAATCGGCAAAGGGCGTTTTGGAGAACATCAGCGTGCCGGATATAATCAGCGTCGTCCGGGCAAGCCCCTACTTCTCCTCACCTGAAGGCCAAACGGCGTCAACTTTATTTAACAAGCTGCCTAAAATCACGTCAGGCCGGTTGAACGGCGCGTTTGAACTATCCGGCTGCCTGGATTCTACTGTTGCGGGCGCACCGGTCATCCCGGACGGCAAACTAGACCTGACTCTGAGCAATATCGGCGTCGACATTCAACAGATACAGGATGTGGAGCTTCACGCCTCAGCCAGGCGCGGAGTGATCTCCTTGCACCAGTTTCTGGCTATCTCCGACGATGCCAGCCTGGAGGCAACAGGTGAGCGCGCCTATGAAAACGGCGTTCTGCAAATAGAAGTAGCGGCGGAAAATGTCCAACTGAACCGACTGTCTCCGTGGTTAGGGGACAATACCCCTCGCGGGACCTTGTCTGCGACATTCGACATAGACGGGCCTTATCAGACCCCAGACATCATTGGCTCCATAGAAATTATCAAGCCCGGGTTTGGCGACTTCACGATAGACAGCATTCGCGCCGGCCAGATAAGAGTCACTCCTAATAGAATAGAAATACCGGATATTCTTCTATCAGCGCAGGGTCATCAGGCTGTGGCGACGGCTTCGGTGCCCTGGAACTGGCTATCGCTGTCTGTGCCCAATGACGAGCCTATATCGATATCGGCCCAGCTCAGCCAGCAATCTCTCGATATTATCGGGGTGTTGCTGCCTTTGGTTAATACGGCGAAGACAACGGGCACGCTGGAAGCTGCGTGGTTTAGACTTGAAGGGACGTTAATAGATCCTCAAATGGCTGGCGCTATGAAAATAGCCGACGGCATTATTGTTCTCGACGGATTCACCAACACATTCCCTGGGGTCAGAGTTGACCTGGGATTTGAAGGCAATCGCATCCTTGTTCGTGAGTGCCAGGTATCCTCCAGCCTCGGCGGCGCTGCTTATGTGGCGCCCGGCGGAAGCGTCACGCTCGGAATACTCAGCGGCAGTGAGATAAACCTGAACGTGGTTGCCGATCAACTGGTGGTCGGCGAGAAGAATATCCTTGGTTTCAAGGAAGATGTACTCACGCAAATCGACGCCGGATTGCTCGTCAGCGGCCCTCTCACTGAACCTATGGTGGCCGACAACGCGATCGCCGGCAAGCAGGGTGGGATCAACCTTTCCAATGCCAGATTCTCATTCCAAACCGCCGCAGCTAGAACGGAACTGCCAGCGGAATCGGCCATCAATCCTAAATTTGATATCACACTGCGAATCGGCAAGGACGTTGTCATATCTCCGCCCAACCTTCGCTTGACGGTTACAGGCAGCGGCAAACTAATTGGCAGCCTGCTCCAACCGCAGGTACCGGATCTGAGATTAACCGTCCAATCCGGAGAGATTAATCTCGCCACGGCTCGTTTGAGACTGGTCAGCGGCGGCGCCATCGACATCGCTTATTTGCCCCCGCAGGCGCCGAGCGTCAGCCTGAATCTGCAGGCGGAGGCTTCGGTATTTGCCATCAGCAGCTTCCGTCGTCAGGAACGCTATCAGATAACGATGCGAATTACCGGCCAGGCCGCAAACCCGCAGATCAGCTTGTCCTCAAATCCGCCGGGACTGAATCGCGAGCAGATGTTGGCGGCGCTAGGTCATGTGCCTGGTTTGTTCTCGTCTCCAGAATCAGATTTGCAGAATGAGCTGGCCAGCGTGCTGACTGCGGCGGCCGCCAGCACGTTATTTGCGCCCATCGAGGACATATTTGTTCAGAAGTTCGGATTCGAGCAGTTTAGTCTGCAATACAGCTCGGTGACGCCGTTGTCGCTGTTTCTATCGCATAGATTGGCGGGCAAGCTGTATGTGTCGTTTTATCAGAGGCTATCGGCTGCGCTGGCCGACGTGCAGGATGTGGAATATCAAGTCCTGTTAAATTACAGGTGGAGGCCGAATTTCCAGGTCAGTTTTGGAGTTGACGATCAGCAGACTGCGATATTCCAGGTAATGTATGCGGCGGCTTTTCGGTAAATAGCGCTCAAAAAGCAGGTATGTGATCCGGGTGGGGGGAATCATATTGTGTGGCGGGTCTGTGCTGGGAATCCGCGGCGGCAGGTAGGCAGGCCTTGTGCGGCGGAATGAGGCGGTTATGGATTTTGATGGGCTGGTCGATTTATATGAGAAGCCTATCTACAACCTGGTGCTGCGGGTGTTCGGAGATGCCGAGGAGGCTGCCGATCTGACGCAGGAAACTTTTGTGGCTGCATATAAAGCGTGGGGCTCGTTTCGCGGAGATTCGACGGCCTACACATGGCTGTATCGGATCGCGGTCAATTTGTGTAAGAACAAATTTCGCGAACGGGATCGTCGACGACAGTATGAAGCGATGTCATTAGACGAAAGCTCCAACGCAGACTTTGACACATCTGATCCTTTTGGGGAGCGAGTGGCAGACAGGTCGGATACTCCTGCTGAGGCTCTGCAGCGAAAGGAACTCCGTGCATTGATCGAGCAGGCCATGCGACAACTGCCACCGGACTATAGAATAGTGGCGGTCCTCAGAGACCTGCAGGGGCTTTCATACTCCGATATCGCTGAAGCGGCGGATTTGTCCGTGGACGTGGTGAAAACCCGGCTAGCTCGTGCCAGGAACATGCTGCGTCGCAGGTTGGGCCCATATTTGACTGATGATTAGCTCATCTGCTGACTTGATGAACTGAACTGTAATCTCTACTTGTAGAGCGTCTTTGCGTATAGTATAATGCCTGCGATTGATTGGTTATGCAGCCATCAAGCGGCAAAGTTGTAAGCACTGGCTTGTTTTGCTCTCGTAACTCTTTAGGGCCGGTCGCCAATATTCGATGCGACCGGACGTTGACTGTCAGGAGGACCATAACGAATGTCTTGTGCCAAACGCGTGTCGGCAATTATCCTCGCTGTCGCATTCTTGTTGTCGCTGCCAGGAATGATCATTGCCCAGGAGAAGAAAGTCGCCGAGGTAGCGATCAGCGGAAACGTCAACATCAATACCGAAACGATCCGTAATGTCATCTCTCTTCAGCCGGGAATGGATTTTTCCGAAGAGGCTATTGAAAAAGACCGCAACGCTATTATGGGACTGGGGTATTTTAGCACCATCACCCCTCATATCGAGGATGTGCCCGGAGGCGTTAAGGTTACATACGAAGTCACCGAAAACCCTAAGATATCCGAGGTAAAGATAGTCGGCAGCGAACCGATTGCTGCGGACGTCGTGCTGGGGCTTATGAAGACCAAGGCCAACCAGGTACTCAACTCGGAGACCCTCAACCTCGACGTCGAGGCGATTCAGGCATATTACGGAGAGCAGGGTTACATCGCGTATGTTACCGAAGATCTCGGCATAGACCCTAAGACTGGGGTGCTTACGGTGCCGATCCTCGTCAACCGGGTCGAATCCGTAGTTATCACAGGCAATAAAAAGACCAAAGACTGGGCGCTTATCCGTGAGATGAAAACTCAGCCGGGCAAAGTCTTTAACGTTAAAGTACTCAAAGAAGATATCATCCGAATATACAACCTCGACATATTAGAGGATATCAAACCGTATCAAATCACGCCGGGCGCCGAGATCGGAATGGTCAAGATCACTATCCCTGTTGTCGAGAAAAAGACGGGGCTGGTCTCTCTGGGCTTCGGTTACAGCTCCAGGCAGAGGCTGGTTGGCCAGGCGCGTCTCTCTGAGACTAATTTCCGGGGCCGGGCGCAGGGGCTTAATCTCCTGTGGCAGCAGGGAACCAGCAACGCCGTCGGCGGGCCTGCCAGTCAGGAACTCGGGTTCTATGAGCCCTGGATCGACAAGAGGCACACTTCTCTTTCGGTGAATGCATATAATAAGCTCCTATACAGGTTCTCTTCCGGCGTATTCAATTCGGCATCTTTTGCAAACGATGAGAACTACTCCGAACGCCACCAGGGTGGGGACGTCACACTCAGCCGACCGCTTACCGAGAAGACACGTGTCTATGTCGGCGGGCGATATGAGGATGTCAAAACGGCTGAGGGTCTGTTGAGCAATATCGTGGGGGACCTCGACCTTTATAAAATGGTTATGCAGGGCACAGTTGCTGCTGGCTCGGTAAGGTTGGTACATAACACACGAGACTTCGACCTGGACCCGGCGGCCGGCCAATACGAAGGCGTCTCTTTGGAATTGGGTTCTGTGAGCGGTAATACTTTCGAACGCGACCCCAACGATCTCGCAGTTTTCTTGAAATCACCATTTGACGGATCGTTTGCCAAGGGCTCTGTCGATGTGCGACGATACTTCAGCAAGGGCGGTCGCAAACTGACCCCTCAGGACAAGCGCGTTACTCTGGCGCTGCGCCTGAGAGCCGGGACAGCTTCGGGAAAACTGCCGTTCTTCGAGCAGTTCTTCGTTGGTGGGGCCGAGAGCTTGCGTGGGTATCGTGAGGACAGGTTCTGGGGTGACAAGATGCTGCTGGCAAGTGCTGAGCTGCGCAAGCCTATAGCGCAGTCAATAGCCGGGGTAGTGTTCGTTGACTATGGCAGTGCGTGGGGTGGCAACCCGAACTTCTTTATCACACAACTGCCGCAGTCGAGATCATTTGATGGTTTCTTCGGGACAGGCGTTGGGCTTAGAGTCAACACCCCGATCGGCCATCTCAGATTGGATTATGGCATTGGAAGTGAGGGGAGCCGTACCCACTTCAGTATGGGCCAGGCGTTTTAGTCGGTTCAACGTTTGCTAAACACACTTCAGAGTACGGGCGGTGATCTAACTTCGCCGCCCGTATTTGTTAATATATTGACTCGCGAATTGACTTCAGAGACTGAGCGGGCCGGGCAATAAAAGCCACCCGGATACGTCTATGCAAGGTGTGTCGGATTGCGGTGTTTCGGTTGTTGGGGCGCCGTGTTTCTGATATAATCACGTCAGTAGGGGCAATACCCCAAGGTCCATTCTTAAATGAGAGGTATACAGAATGTTAAGACAATTCGGCAGGGCTGTTTGTTTGTTGGCTGGTGCAATAGCTGTCGTTGGGCTGGCTGGTTCGGCGGTCCTGGCAGCCCCTAACGATATAAAAATCGGTGTGGTCGATTTACAGAAAGTCTATAGAGATGCTCCACGCGTTAAGCAATATCGAGAGCAGTTGGAAGACTTCAGCAGGTCTTTGGCAACCAAGCTTGACATACGATCCCAGAATATGATGCTCAACGAAGACGAGATCAAAGAGCTTATTGATCTGAAAACAAAGGAAAAACCGACCGAGGCGGAGAGCTCGAGAGCCAAGCAGCTTTCAGAGATTGAGAGAGCCAAGGACGAGGAACTCAGAAAACTTCAGGAGACTAAAGAACTCAACGACCAGCAGCAGGCCAGGCTCAAAGAACTTCAGGGCCTGCAGCAGAAATCTAAAGACATAGGCGCTGCTTTGGCCAAGGACTACGATGGGCAGTATCAGGCTAAGATGGCGGAGCTTGAGACCAAATCCGATGGTGACATTCAGGCTGCTGTCAACAAAACCGCCGAAACCAAAGGCCTTACGCTTGTGTTGGATAAGGCAGTGGTATTCCTTGGCGGCGTCGATATTACTGACGACGTTGTCTCTCGACTCGACCGCAAGGCGCAGTGACATAAAAAACTGAGGTGCTCCGCTTGAGGATCCGGACTGGATCAGGCCGTATTACGGCTTTGTTTTTCACTTTAATAATAGCCACGGGCATATCTGTTGGCTCTGTGCAGGCGAAGCCTGCTTCAAACGCCAGAGTTGTCTACGTCGACACGTCTGAACTGGCCCGGCTACATCCTGGCTGGCGGGCGCTGGATGATATGAGGCTGACGCTTAATGGTACTGGGCTGAAAGACGCTATGTCGACATCTCTAACTTCTGCGCCGCCGATCATAAGCACGCCGAAACTGCAGTTGACGAGCGTCTCATCCAGAGAAGAGCTTGTGGCTAAGGCCGCGCGCGACGCCTCGGCTGCGCTGGACAAGTTGGAGGCTCGAAAGTACGATGCGCTGCGGGCAAGGCGAGAGTCGATGCGGGCCTATTTGTTGAAAAGTTCCGAGTCGGAATGGAAGGCGGAGGCGAAGGATTTGCAGGCGGAGTCTGCTGTTTTGACCAAGGCAGTCGACGATCGATATTCTGCTGATCTGGTCAATGCCAGACTTCGGCAGGCCGCATCAAAAGCCGCCTCGTCGATCAGCAAGAAAGAAGATGCCGGCATTGATCGCACTTTGGCTGGTGAGCGAATGACGGCTGCTGATGTCGAACTCGCTCGCATTATGGCGGAATCCGATGCCGAGAAAGCCAGTATCACTGCGGATATTAACGCCAAAATCGAGGCGATCAAGAGAGCTTCGGAAAAGCGTGTTGAGGAGCAGGTTGCGGTATACGACGCCGAGCAAAGCTCAATAATCGCAGATAGTATGGCATCAGCCAGAAGTGACATCGCGCGTCGATTGGGGCCGACTTCCACTCCGGACCTTTTTGCAGTTTTAGATATGGGCTTCGGTCAGACGTTGGGAAAAACGCCTGTCACTAACGGCGATAGAATGGTGGATCTGCGGGCGGCGTATTCCGCCCTGCAGACGCGCATAGATAACGACGTGCGAGAGTTGGTTCTGTCGTTGGCCTCGCAAAAAGGGTTGCAAATCTCCTTTGAGCGAAAGACGACACGAATGAACGATGCTACTGGGATATTTGCAAACCTCATCAAGAAATGTGGGTGGAGCGCCTCGATTCCGGGGCCGGCTGCGTCAGGGAATTCATAGAGAAGTGAATATAACTGCGGTCCAACTCGCCGAAATGATCGGCGGCGAATTATACGGCGATCCAGGCACCTGTATTTCGGGAGTCGGCAGCGTGGACGAGGCTCTCTGCGGAGATGTCGTGTTGGCGGCCGACCAGCGATTTCTGAGTAAGGCCCTTAAATCGAGGGCCGGCTGCATACTTGCCGGCTCACCAACTGATAGCTTGCCTGATGACAAGTGCATCATCGTCGTGTCGGACCCGAATGCGGCCTTCTCCAGGATACTCGACCTGTTCCGTGGCCATCAGGCTACGCCGGTGGTCGGCATCGGGACAGGCGCGATTGTCGAGTGTGGAGTGGTCTTCGGCAAAGATGTCTGCGTTGGCTCAAATTGCCACCTGGGCAAAAACGTCGTCCTCGGAGACGGGTGCGTGCTGTACCCTAATGTGTATATCGGGGACAACTGCAGCGTTGGCGAGTCCTCCAGACTGTATCCGGGGGTTGTGATTCACGACAGATGCGTTATAGGCCGCCGGGTAGTTATCCGGGCCGGCGCCGTGATCGGTTCGGAGGGATTCGGTTTTACCCAGCAAGATGGCGGGATGGCCAGGCTGCCGCACGCCGGTACGGTTGAGATCGGCGACGACGTTGAGATCGGAGCTAATGTTACGATAGATCGGGCTAAGACGGGGTCGACGGTTGTCGGAAGCGGTACTAAGATCGATAACCTGGTTCATATAGCCCATAATTGCCGAATAGGCAGGAATTGTATTCTGGTAGCACAGGTTGGCGTGGCAGGCAGCGTCAAAATTGGGAATAATGTTACGCTTGCTGGGCAAGCCGGCGTGAAAGATCACGTCTCTATTGGTGATGGTTGTATTGTCGCTGCAAGGGCGGGAGTTATAGGTGATCTGGCGGCTGGTTCTGTTGTGTCAGGATTTCCCGCAAGGGATCATGCAATTGAGAAAAGAATGCAGGCTGCGAATCTGCGGCTGCCCGATATGCTGAAGCGCCTGAGAGAGCTTGAAGCAGAGATAAAGAAGTTGCAAGATGGTGAAGAGGAACAATAGATGACAATCCTACGCGTCGATGGCGCGACGAATATTGTGGACCAGGTTTGTGACGAAACCGCTATGTGCCAAAAGACGCTGGCGGATAGTGTTGTGCTGTCCGGCAAGGGCTTGCACAGTGGGCTCGACACCACAGTCGAAATGAGGCCGGCGCCTGAAAATACCGGAATCGTCTTTCGGCACGGCAAGGATACGATAAGCGGCCTGGCCTCCAACGTGGTCGATACCTCCCGCGGCACCACTATTGGTTTTAATGGGTTTAGAATACTCACTATCGAGCATCTAATGGCCGCATTGTCGGGTTTGGGGGTGGACAATGCTTATGTAGAGGTTGTCGGCGGAGAGACCCCTGCGCTTGACGGAAGCGCGGCGCCGTATGTTCATGCAATTAAGTCGGTGGGATTGGTCGAGCAATCTGCCCGAAGGCGACGCATTGCACTTTATGAGCCGATCTGTGTCAGACGGCGCGATTCGTTTATTCTCGCTGTTCCATCCTCAGAGCTGAGCATTACTTATGTAATGGACTACGACCACCCGTTAATCGGCAGCCAGACTTCGGATTATGTTCTGAGTGAAGATACGTTCGCTGATGAAATCGCTGCGGCTCGCACGTTCGTGCTCTATGAAGAGGTTGCGGGATTGCTCGATCGCCAGTTGGCTAAGGGCGGAAGTGTGGACAACGCGATTGTGGTCTGGCCGGATAGAATGAGCTCGGCGCTTCGTTTCCCCGATGAGCTGGTTAGACATAAGGTTGTGGATATCGTCGGCGATTTGGCGCTTATCGGCGGGCTGCTGCAAGCCGAGGTGCTGGCGGTCAGAACCGGGCATGCGCTAAATATCGAGTTTGCAAAGGAAGTTCTACGCAGGACTTCCAGGCCAGGCCGTACAAGACGTTATGAGGCGGCCGTAAGATAAATCCATTAACCGGCAGCCGCCTACCGACAACCGTCAACCGACAACCATTTTATATTGAGGAAATTGATGCTGGATATCGAACAAATACGCGACGTACTACCCCACCGCTACCCGTTTTTACTGGTCGACCGGATACTGGAACTGGTGCCTGAAAAAAGTGCTCGTGGTTATAAGAATGTGACCATAAATGAGGAGTTTTTTGAGGGACACTTTCCGGGCCATGCCGTAATGCCGGGGGTGTTGGTCTGTGAGGCTATGGCGCAGGTGAGCGGAGTATTGCTGCTGAGCCGATCCGGCAATGAGGGCAAGCTGGCTTATTTTGGCGGAATGGACAAGGTGAGATTCCGCAAGCCCGTGCTGCCCGGCGATACCCTGGTGACGGATGTCGAATTGTTGGCAAGCAGGGCGAATATAGCCAAGGTACGGGCTGTGGCTCGGGTGGACGACGAAGTGGCCTGCGAAGGCGAGTTTATGTTCGCTTTGGTCGGCAGAGATAGAAGGCGCGAATCGGCCGATCAGGCGTCTGTCGGAGTCGCCGTCAAAGACACAGTGAACGTCGACGCGGTAAAGACGAATATACATCCCACTGCGATCATCGATCCCTCGGCGCGAATTGGACAGGGGGTTTCCATCGGCGCACATTCGATCATCGGTAAAAATGTGCGAATCGGAGACCTTACGCGCATAGACTCCCACGTTGTCATAGAATCCAATGCCGAAATTGGCAAGGACTGTGTGATACTGGCAGGGTCTGTTATCGGAGGAGCGCCGCAGGACAAGAAATACCACGGCGAGGACAGCTTCGTAAAAATCGGCGATGGCAACGTTATTCGAGAGTACGTCACAATTCATAGAGCCAGCGGGGACGGCGAGGCGACGGTGCTGGGGGATGGCAATATGCTTATGGCGTACTGCCACGTCGGTCACAACTGCAAACTCGGCGATAATATTACGATGGCCAACTATGTCGGAATCAGTGGCCATGTCTTGATCGAAGACAGGGTGGTGTTCGGCGGATTTGTCGGGGTTCACCAAAAGGTGCGAATCGGAAAAATGGCGATGATTGGCGGTATGTCGAAGGTTGTCCAGGATGTGCCCCCGTTTGCTATTGTTGACGGCCGCCCGACGAAGGTCTGCGACCTGAACGTGATCGGGTTGCGCAGAAGTAATATCTCCTCTAAAGTCCGAGCCGAGATAAGACACGCGTATAAGCTGCTGTACAGATCAGATCTCAACGTATCCCAGGCCCTGGAAGCCATAGACAGGGAGATTGAGCCTAGTGTGGAGTTGAGTTATCTGACGGATTTCATCAGAAGCGTGCGCGAAGGCTCCGGCGGCAGGCAGTTGGAGGTTCCGGAGTTTTAGTGGTGAATCCCTCGATAGCCATTAGTGTGGGCGAATCGTCGGGTGATCTCAACGGGGCCTATCTTGCGAGAGCCATAACACAGACAATTCCGCAGGCTCGCTTGTGGGGAGCCGGCGGTCCTAAAATGCGCGAAGCCGGCGTCGATGTCAGGGTGAATATGACCAATGGCGGGACGATCGGCATTGCGGAGACTCTCAAGTCGCTGCCGGCTATGGTGGTTAAATATAATCGCTTGCGTCATCTGCTTCTGAAGAACCGGCCCGATCTGTTTGTCCCCATCGATTTCGGTGCGTTTAATATTCGCCTTGCACAGGTCGCACGCGCCAACGGCATACCGGTCGTATATTACTTCCCGCCATCGTCGTGGAGAAAAGAACCGAGAAATTCCTCGAAGCTGATAGCTTGCGGCGGAAAGGTCGTGACGCCATTTCCGTGGTCGGCCCAACTATTGTCGCAGGCTGGGGTTGACGCAAGGTTCGTCGGACACCCGCTTGTAGATATAGTCAAACCCACCACTACGCGTGAGAAATTTCTCGATGAGTTGGGTTTGGATAGCTCGACTATCACGGTGGGATTGTTGCCGGGGAGCAGATCACATGAGATTCGAGGGCATCTGGATCCTATGCTGTCGTGCGCGGAGATAATTCGGCGCAAGCTCGGTAAGGTGCAGTTCGTAATAGGCGCAGCGTGGGGCGTTGAGAACCTTCGCAGGCAGGTCGCACGCTCAAATGTACCTGATGTTAAAGTGGTCGAGGGCCGCACTTACGATTGCATGGCCGCCAGCGACCTCTTGATTATCGCCTCCGGAACAGCTACACTTGAGGCGGCCATTTTAGATGTGCCTATGATCATCATCTATCGAGGCTCCGCGCTGATGCGGCTCGAATATATCCTGCGGAAGTCCATTTTGGAGGACTTCATCGGAATGCCTAACATCGTCGCCGGCCGTGGGATCTGTCCTGAGCTGATTAACGATGATGTAACACCTGAGAAACTGGCCGATGTTACTCTCGACATTCTTGAAGATGAGAGACTGATTTCGGAAATGCGGTCTGGATTGGAAGAAGTCAGGCGCCGCTTAGGAGAAGCAGGCGCCGTCAAACGAGCCGCTCGGAATGTGCTTGAAATGGGAGAACTGCTATAGATTCCATAGTCTACCACTTATTTAGGCGACGCACCTTTTTTACGATGCTGTTGTCCATCGGGTTGGTGCTCGTGGCCAAACCGACACTGCTGGCTTTCTGGATTGGAATGCCTTTAGTCGTTGCGGGGGAGCTGGTCCGGATATGGTCAGCGGGCTACCTCACCAAGCTGTCGCACCTGGTAACGGCGGGGCCGTTTGCGATGTGCAGAAACCCTTTGTATATCGGCAGTTTTCTGATCTGTTTGGGATATTTGATAATGTGCCAAAGATTAGATGCTTTTATAATAGGAATAATCCTCTTTTGGGTACTCCACGGTGCGGCTGTGGCATATGAAGAGCGGATGCTTACTGAGAAGTTCGGTGATGACTTTAAGCAATATTGCAAAGTCGTGCCGAGGTTTATTCCAAGAATAGGGTCTCGCAGCGGATACGGCAGCTTTTCGTTCGGTCAGGTTATGGCAAACGACGAATACCGCGGAGCCGCTGCGGCTGCGTTGTTTTTGTTAATATACGGTTATATGGCTTATGATTCGTCTACGTTGTGGGGCTGGATATCAAGGTTAGGCAGTTGAGGTTTTCGTGAACTACACCAGACGCCTGTTAAAATATTTGATGGTATACAAGGGCCGCTTGATCCTCGCTGCCGTTTGTGGCGGGCTTATGACCGGCTGCACTTTATTGATGGCCCAGCTTACCAACTGGTTTCTGGCCGCTTGTGGAGACAAGCCGGTCACAGGTAACGTCCTGGTGAAATTTGGTCTTGCGCATGGGTGGTTCACGGCTCCTCAGGCGAATATGGCCCTTGTGTTTTCAGTGGCGATTCTATTTGTCTTGCTTTATATCCCTAAAGGTCTGTTTACATACTTCAACGGCTATCTGATAGCATCCGCCACCAGTCGGGTTGGCACGGACCTCAGAGCCGACATCTTCGCCCATGTCCAGCGGCTTCCTCTGCGATTTTTCCATTCCAGCAGGGTGGGGGATATAATGTCGCGGATGAGCAACGATGTCTTTTTGATTCAAAACTCCAGCACCATCGTTGTCCAGGCTATAGAAGGACCGATCACCATCATCGGCGGTTTGGGCAGAATGTTCTGGATAAGCTGGAAGTTGACGGCCCTGACGGCGTTTTTCGTCCCTTTAATGGCGATAGCGATTGATCGACTGACCAAAAAAATACGGCCTCTCACCACTATTACTCAGCAGTCTTTGGCTGATGTTAATGCCTCCGTGGAGGAATCTATCACCGGTATGCGCATCATCAAGGCGTTTGGCACTGAAAAGCAGGAAATCAAGCGTTTCAATGCCGTCAACGCGCGCAATTTAGTGGCCGCGCTGCGATTCTGGAGAAGAAACCTGCTTGTTGCGCCTTCTGTGGAGGTTATGGGAGGGCTTGCGACGGCGCTGATGATGTCGCTGGGTGGTTTGATGGTAGTAAAGGGCAGCATCACATTCCCACGGCTCGGTGAATTCATCCTGCTGGCATTCATAGTCGCCAACTCAGCTAAGCATATAGGCCGATTGAGCGTCACCTATCAACAGACTATCGCGGCGGGTGTGAGGATATTCGAGGTTATTGATACTCCGCCCGAAGTAGTATGCGACCGGAAAGACGTTGAGCTAAAAGATGTTAAAGGACTCGTAGAGTTCCGCGACGTCAGTTTCGAATATAACGAGGGCGAAAAAGTACTGGATAGGATATCATTTACCATCAATCCGGGGGAAGTGGTGGCGATTGTCGGGCCGAGCGGCGCGGGCAAGTCCACGGTTGCGGATTTAATCCCGAGATTTTACGACGTTACCGAGGGTCAGATACTGGTCGAAGGCCACGACATACGTGATATCAAACTCAGCAGCCTGCGTGAGCAGACAGCTATGGTGCCGCAGCAAATTATTCTGTTCGGTGGCACTATTGCGGAGAATATCTCCTACGGCAGACCCGGGGCGAGCATAGAAGAGATAATTGAGGTCGCCAAGGCGGCCAACGCTCACGATTTTATTATAGAGTGTCCTAACGGCTATGATACGGTTCTCGGAGAACGCGGCACGGGGCTTTCCGGCGGTCAGCAACAACGGATTTCCATCGCAAGGGCGCTGCTGAAAAATCCCAGGATACTGATTTTGGACGAGGCCACTTCCTCGCTGGATGCAGCTTCTGAGCAGGTCGTCCAGGATGCGCTGGAGCGATTGATGAAGAACCGTTCCACTTTGGTGATCGCCCACAGACTTTCTACGGTGAAAAACGCCGACAGAATACTTGTGCTGGATCAGGGCAAAATACTTGAAGCCGGCGATTTCGATCAGCTTGTAAAATCCGGCGGGGTGTTTTCCCAGCTTTATAATACTCAGTTCAGATCGCAGGAGGCGGCCGATGTCGGAGCGGGGTCGTCTTAGCGATCGACTTAAACAATGGGCGATTTTCTCGCTGCTGTGGTTGATCTCGACCGGCATCGCGTTTACGGTCCGGTTCAAGGTGGTCGGATATGATAAGCTGACTGGGGTCGTCGCCGATGGACGCGGGGGCCTTGTGCTGCCCTGGCACGGGGTCACGATGCTGCCTATTTATTATTGCCGGGGGATGGGGTTTTATGCCCTGGTATCGCTGTCCAGGGATGGTGAGCTGCAAAATAAGCTGTTGCGCAGCAGGGGTTTTAAGACGGTTCGTGGGTCCAGCGGACGAGGCGGTGCAAGGGCTTTGCTTGAGCTTACCCGGAGGCTTCAGGAGGGTGGGGTGATGGCTCACACTCCCGACGGTCCGAAAGGCCCTGTCAAAAAAGTCCAGCCGGGGACGGTGTATCTTGCGAAAAGGTCCGGTTGTCCTGTGCTGCCTGTAGGAGTTGCCTGCAGGCCGGCCAAGAGGCTGAGTTCATGGGATTCGCACATGATCCCATATCCTTTCGCCAAAGCGGTGATCTATTTCGGCGATGCCTTGCACATCTCTCGCGATGAAGATGACACGACTGCGGCAGTGCGTATAGAGGAAGCCATTAATGCGGCTGAGAAATCGGCGTGGACGGCGCTTGAGGACGGGCAAGCGGTATGAGTTATCTCCTCTACAACACCCTGCTTCTGATCCTCAGCCCATTGATATTCGTATACATACTCTACCGCATATTTATCTCAGGCAAGTCCCGCAAATCCTGGAGACAGCAATTAGGCGGTGTGAGGCTTCCTAAAGAGCTCGAGACTACCCAGCGTGTCTGGATTCACGCCGTATCGGTTGGGGAATCTGTCGCTGCGGGGTCAGTAGCCCGCGAGCTGAAGCAAGCCATACCTGATTTAACTATAGCGCTATCGACGACTACCGAAAAAGGACAGGAGATGGCGCACAAGTCTGTTAAAGATGCCGACGCAATCTTCTACTATCCATTCGACCTTGTCCCGTGTGTCTCGCGTAGCCTAGGCAGGGTAAGGCCTGCGGTTTTCGCAAGTACGGATACCGAAATCTGGCCCAACTTCCTGCACATCGCCAGGCGACGTGGCGTTAAAACGGCGATGATTAACGGCACAGTGTCCGACAAAACACTGGCGGGCGCACGTAAACTGCCGTGGCTATACCGTTGGGCGCTCTCGAATCTCGATCTTCTGTGTATGCAATCACAAGCCGACGCGGAGAGGATAATATCCCTCGGCGCAGATGCCTCAAAAGTAGTGGTGACGGGCAACTGTAAAGCAGATGAGGCCCCTCTGCCGATGACTGATACCGAGAGAGATACGTTGCTAAGTATGTATAAGATTACTGGCAAAAACCTGGTATTCATAGCGGGCAGCACCAACCCCGGCGAGGAAGAACCCGTCGTTGATGCGTTCATCGCCGCACGCCAGACACATCCTGAGCTTCGCCTCATAATAGCTCCCAGGCAAATAGAACGACGCCAGGAGATATGCGAGATAATCAAGGCCAGGGGTCTTGATTGTGCCTGGCGAAGCGACCGATCCACTATTAAGGGAACTGAAGATGTGGTAATATTGGACACGTTTGGAGAACTGGCGCGAATCTACGGCATTGCCCACGTCACTTTCGTCGGTGGCAGCCTGATTCCGCGGGGTTGCCACAGCATATTACAGCCAATCGCCCAGGGCAAACCCGTATTCTTCGGGCCGTATACGTTCAAAGCCAAGGACCTCGTCGCACAGGCTAAGGCGGCTGGGGTCGGTTTTGAGATCGCCGATGGTGCCGAACTGGGCGAAAATATTAGCCGGGTGCTGGCAGATTCTGCGTTTCTTGAACAGATAAGCGCAAAGTGTGAGCAGATGATGCAGGCGAATCTCGGCGCATCCAAACGCACGGCTGACGAATTGCTTAAGCTGTTTTACCAAGCCAGGCATTCTCAGAAAACGAAAGAGTTGAGGTGAAGTGGCACAGATGCCCCACGGATACCTGGAGAGCGTGATTCTCGGTGAAAAGTGTGGTTTTGGCGGCTGGATTATCCGGGTGCTACTGTGGCCATTTTCGATGCTCTACAGGGTCGGGCTTGCAGTATATCTTTGGCTTTATGACCTCGGTATTCGAAAACGGGAAAAGCTCTCGGTGCCGGTGATAAGCGTTGGGAATCTCACGTTCGGAGGCACTGGAAAGACTCCGGCGGTTCAAGAACTGTGCAGGATGTTGATAGGGCAGGGCAAAAAGGTTGTCGTTTTGTCGCGCGGTTACGGCGGAAACGCGCAGGGTCCGCTTGTGGTTTCGGATGGCGACAGTATCCTTGCAGATAGCGCCCAGGCTGGTGATGAACCCGTCTTATTAGCTCAAACGCTTCCGGGAGTGCCCGTAGTGGTCGGCAGGAACCGCCGAACAACCGGTAAACTGGCTCAGAAGAGGTTTAGCCCCGACGTTATCGTTTTAGATGATGGCTTGCAGTATTGGCAGTTGCATCGTGATCTGGACGTGGTTGTTCTCGACGCTGGCAGGCCGTTTGGCAGCGGTTTTCTTATGCCGATGGGTGACTTGCGGGAGCCGGTTTCAGGTTTGCGAAGGGCAGGCATAGTATTATTATGTGGAATCGGGCGTCGCGATAAGGCTGCTTCGCTTTCCAGAATCCGAAATATGGCGCCCGACGCTGAAGTATTTCAATGTGTGCGTGAGCCGGTTTGCTTCAAAAACGCTGCCACTCAGGAGAGATTCGGCCTCGACTGGATCAAAGGACGAAAAGTGCTGGCGTTTTGCGGAATCGGTAAACCCTGGGCGTTTATCGAGATGCTCGAATCGCTGCGGGCATCGGTTGAGGCCAGCATAGTCTTCAGCGATCACTACAGGCTTACAAAACAGGATATTGTTCGTATAATAGATGAGGCGAAAGCGCACGGTGTGGACGCGATTATTACTACCGAAAAAGATGTTGCCCGCCTGGCAACTCCGGAATGCGTCCCGGACTTATATGCGCTTTCCATTAGACTGCTGATTGAGGATAATCCGCGACTTGCAAAGTACATCACCAACCGGATCAATGGATAGAATAGCACGGCTTCCATTCAAAAAACGCGTTATAAAATGGATTGGACGCGTTGCGTTCTGGTGGATGTGCGTGTCGGCGCGTCTCTGGCGACCCTGGTCGGTTAAGCTGGCGGGAAATACTCTGGGCACGATGTTTTACTATGCATCCGGCCGATATCGCAATGTAGCTCTGAAGAATCTTCGAGCTGTATACGGGCAGGATAAAACCGAACAAGAGAGAGTCGCGATCGCCAAAGGGGTGTTTAAGCACTTTTCCAGAGCAGCGCTGGAGTTCTTCTCTGTGCTGTCACTAAGCAGCGAACAGGTGTCGGCGATGATCGACATTGAAGGCTCCGAGTATCTGGATAAAGCCATCACGGATGGTCGCGGCGGTATCATCGTCACTGCACACTACGGCAACTGGGAACTGTTGGCGCGAAAACTGGTGATACTCGGTTATAAAATCAACGTCATCGCACGCGACAGCGACGACCCCGGAATGACGGGGATAACTGCTAGAATACGCGAACACGGCGGCTATAAGGTCTTCGACCGCGATCAGCCGCTGATAGGTGTTATGAGAGCGCTTAAAAACAATGAAATACTCGGCATTCTGCCGGATCAGCACGAGTCGCACGGGTTGTTCGTGGACTTCTTCTCGCGGCCTGCCGCCACTGCAACTGGCCCTGCGGCGTTTGCACTCAAATCCGGGGCCCCTCTTTTGCCGGTTTTCGCGACGAGGATGCCTGATGGCAAATATAAAGCTATTGTCTATCCTGCCATCGACTTCGAGCCGAGCGGGGATACAGATGCGGATATGCGCGATCTCACGGCCCTTATCAATCTTGCTATTGAACGCGCTATAAGACTGCACCCGGATCAATGGTTATGGCTGCATGATAGATGGAAATCGTCGCCGGAGGTTCTTTCGTGATTAGTGAAGCGCCCAAGCGCATATTGATCGTCAAACTCAGCGCCATAGGGGACGTTTTGATGGCGACTCCCGTTGCTCGTGCGCTGCGAACGGCGTTTCCGCAGAGTCATATAGCGTGGGTTGTCGAGCGAAAATCTGCGGATATCGTCCTGGGCAACCCCTATCTGGACGAAGTGATCGTGTCCGGCAGAACCAAAATTGGCCGCGGCCTGACGGATTCCACGAACCTTCTCCGGAGTCTGATGTCGCTGCGGGGTGAGCTGAAATCCAGACGATTCGATGTCTGCGTGGACCTTCAGGGATTATTAAGAAGCGCGGCAGTGTGTATGATATCCGGCGCAAAAAAGCGTATAGGTTCTGCTGATGCCGCGGAGTGCAGTCAACTGCTCTATACGGATAAATACGCTTCCGGCCCGGATGTGATAAATATCCAGCAGAGAAACCTCGATCTGCTTAGGCCTTTGGGGGTGGACTCGACAGAGACGGCGATGTATATGCCGGTTTGCGAGGACGACCGCGTATTTGCTGACAGTTTTTTTGAGGAAAATGATCTGGCAAACGACAGGGTAGTTGCTTTTTGCGTTGCTACTACGTGGCTGAATAAACACTGGACACCGGAAGGTTGGACGGGGGTGGCCGATCTTATATGGCGCAAATACGGGGTGAAGTCGCTGATTCTCGGGGCCAAGGCCGATATCCCATTAGCCCGCAAGGTAGCTGATTCCGCAGAATCCAAACCCGTGATAAGCGCAGGTTTGACCACGCTGAAACAGGCTGGGGCGCTTATGGAAAAATGCGTCGCGGTAATTGGGGTCGACACCGGTTTGCTGCATATGGCGGTGGCCCTCGACATGCCGACTGTCGGCTTATTCGGCGCAAGCGACTGGAGATGTTTCCAGAAGAAAGACAACTTCGTCTGGGTCGCAAAAGACTACCCGTGCAGCCCCTGCAGAAGACACCCCATATGCAGCGATATTGATTGCATGAAGGCGATTACCCCGGAGGATGTAGATGCGGCTGTGGGGCGTTGGTTGGAGCAGTAGATGCGAATTATATGTTTCCATCTAAACCAGGTCGGAGACCTTATGTTCTCCCTGCCGGCGCTCAAAAGCATCCGGGATACCTACCCGGATGCGCATATAACCAGCGTAGTGCGTCCGTCGCTTCAAGAGTTGCTGGAGGCGACAGGCATTCTCGATACAGTGCTGTCCAGGAATGCCGGCTTTAACTTAGACAGAGTTAGACTTATTCGGTCACTATCCGCCCTGAAACCCGACGTTGCGGTAGTATTCTCTCAAAGCGCATCTTGCGCTTCAATGGCTTACCTGAGCGGTGCGCCGAAGAGAGTCGGGTTTGAAAACACATCTATGGGGTTTTTGTTGACCTCGTGCCTACCGTTTCAGCACCCTCCGTCCACTGAGAATAATCTGAAATTAGTTGAAGCGATCGGTGCAAAAATAACCTGCAGGCAATATTCCGGGCTGCTTAGCATAACGGCCGATCAAATAGAAAAAGGCAACGCCGCTTTAAAGAAGTTCGGTGTGCAACCCGATGAGCCAGTGGCGGCTCTGGCACCCGCAACTTCGAGCAATCGCAGCGTCAAGGAATGGACCAATGAAGGCTTCATCGAAGTAGGCAACTACCTGGCTGAGCGTGGGTTTCGGCCGGTGATGCTGGGAGCTGCAGATCAGTCCAATGTTGTAAAAGAAACCGACTGCATCTTGGACATGAGAGGCAAGACAACGCTTGGCGAAGTCACAGGAATCCTGCAGCGCTCGAAGCTACTGGTCGCTGTGGATTCCGGCCTGCTGCACCTGTGCGCCGCCATAGGCACGCCTGTCATCGGCTTATACGGCTCCTCCAACCCCGCGATAACCGGGCCTCAGGGAGACTCCCATATAGTGCTGACTTCCGAGGCCGATTGCAGCCCATGTGTTAAGACAAGTTGCAGTTTTGGCAGAAAATGTATGCTCGATATCACACCGAGCTATGTAATTTCTGCTGTTGAATCCATACTGGCCCGTGACATCCGATGACAAAGCTCACCACACTTCATATCGATTCGGAAATGGCCTGGTCGGGCGGACAGAGGCAGGTATCGGGACTCTGCTCTTATCTGAGGCAATGGGGCCACGACGTTAAGATCATAACTCGACCTGGCTCGAAACTGGAATCGTGGACAAACGGGGAATCTTTTGAGTCGTTTGCTGTCAACATGCCGTCAACCTTGTCTTTCCCGTCCATTTTGCGGATGCGGTCGATTATCGCCTCACTGAAGCCCGACGTCGTCCACCTTCACGCTTCTCGAGCGCACGTATTAGGTGCGGCTGCGGCAAAATTGGCTGGCGCCAGAGTTATTGTAGCCACACGCAGAATGGACGACCCCATAAAAATGATCTGGCCGAATACCAGCGCCTATGGAAAATGGACCACGGCGATTGTAGCAATCTCAACAGCGGTGCGGGATGTACTGGTCAATTGCGGAGTCGACGCCGCTAAGATTCATACGATACCCAGCGGCACTGATATTGACAGATTCAAAGACACAACCCCGGATCTACAATTTCGCAGTGGATTTGCAGGTGACCCTGCATGGCCCGTTGTCACCACGGCCGCAAGCCTTATTGAAAGAAAAGGGATTCGCTTTTTATTGGAGGCTGCACATCTTCTGCAAAAATCCGGCAGACCTGTTCGAGTTGTCATAGCCGGAGACGGTGAGCAACGGCAGGAATTGCAGAATATGGCACAGAAATTGTCTATTGAATGTACCTTTTTGGGTCAGTTCTCCGATATGCCAAAGTTGTTGGCAAGCTCAGATATATTCGTGCTGCCGTCGCTTAGCGAGGGGTTGGGAGTTGCGGTTTTGGAGGCAATGGCGGCGGGCAAGCCAATCGTCGCCAGCGCCGTGGGTGGCTTGAAGGAGTCTGTTGTCGATGGCCAAACCGGTTTTCTGATACCGCCGACCAATGCGCAGGCTCTCGCCGACGCACTGAAGAAGTTACTTTCAGATTCATCATTAATTGACCAGTTCGGATCAGCCGGCCGGGCAAGAGCCGCCGAAAAATATAGTCTAGAGAATATGGCGAAAGGAAACGAGTCTCTCTACCATAAACTGGTGCAGCAATGAAAATATCAGCGGTGGTCATGACATTCAACGAAGAAAGCAATATCGAACGCTGCTTGTCCTCACTGGATTTTGCAGATGAGATAATTGTGCTTGATTCGTTTAGCACAGATCGCACAGTCGAGATCGCTAAACGTTTCACAGAGAGAGTAAGCAAGCGGGAGTTTACTTCCCCGTCCGAACAGAGGGCTGCCTCAATGGAGTTGGCCACGCATGAATGGGTGCTGGTCGTAGATGCCGATGAGGTTGTCACCAGCGAACTTGCTGACCAGGTGCGAACGGCAGCACAAAGTGACAAATATGATGCCTATCGAGTTCCACGGATCAATTATTTTCTGGGCAAGCGAATTCGCCACTGTGGCTGGTATCCGGACTACGTCATCAGGCTGATGCGCAAATCAAAGACAACGTTTCCTTACAGAGTTTTGCATGAAGCCCCAGAAATCGATGGACGAGTTGGGGTTCTGTCGGAGCATTTCATTCACTACTCATATACCAATTTCAATCAGTTGGTTGATAAGACAGTGACCTATGCCCGTGGCGCTGCCAAACAGAAAATAATTGAGGGCAGGCGTTTTCAACTCTCGAAACTCGTGTTCGCTCCGGGATTGATCTTTATAAAAAACTATATTATCAAACAGGGTTTTCGCGACGGCATACGGGGTTTTTTAATAGCAACAATGCAGCAGATTGGAACCTTTCTCCGCTACGCGATGCTCTGGGATATGACTAGAAACAAGGGAGAAGACAAGCATGAATAGGCTTATGGGCAGAGTTGGTCTAATTTCCATACTAGGTGTCTTGCTCGGCATGCAATTCGCCTGTGCCTTTCCTGCCAACGAGCAGGACCTCAAAGCCGCCATAGAAGCTGCGACGAGCGGATTTAAGGACATGTCGGCGACTGTGATCGTTCGTGAAAAAAATAAGGACGTATTAACCAGTGTCGACGAGGGATATGCGCGGCTTTATGACTTCCAGTCCGCTCAGATTCAACTCAAGGCTCCGGATAAAATCCGAATAGAATCTAAGCTCGGCATGGTTAAAGTGGAATACATTATCTCAGACGGCAAAAAGATATTCCGTGCGCCGAAGATCAAAATGAACAAAGTCGATGACTATTCAAATACACCTGCCAAGCTCCAAAAACCGCTGGACTTTGGCCTGGTGACTCCGCAGCTTTGGGAAGGCCGGCGGGTGGAAATTATCGACGATGCGGAGGCAAAGGCTAACAACGAGATTAAACTCAAACTGATGTGGCTGACCGGCGATATGATAAACTACGCCTGGATAGATGCCGAACACTACTGGCTGAAGCGCTTCGAAAAACGCGATGCCAAGGACAATTTGATCTCGCGTGTGGAGTATTCAAACCCGAAAAATCTGGGTAACGTGATCTGGTTGCCTACAAAGGTTGAGCTTTATGCGCCCGATGGCGAGAAAGCGGGAGCCACGGAGTTCACCGATATCAAGATTAATTCGGGCCTGGCAGATACCGTTTTCAAGTAAGTCTGATTCGAAAATAGGGGGAGGCTTAACTGGAACTGCCGATCTGCAATATATGCGACAAAACCGTCTCTGAATTGCTTCTGACCAAGGACGGCCACAATATTTATCGGTGCTCAGAGTGTGGGCTAGCATTCACCCATCCGCAACCTGCCGCGCTTGATGAGCAATACGACGGAGCCTATTTCGATCTATATAAACGCCGGCGGTCGTTTCGTCTCAAACGAGGCGATGCGCGCCTGCGAGGCATAGAACTTCTGCGACAACCAGGCAGATTGCTTGACATTGGCTGTTCGCTGGGGTATTTTATTGAGGCGGCTAATGCCAGAGGTTGGCACGCATCTGGCGTAGAAATTTCGCCGCAGGCGTCTCAATATGCCCGCGAACTCGGTCTTGAGGTAGAAACAGGCGACCTGCTCGACATCGGATATCCAGCAGCCTCGTTCGATTGTGTTACAATGTGGGACATGCTTGAGCATGTTCCGGATCCGACGGCGCATATGCTTGAGGTGAACAGGGTTATGGTTGACGGCGGCCTGGTCGTCATCGGCACGCCCAACCTTGGCCATTTCCGATTTCGAATTAAGCCCGAAAACTGGCGGCATCTCAAACCGAGCGAGCACGTCTATTATTTCACAAAGTCGAGTATAACCCAGCTTCTGGAAAATGTCGGATTTCACGTGGCACAGCAGCCGGTTTTGCGTGCGAGGTCATTTCCAGGCAGCACAGTAGCTCGGCTGAAATGTGCATTCGGGCGCATAGTTCAGTTGAACGATGTGATGATGGTCTTTGGAGTCAAGAATGCGATCAAAATATCCTCAAATAGACCTCAGCAATCTCAAAACGATCGCAATCAAGGATCGAAAGAGCAAGGTTAGCGCCTGCGATTTTGCCCGAGTGCATAAACGAGGCGACAGTGTTGGCCAGTTCATAGATAATCTGCCGGATATACTTGCGGGGCGATGGCTGCGTCGGGTAATCGACTGCATAGTAGACGCACGCAGGCGTGACAAAGCCTGCGCGGTTGCGATGGGCGCTCATGTTATCAAGTGCGGCCTCAGCCCTATGCTCATCGATCTTATGCGACGCGGTATCATAACTTCCCTTTCAATGAACGGCGCCGGGGCCATACACGACAGTGAGATCGCGTTTTTCGGGGAGACGTCGGAGGACGTAGTCGAGGGGATGCAGAGCGGACTGTTCGGAATGGCGCGAGAGACGGCCGATTTCGTTAATGATTGTGCAGCAAAGGCAAGCGCTGATGAGTTGGGTTTTGGCGAGACGCTTGGCCGAGCCGTCATTGAAGCGGACGCGCCTAACTGCGAATTGAGCCTGTTGGCTGCAGCGTATAAATACAACGTTCCGTTGACAATTCACGCATGCATCGGATGTGACATCGTACATATGCATCCGACTGCCAGCGGTGCAGCTATTGGCGACGCGTCTATGCGCGACTATCGAATCCTCACTGAGGCTCTGCGTGGATTAGGCGGCGGAGGGGTGTTGATGAATATCGGTTCTGCGGTGGTGCTGCCGGAGGTGCTATTAAAGGCGATCACCACCCTGCTGAACCTCGGTTGCAATTTGAAAGATATGGTCGGGGTCAACCTCGATTTTGTTCAGCATTATAGATCAAACCAGCAGGTTGTGGCGAGGGTGCGGGAGATTGGCGGCGAAGGCATCTCACTTACCGGGCATCACGAGCTGATGATTCCGCTGATAGCGGCTGGTGTTATTGAGAGGATGGATGGCGAGTAGTGAGCGATTCTTCTGCGTACGCTTCATTGCTTTCAAGATTTGCCGGCAAACGGGTATTGGTAGTCGGCGATCTGATGCTTGATGAGCATGTATGGGGGACGGCGGAGCGTATCTCACCGGAGGCCCCGGTGATGGTGGTTCGAGCAAATTCCGATTCCGATTGCCTGCCTGGCGGTGCAGCTAATGTTGCCAATAACATTCGCGCCCTTGGCGGAGAGGCCGGGGTTGTTGGAGTTATCGGCGACGACGAGGGCGGTCAGATTCTGCGCGGGGTGTTGAGCGATGCGGGTGTGGATGTCAGCGGCGTCTTTACGGATAACAAACGCCCGACTACTCGTAAGACCAGAATCTGGGCTTCTCACAGACACCAGGTGGTCAGAATCGACCGCGAGAGCAACTCCGCGATTTCCAACTCCATAGTGAAGCGGATGATCGACTACATACGCTCCTCTTCTGCAGATATCGACGCGGTGTTGCTGTCGGATTATGCAAAAGGGGTAATATCGCGGCAGGTCGTGGCGGCTGCTGTCCAATCCTCTAAAATCGCGATATCCAACGCCAAACCTCGCAGCCTGACCTGTGTTGACGGGGTTGGGGTTATCACGATGAATCTGTTTGAGGCATCTGCCGCCTCGCGAATCGACATAGAAGACCAACACGATTTGGAGAAGGCAGGGCGCAGATTGGTCGATCAGATTCGCTGCAAGGGGCTAGTCATAACCCGTGGCGCGCATGGTTTATCCGTATTTGAGGATTCCGGCCATATCACACATATCCCCGCTATCGAAACAGAAGTATATGACGTCGCTGGTGCTGGAGATACCGTTGTGAGCGCCCTCACGATGGCTCTTGCCTGCGGCGCACAGCTCCCTGTCGCGGGATCAATTGCCAACTGCGCAGGGGCTGCGGTTGTGCGCAAAGTCGGTGTCGCCACCACCACCACCGATGAAATAGCCGCTTTACTTGGCCAGGCAAAAAGCGGCCTTATATAACTATTATTCTGGCCGAATACAACTAGGAAGACTGCATGGGCATTTCACTTAAAGGTCTTAGCATCGGCATTATCGCCAGCATACTCGTCTGCCTGGTGGTTTCTTATGCGGAACTGGTAGTAAAGTATATTCAGATCGGGTTTCTGCAACTGCCTCCTGTAGTAGTAGGACTTTTCTGTTTTATTCTTCTGGTTACCGCACTAACAAAGCGCACGAAGGCGCGTTTCAGTCTCACCCCACAGGAGTTGCTCACTGTTTATTGCATGATGTTGCTTTCGTCGATGATCAGCTCGCGGGGGTGTTTGGAGAAGATTCTGCCGCTGCTGGTAACGCTGCCTTATTTTGCAAATCAAAGCAACGATTGGACGACCTACTTTTTCCCTCATATCAAAAAGTGGATGGTACCGTTCGATACTACGCAGACCGACCCGAATACTCCGCAGTTTGTCGCCCAGCGCTTCTTTGAGGGTCTGCGCAGCGGGGAGACCATACCGTGGCATCAGTGGATAGGGCCCCTGGTCTGGTGGGGTTTGCTGGCGCTGTTGATATTCGGCGCGTTTTTGTGCCTGGCTTCCATCTTGCGCAGGCAATGGGTCGATAACGAGAAGCTCAGTTTTCCGCTCGCGCAGCTTCCGTTGGAGATGGTCAGCGGGGACTCACGAGGACAGGGTTTCTGGCGAAACTCGCTGACGTGGCTGGGGTTTTCGATTCCGGCAATCGTCTTTACAATCAACGGTCTACATGGCTGGTATCCATCTATTCCGCTGATAAATCTCGGCGTTTCGCTCGGTCAGTATCTTATCGATCCGCCGTGGGACTGCGTCGGTTTTCTAACGATGTATATCAGCTTTGCGGCGATTGGTTTCTTCTTTTTGCTGCCGACTGAGATATTATTTTCGCTGTGGTTTTTTCACATCTTTGCAATAGTGCAGACGGTTATATTCAACTCGTACGGTATGGAAATGCCCGGTATGCCGTTATATGGCGGAAAGATGTTTATCGGCTACCAGCAGATCGGCGCATATTTTGTGCTGTCGGCTTATTTGATATACGTCGCCTGGCCGCATCTCAAGCAGGTTTGGAGATCGGCCTGGGGGTTACAGAAAGTCGACGATTCTAACGAGCTTCTGCCGTATAGAACTGCTATGTTCGGTTTGTTCTTCTGCGTGATGGGCGCCACGTTCTGGTTTGCGGCCGCTGGAATGAACCCCTGGCTTGCGTTATTCGAATTAGGGGTTTACATATTCGTGATCGCCTTGATTATGGCCAGAAGCACGGCCGAAGGCGGTTTGCTGATGACTGAAACCTCGTTCAGGGCTGTCGATGTCTACCGAATATTTGCCCCAACCCACACTCTGGGCGCGGCTAATATGACTGTGCTTGGCTTTATGGATGCGGCCTGGTTCAGGGACCTGCGCGGTCTGGTGTTGACGGGGTTTATGGACGGCTTAAAAATAGCCGACGGCGCGAAGATCCGCCGCAGGTCGTTTTTACCGGTGTTCGCTATAGCCATTCTTATCGCGATGATAATCGGCGGTTTCTTCCAGATTTACCTGCCATATTCGCAGGGCGGCGTCAATTTATACGGCTATCCTTATAGGGACAACAACCTGCGCGCGTTTAACGACTACACCCCTGCGATGAGAGGGCCAGTATCTACGATCGGCTGGCAGGCGCCAGTGTTCTTTGGGGTAGGCATTGTCTTTACGGCGCTGCTGTCGTATATGAGATATTGTTTCTTCTGGTGGCCTCTGCACCCGTTGGGCTATGCTTTATGTTATTCGTGGACAATAATGGTCTTCTGGTTCGCCTGTTTTGTGGCGTGGATCATTAAGATCACGCTAATGAGATACGGTGGCATGAAACTCTACTTACGCGCTCGTCCGTTTATGCTGGGTATGATTATGGGCGAGTTCTCAATGGCGCTGGTATGGGCGTTGATAGCCTGGGCATTTGATGTGCCAGCTCCGTTCTTCCCCTGGCCATAAAAACCAACTGAAAGTCTTCAGACCTCGATTAGCCGATGCAATCTTATCGGCTATCGAGGTCTTTTTGGGCCTGTCGTCAGCCGAAACAATACAATGACCAAATAGTCATCTAATCAACAATTAAAACCCTTAAGATATCCAGTTGCTATAATAATCAATGCCTAAATTGTCTCGCAGGCTTGACAAGCATGATTATGTGAGCTATAATTCACAGAAGTGGTCAGGAATAATAGTTGTTAATTCCTGGCTGATTATCAGGGAGTAGGCAGTATGTTAAAAGGTAAAGTGAAATGGTTTAACGACGCTAAAGGCTATGGGTTTATTCGGTTGGATGACGAAAGCAGTGGAACGAAAGACATTTTCGTACACTACACCGAGATAGCCAAACAAGGTTTCAAATCGCTGCAGGAAGGTCAACCGGTCAACTTCGAACTCGCAGAGACTCCGAAAGGTCTGCAGGCTCGCAACGTTGCGCCGTCTGACGGCAACGCCTGACACACACGCTCGCAGACCGCAAGCCCGTGTGGCCCGCTGGGTATCCTCCTCCCGAATGCGGGCTGTTCCGTCACTGTCAATTATTGTCAGTAACACCTCACGATACACCGTAACGATGCCGCTCACTTGACATACGGCTCAGCTTCAGCCATACTTTCTTCGTACTCACCATTACCCCAATATTAAGGAGAACCAGACTTGCGCCTGTTATTGCTATTTGTTTGCATTCTGCTGACCGCACTCCCCGCATTTGCGTCACAACCGACTCATTTGCTCACCGAATATCTCACTAATCCTTTAGGGATAGATTCATCGAAACCCGCCTTCTCATGGCGCGTGAATGAATCAACACAGTCGGCCTATCAAATCCAGGTCGCAACCAGCGAGAAACTCATGGGCAAGGCCAATATGTGGGACAGCGGCAAAGTCGCATCGAATCAGGCGACAGCAGTTTATTATGCCGGCAAGCCGCTCAGCAGCCGAACCAGCTACTTCTGGAGAGTTCGCACCTGGGACAAATCCGGCAAACCGAGCCAGTATAGCCAGCCCGCCTACTTCGAAACCGCACTATTTAATAGCAACGATTGGACGGCGAATTGGGTCAGTGTGCCCAGCTCAGGTGGAAACGGTTATCACTCTCAATTCGGCAGCGACGAAAATGATTCGAAATGGGTACAGATCGACCTCGGCAAGCCAACAACCTTCTCCAAAATAGTTCTCTATCCCGCCCGCCCATACAACTTCCAGCGCGACGAGCCGGGTTTCGGGTTTCCTGTAAGATATAAGATAGAAGCCTCAAACGATCCGAACTATGCTGCTGGAAATATCATCGCCTCCATAGACCGCACCGGCTCCGACCAACCGCGGCCGGGTGTTAATCCGGTGGAGTTGTCCACACAGCCCATCACTGCGCGTTATCTGCGCATCACTTCTATAAAATTGCATCATCCCGAAGGCACCAAGCCTGTGTTTGCACTGGCCGAAGCCGAGGTTTTGGATGCTAACGGCGATAATCTGGCCTATCGCGCCGGCGTCACGGCCAAGGACAGCATAGAGGGTCACGATTGGTCGGCCAGGCAGCTCACGGACGGCGACCAAATCTCCCACGCCCCCAACCGCTCCGGCCCCATCGCTCGCCGCGAGTTCAATGCAAAGGGCAAAATCACACGCGCACGAGCTTATGTGACCGGCCTTGGTTACTACGAATTATTTATCAACGGTCATAAAATCGGCGACAGGGTGCTCGACCCTGCCCGCACAGAATACTCAAAGCGAATCGATTATAGCGTTTATGACATAACCAACAATCTCACTGAGGGCCGTAACTGCGCCGGAATAATGCTGGGCAACGGCTGGTGGAACGAATCCCCTAGATTTTTGCTGCAAATGGAGCTTCTATATGCCGATGGGTCGAAGCAGACAATTATTTCCGATGGCTCCTGGAAATATTCGTATGGCCCTGTTTTAGAAAATACGCTCTATCATGGCGAGACTTACGATGCCCGGCGGCAGTTGCGCGGGTGGGATAAATCCGGCTTTGATGACGCTAAATGGTCACCTGTCGAGCTTGTCGATATGTCCGATAGAACCCTGACAGCTCAGACAATTCAGCCTATTCAGGTTGTTGAAACCATCCAACCAAAAACGATCACCTCTCCCAAACCCGGCGTATACGTGGTAGATTTCGGCCAGAATTTCTCAGGCTGGTGTCGAATCAGCGTCGGCGCGCCTGTCGGCACCAAAATCACCCTCAAACACGCCGAGCTTATCTATCCCGACGGCACTGTAAATCAGGAGAACCTGCGCAGTGCCCGTGCTACTGATGTTTATGTCACGGCCGGAGTCGGTCGCGAGGTTTATGAGCCGCGGTTTACCTATCACGGGTTCAGATATGTCCAGATCGAAGGCTGGCCAGGGACGCTTACGAAAGATGCTATCCAGGGCCGCCTCGTTTGCACCGCACTGGCTCCGGTTGGTGCATTCTCCTGTTCCAACGACTTGATCAACAAGATTCAGAGCTGTTCATTTTGGGGAATGCGCACAAACTACCACTCGATCCCCACGGATTGTCCGCAGCGCGACGAGCGGCAGGGCTGGACCGGCGACGCACAGATGACCGCCTCTGCGCTGTATTATAACTTCGACATGGCCCCTGCCTGCGAGAAGTTTTTGCAGGATATCGCCGATGCACAGGGCGAGGACGGCTCCGTGCCGGATACAGTGCCTAAGGTCTGGGGCGGTCAGAATGGCGACCCGATGTGGTCGGCGGCGTATCCCGTAATTCTATGGGAGACCTATCTGCACACCGGTGACAAGGGACTTCTGGCAAAACACTATAATGGCATTAAGAAGTTCATCGACCACTTGCACAAACAAACAGATGACCTCGTTTTGCATCACAACACCTATGGCGACTGGGTGTCAGTCGAACCGACTCCTAAGGAGTTGATCTCCACCGGCGGTTTCTGCTGGATGACGGGAATGCTGGCCGATATGGCAGAGGCGCTCGGCAAAACCGAGGATGCTAAAACATACCGCGCCCTGAAATCCTCCATCGCAGCCGCGTTTAATAAAGCGTTTTACGATCCCAAGACAGGAACCTACGGCAACGGCAGCCAGTTCTCAATAGCCATGCCTCTTGCTCTGGACATCGTGCCGGCGCAGAATAAGGCCCAGGTTTTAACCAGCTTGGTAGATGCTGTTGAAGTCAAGCACAAAGGCCACCTCAGCACCGGATTTATTGGCACACCATTTTTGCTGGATGCGTTGGTAAAGCACGGCCGAGCAGACCTGGCATATAAAATTGTCAGCCAGCCCACCTACCCGGGTTGGGGTTATATGATCGAAAACGACGCCACCACTGTGTGGGAGCTGTGGCATCTGGCCACTGGCAATGGGATGAACTCCCACAATCACCCGGCTTTCGGTTTCGTCAGTTCGTGGTTCTATAGAACCCTCGCGGGCCTCTCCCCTGAAGCAGGCAATGCAGGCTGGGCGCATTTCACGGTCAAACCCTATGTGCTCGGCGATCTGAAATGGGCGAAAGCGTCGATTGACACGGTTCGAGGCAAGGTGGCTTCGCAGTGGAGCTTAATTGGCGACGGAATCGAACTGAAAATCACCGTCCCAACTGGCAGCACAGCGGAGGTATTTCTGCCTAAGCTGGGGAAACAGAATTGCAGGATATACAGCGGCAACGCCCTTGTAAACAAGGGCCAGCTTCGTGACGCGGGGGACTGGGTTAGCCTGGATGCAGGCCCCGGCAGCCACATCTTTAGACTTACTGGGAATTAATCTAAACCATCCTATTTCGGGAGTAACCTGATGGGCATTACACTTATTGTTCTTTATGTTTTAGTTATGCTGGTCATCGGCTATTGGGCGATGAAAAAGACCCACTCCGTCGGTGATTTCTTTCTCGGCGGGCGAAAGATCGGGCCTTGGATGTCGGCTTTTGCTTATGGGACCACCTATTTCTCGGCTGTGCTTTTCATTGGTTATGCGGGCAAGCTGGGGTGGGGGTTCGGCATCCACGCTTTATGGATCGCGGTAGGCAACGCCATCGTCGGCACACTGCTGGCCTGGTGGGTGCTGGCTGCGCGAACTCGATCTATGACGGCGAGGTTGAACGTAATGACCATGCCGGATTTTCTCGCAGTCAGATACGGCTGCAAATCCCTGAAAATCGTCGGCGCGCTTATTGTTTTCCTGTTTCTGGTGCCATATTCGGCGTCCGTATATCAGGGTCTCAGCTTCTTAGTTGGGGCGTATACGAACATACCCTATGAGTATGTGCTGGGGTTTTTGGCTGCTTTAACAGGCATCTATATCATCATGGGTGGCTATTTCGCCCTCACAATCACCGACCTCATTCGCGGCATAGTCGAGTTGGTCGGGGTCTGTGTTATGGTGCTGTTTCTGGTTCATCAGGTAGGAGGATTCGGCAGCGCCACGTCAAAGCTAATTACCAACCCGGACTTCTCCCCGGCGTTACATCCAAAACCGCTGCCAGCAGGAGCCCCTGTCGCGCCCGGCATACCAATCCCTGGTTGGCTGATGCTGAGTTCTTTGGTATTACTGACCAGCTTCGGCCCCTGGGGGCTGCCGCAAATGGTGCAGAAGTTCTATTCGATCAAGGGCAAAGAGTATATCAAAAGCACCATAATAGTCTGCACGATATTCTCGTTACTAATGGCTTTTGGCGCATACTACACCGGCGCGTTGACCCATATCTTTGCAGTTGACGACGGTCGTTTGGTCGATGTAATCAAGGCAAAAGACCTCGGAATCGACGCTCTGATGCCGAAGTTTCTCACCTGGCACACTCCGCCGGCTATCGGTTTGGTCATTTTAATATTAGTCTTCTCGGCATCCATGTCGAGTCTGAGCTCTCTTGTGCTTGTCTCTGCCTCCGCGATCGCAATGGACTTATATCAGGGGATACTCGAACCGAAGGCATCAAAACGCTCCGTTATGACTCTTATGCGTGTGTTATGCGGAATATTCGTTGCGGTCTCCGTCTTAATCGCTCTGGGTAAGATCACGTTTATTGTGAACCTTATGGCGATGAGCTGGGGCGTGTTGGCGGGTTGTTTTGCCGCTCCGTTCTTCTACGGCCTGTTCTGGCGAGGCACGACCAAAGCCGGCGCCATTGCCGGCGTAGTCGGCTCGTTGATTGTAAACCTCGTGCTGTGCTGGGTTTTGGGCACGCCTGGAATATCGGCAAGCGACCCTGCAATACCTGTCGCAGGCGCCGCTGCGATCGTGGCGCCTTTTATTATCGTCCCGATAGTCAGCCTGATCACCAAACCTCTGCCAAAGGAACTGGTCAGGGCGGCTTTTGTTGACGAAGTAGCAAGCAAATAATCGAAGTTAAGGCGATGGGTGGCGATGCGATCGAATCGCCACCCATTTGCGATGTCACGCAGCAGAGACTTTCTTCTTCCGCAGCTTATCCCTGGCCTGCTCAAGCAGCAGATACGCCGACGGCAGCACCAATAGAGTGAACAGCGTCGAGGTTGCCAGGCCACCGACCAGAACTATAGCCAGCGGTTTCTCTATCTCCGCGCCGACTCCTCCGCTCAGCAGAATCGGCACCAATCCCAGCGCAGTAGACGCAACCGTCATCAGTTTCGGCCGCAGCCTTTGCACGCTGGCCAGCCGAATGGCTTTCTCCCGCGTTTGCCCTTCCGCCATATACTCATTAGTCTGAGTCAGCAGCACCAGACTGTTTTGCACCGCGATACCGAACAGCGCGATAAACCCGACCGCTGAGGAAACGTTGATGGTCTCCCCCGTAATCAACAGCCCTGCGACTCCTCCGAAAAATGCCATTGGCACCGTTGCAAGGATAATCCCGGCATAGCTCGCCGACCCAAGAGCTATAAACAGCAGCATAAAGACGATCGCCAGAGCGATTATAGTAGCCAATGTCAGCGACTGCATCGCTCTTTGCTGATTTTGATACTGGCCACCGAAGATCACGAAGTAATCGTCCGGCAATTCGACTTCTTTCAGGCCTTCCTTGATGTCATCGACCACCCCGCCGAGGTCACGGCCCTGGATGCTGGCGTCTATACTGAACCGCCGGTTCATCGCCTCACGCCAGATCACGTTCGGCCCCTCCGACAGGGTAACCTCAGCCACCTGAGAAAGCGGGATCTGTCCGCCCGAAGGGGTGTCGACCAGCAGGTTTTTAATGGACTCAATATCCCCACGCACCTCGTCTGGGAATCGCACGAAGACCCCATAGCTGCGCTGGTTCTTCCAAACCTGGGTCAACTCCTCACCGCCAATAGCGAGCCTGACTATCTCAGAAACATGTGCCACGGAAATTCCGTAGCGGGCGGCCGCCTGTCGATTAATTTCAACTTGCACTTGCGGGATACCCGTAGCCTGATCCATCGTGACGTCCGCCACACCCCTGACTTGTTTCATAATCTCTTCGATCTGCTTACCTTTTTGCGCAAGCACACCGATATCAGGCCCGAACAGCTTCACCTGCAGCGGGGCAGGGGTGCCCTCCATACTCTCGCTGATCTTATTTTGCAGAGGCTGGGTAAAAGCAGCCGCCACACCGGGGATGTGTTCTATCTGATGGCGAATATCGGCCAGAATCTGATCCGACGGCTTACTGAGTTGGCCTCGTGGCTTCAGGTTCACAAACATCTCACCCGAATTAACAGGCAACACGCACCCAATCGCCCTCTCAGACCTGCCATTTCTGCGCACAACTTCGGCCACATCCGGGTTTTTGACCAGCAGATCCTCTATCTGACTGGTAATGCGATAGTTCTCCTCAAGCGAAGTCTCTGCCGGAGTAATCGTCGATACAAATAGCGACCCCTCGTCCAGCTTTGGCATAAAGTCTCTGCCCACCGCCAGCAGACCAAACGCTGTCGGAATCAACAGTCCAAAGGCGATTATCACCACCGTCCATCTATTGGCAAGCGCATACTCCAGCGCCGGCACATAGAACTTCTTAATCCACGTCACCAACCGCACCTCGCCTTCCTGTTCACCTTTTGGGTGCAGGAAACGAGATGCAAGAATAGGCGTCAACGTCAGTGAAATTGCCAGCGCGGCAAGCATAGCAGCGGCCACCGTAATAGCCAGCGGCCTGAACAGTAGCCCCTCTATACCTCCCATCAAAAACAGCGGCAAAAACACCGCTACGATGATAAGAGTGGCAAACGCAATCGGCCGTCCCATCTCAATTGCTGCTTTATGCGCGACCTGCTCTTTGATAGTCGAATCGTCGATGCTGTCGCGGTTTCTGAAGAACCTGTGATAGATGTTTTCGACCATAATAATCGAAGCATCCACCATAATCCCAACCGCAATCGCCAGACCTCCCAGGGTCATCGTGTTGAGGCCGATCTTTAGCGCGCGCATCAACATCCCGGCGATCAGCACCGACAACGGCAACGATAGCGCCACTATCAAAGTGCTTCGCAGGTTTCCCAAGAAGACCAGCAGCACCAGCACCACAAGCACTGCTCCCACTAAAATCGCCTGTGTTACGGAGGACAGCGAATGCTTTATAAGCCGAGTCTGATCATAATACGGGACCAATCGGACGCCCTTGGGCAGAGTCGAACGCATGTCCTCCAGCGCCTTTTCGATTCCCCCAACAACCTTCATCGTGTCGGCATCCGGCTGTTTTATAACCAGCGCGACTACGGTCTCCTTGCCGTCTTTGCTGGCGATACCCCTGCGAATTGCAGTCCCCTCCTGCACATCCGCGACATCCCGCAAATAAAGCGGCACCCCGCCAGTCTCAGCTATTACCGTGTCTTTTATATCCTCAACCGAGTCAAATCGCCCGATTCCACGCACTGTGTATTCGGTCGGGCCGGTGCTTATAAACCCTCCGGCTGCGTTCTCGTTACCGCTCTGAACAGCATCCTCAATATCTGCCAGCCGCACCTTATATGCACGCAGTTTATTGGGGTCTATGGTCACGCGATACTGCCGCATTCGGCCGCCCATATTCAGCACCTCGGCCACGCCAGGCACTGTCAAAAGATTATAACGCACCTGCCACTCGGCAATCTCTCGCAATTCAGTGGCAGGCAGATTACCTTCAACGGCAAACTCATAAACCTCGGCAAGTCGAGTCGTAGCGCTGCTGAGGTTGGGCGGCTCCGTGCCTGGCGGAAGCTGTGATGCCACTTGTGACATTCTCTCGGTAACAAACTGTCTCGCCCGCCAGAACTCAGATTCTATATCGAACTCGACGACCACGGAGGACAGCCCCTGAGTGGTTTGCGAGCGTATCCTGCGCACACCAGGCAGGCCGTTCATAGCGGCCTCCATCGGCCGGGTGATCATTATTTCGATCTCCTCCGGCGCCATCGACTCGTTTTCTGTGACTATGGTAAACACGGGAATCGTGATATCAGGGTAGACATTTCGAGGCATCTGTTGATAGGCCGATATCCCGAACACAACCGCCAACCCAACAAGCATCAGCACAATGGCTTTCTGCTTAAACGACGTGTGTATGATCCTATCTATCAGAGTTGGGTGAGATGATGATTCCATCCGGTCCTCCTCTAGTGATTATGATCCGCGCAACCGGCTTCGAGCTTGCCGGAACTAAGCGCCGTCTTGATTTGATACGCGCCGACAGTCACAACCTCAGTGCCTGGGTCAAGCCCTTTTGTTATCTCGATCTTGTCGCCGCGAGTGGCTCCAGTCTCGACTATGAGTTTGTCGTAGCTGCCGCAGACGCTACGTCCTGCTTTCACGTCCTCCGGGCAATCCAGGCACGGGGTGAACACGATCTTACTCCCGGCCTCATCAAGCACTGCCTGCTTTGGAATCAGTACTACACTTCCGCGCTTGCCCATAATCAGGGCCACCTTCGCGAACATCTCCCCTTTAAGCAGACCCCGCGAGTTATTCACCACGCATCTGATCTTAGCGGTTCGAGAATTGGTGTTTAACATATCCCCGACATTCTCTACTTTGGCGGCAAAGACTTGATTGGGGTAGGCGTCGACGGTGACTTCAACTGGCTGGCCTACTCGTACATTTGCCAGGTCTTTTTCGTATACATCCGCTTCCACCCAGACATTGGATAGATTGGCGATAGTAAACATCACGTTCGATGGTGAAGCCATCTCGCCGGTATTAACTTGCCTGGACACAACCCGGCCTGATATCGGGGATACCACGGCGATTTGATCCCCTGAGCCGCCAGGGTTCGCTCCAAGCACCCGAATGCGGTCCGCTGCCGCCTGAACTTCGGTCTGCGCTGCCACCACGGCCGATTTCGCTGATTGAACAGCCTTTGTATCTACCACCTTGCCTTTGTATACTTTCTCTTCCCGGCTCAGGTATTGCTTTGCCAGCTCGACGCGAGACTTCTCTTTTGTGATCCGAGCCTCAGACTGCGCTATTCTCGACTTCGCAGCCTCCACCTCAGCACGATCCTTCTTAGCCTCGGCCTCAGCGCTTTCCAGATCCTGTCTGGATATTATCTGATCTGCATACAGGTCCTTGGCCCGTTCCAGTCTGGCAGTACATTGAGCCAGTTCGCTCTCAGATTTTGCCAACTCACTTCGAGCCTGTGCAAGCTCGCTTTTTGCATCCGCCAGCGCGCCCTGTGCCTCGACGTTTTCAACACGCGCCTCCTCAAGCGGCCGCGTGCTATATGCGCCGAGTTGCGCCGCCTTCTGCTCCTGCGCTAGGTCTTTGCGCGCGGCATCTAACCTTGCAAGAGCCTGTCGATAAGTCGCCCGGGCCTCGGCCAGCTCGACACTTGATATGGTTGCCAGCACCTGACCCTGCTTTACTGAATCTCCGACTTTAGGGCCGGCAGAGGTGACCTTGCCTTCAATCCTTGGGCTTACCTGCACCAGATTTCCTGACGGCACTGTGATTCTTCCAGCCAACTGGATCGTGTCCCAACCTTCTCCTGTAGTCGCAACAGCAGTTTTAAGGCCGGGTATGTCCAGCGCGCCTTCGTCGTCGTGGTGGTCGTCGTGAGCCTCGGTCGACTCATGGTGGCCTGTCAGCTTATATGTCACCCCGGCCGAAAGCACCGCCACTGCTATCAATAATAGAATTATCTTTATCTTCATTTCTTCACCTCGCCCGAATCCGTCCCAGCGATCTCCGTGTTAGAGGCCCATTCGAGTTGTGCGACGGCGCTGGAGTGATTCGATATGGCCGAAATATACTCGGTCTTTATAGTTCTCAGCGTGCGTTGTGCCTCCAGCACCTCCAGATAACTCGTGGCCCCTTTTTCATAACCCTTTTGTGCCATCGCCGCCAGTTGCTCGCTTTTGGCCAGTATCCCGGCTTCGTAATATTCAACAACTTTCGCTGCAGTTCGTTCCGCCAAAATCGCCTGTTCTACTTCCAGTTTGATGGCGTTTTTGACAGATTCCACCTGTTTTTGCTTGCCGGATTCTCGGATTTTCGCCTGTTTTATCGCTGATCTCGATGACCCCCAGTCGAATACTGGCAGATGAAAGGAGATTGCCACGCCGCTATCCCCCGAATCGAAGCTCTCTTTGCGCGCTTCCAAAGCCACATCCGGTCGATACTCGGCTCGTGCCGCATCAATTTGACCCTGCGCCGCGCCGACCTCGGCAGTGGCGGCCTTCAACTCAGGTCGATTTGTCAAACCTGCTGTCAATAGAGCATCCGTATCCGGGTTTATATCGACAAAGGTCAGTTTATCGGCAGGGGTAAACTCCGAGTCAGGTGGGCGGTTCAACAGTGTATTGAAGGCGGATTTAGTTGAGTTCAGATCGAACTCAGCCTGACTAAGCTCCTGTCTCGCGCGCGCCAGTTCCACATCCGACTTAATCAACTCCGAGCCAGGCGATCTGCCGACATCGACCTGCCTGCTCACCGCCTCTCGCAAAGATTCCAGATAAGCGATGTTATTTTGATTGAGCGAGACCACCTGCATCGCCCGTGCACTGGCCCAGTAAAGCTGTTTTACTCTTAAGACTATATCGCGGCTGATTATCTGATTCTCTGCCTGCGCTGCGGCTGATTCGTGACTGGCGATGCTCTTGCGTGCCTTACGTGATCCGTTGACCTCAAGGGGTTGGGCCACCAACGCCGCAGAATCCGCTCCCGCAGTCCCGACCACGCTCGGCGCAACGATAACTTCCGGGTTTTTTAACGCGGATGCCCCACGCACAGCCTCCTCAGCAGCTTCCGCCGTCAGCCTTCCTGCTGCGATAGCTGGATTAGCTCGCAAGGCCTGGTCAATTGCCTGCTTAAGAGTCAAACTTTCCGCACCTGCGGGTAACCCGAAAACCATCACCAGCAGCGCAACCGCCACAGTTCTGATTAGCAGTGTTCCGGTCATATTTGATTCCTTTTTGGGTGAAATTACGTTGGGTGTTATCTCAATCGCCGCCCGGAGGTGCGCATAGGCGCAACCCGGCGCACAGCAAAACCTGAGACGCTGTTACCCGATAGAAGATGACAAAAAACGAATGCTTAGCTGAGAGGTTGTGGGGGACGGAAGATGTCGAAAGTATGTAGTGGGATAACGTTTCCGAACTGCTCTATGGCGATGACCTGATAGCTCTGACCAATCTCCAGGCTATTATCCTGCACGATAGCGCATCTGCATATGTGAGCACACGCGCACGCATATTCCGGGCAGCCATCGCGGTCACAGTGGTGATAGTGGCCCATAAATATGCTGCAGGACCCAAGCAAAACCAGCCCTGCAAATATAATAATGCCGATAGAGCCTGCTTTCATCAACTTATTATACCACATCTTTGACGAGCCCCCTGGCAAATGAGTTTCCTAGTTTTTTTAGATCAAACGGCGCTGGCTCTTGCACCAACCCTGCGATTTACGCTATGCTATTACGGGTGCGACGGTTACTGGGGCAATCAGGCGTCGGCACCAGGAATCAGTGAGTTATACGGAACTACTGGAATGGTCTGGAACTTCATAGACACTGGTTGGGAGCTTGTGGCGCTCTGGCTATGCCAGGGACTGGGGCTTCTTATCCCTGCCCAGGTGTGGTAGTTGAATCTTTTTCACTCATTGACCTCTTCTCAGGCAATTAGCCTCGGGATTCAATTTTCACAGGAGAATAATCAAAAAAATGAGCGTCGTAGATTTTGATCTAATAGCGAAACACGCTGATATAGATTCAACGATCATCAGGCTTTTAGAGAAAAGCAATCAGGAACACTATGCAAATTTGCATATAGAATACAATGGCGAGGTTATCCAGGCGGATAGCTATGTTGTCTTTCACAGCCTTAGCCGCGGCCCGGCCAAGGGTGGCATCAGGATGGCAGTTGACGTCAGCCTGGAAGAGACCCGAAGACTCGCGCAATTGATGACCTACAAGTGCGCACTGACCAGAATACCTTTCGGCGGCGGCAAATCGGGAATTAAAATTAACTCGCGATCACTTGGGCCGGAAGCTCGCAAACTGATGCTTGGTCAGTACATAGAAAATTTCGGAGTCTTTCTGCAGAACGGAACCTATGTTCCCGCGCCTGATATGGGCACGGGCCCTGCGGATATGGCGGCCATTTACGGTCTTACGCACTGCAAGGAATCCGTTACCGGAAAGCCGGTACGAATCGGCGGGCTGCAGGGGCGCGACGAAGCTACGGGATACGGCGTTGCCAGTATCGTGAAGAGCGCGGTTGAGGGAATGTTGGATCGCAGCGTGCGTGACGTGACGGTAGCCGTGCAGGGCTTCGGAAATGTTGGCAAGTGGACCGCCAGATTGCTTGCGCAGGCGGGAGCCAAGATCGTTGCCGTGTCCGATGAGACCGGAGCTGTGTATATGGAGAACGGGCTTCCGATTGAGGATATGGCCGGTATTAAGTTGCTCAACGAAGTCAATTTGCCGGCGATGGACGCCAACGACATTATGACCCTGCCGGTCGATGTCTTTATTCCGGCCGCCATCGACGGAGTTCTCACCGCAGAGGTGGCCTCCAAGGTGCAGGCAAAGCTCATAATCGAAGCAGCCAACGATCCCACCACAGCCGAGGGGGACAAAGTTCTCTTCGAGCGCGGGATTAGCGTCATCCCGGATATCCTCGCAAATGCGGGCGGTGTGGTCGGCTCGTATGTGGAATGGAAACAGGCCAAATCCGGCAGCATTATCACGAAGTCGGAAACCTACCATACCATCGACAGCCATTTGCTCGGCGCCTATGAACTGGTAGTTGAACTGGCTCGTCAGGCGAATATTTCTCATCGATTGGCCGCACACGTGATCGCGGTTAACGAAGTCGTCGAGTCTATGCGCGACCGAGGATGGGCATAGGTTCTTACAAAAACTAATCAGTAGAACGCGGCCGGGACTCTGTCCCGGCCATAATACGTTTTATTTTCCGCTATTCGAAATGAAAGGCGTTATCAGTCGTCTATCTCCTAATGGTGACTGGATTATTGTATAATATCGCTCAGATATTGCTCGATACTGAGGATTAAATCGGAGGTATTGTATTGTCGCTTATGAATTACGTTCTTATCGGCACTCTTCTTTGCACTGCGAGCGTTACGGCTGCTGATGCGGCCAAGTCGCAGGCGCCTGAGATCGGGCGCACTGTTGTTATCGAGACTAACAAGGGCACTATCAAATTCGGACTGTACGAAAAAGATGCGCCTATTACCACCAAAAACTTCGTGGGCCTTGTTGAGAAGAAGTTTTATGATGGTCTGAAGTTTCACCGTGTTGAGCCGGGCTTTGTTATCCAGGGCGGGGACCCCAAGGGCAACGGCACCGGCGGGTCGGGCCAGACGATTAAGCTGGAAGTCACCCCTAAGCTGAAACACGACGCGGCCGGGGTGGTGGCGATGGCTCGTTCGCAGAATCCCGACAGCGCATCCTGCCAGTTTTATATCACACTTGCTCCCACTCCGTTTTTGGATATGAACTATGCGGTGTTTGGCCGGGTGACCGAGGGCCTTGATGTGGTCAAGAAGATTCAGGTAGACGACGTAATGAAAACCGTCCGCCTGGCAACTCCGGCAAAAGACAAGCCTAAGAAATAACGTTATGTGTAAGATGGGCGGCAGCATCAGCCGCCCATCCTATCCCCCCAATACATCCGAATGCCCCATTGACAGCCGAGCATAGTGGCGTATAATGCAGTTAGGCTACACAATGGGGTATGCTATGACTCAAATACGCTTTCGACTGATTGTTGTCGTCGCATTGACGGCCTTTCTTGCATCTTTTGCTTACTGCTCACGCCCCAGTTCTACGAGCGTGTGGGATTTGCAAAAGCAACTATCTCCCATCACCCTTGGCGCCGGCGCGATGTATGTTTCGGGCACCGGCATTCGCATATCCGGCACAAACACCACCGCCCAGGCCATCTTACAGGGTGTGAATGGGCCGTTCAGCGCCGATAATATTGTGGCGTCCTGGAATGCGGATATGCCTGCGGGCACCGGTATTCGCATTGAGCTACGAGGAGTCAATGGAGCCACTACTACAGTGTGGTATGAAGTGGCAAGGCAAGGCGTTACAAACCTGCCCTACAGTAGAACCGAAAGTGACGGATACGGTTACATTGATTGGGATACCCTTGAGCTGTATAACGGTTGGCCGCGTATCGAATATCGGGTTACTTTATTTACAAACACCATTGGCGTAACTCCAACTTTGAGGCTTATGGCTCTCTGTTATACCGATTCATTTCGTTGGATCGCAGATACCCCGATGTCCGGTCCGGGGGTGACCACTTCGCTGGCGGTTCCCTGGAGATCACAATACTGGTCTACGCTGGACCCAGACGTCATCTGCGGCCCGACTTCGATGTCGATGTCGATGGCATACAACGGCTGCAACTTGCCCACCGAGACTGTAGCCGCCGAGACTTACGATGCATACAACGACGGTTATGGCAACTGGCCGTTTATCGCCCAGGAAGCAGCAAGACACGGCTTTAAATCTTATTATATGCGCTCAAACAGCCAGCAGACGCTCCGAGACTTCATCGCGCAGGGAGTACCTGTCGAGATCGGCATGGCCTATGGCGTGGGGCAGCTTACCAACTCCCCGATTCCCTCGACGGATGGCCACCTGCTTTTATGTGTCGGTATAACAGCCAATGGTGACTATATTTGCAACGACCCGGCAGGTTCCGACAGTCGCTGGGATCATGTGGTATTTCTCAAAAGCGAGGTCGCCAATGTCTGGCTGGGGGTAGGGGGCACGACAATCCCGTGCATTCCGAACTCGGTCTACTGGCGCTTTCCGTATTTCCCATATAAGTCCTCAGACCCAGCGTCGATCAATAAAGACGGCAAGCTCGAACTCTTTGTTAAGGGTGGCAACGGCAGCATATACCGAATCAGCCAGACAGCGCCTAACGGCAGCTGGTCGAGTTGGGCCAACATGGGCGGTATGGCTGCCTCCGAGCCGGTCGCGGTCACCAATTCCACCGGCGGCAACACCGTATTCGCCAGATTCACCGACGACAACTTATATTGCAACCGGCAGAATGGCTCATCGGGAAGCTGGTCAGGTTGGGTCAATTTGGGCGGATCGTTGGCCGGAAAGCCCGCGGTCGGCAAAAGCCCTGACGGTCGATTGGACGTCTTTTGCAGGATGATCGACGGCTCCATACAACACCGCTGGGAAAACTACAGTGGTGGCTGGCAGAACTGGGCATCTTTAGGTGGTAGCTATTCAAGCGACCCCGTTATCGGCCTGAACTGGGATGGCAGGCAGGAGATATTCATACGCGCATCCGACAATCAACTTGTCCATAAATGGCAGCTCAACGACGGCTCCTGGTCAAGCTGGTGGGCTATGGGCGGCACTCTTGATGGAGACCCGGTGCTAGGCAGAACCTACGATGGCCGCATCGAAGTATATTGCCGCTTTACCGATGGCACGGTCAGACGAAACTATCAGAACGGCACTACGGTAGGCACTGGATGGTCGGGCTGGTCATCACTTGGGGTCACAACTTCTCAAGATGTCGCACTCGGCCGCAAACCGGATTTCAAAGAGCATTTGTTTACTACAGATGAATCCGGCCTCATCACTCGCCGCTACCAGACGGCAAACGACGGTGCATTCTCATCTGCGGAGTCACTTTTCGGTTCGGCGACCAGTGCACCAATAGTCAGCCACCTGGAAAACGGCAACCTGCAGTTGTTTACCCTTCGGCCTGACGGCAGCGTCTGGGGAAGGACCCAGAGCGCGGGCGGTTGGTCGGGTTGGACGGATATGGCGTTCCCGGACGCCGCACCTCCTGTAATACATTCAGTCGATGTCGAGCCATCCGTTGTCACTCCGGGCGAGACCGTCTATATCACTGTTTATGCGACGGACGCCTCTGATGTCTCGATGGTTACTGCTAACGGCGCTCAGCTTGGATTTGCTGGCGGCGGCCTGTGGATGGGTGCGATTACAGCATCTAATGAGCCTGGCCAGCATAGTGTCGCCGTGCATGCTGTCGATACAGTTGGTAACGCCTCCAGCGACAGCAGTGGCAGTTATACAGTGAAGCGAATCTTTGCTCTCAACAATCGCGCCGCAAACGACGCCATTATCGGGCTTGTCAGTTCTAAATATCTGTTCGCGGCCTATGGCAAAGTCAGCGTAGTTAATGGTCAGCAATTCACCATCGACGACGGTTCCGGCACGCCGATAAAAGTGCAGGCGCCATACCACGGCCTCAGTGGCGGCGAATACGTGCGAGTAAGAGGAACGCTGGTCCGCAACGGCTCTGAGACTACTATGCAATCCTCCGGGGAGTATATCCTCCCTCTCGGCGGCTTGCAGGAGCATTAGAACATTCCAAACCGAAGCGTTAGGGCCGGAACTATCGCAAGATAGTCTCCGGCCCTCTTGTCATTGCACCGAATTGACGCCTCCCAATTATGGTATAATGCCGCCATCCAGTACTCTATGGAGGGTAGGTAAATGGCCGATTTCCAACCGAAGTTTCTGCACTGCCGAATCCGCGTGCGTGATATCGATCGATCTGTGAAGTTCTACACTGAGGTTTTCGGGTTCAAAAAACTGCGAGATCACACTTCTCCGGCGGGCAACAAGCTCGCGTTTCTCGAATTGCCCGGCAACAACACGCAGATAGAGCTTTGCTATCAGCCGGATTCACCGGACTTCAGCTTCCCGGAGGACATATTCCATTTCGCGATAAGCGTGGCCGATCTTCACGAGTTCCGCAAGAAATGGGAGCCGCAGGGCATCGAGTTCTGGCCTGAGGACGGCCCTGTCAACGATATGTTCTATTTCATCGATGACCCTGACGGCTACGAGATTGAAGTTATGAAGATCGGTTAGCTAACTCAAACCTGCCAGCCCTTACGGGCGCGCCTGCTGACAAGTGCGTTTGCTTCAGGGTTGTCCTTAAACTGCTCTTTAACCGGGTCCCATCTTAGCTTATATCCGCCAAGTCTCAGGCAGATATTGCATAAATGAGAGACCGATACCGATCTGTGGCCAATTTCAGCGTCGCAGATCGGTTGATTTCTGCTGCGAACGCAGTCGATGAAGTCACCTGTATGGTCGTTAGAATCATAGAGCTTGACTGCGCTCGCCGGCAACGGCTCTTCCAGCAACTTCGAGTCGCTGGCTTCAATCTTCCCACGAGTGACAAATATCCAGCCGTCCTCGCCCTCAAAATGCACACCATGTTCCCCTTTGCTGGTCACGTGCATCGGTGTGCCGTCGGCGTAGATCAGGTCGAGGTCGAAGCCAGGGAAAGTATTATAGCAATTCGGCCCGATAGGGTCAGGGCCTTTGCCAAAACCTTCAATGCTGACAGGCCCTGAGCGGTCGACTCCGAGGCCCCACTGGGCGATATCAAGATGATGCGCCCCCCAGTCGGTCAGCATACCCCCAGAATATTCCATCCACCATCTGAAGCTGCCGTGGGTGCGTTCCTTTACGTAATCTACAAAAGGCGCCGGCCCAAGCCACATATCCCAGTCCAAATCAGCAGGGACCGCGCTTATCTCAAACGGCCCGCCAGTCGGACCGGACGGAAGCCTGCTCTCTACTCGCTTGATCTTTCCAATCCGCCCATTGCGAACCAGCTCACAGGCAAGCCTGAATTTTGCATCGGAACGTTGCTGGCTGCCCGTTTGAAAGACCGCACCGGTGCTTTTCCACGCTCGCACTATCTGCCGACCATCTTCAATGGTCAAAGTCAGCGGCTTCTCGCAGTAGACATCCTTGCCGGCTTTCATCGCGGCGATAGCCTGATATCCGTGCCAGTGATCCGGTGTGCCGATAACTACCGCATCTATATCCTTTTGAGCCAGAAGCTCACGGAAATCAGCATATTTGCGACAATCCGGCCCGAACGCCGCCGCAGCCTCGTCGAGGTGTGTTTTGTCTACATCGCAGGCCGCCACAACCTTAACCCCTGGGTGCTTGGCACACGCCTGTGTGTCGTGCAAGCCCTGCTTAAACCCGCCTTTGCTGCCACCGGGGCCGATGACTGCGATGTTGATCTGGTCGTTGGGGCCGAACTTTCGACGCCGGGATGAGCCGCGCTCCAATTCCGCCGCTTCAGCACGTGCGCTGAACCAACCCGGCAACCCCGCCATAGCAACCCCTGCGGCAGATGCCTTCAGAAAAGTTCGTCGATCGAGCTGTTTATCCATTATCCGCTCCTGGCACGAAGAAGTATAAGTATATGATGATTTATAAACGGTGAGTTACAGTTCCTGCCTGGGCAGAATATTATCTGTCCATAGAGCGTTTGCGTGCGGATTCAGCTACTTCGATGGCGTTCATAACATCATCCTCGCTGGTCGGCCCAACGAAATAAATCAGCTTCCCATCAAGGAATATTCCGCTGGAGAAGTACCGGTCCACAATCGCCTCCTGGTCCACTCTTGGTTTAGCTGCGATTGCTTTGGTATCCAGCTTTTCGATAACTTTTACAATCGGCTCCTGGTTATTTGCGTCGGCATAACACTTCTCGCAATCGACTATATCGACACGCAGCTTCGACCGGCCCGATTGTCCGCGGTGGTTTGTCTGGTGCTGGGTTTCATTAAACACGACATAAAACACGGTAGTGAAGTTGTGGGATTCTGGAGTATTGATGCCCCTGTTATGAACAAAAGTTGCAGGGGTGGTGGAGTAATCAGCTTCTGTGAGGCTGTGCGCGGTTATTGATGTGCCGCCTTGAACAAACGCATCTGCGACCGCGTTGTCGATCAGCATTTTCGCGATTCTGGCCCTGTTGGCCGTCGGGTCTACGTGCAGGCACTGCACCATATACAACCCCTCGCCATCCTCCATAGGCGCCATCTCAATTGGATAATACAGCACAAACCCGAGGATATCTCCATCATCGCCCCTTGCAATCTGACCACGCAGTATGCCGCCGTCCAGCCACGCGTCCAAATTGCCGTTGCCTTCACGGCTGACACAACCCCCAGGGCAGAAGACGCCATCCCTGAGACTATTCAACTGAAGCTGTTCGATCTTCATATTATTCTCCGTTGTTATTATACTCTAATTATCCGAATCTCATCCGCGCAGGAGAATATTCCTTAAAAATAGAAATCACAACAGGCACATTATGAGCGATAGTTTTTTTGTAGACAATATCCATACAGGTTACGGCGACACAGAGATCCTGTCGGGGGTTAGCTTCCGGTTGGGCCAATCCGAGTTTGTCGGTATGATCGGGCCTAACGGCAGCGGTAAGACTACGTTGCTGCGCTCGATGTCTCGCGTGCTTGCTCCCAAAACTGGCGGCATCTATCTGAACGGCGCCGATATCTACTCAATTCCCGCCCGTGAATTTGCAAAGCGTGTCGCGGTAGTTCCTCAGGATACTCTTGTCGCATTCGACTTCAGCGTATTGGAGATCGTGCTTATGGGCCGCTCGCCGCGTCTTGGCAGGTTCTCAATTGAAGGACATCGCGACGTTGCCATTGCCCTTGATGCCCTCGAACGAACCGGCACCGCGCATCTTAAAGACCGTCAAATCACCGCGCTATCCGGCGGCGAAAGGCAGCGAGTGATGATCGCAAGGGCGCTTGCCCAGGAGCCTGAGGTGCTTTTGCTGGATGAACCCACATCCCATCTCGATATCAGCTTCCAATTCGAGATTATGGAATTGATACGGTCGTTAAATCGCGAACGCGGCATGACAATTCTCGCCGTTCTGCACGATCTGAACCTTGCCAGCCAATACTGCGACAGGTTGATTATGATGGGGCAGGGGAATGTTATTGCGGACGGCTCGGCGGAATCTGTCGTTACTTCGGATAACATTCGCAGCGTCTACGGTGCGGAGGTATGGGTGCGACGTCATCCCGTTACTGCCCGCCCCTATGTCATATCAGGTATACGAGGCCGCAGCGCTAAACCGGCTCCAACCCAATCCGATGTAATGTCTCGACCAGCAATTCATATAATCGGCGGCGGGGGCGCTGCTGCTCCGGCCCTGGCGAAGCTGGTGCGAAGAGGATATGACGTCACGTGTGGGGTGTTGAGCATCGGCGACGCCGACCAGGAGGTAGCCGACGCTTTGGACGTTCCCTATATTGCCCAGCAAATATTCGAGTCTATTTCTGAGCAATCTTCAGAGCGTCATCATGAGTTAGTGCAGACGGCGGATGTTGTGTTATTGATGAATATGCCGATAGGTCACGGGAATCTTGCTAATATCGAGACAGCTATGCAGGCTGCCGTCAATGGCAAGCTGGTGATAGCGATAGACCCGGACAATATCTCCGCACGCGATTTCACCAACGGCAAAGCCTCCGCCCTGATCAAGCAGATTCTGACCAACGGCTGCAAACCCGCAGAAACACTCGACCAGGCGATCGGAATGATAGAGAATTACGCCTCCGAAATATGACCTTGGGCAGTCCGAATCGCCGCCTCAAAACCATAACTTCGCCCCCAGGCGTCACCCCCGCCCCTGTCATTTCAAGCGCCCCCTTGTCATTTCGAGCCCCCCCTTGTCATTTCGAGCCCCCCCCTCGTCATTTCGAGCTCTCCCTCCCGTCATTTCGAGCCCCCCTCCCGTCATTTCGAGCGAAGCGAGAAATCTGCTTTTCCTTCCCAAACGCACGCAAGCAAAAAGGAGAACCCTCTGGTCCTCCCTTTTTCACGCTGCATCTGATAAAATGTATGAGTTACTGGGCAGTTAAATAGCCCGGGCTACCTTGCCGGCTTTAATGCACTTGGCGCAGACTCGCATCTTCTTCGTCGAACCGTTGACGGTTGTGCGGACTGTCTGCAAGTTAGGCAGCCAGCGGCGCTTGGTTCGCGGAGCACGCAAAGCCCAAGAACCGGAATGGACGTGGCGAATATTTTGACCAAAGAGCGGCCCTTTGCCGCAGACATCACAAACGTTGGACATATCTAAAAGGACCTCCATCCAATACACACGGCATTTGCCGGTCCCAACGAATACGGCAGCGTCCTGCTAAAAATAGAACAGAGAAGTGCTCGCGCCGAGAGTCTGGAGCCAACAAAAACGCAGTAAATATTCTAACATGAACCGCAACTTAATTGCAAGCTCCGCTGCGGTATCTCGTTTCCAAACAGGATTATATGACAAATAATACCATAACCGACCTTATCAAGCCGCCGAGGGTGGTGGATGCCAGCGAAAGCGTGCGCAGAGCCGCAGGGATTATCTATTCCTCCGAAGCTTCACGAATTCTCGTTACAAAGAATGGCGGAGTGGCTGGCGGAATCAGCGAACAAAACATCGCAGCCTATATCGGATCGGCTGAGGACCCCGATGCGGCTATGGATGTGCCGGTAGAAAATCTCGTGGAACCGTACCCCGTTTTCATCAGCCCCTCCGTTTCAAAAACCGATGCCGCCAGGATATTTTCAGAGACTGGGGTCGATATGCTGCCTGTCGTCGACAATTTCGGCGGGTTGCGCGGGGTGCTGTACAGAAGCGATCTCATCGCCCTGATGACGCGAAACCTGCGACCCCCGACTGTCGGAGGCCTGGCTACCCCGCTTGGAGTCTATCTTACCACTGGCACAGTCAGCGGCGGAGTCGGCAGCGTGGGCCTGTTTCTCACCGGCCTTTCGATGGGGTTTATGCTGATAATCAGCAAAATCGTAGGCGAGAGGCTTATGTTGATGCTGCAACATCTTCTCAGTCATAACTTGCCTGCGTTGATGAAGCTCTACTGGGCTTACGGCGTCTACAGCATCGGCTCAGCCGCCATCAGTATTGCGTTTCTGCTCGCACTACTGAAACTCTCTCCGCTTGCCGGTTACCACGGTGCGGAGCACATGACAGTCCACGCCATAGAGTCTGGAGACGATCTGACCCCACAGGCAGTAAGAAGATACTCCCGGGTCCACCCAAGATGCGGCACGAATCTGCTCGGCGCGGCGGCTATATTTATCCTTATCACCTCCCAATTCAGCGGTGAGGTTGCCGTTATGATAGCAATTGCCGTTGTGATGCTGGGTAGAAACGCTATAGGTAGCTGGATGCAGAGGGTGTTTACCACAAAGGAGCCCAGTGACGGCCAGCTTGCCAGTGGAATAGCCGCAGGAAACGAGCTGCTGAAGCGCTTTATGTCGTGGCCCAACGAGGTATTGACCGGCTTCCCCAGAATATGGAAGATGGGCTTTTTACAGTCGGCGGCGGGAATGACAACAGTGCTTGCCGTCGTATATGTTATAGAACGCCTGACCCACAAGCCGCTTCTGTTCTAGTGCGGGTCGATAACAGGAACCCGAACCGCCCGGGCGTCGTCCTAACCGTGGAGTTTGATATCAAAATATGACCATGAGAAAAACACGTATCCTTTTCCCAATTCTTTTTTTTGCAATCTTTATAAATACAGGCATCGCGGCAGCAGCGGTAGGGGTGAAATATAAGACCTCCGGCACGTTCGCCGACTCAACCGGGGCGCAACACGTCTGGAGTATTAACGATGGCCACACCCTGATCTGGGACTCAAAGCCTTATATCCCGGTGGGGACCGTGTTTGTCTCCAAATATCTCGCAACCGATGCTCAGGACGACGCATATCAGGCGGATGTGGCGGCGCTTGATGCCCTTAAAAGCAAAGGTATAACCGATATCATTCTCAAGAGCGGCGGCCCGATTACCAACTCCAACGCTGCCTCTTTGCAAAAAATAGTATCCTATCTGGACAGCAACGGATTTAATTACGGCATAGAGTTCGCTGATGGCCCGCGCCAGGCTCTTAACGGCTATGTCATTGCTCCAGGCATATACAGGATGGAAGGCCCGTCTGAGGATACCACGATTAAATGCACCTGGCCTGGCGTCGATTCTGCTATTTACATCATCGTCAGCAAATTCGACAACTCCGTCAAAGCCAACGGCGGTGCGGTCGTTAAAGACGGAAAGGTCACTATTTATTTGCCATCCCCCCTCAAAACAGGGGAAGTCTTAATTGTATACCCACACAAAGCCCTTGATGGTGTTGCGGATTTGTGGAGCGGGTTTAGCGAATATAGAGATCGGCTGCTCGTGTTCCTGAAGGGCGTCAAGTTTGGGCCGGGGCTGCGATTCTTTATCGACCCATTTGCCTCCAAAATGGACTTTTCCGATGATATGGCCACCTTTCTGCCGACATCTGGCGGGTTCCGACTCGGTTTGGAGGCCTATCTGACTCGCAAGTATCGTTTCGAAGGTGGGCTCAACGCAGGATGGGGGCTTAACGAGAACCTCGAAAGTATCGAACGCGCCGCGCGGTTAATCCCCCTTTGGAGCCTCACTCGAGGTGTACCTTACGCTTACGATATGGCCGGCGCTCACATGTTCTCCATAAACCCAGCGATATCGGGTCAGATATGGGGGGATATCCTCGATTATCGCGATATGTCCGCCCAGGAATGCATGAACACGATCTCCGATATGCTGCGAAAACAGGTAGCTAATGTACCTGTCATATTCAAAAGCGGCAAATACCACCGAATCTACGCCAATCCTTATGGTATGGGCGGAATGGACGGGCTGGCTGCCGACGCTTATGGTACTGGCGAGGCGCCAGTCGACCGGGTGGCCGGAGGGGTTTATTCGCTGGCAGAGGAGTCGAGCAAATCGACGTGGTTTATCGTAGGAGGCACGCGGGCGTCGGCGGATGGTAAGACTCCATATCTCAACGAAAGCACGATGCTCGCCACTCTCGACTCGTTCAGGGAAGTCGGCTGCAAGGGCTTCTTCGTAGATAACGTCGCCGCAGACTCCAATCAGGCCGGCTGGCTTGCCTCTTTTAAGGGTAAAATCACCAAAGACTGGACGGATTTTAAGCCCACTGTAATAAACTACCCGGTAAATCCGCTCACAGGCGCCTACGTCAAACGACTGGCCAGGGACACCTGGTGGCTGCCGACGTTGCACAAAGGGGAGACGACTTATATCGGCGACGGTTTTCTCGCATACACCATTCTGGGCGAAAGCAGGTCGTATATCTGGTCGAATGCGGGCAAGCGCACGGTGACTATGGGCGGCAGGGCAGGTGCGGTTCCGTCGGTGGACTTTCCGTCAGGAATCAGCCTGTCTGCCAAGAAGAAATTATATACCCTTGATCTCGACGATTCGCCGTTAGTACTGCGCGGGCTCAGCTTCACAGAGGTCTTTCCAAGAGAGACCGCTCAATCGCAGATTGACAAGCTGTCCAATTTGATAATCTCCGCAGATAGAGCCGGAATCGATGTCAAGAAGGCCAGAGGCGGTCTTGAGAGCGCCAACAGGGTGTTGTCAAATGGGCAGGCTTATATCTCCTACGGAATTGCAGCCGATGCTGCCAACGAACTGCGCGCTGCATTGGGGCCGGAGTTGTGGATCGAAGGAGAGCTTTCCCCTGCAGCAAACTTCGGAAAATCAGTATCCGCGCCGGGCGCGAGCGCTGGTCTTGCGTTGGTTTTGGACACGACTGAGAGCGCGCCGTTGGATCCATACAGCGTGATCTACGGTTTCGCCATTTCCGCCAACTCCAGCCACGAAATCTGGCTTGCCGCATCTCCTCCCGACGATGCTTCCCCAATTTCGTGGTCGGTCGACGAAGGCGGATGGACGCAACTGGCCGCAGCCGACCGCAAGACCATCGAATACGCACCTGGGCTTACCTGGTATAAAATCGGTGTCGCCAATCTGGTTCCGGGCAATCATACCATCGCATTCAGGGCCGATGCCAAGCGCACTCAGGATAATCGATACTACTTCGCGATTGACGCAATAGTATTAAGCCCGCACCCGTTCACGCCCAACGGGATAATCAAGCCGTTTTAATAAAAAACAGGCACGAATTATGCTGAATATCGTCTTCCAGGGATAACTGCCAAGACGCTGGAAGGATATCCGTGTGGCTGGGTGCAATACTTACCGAGGGCGAAGATTTGATTGTGCGGAACGAATGCGGGATTAATACGTCCAAAATATCGAGGGGCATGCGTCGTGAGTAATCGTCTGATAACTGACGGCGCTACTGACCGTGATATTGTCAGCCGGGTAATCGACGGCGACGTGGAGGCGTTTGGCATTCTGGTCGAGAGATATCAGGATCGCATATACAGCGCGGTTCAGAACTATCTCTCCAATCCGGACGATGCGTTGGATGTAACGCAAGAGGCTTTCGTGAAGGCGTATACTAAACTGCGCGGCTTTGATGCCAATTCTGCGTTTTACACCTGGCTATACAGAATCGCGGTCAATACGGCTATTGATTCTCTAAGAAGGAAGAAAAGCAAGCCGACTGATTCGCTGGATGACAGCAAATTCTCACAAACCGGTTTCGAGCCACCCTCCAAGGACCCGAAGACGGACCCGTTAAAGGTCGCGACGGCGCGTGAACAGGCGGATATGCTGCGGTCTGCGATCAGCAAATTGTCTGATAAGCTGAAAAGCGTGCTGGTGCTCTATGATGTTGAGGGGCTGTCCCAGGACGAGGTTGCCGAGATTCTGAAAATCCCGGTGGGCACCGTGAAATCAAGAGTTTCGAGGGCGAGGGCAGAGCTTAGAGAGATTCTTCGAGAGCAAATGGTGATATGACGATGAATTGTAAGACGGCGTGCAGCTTGATATCTGATTATCTCGACGACCAGTTAGCTGATTCACAAAAACAGAGTTTTGAGGCGCACATTGCCTGTTGCCGGATTTGTGCATGCAAAGTATCAGACACCCGCGAGATTTTGGTCTCCTTATCCCTGCTCTCCGTCGAAAAGTCTCCCGTAGATTGTTGGGAGCAGGTCCGCAAAAGTATCGCCATCCTTCCAAAGTCCAGGCCTCAATGGTGGCGCGGTGTTTTGCGTCCAATGGTAGCGGCTCCGGCTGCGGTGGTCGCCGCTTTGATACTGGCGCTATTCATACTGTGGCCGCAGTCGACGCCTCCGGTTTCTGATAAGCCGTTGGCTTCGGAGTACGCTTATTATATCGGAGCTCATCAGCGAGCGCATGTCCCCTTGAGATTTGCGGATCAGGATGCTGCGTTTGTTAAAGCCGAAATACAGAAAGCTGGTTTGATAGCGGCTGCCAAATGAATATAAATAGAACGCTGCTGGTATTGATAATTGCACTGATGTCTCTTGCAGTTCTGTGCGCAGCCGATTCAGCCGTCGAGATCGCTCGGCGTGCACAAAACGCGGAGAAGGCAGTCAGCTATCGCGGCACTAAATCTATCTATGTGATCATCAACAACAAAACCTCCGCCTCGAAGGTTAAAATAGTCCACAGAAAGCCTGATATGACAAGACGAGAGTTCTACTCTCCAAGTCAATGTGCGGGGGCGGTGCTCATAGAACACGGCTCGAACACCTGGAAATACGACCCGGCCGCCAAATGCTGGGAGCAGATGAGTTGGATGATCGCCAGGGAATATCACCCGCGCGTGTTCGATAACTATAATCTGAAACTGATCGGCAACGACAAAATCGCCGGGCGCGATACCTATGTTATTCTGGCGACGCCGAAACACGGTGAGAGCCGCCGGTATAAAATATGGGTGGACAAGCAGAATTATCTGATGCTGAAAATTGACACGCAGAACGCGGCAGGAAAGACGACGACTTCGGCTGGGTTTACAAATATCGTTGTCGAGCCACGCGATATTTCCTCGACGGTGTTCTCTGTTCCCGCCAACGCGCACAAAGCCGATTGTCCATCGTGTGTCGATTTCGTCGTGCGAAAACCTGCATATATTCCTAAAGGGTATAGATTGGTCGGGATAAGCAGAGGGATCGTAGACAGGCGATGTTATGCCCACCTGCAGTTCTCAAATGGGGCGAATATAATCTCCCTGTTTGAACGCAAAAGCTCGCGCGGCACAACCCCTAAAAATCAGCAGAAACTCGAGACTGTGATGTCCTGGGTGAACGGCGGGGTGCTGTTTACCTTGATCGGTGAAGTATCCTCGCCCGAGCTGAAAAAGATCGCTGCGTCGATAAAATAAAGCCGCTTTTAGATGATCTTCTCTCTAATTACCGCGCTGGCGTAGTCCATTACCATAACGACCCCGGCTATCATCCATATCGCGGTCGCCGCCTGGCGCCACTGAAGCAGGTTCATATATTGTATGAGCTGATAGCCTATTCCGCCTCCGCCCACCAGGCCGATCACCGTCGCCATTCTCACATTAATATCCCACCGATACAGCGTAAAAGCGATAAACTGCGGCACCACTTGCGGGATAACACCGAATATGACCACCTGGAACTCATTTGCACCAGTAGCTCGCACGGCTTCGATCGGGCCGTGTTCTATGCTCTCAATGGCCTCAGAATACAGCTTGCCCACTGCCCCAATACCGTGAATTGCAAGGGCCAACACGCCCGCAAACGGCCCTATTCCCACTGCGGCAACGGCGATTACTGCAAATATCAGCACCTCAACGGAGCGTAATATCGTGAACACCGCACGCGTGATTCCGTAAAGAATCCTCAACAGCACCGAGCCTGACATCAGGTTTTTCGCCCCAAAGAAGCTGAGCGGTATTGCAAATAGCACCGAAATCGCCGTGCCCAGCAGCGCCAGATAGATCGTCTCCAGCATCTTCGGAGCAGCGTCTTGCAAAGCCTCGCTGATCACAAATCCGCGGCCCGGCACCTTAACCCGCGCCTGCACAAAATAATCCCCAGGAATATCTCTTGTGTTTACAAACGATTTAGTAAAGGTGCCATCCTTGCCTGTTTTAATCTTGTCGATCTCAATTTCCGCGCCGCCGAGTAATATCAGCGAGCCTGAGCATCCCGGAGAAAAATGGCTGCCCTTAACTGTTATGCGAGTGCCCACAGGCGCTATTTTGGGGCTGAGGGTCAGATGTGCGGACGTAGTCTGTTCGACCTCAGGCCGGGTTTCAACGCCTGGGCCGGGCACGATATAAACAGCAGTAGCGGTTTGAGTGGTCGACTTCGCCTCGGCGAAGTCCGGCTTTGCCATTCCGCCTATGATCTGCCCAATTACTCCGCGCTGTTCGGGTTGAAGCTGCGGTATATGAATATCCGTGACCTGGCCTGCCGCAGCGATGTTCAGAATCAGAATTAGCAGAATCGGCATAAAAGTGGATATAACTCTGCCGCGCGCGACCATCACCGCATCGAATATATTCCACGCCCACACCAGCGCCATCCAAATCGCCAGCCACTGCAGTCCGACTCCATAAAATATCGCGGCCTGAGCAGGCAAACCTATCAGCAGCGTCAGTCCCCGTCGCACAGACCCAGCGTAAATCTGGCCAAGACCGGGAATGATCGACAGGACCCCGGCTATAAGCGCGTTTTTATTCGATGCCGATTCGTTTCTCATGCTATTTCCACCTGCACGGCATCCTGACCATATATCTCTTTGAACCTTTTATCATCGATCTCTTCCGGGCTGCCGTCAAAGACCAGTTCGCCCGCTTTCAAGCCTATCACCCTGTCAGCGTATCGTCTTGCAAGGCTCAGAAAGTGCAGGTTGCACAGCACCGTCATTCCATCCCTTTTGTTCATTTCTTCAAGGTGATTCAGCACCGAGTGAGCCGTAGCCGGGTCCAGCGACGCCACCGGTTCGTCGGCGAGGATAACCTCAGGCTTTTGCATCAAAGCACGGGCGATGCCGACGCGCTGCTGCTGTCCGCCGGAAAGGGTATCAGCACGCTGAGACTCCTTCTCCGACAGGCCCACACGGGCAAGACTTGCACGGGCATCTTCGTAATCCTGCGGTTGGAAATGATGGAACATACTCGACCACGACGATGTATAGCCCAACCTGCCGCTCAATACGTTTGTCATCACGCTCGATCGGCTGACCAGGTTAAAGTGCTGAAAAATCATACCGATCCGCCTGCGCACGGATCGTAGATCGGTTGTCGCCGTGATTTCGATATCGTCAAGGAATATCTTCCCGGAAGTCGGCTCAATAAGCCTGTTGATCGACCGCAGAAGCGTGCTCTTGCCCGATCCTGAAAGGCCGATAACCGCCACAAACTGCCCTGTGGGGATGTCCAGTGACACATCGTTAAGCGCATGTGTGCCGTTGGGGTATACTTTGGTCAGGTTTTTAATACGCAGCATACTGGCTATTTCTTTTTGTCGATCTGTTCGAGCTGAACGTTTTCAGATTTAGCGACTTCCCGCACGGAATCGTAATCGCTGTCCTTTGTGCGTTCAAATCCGTCGATTCCGTAGAGGCTCATAATCGTGATCCGCCCTTCATCAGAGGCCGCCACCTTTATCAAGCCATCGGTGATCTTTTTCACTATATCCGGCGGCAGTCCCTTGCGCACGCTGACCGTGTCGTTCGGTATCTCGAGGCTCTTAGCGATAACGTGGGTCTTTTCCAGCACATCCGGCAGTGAATTCACCACTTTCTCACGCGCATCCGTTCCGACACCGCCGTAAATCGCCCCTCCATCGACCTGTTTGTTGTAAACCGCCATTATCACGCGGTCGTGCGCTCCGGCGAATATCACATTAGAAAAATACGTCTCCGGGTCAAAGCCGCTGGATCGTATAAGATGTTTTGGATAAATAGCTCCACTTGTAGAGACCGGATCTCCGTAAGCAAAACGCTTGCCTTTAAGATCCGCCAGCTTGTTTATGCCGGTATCCGTGCGGGAGATTATATAGCTCCAATATTTGGCGGATTTATTACGAACCGTCACCAACGCCACTTCCACGCCGTATTTGTCGTGAGCCATCACATACGGCACAGGCGGCAGCCATCCGACGTCGACATTCCCCGCGCCCATAGCCGTGATAACCGCAGTGTAGCTTGCCGGCACGCTGACCTCATACTTCAGCCCCGTTTCCTTTTCCAGAAGCTCAGCGAGTTTCTGTCCGCTTAAGACGAGCTTATTAGTGTCCAGTGAGGGGACCATAGCCATCTTAATAGGGTTGGACGCGCTGCCAGGCTCACCTGTTTTCTGGCCGCATCCCACTGCAAAGATAAGTATAATCAGCAATATCCAGCCGAATCTCAATCGAGAAAACATTTTATCCTCCATAAATCCGCTACACCAATATCAATTGGTCATTTTATAAGAATTATCCTTCGCAGTCTTTGACGCTGACTTCGCCAGGTGATAGACTCTTAGTGAGCAGGGGGGCGCCATTGGCGAAACGACGATCAAAACCAAAGACAAGCGTTTTCTTGTTGCTGTTTCTTATCACAGCCTGCATCGCCGGGCTTGCAGTTCATCGCCCCGCGAAAAAGCCGCCAACTCTGTTAGACACCCTCGATCACTGCTCTATTATAATCGATTTGACCGGTGGAGATTACAAAGTAGCCCCTGCGCTTGCAAATACCGCCGAGGCAGAGCATTTCGAGGCTATGATGAGGCGCATAAAACCCGTCGCCGCCATTACAGGCACTTATCACAACCCAGACTATCTTCCCATTGGCGATATTCTCATCGACGGCAAGCTGGTCCACCGTGGATACCAGCGCCAGGGCATCGGAATCACATCCTCCGGCAAGATCGTCTTTCGGCAACGCCACGGCTCTTCTCGGATCGATTGGGCCGGATGTCGTCACGGAATCGCGTGTGGGCCGCGGCTGCTGCGGGATGGGCAAGTCGCGATAGACGTCGTTGCTGACGGTTTCAGCGAGGCTGCCAACACCATCGAGGCGGCGCGCTGTGCAGTTGGTGCCAATGCAAAGGGGCATTTGATTATGCTCGCCGTGCGCCAGCCGATAACGCTGCGCATCCTCGCAGAGGCTATGGTCGAGCTTGGAGCGGTCGAGGCAATAAATATGGACGGCGGCTCGTTATGCGCTTTTTATGCCGACAACAGATGTCTTATTCAGCCGATTCTGCCGGTCAGCAGCGTTTTGGCGGTATATAAGACAAAATAAAAACGGGCAGAGCATAAAGCCCTGCCCGTGGTGTTTCTCAATAGCTACCAGCCTCGGCGACCGCCGCCGCCGCCGCCAAAGCCGCCACCACCGCCGAAACCTTGCTCCGCTTTCTCAGCTTTGCGTCGGTCGCGGCAGGTCTTGCAGCGGATCGGTTCGCTGAAACCGCGGGACTGGAAGAACTCCTGCTCACCAGCGGTGAACGTGAAGGTCTGTCCACATTCCTTACAGGTCAGATCCTTGTCCTGGGACATTTGCTAAACCCCCTTACCATACTTTACTTTCACTTCTGTTGACATGTTGGACCATTGAACGGGGGCCTTGCATGCACCCAAGGGATCTGTTTCCTTATCTTCCGATTCTTTCAGTCCGGCCCGTGGAACTATCGACCTACACCCCACGGACAGCAGAAGCCACCTCCATTATACCTTACGCAGGGCCGTTTCAAAATAAAATATTCAACTATATGAAAAAAAACGTTGTGGAGGTGCGTCTAATGGTTATGGAGAATACCGATAATAGGGAATGAACATAGGGAGAAGCTCGACAGCGATGTACCGTTTCGGTGAGGGAGGATATGTCGGAGATAAGCAAAGATATAGAGCGTGGGATAAATGTTTTCAAGCAGGGCGATTTTGACAAGGCCGCTGGGTTGCTTGAGGACGCCTCACGTCGCTATCCTGATAGCTACGATGCATTCGTCTACCTCGGGGCAGCTTATGCCCAGCAGGGGCGACACAACGCCGCTATTGGTGCGTTCAAACGAGCCTCCGACATAAAGCCGGACTCTCCGCGCATACACTACAATCTCGGACAGGCTTACGAGGCCGCTGGCGTGCCGAGAGAGGCATGGTTCGAGTATAAAAAAGCCCTCGAAATTGACCCAAAATACGGATTGGCGCGCGGCGCTCTGATCTCGCTGACGCAGCGATTGCCAAAATTGCTTGCCCCTGGCATAGAAGTAGCCGCATAACGACTTCTCTTGCATTATCGGCCATATTAAGCAATAAATTGTAACAACAATTTGGACGCAGCCTTTTGTCTGGCACGAATTGTGCAAGTAGTGAATATGAGAATAGAATATCGACAGTGCTGATTAGCGCACACCAGGCGGGTAGATCAATAGCACGGCAGCGACGACAATTTTCCACGGGCGAGTGCCATGCTCCGGTACTCTCCGATAAACCCGCACAAGACGGGTGTGTTGCTCCAGAGCGAGTAATGCCTCAGCACTGGCATCGCCCCGGCAGAGACTCCAGGTCTTCGCCGGGGCGAATGTTACATCTAGCCGTTTCAGTTACGCATCCTGAGCAGCATCGTGCCAAGCACCTCGCCGAGGTTATCCGACGCCTTGAGGCTGTTTCTGCGTAGTCGCCACAACTGCGGCCACAAAGCAGGACGGCCGGCAATTAGAGCCAATCGCTGAGTCCATTGCTGATTTGTGGCAAGCAATTCCACTTCCTGCGGTAAATCTCGATCGGCTATGTCGCTTATGCCCTTTACAACCACAAATGGCACCCGCCTTACGGAGCAGACCTCAGCGGCTGCGTAGGCCTCCATATCCAGAGCTGCGGCCCCTGTGTTTCGATAGATACTGACCTTTTCGCTTGCGTTCAAAATTATTCGGTCGCAGGTTACCATATCAGACCGCCAGATTGTAAACCCCAGCTTCCCGCTTGGCGGAGTCGAGGCCATCAGTCCTGTACTGCATTCTATCGTAGGTCTGGTCATATCCGGCAGCTTCACATTGTCCGCCATCACCACATCGCTGACCGCCGCCTTGCCATCAAGCGCCGCCGCGAAACCCGCGCAGGCAATCCACGAAGCTCCCTGATCTATCAGCCGATGCGTCGCTTCGCTGCACAGCTTTCTTCCCATACCCCCAACTTCGGCCAATACCCTCAATTCGCCGATTTGCCAGGCGATTTGTGAGGGATGTTGAGTTCGGAGTCTGCGCGAATGAGAAAGTACGCGGCGCAAACCCCTCATCTCGGTCTCCAAAGCAAACACAATTCCGAAAGTATTTTGATGATGCCTGCCCATCAATGACTACCCCGAAAATTGATTAGTCTGTATGGGTAATACCCATAATAGAGATGATTGTCTATGGATAAACAGTAACTTATAGCCGGGCTACAAGCCACTGTACAGTCCGAATTACGGTTCATTTGTGACGATTCCTCCCCACACGTGTTCGGGGAGGGGAATTTGGATGCGGCGTTGATGATAGTAGGGGAAGCTCCCGGAGCAAAGGAAGTCGCCGAAGGTCGGCCGTTCGTCGGTATCGCGGGAAAGTTGTTAGACCGGGAAATGAGCCAAATAGGCATTGACAGGGCCGATACATACATAACAAACGTCGTCAAATGCCGCCTGATCAAGCCAAACACCAAAGCCAATAGGCCTCCTAGCATAGACGATCGCCAAATCTGGCGGCCGGTTTTGCTGCGTGAAATAGAGATAATTTTTCCCAAATGTATATTATGTCTCGGTTCAACGGCGGCTAACGAGTTGATTCATAGAAGCTTTAAAATGCGAGAACAGCGGGGCGTACTGTTTTCAGGACAATTTGGAATCACGACTATCGCCACCTATCACCCCGCCTACGTTCAGCGTTGGCAAGATCAGAGCATACTGAGTGATTTTCAATACGACCTCACAGCAGCGAGCCGTGTTGCTATGAACTCCACATAATAGCAGGACAGATGCGCCGTACAGCTCCAGCCACACGGCACACCTTGAATCATGCGCCAGAGCGCTGCCTGCGTAAAAGTGAGTTTTGTTATGTCGCCCTGTAGATAAGATTCATCAGAATTTCTTTCATGTTGCTGTATCGTCTTTCGGGAAGGTCTTCAATCGCGTCCAAAATCACATCCGGAGCTTCGTTGTCTTCGGCACATCGCAGGATCTCCATCCGCGAGCACGGAAATACAATGTCATCGAAGTAAGCCCCCAGCCGGGCAGTTGTCCTTGTGCCTGCGCGAGTCTCCATAGTGGCATCCTCCTTTATGGGTCTCTGGTGAGGAAATAGTCACAACGACGAGTTCAACTTACCCAGTTTCGTTATTTTCCTAACGCGGCCAACCTGCAGCGCATTTAAATCGAGGCGTTTCTCTTTAACAGCCTCATGCTGTTGGCGATAACCAGCAGGGCGCTTCCTTCGTGCCCGAATACCCCGATAGCGAGGCTGATCCTGTTGGTCAAAGCCCCGAAAACCAGCAGCACTACTACTAACAGGGACAACGTAATATTCTGAATGATAACGGATCTCGCTCTTTTGCTCAGGGAGATCGCATACGGCAGCATCGCGATGTCATCAGCCATCAACGCCACGTCCGCAGCTTCAATAGCAGCCGGGGTTCCCGCGCCTCCCATCGCAATGCCTACATCCGCAGCCGCAAGGGCAGGGGAGTCGTTTATACCATCCCCGACCATCGCCACCCGTTCCTTTCCCATCCCCAGCTCATGAATCATCCTGAGCTTGTCTTCCGGAAGAAGCTCGGAGTGTTCCTCGTCGATTCCAAGCTGCCTGGCAATGGCGCGTCCGCTCTGAGCAGTGTCACCAGTCAGCATAACTGTCTTGCGAATCCCCACCTGCTTCAGCCTGCCTATGGCATCTGCGCTGTTGGGTTTGAGGCTATCTGAGGCCCCTATTGCCCCCCGAAGCGTCTTATCATCTGCCAGATAAACCACGCTGCAGCCCCTCACCTGCATCTCGGCCATCGCAGTAGTCCCCGGCACATCTATGCCGAGTTCTTTCATAAACCTGGTGCTGCCGATATAAAACGCCTCGCCTTCCACCACCGCACGGGCGCCTTTTCCGGGAAATGCCTCAAAAAACTGGACTTTACGCTCCGGAAGGTTAGCGTTCCGAGCAGCCTCGATAATTGCATCAGCCAGAGGATGCTCTGACCTGCTTTCTATGGCCGCTGCGATTGCGAGCACATCATCGGCGGAGTTGGAATTGAACGGGATCACTCCGCACAACGATAATTTTCCCTGGGTCAGTGTGCCCGTCTTATCGAACGCAGCAATCGTCACATTGCCCAGCATCTCCAGGTGCGCGCCTCCTCTGATAAGCACCCCGGACTTAGCCGCGTTTCCAATTGCCGCCACGATTGCGACCGGAGTCGAGATCACCAACGCACAAGGACAGCTCACCACCAGCAAAGTCAACGCCCGGCTGAACCAGTCCTTATATCCTCCCTCCATAAACAGCGGCCCTACAATGGCGACCACGATTGCCAAGCCTATGACGCTTGGGGTATAGTATCTGCCGAAAGTTTCGCTGAAGCGTTGGGCGGGAGCTCTTTGCGACTGCGCCTGCTCGACCATATTTATAATGCGACTCAGAGTATTATCCTCGGCAGGGCTTGTTGAGCGCGCTTCGAATGAGCCGCGGCCGTTGATGGTACCCGCATAAACAACATCCCCTGGCGCTTTTGCCACCGGCGCCGATTCGCCGGTAATTGGGGATTGATCCACCGTGGATTCGCCTTCAACGATAGTGCCATCCACCGGTATCTTATCTCCCGGCTTGACCAGCACTATCTCTCCTACTTCTATGTCGTGCACATCTACCGATACAAAGCTGCCGTTTCTTCTTACCATCGCCGAGGAGGGCGCAGTCTCAATCAGCGACATAATGGACTTACGCGTCTTGTCGACTGTGTATGCCTCAAGTGTCCCACCAAGGGAGAACAGAAACATTACGGCCCCTGCTTCGGCATATTCTCGAAGGGCGATAGCTCCGATGGCTGCCACGGTAACAAGCAGATTCGTATCCAACACCAGCCCGCGCAAACTCAGCGCCGCCGTCCGAGCCGTGAATATCCCACCGATTATCGCAGATAGAAGAAAAAGAATCGCCGTGACCGTCGATGTGCCTGATATCAACCAAACGATCCCACCCGCAGCCAGCAGCGCCCCCGAAGCAGCGGTGCAAGCCAGTCGCAGGTTGCGTCGAATCGTTACTTTGGGTTCCGGTGCCGCGACTACTCTTTCTCTTTCCACTTCATAGCCAAAGTCGCGCACTCGCTCGATAACAGCATCCAGGGAGGTTATGTCTGGTTCGTATTCCACGATAAGAACTGAGGTGGCATAGTTCAGAGAAGCCCACGCGACCCCGCGGATCCGCCGGATCGCCGTCTCCAGTTTGTGCGCACAGTCGGGGCAATCCAGGCCGGTTATCCGCACGGTCTGGTGACTGAAGTGCTCAGCGACGCTGACTCCAAGCGCCCGGGCGCGTTCTTTTATGTCCTCAAAGGTGAGTAGATTGGTGTCGTAAGAGATGCCGATAGTTCGGTGTTCGGAGTCCACAGAGACGACTCGAACCCCATCCAACTCCTCCAGCATCTCCTGCAGACGACCGGTACACTGCCCACAGTCCTCAAAGTAGTCCGGCCACACAACCGGGATGTCTAGTGTCCGCTCTTCCATTACCAATCACCCGCCTGCTCCGAATCGAAGACGGATTCAGAAACCGCCGAGATGCCAACAATTGACCCTCGGCGGAATCTGACAATCTCTTAATTTATAGATACCTGTGCAGTAGGCGCTGTCAAACCATTTGCTTCAATATCGAGCAAAATAGGCATCAGACTATTTGGAATACGCCTTTGCCACCTTAGCAACAGCTTCGTAAATGTCGTTGATTTCCTGCTGGCCGAAGTTTTCGTTGCACGGCAGGATCAGCAGCCTTCTCAGGATCTCAAGGGTGTTCGGGCAATCCTCCGGCTTATATTCGATCTCCTTACCATAATGCGGGCAACTGAACGGGCACTGGCTCTTGCCGTAGGTCGCCTTTTCCTGCATAATCTGGCACATATAGATCGGCTGGCCGATATATCCGTGCCCGACGCCTATCCCCTCCGCACTGACGGCAGCGGCGAACTCCTTCGGGCTGACGCTGAATGCGTTGTCATCTATCATAAACGGATACAGCCACCAAGAGTGCTCACAACCTTCTCGCACCTTCGGAACGACGATGCCGGGAATGGTCGCCAGCTTCTCAGTCATCGCTTCCGCGGCTGCCCGGCGTTTCTGCACAGTATTGTCCACTTTGCCAACCTGTGCGCTTGCAACTGCGCCGCTGAGTTCATTCATTCGATAGTTTATGCCAAGAAAGCCATATTGTCGCACGTCTCCGCCTCGTGGCCATCCCTTATCCATAAACAGCCGGGCTCTTCTCGCCAATTCATCATCGTTTGTGACGACAATGCCGCCATCCCCGCTGGAGATATGCTTCGACTGCTGCAGGCTGAAGCATCCGATATCTCCCATAGTCCCGACCAGCTTGCCCTTATACTTCGCCATATACGCCTGGCAGCAGTCTTCGATTACGGGGATATTATGCTTTTTGCCTATCTCAAGAATCGCATCCATATTAGCCGGCTGGCCGAACAAATGCACAACGATGATAGCCGCTGTTTTGTCTGTAATTTGCGCTTCAATGCTCTCAGGCAGCAGATCGAAATACTCAGGCTCAAGGTCTGCAAATATCGGAATGCAGTTTTGCAGCATAATCGGCGCGATGGTGCCCATATCGGTGATCGGAGTAGTGATCATCTCCTTCGCGATATCGCTGTTAAGCGCCCCTAATGCCGTGTGGATGGCAGCGGTTCCCGATGTAACCGCAATGGCGTGCTTCACTCCTAACAGAGCAGCAAAGTCCTGTTCGAACTTCTCAACGAACTTGCCGCCGAATCTAAACAACTTGCCGGAGTTGATAACCTCGGTCAAGTTAGCGATTTCGTCCTCGCCGAAAGTGCGGCCACTGATGTCGCTGACGTTCGGTAAAGGCGTATTTCTCACCTTTCCGGCACCGTCGATCGCCAAATCACTCATTTCCAGTCCTCCTGATGTATATTCTCACACTTATTCAAAATGTATATAAGCCTCGTTGCCTCCGGCACATTCTACTCTTGCAGGCGGGCCTTGTAAACTCGGTTTTGATTAAACGACAAAAGTGATAGAATATAGAGACTACCAGCCTCTACGGCGGATAATCTAAACTCTGACCAATGCATATTCCAACCCGTGATGAAATACAACACAATACAATAGAATACCTTCGCACTGCCGGAGGTACCAGGCCGGATTTGCGAGTAGTCGATTTGCCGACGGGCAAGATAGTCGTAAAAGACTTCAAAAAAAGCTCCCCTGCATTTGGCAGGATCATCGGCCCTATTCTTATTTACAGAGAGCGCTGTGCGCTTAGCAAATTAATTGGGGTCAAAGGCGTCCCGCAGTTAATTGGCAGAGTCGACCGCTACGCATTCGCTATGGAGTATCTTCCCGGCACCAGTTTAGATCGCAAAATAGACAAAGCCCCAACCGACGAGTTCTATAAAGACCTTGCCGAGGTTGTCGATGGTATACACTCCTGTGGGGTAGCCCACTGTGACCTGTACAGCCGCGGAAACGTGATACTCGGCGACGATGGCCAGCCATATATAGTTGACTTTGCCGCCTGCGTGCTGCGTGGCGGCAAATTAAACTTCTTTATGCGAGCGCTGTTCAATCAGTTCGTGCGAGCCGATGAAAAGGCCGTGCTGCGCATCAAAAGACGCCTGTCCCCAGATTTGCTCACAGAAGAAGAGAGGCGAGAACTCGACACCCCACTTCCGCTGGACAGGCCTGCGCGAGCGTTCAGCACGTTTTTTCGTAAAACTATCCGCCTTTTCTTCGTAAAAAAGCAGCAGTGACCGATTAGTCCTCGATTATCGGTATTCGTTTTATATTAGGGTCTGTGAATATATCGGCCTCGTCCGCGCTTGGTGATGAAAACTCCGACACTATGGCCCCATCATCTCCAGCCTGGAACCAGTGTAGAGTCTCCGGTGCCAGCGTATACTGATCCCCCGGTTTAAGCACTATCTCGTGAAACACCGTATAATGCTCGCTCGGCACTCTTGCCTTAATATTTGAAGAAGGCTCACCAGAGACGTATAGATATACCTCTCCTTTGCGACATCTGAAAGTCTCCTGCTTGCCGGCTCTGTTTTGCACCAGCGGATGCTTGTGTTCCGGACACGTCTGATTCGGAAACAGCACCAGTTCCTTTGCGCAGTAACGATCGTTGTTTGTGTAGACCACGATCTGCAGCCCTTCCGTCAGCAGCCTGCCAAGGCCGAAATCAGCCACCTCGATATTGGCGCGCTCTTCATCCGTGATCGGGATCCCGGCCGCGTCCAGAACCTCGCCGGTCTTTTTCTGCGCAAGAATAATATCCGATCGCTTCATAAAACACCTCACTTCGATAGTAAAATAGTAAGAGCATATTCCTTCACAAATTAGGTTCGCCGAAAGAAGGCATCTTACCTCTTAGTTCAGAGTCTGATAAAATAGTCTATGATACAGATTTGCAAGGCCGATTTGATGAGCATCGACTTTCTGCCGATAATGCATAAAGGGCGTAGCCAGGAGGCACAACACGTATGTGCAGTGCAGACAGAGAACCAGTAACGACTATATTTGGCTCCAACGTGTTCAGCGAGGCCGTCATGCGCGAACGGCTGCCGGAGGATGTTTATAAGGCTCTCAAGCCAACCATCCACCAGGGCAAACCGCTGGATGCATCTATCGCGGGTGTTGTGGCCAATGCTATGAAAGATTGGGCCATAGAAAAAGGCGCCACACACTTTTGCCACTGGTTCCAGCCGATGACGGGCGTGACTGCGGAGAAGCACGATTCATTTATCTCCCCCACATCCGACGGGCGCACTATTATGGAGTTCAGCGGAAAAGAACTCATACAGGGTGAGCCGGATGCCTCGTCGTTTCCATCCGGCGGTTTGCGGGCTACTTTCGAGGCACGCGGCTACACCGAATGGGACTGCACATCCCCTGTCTTCGTAAAAGAAAACGGCGACAATATAACGCTATATATCCCCAGCGCGTTTTGCTCATATACCAGCGAAGCTCTGGACAAAAAAACGCCTCTGCTGCGCTCAATCGACGCGCTCAGCCATCAATGCCTGCGGGTTCTGCGCGCACTTGGCAATAATACATCGAAACGAGTCATAGGCACGCTCGGCCCGGAGCAGGAATATTTCCTTGTCGATACGGAGTTCGTAAAAAAGCGCCTCGACCTGGTCCTGGCGGGCCGCACACTCTTTGGCGCACCTCCCCCCAAAGGCCAGGAGATGGAGGATCACTACTACGGCGCTCTTCACGAACGCGTGGCCTGTTTTATGCACGAGCTTAACGTAGAGCTTTGGAAATTAGGGGTATCGGCGAGGACACAGCACAACGAGGTCGCCCCTGCGCAATACGAACTCGCACCGGTCTTCGGCACAGCCAACGTCGCCACTGATCATAATCAGCTATGTATGGAAACCCTGCAGAAGGTCGCCCTGCGCCATAATTTTGTCTGTTTGCTGCATGAAAAACCATTTGCAAGAGTCAGTGGGTCTGGTAAGCACAATAATTGGAGCATGATGACCGACGACGGCATAAACTTGCTCGACCCCGGCGTGACTCCACACGACAACGAGCAGTTTTTGATAATGCTGTGCGCCGTGATACGCGCTGCGGACAAATACGCCGGATTGCTTCGTGCCAGCGTGGCTACAGCGGGCAATGATCATCGACTAGGCGCCAACGAAGCCCCGCCGGCCATAGTGTCGATTTTCTTGGGCGAGCAACTTACGGACATATTCGAGCAACTCGCCAGGGGTGGGGCAAAGACCTCCCGGCAGGGTGGGGAATTAAAGTTAGGCATCAATACAATGCCCGCCATTCCCAGAGACTGCACTGACCGCAACCGCACCTCGCCATTCGCCTTCACCGGCGACAAGTTCGAGTTCAGAATGGTCGGTTCTTCTCAATCGACTTCTGGGCCGACGTTTGTATTAAATACCATTGTTGCAGACGTAATGTGCGAAATAGCCGAGGAGCTGGAGAAAGCCGCAGATGTCCACTCTGCCGCCCAATCGCTGCTGCAGAGAATCGCTATCGACCATAAAAAGATCATATTTAACGGTGATAATTACGCCCCGGAGTGGGCGGCTGAAGCACAACGAAGAGGCCTGCTCAATATAGACAATTCGGTGGATGGGTTGCGACCGATGCTGGAAGAGAAAGTGCAGGTGCTGTTTGAAAAGCACGGTGTGCTCTCCAGGCATGAGCTATTTGCCCGCTACGAGATATTACTGGAGAGATACTGTAAGGAAATCAACGTCGAGGCGCTAGCTGTCCTGCAAATCGCCAAACGCCAGATCATGCCCGCGGCGATTGAGTATTCCGGCAAAGTGGCAGAGTCGGTCGCCGCGATAAAATCGGCTGGGGCGTCGGCTAAGAGTCAGAGTAAACTGCTGGGCGATTTATGTTCGCTAATAGATGAGCTGCAGGTCAATATTGTCACCCTTCAGCAGGCGGTGGATAAAGCATCATCTACAGACGCATTGGAGACACAGGCGCAGGTCTATCGCGATTCAGTCGTACCGGCAATGGGCGCCGTGAGACAAGTCGCAGACGAGCTTGAGACGATCGTCGACGCACGGATTTGGCCGCTTCCGACTTATGCAGAGATGTTGTTTTTGCGGTGATAATACTCTGAAATCCAAGATTTATAGCCGGATTCGATCTCAGCACGATTGACAAGGCATTCGTTTTGGCTATATACTGCTTGAACTTCGAGCCAGGAGGTAACGGTGGAAGGCATCCGATTAGAGGTTGAACTAAAGCAAATTGATGGGACTACTATTCTGCAGGCGGCGGGGGAAATTGATGTCTACACCGCTCCGCAGTTCAAGGAAGCCATCAGCTCAATCATTGCATCTGGTCAGAAGCATCTGATTATCGACATGACTTCTGTGAACTACATGGACAGCAGCGGATTTGGGGCGTTGCTTTCAGCAACGCGCAAGCTGCGACCGGCAGGCGGCACTATTAACCTGGTCAAGGTAACCGCTGCCATAGATCGAATACTGAACATCACGCGCCTGAACACCGTCTTTGCGACACACGACAGCATTGATGAGGCTTTAAAGGCTGTTGGACAAGCCTAATTGCTTGAATAGCTGCGCACAAGACCTATAACTTTGCCCAGTATTCGCACGTCTTCCCGTGCAAGCTCGATAGGCTCATAGCTGGGATTTGATGCCAGCAATCGGGCAGGGCGACGTGAGGAATCCAGCCTTTTGACGGTCGCTTCGTCGCCTATCAGTGCGGCGATAATCTCGCCATTTTCGGCGTTGGGCTGGCTGTGGACGATAATGGTATCCCCGTCGAGTATCCCGTCCCCGATCATACTATCCCCCCGCACCGTCAACGCGAAGAGCTCCTCAGCGTGTGCAGCCATCTCTGCGGGGATCGGAATATACGATTCTATATTCTCCACCGCAAGCAGCGGCACTCCTGCGGCAATCGCGCCGAGCAGAGGTACGGATACGCGGTTGTCGTTGTTTTCCTGTGCGATTAAGAGGCGTATGCTGCGAGAGGTGCTCTCCCGTTCGATGAATCCTTTTCTTGCCAGCGCGTCGAGATGAACGGTGACTCCTCTGAGGCTGGCGATATTCAGGGTTTTGCCAAGCTCGCGAATAGAGGGTGCGAAACCCTTGCGTGATATATGCTCACGAATGGCTTCCAGCACCTCGCGCTGCCGAGCAGTAAGTCCCTTACTCACAAGCGCACCTCCAACCGAAGATACGCTTAGTTTATAATAGACACAAGTCTACTGTCAAGTGCTTCGTGACAGCCGCGCTTTTGAAATGTTGAATTAGTAAACACCCAAAACCCAGGCAACAAATGCGACAATTACAGCAGCCGGCGCCACCAGGGTAAGGCAACCCATCGCCGCCCCCAGTTTCCTCTGCCGTCCGGACCGCGACAAAGGCACGCCGATCTTTCGAGAGATATTCTGCTTAACCCTGGTCACGCCAATCAACCGCTTCCAGGAAAACCCACCCTTATTCATAAATCCTCCTAAGCTCGCTCTTCTTATTTTATTTCATCGTTACGGAGGAAATTACCTTCGCCTTGCAGGCTATCCGAAAATGGAATCCCGCCAAAAGCATTGACGAGCACAAGCCAAATGCGGTATACTTCCGGTGTTGGAATCGGGGAGTAGCGCAGTTTGGTAGCGCACCTGAATGGGGTTCAGGGGGTCGCAGGTTCGAATCCTGTCTCCCCGACCAACATCCTGAGAGATGTATCATACCTTACATCCCGCATCTCGCCTCAAAGCCATATTGACCCGAAGAGTATGCTTGTCTACTGCCTGCCTGATATAATATCTGTACATCACCTGGCCGCCTGATGAAGTACGGAACAATGCGTATGTGCTGTGTGTGTTCTGAGAAGAAACCATAGGCGAATCAGACAACAGCGTAATGGACGCCCTGAAATTGACTGGGAGGCATAAAATGGGAAGACGCTATATCTTGCACCTGTCAATGCTGCTGGTGCTTGCAGTTACTTTGCAATTCTCCGTCAGCCCCACCTTTAGTGAAACAAGGCTGGCCAAATCCTCGGATTCCCTTGGAGATTCTGTTAAAGACCTGAAAGACGCTCTAAAGGACTTAAAAGACCTGTTAAAGGGCAAAAAAACCGATAATCCCGACGAAGAGTCTCCACAAAAAACTGATGAACAGCCTTCCTCGACATCAGACTCGGCAAAATCCCAGCCAAAACCAGCCGGGGATGTGTACATAGCTGTCTCCAAAGACGGAACTGAAACAGTATCGGGACTGTCAGACAATGATCGATTGTGGGCCAAAGCGTCGAGTGTAGATCTGCCACTTGCGGCGCAGGTTCTCGAGATGCGAATGACACCTCCGCTGGATATCAATAAGCTCACACACGCCCAATACAACGGCGCAGTATCTGCAGCGATGGAGGCTATGCGGGAACTGATGGGTGAACTTACACCCGCCGAAGAGGCCAAATTAAACGCGAAATGGGCCCCGCTTTTCGGGTTTCCCACCGAAGAGTCTATTACATATCTAAATAAATTGAACCCTCTGCTTTCGGAGTTTTTATCCCTGCGAGGGGCTGTCGCGACGGCTGCTATTGAGTTCGATGGCGCCTGGGAGGAGGCCGTTATTGCGACGAGTTATGATAGCGAAGAGGGAGCCAGCGAAGCCCTTGCGTTAGCGGCAGTGCAGAAAGATAATTTGACCGCGCTGCAGGCTAGAATGGTTAAAGTAGCAAAGGCCGTTCAGACACTGGGAAATCCTCCCGACCCGATTCAGGCTCAACAACAAGCTCGAAAGCGGCATCAGGCGGCTATCCAGGCTTCGTCGGGAATGGTCCCCGTGGTCACAATTTCTCCGGCCAAACTCGACGGCAAAACGAATATTCCGTGTACATTCACTGCAAAAATGCAAAATATCGCTGGCAAAGTAACCTTGAACTGGGTTTTCGGCGATGGAACCGTCCTTACGGGTGGGCCGGCATCCACAAAGCATACCTATACAAAAGCGGGCAGCTATGTCGTGCGAGTTGCTGTATACAATGAAAAGAAATCCAAAATCGCAGAAGCCACGGCGAAAGTCAACATAACAGCCGGCGCAGCACCCGCAGAAGAGAAGGCGACGGCCTGGGTGCTGGTGGATAAAAAATCCGAAAGAACCGGAACTCTGACCTCCTACTACTCTGAAAGCTCCGTGAAATGGAATGCCTCATCGACGTCTGTAGAGTGCGAACATCACAAAGACGGTCAGTTCTGGAGCCATTATCACTACTCCTGGGATGATCCGCCCGCGCGCCTGGTTCCAGGAGAAAAAGTATCCCTCAATATAGTTCTGAAAGGGTTGCCGGACGCCAAATACCTTGTACGTCCGATGGATGAAGCCGAACTGATGCTGACTGCCGTCGTAGATCAGTTCAATCAGAATGCGCGTTTAGGCAGCGCCTATGCCAAATTGCATAATGTGGCAGTAAAAGATGAACCCAACAAACAACGCCGCGAAACTACCGAGTTCACTATCCCAACTATAGTCTATGCTAAAAATGGCGAGATAAGAATTACGGTTGCGGCTTCTATGGCTGGGCAGTCTGTCAGGAATATATATCTTTATAAGCCGGGCACCGGGGGTGGGGCGACGCCCACTGTTTCGGAGAGCGCCACAAAAGAGGACTCCACCGATAAGCTCGCTCAGCAGGAGTCTGAGAATGCTAAGCAGGAGACTATTGAGTTTCATAAGTCCAATATCATAATCATAGAGAGCCATCTCGCGAAAGACCGTGCAGAGTTGTCCAAAGAGACCGATCCGGCGCGAAGAGCGGCTCTTCAATTCCGCATACTGCAGGGTGTATCAGATGCCCAGGCGGAAAAGGACGTTATCACCTCATTAGAGACTGGACGATACGTTCATACACGCACCGAGTTTGATGAATACGCCCACCAGCAGTTCATTCAAAATATCCGGCATAATCAAAGGGAAATGGAGAGTTTCCAGAGGTCTTCGGCAGCGCTGTATCGCATGGCTGGGATGTTGCCGCCAGGTGAGGCTCAGGAGGCACGAGACTTCATAGATAAGCAATTGACTCTGGACGTCAAAACGAAGATGGACAAGGCTGCCGTTGACAAGATCGCTTCGGCTTTAGACCATAAAGTGCAGGGGCATTTTCAGGGATTGGCCGCCAAAAGCGATGAAGAAGCCGCCTGGGCCAATTTCGGACTTGAGGCTGCGGAGAACATTAAAGCGGGCGCGGATACCGGTATGATGGTCTGCTCGTTATTCGGTGGAAAACCCATCTATGTTGCCTATCAGGCCTCGACGGGATACATCGAAGGCGGGCCAACTGAAGCGGTGCTCAGGTCTGCTTCAGCTTTCGGCACGGCTGCTCATACTGCCGTGGAAGCATTTAGAGGTTACCAGGAGGGCGGCTTGGAAGCTGCGGCGAAGAGGGGTGCAAAGGCCTACGTGATTTCAAAGGCTTTTGAATACGGAGCATCCAAAGTGATGGGTGGCGCAAAGCCTGCAGCCAAAAGGCCGACTGTAAAAGAACAGTTTGAGCTGGCAAAATTCAAGCAGGCTCGCAGCGACGGCGAATCGCTGGTCACAAGTTTCCAGCGTGCCGAGCGAGAGATGAGAATAGCCGCAAGAACCGGCAAATCGGCCAAAGATTTAATCAAGATGCAGGCGGATTTGCGAGATAAGGCGGCTGCTATCAACTCAAGCCCGCACGCCAAAAACTTCTTGAAATACAAGGGCGACTACCACGCACAGAGAGCTTACAATGCACAGATGAAAGCCGTGCATGCCGATGTAGAGGCCAAATTCCACACCACGATGAGTAAGCAGGGATGGAATGATCAGAAGCTTGTGGAGTTCAGAAACAGTTGCAGTTCCGGTTCTGTGGGGATGGACTCAGACTTTGGTCTTAACGAACTGGCGGGAAATCCGTTGCTGAAAAATGGACAACGTGCCACCGCATATAGTTGGCAGACCGATGCGCAAAAGGCCTGGGACAAGGCATATAAAGAGACCACTAAGCGCAGCGCCAGTATGTCCTGGGAAAACATAACCACCAGCGCCCACGCCGAAAGCTACAAAGACCTCGCTTGGCTTGGGTCGGACAAGAGTGCAGTGACGGCGGCGTGGGGCCAGCAAGCTGCAGATGTCACTCGTTATAAGGCCTGGCATACGCTCAATGACAAGTCTCTTTCACGTATGGAGAAGATGCAGGAGATCAGCAGAGGAACTGCAAAGGATATCAACACGAAGTTGCAGCCAATGTTGAATAACGCGAAGCCTGCCAGTGCAGCCTCAGTAGAATCCCTTAAGCAGGCTAAAGAGCACTGGCAAAAGGTACATACAACGCTGGATGCATTCGGTAAGAATGAGATCGACCCGATCACTGCCGAGCGCAGGATTCGCGAACTCACCGGCGGCAAGGGTATTCCTGAGGTCGTCGAGGACATGGGCACGCTGATGGAAGGCTTGCTCAAGGGCTAAAATTAGCAACAAGGGCCGGGGCGCAGCGTTGTATGTCATTCTAACGTTGCCCCCAGCCGCTCGAATAGCGGCCATTTGATGGTATGAAATTCAGCCTTGTTGGAGTACCATTCATACATTTCTTTATGAGTAGAGAGCTTACCCACGGTTCTTCTGCCCGGAGTGCGTGCGCGGATATGGCCGTCGGTGTATAGGTAATTATTGTATTTGCCGTGCCACGGGCTGCCGGGGTTGATTGTGTGGCTTGCATACATTTCGGCGGAGTATCCTCTCACTCCTGTCCAGTTGCAGCAGCGATAGATATAGGCATATTCCAGGTTGCTATCCGGGTTGGCGATTCGCAAAGGCAGACCTTCGAACAGAAGTATCGTATCCCTCTGGCATTGGATATTTGAGGTGCGGATGCCCTTTAATACGTAGATGCACGACCCATATTCTACATCCGCCGGGTCCCTCAAATAGGAGTTCATTGTATAGCTTCTGGGGTCATACAGGCTGTTCCATTCCGGCATTAAAGGACAGCAGAATACGCTGCTGTGACCGCGTTGTCTTACGTAAGATTGAATGCCGCCGTCTCCGCTCTGCGCCCAATATGTCCAGTTTCCACGCAGCCCGCCCGGACACGGCCAGCAATCAGCCCAGTCCTGCGAATAGGTGTTGAATGCGGCCATAAGTTGCTGAAGATTAGCGGCACATTTCGTCTGATATCCCGCTCGACGAACCTGAAAAAACACGGGGAAAAGAATCGCCGCCAGCACGGCCATACAAGCTAACAAGATCAGTATTTCAACGAGGCTGAAACCGCCGCGGACGCCGTCCTGGCTTCCCTTGCCCAATTAGTCCTGCTCCAGAAAACGTGCTAGTTAAAACCTAGCGCCTTAGATATGATTCAATCGTCTCTTTAACTTCGCCAGCGCTTCCTGCGCCAGGGCATAATCCGGGTTGATCTCAAGCGCCCGGCCATATTCGTATTCCGCTTCGTTTAAGATCCCGCCCGCCTCGTAGGCCTGGGCGATGTTGTAGTAGATGCTGGCAACGTGAGGTGCGATTTGCTGTGCAGTTTTGAAGGCTCCGATGGCGGCATTGAAACGCTGCCTGGCCGCATAAGCCGCTCCAAGATAGCAGAACGCCTTGTAGTTTTCGTGGTCGATTTGCGTGACGGTTTCAAATGCTTCAATAGCAGTGTCGAAATCACCCGCTTTGAACGCCTCCACGCCTCGCTTAAACTGGTCATTTTCGCTCATAGCCCATCACCACGCACAGTATATCCCTGCCTGCTACGCGTGTCAATGATTAAAACAAGATTAAAACAAGAGTTCATTACAAATGAACACGGTGTTAGGGTCATTGATCGGTGGTGATCTCCGAATCGCCGCCGCAAAGCCCTTCTCGCCTCTCTGTTTTAGAAATTATATTTCAGCCTTCAGCCCCTCAAATTTCGGACTTTTGCTTCTCCGGCCTGATATATCGCCTGATTGTTTGCCGATTAATTACCGCTGTGCTAATATTTTTACAATAATCCCCGATAATAGGAATGCACACTTGCACAGCGAGAAGGAGCTCGAGATATGAACCTCTGCGTTATTGGCACCGGGTACGTTGGTTTGGTCACCGGGACAGTCTTCGCCGATCTGGGTAACAATGTGGTCTGTTGCGACCATGACTCCGCAAAAATTGATATGCTCAAGCGCGGCGAGATGCCCATTTATGAGCCGGGCCTTGAAGAGATGGTCAAACACAATGTCGAAGATAACCGGCTCAGTTTTTCGACCGACCTCGACAAAGCCGTGCGCGACAGCGAAGTGGTATTCATAGCAGTAGGAACCCCGACAGGTAACGACGGTTACGCCGATCTCAGCGCGGTCAAAGACGTTGCGAAGGTCATCGCACGCAATTTGGATCGATACAAGGTTATCGTCAACAAGAGTACCGTGCCGGTAGGCACCGGCGATTTGGTCCGTGAGATAATAGACATCAACAAAGTCAGGCCCGATGTCGAGTTCGATGTGGTATCAAACCCGGAGTTCCTGCGCGAAGGCAACGCCATCAACGATACACTGCAGCCGGACCGCATCGTTATCGGAGCGCCCAGCCAGAACGTCGCTATGCGAATACTCGAGCTCTACGCGCCTCTGGAGAGGCCGATGATCATCACAGATGTGCACTCTGCCGAGATGATAAAATACGCCTCAAACGCATTTTTGGCGACCAAAATATCGTTCATCAACGCAATAGCCAATATATGCGAGATGGCGAATGCTGACGTGGTGCAGGTCGCCAAAGGGATGGGAATGGACACCCGCATCGGACACCAGTTCCTGAACGCGGGTCTTGGCTACGGCGGATCGTGCTTCGGCAAAGATACTTCTTGTTTGGTCAGCACGGCAACCAGGCTCGGATACGATTTCCAACTCCTCTCCTCGGTCATCGACATCAACGCTCACCAGCCGACGCGTTTCACGGATCGTATAAAAAATGTGCTGGGCTCCCTCGATGGCAAGACCGTCGCGGTATTGGGGCTTGCATTTAAGCCTAACACCGACGACCTCAGAGATGCGAAATCGCTTCAGATCATAGCCAATCTGCTTGCGGAAGGCGTCACTGTGCGTGCCTATGACCCAATCGCGATGCCGAACACCAAGCGAATCTACCCACAAATCACCTACTGTGAGAACGCCTATCAGTCTGCTGAGGGTGCAGATGCGCTTCTGATCGTCACTGAATGGAATGAATTCAAATACCTTGACCTCCCAAGGGTGAAGGAAATGATGTCACAGCCGATAATATTTGATGGACGTAATATTTATGATCCCGAAAGGATGCGCCGGATCGGCTTCGACTATTATTGTATAGGCCGGCCCGCCGTCAAAAGAGAAGATAGCTAAAACGGCAGGCGTCTAGTTTCCAGTGTCGGGATCGAACAGGAGCAGCGATGATTGCAACATCTGAGCTAAACAAAAAATACGCCAAGGGGTTGGAGTACTTCGATCAGGGTCTGCTGGTTGATGCCCTGGCCGAGTTCGAGTCGGTGCAGCAGCTTGCTGCAGAGGACAGCCCTGAAGCAAAGCTCGCCAGGTTCTATATCGGCGAGGTGCATGCCAGGCTGGCTGAGGAGTGTGATCAGCGGGGGGCCAGAGACCACGCGGAGACCCACCTGCGAGCAGCCATTGAGCGTAATCCCAAGTATCCGGATATGCACTTCCAATTGGCGACGATCATCGCCGAATCGGATCGCATTGAAGAGGCGATTGACGAGCTTAACATCGCGCTGGAACTGAACCCGCGATATGCCAAAGCGATGCTCTTAAAGGGCGTGCTGCTCTATAAGTCCGGGGAATATGCCACAGGTGTAAAGAAAATATCCGGCGCCATCGAGATTGAGAAAAGATACGCCACCGAGCTTTTCGACCGCGCTATGCAGGCGCACAATAAAGGCGATCACAGGCGGGCGCTGGCTCAGTTCAACGAGCTTTCCCTGACTAACATAGACGATATATCCTTCCACTTCGGAATAGGCAAAAACCGATACCGTTCAGGCGACTATCGCGGCGCCGTCGAGGCTTTCGAACAAGCCCTCAGCCTGAACGCGACCTATCCGGACATCCGCAACTGGTACGGCCTTGCGCTGATGGGCTGCGGACAGCACGAAGAAGCTTTCGAGCAGTTCCAGTCCGCTCTGCAGATAAACCCGGAATATGTCGGTGCGACGATCAACGCTGGTGTGGCTTGTGAGCTTATGGGCAGGCGTGATGAAGCCAAAGTTTTATATCGACATGCGCTTAAACTCGATCCGGATAATGTAGAGGCGCGCGAGAGGCTATCCCAGCGCGCCAATTCCTGACGTGTGCTAAGTCTCAGATTAAGAATTGTACCGGGTCTATATCCGAGCCTTCTTGCTCTGCTGGTTCATCTCAGGCGGCGGCTGATATAGCGTGCCGGTCGGCTTTCTCTGCATCTGCACTGTGGCGGCTTTTGGGAGCGCTGCGTCGAGCGCGTGACGCAGCCCAAACGCCAGGTATCCCGCATAAGCCGCATTTGCTCTGCGGGTAATCGCTGGGTCGCCTTCGGAATCTATTCTTTCGCACGCGATGCCGTCGTCAAGTTTAGCGTTGCGCAGAAAACTCAACATCTCCTTGCTTCGACCGGTCAAAAGGTCGTTGACTACGTCCAGCATAGACAGATCATCCGCTCGATTCGGGTTGTGCTCGGAGTCCAGCCACGCCATAGTGTTGTTATACACCCCGTCGTTCGGCGCGCAGAAGCCGAAATAGGTCAGCAGCTTCAGACTTCCTTCCGAGTCGTCTCCCAATTCGAAATTACCATGCAAATCGACGCTGCGAGCGAACATATCCCCCAAAGGCCCGCTAACCACAAAATGCTTCTGAATGGCGCTGCGCAGTTTATTGGAGATAACAATGGCTTCATCAACACGATCCAAGTCGCGGATGCGGTCATAAAGCAGCCCTAAATCTATCAATATGCGCCACGCCAGCACATTCGCTATGCAGTTATATGGATACTTCGACACTTTTCCCGAAGGCGTCCACAAAGTCTCAAAAAGCATAGTCTTGGGGTTTCGCTGCACCATGAGCAGGTCTTTGATAGTGTTGATCCCTGTCTGAACACGACGATCGAACAAAATAGACATATCATCGGTGATCTGCAAATACATCTGCAGCGCTCTGAGCGGCGCACAAAGCTGGTCAAGCGCAAGTCCCGGCTCCAGCAATATCCCATCTATAAACCGACCATACATCCCTACGTTAGTAAGCTGCCTGGTAAACGCATAAATCAGCATCTTGCGAGCCTGAGCCCAGTTTATGTGCAGCACCGCCGGCAGACTCCATCTCATCGCATGGCGGTCGCGATAAACCCCACAACATTCGCTTTCCGAACTACGCGCCGAGGTCAATACCAACTGTTCAGTATCCAGCGTCGTTGCCTGTGAGTAGAAGTAGTTATAAAAAGAATTGAGATTCAAAAGATGCTTGAGATTGCCATCCTCGCAGTCTATGACTCTCCCGTCCAGCCATCCGCTAAGGCCGGAAAGCAGGCGCTGACAACCCTGAATCCGCATTTCCGCAGCAGAAGCAGCGGCGCTGGTTTCTTCAAGGCCGATGCCTACGTAAATGTTCATAGTCTGCTGGTCGCCTGCTGCCAATTCGAATTCGCGTAGAAAATCGTAGAATATAGGCGAATTTCCCGCCACATTCAGGCATTCCAAAGATTTGTCGTCACATTCGCCGTTCCAGAGCCTCGCCGTCATATCCTCTTCAGGTATGAATGCTATCGCGAAAAGTGGCGTATTGCCCCTGAACTCGATGACAGGCGCCACGGACCTTTGCGGGTCGATACTGGCATGCTTGGTACCGGTCATAGGACGACATTTGCCGGAAGCGATACACGTCGACTCCCAACATCCTCGCCACCCACCACGTATCCTCTTCGCTGAAGTTGACGCATTCTCCAGAGTCATCGAATATATAAAGCCCCTGCGGTCGGCGGGTGCGAATATCGTAGCGGTGGCTTTTACGCCGAATGCCTCGACTGTAAACTCCGGTATCCAGTACGAAATCAACCTGTTCTGAATACTCTCTGAGCTCGGCTTCTGCCCATCTACTTCGAGGAATGGCGCCAGCAGCGGAGAAGAATCCGAGCCGTTCATTTCCACGCAGGCACGGAAACCCAGGTGTGTAAAACCAACGCTTCGTATGCCCCCGGTCTCGGTGGAAATGTCGGGGATTGAGATGTATTCATTGCCTGTGCTTAGTCGTTTCATCGGCTAATCAAGCTTCCTCAACGCAAGTCCGCTAAGGAGTTTAGGATAGAAATAAGTCGCCTTTTGCGGCATTCTATCACCTGCTGTGGCGATATCCAACACGCTCTTGACAGCGATGTGGTTCACAAAAAACGCCACCTGTCTCTCCCCGGAATCCACCAGCTTAAACGCCTCAGCCGGGTCGCGGGTGTAAATGATATGCGCCTGATTGCGCAGCTTTTCCTCGCCAATTCCCAGATGCTTCTCCAAAATCAGTTTATGAAGTTTATTAAGCTCAAGGTTACGGCTGGCTTCCGATCCTTCTATCTGCGACTCAATGCCGGGTTTGGGGACCAAAACCAAAGCTCCCCCGCCGGAATACATCCCGATGCCATTTTGATCTGCCATATGAGCGATTAGCCGCTCTTTGGATGACGCCCTCACCTCAAACGAGTCTTCAAGGTTGTCGATAAGCGAATCCAGCGCATCCTGATCCAGACTAGCCAGCACCCTGTGAGTCGGGTAGATGGTCATATCCTCTTCGTAGACATTAATCAGGGTCATCATCACGTAGTCAAACTCTCCGCCCCCGCCGGTCTTTTCCCGCATTTCATTGCGATATGCAAGCGCGGTCTCATATCGATGATGTCCATCGGCAATGGCAATTTGCTTATTCGCCATAAATGACTGCACCCTGGCTATTTCCTCAGCGTCGGTGACAGCCCAGAACCGATTAATAACGCCGTTCTTATCGACTGCCTCTTCAATAGGCGAATCGGCCATCGCTTTATCCATTACTTTATCAAGCTCACGATCTGCGTCCGCATACAGCCCATAAACGCAGTCGAGGTTTGCCTTAACCTGTCGAATCAGCACGGCCAGGTCGGATTTCGGTCTTGCAAGTGTGTTTTCATGCGGCAAAATGACGTTTTCGGAGTATTCACAAAGCCTGGTTGCGACAGTAAACCCTCTTACCGATTTCGGCCCCTCTCCAACATCGAAAACCTGCTGGTAGACGAATATGGACGGCTGCGGGTCCTCTTTCAACACCCCCGCATCCAGCCACTCATTGAGATATCGTCCGGCACGGGTGAAGCGGTTTTCTTTGTCGTCGTCCGACGGCAGTTCTTCTCCGAGGACAAGTCGCACGAAGTTATATGGATTGAGCTGGTGATAATAAACCCGGTCTTCGGGTGAGATTATGTCATAAGGTGGGCTTGTCACGTTGCTGATGTCGCCGACGACTTTCTGGTCATATCGAATCGCCGCGAACGGTTTGATTTCCGCCATTGTTCACTCCTCCGGTTGGATTGCTCGCTTATTATATCACGAACCGCCCAACGATTGGAGAGCCAGCGAATCATCGAAAAACCCAGCGTCACAGCGGTATTTACGGCTCTGTTATATCTTCAGCGTCAATATCATCCGGCATTACCTCGGTCGGGCGTTCGACGGACATCTGTTCAATGCGAGGGTGCGCCAGTTTCTCCACTTCTTCCTCGGCTATCTCGTCTTGATCATCCCGTATATCGGTAGTAGTCAGGTCACTGTAGCCTTCAGCGTAGTCGCTTGGCAGCATTTCCTGATTCGGGTAATCCTCGTCCATCTCACTCTCGTCCAGAGCATCAAGCATCTCCGGCTCATCTTTTCGGCGATGCGGGTGGGGGAATGTCAGCGCACTATCGACGTCGACGTCTTCGGGAATCTCCACATCCACATCAAACGCGTCCCTATCTGCGGCAAAATGCGAACTCTGAGGCTCTCTCGCTTCGATGAGATCGTCGAGGTTTCGGATTTCCTGTTTATCACTTCGAAGTCTATCTTTTCTCATTGGAGTCCTCCTGCACATTATAAAATTACCCTCCAATGCAGACCAGATAAACGAACACAAAGGATCAGATGCTATTGAGTAAACGCCTTCGCACACCTCGCAAAGGTCTGCTCGATTGTCTCTCTATTAGCAGAAACGTGGAGGTTGCGCATTGTAGTGAGGAAATCTCGGTGGTCGCGGCCGCGTCGGTAATCGGGTTCTCGTGTCGGGTGTTTCAGCACAGCGGCCAACAGGTCAAAATCCAAATTTACCAGCACGGTTCCGTGCAATAAAATAGAGCGCCACTTCCGAGCCTGTGCGTTGCCGGATATCTTCAGCTCGCCGACAGCCACGTCAGATATCCCTCTATAACACGCATCAATGCCAAACTCCGCCAACCCGGCGATTATGAACTGCGCCCCGCTTTCAAATGTCCTTTTAATATCCAGGCCACCGGGATCTGGCGCAGTGTACGAATAGTTCAGTATCCCCCGGCTCTGAAGCACCGTCCCCCCGCCTGTGATGCGTTTTATCCAGCCAACATTTCTGTTGGCGCACTCTTCGAGATCAAGCACGGCCTCCGGTTTATCTCCGCACCCCAGCACAAGCGCCGGGGTATCTCCCCACCACAGCCTAAGAGTCCGCCCGCCCGTCGCCGCTGCATCTTTTGCTAAATGCTCATCAATAGCCAGATTTATCGCTATATCAGGCTCAGATGAACGAACAACTCGCAGATCGCCGTAACAACAGATATCCTCAAGACAATTCTGGTCAAGAGATTCAATTTGAGGCAACGACGATGCGAGTTCCAAAAACATGAGCCTGTCAATCCATTTATCAGCGACGTAATTATTCTTCTACATATACTTCCCCCGCAGCCGCCGTCGTTCCTGCCTGTCCATATTCAGACCACGCCAACTGCGACTCGCTCGCGTTCAGCATATTAAAAACACGCTGAGTCACCGAACTCATCAAAAACGCCAATACCCCAGTCGTCATAGCTAAAACAACAAACTCCCAGTGTCGCAATACCGTTGAAACAATCGCTATGCAAAAGTTTATGGCCCACAACAACCTGGCGATCGACATAATCAAGCAGAGTCTGGCTCTCAGTTTATGTTCGTCAAACCCGACGCTTCTCATACCAACCCATCCTGTTAATGTCGTGCGCTGAGCGCATCTAAAAGTTGTTTTCCGTATTTCCCGTCATAACTGATACTATTCCGCTTCAGGCTGCGTGTAATAGCAGGAGGGAAGTGCTATCATGTCGTAACTAAAATGCTGGAGGATCAAGCATGGCATCATTTAAAAATGGCGACAGAGTACGAGTGATAACTCGTGAAATAAAGCCGGAAGATGAGAAGAACGGACTCTACTATTCCTATTTCGGCGGTCTTACCGGATCCGTTGACTGTATCTACGACGATGGTTCGGTGTGCGTGGACGTAGATTTGGACTCGCTCAGCGAGGCCGCACGGGAGCGACATCTGAAGATGCAGGAAGCTGAGAAGACGAAATGGCTGGAAGGCCTCTCCGGGGAAGCTCGCGGACGACTCACTGCTGAGCAAAAACAGCTCAAGCTCAGCTACAAAATATTGACGTCAGTAAACGACATCGAGCCTTTCAAGGGAGACAAACCGACCAGTGGCAAGCGCGCCTCCAAGCCTGCGGAAGCCGAGTCGTCAGATTCTGAAAAGAGTGCAGAAAAGAAACAGGAGCCGCGTGCGGCTCCACAACCATCTTCCGCAGCATCAGCAGAGCCCGATGAATCTGCCAGCGGCAAGAGATCCAGCGCCGAAGACCTGGCCAAAGCCGAGGAAGAGTATCTCAGATCACTGCAGGATCGCACAAAGTAGTTCACACCGGCTAACCTGTTTCGACGATCTCTCCGTGCGTTTGCCCGTTGTTGCGTGCGGCCCTGCAATGCGACGCAAATCCTGCCCCAAAGACCGCAATCGCACTGCTGTAGTTGATCCACACCAGTAACAGAATCACCCCCGCAAGAGGCCCATACACCCGGCTGTAAGACGCAAAGTGAACCACGTATATAGTAAAGATTTGCTTTGCCGCTTCCCAGAGCAGACCCGCGAACACGCCACCCGCCAGCGCATTACGCCACCGCACCTGCACATTCGGCATTATTTTATAGATTAGCGTGAAAAGGCTCACAGAGGCAGCAGCCGCCACCACATGACCCAGCAACTGCCACAACACCGGGGTAGAAGAGATAAATCCCGGACTTACGCGGCGCAGCGTCTGCAACAAAGCTGTAATGCCGAAGGATATGGTGATCAATAGCCCAACAATTAGAAGAATCAACAACGCCAGTCCGCGGCGTTTGAAGTAGTTTCGACGTAGAGGGGCGCTCCACACGAGATTGACAGCCTGTTCCATAGTTAAAGCTGCTGCCATCCCCGACCACAAAGAAAGCGCCAAACCGATCCCGGTGGCCGCGTCCCTGCCGTGCAGCACGCTGGTGACCATATCCATCGTAACCGACCCGATAACCACCTTGCCCACAAAATGGGTTATCAGTTCCTCCGCATGCTGCGGAGAGCGCAAAACATAGCCCAAAATCCCCACAGCAACAAGCGACAGTGGAAACAGGGATAGAAATGTATAGAAACTCACCGCAGCAGCCAGCAACAAGCCATTGCGGCCGGCAAAGTTCTGCCACACCTCGCGCATAAAAGTTGCGTTGTCTCTGAGCCTCATGCCATCCGGCCCACAGCCCCAACGTAGATCAGAGCTGATTGCAAAAGTGTCACTGTTTTACCCTGATTAAAGCCGTGCCATGGTCTGGTCGGTCAGGGTAGTAGGCTTTAACGGTGAACACCAAACCGCTTGTCGACAGAGGCCCGTCCAAAGCCACCGGCCCCATCTTGAACTCCCCATTCTTACCCGCCGTCACATTCTGTGACACAACCTGTCCCGCCAGTTTCAAAATGCCGCTCAGCCGGTTGGAATAGGTTATCTCCACACGAACCGCGCTGGCAGTATCCGCGACACCCGTAACAGTGAGAGCGCTGCGAACGCTTGCGCCATCGGCCGGCGAGGAGATCACAACCTGGCCGGGTTTTCTTGTCGCAGTCACGCTTGTAGCAGGTGGAGCAGCCGCCTCCTTCTTGACCTCTTTAACCTCTTTGGGTGCGGGTTCGGGCTTCGGCAATTTATCGGGCTGCACAACCCCGCCCTGAGCAAAGCCGAGGGGTGGGGCGGTTTGCTTTTGCTTATCAGCAATCTCTACGTTAATCAGTCGACTTGCCTGCATCGGCGGGGCGTGAACGCCGTCTTTTCCAAGGTATCCGACCAACGGCGCATTCAACGCGACCTTATCTTTCGGAACAACCGCAGTGCCTTTATAAACCCCATTCGACACCTCACGCATTTTTTCTACGGCCATAAAGTCCTTAACCCCAAAAGCCGCGTTGCAACCTGGTGTTCCGACCATATCCACCGTGATCACATCCCCGGCTTTGAGCGGCGAGGGAGCAGAGAATTTTATCGAAGTAATCTTCGGCGGCTCGGCTTTAGCTGCGCCAAATGCAGCGCTTGCTATCATTACAAACATTGTAAGGGTGATGACAATCCTTGACTTCATTGCACTAGCCTCCATGAATGCCTGATTATCATATACTTTGTCTCTTGACAATAAAATTCCTGTCCACTAAAATATTTTGGCACTCGAAAGGGTAGAGTGCTAACAGAAGGGCTTTCAAAAATGGGTTGAGGTTTGAACTCGACTCAAACTTGTAATATCCAAACAGGAGGTGGAGGCAGTAATGATTAAGCCGTTGGCTGATAAGGTAGTCGTGGAGCCGCTAGAGGGCGAGGACAAGAGCCCTGGAGGCATCATCCTTCCCGACACCGCAAAGAAGAAGCCGCAAGAGGGCGTAGTAGTGGCAGTGGGACCTGGCAAGGTTTTGGAGAATGGTTCTCGCGCTGAGATGTCCGTCAAAGACGGTGACAAGGTCATCTTCGCCAAATATGGCGGCACCGAAGTCACTGTTGATGGTAAGGACTATGTTATTCTCGACCAGGACTCCATTTACGCGATAGTGGAGTAAGGCTCACACATTATTTCGATTTTCAACTCTAAACCGGAGGTTTCCGTATGGCAGCTAAAATAATAAAGTTTGACGAGGAAGCTCGTCGCGCGTTGGAGCGCGGGGCTACTATGGTATCCTCGGCCGTTAAGGTCACTCTTGGTCCTAAGGGCCGCAATGTTGTTCTCGACAAGAAGTGGGGCAGCCCCACCATCACCAAGGACGGCGTTACCGTCGCCAAGGAAGTCGAGCTCGAAGATGTATTCGAGAACATGGGCGCACAGCTAGTCCGTGAAGTCGCTTCCAAGACCAATGATGTCGCCGGCGACGGCACCACCACCGCTACCGTGCTCGCCGAAAGCATCGTGCGCGAAGGTCTGCGATATGTGGCCGCTGGTGGCAACCCGGTCGCGGTAAAGCGCGGAATCGAAAAGGCCGTTGAGAAGGCCATCGAAGAGATCAAGAAGCTCTCCATCCCCGTCAAGGGCAAGGACGAAGTCGCACAGGTCGCTTCTATCGCTGGCAACGCCCCCGAAATCGGCGAAGTCGTCGCCGATGCAATTGACAAAGTCGGCAAAGACGGCGTTATCACCGTCGAGGAGTCCAAGGGCACCGCTACCAGCCTCGAAGTAGTCGAGGGAATGCAGTTTGACAAGGGTTACATCAGCCCCTATTTCGTCACCGATGGCGAGAGAATGGAAGCTGTTTTCGAGAACCCGGTCATCCTCATCTATGAGAAGAAGATATCTGCCGCAGCCGACCTTGTTCCGATGTTGGAGAAGGTCATGCAAACCCGCACCCCGGTCGTCATAATCGCCGAGGACATCGACGGCGACGCATTGGCGACACTCGTAGTCAACAAGCTGCGTGGCACGTTGCAGATCGTCGGCGTCAAGGCCCCTGGCTTTGGCGACAGACGAAAGGCTATGCTTGAGGACATCGCCATTCTCACCGGCGGCACCTTCATCTCCGAGGACCTCGGCATCAAGCTTGAGAACGTCGACCCGACTATGCTCGGAAGAGCCAGCAAGGTAGTCGTGGGCAAAGAAGAGACCACGATTATCGAGGGCAAGGGCACCGCAGAGGCGGTCCAGGGAAGAATCAGCCAGATCCGCAAGCAGATCGAAGCTACTGATTCCAACTATGATCGCGAGAAGCTCCAGGAGCGACTGGCCAAGCTGTCCGGCGGGGTTGCCGTAATCAAAGTCGGCGCTGCTACCGAGACCGAGCTTAAGGAAAAGAAGCATCGCTTCGAGGACGCTCTCAGCGCCACTCGCGCCGCTGTTGAAGAGGGAATCGTGCCTGGTGGCGGCGTTACTCTTATCAACATCATCGACAAACTGCAGGAAGTCGGCGACAACGCTGATGAGAACGTCGGCGGCGCCATCATTCGCCGTGCTCTCGAAGAGCCGCTTCGACAGATCGCCGAGAACGCTGGCAAAGAAGGCAGCGTGGTCGTCGAGCGCATAAAGAATGAGAAGAAGGGCATCGGCTACAACGCTGAGATCGACGAATATTGCAACATGGTCGAAGCAGGAATCGTCGACCCGGTAAAGGTCACCCGCTCGGCCCTCGAGAACGCAGCCAGCATCGGCTCGCTGATTCTCACTACCGAGTGCCTGGTGGCAGAAAAGCCCGAGGAGAAGCCCGCTGCCCCGGCGATGCCGGGCGGAGGCATGGGCGACTACGGTATGTAAGAGCTTGTGTCAAATTGACAGAAGTGAAAGGGAGGGGCCGAACGCTCCTCCCTTATTTTAATTCCGTTGCTTCGTTGTTTCGGGAAACCCTGAGGCTGTCTCAAAAGTCATTGACGGAAGCGCATTCTGAAAAACGACTTGCGAAAATGGTCGAGAAGTGGCCTCTCGCGATTTTTTGGACTTCTGGAACGTCCATATCCTGACCAGAATAACCTGTTCAGGGACTTATGAGACAGCCTCCCCTTTCCCGAAATGGCAACAAGCACGACTTCGTGCTTGAGCATTCAGATATCGACAACGCTTTGGATGCTTGCCGCGAAAAGCTCAACGGGTAGATAGATATCTTCAGGCTGACTAAGCTCGCAATGCGATGTTGACCTGTCTTGAGTATTTGGTTATAATACCAAATATGAGGAATAACCAAGTATGAACAGACGAGTATACGAAGAGAGAGCAAAGATCATAAAGGCGTTGGCACATCCCAGTCGGCTCATGATGGTGGATGCGCTTGCGGATGGCGAGAAGTGCGTCTGCGATCTGCGAGAGCTGGTAGGCTCCGATATGTCTACGGTCTCGAAGCACTTGGCGCTCATGAAAGAGGCCGGAATAGTCGACGACCGCAAAGTAGGACAGCAAGTGTTCTACAGCCTCCGCGTTCCGTGCATAGTGAAGTTTTTCGGCTGTGTTGAGGCCGTCATGAAGTCCAACGCCAAGGAGATGATGGAACTCGTCGGATAAACTATGCGTATGTGTGAATGATGAGCTCGAGAGGGCTTCTCTTTTTTTAGGTGGATAGTTGGTTATTGCGCCAACATACCAACAACCCCAACTTCATACGGGAGGACATCTATGAAGATTCAGATTCTGGGCACTGGCTGTGCGAAGTGCAAGACTCTCACTGAGAATGCTAAAAAGGCAGTTGAACTCGCCGAAGTAGATGCCGAGATTGAAAAGATTGAGGACATCAAGGAGATAATGAAGTTCAATATCCTGATGACCCCCGGTCTTGTGATCAATGGAGAGGTTAAGGCCGCCGGAAGAGTCTTGTCGCCCGAGGATATCAAGAAGCTCCTGGTGAGCTAGAGGAGGATTCAAATGTCTCAAGAACTACCTGGCCTGATAATGTGCGTGTGCACCGGCAAATGCCCCGGATTCGCCAAGATGGATATTTGGGACTTCATCAATCGCGTGCGCGTCGAGCTGCCCGTGGAATACGGCTTCATTCATCCACAGCTTTGCGAAGAGGACGGTGACAGATTCCTAGCCGACTTGCTGAAAGCAGGGAGGAAACTCGTCATAGCCGGATGTGCGCCCAACATGCAGTATAAGATGTTTCGTGATGCATTTGAAATGAACGGCATGGACATCAAAGCTGATATGGTCCCGCTGGATGTTCGTGACATGACAACCGACGAGGCGGTTGATAAAGTCTCGAATGCGCTTACCGAGATGGGGGTAGAGCAGGATGGCTGATGATACCTTCATGAGCGTGAGACGCGAGAAGATCGACTGGTGTCCTACCATCGATTACTCCAAGTGCGACTTCTGCATGGAGTGCGACAAGTTCTGTCCGCACCAGGTATTCGAGCGACGCAACGACGACCCGAAGCTGGTTGTTGCCAACCCTACGAACTGCGTAGTCTTCTGCAGGGCATGCGCCAAGACGTGCGGCCCCGATGCCATATCTTTTCCCAGCAAGCCTGAAACCATCGCCGCGATCAAGAGGATCCGCGAGGAAGAGGGAGAGCAATGAGGCGCGCGATCCTGTCATGCAACGGCCTAGACAAGCAGCACGGGGTGCTTGCACGAGAACTGGCGCTGAGTCTGTCCGAGACCCAGGGTGCGGAGATCATCTGCCCCGTGCTTCTCAACAATTCACCCGCTCGTTACGAAAAAGCCCTTGCGGACGCTTCAATTCTTGTCATTGATGGTTGCCCCACTCGCTGTGCGTCAAAGCTCGCCAACAAGCTGGGGTTAGATGTCGACGACAAGGTGCTGGTTTCAGAGCAGGCAAAGAACGCAGGGCTGGATGTGGGAGGATCGCTGCGACCCGGACCGGTTGGTATGCAATTAGTCGAGCTTATGGCTAAAGAACGTGTCGCAAGGAAGGAGACGTCAGCAGAAGGAACAACCTCCGATAGCTTTGGATCTCCAGGCGACTTCATAACCGTCACGTACGACAAGTTTGTCTTCGATATCCCAGCTCAGGGCTACCTCTTCAATGAGAATGACTGCTGGGTCCGGGTGACCGGCAGCAGGGCACGAGTTGGTGTATCGGACTTTGTTCAGCAGAACATGACCGACATCACATATTTTGAGCCTGCTCAAGTCGGGAACGAGATCGAGCAGTTTGACGAAGTCGGCTCGCTGGAGTCCGGTAAGTCTATGATGGATGCCCTCTCCCCTGTCTCAGGACGGATCATAGCGGTCAATACGCAGCTTATCGATTCGCCCGAGCTGGTAAACGAAGACCCTTACGGCAGGGGATGGTTGGCTGAGATTGAGCTTCGGGACTTTGACTCGGACAAGGAACTGCTTCTCGATGCGACGTCGTACTCCAAAATCGTTGAAAAGAAGGCTGCCGAAGCGCAGCACTAGCAAAGAAAGGATTACCCAGTGACAGAAGACGGAAGCGATCTGAATGTCATAGTGATGCCATGCAGTGGTATTGGGAAAGTCCACGGGCTCATTGCTCGCGAGGCTACTTATGCCGTGACCGACGAGTTGGCGCCGGCAAACGCTGATACACTGTGTCTGGCTCTGCTGGTTTCAGGCGATGAGGAAGCACTGGCAAAGCTCAGAGAGACCGATTGCATCACTATCGACGGCTGCCCGAAGCTCTGCGCAGCCAAGAACGTGGAGATGGCTGGAGGAAAAATCATAAGGTCGATCCGCGTGGTCGATTCGTTCAAGAACCATCGCGGCGCTGAGCCCGGAACTGCCACAACACTTGCCGATGACGGATGGACAATAGTGCGTGAGATTGCCGGAGACATAGCTGGCGGTATCTGTGGACAGTGCGGAAGCGAGGTGAATTAGCGATGGCAGGCGGCGACATCAAGGTCGGTATCATCTCATGCAGCGGCGAGGATATCCCCGAAGGAACGATCTCCCGCCTGGCGACGCGCAGAGTTCTGGAACTCATGCGGCCCGGGAACACCGTGACAATTTGCTTGCCTCTTTTCCTTGCGGGGAACGACGCGGAGCAGGAGTTTGCGAAAAAGCATCCCACAATCACAGTAGACGGCTGCGATAAGCTGTGCGCGAAAAAGGGCACAGAGAAGTATAGTGGCCCGGTCAGCGCGGCACTTGTGGTGTCGGATATTCTGAACGATGAGTGTGCTTGCTGCAATCGTTCAGCCAAAGATCGGTCAGAGAAGGACAAGGAAGCCGTCTGGCTGGTCTCCGAGGAGATCGCCAAAGCCGTGGATGCGATTCTTGCAGAAAATAGTTACTGCAGCTCAGAGGACGGAGAGAAAGGCGCGGAATGCGCGTGTTCCAAGCCGATGCCTGGTATTGATGTTCAAGTCGACGGCAAGTCGGTTACAATCGCAGGACTCGGCATAGTATTCGATCATCTGGCGGAGGCGGGTGTTGCCGCTGATGATTCAAGCGGTGATAGGCTGCTTGAGACAGTGCGTATCTATCACCAAATTGAGCCCGAAGATGAGGACGCCTATAAGGCGGCGCTGACGTCAGCATACAAAACACACAGGAGGCAATAGGATTATGAAGATTAACTGGTTGAAAGTCTCAGTATCAATGGTTGTGATATTGGCCTTGGCATCCGCGATGCCCGCCGGCTATGCGGCGAACAACAAGTCGAAACCTGCTGCAAAGCAGCTTCCCAAGCTTCTTGACCTTGGCGCGACCAAGTGCGTGCCCTGCAAGATGATGGTTCCTGTCCTTGATGAACTTGCCAAGGACTACAAGGGCCAACTCGACGTCCAGTTCATCGACGTTTGGAAAGACCCGGATTCTGCCAAGAAATACAAAGTACAGAGCATCCCCACTCAGATCTTCTTTGATGCCAAGGGCAAGGAAATCTTCCGCCATGTAGGCTACTTCCCCAAGGACGACATCGTGAAAGCATTCAAGGACAATGGTATCAAGCTCAAGGAGCCGGCCAAGCCGAAGAAGTAGCGGCAAAGGGGAAGCAGTTTGAAGACATCGTTCATTAAGTGGCTGGGCATTGTTGTTCTTCTGGTGGGGCTGATGTGGCTTGTCAACCTGACAAACAGAAGTGTATCACAGCAATTCAGTGGATGCGGGCGCGTGGCGATACCATCGGCGCAGGTAGCGCCAGCCCGAACAAAGGAAACCATAATGAACAAGGATACTCTACTAATCCGAGGGATGCTGTCGCTCGCGCTTCTGGCCATCCCAATAATAGCAAGCGCCGCCAATGCGCCGAGCACGGTTCCGCTTGTGAAGGACTCGTACCCGACTCTTACGACCGGTGCGCTTGCCTCAGCAAGGCTTGCGGAACTGCCCACTGTGCCGTCAAGGCCAGCGTCTTCTTTCTCCGCGTTCGCATGGAGCAGATCCTGCTGGCTAAGCTACGGGGTGCAGTTTGTTCGAGTCCAGGTGTTCTTCGACAAAAACGGCAAGGAAGTCGTCCGGCACGTTGGGTTCTTCCTTAAAGAAGAGGTAGTCGCCAAACTTGCCGAGTTGGGGGTTAAGTGATTTGGAACAGCTCTTCATAACGCTGACTAAGGCAATCGAGGGGGCAGCGCCGGTTGCGCTGGGCGCATCGTTTGTGTGGGGGATACTGAGCGTCATCCTGAGCCCGTGTCACCTGTCGAGCATACCGCTCATCATCGGCTTTATCAGCGACCAGGGGAAGCTGACCACGCGGAAGGCATTCGGCCTGTCGTTTCTTTTCGGCCTTGGCATTCTTGTGACTATCGCCTTGATTGGTGTTGTGACTGCCGCTATGGGCCGAATGATGGGAGACGTAGGGAAGTATGGTAACTACGCCGTGGCCGCTGTATTCTTCATCGTGGGTCTTCATCTCATAGGTATCATTCCGATGCCATTCTCCGGACCCGGCAGAGTGGGCATCAAAATCAAGGGGCTTGGCGCATCGTTCATTTTGGGCCTTGTATTCGGTATTGCGCTCGGTCCCTGCACATTCGCTTATATGGCTCCGGTAATCACACTTTCGATGAAAGTTGCAGCGACCAACTTCGTATACGCCGCGCTGCTGCTTGCGGTCTATGGTGTTGGACACTGCGCGGTGATTGTAGCAGCCGGCACCTCCGCTGAGGCAGTGCAGAATTATCTTAACTGGAACGAAAAGTCAAAAGGCGCGAGCATCGTGAAACAGATATGCGGTGTGCTGGTCATGCTCGGGGGAGTCTACCTGATCTATGCAGCAAACTGATCCAGAATGTTCTCCTCGGGCTCGGTTGTTTCGCGAAACCCTTTCCCAAAACGGCAAACCACAGGAACACCCTACGCTAAATAATCATCATCCTGCGTAAACAAATACTGTCATCCTGCGCGAAGTCGCAGGATCACGTTACGCCTATTTCCTGCCGTGGATTCCGCGACTTCGCGCGGAATGACGAGGGGTGGTAGCCTCGTCAGTGGAAAATGGCCGGGACAGAGGCCCGGCCACTACATCAAGACGTCATACAATGTGCATTGTTTTCAGACTTTCCGTAGTTCCGAAAAAAAAGTTTCCCGGAACAACAAAATAATAAACTCAACTATCGCTTCTTCTTCTTCGGGAAAGTCTGTCGTATCTCCTCTGCCAGCTCATATACAAACGAGGTAAGGTCCCGATCCTGCTCCTTCAAATTGCGGATTTCCAGCAGGAGTATGTCCTTCATCTGCTGCAGTATCTTGCCCTGATTACTTTTAAGCTCGTCGAGTTCTTCTCTGAGGTGGTCGATAGACTCCGCAAGGGTCCGGTCGGCCATGTTTTTGGCTACGCGTTTAAGGGCTTCGGGATCAATCGCAGAATCGCTTTGAAACCGGCGCAGGGAGGATTCGCTGATTAAGCGCCGTGTAATCCCATCTGGCCCCTGCACCAGAATAGAATCCAACTCACCGCAGTCTATCAGCCTGTCGACAGCCTCCTCAGACAGCACCAGGCTATCGCGGGCGGTCTCGCAGGTTATCGTATAATCCCCGACCCCCGCGCCGCCGTCCACCTCCGGAAAAAGCACCGGCTGAACTGTGTCTGTCTCGGGTGGGTGGGACTCGTGCTCGGCCAGCCCAGCCTTGCGCCATTCCTCGCGAAGCCTGGCTATGCCAACAGGCACATCTTTTTCGGTCTGTGAGATTATGATATCGCGGTCGTCGGTATTCATGCTCATGACTATATACCATTTACACTTTGATTTGCGCAATCCTTCGTCTCGAAGCGAGGACTTGTCATAAAATACTCAGCGATTTCTGTGGATTCTTTCGACTGCGCTGCTCTGCGCCTGTTGTCACAATACTGGTCGAAGATGTAGGTAAAATCGTTGACACTGCCTGACTCGCAGCATATAATACAAATAGAGATATACGAGCCTTCCGATATTTGATACCGCAAAAAACGTTCAGTGAAGTGCCATTGTTTTGCGGAATTGCTTGTGAACAAAATCACGAAGTTATCTCGACGAGCGAGTCGATTGAGACAGGCATTATATTTATGAGTGTTGAAAAAGTAATTGAGGCAGGCGGGATGACCATTCGTCGAGTCTGCGAGTGCCTCGATGGGGAGATTATCTGCAACCCGCAGTTAGCCGATCAACCGGTTGCGAGCGCGTGCGGCTGTGATTTAATGAGCGACGTGCTGGCGTTTACGCGTCCGGGGTCGGTGCTGTTGACGGGTCTCACAAACTCTCAGGTTATTCGAACGGCGGAGATGCTTGATCTCAAGGCCGTCGTGTTTGTACGCAGCAAGAAGCCGGATGAGCAGACCATAAAGATGGCGCAGTCTCTTCAACTGGTGTTGATCTTATCCCCTTACCCACTATATGAAAGTTGTGGTAAGCTCTTTAGTATAGGATTGGCCGGCTGCCAGACGCACGGCCATACTGTGGGGGCGTGATTAATGGAAGTGGGGGATGTGGATGCGTCGGCCTCTCTGCACTACACATTCGGCGTACAGGGCGGGGATTTTGGCAAGGCAGGAGAAGCTTCCAGCAAGGTAAAAAGAATTCTGCAACAAATTGGTGCGGATTCTGTCATTGTGCGCCGGGTTGCGGTTGCGTGCTATGAGGCTGAAATGAACGTAGTGATTCACGCTCATAGCGGGACTGTGATTTTGGATGCGGATCTTAAGCGCATACAAATTACTATAGATGACGAGGGGCCGGGCATAGAGGACGTGGACCAGGCTATGACGCCGGGGTTCTCTACTGCGCCGGATTCAATAAGAGAGATGGGCTTCGGCGCAGGAATGGGCCTGCCCAATATGAAGAATTGTTCAAACGAACTTGATATCAAATCAGTCAAGGGCGTGGGGACCACTGTTCGGATGATATTCGAGAATGCCTGAATCGAACCAGTTTGGCTTTTTTCACTCGGTGCATCTTGAGGAGGACAAGTGCCAGGGATGCGTAAACTGCATCAAGCATTGCCCTACTGAGGCCATTCGCGTGCGCGACGGGAAGGCCCATATAATCGAAGCCCGTTGCATAGATTGCGGCGAGTGTGTCCGAATATGTCCTAATCACGCCAAGACCGTGGTCGCCGATACCCTGCAGAGGCTTCAGGAGTTTAAGTATAATGTAGCGCTGCCGGCGCCTGCCATTTACAGCCAGTTCAGAGAGGGCACTAAACCGGAACAGGTCCTTGCCACTTTAAGGGCTATTGGCTTCGATTATGTCGTAGATGTGGCATTTGGTGCGGACCTTGTGGCGGAGAAAATACGCCAGGCGATCGAAAATCCGTCCATCGAGCGGCCGATAATATCGTCTGCGTGCCCCGCAGTGGTCAGGCTGATTCAGGTAAGGTTTCCTAACCTGGTTGAACATATTTTGCCGATTATCTCGCCTATGCGCGCGGCAGCCAAAATCGCAAAGCAGCAGGCAAGCAAAAGGTTAGGCATACCACAGCAGCGTATTGGACTTTGGTTTATCACGCCGTGTCCGGGTAAGGTCAGCGCCATAAATGAGCCGGCCGGATTTGAGGACGTGATTATCACGGGCGCTATACCGATAGCTGATGTCTACCCGCTGATGAGGGAAAAATTGGTGCGCGAGCCGGAAGTCATTGAGGAATTGGCGAAGGGCTTGCATCGCGGCACTGGATTAGGCGTCGGATGGGCGCGGTCGGGCGGTGAAAATCAGTCGATTGGGGCAGGTCGCCAGATCGCGGTCGATGGCATTCATAGCGTTATTCAAATTTTAGAGGATGTCGAGCGCGGAAAGCTCTCAGATATTGACTATATCGAGGCACAGGCTTGTCTTGGAGGATGTGTCGGCGGGGTTTTGACAGTTGAAAATCCCTTTATTACCCGTAGACGCATACGATTGTTGGCGCAGGGTCAGCTTGGGCCTGAAGAGGCCGCCGAGCGTCAGCAGTTGATTGATGATCTTGAGAAAGACGCGGATTGGTACAAACACGACAGACCCATTAAACCCAGACCTACTCTCAGGCTTGATGAGGATATGGCTGTTGCGATGCGCAAAATGGAGCAGATGGAGCGCATTTTGGAGTCGCTGCCGGGTCTGGATTGCGGAAGCTGCGGGGCTCCGAACTGCCAGGCTCTGGCCGAAGATGTGGTGCGTGGGCTGGCGACGGAGATGGACTGCGTGTTTAAGCTGCGCGAACGCGTAAGACAGTTGGCGAGCGAAATGTTCGAGTTATCAGACAGGGTTCCGCCTGCTATGGGCCAACCGATTGCGGGCCGAGGGCTGGAAAGCTCCGGCCAAAACTTAACAGAGGCCATTGATGAATCTGGAGAACCTGATCCAAAAACTGAATCTCAAACCAAGGACTGAGGTCGGCGACGTAGAGGTCAGTTCGGGATACGCGTCGGACCTGTTGAGCGATGTGCTGGCCAGGGCGAAAAACGGCGCGTTGTGGGTTACAAACCACAAGCATGTCAATATTATCGGCGTCGCTTCTATGCTCAATTTGGCTGGTGTAATTATCGCCGGGGGCATTGAACCTGATCCGGGGACTGTGGCAAAGGCTGTCGAAGAGAAGACGCCTCTATTTACAACCGATTTGACGCTCTATGAGGTCGTCGGCAGGATGTATGAGCTTGGCATTAAAAGTTGCTGACGCATCTGCCTGGTAAAGGAATGGAAGAGCGTGGCGATTCATAGATACCAGGCGGATTTGCACATTCATACTCTGTTGTCGCCGTGTGGGGAGATAGAGATGCTCCCACCGTTGATAATCGAGGCGGCGATAATGGCGGGGCTGGATATTATCGGGGTGTCCGATCACAATTCGGCCGAAAACGCGGATGCTGTGATGAAGGCCTCTGCCGGCAGCGGGATCAGGGTGCTGCCAGGGCTGGAAGTGAACTCGCTGGAGGGTGTGCACCTGTTGTGTCTGTTTGATACAGTAGATCAAGCCGTGACGTTGCAGGAAGCTGTCTATGCGAGTCTGCCGTTTGGCTCTGATAAGAAACCTAAAACAGAAGAAGAGCTTATTGCAAAAGAACTGGCGATGCAGATGATAGTCGACGAGTGCGATGAGTTTGTGGGTTATTGCCAGAGGTATCTATCTCTGCCGACTACGATGGACATATCCGAGGTCTGGCAGCGGGTCGAGGCTTTGGGCGGGATGTTGATCCCGGCGCACATTGACAGAAAATCTACAGGGTTATGCGATGTTTTGGGGATGGTGCCGGACTCGCCGGATTTTGTGGCTTTAGAGATATCGAGAAACATCACGCCGGACAAAGCGAGAAAGACATATCCGAGCATCGGAGATCGTTCGCTTATTTGCAATTCGGATTCCCATTGGCTGGCTGCGGTTGGCGAGAGGCGGACAGTGTTTTGCCTGGAGCACCGAACTATCGCTGAGATGAAAATGGCGTGCCGAGGAGAATGCGGCCGAGGTATCGAATATGCGTGAGCTTTCGATGCACATTCTCGACCTGGCGCAGAACTCGGTGGCGGCGGGTGCGACTCTGATAGAGATAAACGTCATCGCGGATTCGGGTTGTGATGAGTTAAATATTTCGCTCAGGGACAACGGATTGGGGATGAGTCCGGAGTTTGTGGCGCAGGTGTTCGACCCGTTTACCACGACTCGCACTACCCGCAAGGTAGGCTTAGGCATACCGATGTTTGCAGAGGCGGCCAGGGAATGCGGCGGTAAGCTAGCACTGCATTCTAAGCTGGGTGAGGGCACGACCCTGCAGGCCACTTTTAAGCTGAATCATATCGACCGGGCGCCGTTGGGGGATGTAAAATCGACCTTGATTGCGCTGATCGCGGCAAATCCGGACATTGATATTGTATACAGGCATCAAGTCGATTCTATGGAGTTCGTGCTTGATACGCGTCAGATTCGCGCTGAACTCGGCGATGTTCCGATTAACGAAAACGCGGTTCTAAAATGGATCGCTGAATATATTGAGGACGGACTGTCCTCACCTTTTTTATCGAAAGAAAATATCTGATAACTTAATCCAAGGGGTGCAAATCAACAAATGAAGACACTTGAAGATCTCAAGAAGGTTCGAGAGAAAGCGCTCGAACAGATGAAGATCCGCGAAGGCAAGTTCTCTGCTCGCGTGGTTATCGCTATGGGCACATGCGGCATTGCTGCAGGGGCGCGTGAAGTCATGACCGCGATTCTCGACGAACTCGACAAGCGCGGCATCACCGATGTCTCTGTGACGCAATCCGGCTGCAAGGGCCTTTGCGAGCAGGAACCGACCGTCGACGTCATCAAGGACGACCAGGTCGTGACCTATGGCTACGTCGATTCGGACAAGGCTCGTCAGATTGTCGGCCAGCATCTGGTAAACGGCAACGTCGTGAGCGAGTGGGTAGTGACTGCGAAAAATTAGTTGGTGGATAAGGGTGGAAGGCGATGTAGTTGGGTGATGATACCCGGTGTGAGCTTTCCACAGAAATCTGCTCCTGCGGTTCTGAGGGAACCAGGGGAGTTCAGGAGGTAACGTATTGGCAACACATATTTGCGACTGCGAAAAGCGCGCCGTGCAGGTTCAGGCTGAAGAGGCGGAGCTTTACGAGCAGTTGGATAAAATCATAGAGAAGCACAAAAACGTCCGTGGGCCGCTTATCCAGGTGCTGCATGGCGCTCAGGAGTTGTTCGGCTATCTGCCGGAGAAGGCGCAGGTCAAGATCGCTCAGGGGCTGAATGTGCCCTTAAGCGAGGTTCACGGCGTTCTCAGCTTCTATTCTTTCTTTACTACTGTTCCCAGAGGCAAGCACACTGTTCGCGTGTGCATGGGCACTGCGTGTTATGTAAGAGGTGGCAAGCAGGTGCTGGAGAAGTTCCAGAAGGAACTCGGCATCGGCATCAACGATACCACCGAGGATCGAGCATTCTCGCTTGAAATCAACCGCTGTGTGGGCGCTTGCGGCCTCGCCCCGGTTGTTACGGTAGATTCCGATATCTATCGCCGGGTGAAAGAAGACAAGATCCCACAGATCATTGCGAAATATAAGAATGAGGCGGGCAAATAAATGAGCGAGACTGCAAACTACAGAGCACACGTTCTCGTCTGTGCGGGCGCTGGTTGTGTGAGCTGCGGATGCGAGGCCGTAGCAGACGCGCTCAACGCGGAGATCGATCGACTTGGCCTTAAAGATGAGGTCAAGGTTGTTATGACGGGCTGTATGGGTTCGTGTAACCTCGGCCCGGTTGCGGCAGTTGTGCCGGAAGGCGTCTTTTATGAGAGATTGACGCCGGAAGCGATTAAGAAGATCGCTGAGGAGCATCTTCTCAAAGGCCGCGTAGTTGAAGAGTTTATGCACCAGGCGGGCCAGGACGAGGTCTACCACAAAATGGAGAACGTGCCGTTCTTCAAGCTGCAGCACAAAATCGTCCTTCGCAACTGCGGCGTAATCGATCCCGGCAACATAGAGGAATACATCGCGCGCGACGGTTATGCGGCGCTTGCTAAGGCCGTCAGTGAGATGACCCCGCAGCAGGTTATCGATCAGATCAAGGCTTCCGGGCTGCGTGGCCGAGGTGGCGGCGGGTTCCCGACCGGTTTGAAGTGGCAGTTCACTGCGGATGCTGCTGGGGATCAGAAATTTGTCCTGTGTAATGCCGACGAGGGCGACCCCGGCGCGTTTATGGACAGATCGGTTCTGGAAGGCGATCCGCACTCGCTGATCGAAGCGATGACTATCGCTGGCTATGCGATCGGCGCGGATCAGGGATATGTCTATGTGCGAGCCGAGTATCCGCTTGCAATTGAGAGACTTCAGAGAGCAATTCAACAGGCGCGCGAGTGGCGGTTCCTCAATCACGATATATTCGGCAGCGGCTTCAAGTTTGACCTGGATATCCGCATCGGAGCAGGCGCATTTGTCTGCGGCGAGGAGACCGCTTTGATGGCCTCCATCGAAGGCAAGCGAGGCGAACCCAGACCCAGACCTCCGTTCCCGGCCATTTCCGGCCTTTGGGAAAGCCCGACTTTGCTCAACAACGTGGAAACCTACGCCAACATCACCTGGATAATCCTTAATGGCGGCGAGGAGTTCGCGAAGATCGGCACCGAGGGCAGCAAGGGCACCAAGGTGTTCGCGCTTGCCGGTGCGGTAGAGAATACGGGTCTGGTAGAGGTCCCGATGGGAACTACTCTTGGTGATCTGGTATTCGAGCTTGGCGGCGGCGTGCGCAACGGCAAGAAGTTCAAAGCGGCGCAGGCTGGCGGCCCCTCTGGCGGATGTATCCCTGCGGAGCACCTCAATGTGTCCATGGACTACGACTCGCTCAAGGAGCTTGGCGCGATGATGGGCTCCGGCGGCTTGATCGTAATGGACGAGAGCACCTGTATGGTCGACCTCGCCCGCTACTTCCTAGACTTCATTCAGGACGAGAGCTGCGGCAAGTGTACTCCGTGCAGGATCGGCACCAAGCGAATGCTCGAGATTCTTGATCGAATCGCCCACGGCCTCGGTCAGGAGGGCGACATCGAGCTTCTCATCGACCTTGGCACGCAGATTCGCGAATCGGCGCTCTGCGGACTTGGCCAGACGGCTCCGAACCCGGTTCTCTCTACAATTCGCTATTTCCGCGATGAATATGAGGCCCATATCCGGGACAAGAAGTGCCCGGCCTGCGTATGCAACTCCTTGTTTGAGGCTCCGTGTACACACACGTGCCCGGCCGGGACAAGCGTACCGAAGTATGTGTCTTTAATAGGCGCTCGCAGGTTCACCGACGCGATGCGTATAGTCCGGGATCACAACCCGTTCGTATCCGTATGCGGCAGAGTCTGCAACGCTCCTTGCGAGTCGAAGTGCCGACGCGCCCAGATCGACGAACCGATCTCCATCCGAGCTTTGAAGAGATTTGCGGCGGACCAAGCCGACAGGGGAGCGCTTCCGGCTCCGTCTGTGCTTGAATCAAAAGCAAAGGATAAGAAGGTCGCGATCATCGGTGGCGGGCCTGGCGGATTGACCTGCGCGTATCACCTTGCCAGACTCGGCTATAAGCCTACGGTATTCGAGGCGGAGAAGGTGGCCGGCGGAATGCTGGTGACGGCGATTCCTCCATACCGACTGCCGCGCAACGTCATCGCTGCTGAAATCGAGATGATTCAATCCCTTGGAGTCGACATAAAACTCAACAGCCGCGTTGATAAGGCTGAATTCGAGAAAATCAAGAACGACTTCGACGCGGTCTTTGTTGCCACTGGCGCGGAGAAGGGCTGGACGCTGGGCATTCCTGGTGAGGATCTGGACGGAATCTACGACGCGATCACGTTCCTCAAAGATGTGAACCTCGAAAAGGATACCATCAAAGTCGGCAAGAACGTCGCTGTTGTGGGTGGTGGCAACTCCGCCATCGACGCCGCACGAATCGCTTTGAGAAAAGGCGCGAAGAAAGTCACTATGCTTTATCGCAGACTCAAGGCCGATATGCCCGCCGCTTTGGAAGAGATTCACGAGGCGGAGATGGAGGGCATAGAGATTAGATATCTCGCGGTGCCCATTGAGGCGCTTGGTGAGAACGGCAAGGTCAAGTCTCTTAAAGTTCAGCTTCTTGAGCTGGCCGAGTTCGACAAGAGCGGCCGCCGCAAACCGAGACCTATCGAGGGAAGCAGCTTCGATCTGCCGGTAGATACGGTAATCACTGCTCTCAGCCAGGAACCGGTTGTAGATTTCCTCGGCGAGGAAGTCAAGCTGCGCAGAGGCGGCGCCATTGAAATCGACGGCGCGACTATGAAGACTAACGTCGATGGAGTTTTTGCCGGCGGCGATGCGGTCAACGGGCCGTGGACGGTTATTGCGGCTATCGGCGACGGAATCAAGGCCGCTGTTTCTATTGACCGCTATCTGGGCGGTACGGGCGAGTTGGCTTCAGATACGGCAGAGATCGAGATTCCGCCGGCTCCGGAGGATGTTGACGACATCGTCGAGACTCCGAGGGTCTGCGAGAACCTGCTGCCGGTTGAAAAGCGTGTTGGAATGCTCGAGGTCGACCTGGGTTACTCCCGCGAACAGGCTCTGCGCGAGGCTGCTCGATGCCTGCGGTGCGATGCGGGAAACTAACGGCCAGGCCCGTGAAAGGACTATGATGGAACAAATTAACGTTACGATAGATGGAATACAGGTCAGCGTCCCAAAGGGCAGCACCGTGCTCGACGCGGCTAAGGCTGCTGGGGTATATATTCCCACTCTATGCCACATGGAAGGCCACAAGCCGCTCGGCGCCTGCCGGGTGTGTCTGGTCGAGATCGAGGGCGGACGAGGCGGACTGCAGGCCAGTTGCGCGTTTCCGGCTGCCGATGGGATGGTGGTCCGTACCAATACCCTGAGAGTGCGCAATGCACGCAAGGCGGTTGTTGAACTGATGATGTCGGCTCACAGGCAGGACTGCAACGCCTGCAATAGATCGCTCAACTGCGAACTGCAGGCTATCTCGAAGCGACTTGGTATTCAGGAAAACCGCTTCGAGGGCGAGATGCCGAAGCAGATTATGGACACCTCATCTCCTGCAATTGTCCGCGATTCCAGCAAGTGCATTCTATGCCGCCGCTGTGTTGAGGTTTGCCAGAACGTGCAGACTGTCGGCACACTGTTTGCAGTGGATAGAGGTTTCGATACGGTAATCGCGCCGACAGCCAAGAAAGATCTCATCGACGCTGTTTGTGTAGCCTGCGGCCAGTGCGTCTCTGCGTGCCCGGTTGGTGCGCTTTATGAGAAGAGCCACATCGACAAGGTATGGGACGCGATAGCCGATCCTGACAAACATGTCATCGTGCAGACTGCGCCGGCCGTGAGGGTAGCCATCGGCGAGGAGTTCGGCCTGCCTGCGGGCAGCCGGGTTACAAAGAAAATGGTCGCAGGTCTGAGGCGGGTAGGCTTCGACAAGGTCTTCGACACGGACTTCACCGCCGACCTGACTATTTTGGAGGAGGGCACCGAGTTCCTCGGTCGCCTGAAGAACAACGGCACTCTGCCGATGCTCACCTCGTGCAGCCCTGGCTGGATCAACTTCATCGAGTATTTCTATCCGGAACTGCTGCCAAATCTCAGCACATGCAAGTCTCCTCAGCAGATGTTCGGCGCTCTCGCTAAGACATATTATGCTCAGAAAATCGGCGTCAAGCCGGAGAACATCTTCAGCGTCTCTATAATGCCCTGCACGGCTAAGAAGCTGGAGGCGGGCCGCGAGGAAATGTCTGTAGTCGACGGGCTGGCTGACGTAGATGCGGTTCTCACCACACGCGAGGCTGCTCAGATGATGCGTGAGGCCGGTGTCGACTTCGTGAATCTTCCCGACGAGCAATACGATGAGCCGTTGGGCATCGCCACGGGCGCCGGGGTCATATTCGGTGCGACAGGCGGCGTTATGGAAGCTGCTCTACGAACCGTATATGAAGTCGTGACAGGGGGGTCCCTGGAAAACGTCAACTTCACAGACGTTCGCGGTCTTGAAGGCGTCAAAGAAGCCGTCGTTAAGGTCGGCGATCTTGACGTGAAGGTGGCTGTGGCCAGCGGATTGTCCAACGCGCGAAAGCTGATGGACCTCATTATGGAGGGCAAGGCGGATTATCACTTCATCGAGATTATGTGCTGCCCCGGCGGGTGTTTGGGAGGAGGCGGCCAGCCGATTCCTACCACCGACGAGATTCGCTTGGCTCGAATGCAGGCCATCTACGCCGAGGACGAGGGCTTGCCGATTCGCAAGTCTCACGAGAACCCGGCCGTGCAGGCGCTCTATGAAGAGTTCCTGGGTGAGCCTAATTCTCATCTCGCTCACAAGCTCCTGCATACGCACTACACGCCGAAGGCCCTTTGGCCGACGGATGTAGAGATGGATGAGGTAACGAGTAAGTAATCAATCGCGGCGGCCAGGGTCGGCTCTGGCCGCTGTTTTGAACTTATTGCAAGTCATAGAGAATTAAAACACCGGACAGTTTAGCCGCCGCCGGGCGCTGAGGGCCGAAGGCGGATGGCAATACATATAGCAAATCAAAAAGGGGTGCAAATCGTGGAATCTTGCAATTCCAATAGTTGCGTACAGTGCGAAGCGGAAGTCGTCGCTATAGTCGACAAGTGCGGCCGCACGGTGTGCAACCTGATTCCGATCCTACATGAGCTTCAGAGGACAATGGGGTATGTGTCTAATGAAGCGATGGAGACAGTCGCTGCCGAACTCGGTATTCCTGTGGGCCAGGTTCATGGCACGGCGACGTTCTATACATTGCTCTACACCAAACCACAGGGCAAGAACATCGTCAGAATCTGTGACTCCCCTCCCTGCCACATTATGGGCAGCGGGGTCATTCGCGACGCCATTTCCAAAGAGATTGGAATCGAGCCAGGCGAGACCACAGCCGACGGCAACTTTACGTTCGAGGTCGTGAGCTGTATGGGATTGTGTGGGGTGGCTCCTGCCATTATGGTAAATGATGACGTTTACGGAAACCTCACCGTCGATGCGGTCCCGTCGATTCTAAGCAAATATCAGGAGGAGTGTTGAGATGGCGTTTTACAGAGCACATATTCTGGTCGACACTGGCACAGCGGCTCTTCTCAAAGGCGCACACGCAGTCAGGACCGCGCTCACCGAGGAGATAAAGCGCAAGGGTCTTGACAAAGAGATCAAAGTAGTCGAGACCGGGGCGCTGGGCTTGGCTGGTGCGGTGCCGGCTATCGTAGTCTATCCGGAGGGCGTCACTTATGCCAACGTCACAGTTGATGATGTCCCGGAGATAGTCGAAGAGCACCTGCTCAAGGGCCGACAGGTCAAACGACTTCTCTACACAGACGCGACTCCTTCCGTAGTTGAGGCTGCTCCAAGCGCACGTGGGGCAGAGATGAGGGTCGTGTTGAAGAACATCGGCGTTATCGACCCAACCTCCATAGATGAGTATATCGCTATGGGCGGATACGAGGGTCTTGCAAAGGCGCTGACCACGATGACCCCCGGAGCCGTCATCTCCGAAATCAAGGATTCGGGCCTCACCGGTCGCGGCGGCGCAGGATTTCCAACCGGACTCAAGTGGGGATTTACGGCCAAGGCCGATGGCGAGACAAAATACATAGTCTGCAACGCTGATGAAGGCGAGCCGGGTAACTTCAAGGATCGATTGATAATGGAAGGCGACCCGCATCAGATCATCGAGGGCATGGTCATCGCGGCGTATGCAGTCGGCGCGCAAAAGGGCTATATCTACATTCGCGGTGAATATCAGCAGTCGGTTGCAAACACCGAGAGAGCAATCGATGTTGCCCGCGAGATGGGCCTTTTGGGCACGGACATTATGGGCAGCGGCCTGAACTTCGACATAGAAGTATTCAAGGGCGCTGGAGCCTATATCTGCGGCGAGGAGACTGCGCTTTTGGCCTCACTTGAAGGCAAACGTGGTGAGTCTAAAACCAAGCCGCCGTTCCCGCCGACCTGTGGTCTGTTCGGTATGCCGACTGTTGTCAACAACGTCGAAACTCTTGCCAACGTGCCGCATATCATAGCCAATGGAGCGGAATGGTATAAGGGTATCGGTACTGAGCGCAGCAAGGGCACCAAGATATTCTCCCCGTGCGGAGACGTTCAGTATCCCGGCGTCTATGAAGTTCCGTTTGGCAGCACGCTGCGTGAGGTCATCTACGGAATGGCCGGCGGCATCAAGTCCGGCAAGAAATTGAAGGCTATCTTGATGGGTGGGCCGAGTGGGGTGCTTGTCAGTGAGGAAGACCTCGACAGGAGCCTTTGCAGCGAGGACCTCAACCCTGGCGCAGGCGCTCTGATCGTGCTTGATGAGACCAGGTGCATCGTCGATCTCATCAAAAACTGCGCTCAGTTCTTCCTGCACGAATCCTGCGGCCAGTGTACTCCGTGCCGCGAGGGTACCAGGCGAATGGTGGACTTCTTTAACTGGTGGACGGCCGGCGCTGGCAGCGAGGAGGACATTGAGCTTCTGGACAACCTCGCCACCACGATGGCCCTCACCTCCAGATGCGGCCTCGGACAGTTCGCCGGAGTCGCGTTCAAGAGCAGCATTCCGTTGTTCAAGGACGAGTATCTGGCCCACCTGGTCGACAAAACCTGTCCAGCCGGCGTCTGCGAGATGGACAAAGTTGAGGAGGAAGTGCGGGCTTGATGCAGCTCGAAAGGCAAATACTATGGCTAAAGTAAACATTAAAATAAATAGTCAGGAATTGTCTGTAGACGATGACTTGACGATACTGCAAGCCGCTCGGCAGGCGGGTATTTATATCCCGACTCTGTGCTATCACGCAGACCTTGCGTTTGACGGAGTGTGCCGGGTATGCTCAGTTGAGGTTAAAGGCCAGCGAACCCTTTGCGCGGCGTGCGTATATCCAGTTTCCGAGGGCATGGAAGTGCTCACGCACAGCCCGAAAGTACGCAACGCACGAAAGATGATAGTCGAACTGATGCTGGCGAACCATCCGCAGGATTGCCTGATTTGCTCCAGGAACCAGAACTGCGAACTTCAGGCGCTTGCAAGAGAACTCGGCGTTCAGGACGTGCGATTTACAGGTGGCCGCAAGCATTGGGAAACCGACACCAGTTCGACCTCAGTAGTGCGCGACCCGGACAAGTGCATTCTCTGTGGACGCTGTGTGCGCACTTGTCAGGACATCCAGAGTGTCGCTGCGCTTCACTTCTCAGGTCGCGGCTGGGATACCCAGATTGTCGCAGGGCTTGGGGACGGCTTGGCCGAGGCGGTATGTGTGAACTGTGGTCAGTGTATCAACCGCTGCCCGACCGGCGCGCTGAAGGGCAAAGACCCTTCGGACAAGATATGGGAAGCTATTAACGACCCTACCAAGCACGTTATCGTGCAGACGGCCCCTGCGGTCCGCGCATCCATCGGCGAGGAGTTCGGTTTGGAGCCTGGCAGCCGGGTCACCAAGAAGATGGTCACCGCTCTACGAATGCTCGGTTTCGACAAGGTATTCGACACCGATTTCACCGCCGACCTTACCATTATGGAGGAAGGCAGCGAACTGATCGAGCGCATCACCAAGGGTGGGGTGCTTCCTCAGATCACGAGCTGCTCACCGGGGTGGATCAACTTCATAGAATACTACTATCCGGAGCTTCTGCCTCATCTGTCAAGCTGCAAAAGCCCACAGCAGATGTTCGGCGCGCTCACAAAGACCTATTACGCCGAAAAAGAGGGTATCGACCCCAAGGACATCGTCTCGGTCTCGATTATGCCCTGCGTGGCCAAGAAGTTCGAGTGTGAGCGGCCTGAGATGAACTCCAGCGGTTATCAGGACGTAGACTACGTTCTCACCACTCGCGAAGCAGCCGGAATGATGAAGCAGGCCGGAATCGACCTGCCTAACCTCGAAGACGGCGAGTACGACGCGCCGTTCGGAATTACCACCGGCGCGGGTGCGATTTTCGGCAACACTGGTGGAGTTATGGAAGCCGCGTTGCGGACTGCATACGAACTCATCACCGGAGAAGCGCTCGACGACGTGAATATCACCGCGGTCAGAGGCACCGAGGGTGTTCGCGAAGCCACCGTGCAGGTCGGCGATCTGCCGGTTAAGGCGGCAGTCGCTCACGGTCTTGCCAATGCAAGAGAGGTTCTGGAAGGCATCAAGAGTGGCCGGTTCAAGGACTACGCCTTCATCGAGATCATGTGCTGCCCCGGAGGCTGCATCGGAGGCGGCGGCCAGCCACAGCCGACCAACGAGGAAATCAGAAAGAAGCGAATTGAGGGAATCTATGCCGAGGACGGCGCGATGACTCTGCGCAAGTCACATGAGAACCCTGCGATCAAGACGCTTTATGAGGAGTTCCTCGGCAAGCCGCTTTCTCACAAGTCGCACGAACTGCTTCACACCACCTACACCCCGCGCTCTCAGCGCACGGTGAAATCGGAGAAACCGAAAAAGGTGAAGATAGACTAACGATAGTCTGATTTGAGAGGACAGGGGAGAAGCCGGCCGGTTTCTCCCTTTTTTAAGCGCTTTTTCTCTCGGCGGCCACTGGCTGCTTCTCGGTGGCTTCAAGGCTCGCTTTCAGAGCAGACATTATATCAATCACCTTTGTCGCCGCAGGCTCGGTTGGGGCTGTGATTTGTTCGCCGTCGATCTTTGCCTGTATCAACTGCTTTAGCGCAGCTTCGTAATCGTCGTGATATTGCGCAGGGTCGAATTTGGCGGTCATATGCTCGATCAGGACCTTCGCAAGTTCCAGCTCATTTGCCTGCGTCTCTGCGTCGGCGGCGGGCAGGGGAACCGCGTCGGGTTTAACTATTTCGTCATTAAAAAACATCGTCTCCAGAATCAGCGCAGAGCCTGATAGTCTTATTCCAGCCAATTTTTCCCTCGTGCCCATGCTGATTTTACCAATCGCCATCTTGTTTTGATCTGCAAGAGCCTGTCGAAGCAGCGTATATGCTCGGTCGCCATTTTCGTCCGGGGCGATATAGTAAGCCCGCTCGAATTCGATAGGGTCCACCTCTGAGGCATCGACGAACGCAGTGATCTCGATGGTTTTGGAGGATTTGACATTGACGCTGTCCAGTTCCTCGTCTGATAGCACCACATATTGCCCTTTGCGAAACTCATAACCCTTTACAATGTCGTCTTTAGACAGGACGTTGCCACAAATCTTGCAGACTTTATCGTAGCGCACCCGGCCGTTATCGTCTTTATGCAGTTGGTTGAAGGAAATATCCTTGCTTCGAGTGGCTGCAAATAACTTGACCGGGATATTCACCAGGCCAAAACTAATCATCCCGCTCCACGTAGCACGCATAACAACCCTCCATTTGCTCAGTGCAGTTTCTGCAATCGATCCAGTGCATCGGCCAATCTCTGTCGTTTGTTAAGCACTCCAGCAAATATATCCCCATATTTCTCAATTCTCTGTGGCACGGTTAGTATCGTAAATTCTCGCTTATCAGGTTTGCCAGCCACTTCTTCCCACCTCAGCGGCGCAGAAACAGTGGCCCCCGGGCATTCTCTCACACAATAGACTCCCGCTAGCGTCTTATGAGCCGCATTTTGAAGGTGATCTACATATACCTGTTTGCCTATTCTTTCTTTAATTGATCGCTGGGTGGTTGCTATCTTCGGCACGCGCGCGGCCACTACTCCGGCCAATATCTCCCCGAAGCTCTGAGTATGTGCAAAATCGTAGATTCCTTCGATGGTAATAAATATATGCATCCCGCGGGAGCCGGAAGTCTTCGCAAAGCCTTCAATTCCAATCTCGTCAAGCGCGCTTTTTACTGCCATAGCCACCTCGCAGACCAAATCAAATGAAACTTCCTCCGGGTCGAGATCAATCGCGATATAATCCGGCGTCTGCAGGCTATCGACGCGCGACATAAACGGATTAGTGGCGATGCAGCCTAGGTTGGCAAGATAAAGCAGGCTCGCGGTAGTATCCGCAACAGCGTAGTTTACGATGCTGTCTCCCTCCTGAATCGGCACCGTGCGCAAATATTCCGGCGCGCCTTCGAGGTTGTGTTGATAAAAAGATTCCTCGTCTATACCGTCAGGAAAGCGTCGCAGAATTAGCGGGCGATCTTTGAGGTGCGGCAGAATCGTGTCGCGAACGGTGTAGTAATAATTCAACAGATCGCCTTTGGTATAGCCATCTGCCGGCCAATATATCTTATCGAGATTACTGAGCGCGACTTCTGCTGAGTCGACGACAATGATCGCATCGCCGGATAGCCTCTCCTGCTTGAAGAACTCCTCGACAGCCATCGGCGCTTTTGTCACGCCAGCCACTTTGGATAGTCTCTGATGGGTCAATTTCCCGGTATGCCTGGCTGATTCGCGCACAACCTCGCGAGCGTCTTTATCCGACCGCATCCCCACAAAGACGGGCTGTCGCATTATACCTTCATCGGTCCACTGTGCGAACTTCACCTCGCATACCAGGGTTGGCTGAACCCATATCGCCGGGGTGTTGGTGGACGGAATCGGATCAAATGGAGATTCATCGATCACCAGCGGCTTTAGTTGCGCAAAAATATCCTGCAAGGTATCCTCGTCGAACCCGCCTCCGACCTGCCCCGCGGGGCGCAGCTTTCCTTTTTCGTAAACCCCAACCACCAGAGAGCCAAAATACGCTCGCGACCCTAACGGTTGGGTATAGCCTCCAATCACCACCTCCTGCCTCAGGATCGCCTTGATTTTGACCCAATAGCTCGATCGTCTTCCGACGTATGGGCTATCCATCCGTTTTCCGACCACCCCTTCAAGACCAGCCGCGCTAGCCTGGGCGAATAGATCCTCTCCACGAGCTTCGATGTGGTCGGAATATTTCACAAAATCGTTAGGCCGAATAATTGAGCTTAGCATCTCTTTGCGCTCAATTAGTGGTAAAGTGCGCAGGTCTCGCCCGTTGAGATATAGCAAATCGAAGACATAATAGACCAGTTGATACTTCCCGTGGGCAGCCTGGTCAGCGCCTGGATAGTATCGCGCGACATTCTGAAGCACCTGGAAGTTGGGTTTGCCATTTTCATCCAGCATCACCATCTCGCCGTCGAGTATTGCCGTCTCGGCGTCGATAAACCCCGGTAAAACCTCAGCCTGGGGGAATCGATCAAGCATATCGCGATTATTACGAGATTGAAGCTTAAATGTCGTGGGGCTGATAAATGCGATAGCCCGGTAGCCGTCCCATTTGACCTCAAACAGCCACCGTGCGTCGGTAAAAGGGGCGTCAACCAAAGTCGCCAGCATCGGCGCTATTTTATCCGGCATTTTGTCGGCCGCCAACTGCTCGTCCGCAACAGCAGAACCGCCTTTATGCCCGGCAGATTCTACAATCTCCTCCCGTTCTTTCCGACCTCCACCAGGCAGCACCTGTTGTAGCTTCCAATCGGATTGTGCATACTGGTCACGGCCTTTGATGAGCAGCCATTCGTCTTTCGAGCTCTTTAGCCTGACAAGATGGAACTCACCTTTGAGCTTGACGCCCGCTAGTTCGAAGAGCACTTTACCTTTATCGAGGTCATATTCGATGAGCTGGTAGGTCCCGCTGTCCCATATCTCCACCTCCCCGGCTCCGTAGTTACCGTCCTCGATTTTGCCCCGAAAGTCGAGGTAGTCAAGTGGGTGATCCTCGACCATTACTGCGAGCCGTTTCTCTTTGGGGTTCATTGACGGGCCTTTCGGCACGGCCCAGCTTTTTAAGACGCCGCCGATTTCCAGCCGGAGGTCAAAGTGAAGATGGCTGGCGTGGTGTTCGTGGACGACAAAATGATGCCCTTCACCGGGCTTAACTTCGTCGCCTTTTGGTTCCGGAGTCGAGTCGAAATCGCGCTTGCTTTGATAGTCATCCAAGCTCATGCCGTCCTCCTCCGCATAAGCCTGGATTACCCGAATCTCAGAAGAGCGAAAACGCCGATCTACTCTCGATATCTGTAGGCGAACCTGCCGTTGGGTGCGGTGTCGCCGTTTATGGTGAACTCGATGGGGTCGAAGCGCTGTATATTATCCGCCCATTTGAAGTTAAACTTCAGAGATGTCGATAGGTCGTCCAACCCCAACGCCCTGCGTGGAATTGCGAGTTCCAATTCGCAGCCTGCGACTTTATAAGTTACCCCGCCGTGAGACTCCCATCCCCACGGGCCGAACGGTTTGGAGGAGCCATCGCTTTGCGCCGGCCCCCATCGCTCCAAAAGTGTCACAGAATTGTCTCTAACCTTGCGATTGACCACAAAATCAAATCCGTGCCAGCCTGTGTTCGGGTCACAATTAGCGTCGATAAACAGCATCATCCAGTTCTTATCTGTATGCGGGGTAATCGGCTCCCGCGTGCGAGCGTAGAAATATATATTTTTAGAGTCGTGAGCCACTTTGAGACACACGAAGTCATTGCGGCCCGTATTGTTCGTATACTGTGTCTCGGGGTTCCAACCAGGGTAGTCACGATGCTCCGTATCAAAAGCATCGTCGCGATATTCGGGCACGACATCTTTCCAATCATCGAAATTGCCGTTTATGGCAATCATTTTGGCTTTTCCGGCTTTCAGTGGTGCGCTCGCTCCCTTAAAGCGCCTTATATAATCTACAAGTTGATAATAATAGGCATCTTCGTGGCCGCCCAGCATAGGCTCAATGTCACGGCTGTATTCCTGCGTGTATTGATCGACAAACATCGGCGGTTGGCTAACGCCCCCAAACGAAGGCAAATACATCGCTATCCACTCGTTCCAGCCTGTTACAAAGATAAATTCCGGGTCGATTTTTAGCGCATGTTCAAACTGCTCGGCCAGATTCAGTCCCAGATTGACCGCACCGGGTCGGGTATCCTCCCCGCCGTCGTGCCAGCTTCGACCGTGAGTGCCCTTTTCTGTAAAAGCTGCGCACCGATTCGGCAGTATCCCGTTTTGCCCAACCCCCACGCTCATCTGCTCCGCGGCACCTTCCGAGTTTTTGAAGACGTGCTGAGGATAAACTTCCAGCCAACTCCACTGATCCGGTCCCGATGGCCCGTCGAAATAGCTCGGCATCGGTTTTCTGAATGTGAAGAAATCCTTGACGTCATCATCGACCTGAGCAGGGTCGGCCATAATCAACGGCTTGCCCTTCCACTGGAACCAGAGGTCCTTATACAATCCCTTAGAATAAAACCCATCATACAGTTTGCGGACCACCGCTCGAGGGTTATGAAACGGCGTCAGAAATGCGATCTGCGGAGTCTTCCCGCCTTCGCTGCGCACCTGGGCCCACACCTTACATAATGCAAGGAAGCTTTTCTCATATATAGCCTGGTTAGTGACATCGAATATCACCGTATCAGCACCCGCGTCAGACAGCATCTGTGCGTGTTTTCGCAACACCCACGGGTCCGAAGTTATATAATATCCGAACAACGGCTCGCCCCAGTGATGATACGCCAGCATCGGCCCCCAGGGTGGGCTATTTGGGTTTTTCATAGCATCGGGGTCTTTTGCCAGAATCTTTGAAATATCGTAAGGCCCGCCCCTGCCTTCCTCTCCCAACCATAAGAAATAAAAGACGCCGACGAACCGGTCCTTGCGAGGCGGGCTGACCTGTTCATTGGTAGACACACTGCGACCAAGCCCGTCAGTCGCCGCCCACGTGTCAGATTGCGTATCCCAACCAGCAGCATTTGAGTTCACGATCAAGCACCCCATCAATAAAATAGCAATGAATAATACTCTCATCTCACTCCTGCACAAATCACATTGATCCTAAAATCTGGTTATACTTACCAGGCCAGAAGTCATAAGTGGGAATGCCGAGAACGATGCCTATAATCGTCCACAAGCTCCCTATAGTGATCTCCCCTAGAATCAGTCCCAAAAAGAATGGTATTCCCGCTCTATAGCTTCGCAGTCCGCCGAATTTCAATAGAATCAGCTTAGCCACGCTTCCTATCAAAATCGGCATCCATAACTGGCTCACTCCCCAGCTCGACGCCATAGCATACGCCAGCGGATGCAGCGGAAAACTGAAAAAGCGCAGCCGCAACCAGCCCAGCAGCATCGCAATCCCAAACCCCAGCCCCACGAAAGTAGCAGCCAGCGGGTTTGTTCCGGGCGGCTGGGAAATAGTGTTGGCGGTCAACCCCCATATATCCTGGCCGAACTTAGAAGCCCACATCTCCATCCGCGCAGTGGCTCCGCCGTAGTGAAAATAAGCGTGCAAAAGCATCCAGAACCCAATCGGCATCGCCAATAATCCGGCAAGAGCAATCGCGCCGAACATCTGCTTCGCCACCCCGCGATTTTGCTCGACCATCTTGAACGATTCCATCATGTGAGGTGATGGGTTGCTGGAAAAGTCACGATAGGTCCAAGAGACAAGCCCTAAAGCCCCAATATCCGCACGGGTCAGGTTGTCCGACGGAACCACCGTAAGAATCAGTTTGTTTGGCCCCATACTCGACGCATCGTGGGTAGGAAAACCAAGCTCAGCCCTTATTCTGCTTATCAATATCACCACGATGAAGTATAAAACTAAATATAACGGGATTAAATATAGCGACATCCCCATCGCACGGGCAAAGCAACATAACAATATTAACCCCGCAGCCGCACCAAGAATCGCCACGCGATAGCTCACAGGTTCCCGGCTCTCATCCTCTTCTTTTGTGCCTTTAAACGCCGTTCGCCACACCCGCGCCAGGTAATGCCTGCTCGACCACATGCTTATCACAAAGAAGCCGATATACGCACCATAGGATTGCGATACCTGAAATGGAAAGGACTGGTCGAATCCGCCCCCACGGGATATGATGTCTCTGAACCCAAGAATAGTCCATAACACGAGCTGCACTTTATTGAACCAGTAAAACAGCCAGCAGGATATCGAAAGCTCAAGCGGCATCAGATACGCAATTCCAATCGCCCAGAAATAATAGGCCACGGAGATATGGCCCATAGCGTTCCAGGGTGGGGTAGTAATCAGCGCCCCGACGTTAAATCGGGTAATTTTCGGCGCAGGAACCGACGGGTAGAGATAATTTATACCCGCCAGCACCGTTATCGCGCCGGATATCGCAAAGCCGAGCCACATATGCTTATTGCGAAACAGCGCTCCGGATTCGTGGGTCATCTCCAACGGCAGCGTGACAATCGGAAACGTCAGCCGCTCATTTTCCACCCATTGCTTACGCAGTATGCTGTTCAGGCACAGTGTGGTGAGAAGCAGTATCGCACAAAAAACACACCACCAGAACGCCGGCACCAGCCACGGAATGAAATTCTCCGGCAAATACAGGCTGGAATCCCCAGCGTAGAAATTGTGCAACGACACACGATCCCGCACCACCAGCCAGTTCGGCAGGTTTCTCTCAAAAAGCTCGTTCCAGTTGTTCTGAGGAGTAGCAAAGTAGCTCGCATGCCCCATTATCGACACCAGCACCGCCATAAACTCGTGCGAGCACACACCGGAAGAAACCGACAGCATCACATAGACAGTAATCATCTCCACACGGGAGAATGCGTGCCTGGAAAACTTCTTACGAACCGCCAGATTTATTGTGGTCAACAAAAGCAGTGTGAAGACCACATTATAAAAAGGCGCCGCGTAGGTGGGGTAGGAGTAACGGATAACTTCGAGCTGAACAAGCCAGTAATCATTGACCACAGTAAGCACAAGCGCCAGTAAAATGGCGCGCAAAGTCACTCGCTCATAGCGCCGCTTCGCCTGCTGGTCAGCGGCGGTCTTGTGTCTGGATATTTCATCAATGCTCGTGTTCACAAAGCATTATTCGACCACACCACAACTCCTCCCTTCATTAAATAACCCAGCCAATCAACTCATTATTCTAATTTGTGTTTTTACCAGGCGCCCAGCAGGTATACCTCCTGCGGGAGAGGATGTTGAATGCTTTGAATGACAGCTCTGCTCCATCACGAATAAAGGGGTTTATCAAACGCCACACCAAGCCGGTGCTGATTGGCGGTGTGGTGGTGATAATCATAGTGGGCGCCGCCATCTATTGGCTTCTCGGTCGCGGCAAAGAATCCACTGATGATGCCCAGATCAACGGCCACATCGTTATGGTGACGGCTCGTGTATCAGGCCACATCCGCTTGATCACAGTCGACGATACCGACCAGGTCAAAGCCGGGCAGCTACTCGCACAACTTGATCGCAGCGATCTGTTGCAGGCATTAAACAAAGCAAAGGCAGACCTGGCCAACCAGATTGCTCAAACCGCAGCGGCCAGCGATCAGGTATCGATAGTCCAACATACCGCTCCATCAAGCTTCCTGCAAGCAGCCGCCGCAACAGAAATCGCTATGCAGGGAGAGATTTCCGCAACCACACAACTGGTGTCAGCGGAGGCTCAGGTGACGTCTGCTCAGGCTGCAGTAAAAGCGGCGGAGGATGAAGTGAAGAGCGCCCAAACTGACCTTCAAGCCGCCTCCGCACAAGTTAAAGCCGCACAAGCCGAAGTCGCCATTGCACAGGCAGACGTAGTAGCAGCGAAATCCAACGCCCAAACGCAATCCAAAGAGGCGGAGCGTTATCGATTTATGTTGCAGCAAGGCGCAGTTTCAAGGCAACAATCTGAGAACATGGCCAATATCAGCACAAGCGCACAATCCGCCCTGCGCTCATCCCAAAGCAGGCTGCAAGCCGCACAGGTCGCTGTGGAACAGTCTATTTCTCACAGAGAAGGCGCGCGGGCGTTGCTGGCAAGGGCTAATAGTCGAGTCACTTCGTCCACTGCTGCCCTGACTCAGGCCCAATCCAGTGTACGTGCCGCAAAGGCAGCTCTCCAACAAGCCAATTTTAAAACCCAGCAAGCCAAAGCAGCAGAGTTCGGCACGCAGACTGTGCCTCAACAAATCGGAGCAAGCGAATCCCAAAGAAAGGCTGCTGCCGCCAAAATAGCGCAATCAGAGGCCGCAGTGCGCGCGGCAGAATTGAACCTGTCGTATACATCCATTTATGCGTCCAAAAACGGGGAAATTGTCAACCGAAACGTAAATCTCGGCCAATATGTCCAGCCGGGGCAGGCGCTTATGGCGATAGTGCCGCATCGCGATGTCTGGGTCACTGCGAACTACAAAGAGACCCAGATCGGACACATGAAGCCCGGTCAGCGCGCCGATATCCGGGTGGATACATATTCTGGAAAAGTGTTTCGTGGGCGCGTCAAAGCTGTCGGCGCGGCGAGCGGCGAGAAGCTGAGCCTGCTGCCGCCTGAAAATGCGACTGGTAACTTCGTCAAGGTGGTGCAGCGCATACCTGTGAGAATTGTCTTCGACCAGTCTATCCCGAAAGACATCATATTCCGACCGGGCCAAAACGTCGTAGTCACGGTCTACACGAGGTAGCGCATGGAAGCTCCGGTCGAATATTCACAAGAAGAAGGATGGTGTCCCGTAGGCACTCCAAGTATCGTTGCGCTGGCAGTAATGCTGGCAACGTTTATGGAGGTGCTGGATACTACGGTGGTCAACGTTTCCCTGCCTCACATCGCCGGCAGCCTCGCCGCCGATGTGGATCAGAGCACCTGGGTTCTGACCTCGTATCTCGTCTCTAACGCAATAGTCTTGCCTGCAACCGGTTGGCTCAGCTCCGTGTTCGGGCGAAAGCGTTACTATATGGCCTCTGTCGTCATATTTATCGCGTCCTCGTTTTTGTGCGGGCTGGCTCCGTCACTTACCCTATTGATCGTATTTCGCGTCTTGCAGGGGTTGGGTGGGGGAGCGCTGCAACCTATCTCCCAGGCGGTGCTGCTGGAGTGCTATCCCCGCAGTCAGCGCGGCATTGGTATGGCAATTTTCGGGATAGGGGTGGTCTTTGCGCCGATAATCGGGCCGACATTAGGCGGGTGGTTGACGGATCAATACTCGTGGCGATGGATATTTTATATAAACGTGCCGATAGGCATTTTGTCTTTGATAATGTCACACATATACGTAGTCGATCCCCCGTATCTACGGCGCGGCGTGGTCAAGATGGACTACATTGGCCTTGGTCTATTGGCGCTTAGCATCGGCGCGTTGCAGATCGTTCTGGACACCGGTCAGCGTCACGATTGGCTCCAAACTGCCTGGATCGCTCAACTGGCAATAGTCGCTATTGCGGGGATCATCGTGTTGATAATTTGGGAGCTGTATACCGAGCATCCGATTCTTAATTTAAGAGTATTTGCCATCTCCAATTATGGCGCCGGGGCTTTTCTTATGTTTATGGTCGGGGTTGCTTTATATTCATCAGGTGTACTGCAGCCGTTGTTTGTCCAGACACTACTGGACTACACCGCACTGCTCAGCGGACTTGTGCTGTCACCGGGTGGACTGGGAACGTTGTTCTTTATGCCGATTGTAGGCAAGATGGTGGACAAGTTCAACCCCAGGTATATGATCATGTTCGGTTTTCTTCTCGCTGCAGCAGCGTTGTATAAAATGTCCCAGTATACCCTGGCAGTCAGTTTCTGGCAGGTAGCATATCCGCGAATTTATCTCGGGGTAGGGCTATCATTTCTCTTCGTGCCCCTCGCTACTGCTACCTTTGCATTTGTTTCCAGTGAACGCACGGGCGCAGCCACTGGCCTGTTTAACCTTCTGCGCAATCTCGGCGGCAGTTTCGGCATTGCTGCTGCGACTACTGTTCTAGCAAAACGCGCACAGTTTCATCAATTCCGATTAGTCGAAAATGTTAATCCGCTCAGCCAGGGATATATTCTATGGCATCAAAACACCACTTCCACACTAATTGCCGCCGGCCAACCGCCCGGACAGGCCGACCAACTTGCCACCGCATTAGCATATAAAACAGTCCTTACTCAATCAAGTTTACTGTCGTTTGTGGACACATTCTGGTTGACCGCAATATTAATGATCTTACTAATCCCGCTGACGCTGCTTTTAAGAAAAACCCCCGTCGCTGAGCAGGCGCCAGCAAGTGATGAGTAGTTTTCGCCGTTGACATCGAAAGCGTGTGCCGTTATACTCTCGCTGGAGGGGCCAATGCAATTTTCAAGATCAAAAGAGCTATTCGCAAAAGCCTGTGAGCTGATTCCTGGCGGGGTGAACAGCCCTGTACGCGCGTTTAAATCTGTTGGTGGTGAGCCAGTGTTTATCAAACGTGGCGAGGGCAGCCGGGTCTTCGACGAGGATGGCAACAGTTATATCGACTACGTCTGCTCATGGGGCCCGCTGATTTTAGGTCATGGTGATCCTGCAGTGCTCGAAGCTATCTGTAAAACTGCGGCAAACGGCGCCACTTTCGGCGCGTCTACCGCTCTTGAGGTCGAACTCGCCGAGATGATCGTCGATGCGGTACCTTCGATTGAAATGGTTCGACTGGTCAACAGCGGCACCGAGGCCTTGATGAGCGCGATCCGCCTCGCCCGCGGCTTTACGGGTAGAAGTAAAGTCATAAAATGCGAAGGTTGTTACCACGGCCACTCCGACGGTTTGCTCGCAAAAGCGGGGTCTGGAGTTGCGACTTTAGGTATCCCGGACAGCGCCGGCGTTCCGTGCGGCACCACTCAGGATACCATAACCGTGCCCTACAACGACCTTGATGCTATCACAGAGATTATGAGAAGCGTCGGCGATGACGTAGCCTGTGTAGTCCTGGAGCCTGTGGCCGGAAATATGGGGGTTGTGGCTCCTAAAGAGGGGTATTTGCCGGGCCTGCGGGAAGTATGTGACCAGCACGGCGCGCTGCTGTTATTCGATGAGGTCATCACTGGTTTCAGGATGGCGTATGGAGGCGCACAGGAATATTTCGGCGTTCGCCCGGATTTGACCACGCTTGGAAAGATCATCGGTGGCGGATTGCCTGTTGGGGCTTATGGCGGCAGGCGGGATATTATGCAGTGCGTGGCTCCAGTGGGACCGGTGTACCAGGCAGGCACACTCTCCGGCAATCCATTGGCCGTCAGCGCAGGCATCGCCACCCTCAATCGCCTCAAATCCCCCGGCTTCTACGAGCAGCTTGACTCCAAAGCAACCGCTTTGGCAGATGGATTATTACAAGCCGCCAACGAAGCAGGGGTTAAAGTGCAGGCAAATCGGGTGCGGTCAATGATGACCCTGTTCTTCACCGACGAACCCATCACAGACTACGCCTCTGCAAAGACATCCGACACCCGGAAATACGCTCGATATTTCAGAGAGATGCTGCATCGAGGAATATATCTTGCGCCGTCGCAATTTGAGGCCGCGTTCGTCTCCGCGGCACACACCGAAGAAGACATAGACTTGACGATATCCGCTGCTAAAGAATCAATGAAGGTGATAGTGAGCCTGTAATTTCAGCGATGGGCGGTGATTTACCAATTGCCGCCTTAAAGCTGATATCTGTGAAGCCTTATTCGAAGCAGGTCCTTCAACACTTGCAACCCTGCCCTGAAAGGGCTGATTTTGGAATCAGCATCGTGACTCCACTTCACAGGTATCTCGGCAATAGAATAGCCCAATTTGCGAGCAAGATACAGAGCCTCGACATCAAATCCCCAACCGTCAAGGATGCATTCGTTAAATATCCTTCTCGCCGCATCGCCCCGAAACAATTTGAAACCACACTGGGTGTCGCGTATTCCCGGCACTGCCAGCATTTGAATTATGAGGTTCAGCGTCTTGCCGCCGAGTTCGCGATATAGAGGCTGGCGGATGAGTAGTTCGGATTTGACCATAGCTCTGGAGCCTATCGCGATATCTGCGCCAGACTTAAGTGCATCAAACAACTTCGGGAGTTCTTCAATCGGAGCCGAGAGATCGGCATCAGAAAAAGCGACATATTCGCCGCGCGAGGCCAATATTCCCTGCCTCACCGCATATCCTTTGCCCCGATTAGACTGGTAAGATATCGTTTTGATACAGCCCTCAGTTGGGACAGCCTCTGATGTGTGGTCGGCGCTTCCGTCATCAACTACAATGATCTCATAAATCCGGCCTTGCGACTCTAAGAACTCTCGAACCCGCTCAACGGTCGCAGCTATTCGATCGCACTCGTTATAGGCAGGAATTATAAGACTCAGATACGGCGCTCCGTCAGTCACCGGCTATCCCTTCCGTCGCTCAGTCCTCAAACATCGCTTCCACAAACGCCCTGGCATCGAAATCCTCGATGTCGTCCAGCGTCTCACCCGTGCAAGCCAGTTTTATCGGCACATTTAGCTCATCTTTGATAGTAACTACGATCCCGCCCTTCGCAGTACCGTCCAGCTTGGAAAGCGCTATCCCCGAAATGGGCACCGCCGCGCTGAACTCTCTTGCCTGGTTGACTGCGTTCTGTCCGGTAGTAGCGTCGAGCACCAGAATAGTTTCATCAGGCTGCCGACCAAGCGTTCGTTCGACAATTCTGCCGATCTTGGAAAGTTCCTCCATCAGATTCGTCTTCGTATGCAACCTGCCGGCGGTGTCGATTAGTATAACATCGGCCTTACGAGCCATTGCAGCGTTTATGCTGTCGAATACCACCGCCCCAGGATCCGCACCTGGCTGGTGTTTGATAATCTCCACGCCGCAGCGATTGGCCCATATCTCGAGCTGCTCAATGGCCGCCGCCCGGAAAGTATCTCCCGCTGAAAGCATCACCTTATGGCCAGCTTTCTTATAGCGATGGGCCACTTTTGCTATAGTTGTGGTCTTTCCCACGCCGTTTACGCCCACAAACAGAAACACCGCCGGACGCTGCTCTGGTTTTGCCAACCCCGGCTTTCTATCCGTAGCCAGTATTTCTTCCAACAGCCCCTTCAGCTTGGCTTTGATCTGCTCGCTGTCTCCAAGGCGATCCTTGCGCAGCGCATCGACGAGTTTGGTGGTGGTGTGTATGCTCAGATCGGCTTGTATGAGCAGTTCTTCCAATTCGTCGAAGAGTTCGTCATCGACGGGTCGACGCCCGGTAAGCAATTGATCGACTTTGCTGAAAATACCCTTAAGTAGACGCATTTGGTGGTGATAAGGCCTCCGTAAACAAGACAAGAAGCGGTTGTCGCACCGCTTCCAATTCAAGTATAGTGTTCATGCCGCCTAATATCAAGTGGCCAATCGAGCGCTGTCCGTCAACGACTCGCCCTGCGCTAATCCTTTTGAACTAGAGAAGGTAATCCTGTAGAGTTAGCCAAAATAGAACCTAAGCGTCATTGTGAGGTTGATATGGCGGTCGTAGAATGACAGTAGGTGGTGGAGTGCCTGAATGCTAATATATAGTTGAGGTCGTTATTCCAGGGAACCTTATCCAAATGAGAAGACGGGGATTTACGCTGGTCGAATTGCTGGTGGTGATCGCCATCATAGCCATATTGGCGGCTATGATTATGCCCGTGCTCATAGAGGCAAAGGATGCCGCTAAGATGCGCAGGTGCGTGAGTAACCTCAAGCAGCTTGGCAACGCGATAATGGCATATATGGACGATAACAATGGCTTCGGCTTGCCGCTGGACCATTCGACGGATCGTCAGTCTTATGATAACACGTGGGTTCTATTCGTGCGCCCGCTGCGCAACTACGTCGGCCAGCCGCTTATATATCCCCGGCCCACCGATATCACCGGCTACCAGCCGCCTAACAGGATATGGGTCTGCAGCGGAGATGTTGTCCGCGGCAGCGTCCAGGACGACAACAATAAGCCCTGCTGGTGGCACTGGGGATCAAGTTATATGTACCCCGGCCCAACGGCGTACATCAGCGAATCGCCTTCTAACCCAGGCGCTACTATCACAAAAGACCCGGCCTGCCGCCCGTTAAAACCGCTCACCTGGCGCTCCCCTCGGCAGGATATGCTGTTGTGCGACTACTGGTTCGACTTCCACAGCGGATATAAAGTCCAAAAAAACGTCCGCCAACCCGAAATAAGATGGCTGAACAGGCCCAGCACCGATATAAAACGCATAAACGTGCTCTTTTTGGATATGCACGCTGCCGCCGTTACCCCTGAACAACGCGACACCCTCATAGATAATGTCCAGCTCCCAATAGCTCTCGGTGGCGACAATCCCTACGCAAAACCCTAAAAAACCTCTGTTTCTCGCCAATTTCATATTATTGCTACATATTTCCACTCACAGACTAGCTAAAAATGAGCTAAAACAGGAATACTAATCATGGCGAATCAGAGGACGTCGTGATGACACTGACTAAGGAAAGCCTGCTTTTAATAGGGATATGCACAGCAGATCTGGCATCGACGCTGTATCTGCTACAGAACGGGATGGCCAGGGAGGGCAACCCGCTTATGTCGTATTATCTCAGGCACGGCATCGGCACCTTCGTTATGATAAAGCTCAGCCTCGTCTTTTTACCGATCTTCATAGCAGAGTGGTGCAAGCAGTTCAAGCCCAGGTTTGTGAGGTTTATGCTCAGGGCGACCATCGCTATCTACGTAGGCTCATACTTGTTGGTGATGCTGTCGGTAAATACGGGCAGAGTCGCATCCGCCGGGGAGCCGCTGTATTTTGCGCCGCAAACGATGATATCGGCGGAGTAATCCTAGGCGAAACCTTTCTCTCGAAACCACCGCACAGCTCGATCAAGCGCGTCTTCCACAGAGTTCTGAGGCAGGCCAAGCCTTTCAACCGCCTTCATAGGCGAAAAGAACATCTTATTTCGCGACATCCTCACCGATTCTATTGATATGCCTGGCTCGCAGCCTCGCAGCCTCGCCGCTGCCTCGCTCGCGGCCGCCGCCGTATATGCAACCCAATGGGGAATCCGCACGACGGGCGTCTTTTTGTGGGTGATGTCAGCCAAAATCGCGAACAGTTCTCTCAGTGTGACATTCTCGTTTCCGAGTATATATTTCTCCCCGCTCAAACCCTTTTCAGCAGCGAGCAAATGTCCCTCAGCGACATCCTCCACAGCTACGAGGTTCAGTCCGGTATCGACATAAGCAGGCATCCTGCCACGCAAAAAGTCCACTATGATCCGACCTGTGGGGGTCGGTTTGATGTCCCCCGGCCCAACAGGAGTGCTGGGGTTGACTATCACAACATCCAGCCCATCTGATGCATATTGCAGAGCAAACTGTTCGGCATCATATTTTGATCTCTTATAATGCCCGATCATATCCTCACGAGCCACCGGCGTGCTTTCATCCCCGGAGCCACCTTCGCACGGCAGACCGAGACAGCCGACAGTGCTTGTGTAGACTATTTTCCCAACGCCTTTAATGCGGGCCGCCTCCAGAACATTTTTGGTGCCACCAGCGTTGTTTTTATACAGATCAATGGGGTGTCGTGACCACAACCGGTAATCCGCCGCAACGTGATAGAGTTCGTCGACGCCATCAAGGCAGTCCATAAAGGAATCGGGATCGCGAATGTCCCCAGTCACTTTCTTAACGGGCAGGCCGTCAAGCAGTGTTAAATCTGAGGTCAGGCGAACCAGGGCGATCACATCGTCTCCCCGCTCAAGCAGCTTGCGAACGACGTGCGCTCCCACAAACCCCGTCCCGCCTGTCACAAATACTTTTCTACCGATTAGCCGCTACCTTTCCGCTCATCTGCCATCGGAGCATCTTATACAGATCACCCTTTTGCCTATCCACCATCAACGCGGCGGTGGGCTCGTAGCCGCAGTGCACCATACAATCCCGGCACCGAGGGTCTCTGCCTGCTCCATAAGAGTCCCAGTCGGTGCTGGCTATCAGCTCACGATAGCTCTGATAATGCCTGTCGGCAATGAGATAACACGGCGACCTCCAACCCGCCACATTCCTGGTCGGATTACCCCACGCTGTGCATCGAAGCTCCCGCTGGCCCTTCAAAAACTCCAGATAGACCGGTGTATCGGCCAGGGTATGCCGGGCTGCGAGTGCGTCGATGTCGGCGAACTTGGCCGCAATATCCGCACGTGACATAAACCATTCCTTGTCATCGACAGCACTGTAAGAATACGCCGGCGACAGCATAAAACACTCGACGCCGATGTCTTCCAGGTCATTCATCATATCGCCGATCCGCTGCATATCGGTCTGTTTATAGACCGTGGTATTCACTGTGACCTTAAACCCCTCAGATACCGCCGCCCTGATCCCAGAGACTGCAGCATCGAATGCCCCTTCGCGCTGAACGATTATGTCATGGACTTCTCTAGGGCCGTCTATGTGCACGTTAAATAGAAGCCGATTAGACGGTGTAAATCTATGAAGACTGCGCGTTATCATGGTTCCGTTTGTGCATAAATAGACATATCGACGCATCTGCAGCAGCCCATCCACGATTTCCGCAACATCAGGGTGAATCAGAGGTTCTCCGCCGCATACGGACACAACTGGCGCCTCGCACTCCTCGGACGCGTCCAGGCATTCGTCAACGCTCAATCGCTGCGATTGCAGGTTTTTGTATTCTCGTATGCGCCCGCAGCCACTGCAGGTCAGATTGCAGGCAAACAGAGGCTCGAGCATAAGTACCAGCGGCACAAATCTCTCCCCTGATAGTTTCTTTCTCGCGATATACGACGCGAGGGTGGTTGTGAGTCCGATAGGAAATCGCAATGTATTAATTATCCTTTATATCGCCTGACCTATAGTTTCCTGGTCACGCAACTTCGCGTACATACCCAGGGCCATCGTCGGAAACGAGTGTCGATATAGATGGTATTTTATATAAAATACCCTTGGGAACCCGGTCCCGGTGAAGGGTTCTTCGTCCCAGGTGCCGTCTTCGCTTTGGGTGCGGGTTAGATATTCAAAACCTTTCTTCAAGGCTTCACTGTTTGTATGGCCGGCGCACATCAGGCCCATTAGAGCCCACGCTGTCTGCGAGGCCGTACTGCGTCCTCTCCCCTTCAGGCACGCAGTTCCATACGACTCACAACTCTCCCCCCAACCGCCGTCTTCGTTTTGCACGCTCAATAGCCAGTGCGCCGCGTCCACAATCATCGGATCGGCAGTATCTATTCCTATCCGGGTAAGACCTCTTATGCCCTGCCAGGTTCCGTAGATATAATTAACCCCCCACCTGCCATACCACGACCCGTCGTCCTCCTGCTCATCCTCCATAAACTCAATAGCTCTCTGCACGCAATCATCTTCCAGGGTGTAGTCGAAATAAGACAACATCTCCAGAATGCGCGCTGTAATATCCGCAGTCGGAGGGTCAAGCATCGCGTTATGATCCGCAAATGGGATATGATTGAAAATCTCCCTGTTGTTATCCACATCAAACGACGCCCATCCGCCGTCAGAGCTCTGCATCCCCAAAAGCCAGTTTAACCCTCGCTGCATAGACTCTTGCTTTCCAGGCACATCAGCACATTTATCCAGCGCCATCAACACCATCGCTGTGTCGTCAATATCAGGATAAAACTCATTAAGGAACTCGAAATACCAGCCCCCGGGCATTAGATCAGGGCGTTTTACACTCCAGTCGCCACGCTGCGTAACTTCTTTGCTGACCAGCCATCTGGCAGCATCCAGCAAACTCGTAGAATCTGCCGCAACCCCCGCCTGGTTTAGTGCGTTTACTGCGATAGCGGTGTCCCATACGGGAGAAGTGCAAGGCTCAAGGCGCAGGGTGTCCTCTTCTTCGATCTCCAGCGCCTCCAGCTCTTCTCGCGCCTCCTTCACTTCCGGCGAATCGTCCGCATACCCCAGCACCCGCAGTGCTATTAACGCATACACCATCGGTGGAAAAATCGCCCCGAAACCGGCGCTGTGATCCAAATGCCGCACCATCCATTTCTCCGCCTGACGCACACCCGAACGCCGCAGAGGTGTCAGCGATATTCTTTCGATGCCCTTTATTATCGAATCCACGCCGACGAAAAAGTTGCGCCAACTGAGCAGCGGTCGGCACATTTTCAGTCGAATGTTGTCGCGTTGCTTCGTGTCGGAAAGCAACTCGCCAATGCCCTGGTGCTGCGGAACCTCAACCACCGGCTTTTTGGCCCATATAATGCTCAGCGGCACCACAAAAGTGCGTGACCATGAGGATATCTCGTAAATGTTGAAATAGAACCAAGCCGGCAGCAGGTTGATCTCCGGCGGCACCGCTGGAGTGTCGTGCCACGGGATCTGGCCCAGCATTGCAAGGTAAAACTTGGTGTAACTGTTAACCGCGGGCACACCCCCCGCCGATTGAATCGCCTCCCGCGCCCGAACCATATACGGCTCATCAGGATGCGACCCCGTCAGCTTGAGCGCGAAGTACGCCTCAACCGAGACGCTGGCGTCCACAGGCCCGCCCGGATAACACGGCCACCCTCCGTTATCCATCTGCTTCTCACGCAAATAAGCAGCAGCCTTCCGTAGCTTGCGCTCATCTGCATTGCCCAGAAAACGCATCAGGATTATATATTCGGACTCAAGGATGGTGTCGCCTTCGAGTTCGGCCTTCCAATAGCCTTCGGAGAACTGCTCACCTATCAACCATTCGACCGCACGTTCAAGAGCCTTTTCAACAACGGGAGCCACCGGCGATGAAGGCGGCGCAGTAGATTTAATGTGTTCTATTGTCATCACCCTCTCTTTCTTCAAGGCCTTCATGCCCAACCAAATCCTCAGACAAACCTAACCTTTGACAATCTGTTCCCTGACTCTTCTCACGCCAGAGATCGAATAACCACAACTACCTGATCGTCGCTCTGGCCGTGTTCTCCGTATGAGCGGAGTTTGTTCACCACGTGGTCCCTCACTGCGTGGGCAGTCTCTTTCGGGGCCGATCGAACGGTCTCGTGAAGCCGTTCATACCCGAATCGCGAGCCGTCAACCCGGAGGTCGGCTACCCCGTCGGTATAACAAAAAAGCATATCATTTTTGTGAAATTCAATGCTGACGGTTTTGAAATCCGTCTTCTTAGTGACGCCGAGCACTGGGCCATTGGGGGGCAGTTCGATCAGCTTGCCCGATGGGCAATCTATGAGCATAGGCGCCTCGTGGCCGGCGTTTACATATTCGATGACCTGCCTTTTAGCTTCAAGCATGAAATAGACCAGGGTTATAAATGTCTCTTCGGAAAGAAAATCGCACAGGGTATCGTTAAGCTGACTTATAACATACGCGGGGTCAGGGTTTTGGTGGGCCAGCGCACGCAGCATATATCGAGCTTCTGCCGTATGAACCGCTGCCTCGACCCCCTTGCCGGACACATCCCCCACCACCAACCCAACCCTGTCCTCGTCGATTTTGAATATGCTTAAGAAATCTCCCCCGACCTCCATTTCGCCCGGGGCAGGGGAGTATAGCGCGGCGATATCCAGAAACGGCATATCGAAATTGGTGGGCATCAGACTGCGCTGCAGGGTCTCGGCGATTCTGGATTGGCGGGTGTAGTTCGCCGCATTTGCGAGCGCCGCGGATATATGAGTCGCTATCTCGCCCAATACCCACAGATCGTCTTCCTCAAATATCTCCCCCGACTGTTTCACGGCAATTAATACTCCGTTGCTGTCTATGCCTGCATAAAGTGGGGCGATAAGTGCGGGGCCGAGTGCATTGGCCTTCGATTGTGCAGCCATTTCAGCCAAAAATGCGATGACCGGGGAGGTCTGTCGCAGGTCCGGAATCAAAACAGGTTCATTTATTTGTAGGTGTAAAATCTCTTCCGCAGATATCTCCGCCTGCGCCGTTATATGATCCGTGCCTGTAATTGTTTCACCACCCTGGCGGCAAATCGATAGTTGTCGTAACCTGGCGGCGGAAGGTTCAAGCATGATCGCCAGGCTGCTGCTATCTAGAGCTTCGCAGATTCGTCGTGTGGCGTTGTCTAAAACCTGCTGAGTATCCAGAGAAGACTCGAGTTGCCGGTTTATATCGTTTATTAAGGCGATTTCCCGGGCTCGTTTTTCTTCGCGAATCTGTGCTTCCATGCGCTCAGTAATATCCACAGCCACCCCATCGAAATACTGAATATTACCTGAGTCGTCGAATTTCGGAGTGATATGCGACCTCACCCAACGAATCTCGTTTGTCCGGTGATCGACCAGCCTCAGCTCTTGTATCGTCAATTGGCCGGTGGCTGCGGCGCGTTCGTACGAAACTCGGGCAATCGCCCGATCGTCCTTATGTATTGTTGACCACCACAGAGTTGGACATCGCAATACTTCTTCCAGGCTAAATCCAAATTTCTCTACGGAGCGGCCTATCAGAGCTATGAGATTGTGGTTGGGATCGAGCCTGAATATTATCGCGTCCACATTGTCTATCAGCGAACGAATTTTACGCTCACTTTCGAGCAGCGCCTCTTCAGCTACACGCTGTTTTGTGACATCAATGTGCGCAATTACTGCGCCTCCGTAGTCGCTAGTCAGCGCTCCCACTTTCATAAGAAACCAGCCCGGACCGTCGGAGGTGTTGCGACACGGGTATTCCACCTCATACGCGTCGACGTCCCCGTTCAGTACACTCATAATTCCTGCCAGCGCTTCTGCAGCGTCCTGCGAACCTGCCTCAGCGGCACGGCGAACCACGTCGAGGTAGTTTGTGCCTTCACAGGTATGTTGCAGATCGGGGTCGCCGTTTTCTCGGGCGAATTGTCGCCACCGCTCGTTGACTGTTATGATAACCCCATCACCGTCCACCACGGCGAAGTTAGCCGCCAGCGCATCCTGAACAGCCGATAGCAGTTTCTGAGCAGCTCGCAGCGTAGCCTCGCTTTGCTTCAGTCTTGTGATGTCTGTGAATATAGCCACAAGCCCTCCTCCGGTGCTGTTGAGGGATGCCCGGAGTTCCAGTTTTGTGCCATCCGTACGCACGATCGATATATCCCCAGACCACGGCCCTTCATCCAGGTGCGCTGATACTTTTTCACAAATATCATCCGCACTCTGCCTGGACATTAACTCGTCAATCCGCAGCCCGCGTATCTCCTCGGCCGATTCACGCCCCAACAGTTGCGCGGCGGATTCATTGCTATACACAACCCGCTCATCGGCGAGAATCAATATCGCTAACGGTGAATTGTCAGTCAGCACCTTAAAATTCAGCAGTTGACCAGTCTTGGACTGTGTGATATCGATCAAAACACGAACAGAAGATATATTTCTATCAGGCACGGATTTCGCCGGGCCAGCTATCTCTAAAATCCATCTCTGCTGTCCGCTTTTATCGAATAGGCGATATTCCTCAAAGATGCGCTCTCCAGACTTCAGCTTTTCATAAGCCTGCAGCATTCTTTGTCGATCTTCGGGATGGATGATATTTGTCCACAGATTTGGGTCGGCTTCATACTCGGTTGGCGAATAACCATATACATCAGAGACACCAACTCCTACCCATTGGGCAGCGCGCCCAACTTTCTTACCAGTGAACACCACACACATATTGGGATGTGGCGCAAACTGTCCGTATATATCTTCGTCTTTGGCGCTATTTACAGATTTATAATCTAAACGAGTCATTGCTGCATGGCCTTCCTGGCTCTATACAGTAGCGTCTACTCTGTGGAGTTTTACCCACATCTGTGACCATTGGAAGGAAGCGAGCGTCAAAAATGGCTGCGGCGAAAGGGGCTTACACAACTAATCAAGCAAGGCAGGTTGACTCTTGGGCTAAGCAGGTATATGATTCCATCATGTAGAAGAGATAATTGTAGATCAACCCGGCAGATGTATTATGCCGGGCAAGTTGACGTAACGATTAGTATGGGTGGGCTGGCGATGGATCGGTTGTAAAATCTGCAAAAAGCAGGTATTTCTCAGCGCTCGGAACTGACCAGGAAACAGGATCACCCACGTGTTTCGGGCTGTTACAAAGACGCTAGTTTACGCGAAGAAACGGATCACAAAACAGCATGGATAATTCATCAATCACGGTATTAATAGCTGATGATCACGGAATATTGCGCGAAGGTCTGATGGGGCTGCTGGGCGAATACGACGATCTTCAGGTTGTGGATCAGGCGGTCACAGGTGTGCAGGCCGTAGAAAAAGCACGCGCGCTGAAGCCGGATATCCTCCTGTTGGATCTTATTATGCCGGAAATGGGAGGAGTTGAGGTGCTCGAGGCTCTTTCTACGGATCAGCTCCCCACTAAGGTCATCGTGCTGACCGGAGCCGACGATGATGAATTGCTGGCAAGATGTATTCAAAGCGGAGCGATGGGATATTTGCTTAAGGATGCCGCCTCCACACAGCTTGTCGATGCTATTAGAGCAGTCGCCACAGGAGGATGCTGGCTGCCGCCGGGTCTGACTGAAAAACTGTTCCGTGGTATGGCTAAAAAACCGCTGGGAGATGATGCGGCGAAGCTATCACTGCTGACTGCCCGGGAAGTTGAAGTATTCAAACTTCTTGGCGAAGCCAAGTCCAACATTCAAATTGCCGATGAGCTTTTTATCAGCGAACACACCGTAAAAGTCCACGTCGGCAGAATATTAGAAAAACTTGGCTTGTCCAGCCGGTCCGAAGCGGTGAAATTTGCTATTCGATGCGGACTTGTGAAGGCCTGACAGAATGCGATTAGACGGCACATTCAGCCTACAGCAGGAGCAGCTTACCGCCGAAAGGCAGCAGGCGCTAATCCGTTTACTGTTAACCCTTGTCACCGCCGTCGTGCTTCTAAAATTCTACTCCGGCCAGGCTGTGCCAGGCTACGAAGACCGATTAACCCAGCCAAACAGCACGGCCGAGCCGGAAGCTATACTTTCGCTTCAGCTCGCTGTCATCCTTATCACTCTGTTTGTTAGCTACAGCGTTGGGATGTGGGTGGCGGTGCGATTCTTTCCCAACGCGTTTCGCATCACGATTATGCTCAGCAGTATAATTGAGGTTGTGCTGATAACCTACCTTCTGGCAGTCACCGGCTGGACTGGGATCCCGTTCTATCTTTGGTATATATTTTATGTTGTCAGTGTGGCTACGCGATATGGCTGGTTAAGGAGCATACTGGCTTTGGGGGCCAGCGTCGTCTCGTTTGTCATGGTGGCAGGGGTGATGCAGAATAGCGCATCCGATGTGGTCCCGGCGCTGGGGTTTATGGGGTTTTTGCTGGTGCTGGCATTGATGTTCGGCCAAATCAGCGAAAAGCAGCTAAACTATCGAGCCAGCCTGGTCGTGGTCAACGAGTTCAGAGCCGAGCTTGCGGGGTTGGCCAACTCACGAGACATTATAGATCATCTCATAAAACGAGCGACGCAACTGCTGAACGTGGAGCAGGCGTTTTTCTTGCCTGCGAAGAGGGGGGCTGACGGTTCCGAGGGGCCGGGGCTTCGATCGGCAGGCATCAATTCCGCGCTATTGGCGACATTCCGGGAAGGCGGCGGGGATTGGAACGTCGAAGAGATATTACGAGAGCAGCGGCCATTGGTCTCTAATCGGCTGTCTGTGCGCCATCCGCTGCCCAAAGGCGTCGCTGCTAAACTGGGGATAAGAAACCTGGTCGCTGCACCATTGATTGTTCGGGGCGCTCCGGTCGGAGTAGTCTACGCTGCAAACGGGCGCGAAAAGCGACTTAACAGTGCGGATATGCAGTTGCTGAGTCTGGTTGCGACTCAGGCGGCTCCGGTGGTCGAAAATGCCCTGCTTTGGGAACGACTTACCCAGGCCGCCACCTCAGAAGAACGCCTTCGAATCGCACGGGATCTGCACGATAATTTCCTGCAGACGCTTGCCGCAATTAAACTGCATCTCGAAAGATGTAAGATTCTCGTAGAGAAGAACTCCGACAAAACAAAGGACGGGATCGACAAGATTCACCAGATCGCCACCAGAGGACTCGCTGAGGTACGCTACTACCTGTCCGAACTCAGAATTATGGGCCCGGAACCGAGCCGTTTCCAGGAGGCGATGAAACGCTGCGCCGATGAAGCCGCCATACGCGGTTCGCTGGAAATCGAAGTCGATATCGACACCGCCGAGCATCGAATCCCTCCTGGAGTGGCTGTTACTGCATTTCAGATTATGCGAGAACTGCTCAATAACGTGGTTAACCACGCGAAGGCCAAAAACGTCAAGGTCTCGGTCACGGTCGATGATGGTATGTTGAAGCTCGAAGTTGTGGATGATGGGGTGGGCTTTGAAGTGGAACCTGTGAGAAAACAAAAAGCCGCCGCCGGACACCTCGGATTAATCGGCATCGAAGAGCGCATCCGTCAGGACGATGGTTCATTTGAACTGACCAGTGAACCTGGCCAGGGGACCAAGGCCGTGGCGTTAATAGAATTATAACCTCTGTTTCGCTATAAAATGTGACTTTATAACCTCCATGCCTGGTGCCTTCAGTTACGATTCTGACAAATATTCTGCAAAGCCCTTGACCGCTGGAGCAGATTGTGATATATTCCGATATAGGGTAAGAAGGCCTGTTCGGGGATAAAGATGTATGTCTCTACTCTCATTCCCCTGGTCAAGCCCACAGCGGTCGCCTGCCGTCGCCACATGAGGTGTCGATGCTACGGCGGATCGTTTTGTTCGTTTACTTCGAGGAGAGTTACAGATGGCAGGGCATTCCAAATGGCACAATATCCGTTTGCGCAAGGGCAAACAGGACGCCGTAAGGAGCAAGCTGTTTACAAAAATTGCACGCGAGATCATCGTGGCGGCAAAAGAAGGTGGGGGCAATCCGGACTCCAACCTGAGGCTTAAGCTGGCTATACAAAAAGGCCGGGAAAACAGCATGCCCGCTGATAACATCAAACGCGCGATTCAGCGCGGCTCCGGAGAAGTAGATGGAGCGAACTACGAGGAGATCGCGTATGAAGGTTACGGCCCGGCAGGAGTAGCAGTATTGGTAGCCTGCCTCACCGATAACAGAAACCGTACGGTGGCGGAGCTTCGAAACATCTTTTCCAAGTGCGGAGGCAATTTGGGGGAGAGCGGTTGTGTAGCCTGGATGTTTGATCAGGTGGGTCGTGTGGAAATATCCGCATCAACAACCGACGAAGATTCCGTGATGATGGCGACTATGGATGCGGGCGCCGAAGACATTCGAGCGGAAGATGATACCATTGAGGTCATTTGCCAGCCAAACGACTTGGCAAACGTCCGAGATGCGCTCACGGAGGCGGGAATAGAGTTTACCAGCGCCGAAGTGACCATGCTTCCAAAAAGCACCGTAAAAATCGAGGATAGCAAGGAAGCGAGCCAGATTCTGAGACTGCTGGACGCATTAGACGAGAATGACGACGTTCAGCAAGCCTATGCAAACTTTGATATCCCCGACGAGTTAATGCAGGAAGCCGCGGCCTGATCGGTCGCAATGCATGACTCTCGCCAAAAGGGCCGCTCGGCAGCGTCGGCGGTTTCGGGAAGCGGACGGTGAATGAGAAATGATAAGAATCAGAGTGGATTGGCACGCCAAATGCCCAAAATGCCACACTCAACTCGCTGTGGATTATTTCGACGAGTCATCTAAGTGTGCGACTTGCCCATGGTGTGGGCACGTATGCCAGATAGACAAAGGCCCGGAGCAGGCCGAAGTCAAAAAATTCATAGACAAGGCAATCAAGCGAATAGAAAACCAGGCAAACGAAGAATCAGTGGTGTGATCGGCACACCTTATTCTACTCTTCGCCTTAACACCAGTATCGCCACGTCGTCTGCAAACCTGCCACAACCGAAACGCCTGGCCTCTTTCAGCAGTCTCTGAATTATTGCGTCCGGCGGTGCGCCGCGCATGGCGCGAACCGTCTCGGTCAATCGCTCTTCACCATACATCCCTTCGGGGCCGTGAGCCTCTATTAGACCATCCGTATACGCTACAAACGTCTCTCCGGGCTGCAGCACGATCTCCTGAGGCTCATAGACAGCGCCATAAAAAATGGATAAAGCCATACCGTGTTCTATGGGCCGTTCGCCACTACAGCGAACGGGTGGGGGATGACCGGCGTTTACTATCTGTAAACGTCCATCTCCCTTATAGGACAATGCAAGCGCCGTGGCGAAATGCCCAGCTCGCAGGTCGTTATAAACAACGTCGTTGAGCCGTTCCATCGCTATTGAAATATCCGGGTGCTCGCGCATAAACCCTCTGAACAGCATTCTCAAAGACAGCGATTCGGCGACAGCTTCAACTCCGTGGCCGGATAGATCACCTATCACAAACACATCGGCCTTCGACTCCAATTGGAAATAGTCCAGAAAATCCCCGCCGAGCTGTGCTTTAGTCTGGGCCGAGATATATGCGTGAGCCACTTCGAGATCTGCTATTTGATCGGGGATGTCCGCCAGCAGGTTATCTTGCACCGTTCGACCGACTTCCACGCTCTCCACCAACTCCTTGCGATAGGCCTCGAAATAGGCGTTGGAGATCGCAGCCAGAGCCACGTGCAGAAACTCGTCGATAGCCACCAGCCAATCACCAGGCTGATCCGGGGTAGGATCGAGCAGGAACTGAAGATAAGTCTCCTCGAAAAAATGCACGCTGATAATTAGCGCATCGAACGGAAATTGCTGCTCTGCCAGTTGGCCGCCGATTCTTTCAAGCTCATCGACGCAGTCTTCCAATTCACCGCTGTTCATTGCAGACAACACCGCCCGAACTATGTTTCCGAAGACCTGTGTCAGCGAATCTCTGTTAAATCCGGGCGGCTGCCAGGTATCGCACTGAATATCCACCCAACCGTCGATGATCGCCTGTTCGTAAGGCGAGAGTCGCTCGGCGATTTGTCGCATTGTGCCTTTTGCCGACTGAGAAAACTCAATCAGGCGATGACCTGCAAAGCGCTTTTGTTGGCCTTTCATAATGCGATGCTCCCTGGCAAATAAGCTCCTATTGCATACCTTAACGTTTCGTACATCATTTTCCTCTAATTGCCGAACTTGACAAGCTAACTGCGCAAGTGGACAATATATTCGTAGAAGAACAGAGGGCGCAGCAATGCGTTCTCCAGGAGGATAACACCGTATGAGTGATCTTACATATCTCGACCACGCAGCCACTACGCCGCTTGATGAAGAGGTGCTGGCGGCTATGCTTCCGTATATGAAGCAAGATTACGGCAGCGCCACCACACTATATTCAATCGGGCGCGCGGCTGGGCAGGCCGTAGAGGATGCCAGGGAGAAAGTCGCCGTGCTGATCGGCGCTCAACCAAACGAGGTCTTTTTCACCAGTGGCGGCACGGAGTCCGACAACTGGGCGGTCTTCGGGGTAGCCTCTGCCAAAGCCAAAAAAGGCAATCATATAATCACCAGCAAAATCGAACATCACGCCATCCTCGAACCGGTGCATCTTCTCGAAAAACGCGGAGCCGCGGCCACATATCTCGAAGTGGACGCCAACGGCCTGGTCAGTCTTGATGAACTTCAGGCAGCTATAACGGACGAAACCGTTCTAATTACAATAATGCACGCCAACAACGAGATCGGCACTATCCAACCGCTGGAAGAGATCGGACGCATCGCTCGCGAGAAGCACATCCACTTCCATACGGACACTGTGCAGACTGTCGGCCACATCCCCGTCGATGTCAACGCCGTCGGCTGTGACTCTCTGGCGCTTTCCGCGCATAAGCTCTATGGGCCGAAGGGCATTGGGGCAATGTATATTCGCAAGGGGGCACGAATCGACAGGTTTATGTATGGCGGAGGCCAGGAGTCCAATCGACGCGCAGGAACCCACAATGTGGCAGGAATCGTCGGTTTAGGCAAAGCTGCCGAGCTTGCAAAGGCCCGAATGGCTGATGAAGCAGCAGCGACTATTAAGCTCCGGGATGCCTTGATCGAAGGCATAGAATCCCGAATTAGGGATGTAAAGTTGAATGGCGATCGCGTCAAACGCCTGCCCAACAACGTCAACTTCTCATTTGACGGCATTGAGGGCGAGTCGATGATTCTGCTGATGGATATGAACGGAATCTGCGTCTCTTCGGGGTCAGCCTGCACATCAGGTTCTTTGGACCCGTCACATGTGCTGATGGCGTTGGGCATGAAGCACGAACAGGCGCATGGTTCGCTGCGAATGACGTTAGGCAACGATAACACAATGGCTCAAATAGAGAAGGTTCTGGACACCTTGCCGGGCATCGTCGAGCGACTGCGTGAGATGTCACCGATTTACAATCAATAATCAAAAGTAACGATCGCCGGCGCTGTGTTGCGCCGGCGATCGCCATCAATGCCTTATTTTAAGGATTTATCTATCGCTGATCTAACGGATTCATAGGCCGATTTCGTATAAGTCTGCCGTGCGATGGCTTGAATCAGCCCGTTTTTGTCTATTACTACAACAGTCGGCGTCTTGCCCGATACCCCATAAGCCTGCGCGGTCTTTCCAGAGAAATCCAGCATCATAGGGTCTTTGGTCTCTTTTCTAATCCTCGACTTGGCTATTCCCCGGCCGATTGATGGCACGGATTTCAGGTCCAGCATACCTAAAATGGTCACTTTATCGGCGTATTGCGCCTTTAACGTGTCCACCCACGGCCCCATTAATCGCCCGGAATCAGTCGTGGCGACCACCAGAACCACCACTCGTTCTTTAAGCTCAGGCAGCTTCCAGGTCTTGCCAAACTGATCTTTCATATCGAAAGCAGGAGCGCGTTCTCCTGCTTCAATGGACTGCTGTGCCCATGCGGCCGTAGCAAATATGACAGCCAACGCGGCACAGGTAACTAAAAATCGCATAAAAGAGACCTCCGGATCAGGTTATTCTCATATATACATACGCGTCGATTTGCTAATTGTTACCCATCTCCCGCTTAAAAACTGCATAGGTTGTTTAATGATCCTAATCCTTCAGAGGTGCGATCAATGCCTCCCCGCTGCCGCACGTATCAATTGTGTAGCCGTCATTTGCAGCCGGAACCAGGCAAGTAAACGAATATCCCAATTTCACGTTCCAAAGCTCATTTGGCCCGCTAATACTTAAATTTCCTTTCGTAGCAGTGACCAGATGCATGTGCTTTGCAGATTTCACCTTTATCTGCTCTCCAGTGGCCTTGATCACGCAAAAGCTTGGAAACTCCGTCAGTAGCTCAGTGGCATCAGCCTGTTCGAACACCATTCCCGCATCAAGGTTCGGCGTTGCTGGCCGCTCGGCCATAATCGCCTCACACCCTTCTTTAAGGTCGAGTTTTCCTCGACTTCGAGCGCGATTATAATCATACAGGCGATAAGTCACCTGCGATTGCTCACTGATCTCGAATGTCAGAAGCCCCGGCCCTATCGCGTGAACCATACCGGTTGGCACGTTAAAATGATCCCCAGGTTTGATCGAATCCATACACCGCAGCGAGGACAATACTGCCTGTTCAGGCGGGTCATGAGAACAAATCAAATCGCAAAACTGCTGTTTTTCCACCCCATCTGCCAGCCCGAGATACAGATAGGCATCCTCATCGGCGTCAAGAATGTACCACATCTCATCCTTATGCACATCCGGCAGCACGGGATGATTTTGAACGGACAGCTTATCTGCCGAGTCAATCGCCTTCACAACAACAGGCACGTTGACCACTGTATCGAGCAGCGATCCCGCCAGAGGCCCGTTGGTGATCCTGGTCACGGTGCAAAGCTCTTTGTTGTCCGGCGCTGTGGGCCAGGTGCTCACATCCCACGACTCGCCGATGGGGTCAGCGGACTCAACGGCCTTGCGGCCCGGTATTTTTGCTAATCTTCCTCCTCCCCACACTTTAGGTACGGAGATTGGCTCCAATAATAATGGATAGTTGAAACCGGCCAAGTGATTCCCTCCTTTAACGGTACGTTGCCATGATGATACCCGCCTGGTCGATGATCTGCAAGGCGGAATTGGGTGATTATTCCACTCATCATCGTAAGAATCACGAATAGTTGAATTGAATTTGCCCATTTAGCGGTATACATAATTGGGAACGCCCGCGCGAGGATCATCGTCAGAAATAATGGATGTGTCGATGTGTCCGGCACTCTAGCGAGGCGGCGGAGAGAGGTGTTATGCGAGAAGCAAGAATTGCCAGCCATCGATTTGGTTATACGCTCTTCGAGGGTTCCGCGATAGTCAGACCCGAGGGAGCATGTGATGAAGACAGAACCCAGGCATTAGCGAAGTTGGTAAACTCTCCATTAATCAGTGCAAAAAACCTCATTCTTGATCTTAGTCGTGTTGGTTACGTCGAAAGCCCAGGATATAGGTGGTTGGTGCGTCAGATGCAGCAGTTGGAGTCCGACGGGAAGCGATTGGTGCTGGTCGATGTGCCGCCGTCGGTCGAGCGTGCGCTAAAATTGCTAAGACTGGATAGATATTTCCCTGTAGCCAAGGACGTAAAAGAGGCTCTGGCGGCGCTGGAGCAGTCGGAATCACCGCTGGTCAATTAACCCGCAGGCGATTCCGACCCATCGCATCTCCGCTTATTTACCGCTGAGTAAGAGAAAAAACCGAGTCTGCCAGGCCGGTGTTTACCTGTATATTTTTGTAAGCCACGGTTCCAAGGTTGTCCCCGTCGGGGTCATACATCGTCGAAGTCGTTGCAATTGGCAGTTTTCCTGCCAGATTCTGGAAATCTGTGTAGATGTACCGCACCCGCATCTCACCGCTGCCCCTGTATTTCTCGCGCTTCGATAGCCGAAGGCTGTTGGTGTTCAGCCACACTTTGTCGTGACGCTTATCCTTGTCGCCGAACTTAGGAGTCAACTTGAGCAGAGCCACCCCGTTCTTGTCCGTTGATACAACCGTCACGTTGTTGTCTGTCCACAGACTGCTGGAGACAAAGCCGAAGTCCAGGGTATCCAGTCTCTTGCCCGGTTTATTCTTCACATCCTCAGTCTTTCGAATCATAGAGGCCAGAACGAGCTTTTTATAGCCATTTTGAATAAACGAGGCCTTAATGCCCTGTGCATATCCGTCCATGCGCAGCTTATCGGTTTTTTTATAGGAGATAACGCCCTTCTGCAGCTTCAGGATTTCGGAGTAGCCCTCGCCCATATCCGAGACATTTCCTTTGTTAGCCGAGGTTATAACCATCTCAGCCTTGAAGTCTTTAAGCCCGGCTTCAGCGGTCTTTACCTTTGACAGCAACTGGGCAGAAGTGATAGCCACGGCGGCATTGGACACCATGGCCACACACAACACGATCATTGCAAAAAAACCAAGTCGTTTCATATCTGTCCTTTCAACGCTTGATATAATATTCTATAGTCATTAGACGGAGCAAAAACGCGAATCTGCTCGATACACTATTTTATCACGATCGAAATCCAGAATAACCCCCTTTGGAGTTGCAAATATTCGCTCACAAGTGTGTTCGTTCGGCACAGCAGGGGTACAATAGACGTAGAGGTGCTTTATGGATACAACTGGATATGCCGTGATAGCGCTGGGCGCTGCGCTGATAATATTTATATTGATCTACTTTCTGGGAGGCTCAAAATCGGGATCGGGACACGCTCACGAGCACGCACATACTCCTCGCAGTCGGGTCGATTTGTCTTTAGGTGGTCTGCACTGTCCGAGCTGTCTTCTCGCAATAGAGAGAAAATGGAAGCAGATGGATGGCGTATTCGAAGTAAATGCCAACTTCGACACGGGACGCGCCACCCTGACATTCGATGAAAACATCACCAGCGCGGAGCAACTTATCGAAAAAGTGGAGTCTCTCGGTTACACTGCAACCGTTATCACCGACGACTCGGAAACAGAAACGTCCGAAGAAGCAGTAGAAGACGAAGTCGGCTACGTTAGGACCAGATTGATCGGCTCAATAATCTTGACTGTGCCCGTGGTGATTATCGCTATGGGTCTTCACGCCGTAACCCCTTCGCCTTTGATATGGGTCGAGTTCGCGCTCACAGCCGTAGTCTTATTCTGGGCAGGCGGCAGAATCCTGCGCAGCGCGTGGAGTGCGGCAAAGAACAGAACCAGCGACATGAACGTGCTCATCGCAGTCGGCACGCTTGCCGCGTTTATATATAGCACCGTCGCGACAGTATTGAATATGGGAGAAGTCTATTTCGAGACGGCGGCGGTTATCATAACCCTGATCCTGCTCGGCCGATTACTTGAAACTCGCGCCCGCAGCCACACTTCCGACGCGATTCGCAAACTTCTTAATCTACAGGCCAGAACGGCCCGCGTTTTAAGAAACGGCGAGGAGATTGATATCCCCATAGAGCAGGTCGTGGTTGGGGATCGTGTTCGCGTCAGGCCAGGTGAGAAGATCGCTGTGGACGGGGTCATAATCGACGGCGCATCGGCTGTCGATGAATCAATGATCACAGGCGAAAGCATCCCCGTCGACAAAACTGCGGGTGATCAGGTAATCGGCGCGACCATAAACCGCACTGGCAGCTTCACTTTCGAGGCTACCAAGGTTGGAAGCGACACCATGCTTGCGCAAATAGTGAAATTAGTGCGACAGGCGCAGGCTTCTAAAGCTCCGATTCAGCGATTAGCCGACGTGGTGGCGAGTTATTTCGTCCCTGTAGTAGTCAGCATAGCCATAGCGACTTTTGTGGTATGGTTCGTATTCGGCACGCTCAGCCAGGCCGTGCTCAACGCCGTAGCCGTGCTAATAATCGCCTGTCCGTGCGCGCTTGGTCTGGCTACGCCGACGTCTATCACGGTTGGAACCGGCAAGGGCGCGGAGAACGGCGTTTTGATCAGAAGCGCAGGCGCTTTGGAGACAGCGGGCAAGGTCACCACGGTCGTTCTCGACAAAACTGGCACAATAACACTCGGCCAGCCGTCGCTGACAGATGAACACGATATACAATCACAAGCTGAGACCTTGAAATTAGCCGCCTCAGCGGAACTTGGCAGCGAGCACCCGGTAGCCCAGGCAATACTTCAGGCCGCCAGAGATAAGTCCATAGACACATCAGAGCCGTCGGAGTTTGAAGCCTATCCGGGAGGCGGGGTGCGTGCAGTTGTGGATGGAAAGACCGTGCTGGTCGGAACTGCCAGGCTGCAATCTGAAAATAATATAGATATCACCGCCGTCGAATCTCAGATAGAGAATCTTGAAAGCCAGGGCAAAACTGTCGTGGTCGTATCTGCGGACGGCGTTGTAACTGGCCTGTTAGCAGTGGCAGACACCCTGAAACCCGGCTCCATAGACGCAGTCGAGCGACTGAAGAAAATGGGGCTCGAAGTTGTAATGATCACCGGCGACAACAGCCGCACCGCCGCCGCTGTAGCATCTGCAGTGGGGATAGACGAGGTTATGTCTCAAGTCCTGCCCGGAGACAAAGCGGCTCGTGTCGCAGAACTGCGTCGACAGGGTAAAATCGTGGCAATGGTGGGCGACGGCATAAACGACGCACCCGCACTCGTCGAAGCCGATCTTGGAATCGCCATCGGAACCGGCGCGGACATCGCGATAGAATCTGCCGATGTAACTCTGATATCCGGAGAGCTTAGCGCAGTAGTGGCAGCTATCGAGCTATCCCGTGCCACTCTTTCCAACATTAAGCAAAACCTGTTCTTCGCGTTTGTCTACAACTCACTTGGCATACCAATCGCGGCAGGGGTTCTGTATCCGCCGTTCCAGGTGCTGCTCAACCCGATGATAGCAGCCGCTGCAATGGCCGCGAGTTCGCTAAGCGTCGTCAGCAACGCATTGCGTCTAAGGGGATTCAAAGCCTCGGTTTAGACAGATCAGTCGGCGAACGGGTCATACTCTGTGTCGGCGGAAAACAGACCCGGCTCAAAACTCTGTTCTTCAGGTTCATTCGGGGTGGGAAGACCCTTGAAAAGCGGACGCTCAAGGAAGAAGTGCCGCTTAGTAAACAGGCTGGAATCATTGTCATCCGCCGCATCTTCCACAGCGGTTCGATACATCGCCGCATCAGCATCCAATTCATCGGCTGTGTGTACTATCATTGCTTCCAGGCTCTTCGGTAACTTCGGAGAACCGTATTCTTTATGGCCGTGATGAGACAGAATCGCGTGCTGCAGGGCCAGGTTAAGGACCTCATCGAAGCCGTCAATTCGATCGGCGGCTTCCTTGACCATCATCGCCCCGCCAACCACATGTCCGACAAAATGACCTGCGTCCGTGAAGCGAAACGCAGGCTTCCATTCATACTCCTGCATTTTGCCGATATCGTGCAACGCCGCTGCGGTCAGCAATATGTCGCGATTGACCTCCGGATAGATAGTGGCTAGCAAATTGCAGGATTTCACCACATTGAGGGTGTGCTCCAACAATCCGCCCAGATAAGCATGATGCACCCGTATCGCCGCGGGCGCCTCCTTGAACCTCCTGGACGTCTGCGCATCCTCAAAAAAAGATGCCAGAAGCGCACGCAACTGTGGATGTTTGACCTCGTTGAGAACAGCCATCAGCTCTTCGAACATATCATCGCTGCTTTTCTGAGAGACCGGCAAAAAATCCGCCGGATCAACCTGGGTCGAAGGTTTCTGAATCGAATCTATTCGCAGTTGAAGCTGGCCGTGATAGCTCCCGACACTGCCGCGCGCTGTGATATAGTCCATCTCGACAAAGCTATCTATCTCGCCCTGCGTAGCGCCCCATCTGACCGCATTGATCGAACCGCTCTTATCGCTGAGGCTGAGCTTCAGATAAGGATCCCCCGTGCGGGTGTTGCCTACAGACTTCGAGCTTACCAAAAACACATCCTCAATGATGTCGCCTTCACGCAAATCAGAGATATATCGAGATTTCATTACCGCCTCCTAAAGCCCAATTCTAAATATCAGGTAGCATCCTGTCAAACAAATTGATAGACTACGAACCCGCTTTGTCCGCCGGTGCGGTAATTTTTGTATCCGGTTTACCGGCAGGTTTCTTCGGCTTGAGAATATGCCACACCAACGGCAGCGTAGCGACCAAAAACACCGCAACTATCGCAGTCGAAATCTTTTCCTGCCGGCTCAGTCGAAATTGACCCCAGTTAGCCGCCACCACCGCCACAGCAAGTGCAATCAACGCCGGGATGTACGGCACTATCCCGACCAACACAGCCATCATAGTGATAGTCATAATCACAAGCACAAAAACATAATTGCGCCGAGCGTTTAATCCCAGCCTGTGCACAGCCGCAAAGACCACCGCCATAAACAAAGGGTCTCCCATACCCATCATCAAGGCGGGCACAAAGGCCCCTGTTCCTGCCACAGGAATAGGCGCGCTTACCGCACTTACGATCTCAGGCGCTTTTTCCATAACCGAAGATACCGGCCCCGCAGTCACCGTCCACAGGTCGATTGTGGCCGCAAACATCACCACCGGCAGCAACAAATTGCGGTCTTTTATCCGCAGCGAGACCAGATAACCGATGCACGACGCGCTAAGCAGCATAATCGCATACATCATCATCTTTAAGGCATCCGGCTTATACAAACCGACGATTATGCCGATTTCGCGCAGGCTTGGCAGTCTATGCAGCTTATCTACCACATCTAGACGCCATAGCATCACCCCGACGACGATTCCCAAAGTCACTAATAGGCCCAACAGCGTCAGCGCCGCCTTGCCAAACCCCATTCGCAGTCGTGAAAATTGATACACCACCGTAATTTGCGCCGCCATAAACGCGATAGTAGGCACAGATAACACGACGATTCCTACAAGCGATAGCAGAATAGAAAGAGGCAGATTAGGGGTTTTCGAGGCGGATTCGATAATTGCCGCCAAAGCAGACAAGAACTTGGCCTTGGGGATTCCCATCCAAAGTGCGAAATACGCCAGAAGGCTTATCGCCAGGCAAACAAATGGGGTTTTTAGGGTAGTTGGTTCCTGAGTTTTCACAGCGGTATTATATCATAGGACGACCTCACAGCAGTCGCCCCGTCATTCTCCTGCTCGTTGCGCTCGCAGGAACCTGCCATCTCTCTCCCTATAACCAACCGACAACAAATATTTCTCTATTCCCCTAACCAGCGCAGCCGTCATTCGCACCTGCCCCTCGTCGCTCTTTATGAAATCAGCGTCGTGTTTGTTGCTGAGAAACACCATCTCGACCGTTACAGTCGGCACCTCGCTGAATACCGAAGTCGTCAACGCACCGTGTCTGCTGCCGATCTTTGTTTTGTCGTCACCTTTGACACCACGATCACGTATATAGCCCGCAAGAATACTCTGCATACCGGAATGCATCATCTCTGCGGCAATAGCGCTGGATTCGATTACTTCTTCGGAAGGACCGATCTGTTTGCCGATTTCGCCCTGCCGGTCTGGATAATACAGCGTATATCCCCTGCCAGGCCCAGCGTCGCAATGCAAGTGAATCGTAAGATCGGCGTTATGGTCATTGGCAATAATCGCGCGGTCTTTGTTGGATACGAATTCATCGCGCGAGTTCTTGGTTAAAATTGCTTCGATGCCTTTGGCCTCCAGAACGGGCGCTAGTCTCTGAGCAATGTCCCAGTTGATTTGTAGCTCCGTTGTACCGTTAAGCACTCGCCGGGCAGAGTTTGTGCCGGATGGATGACCGGGATCGACGACCACTACAGGGCGTTTGGCCGGCGGCTTGGCATTACGAATGACGTTTACCTCATGCCATACGATAACACCGCAGGCACAAACTACAACGATCATCGTGATCCAGGGAAACCAGGCTGCCAACACAGCCCTGTTGATGTGCCTCATCTTGCTAAACCGCCGGCCATCCGTATTTGTGTTTAATCAGTAATATAATCCATCGCTTTTTCCGGAGCCGCCCATGTTTTGTCAGGATCGAAATGCCGCCACACCATCGCGCCTATTGTTCTTATCGCCACGTTGCCGGCGTTATTCTTATACCATTTCGTATCCTCTTGATCTTTCGTGTAGATCGTAAGAATATACTCACCTTTTGGGGATACGACCAACGTGACATCGGAGCGCGTGTCCCAAATTCCGCCGCCTTTTGAAGCGCACTGGCCTGGAGGAACCTGACCTGCGACGCCATCGTCGTAGTGGTGATGGAACATTATTCTAATCATTTTATCGCACGACGCCGCTGAACCGGCCTTGCCGCTGCGTATCAACTCCATCAACTTCGCCATTTCGTTTGGAGTAGTCATACCCAGCCCATACTTTCTTTGAAGCGGCCTCAACCCCAATTCGTCGGTCTGTTCGCCATTCAGCAGTTTGGTCTTTTCAAAACCGTGCTTGGTTAGCCAATCATTTACGTTCTGGTGGCCGACCAGCCTTCGCAGGCGGATTGTGGCGGTATTATCGCTGACGGTCATCATCAAATGCACCCACTGATCCACCGTCAACTTCGAGCCATCCTGGAAATAATAGGCAAACCCGCCCTCTTCACGCGCATCAGAAGCAGGCTGCACCTCAACTAATTGGTCCCACTTGATTTTGCCTTGCTCAACCTGCCTCATCACCTCGCACATAATCACAGTCTTGATTGTGCTGGCAGTAGGGAACGGCTCGTCTCCGTTAAGACTGATACTCTCATTCGGCTTACCCCGCACCTGCAAGCTATACCCCAGTGTGCCCTTGAAATCTTTGGCCACATTATCCAACCTGGCTTTAAGCTCCGCTAATGTCTCAGCATTAGCCGAACAAGAGACGGACAACAAAACACCGATCATAACCGTAGCAATAAAATAGCGCGTCATCTTTCACCTCCGTAGACAATTAAGCTTGGCTGCAAAAAGAAAAGCGGCCCCATTCGTGGAACCGCTTGTCATAACAACCTGAATATGGCCGGGACAGAAGCCCGGCCAATACACATCGATCTATTCCATCGAAATAGCTTCGGTCGGACATGCGTCCACACATGCCCCGCAGTCGATGCACGTACCAGCATCAACCACCGCCAGGTTGTCCTCGATAGTGATCGATTCTACCGGGCAAGCTTCAACACACGCGGCGCAGCCGGTGCATGTATCTTTGTCGACTATGGCTGCCATATCTCCTCCAATGAACTATAATGATTGGTGTAACGTATCTATCTTACTACACCCGCTATTATTTAGCCAAAGCATTCCGAAGTTCCTTGCTCGTTTGCTTTTATTTGACACTAAAAGTTGCTTATGTTAGATTTTAACTGAACCGGCTGGTCGTCAGCGGCCGGTTCGCTTTATTTGTCTGGAGAGGGCCATAATATGCTGCTTGGTACGCAGAAGATTAATGCACTAAATCATCTTGAAATCGGCGGATGCGACACGGTGGATTTAGCCGCGCAGTATGGCACGTCGCTTTATGTGATGGACGAGGAATGGATACGGCATCGTTGCAGAACCTATGTGAGTTCATTCGCTGCCGAATACGGTGATGCTTCGGTCGCTTTTGCAAGCAAGGCATTTATAAATACCGCTATGTGTCGAATAATCGACCAGGAGGGTCTGTGGCTGGATGTCGCAAGCGCTGGTGAACTCTACACCGCCAAATGCGCCCAATTTCCCACAGAGAAGATAATTTTCCACGGCAACTATAAATCTGCAGAAGAGCTTGAGATGGCTGTCGAAAGCCGCGTAGGGCTGATAGCCCCGGACAGCCTCGGCGAGATTGAGCTCTTGAGTGTAATCGCCGAAGAGGCCGGTGTGCGCCAATGTGTTATTTTACGCTGCAATCCCGGAGTCGACCCACACACCCATCGGCTCATCAGCACTGGTCAGGAAGACAGCAAATTCGGCTTTAACATTCGTAACGGCGACGCTATGAAGGCAGTTAAGAGTGTTCTCAGCCACAGCGGACTCAGCCTCGCCGGGTTGCACTGTCACATCGGCAGCCAACTTCTCGACCCGACTCCATATATCGAAGCCGCTAACGTAATGGCATCTCTTATCCGCCAGATCAAAGACGAAATCGGCGCCGAAATCGGGCTTCTCAATATGGGCGGCGGCGTCGGCATAAGATACGTCGAAGAACACCAGCCCCCCACCACAGAACAATATGCCAAATTGCTCAGCGAATCGGTCATTGTCGCCTGCGCAACGGTCGGGATAGATAAACCGAGACTGATGGTGGAGCCTGGTCGATCTATAGCAGGGGAAGCTGGGACGACTCTCTACTCTGTTGGCCCGATCAAAGAGTGCGGCATTCCCGAACCACCCGGCAAGCGGACCTATCTCGCAGTCGATGGCGGCTTATCCGATAACCCTCGCCCCACTATGTATGATGCTGTCTATTCTGCACTACTCGCCAACAAAGCCGGCAGTGAGCCTACCAACGAATATCGAGTCTCCGGCAAGCATTGTGAAACCGACATGCTCATATCAAGCGTATTACTACCAGAGGCCAAGACCGGCGATTTGCTGGCGGTGCAATCCACCGGCGCATACAACTACGCTATGGCCAGCAACTACAATAGATTCACCCGTCCGGCGGTGGTCTTGGTAAAGGACGGCCAGGCGGAGCTTATCGTGCGCAGGGAAACTCTTGAGGACCTTGTCAAATGTGACCTGGTGCCTCAGCGGCTTACGAAATAACCCCGCTTCCTTTATGCGCAAAGTCGCTGAGAGTATAATATAGACATAATGTTTAATAATTTTAGCTTGTATCCGTTTCTGCTTTCAATGGTTGCTTTGGTGATCTGCATCACCGTGCACGAGTTCGCGCACGCGTTCGCCGCATGGCGGGCAGGGGACGAGACCCCGCATAAACAAGGAAGAATATCCCTTAATCCCATAGACCATCTCGACCCGATGGGCACTATTATGATGGCAGTGTCTTCTATCGCCGGGTTTGGAATAGGGTGGGGCAAGCCCGTTCGCATCAACCCCGGCAACTTCCGCAACCCACGCTGGGATAATCTCAGGGTATCGTTATGGGGACCGCTATCGAACTTGATATCCGCGGCGATAGTCGGCACGATATTGCGATTTTGGGGGAACGCGATGTCGGAGCCGCTGTTCTATTTTCTCGTGATTCTGCTTCAGGTCAACATCGGACTGGCTTTGTTTAATCTAATTCCGATCCATCCGTTGGACGGTTCTCATATTATGTCGTCACTGCTGCCGTATCAGTTGGCTCGAAGATACGATTATTTCATGGCCCGCCACGGTATGATGGCATTTATAGGCTTAATATTGCTGGGTGGCAGGATATTTCCTTTTCTTATTGGGATTCCGGCGAGATTTTTGATGCACGCATTCGTGGGTTTATGAGCAGACCAAGGTTACTTTCGGGGATGCAGCCGACGGGGTTGTTGCATTTGGGCAACCTGGAGGGCGCGCTGGCCAACTGGGTGCAGTTGCAGGACGATTATGAGGCTTACTTTTTCATAGCCGACTGGCACTCTCTTACTACCCTATACGACACTGCCGACGTTATCCAGCAATACACTTACCAGGCGGCGGTCGATTTCCTGGCTGCCGGGTTAGACCCGAACAAGTGCTCAATATTCGTGCAATCAGATGTCAAAGAACACGCTGAACTGCATCTTTTGCTTTCTATGATCACCCCGATCGCCTGGCTGGAGCGTGTGCCGACTTATAAAGAGAAGCAGGCTCAGCTTCGACCAGAGGCGATCAGCTACGGCCTGTTGGGTTATCCTGTGCTGCAGGCCGCCGATATTCTGGCCTATAAAGCAGACGTCGTGCCAGTGGGAAAGGATCAGCTACCACATCTGGAGCTTGCCCGCGAGATCGGCAGACGGTTTAATTATCTATATGACGAAGTTTTCCCGGACTGCGAGGCGCTTCTGACAGAATACCCCTACGTGCCCGGCATAGACGGCCGAAAGATGTCCAAGAGCTACTCAAACGCCATCTATATAGCCGACAGTCCGGAACAGACAGCCGATAAAGTGCGCTCGATGTACACCGACCCCAACAAACGTCACCAGCACGACAAAGGTCAGCGGGAGGGCTGTGCGGTATACGAAATGTTGAGCCTCTTAGGCAGAGCAGACCTGCACGAGGATTGCGAGACAGGGAGCGCAGGTTGCGTGGAGACCAAACAACGCCTCACTAATCTATTAAACGAGCGTCTAGCACCGATTCGCAAACGTCGCAGCAAATTGATGGCCGACCCGACATATATTGAGGACGTATTATCCGAAGGGGCAAAGAAGGCTCGCAACGCTGTGCGACAGACCCTCGAAGAGGTGCGCCGAGCGATGGGCGTCAGATAACATGGCAAAGTGGACTGAAAAAGAGTTCGCCGATAAGGACTTCGATTCCGAGGATTTGTCAGGCATCGAGTTCGAACGGTGCTCATTTACTCACTGCAGTTTCATAGGCGCAGATTTGTCCGAATCGAAAATTGTCAAATGCAGCTTTGATGATTGCAACTTCGACCAGGTGCGGATCAACTCTATCGCAGCGGAAAGCTCCTCTTTTGCTAACTGCACTTTCACGCACGCTTACTTGTTCCTGTCTCGTTTCTCCCAATGCCGTTTTATTGGAGCCTCGTTTGCGAATGCGGATATGGCCGGGATTGTGATTGCGGGAGGGGATTGGTCGTGGTCGAATCTGCGGCACCAAACCCTGAAAGAACTCGACCTTCAGGGGATAAAATTAGTAGAAACCGACCTCTACGGCGCCGATCTTTCCAAATCCGATCTCCGGGACTGCGATCTCACAAAGGCAGATCTATCAAATGCCAGGCTGGTGGATGCCGATTTGCGAGCAGCGAAATTACAGGGGGCGAACCTCCAGGCGGCGGATCTTAAAGGCACACGGATGGATATAGCGCAAGCTATCTATTTCGCTCAGAGCCACGGCGCGATCATCGAGTAGCCTACTCCAGCATCTCGATAAAACTCTCCATCCTTACCCTCGTGCGCGCATCTACAGGAATCGGTGAGTCGCCTTCGATGGTAAGAATCGGCACATCGATATGCTTGCGGATAATAATATCCTGAATCTGCCTGAAGCAGAAGCTCTGCGTGTAGTGAATAATGCCACGAATCGAACGCCGTTCGACTTCTCTTTTAATGTCTTCAATTCGGGCAAACACGTCGTAAGGGTAGGTGTAGACGGAGTATTGCTCTATCAGATCAGCCGTCTCATACGGCATAGTGAACTGCCTCTGCACCTCGTTAAATACGACAGTCGCGCCCATATCCTCAATCACGTCATAGAAATCCGTGAAAATAGTCGGAACCCCGATATACCCAAGCCGCAGAGCAGATCCGTCGCTTTTTTCGTGCTTCAGAGCCTTTTCGAGGCGGTCGTCTATGACCTGCTCGAAAGTGTCAACATCCCCGTTAAAATCGCTGCAACAAATCTGATAATAGTGGTTCTCAAGTGAGCTTAACGCCCCTCGCTGCCAGGTCAACTCGTCGAGCTTCCTCACTTTGCGTCGAATGCCATCCAGCCTTACCTTGCACTGTTCCGCCTCTTCCCACGTCGTGCCGACTGCTTTTATGAGTTTATCTATCTGCAATCTAAGCAGATTCTTATCCTGGCCATACGGATAGCTGAACGGGATAATATCCAGGCCGTTCTGACGCAGCGTCTCCACCATCGCCTGGGTCTGAGTGCAATCACCCTCCACCACCGCCACCAGCGCATCAATACCGCCCTCGCCGAACACCGGCGCACCAGTCGCCGCCAGGGTATACATTCCCTTAATCCAACCACAAGCGCTTCGTGGATATCCGTCATATTCAGCAGATGTGACCAGAGCGCCAGGGTTGGGATCGTTAATGAAGATGTTGTTGAGATCGACCGGCGTATGCCCCGCAGCAACGATCGCCTCGACAGGAATGGTGGTTGTCATTCCGATCTTTTTCATTTGAGTCCGAGGATATTATGACACTGAGGTATTACGCGCACATCCGTCAACCGGGCCATCGCCACCTTCTGAAGATGCATCAGCAGCTCACCCGGAGCCGTATTTCGGCCAGTGATTGGCTGGATTATCAGCGATATGTGCCTGTCTATCGGGGCGATTATGTCGCAGCACTGCAATATTTCATCTTCCGTGGTGTCCTTGCAAACCACGGTTTTCACGAACACATTGGTGCTGGAGGCTATTGTCAGAAACTGCGAGTGTTCCTTCCAGCGAATCTCGCTTCCGGTAGAACTCGGCAGCTTCATATCCATCGCCACCACATCCGTCCATCTTACAACGTTTGCAAGGTCGCGATACAGTGTGCCATTGGTCTCCAGATGGGTTCTGAATCCAGATTCCTTTAACTTCACCATAAGTGCTTGCAAAAAATGAACCTGCACCAACGGCTCTCCGCCGGTCAAGGATACGGATTTACAACCATATCTGAGGCAGTAATCGACCACCTGTTGCACATTCAACGGGTTGGAAACCGGCTCACTGCCGGCTACCAGGCAACTCTTCGGATGCGGGTCCCTCGCTGCCGGGGTATCGCAATAGCCACATTCGAGGTTGCAGCCGGCAAATCGCAGAAAAGTCTGCCTCTGCCCGCAATACAGCCCCTCGCCCTGTATCGAGTCGAATATCTCGTAAAGAAACCCTTGTTCACTCATCGTCTTCAAAATAGGTGGCGCACGAGGTCGGAGTCTCGCGCACGCTTACGGAATATGTTTGTGGTACCCGGCATTTCACCTGATCAAAAATCAACTTGGCAATCGCTTCAGCGGAAGGATTTTGTTCCAAAAACTCCGGTAGATCGTTAATATATTTGTGGTCGAGATAATCGAGCACCGATCTTAGCACGGATTTTGCCTCGCGAAAATCTAGCGTCAGCCCGGAAGCATCGTCAATTGACTTAAACCGGAACGCCACGCGCACCAGATACGTATGTCCATGCAGTCGGCTGCACGCTCCTTCATAATCCCGGAGGCAGTGCGCTGCATCAAAAGTGTCTTCAATGGCAATTTCATACATGATTCTAGGTCAATTATACCACGTAGCGATACGGTTGGGGAAAGGGTCGGGCCAGGAACTTGCTCTTATCGCTGCGCAGGTTGAATCAAAAGGCCGCTGATTAACGCGGTTTTCTGGTTTGATTTGACACTTGTTTTAGGCGCATCTATAATCGACATCGGTAACAAAAAATATGAGAACAAACCCATCGTCCAGGCGAAGGAACAGCAGAAATCGTCGCAGCAAATTGAGGTCGTTTGTAACGGTCCTTCAGATCGGTGTCTTGCTCAGTATGGGAGTACTGGCCGGGACGGTGCTGGGGTGGTTCGCCGGCCTTTCCAAGACACTGCCGGATATCAACGCATTCGAAGCTCCAGAGGCCAGCCTCGTCTATTCAAGCGACGGCGTCCTGCTGGGCCGGGTATTTCGAGAAAATCGTACAAACGTCGCCTTAAAGGATATCCCCAAGGAACTGCGCGAAGCCACGGTCGCCATTGAAGACAAGCGCTTTTATGAACACTCCGGAGTCGATATGCGCGGGGTAGCAAGGGCTGTTTTGGCTAATCTTCGCGGTCAGAGAATGGCCCAGGGCGGCAGCACCATAACACAACAGCTCGCCAGAAACGTCTATCTCACGCAACGAAAGACAATCCAACGCAAGATTCAGGAGATATTTCTGGCAATTCTCATCGAGCGCAACTTCAGCAAGGATCGCATCCTTGAACTATATTTAAACCAGATATTCTACGGCAGTGGCTCATTCGGAGTGCAGGCTGCATCGCGAGTCTACTTTGGTAAGGATGTGCAGGCGCTGGATTTGGCCGAGTGCGCATTGATCGCCGGCCTGCCGCAGAAGCCTTCGGGATACTCCCCCCACGAAAACCTTAAAGCAGCCACGGGCCGCCGGAATACGGTGCTGGCGACAATGGCCGAGCTGGGTTATATATCGGAGCAACAAAAAAAGGATGCTATGGCCCAACAAGCCCACATAGTCTCCCGCAAAAGCGGCCGTACGGCGTATAAGGCTCCGCACTTTGTGGATTATGTCAATCACCAGATTAAGGAGAGATACGGCGAGGACGTGTTATATGGAGGCGGGCTGCGAGTCTATACGACTTTGAATTATGAGATGCAGCAGGCAGCCGAAAAGGCCCTCCGACAACAGATCAAAGCCAAGTCCAAAACCTATCGCGCCACTGAAGGCTGCCTGATCGCCCTCGACGCCAACACCGGCGGCATATTGGCAATGGTAGGCAGCGTCGATCCTGAATCACACTACAATCGCTGCACTCAAGCAGGCCGCCAGCCCGGCAGTTCATTTAAGGTCTTCGTCTACACTGCAGCTCTCGCCGAAGGCTGGAAGACGAGCAAGATGTTGCCGAACACCCGCGTTTCGTATCCGGCGGGCGGTGGCAAAACGTGGTCTCCGCGCAATTATGACGGCCGCTACGGCGGCAATGTGACAATGGAGACGGCGATTGCGAAATCGATAAACCTGCCGGCGATTTATACGGCAAAACACGTCGGAGTAAAAAACGTCATCAAATATGCTCGACTGATGGGCGTTCGATCCCCTTTGGAACCATATCTGCCCATCGCGATCGGCGGCATTCCGGGGGTCCATCCCATTGAGATGGCGTCGGCTTACTGCACATTTGCAAATGATGGCCTCCACAGCGACACAATGGCGATTGCCCGCATAGCCAACAGCCGTAATGAAACGCAAGCGGAGTTCGCCCCTGATTTGCAGCAGGTTATCTCGCGCGGAGTCAGTCGCAATATGGATCAGATGCTCCGCAGCGTTGTCACCAGAGGCACCGGTACCGGAGCCGCGCCGATCTCAGAAGCAAGAGGCAAAACCGGGACAACAAACAACGAGCGCGATGTCTGGTTTATCGGATATGTGCCGAAGAAGATAGTCTGCGCAGTTTGGGTGGGCAACGACAACAACTCATCTATGAAAGGCGCTACCGGCGGCGGCCTTTGCATACCCGTCTGGCGCGAGTTTATGGCAAAGGCAATTCCAATATACAACGCTGAGAAAGCCAAAGCCGAGCAAGCCGCCAAAAAATCCAAACCCAACCCGGCAGGCGATTCTTCGGATTCCGAGGCGACCTCCACAGATGCTCAGCCGGATCAGGCAACCGATAGCCAGGGAGATACAGTCAAACGCCGGGTATGTACGGAGACGGGTATGCTGGCGACGTCAACCTGTCCGCATTGGCGCACCAGGACGTTTGAAAAAGGGACCGAGCCTACCGAACCCTGCAATGTCCATACCGGAACGGATGTATCCATCCCACCGGACGATGGTGCGGATTCCAGTCGCGAAGAGGTTTCTGCCGACCTGGAATATGTTACGGTCACCATCTGCGCCCAATCGGGGCTGCTGGCGGGCAAATATTGTCCTAAAATGAAAAAGAAGTTTCTGGTCGAGGACGTCCCGACGCAGATTTGTAATATCAGGCACGATCAGATGCGAGAGTAGCGGGGCCGCAGTATGCACGTCCAGTTTGAAGATCGCAGGTTGCAGCGTTCGCGAATCAACCAGGCGGCCTATTTGGTGGTGGCCGTCTTTTTTGTGCTGCTTGCCAGAATGTGGTATCTTCAGATTGCTCAGGGCGATGATCTGCTGAAAGCGTCGGATCTGAACGCAGTGAAGCTGCTGCGCACAAGGGCTCCACGAGGCACTATACTCGATCGCAAAAATCGAATCCTCGCCACCAGCAGACCCCAGTTCGTGGTTATGGCTATGCCTGAAATACTCCAGCAGGACAAAGAAGCCCTGCACACCCTTTGCAGTATTCTCCAGATGACTCCCGGCGAGATCGAGGCCATAGTTACGGATCGGGTGAAACGCAGACAGGCGCGGCCGGGGTCTCCGGTGAGAATAAAAGTCGATGTATCCCTTGAAACGGTTGCTCGAATAGGGGAACTCAGGATGAGTTTGCCTGGGGTAAGCGTCGAGCTGGACCAACTTCGCAGCTATCCTGATGGGCCGGCAATAGCCCACATTATGGGTCATCTCGGCGAGATTAGCCAGGCCGATCTTGAAACAGCGCAGGAGGCTGGGGAGGACTATGTCGCTGGGGATTATGTCGGCAAGTCCGGCCTTGAGAAGCAATACGAAAAAGAACTTAAAGGCACGGACGGCGGCAAGCAGATAATGGTCGATGTTACAGGCAGAATGGTCAGAATCCTCGGAGACCAGCCATCCGTGCCGGGCAATGCTCTAAAGCTCTCCATCGACCGCGATCTGCAGGTGGCGGCATATCGAGCGATGGGCAATCAAACCGGCGCTGTGGTTGCGTTAGACCCGCGCACAGGAGAGGTGCTGGCGATGGTCAGCACGCCGTCCTATGACCCAAATGTGTTCGTAAAAAAGCTCAAGCGGGCCGATTGGGATAAGATTAATCTCAATAAAGGCCGCCCGCAGCAAAATCGCGCTGTCTACAATTCTTATCCCCCAGGCTCTACATTCAAGCCGCTTATGGCTGCGGCGGGGCTGTATTATAACGAGTGCAACACGCAGACGACGGTAAGTTGCCCGGGTGTATTTCACCTTGGTCGAGGCAGGTTTCGATGCTGGAAAGTCCACGGCGGCGGGGTTAATTTCAATCGAGCTATGGCGGAATCCTGTGATGTATGGTTCTATCAACTCGCACTGCGGCTCGGCATAGATAAGATGGCTAAGATAGCCAGGCAGTTCGGAATCGGCTCCGCTACCGGTATTGACCTACCGCACGAGAGCCGCAACGACGACGATCGCGTAGGGTTGATGCCGGACACAGCGTGGAAGATGGAGAAATATAAACAAAAATGGGGAATCGGAGAGACGCCCAGTTGCGGCATAGGGCAGGGTTACGTTCTTACCAGTCCCCTGCAGATGGCAGTTGCGATTGCAGGGGTTGCTGTAGATGGTAAAATTATGCAACCGCGCCTGGTCGATACTATCCTTGATCAAAACGGAGATATAGCCCGCACCATCTCACCAAAAAAGAAAAGCCAGGTGCAGACAAGTCCGGAGCAGTTTGAACTCGTGCGCAAAGCGATGAGACAAACAGTCACCTCCGGCACCGGTAGATCGTGCGACATTCCCGGAATTGCAGTCTGTGGAAAGACGGGTTCCGCTGAAAATCCCGGCCACCCGGCACATGCCTGGTTCGTTTGCTTCGCTCCGTTGGAGAAACCCACTATCGCCATCGCCTGCATAGTCGAACACGGTCGCCACGGCGCGTCTGCGGCTGGCCCGGTCTGTCGGGCGATCCTTGACGTATATTATGGCAAACGCCAGCCCGATCAGATTGGCTCAAGCACATCCAACGTAAGCGGCGACTGATCAATAATTGCAATCTCGCCGGCAATATGAGAACATAACTTTACGATGAAAGTTCGCCTGATTTTAACGTTTACCCTGGCTTTAATGGCTGTCGCCGGTTTGGTTCAAGCGCGACAGTCGCGTGTTGTTATGGTAGTAGCCGGCAGCACGAGCATACGTAACTTCGCCGAGCCCGCTATGCCTGCCTTTACGGACTTATTCAATACAGGTTCTGCGGGGTTGCTCAACGTCAGGGTGGGGCGGGCCAGTCGAGATTCGCTTCCGGCTTCCAAGTCGGGTTTCGAGGCCGGGTGCTTAAGCCTCGGCGCAGGCGCAATGGCGACCGGCGGAGGAGAGGTCAGGCTGGCCGGAGACGACACGGCGCAGATTAACGGTGAAAATATAGGCGATCTGTTTCAATATCGCACCGGGATCCAACCCGATGCCGGCGACGTGCTCCATTCGGAAATAGCGCGGATTCGAAGGATCAACGAGGCTGCCTCGTATCGTGCCAAACCCGGCGCTCTCGGCTCGACGTTACACAATGCTGGCATCAAAACAGCGGTAATCGGCAACTCCGACATTCCTGGGGAAATGCACCGCGAGGGCGTTGCAGTAGCGATGGATGAGCGAGGGATAGTCGACGAGGGGGAGGTCGACGGTGCAAAGTTAAATGAACACAACCCCGCATCCCCATTCGGAACCCGTGTCAATATAAACGCATTACTCCGTGAGTATAACAACCTGCACGACGACATCCGCTTCGTGGTATTAGACTTTGGAGATACTTTTCGAGCGGATTTGTATGCCGACCTGTGTACTGACGTTCTTGCCGAAAGACATAGATCTATAGCGGCCCGGCGATTACACGATTTTCTCGGTGATCTAAACCGCCGCCTCAATCCCAAATCGGATTTGCTTATCGTGCTCTCCCCCAATGCTCGCTCAGCAACTGATCTTGCCGGCGAGAAACTCGGGGTCATAATTGTGCGTGGGCCGGGATTCGAGCGTGGGATGTTGACCTCAGCCTCCACGCGCAGGCAAGGTGTGGTGACGATAAGCGACGTTGCGACGACGGTTCTCAATTACTTCAAAATCACGCCCGCGGTTGATATGGTGGGCCGGCCTATACGCAGCATCTCCGGGCCCAACGCGGCTTCTTCTCTGCTTGAATTAAATGCAAAAGCAAGCGCACAGGCCGAACGTCAGGCAATTATGCGCGGCACGAGTATCGCACAACTGGTAATTGTGCTGCTCGTGTTAGCCGCTATATTCGCAACCTCGGCGCCTGTAGTTAAAAATATTGCCGCCTGGCTGGTTCTTTGTTTCCCCGCATTGCCTTTGGTGATGTTTATAATGCCTCTGTTTTACGATGGCGGCGTAGCGGCATCGGTTGTGGTTATGATCTGCCTTACGGTGGTTCTATCAGCTTTCAGCGCCTTGATCTTTAAGACCCCGGCACGAGCTTTCGTGTGGCTGAGCGCGATTTTAGTCGCCGGAATGATGGCGGACCTGGCCTTGGGCGCGTCGCTTATGGCCAGATCTATCGCCAGTTACAATATTGTCGAGGGCGCGCGGTATTATGGCATCGGCAACGAACTTATGGGCACGATGCTCGGCGCATCAATAATCGGAATGGGCATGTCGCTTGCAGCCGGCCGATTGGGCAGTCGGCTTGCCGGGTTTGTCGCATCCGCCGTGTTCTGCTGCGTATTGGTTTCCATCGCAGCCCCGTCTTTGGGTGCGAACGCTGGCGGGGCGCTTTCGGCCGCCATTGCTGTGGCCACGGCGCTTCTTGCGAGAAGAGGTCGCCGCCCCGATTTGCGAAGCCTGTCGATAATAGCCTTAATCGCGGTCGTGATTTTGATCGCGGTAGTAGCCGTAGATATGCTGCACATCGGGGGAAGTCAATCTCATATTGGTCGGAGTGTGGGAATGTTGGCGGATGGCAACGCTGGCACGATTATCGATATCTTTCAGCGCAAAATCGCACTCAACTGGATGCTTGTCTCCACCAGTTTGTGGAGCCGGTTATTGGGGATATCGATTGCTGGTTCGGTTGCGCTATTCTGGTGGGGCAAACGGAATCGCAGAGGGCAATTTCTTAACATCGAGGAATCTGCCGCTGCGTTGGGCTGTTGTGTCGGCACCGCTGCCGCATTTGTCTTTAATGACTCGGGGGTGGTGGCAGGGGCCACGAGTTCAGTATTCCTGTTCGCGCTTCTTGCATTGAAACTGCTCGATAAGTCGGTGAAAACCTCACAAAATTGAGGGAAGGGCGGCTATCTCACCCTTCCCATCGCAACCTACCCTCCCACAAACATACATCGCCTATGGGCAAACCGGCGAAGTAACCTGCGGAGTCGGACACACCGGGCCTGATCCGCACGGGTCCGGGCAAGGCACCGGTACCACCGTCACAGGAGAACCAACTCCTCCCGGACATACGGGAGCGCTTCTCTGACAAACCGGCCAAGTCCCCGGCTTCTGGTATTTGCATATAGCGTTCTGGTGCTGCGCATCCACCCCAACTGTGTAGATACTCGTGCGTGGGAACGGATAATCGGCCACGTTATATGCAGTTGCTTCTGAGACTCCAAACAGCAGCAGGGTTTGCTGCCATGTCCCCAGGCTTTTCAGTTGGGTAAGAACTTCCCTGATTGGATATCCGGCCTCTCGAGCGACGTTGGCGGCGATCGCAACGTCGAGCCAGTCGTTGCCATTGGCATACAGGTTCATCACCTGTGCATAATTAAGTAAGACATTACCCGACCAATCGCAAACCTGGCACGGGCCAGTGCCACAAAGCGACGACGGCCCTGTACCACAAACACGCGGTTCAACAACCGGGCACGGAGCTGGACACGGGGCCGGGCCTGCTGCAGGCGCAGCCGTCGGAACTGCACTGGTATTGGCGGCAAGCGCACCGATTGCGCTGCCAAGCATTAGCGCGAGGACAATGAACAGGACTCGCATTTCACATCCTCCTTGTCAAGCAAGTTAGAGATTTCTCCTACTCGCTACAGTTACCCACGTCACCTTACTTTGCAAACGCATTGATATAGACAGGTTGTATTAGTATGACATATAAGCATACAGAGAAATATATGGCTGATGGGTTATAATATTATGGCCGTGCGCTACCAGGGCCGGCAGCAGCGCCCGCAGGAATAGCAGGCTCAACTGAGACGATCTTAAAGTTTATGGGACTTGTCAGTTTATCGGCGGAAATGCCGTATCTGTTGGCGATCTCAGACCAGCTCAGCCCTTGACTACGCAAATCGACTACCTCCAACAAGGGCCGACTCGCACACGTCGCCGCATTCGCACAAATGTTTATGTCCTCCCAACAGCACCCCTTGCGTCGGACTTTTGAAATCTCAGGCTTCGGAATCGAGTAGTATCTGGAAAAAAACTCCGTGTTGAAACTCTCCGTATCGCCAATCACGGAAAATGGAGCAGAGGCCAAATCGGACGTTGAAAGGTTGTGCATACCGGCGATTCGCTGCCAATCCTCGCATTCCCTGAACTTCGCCACAATGCCGACGATCGGCTGTGCGGATTTGATCGATATGGCGCATGCCGCAGCGATGTCCGTATCGCTCAAACCCTGCGCCCTCAATTCGGATATTTGTTTTGAACTCACATTGAGGCATCGTGATATACACGAGTCCAACAGCGCCCTTCCCAGCGTGTTTGTATCGGCCTGCTGCTCTTCCGCAGAGTTGTTGCTATAGATCGGCTGCCTGGTAAAAAGCGCCACACAGATTATCAGCAGCATGGTAATTATTATCAAAACCCGCATATCACGACCTCCTTCATAGCGAGAGATGCTAAACAGACTACGGATACCCAGGCGTGAACTCCCAAAAACCGAAAGCCTGCGCGCTAAGCGCCATTGCTTGACAACAGGCCGCACGGGTGAGTACAGTTGAGCCGATGATACGCAAGGTTACAGGACAAAAAGAACCGGTGATTCAACTTCTGCGAGAGCTAATTACGCCCGCAGGTCGATTGATGCGAAGCAGATTCATTGTCGAAGACAAAGAACTCGTAAAACGCAGCTTCGATTTTGGAAGCAAGATCGACTCTTTAATTCTCTCAGATAAATTCGCTGCAAGCGAAGATTGCCGGGAGCTGGTCGAGCGCGCGCGTCAAATAAATTGCCCCGTCTATGCAGCCTCCGAGGGGCTGTTAAGCAAAGTGTTGGCCTCTAAGCCGACTCCGGATTGCGTCGCCATAGCCGAGCGTTGCACGGTTCCTATTGATGACATAATGACCAACCAAAGCACGCTCATAGCGATGGTAGAAAACGGAGACAATGCAGACAACCTCGGTATGCTGCTTCGTTCAGCCGATGCGGTCGGCGTCGATGGGGTGGTGCTTACGGCGGAGACTACTGACCCTTTCAGTCGAAGAGTGGTAAGAGCGTCACGAGGAGCCGTTTTTACACGCCCTATTTGTATAATGCACGACTCCGTCAGGGCAATCAACGAGGCCAAAAACGCCGGAATACAAATTATTGGCACCTCTGCGCAATCCGATATTATTTATTCGGAACTGGATTTTACCAAACCGTCGATGATCGTCGTTGGCAGCGAGCATTTCGGAATATCGGATGAGGTTCGCAACCACGCCGACGCCGTCGCTCGCATTCCAATGCTTGGCCGGATCAATTCCCTGAACATAGCCGTGGCCGCCAGCATCGTTTTATACGAAGCCGTGCGCCAGCGTCAAAACCGCTCAGCTTGATTGCTTAGTGATTTCGAGACTGGTATAATTTAGACCGCAATGCCAGTTTATGGGATCGAAGAAGAAGTATTTATCACGGAGCCAAAGCGGCCGACCCTGAAGTCATTTTATTATCTGGCGCGGCTTCTGGCCAAAAATCCCGCTTTCTACTACACACATTCGGCGCACAATTTCGCACGCGGAGCGGATGTGAAACAGGGGATGATGAGTGGGGTTGAGATAAGCGCAGCTATGGAATCAGACGTCGAGGCGTTGGCCGATGACCTCGCGCGCCGCAGGGCCGATCTCTGCTCGGTGGCCACTGGGCTTATAGTGCCGACCGGCCACTTATTCGACTACGAAGCCCCCACCAACACCTGTGCAATCCATGTGCATATAAGCGGGGTGTCGGATAAGCAGCGGCTGTATTATAACCTCATCCATTTTCTACCAGTACTCTCGCTGTTTACAATCAACTCTCCAATGGCCGCATCAAACTACTTCGGTCAATCGTACAGAATGGCGAAGTCGTGGGCTATTGGCCCTATAAAGCGAGATTGGAAAGTGCGCTTTCAGGACATTATCTATTCCCGCCGATTAGGGACCATCGAACTTCGTGTTTGCGACCCGTGCTGGGATATGAACAGAATACGCTGGCTATTGCGAGCCGTAAAAGCCATCAGCGAACTTGACGAGACCCTCGATCCCGCCATTGACCGCTACAATTCTATGAGGGATAATATTTGTCGCAATGGGCTATTAGATGAGTATGCAGGGCTTGTCGATGAGTTGCAAAAATTAACACGCTTTCCTGCGGAGTTGGTGTATGACACCGCTTCTAACGAGATTTACGAAGCGTATCAAACCCACGGGCTTTTGGGAGCATACAGCGCCTTGGATAACGGCTATCGCAATGGAATATTTGAGCCGCGTCCGGTTGATGAACAGCAGCGGGCCGCCATCGGGCTATGCCAGGGTCTGGCGGGGTTTGTGGGATATTTCGTGGCGCGGCTGCCGTATTATGCCTGGAAGGGGCTTGTCGAATGATCTATGCCGAAATTATCGCTGCAATCGTACTGGTGTGGCTTGCGGCTCTTCTCTTTTTGAGACGAGTCTGGTTTTTTCGCGACCCCAAGCGCCAGCCTGAGCGCACTGAGATCGGCACGCTGATCGCACCCGCCGACGGCCGCATCGTATATATTCGCAAAATCGAGCAGGGCAGCCTCTACTCCGAAAAACTGGGTGAAAAAATCGAGCTGCCGGAGATCACGGGCTGTGATACAAAAGAGCTTAACGGCTGGGCTATAGGCATATATATGTCGCCTTTGGATGTTCATTTCAACTATTGCCCGTATCCATCCACGGTGGCGTCCATATTCCGTAAATCTGCAAAGGTCAATTTCCCTATGCTCGACGTGTGGGAATATGTGCGGGTGGTGTGGCTTAGAAAAATGGTCGATATGTTTGCGCGCAAATATCACCTCGAAAACGAGCGCAACACCATCTTTCTCGAAGCTGGTGCATTAAAAATGGCTGTTGTGTTAATAGCCGACAAGTTCGTCGCCAAAATCCAGTGCTTTGTGGAGCAGGATCAGAAATTGGACTATTCAGAGAAGCTCGGTTTTATTTCCCGTGGCAGCCAGGTCGATTTGCTGATATTTTCTCCGAACGTCGCATTTGAAGTATGCATCAATCAGCAGGTCTACGGCGGCCAATCAGTTATTGGGCATTTGACCAAAGGCGAGGAGGCTGCGGCCCATGCGTAAAATGGGCTGTATGGGGCTGGTTGTGGTCTTACTGCTGGCGGTTGTCGTATACGATCAATGGCGCATTGAGCAACTGCGCAGGGAAGTGGCCGCGATCGCTGTAAAAGTCCACGCGGCAGATAAGTCGAGCGCTAAATCCGACAAACAGCCTGATCTTGTCACATCTCTTGCAGAAGCCGAGAAATACACCAGGCAGGCAAAGCAGCTCATCTCCAGGAAGCAGAACGCCGAGGCCGCCAATATACTCGATCAAGCCCTGCAAAAAATCAACTCTGCAAACTTGGTGTCGAAGGATATTTTCGGCGACACGGCGCAATATCTGGGAGAGGCAAAAGATTCGGCTGTAGAGGTCTTTCAGAAAGCCTGGCGAGATATTTCAGAGGAAAAACCTGATAGTGGGTTTACAGACTCCGAAAAGTGGAAGGTTAAAGGCCGGGGAAGCGTCGGTGAACCGGCTGCCAACAAATAGTATGAAAATCGCTGCTGTTGTGCCTGCTTACAACGAAGAGGAGCGCATTACGTCCGTCCTCGACGCGATTAAGTCCGCGAAACTCATTGATGAGATCGTGGTGGTAAGTGACGGCTCCACCGACCGCACCTATGACATAGCCTCTTCCGACCCCACAATCAAGACCATCGGCTTACAGAACAATTTGGGGAAGGGTGGGGCGATGCGAATCGGTGCCGAAAACACCGACGCCGACATAGTCTTGTTCCTTGATGCCGACCTCATCGGGATGGATGGCGCCAAAGTTGATGCCATAGTTCAGCCGCTGATAGACAACTCTGCGGATATGGCGGTCGGTATATTCAAAAGCGGCAGACAGGCGACCGACCTGGCCCAATTCATCGCGCCGTTCATCTCAGGCCAACGGGCAATGCGCCGCGACACGTTCATAGATATTCCCAACTTGCACCAGGTCCGCTCAGGAGTCGAGATCGCGATAACAAAGTACTGCCGCGCCCGCAAACTGCGTGTCAGTAAAGTAGCGCTGCCGGGCTGCACACATTGTATGAAAGAAGAGAAAATGGGATTTATCCGTGGGTTTGCCGGCCGAATGAAAATGTATTACGACATAGGCAAGATCCTCTTAGACGGCCGGGATTTTAAGTAGCCACGGTTCGTCATTCCCCAAAACTGCATTTGGAATTTCACTATAAACTTGATTGTGGAAATATATTCAACTATTGCAAATCATGCTCGTTACGCGTATTATGGATGAGCTTACATATTAACCCAAGGAGCGCGATTTATGAACTGCCCTAATTGCGGTTATCAAAACCCGAACAACGTAGCCACGTGTTTGCAATGCAATACTGTCCTTAGAGCTGATCAGCCACCTTATCAAGCGCAGAATACGGTTGCGTCTCAGTACGCTGTGCCGGACTACATGGTGTGGTCCATCCTTGCGACCATTTTCTGTTGCCTGCCGGCTGGCATCGTCGCGATCGTTAAAGCAGCATCAGCTAACAGCAAGAAAAATGTAGGAGATTTTGCTGGCGCAATGCAGGAGGCTAACGTTGCAAAGACTTGGTTAACGGTTAGCGTAGTTCTCGGAGTTGTGGGTAGTATTATCTATGGCATATGTGCCTTCTTTGCCATGATCGGTGGTGGTGGCGCCTTTTAGCGCTAATTCACCTGCAGCAGTAGTAACCTAATGAAGCTGAAATTCGACGGATTACCGGCGGCTGTGATTTTGATTGCGGCCGCCGTATTGCTCTATTTTGTCGAGCCTGGTTCAACGCGCTGGGCGCCGCCTTGCTTATTTCACCAACTTACCGGGTTGTACTGCCCGGGGTGTGGAACGGGCAGGGGTCTGCATCTACTTGTGCACGGCGATTTAGCTGGCGCTTTGCGAATGAATTCGCTGATGGTCCTCTCGATACCCGCACTGGCGTGCCTCATCATTAGACCGATAATTACCACCAAGCCCGTGCCAAGCCGGGTTTATTGGCTAATAACGGTGATAATTTTTGCTTATTGGCTTGGCAGGAATATCCCGGCTTACCCACTCACCCTTCTTGCTCCGCACTAAGGCTATTTTTACGCCCCACAACGAGATACAGCCAGCCATCTGTCGTGCGTTCAATGTGAAACCCGTGTCTCGAAATCAATTCGGAGGCTTGAACGCACGTCAGATAACTTACTTCGCCAAAAACCGTTCGCTCAAACAAACCCAGCAGCCGTGTGCGCACATAAGCGGCGTGGATATCGAGAATCAACAATCGTCCGTCTGGCTTGAGAATCCTCCGCGCCTCGGCTACCAGATCATCGTGGTGCGGAATATGGTGCAGAGCGTCAGTGATAAGCGCAACGTCGAATGATTCGCTGTCTAGGCCAGTATCCAAAGCGTCCGCTCGCAGCACCTGTATATTGGGTATTGGTGGCACATTTCCCAGCATAGACCTGCTGACGTCTACGACTGTGACGCCTTTGCAAAAAGGTGCCAATAGAGCGGCGTAGTGGCCTGTTCCTCCGCCCAGGTCCACTACAAGCTCATTACCTTTGAGGTTTAATGCTTCAAGCACGACATTGTCTTTGTACAGGCCAAAAGTGCGCATAAATGCGTCATACGCCCACGCCACACCATCAAATGCCGCGCCATTCACATCCAATATCCGATCTGGTTAAACCAATACGATTACTGGCTCTTTTGAACAAAATTGAGTTGCAAATCGCCGATTAATCCCCGCAGCGCTTTTTGCTCGTCTTCGCTTAAGTGAGGCTGCAGCTTATCAGCGACAAAGACTATTGAGTCTATAGCAATTTTCGTCTGTCCAAGGTCGACGACAGGTTCTTTCCGGCCCGGAGGCAGGTGCAATCCCATAAATTGCCACGCCTGTTCAACAAACATTCCCAACATAAAACGCAGGGTATCATATACATCCGGCTGCGGCGTCTCCTCCGCTTCCTGCTCCGGCTTTTCAGGCTCGGCTTGCGCCTCCTCCTTTAGCGTCCCATCGGGGTTCACCCTTCTCTTGTCCTTAAACTCGTGGGTTTTCTCTTCTTCTGCCAACCTTATACCTCCTGAATGATTTTATTGCCCAGAATAACGCGACAGCACACGCAGCACCGATAGCATCGGCGACGATGTCACAAAAATCGCATGTTCTGTTTGGGACAAATTTTTGATGATACTCGTCGGTTACACCATATAAAACGCTGATTCCCACCACTAACCACGCTTTTCGCCAAAACGGGAGCCTGTCGCCTATAGCCCGCCAGACCAGCCCCCCAAGCACGCCATAACCCACAACGTGCTTTATTTTATCGTTCCAATCGAGCTGTTCAAGACAACCAAGGCCCGGAATCTGCGGCAGTTTTGGCTGGGAGGACAGCAAGAATATAATCGCCATCCATCCGACCACAGGCAGCCATCGTCTCAGCAAAGAAGTGGAATTGCCGCTCTCTTCGGTGATTTTACGACGCGCTTTCAGCCTTACTCACCATTTCCAGAAATTCGTCCTCACTGATAACCGCAACCCCCAAAGACCTGGCCTTATCCAGCTTCGACCCAGCTCTCTCACCCGCCACAACCAGGTCAGTCTTTGCTGAGACCGATGATGATGGGCTGCCTCCCAGGTTAAAAACCATCCCCTGGGCCTGTTCGCGGGTCATTTTCTGCAGGGCGCCTGTGAATACCACAGTCTTACCGGAGAACGCCGCTGATTCTCGCCGTGCCTCTACTTTCGGGTCGATTCCCGCCGCCCGCAGCTTATCTATCACTTCCCGGTTTCTTTGCTGAGAGAAAAAAGTGACTATGCTATCGGCCACTATCGGCCCAACATCCGGCACTTCGGCGACCTCTTCCACAGAAGCAGCCCGCAGCGCATCCAGATCACCAAATCGCTGAGCAATCGCCGCCGCCGTGCGATCTCCGACATGACGTATCCCCAGCGCGTAAATTAATCTATCGAGCGGCGCAGACTTGCTGTTCTGTATTGCATTATATGCGTTCTGAGCCGACTTCTCCGCCATTCTATCCAGCGATTCTATTTGCTGGACGCTCAGTGAATACAAATCCGCCGGATCATGAATCAAGCCCCGGTCAAGAAGCTGATCTATCAGCGATGGCCCGACCCCGTCTATATCCATAGCTCCCCGTGATGCAAAGTGAATAATAGTCTCCCGCACACGCGCCGGGCAGGCTATATCCGTACACCTCGCAACCGCCTCACCAGGCTCTCTTACAACATCTGCCCCACAAATCGGGCACTTCGTGGGCATAACGAACTCTCTCTCGTCACCCGTGCGTTTCTCTTTGATTACCTCCACGACCTCAGGAATCACCTCGCCGGCTCGTTGTATCGCGACTGTGTCTCCTATCCGCACGTCTTTTCGCCGAATCTCGTCCTCATTATGAAGAGTCGCGCGCGAGACCGTCACCCCACTGACCTGCACCGGTTCAAGAACAGCAACAGGGGTCAACGCTCCGGTTCGGCCAACATTGACCTCGATATCGTTCACTTTCGTCAGCACCTGCTGAGAAGGGAACTTATACGCGATAGCCCACCTCGGGCTTCTCGCAACAAAGCCAAGCCGGGTTTGCAGATCGAATGAGTTTACCTTGACCACCATACCATCGATATCAAAAGCCAGTTTGCCTCTCTTCTGCGCCCATTCGCCGATATATTCGATCACCCCATCAATCGAGTCCATCACGCGAATCTCCGGGTTAACCTTAAAACCCCAGTCACCAAGTGTACACAGCACTTCATACTGGCTGGAGAACTCGATGCCTTCGTATCCGCCAACGGCGTACGCGAACATAGTCAGACGCCGTTTGGCAGTAATTCGAGGGTCGAGTTGGCGCACGGAACCGGCTGCTGCGTTGCGGGGGTTGGCAAAAGTAGGCTCCCCAGCGATCTCACGCTGCTCATTGATACGCTCAAACTCGTCGTGAGTAAGCAGCACCTCACCTCTGATCTCGATAAGCGGAGGCACGTCTTTTGCGTCCGGCGAGTCTCGTTTCACTTTAACAAGGTCAAGGGGAATAGTCCGCACAGTTCTCAGGTTTTGGGTGATGTTCTCCCCCTGGTGGCCGTCACCTCTGGTCGCCCCCGCCGAAAGAACCCCATTGGTATATGTCAGCGATATCGCCAAGCCGTCGAATTTAGGCTCGCAAACATATTCCAGTCGCTCGTGGGGTTCCATCTGAAGCATCCGCCGGCATCGCGCATCAAACGCACGCAGTTCCTCTTCGCTGAACGCGTTAGCGAGGCTTAACATCGGCGTCATGTGCTCGAATGTCGCAAACTCCGACTGCGGAGTTATCCCGACTCGCTGGGTGGGGGAATCCGAAGTAATAGCCTGCGGATACTCGGCCTCCAGATCCTGCAACCGGCGCATCAGTCTGTCGTAATCTGCGTCGGATATATCAGGCTGATCTTTCACATAATATAAAAAATCTGCCCGGTTGATCTGTTTTCTGAGTTCATCAATCTCAGTTGCGACTTCCGCCGGAATGCCATTCTGATTATTCATAAATATTCCCCCGTTTGTCGAACAGCATCAATGGAGATACCCTTGTCGATGCGCAATCAACAAGGGTTTTCACACTATACCCAACCAGTTATGCCGTCCTGCCTAACCGGCGTTATCTCCCAGCTCAGAAGTACACTGCGGACATCTCGTAGCAAGGTCGGAAATCGCGGATTGACAATACGGACACGCCCGCGCCGGAGCCAGCATATTCTTATTTATAATCTTAATCATCACAAACAGCGCCAGCGCCACCAGCACGAAATTGATAACCACATTGATAAACAGGCCATAGTTCAAAGTCGGCGCTCCTGCAGCCTGAGCTGCCGCCAGTGAAGTATAATGCTTGCCATCAAGAGTGACAAACAGGTTGCTGAAGTCGACTTTGCCCAGCACCAATCCAATCGGTGGCATCAAGATATCGTTTACAAATGACGTAATCACAGCGCCGAACGCGGCCCCAATCACAACCGCCACTGCCAAACCAAGCACACTGCCTCTCGACAAAAACGCCTTAAACTCTGAAAGCATTGTGTCCCCTCCTTTTATGCAAATGGATGGTGGTGGCCTGAGAGCCACCACCTGTAACCGTTTTATTTGGTCACGAACTCGTAGCGACCGGATCCAACTTCATACACCGCACAGCCTTCTTTGTCACCAACATATCTGACTCCGTTGGCTTTAGCTGCGGGTTGGCCAGACTCCGTAACTGCCTGGGCAGATTTGTACGGCACATACACCGTCGCGGTTGTGTTCGCTGGAATATCCATAGCAACGGTCAGCTTGTCCCCCTCTTTTTTCCAGGAGGACTTGATAACGCCGTAAGGTGAGTCGTGCTGCGCCTTCGCCCACGTCAAATCTCCGACTATCTGAGGTTTAATTATTATATGCTTATAGCCGGGTTTTGCAGGGTCGAGGTTGATTCCTGCCAGGGCGCTGTAGAACCACGCATCAATATCCCCGAACATGATGTGATTACGCGATCCTCCACCGTCCCACATCTCCCATAGCGTAGTCGAGCCTCGTTCAATCCAATAGCCCCAGCCAGGGAAGTCACGCTTAGTTGCAGCAGCGTAGACAAGATCAGCACGGCCATTGTCGGTAAGGGCGTGAATGGCATACTTGGTCCCCAATATACCCGCCCAAATATGGCCGTCTCGTCTCTGCATCTCAGATATCAAAGCCTGCAGCACCTTCGGCTTTTGTGCGTCCGGCAGCAGACCTTGATATATAGCTGTAGCCATTCCGCACTGCTCATCTCCGGTGAATTTCCCCGTCGCCGGGTCATAGAACTTGTCCATAAACGCTTTAGCAATCTCCTCTGCCAAAGCATGATATTTCTTAGCCTCCCCGGTCTTGCCGAGCAATTCAGCGGTATGAGCCGCTATCTTCACGTCTACGTAATAGTAAGCAGTAGAGGTCAACGCCACAGGCGTAGCGTGTCCGCCTGGGCCGCCCTGCGGAGGACACCAGTCTCCCAATCCAATGCCTACTATGTTACCCTCAGCCTTGGAAGCCAGGAAGTCCAGATACTTCTTATAGCCGTCGTAATGCGCTTTAAGCACCGACGAATCTCCTCGGTACAGGTACAAGTACCACGGGATTATAAAATATGCGCTGTCCCAAGCCGGGCCGTTGCCCCATTCATAACCCCAGCCCCCAGTCGGCACTATACCCGGCAGGTTGCCGTCTTCAAGCTGGCAATCGGCAAAATCGTTCATCCATCGAGCATAGTTCGTCTCGCTTTTGAAGTTAAGCAACCCAACCTCAGTGGCCAGTTGAGCATCCCCTGTCCAGCCGTTCTTCTCACGATGCGGGCAATCGGTAGGAAATCCCATAAAATTGCCGACGTAAGATCGCAAAGTAGCACGGTGGATATTATTTAGCAGATCGTTTGAACACTCGAAGCTGCCAGCCTTTTCAAAGCTGGTGTTGGTAACCTTTCCAACCAGGCTATCGAGTGTCGGTTTGCCCGGAAATCCCTCGACTTGCACATATTGGAACCCGTGATACACAAACCTCGGCTCCCAGCTCTCAAGGCCGACGCCTTTAAGAGTATATTTATCCGTCTGGAACTCTCCGGTTGCCAAATGGCCTGCGTTGGTCTGATGCAGGGTGCCGTCTTCGTGCAGTTGCTCATCAAAGCGCATAGTAACCTGCGTGCCGATAGGGCCAGCCACTTTCAACTCGACCCATCCAGCCATATTGCATCCCATATCGAACAGGAACACACCAGGTTTAGGCTCCGTCACCTTAACCGGCTTGATGGTTTCCATAACCTTAACGGGAGGCGAGGTCTCTGCTGTCAATTTCCCTTTAGGGCCGTCCACAACCTCGACCGGCTTCCATCCCGGCAGATCCGATGCCCCCTCCGAATGCTCAACAAACTCCGCCGTATCCCAACCGCGCTGTTCTAATCTGGCGTCATACTCCTCGCCGTTTCGGATTCCATCAAAAGTAATTGGGCTTAGTGCGGTTGTCCACGACTCATCGCTGACTATAAGCTCATCCGATCCGTCCGCATACTCCAAACGCATCTGAAGCAGCATACGGGGAGTAGTTCTCCAGGGCGCGTGGTCGAAGTCCCAGGAGTCGCGAGTGAAGCAGTTAAACCAGCCGTTACCCAGCATAGCGCCGATAGCGTTTGGCCCTTGCTTTATCAAATTGGTAACATCGTGCGTGGTATAGGGGACGCGCTTGTCATACTTGGTGTATGTTGGCGTCAGCACCGAATCCCCCATCTTTTTGCCGTTTATATGCAACTCGCAGAACCCAAGCCCGCTCACGTATAGCATCGCGCGCTTGATGGGCTTTTTGGCCTCGAAAGTCTTGCGAAGCAACGGTCCAGGCATTTTCTGCATCACATGTGAAGCAGCATCTGCTCCGCGCCCACGGATATTCAGAGGCAGCGTCTCGTCCTCATCAAGCTTTACTCTGTTTGCAATCCACTTGCCCTTCCAATCCGTTGTCTGCAACAGGCCCATAGTCCAGAACGCTGGTTTACTCCACTGAGATTGCCCGCCGTTTTTGGTCCACACCCGGACCTTCCAGTAACAGCCCATCTCAGATTTCAGCGACTTGCCCGCATACTCGACCAGCACAGACTGATCAGACGTCACCTTGCCGCTGTCCCAGAGATCTCCTTTGTCTGAATCCAGCAACTTCTCAGAAGATGCCACCAGCACCTGGTAAGCCGTCTGAACCTCGCCACGGCCATTGCCGGGCACAATCCAGCTCAAGCGAGGCTGGACAGAGTCGATTCCGACCGGGTTGCGCAGTTGCTCGCAAGCAAGATCGGTCGGCGGGGCGAAACCCCCGGATGCCAAAATAAACAACACAGGTAATAACATCATGCTTTTGAGTATAACAAAAGCCGTCAGTTATCCTTCTTTAATGTGCTTATATATAGCAAAGGGCGCCCGGTTTATCGAGCGCCCTAAAATATCATCCGCCTCTTACAGCGGCCTAACTTTTCACAATCTCCAGCTCATCTTGCCTGAAGCAATGCATCGTGCTTTCGCGTCTGTGAGGGAAGACTATCGGTCTATGTTTGACGACCAGCATCTCGCCCCCGTCCTCTAAACCACAGACCTTACCGAGCATACCATCATACTCGTCTCGGGTTCGGATTCTTACTATAGCACCCGATATTTGTGTGCGCGTCATTGCAGTTACCCCCAATCCTCAATGGCGCAGCGGGCCAGCATGCAAAAAGCCCCGCCTGTGCCGTGTGCCTACCGAGTTTTTGAACCCTAGCGAACCAGGGCGGCGCCCCCTGACTGCCCTCGCGATTCCCTTTCGACCAGGACTAAGCCTGATCAAATGAGCTGCCACTTGGACAATGCAAGAAAGACTCCATCAATTTTGAGTGTCGGCTCAAAACTTCCTCGACAACCACGTACACTGCAGGGCCGATATCCATTACCCTATTCATGCTCACTATTACTTTACCACGAACACGCCCCATTTGCAACCAAAAACGTTGGTGGGGGACACCTTCTAGCAATTATCCCCATTCATCGCTGAGAGCCGAAAGGAATGTCGAAGACAATGAGATAATTATGCTCATCTGCTGATATAATAGAACGCAAGCTTGGAAGACATGAGCTAAAAATTGTTTGTTTTCGAGATACAGGGTTGCTTCACGGGGGTGAAAGTAGATTTGGTAGAGTCGAGAAATACTAAATTGAAGCAACAGGCGCTGTCGTACCTGCAAACAGCGCTTGGGGACGTCGATGCCGACTTTCGAGATGGACAGTGGGAAGCAATCGAATCAATTGTCGCACACAAGAGGAAACTACTGGTGGTCCAGCGTACCGGCTGGGGAAAGAGCATAGTATATTTCCTTGCCACCAAACTTCTCAGGGAAGCTGGTCGGGGGCCTACTTTGCTGGTTTCTCCCTTATTGTCTTTAATGCGTAATCAGATCGAGGCCACCAAGCGTATTGGCATCAGAGCGCAGTCCATAGACTCAACAAACACTGAACATTGGGAGGACATAACAAAACACCTGTTGGCGGGCAATATAGATATGTTATTGGTATCACCCGAGCGCCTTGGCAACGAGAGTTTTGTCCAGGGAGTGTTGTCCAAAATTTCTTCTTCGATCGGCATGATCGCTGTCGATGAGGCTCATTGCATCTCAGATTGGGGCCACGATTTCCGCCCAAACTATCAGCGCATTGCACACATAATACGAGCGCTTCCGGCAAATACTCCTGCCCTCGCCACAACCGCTACAGCCAACGATAGAGTGGTAAAAGATATAGTAAGTCAACTGAGCCCAAATGCAAAGGATCAATTGGACTCGAAACTCGTGGTCATAAGAGGGCCTCTTGTCAGAACCAGCCTGCGGTTACAGAACATAATCCTGCCAAGCCGCGAGGCAAGAATGGCGTGGCTGGCGGAGGTTTTGCCAAAGATAGAAGGCAGTGGGATTATCTACGCACTCACCGTTCGTGATACGAAGAAGCTCGCGGCATGGCTGAGGTCTAGAGGTATTAATGCCCATGCCTACCACTCCGGCGGCGAGATATCCGATGAAGACAAGAAGGCGCTTGAAAGAAAGCTCCTGAATAATGAAGTGAAGGCATTGGTTGCAACTGTTGCCCTGGGCATGGGATTCGATAAGCCGGATTTAAAGTTCGTGATACATTTTCAACGACCGGCATCTGTGATACATTATTATCAACAGGTAGGAAGAGCCGGGAGAGCGGTAGAGAACGCCTACGGTATTTTACTGGGTGGCAAGGAAGACGATGATATCGCGGGCTATTTCATCAAAACAGCGTTTCCGCCTACTGTTCACGTATCCGATGTGATCGAAGCCATAAAGAACTCGCGAGACGGACTTACACAACAGCAACTTCTGCAGCAGGTGAATATTTCTTTCAATCAACTTGAGAAAGTACTCGTTATGCTCTCAGTCTTGTCGCCGTCTCCGATCGTTAAGCAAGGAAGCAAATATTATAGAACCGCGACAGCATACACGCACGACAGCGAAAAGATTAATCTGATGATCGACACGAAAAACGCGGAGCTGAGTCGCATGCAGGAATATATGGTCACAAAAGGCTGTCTGATGGAATTTCTCTCACACGAACTCGACGACCCGTTTGCTTCCAGATGTGGCACGTGCGCAAATTGTGCCGGAGCGCCGTTGCTGCCGGCAAATTATAACGCCAGGCTTGCGGCTGAGGCTTCCGCTTTTATGCGGAGATCGGAAATTGTAGTAGTATCGAGAAAGCAATGGCCAGCCTATACGTCGGATCCTCGCTATAAAGGAAATATTCCCAATGATCTGAGAGCCGAGCAGGGTCGGGCGCTGTGTCTGTGGGGAGAGGGTAATTGGGGAGACCTGATTAAACAAGGAAAACAAGTCGATGGGCGTTTCTCAGATGCGTTGGTAGATGCGGTAGTCGATATGATTCGGAATCGCTGGAATCCGCAGCCTTCGCCAGCGTGGGTGACCTGCGTGCCTTCTTTAAATCATGAGTCTTTGGTCCCGGATTTTGCAAAACGCGTCGCTTGTGCTTTACGCATACCCTTTCGACCCTGTATCAACAAGATTCGGTCTACCCAGCCGCAAAAGGATATGAATAATAGCAATCAACAACTACACAATATATTAAATGCATTCGCTATAAACAAAAATCTTGTATCTGAAGGGCCGGTCTTGCTCATAGACGATATGGTAGACTCTGGTTGGACATTCACACTGGTTGCTACCCAGCTTCGCGCAAATGGAAGCGGCGTAGTGCTGCCGCTTGCATTAGCTAAGTCATAGATAGGAAATTTGAAATGCATTCACATACACTGAGTCCAGATACCCAAGTGGCTTTGCTGCTCACATCCAACCTGCGTCAGTCAAATGGAACCGAATCAGAACTACTAACGCCATCGAAGTATTTGGATTTGGTTAAGACATTAAAACAAATGGGCCTCCAACCGGGCGATCTGCTTGAGGAATCAAATCAGCAACGGCTAAGACAAAAAGACTTAGACAAAGCGGAGCAGATAATTACATTACTCGATAGAGGACTGCTCATGGCTACGGCTTTGGATAAATGGGAAGCTCAGGGGATATGGGTTGTTGGTTGGAGTGATCTCGACTACCCGATAAAATTTAGAGAACGGCTCAAAGACCAGGCTCCGGCCGTCCTGTACGGGATAGGTGACAGGGCCCTTCTGTCCAATGGTGGCCTCGCCATAGTAGGCTCTCGCAAGGTCGATGAACATGGAATGGCATTCACTCATAAAGCGGCGCATTTGTGTGCTGCTCATAGGATACAAGTCATCTCAGGCGGAGCACGTGGGGTAGATAGAGAAGCTATGTCGGCGTGTCTGGACGGCGGCGGGAATGTTGTCGGAGTGCTCGCTGATAGCTTGGCTCGCTATGCAGTATCGAGTGAAATTAGAGACGCTGTCATAGATGGAGCGTTGGTTCTCATATCGCAGGCAGAACCGGAGGCGCACTTCTTTGTAGGCAATGCAATGGCACGCAACAAGCTTATATACACACTCGCGGATTTCGCACTGGTCATTAGCTCTGATTATAAGAAGGGTGGAACTTGGGCTGGCGCAGACCAGAATCTCAAGAAACGCTGGGTGCCGCTATTTGTGCGCAAAAACGATAGCGTGCCTGAAGGGAACCTGCGCTTGTTGGAATCCGGGGCGATTGCAATCGACGAAACTGCTTTCGAACACAACGATATTGTGGGATGGATGCAAGGTGAAATTGTATCGTGTAGTGACTCCGACGCCCAGACAGTGTCAGAACCACAAGGGATTTTGCCGTTGTAGTCTTAGCGGGCGATGCAATAGACTACCTTTAGCATCAAGCAACGCGTAAATTAAACCTGGGCATTACACATTGAAGTTATGAGCAGGACGAGGGGTGCGGATGGGCCGGGGCGGACACGGTTTGGGTGATTTTATTCTGTGACATAAATCGAAGCAAATGGGTATTTAAAATCATTCGATGCATACATTTAGCGATTCTTGGGAATATACCACAGACAGCTCATCAATGATTCGGGCTCTTTGCCGCAAAAGGAGGCTAATGTGAAGAAGCTCACCCATAACTCGGGCGCGCCCGTCGCCAACAATCAGAACTCGATGACCGCAGGGCCACGCGGACCGATGCTCCTGCAGGATGTGTGGTTTCTGGAGAAGCTCGCTCACTTCGACCGGGAGGTTATTCCTGAGAGGCGAATGCATGCGAAAGGTTCCGGCGCCTATGGCACATTCACGGTGACCCACGACATCACTAAGTACACCAAGGCAAAGCTCTTCTCTGAAATCGGCAAAAAAACGGATATGTTCGTTCGATTTTCCACCGTTGCCGGCGAAAGAGGGGCGGCTGATGCCGAGCGCGACATCCGTGGATTTGCCATGAAGTTTTATACTGAAGAAGGCAACTGGGACCTCGTAGGAAACAACACCCCAGTCTTCTTTATGCGTGATCCGCTGAAATTTCCGGATCTCAACCACGTCGTCAAGCGTGATCCGCGCACTAACCTGCGCAGCCCCAACAGCAACTGGGACTTTTGGACACTGCTGCCGGAAGCGCTGCACCAGGTTACCATTCTGATGAGCGACAGAGGTCTGCCGTATTCCTATCGCCACATGCACGGCTTCGGCAGCCACACGTTCAGCTTTATAAACGCCGCTGGGGAGCGCAACTGGGTCAAGTTTCATTTTAGAACCCAACAGGGCATTCGCAACCTCAGCGACGCCGAGGCCGAAGCGATTGTCGGCAAAGATCGCGAGAGTCACCAGCGGGATTTGCTGGAGAGCATAGACCGCGGCGACTTCCCAAAATGGACTATGTATATCCAGATAATGCCCGAAAAGGATGCCGCCAACTACAAGTTCCATCCGTTCGATCTCACCAAGGTGTGGCTGAAGGCGGACTATCCTCTCATCGAAGTCGGCGAGATGGAATTGAACCGCAACCCGGAGAACTACTTCGCCGAGGTCGAGCAATCCGCGTTTAACCCCGCCCATATCGTCCCAGGCATAGGCTTCTCCCCGGATAAGATGCTGCAAGGCCGGCTGTTCAGTTATGGCGATGCACAGAGATATCGCCTGGGCGTCAATCACCATCTGATCCCTGTCAACGCATCAAGATGTCCGTTTAACAGCTACCACAGAGACGGATCAATGAGAGTGGACGGCAACTACGGCTCGACTCGCGGGTATGATCCCAACAGCTACGGCGAGTGGCAGCAACAACCGGAGTTCTCTGAGCCGCCGCTGAAGTTGGAGGGTGATGCAGCGAATTGGGATTTCAGAGAAGATGACGATGACTACTATACCCAGCCGGGCCTGCTGTATCGCTTGTTGAGCGCCGAACAGCAGCAGCTTCTCTTCGATAACACCGCCCGTGCGATGGGTGACTCCGGCGACGAAATCAAGATACGGCACATATCCAACTGCCTCAAAGCCGATCCCGAATACGGCAAAGGCGTAGCAAAGTCCCTCGGCATAGATATGAGCCTAGTGGATGCATAAAGACTTGATAGGGGTGGCGGTCTCCAATCGCCACCTCAAATCCCGCTTTTTCAGCTTTCCATCGGCCGCAAACATCCGCATTTCCCTCCCGCGTCTCTTGCCTGAATAGCCTTGTCAGTGGTTGGCGGCTGTGGTATACTAACGCGATTCTAATGAATCGGAGGGAAACGGATGAGGGTTATCTGTGCGCGAAAAGACCTTTACGAGGGAGTCCAGACTGCAGCCAGGGCGGTCAGCGCTCGAACTTCGCTGCCTATTCTGGGTCATTTGTTGATTACTGCTGAGGACGACAGGCTTCGCATTTCTGCAACTGACCTTGAAATTGGTATGGAGTGCATCGTCGAGGCTAACATTGTGGAACCAGGTTCGATGACGGTGCCTGCAAGGGTGTTCGCCGAAGTTCTGTCATCGCTTCCTGAGACTGACGTCTCTCTTACGCTAGACGAAGAATACAATGTGAATATCCAGTGCGCAGCCTCAGATTTTTCGATAAAGAGCCTTCCGGCCGAAGAGTTCCCGATGCTGCCGGATGTGGTCGAAGAAGTTAGCTTCAAAGTAGAACGCGAACTGCTCCGTGATGCGGTCAAAAAGACGGCATTTGCTGTGGGAATCGACGAATCTCGTGCCATTCTCACCGGTATACTGTTGCAACTGACCGAAAATGGCCTGAAGTTTGTTTCCACTGATACCCATAGACTCTGTGTGATGGATTGCCAAATGACCGAGTCTTCCGGCACGGTAAACGCCACAGTGCCGGGCCGCGCACTGACTGAGCTTTCCAGAGTTGTCCCAGAAGGCGACGGCACTGTGTCTGTCACGATTTCATCCAGCCAAATCAAGTTTACCGTCGATGATAGAATATTGATTTCCCGACTCATCGAAGGCCAGTTCCCCAATTTCGAAAAGGTCATCCCGACTGAGCATACCAAGACGCTCATTATCCCCACGGCACAGTTCGAGCAGAGTCTGAAGCGTGTCGCAATTGTCGCTCGGGATAGCTCGTTTAGAACTATCTTTAAGACTGCTGACGGCAAACTCACCCTTACTGCAGAGAGCGGCAGCGTCGGTACGGCCCACGAGGAAGTGGAAATTGTCAAAGAGGGCGACGACATCGAGATGGCATTCAGCTCCAGGTATCTTCTTGATCTGCTTGCGGTGGTGGACACAGAAGCCGTCGTGATGGAACTGAGTGGTGAAGTTAATCAGGCTTTGATTCGCCCGCAGGGCCAGCACGACTACCTGTATGTCGTTATGCCTATGCAGGTAAGATAAAATCATCCGTTGTCGCAGTTGCTGATACAGATGCGATTCACCGTCGAAATATATTCGGCGGCTGAGGTTCGTGCCTGCTGAACCCTCATCCTTTTGCCAAAGTATATCCTGTGTGCTATGCTTTCTAAAGTTAAGGAGACGATTTGATGGCCGAAGCGGCTAATTTGTGCAGAAAATGTATATTAAACCTCACTCCGTATGTGCCGGGCAAGCCGGTGGAGGAAGTCAAAAGAGAACTCGGTTTGGACGATGTCGTCAAACTTGCCTCTAATGAAAACCCGCTTGGCCCGTCGCCGCTCGCCCTGCAGGCTATGCGGGAGGCTCTCGAAAATGTGTCTCAATACCCCGAAGGCAGTTGTTTTGAACTGCGAAAAGCCACTGCGGCGCATTTGGGTGTGGATCAGGACATGCTCATATTTGGCGCAGGCGCAGATGAGGTCATTCATTACCTCGGAGTTGCGCTGCTGGAAGATGGCGACGAAATTGTGCAGGCGGATCCAAGTTTTGTTCAATATAAAGCAGCTTCAACTCTTATGGATTGCCCGGCGCATCTTGTCGGGCTTAAGGATTGGACACACGATCTGGACGCGATGCTCGATTGTGTCAACGAGCGCACCAAGATGTTTTTTATCACCAATCCAAACAACCCCACCGGCACGATGGTTGCCGCCGAGCAGATAGAGAGAGTGCTGGATAAATTGCCTGCCCGCTGTTTGCTGGTGCTGGACGAAGCGTATTATGAATATGCTGATGATCTTTCGTATACCAGATCAATAGAGTGGGTAAAGCAGGGCCGAAACGTCATAGCTCTGCGCACATTCTCTAAGATTTATGCGCTGGCAGGGGTACGGGTTGGCTACGGGGTTGCGCCTAAGGGCATAATCGATCTGTTAGAGCGCGTGCGTGCGCCGTTCAATGTGAACTCCATCGCACAGGCCGGTGCGGCGGCAAGTCTCGCTGATCCGCAGCAAGTAAATCGCAGCAGGGAGCAGAATCGACGTTCAAAAGAGTATCTTTATAATGAATTGAACGCAATGGGGCTTTCTTACACCCCCACACAGGCTAACTTTTTGTGGATAGACGTGGGTCGAAATTGCCGGGAGGTCTTTGATGGACTTCTGCGGCAGGGTGTTATCGTCCGCACAGGGGACATATTTGGCTGTCCGAACCATATCCGCGTCACTACCGGAACCGACGAACAGAACGAGCGGTTCATTGATTCTCTTGGAAAGGTACTGGCATGATAGTTATACTTTCACCGCAAGCTTCAGAATCCGATCTTGATGAGGTGCTTGTAAATTTAAAGGATAGAGGCTACGGCGTACACGTATCCAAAGGTATAGAAAAGACTATTGTTGGGGTCATTGGCGCTCACGACGACGATAAACTGATCGTGGCCGAACAGCTCTCCTCGTTGGCTTATGTTGAGCGTGTCGTGCCCATTTTGAAGCCTTTTAAAGTCGTCAGCCGAGAGTTTCACCCGGACAAGACTATTGTTAAGGTAGGTGGGGTCGATATAGGAGGCCAGAAGATCGCTGTTATGGCCGGCCCTTGTTCGGTGGAATCCGAAGGCCAGACTATCGAAGTCGCAAAGGCGGTCAAAGCGGCGGGCGCTAGTATCCTCCGCGGGGGGGCCTTCAAACCCAGCACGTCGCCGTATAGCTTCCACGGCCTTGGCGAGGATGCTTTGAAGATGCTGGCTGCGGCTAGAGAGATCACCGGGATGCCCATTATCACCGAGGTTATGGACACCCGTGACGTCGAATTAGTCTCCAAATACGCCGACATACTGCAGATAGGCACTCGAAATATGGCGAACTATTCACTGCTGACGGAGGTCGGCAATGCGCGCAAGCCGGTTATGCTGAAGCGGGGAATGGCGTCTACTATTGAAGAGTGGCTCCAGGCGGCGGAGTATATCGCCAACCAGGGCAACTACGATATCATACTCTGTGAGCGAGGCATTCGGACTTTTGAGACATACACTCGCAATACTTTCGACGTCAGCGCTATTCCTACGGTGCTTGGCTTGAGCCATTTGCCGATTATCGCAGATCCCAGTCACGGCACTGGGCGAAGAGCTTTGGTGCCGGGGGTCGCAAAGGCCGCTGTTGCCGCTGGGGCTGATGGCTTGATGATCGAAGTGCACCCGCAGCCGGAGAGGGCTCTAAAAGACGGCGCACAATCACTTACCCCCGACGGATTTGACGGATTGCTTAAAGACTGCGGAGCAGTAGCCCGCGCGGTTGGCAGATATATCTAATGCAGCCCAACGATTCCAACTCGGTGATATTCGACACTGTCGCCGTGGTCGGCGTAGGTCTTATCGGCGGCTCGCTTGGTATGGCTGCGCGTCGGAAAGGCCTTGTGCGACGGGTAATAGGCATCGGCAGGGCCGAGCAGCGGTTGATGCGCGCCAAAATCCTTGGGGCGATTGATGATTACACCCTGGATGTGGCCAGCGGAGTATCTGCGGCCGATCTGATTATCATCTGCACGCCCGTGCGATTAGTTGTGCCGACTCTTGAGGCCATGATCGGGTCTCTGCAACCCGGAGCCATTGTCACCGACGCTGGAAGCACAAAACAGGAGATAGTCGAGCAGGCCGATACGATTATGCCGGCTGGGACGTATTTTGTGGGTGGTCACCCGATGGCCGGCTCTGAGCAGACCGGTGTGCAGGCGGCCAGAGCAGACCTGTTCGAGGGTGCGACCTACGTGCTCACTCCTCAGGCGGATACTCATATCGGAGCTTTAGGAAAAGTGGCGGACTTTGCGATGGGGCTTGGTGCGAAGGTTGAGATTCTCGACCCGGAAAAACACGATCGGGCCGTAAGTGTAATAAGTCATCTTCCCCACGCCATTGCTTCTGCGCTGATGCAGCTTGCACAGGCTTGCCATACTCGTTCGGAGAGAGCATTCCATCTCGCTGCGGGCAGTTTCAAAGACCTTACGAGGATAGCCGACAGTTCTCCGGAGCTGTGGCGAGATATTTGCCTTACCAATTCGAAGTCCGTCGTCGAAGCTATTACCGGGCTGCAGCAGATTCTGGAGGAGTTCAAGACGGCTCTCGACGCAAAAGACGAAAAATCCATAGAAAAGTTCTTCGAAACTGGCCGGCAGATTCGAGAAGAGTACCTCAGAATCGCCCAGTGACCCAGTTGAATTGATATATTTTGTGTAATGCATAAACCAATAGTTGCAATAGATGGCCCGGCGGGGGCTGGAAAAAGCACGGTCGCAAAGGGTGTGGCCGACAGGCTCGGCTATCTATACATAGACACCGGGGCGATGTATCGCGCCATAGCCTGGAAGGTCCTTGAGGCAGAGATTCCTATGAGCGACACCAAGGCTATCGTCTCTTTAGCTATGCGCACACAGATTAAACTGACAAACATCGACGCCGAACAGCATGTTTTTGCCGACGAAGAGGATGTGAGCCTGCAGATACGCACCCCGGAAGCCACCAGAGCCGCAGCGCCGGTGAGCACCATACCAGGAGTCAGAAAAAGACTTGTGGAGCTTCAGCGAAACCTCGCAGCAGAGGGCGGCGTGGTTATGGAAGGCAGGGACATCGGCACGGTGGTCTTCCCCGACGCAGAAGTTAAGATATTTCTCACCGCCAGCGCACAGCAAAGAGCCAACCGAAGGGTAGCGCAGATGAAAGAGCTGGGGCTGGAAGCCGATCCCGCGCAGATTGCAGAGGAGATGCGAGACCGCGACTTGCGAGACAGTTCAAGAGCCGACGCCCCGCTTATGCAGGCGGCTGATGCGGTGCTCGTCGATACCGATCGAATGTCCGTCGAACAGGTAGTAGATGCAATCGTCGCGATCCACGACAAAACGATTGGCCAGACCGAGAAGGACTGATGTTGTATAAAGTTGGTAAGTCGCTGAGTTGGCTCGTCGCCAAATTATTCGGCAAAATGCAGGTCATCGGACAAGATAACATCCCACGGCAGGGTGGGGTGATGATCTGCGCAAACCACGTCAGTTATGCGGACCCCCCTGTTCTCGGCGCAGGCTGCCCCCGGCAGATTCACTACATGGCTAAAATTGAGCTGTTTCAAGTGCCTGTGCTCGGCTATTTGATCAGAAAAGTCGGGGCATTTCCGGTTCAACAGCGAACCGCCGATCGCACGGCTCTCAAAACCGCCGTCGATTATCTCAACAAAGGTGAAGTAGTGGGTATGTTCCCTGAAGGTCAAAGGATTTTCGGCGACGAGCTCGGCCCTGCGCTTCCGGGGGTGGGTATGATCGTGCTGCGGGCAAAGGTGCCGGTAATCCCTGCTGCTTTGATCAACACCGATAAATTGCTGCCTGCACACAAAATCCTGCCCAGGTTTTCTCATGTGCTGGTAGTCTACGGGGAGCCTTTAGACCTGACCGACTTACACGATCTCTCAGGCCGCGAAGCGATCGAGGAAGCCGGCAAGCGTATTATGAGCGCGATCGGTGAACTGATCGCAAAGCACCGCTGACATTCCTCGATCCGCTTCTTTGTAATTTAGAACGTATGCCCCGTGATGTCCTGAGCCGATCTCACAAGAATCACCGGACATATCAGACCACCGACACGCTCGCAAGACGACGCACCCGTGATTTGCACGTGCGTCCAGGCAGGGTTCAACGAAGCACCCATTGGCAGTACGCATTTCACGCCTATTGAGCTTCCGTCGTCGATTTTGAACCACTTAGGGTTGCTGCCTGGCTCGATTGAAATAATTCTGCCCCATCCCCGCACCAGCAGGCCAATGTTGTTGACGCCGGTGCCGTCGGTGGTCCCATATTGACCCCATCCGGTCAGGATATCAAGGGCATCTCCGCCGCCGAGCGATTTGTTGGTCATGCCCAATGGCAGCACGGAGCCTGTGCCCGTGACGAGCGCGCCTGTCGCCTCTATATAACGCTCACCGGATGGCTTGGTTTTGATTTGACCGTATACGTTGACCTTCGTGCCAACCGGAAGGCCGTGAGACGGTTTCTCAACTCGAATGCCACATACCCGGTTCGGGGATTCGATATAAAACACGTTGTCCCACGCAGCGGATACTATGTATGATGACAAGAATGCAGATGCGAGATCCGGCAGTTGCTTGACTTCACGGCCCTCAAAGCTGCCCTTTAGCCCAACAGTATGCCACATGCCTGTCGAAACTCCTATGAAGCCGGTGTTTTCTCCAATCACAGCGAGCTGACCCAATTCGTTAGTCGCCCAAGCCACGATCGATCCGTCGGCCTTCAAGCCAGCACAGTGATTGGCCCCTGTTGCAATAGCCACAAAACCTGAGTTGGGTTGAGGAACATTACACTGGCCAAAAGTGTTGTCACCCCAGACTCTTACCGATCCATCGGACTTCAGGGCCATAGACATATTGCGACAAGCCGCAATAGCGATATATCCCGAATTAGGCAGAGGAACGTCGCACTCTCCCATACTGTCTGTGCCCCAGGCTGTTATCGAACCATCAGCCTTTAGCCCCAAATTATGATATCGGCCGCCGGCAACTGCCACAAAACCGGAGTTGTTGCCGGGTGGGGGGTTGCACTGTCCTTTGTCGTTTTTGCCAAATAATACTACCGATCCATCAGATTTTAAGGCTATGGTGTGGAAATCCCCGGCATCCGCCATAACGAAGTTGCTGTTAGGCTCTGGTACCACGGTGCATCCCGACTCATTTTTGCCCCACGCAGCCATTGTGCCGTCGGATTTTACCCCGACGCTATGGTAAAGCCCTACGGCCACTGTTGCAAAATCCTTATTAGGTGCAGGCGGTTGTGCCTGGCCGTAAACGCTGTTTCCCCACCCAACAACGGATCCATCGGAGCGAATGCCGAGGTTGCAATAGTAGCCGGTTGTAATCGCGACTAAATCATCGTAGGGTCTGGCGTAGTTGCACTGCACAACGTTGTTGTCACCCCAACACACGACGCTGCCATCCCGCTTTAGCCCCATTGAATGCTCTTGCCCGGCCGCTACGGCGATAAAGTCGGTGTTGGGAGATGGAACGTTGCATTGTCCGTATCTATTGCAACCCCAGGCTACAATAGACCCGTCTTCCTTCAGAGCCAGTGCGTGTTTTTGGCCTGCGGCGATCGCTGTGTACCCTCCGTTTGGTTTCGGAACATTAGACTGCCCATAATCATTTTGGCCCCACGCCACAATCGTCCCATCTGCCCTAAGGGCCACGCTGAACGCGTAACCGCAGTCGACAGCGACGAAATTCTCATTTGGGCCGGGAAGTGAGCGCTGCGAGTAGGTGTTGTTCCCCCAAATCACCAGGGTGCCATCGTTTTTGATGGCCACATTGTGCATTCCGCCTGCTTCCACTGTCACGAAATCTTTGTTAGGGCTGGGAGAGTTACTTTGGCCCTGGGAGTTGGTTCCCCAGCCGACGATTGATCCGTCTGCTTTCAGAGCGATTGTATGATAATAAGCACACGACACGTGAACGAAGTTGCCATTCGGTTCTGGTATATTAAGCTGGCCCCATTGATTGTCTCCCCACATTACCAGGGTGCCATCTGGTCGCAATCCTGCACTGATAGCATTGCCGGCATCAATCTGAATAAATCCTGCGTTAGGAACCGGGACGTTACACTGCTGAGCCGTGTTACTTCCCCACATAACTATTGATCCGTTTGGCGCCAGGCCCATACAACAATTGAAACCGCAAGTGATTTTGTTAAGTTTCGGCAGAGGCTGGGCAATCTGTGTTCCCCAACTCAATACGTGTCCGCTTCCATACGCCGATGATACCACCGCAGCAATTATCATAGCTGCGGCACAAATTGTTACAATGCTTCGATGCTTCACCCTCATATTCTTCCACACTCCTGAGGCATACCTGGACCTCATCCTCCTTTTATTCTCAAATACAGTCTACGTTCGCCTCAATACGAAGTCAACCTAAATTAGGCTCATACTTGTTTAACTTTAAGCAGCCGGGCGAAGGAAAACAGACTAAGCATGAGTAACCTCCGAAGTGTGGATGTGACGGGAGGTTTTGATTATGATTGGCAGGACGCCAAACAGGATGATTATTACAATTGTCTTGCTGGGAGTTCTGGGTGTGGTGGGGGTATCGGTCTGCCGGCAGGTGCAAAGCCGTGCCCGGATTAGGCAAACCAGCGCCCAATTTGTGGCAGCCGCCAGCAGCTTGAATCTCACAAAACTGCGGGATTACGTCTCAGATGACGATAAAAGTATGCTTCGAAGCTCTTATGTCGAATCGGCTGCAAAGAAGTTAGCTCAATTCAACAGAGCGAATGCAAAGGTGGAAGTTACGGTAAAGGAACTGAAGACTGACGGCGACGAGGCTTTTGTTGTGTTGACTAGCAGGACAATGCTCAGCGATAATGAAAAAATCGACGACGAGTGGGCTTTAGTCTGTGTGCGCGAGAAGGGGTTATGGGTCGTTGACTTGGAAGAGACTTTGAAACGCGGCCATTGTCCCATAGACAAATATGTACAGTTCAAAGGGTTTCGAGTTAAGTGAGCGTTATATACCGGGCAGATTATGCTTTGCCGATGGACGGTTCGGAGCCTATTCAATCCTGTGAGATATGGGTTCAGAACGGTCGCATTCGAGATATTGGGCAATCCATAGCGAAACGGCATCCGCAAATCCCCATATACGACCTCGGCTGCGCTGTTATTCTCCCTGGCTTCGTAAACGCGCATTCGCACATAGAATACACCCTTAGCCGTAACCGTCACGACGCTCTCAATTTATGGCAATGGCTGGATGCAGTAGGCTTCAGGGGACAGAAGAGACCGACTATGGAGATAATCACGGCCTCCGCGCGCCTCGGCGCCGCCGAATCCGCATTTTCCGGCATCACATGCACTGCGGACAGCTCTTTTTCAGGTATCGCTGCCTATGCGCTTGACGAAATCGGCGTGCGTGGTATCGTCTATAAGGAACTCTTCGGTCAGAGTATGGGTGATGATTACGGACGCCTGTTTTCAGATGTCATTGACGATGTCCGTCGACTGCACTATGACACAAGTGATCGTATTAACATCGGGATATCCCCACACAGCGTATACACCTCTAATATCGAGGTGTTGAGGCTGTGTGCGGATGCCGGCTTGCCGATTGCAATACATCTGGCTGAAACACCCGCCGAGGAACTATACACTCTTAACGGGTCAGGGCCGTTGTCGGATTGGCGCAAGTCGCTGGGTTACGATGCACCGGGGGGCATTGGTTCCCCTAATCAGATATTAAAAAACGCCGGATTACTGCGAGAGGGCGTGACGCTGGCGCATTGTGTTCACGTTCACAAAGATGAAATTGCTCAAATAGCCGAGTCAGGGGCCGGGGTTGCGCATTGCCCGCGATCGAACGCATATTTAGGCGCCGGGATATTCCCTGTGCGTGACTTTCAATTCAATGGCGCAAAAATTGGGCTGGGCACGGACAGTTCGGCCAGTTGCATCAGAATGGATTTCTTCGAGGAGATGCGATTTGCCCTGGCGATTCATAGAGCGCAGGCTCAGGACGCTGCCGCATTGACGGCCCAGTCAGTCCTGGAACTTGCTACCAGCGGCGGGGCAACGACGTTAGGATTGGAAGATGAAATAGGGCAGTTGAAGGTCGGAATGCGGGCGGATATGATAGCTGTTGATCTTGTTCGGTCGCTTCCTTGTGAAGATATTTATCTAAGTGTAATCTCAAAAACGCCTGATGATATTGTTTTGAGACTTGTCGATGGTGTCAACTTGGAGCCTCAAGTTGATGACAGGGCAGGGGAATTGAGGAGCCTTATGGAGCACAACCAGATTGCGTAAGAACAGATTTATGACTGCTATCGTGCTGATAGTCGGCGCGGCGATAGTATGTGGGTTGTTTCGTTTTAACTACAGCCCGCAGTATTATGACGATCTCTACGACAGATATTTGATCGTCAATATGCTGGCGCTTATATGGCTGCCGATGGCTGTAATATTGCTGATGTTTCGCGCAACCCCTGAGAGTTTCGGGTTTGCCCAGGTCAAATCGCGACAGATGTGGGTGCTTACGGCCGCGTTGTTTGCGGGATTATTCGTTTTGATCGTAATCGCTGCCCGGCTGCCGGCTTTTCAGGAATATTATCCTATTTTCAAATGGTTCCACGGCTTTGAAGCCGCGTTTCCGACATCCTCCTCAAACCCATTTGTAGCGGCGCCGTGGCTGATGCTGTATGCCGAGGCGAGCTACGGAATGTATTTGTTCTGCTGGGAGTTTTTCTTCCGCGGATTTTTGCTGTTTGGCTTACAGCGGTCGTTAGGTTCAGTGTTAGCGGTAATATTACAAGCAATAGCATTCGGATTGCTGCATTGGGGCAAGCCCGAGATGATACCCTCGTTTGCGGGTGGAGTAATCCTGGGCGTGTTAGCGCTCAGCGCAAGATCATTTTTGCCGGCATTCGTGCTACACTGGGCCGCATCAATAAGCCTGGATGTAATGGTTGTACTATCTCATAAGTCGTAATAGACAGTTATCGGTTGTCGTTTATCGGTTATCGGTTGTCGATTAACGGTTGTCGATTAACGGTTGTCGGTTATCGGTTGTCGGTTATCGGTTATCGGTTATCAGTTATCGGTTGTCGGTTGTCATATATCAAGCGCCCCGTCATTTCGAACGAAGTGAGAAATCTGCTTTTTCGATGTCCGAGGTCAGGCGTCCGAAGTCCGAACAGGCTATTCAGTTACTTCGGTTGCACGCAAGCCGAAGTCGAGCCTGCAAGGCTCGCATCAATCCATCTTTCGTTCTTTTCGCGCTTTCGCGTTTCTCCCTTCACATTCCATTGACATACCTCCCGTCCGCTTCCTATAATGCCTTGGGGCCTCGATACCAATAATCCGGGAGGCAGGGAGTCCAGCCAATTATGAATATAGAGCAGCTTAAACGTCAGTTCGCCAATCCACCCAGCAAATTCACCTTCGCGCCATTCTGGTTTCTAAATCACGAGTTAAGTCACGAGGAACTTCGCTGGCAGATTCGTGAGATGAACGACAACGGCGTCAAGGGTTTTATTTTACACGCCCGACATGGCCTGATCACCGAATATCTCTCAGAAGATTGGTTTGCAAAGATTCAGACCTGTATCGAAGAAGCTGATCGGCTGTCGATGAAGGCCTATCTCTACGACGAGAACAACTGGCCGAGCGGGACTGTCGACGGCGCTCTTATTAAGAAACATCCGGAGTATAGGGCATCGGTGTGCGCTATGGTCGCACGCTATTCCGTCAATGCGGGCAGGAGAATCCGGCAGAAGCTGGAGACTCGAGACGGGCTTATCGCGGTTGTGGCTGTGCCTGTGGATAGAAATGTGCTGGTTGGGCTCCCGGATGACGCCTTGCTGCTGGACGACTTCGTAGCTGATGGCCTGTTGGAATGGCAGGCGCCGGAGGATCATTCCAAGTGGGCCGTAATGGTGTTTGCGAGGGAATATCTCACAAGCGGCACATTTTACGGGGGCTATCTGGATACGCTGAACAAAGACGCAGTCGCCAAATTTATTGAGATGACCTATGTGGACTACGCCGAGCGATTCTCGAAATACTTCGGAGGCGCAGTTGACGGTATTTTCACCGACGAGCCTTCGATGACCATTCCCAGCATCGCGCCGGACGCTGTCCCATTCTCCCCGTGTCTTATTCCGGAGTTTGGCTGGCGACACGGTTACGATTTTTACAAGGCCCTTCCCGCAGTATTTGCCGATGCCGGCGACGAGACTGCTCAACTTCGCTGCGACTTCTACGACACGATGAGCCACGTCTACCAGCAGGCGTATTTCAAGCAGATTTACGAATTTTGCGATCCTTTACGCCTCAATCTCATCGGCCATGTGCTGTATGAGGGGGAGACTTATGAGTGCATTCGAAATCAAGGGGATTATTTCCGGGGTGCGCAGTATATGCACTTCGGCGGCTGTGACCAGCTCTGCGACGTTACCTGGCCGGCGCCTGGAGCGCAGGGCCATCTCAATAACCTGGTCGGCCCGAAACTCGCCTCATCTGCCGCTCATCATTTTGACAAGCCAAGGGTGATGTCAGAATGTTTTGGGCTTGCTGGCGACTGGCGTGTCGATCTGCGACTGCTCAAGTGTCTGACGGATTGGCTGGTAGCGATGGGCGTAAATATGATAGAACCGCATGCGTTCTATTATTCATTGCAGGGAGAGCGCAAGTGGGAATGTCCGCCCGGCGAGTTCTATCAGTCCGCATTCTGGCCATATTACAAATATTTCGCCGACTACGGCGCCCGCCTGTGCAGCGTGTTTACAGGTGCGGATCACGTGGCCGACGTTGCTGTGCTGTATCCCAACCGCTCAATGTGGGCGACCATCAACCCCGATCGCACTGAAGAATCCAAGGATGTTGTTAAGAGCTTTGAGCTTGTAACAGCGGCTCTCACAAAAGCTGGGTACGATTACGACATCGTGCCCGAAGAAGTGCTTCTCAACGATATGAACCCCTCAAACCTTGAGAACCTGATAAGCGGCGAGGTTTACAAGGCGCTGGTGATTCCGTGGTGCCCGGTTCTGCTTACGGAGACCGCCGGGTTTATATCGCAATGCATCGACTCCGGCTCTTTGGTAGTCCTGGCTGGGGATGCACCTGCGAATCTGGTGAACGCAAGTGAGGGCGAGTGGGGTGACGAGGAGTGGTCTCGCGAAGGTTTTTTGGAGCAATTCGGCGCGGAATACGACCCGTCCACTCAGAGCATCGCAGTCCGGCCGACCCTCGAAGGTGAAGATTCGGCGGTAAAACTGACCGGTGTGCTGGATATGACAGGCGACCAACTCGCCGACGTCTTTGCCGGAGTATTTGGGGAATACATCGATGCCGACGTGCGCGTGCTGAACCAAAAGAGTAAGAAACCTGTCTTCGATATTGTCCATTGTCACTACCGGCACGGAAATCATGACTTCTATTTCTTCGCCAACACCAATCGCACACAGGGTTTCGATACGTTGATATCGCTGGACACAATGGGTTCCCCAGCAATTTGGAACCCGGAAACTGGTTCCGTCATAGACATGCTCGATTTCAACTACGACGGCGACAGGACCACTCTGCCTCTCAACTTCGAGCCGTGCGAAAGCTACCTGATAAGCGTCAGCGCTGCCCCGGTCGGCGACGATTTAGTTAAGCTCGAGCGAGAGCCGAAATACGGCAAAGTCTTTGCTTTGTCCGACGAATGGCAATTCGAGACAGCCAAGCCCAATGCTCTGCCGTTGACTCAGTGGCAGTTTTCTATGGGTGACCCAACACAGGGGGAGTTCGCAGGCGGCTGGCACCTATACACTGCTGAGTTTGAGTGCGAAGCAGAGCTTACCAATGCGAAACTGCTTATCGACGGCCTTTTGATCGAAAAAATATGGCAGCGCTCGACACCAATTCACACACACATCACATTGAACGGTGAGGTCATCGAAGGCTTCCACCCTGGTACATACATCGATCATCTTATGATGGAAGCAGACGTGCTGGCTCATATTAAACGTGATCGGAATGTATTGCAGATCAGGTGTAATTCGCAACTTGCTCCTGCCGGCAGCCTGGAACATCCGGTGTATTTGATCGGCGATTTCGAACTGAGAGATCAGGCGGGCAAGCTCAGAATCGTCCCCGCAGCGCAGACCATAAACACCGGCGACTGGGCGATGCAGGGCTACCCGTTCTATTCGGGCATCGGGATATACAAACAGAACGTGAAGCTGCCGCGCACAACAAAACGTGTCTATATTCAGTTGCAGCATCCGGGGGACCTTGCTGAGATTATCGTAAACGGCGATTTTGCGGCAGTGCTTGCCTGGGAGCCGTGGGTGGCCGATATCACAGACCTGGTGAGAACAGGGGATAACGAGATCACCATAAAAGTCGCAAACGCGATGGCCAACGTCTTTTTAAGCGAGCCAAAACCTTCGGGATTATTGGGTGCGGTCAAAATCTTAATATCGAAATAGTATGGGGCAGTTCCAACGGCGTTGAGATCCGCTGAATTTGGGCATAAAACCGTGGTTGTTTCATCACTCTGATCGTGAGGTGTAGCATGGTTATAGCCGAATTCAGCGTAACGCCTGTGGTGGGAGGTTCGATGACACCTTACATCGATGCCGCCATCAATGTAGTCAAGGAATCGGGCCTTAAATTCGAGGTTGACGCACTTTCTACCACCATAGAAGGAGATCTGGATCAGGTTTTAGAGGTTATCGGCAAAGCTCATCGCGCCGCATTAAGGGCGGGTGCAAAGCGAGTGCTGACGGGGATACAGATTGATGAGCGTGAGTCGGCGGTGTCTATCGAGCAGCAGCTTGAAGGCTACAGAGCAGCGATTTAGCCAATCACTTCCAGGGCCTCGCTCAATTCAATCGTGCCGGAGTAAAGAGCCGTGACTACGATCGCGGCTTCCACCCCAAAAGGCTCAATGGCTTTGATCTCCTGCAGATCAGCGATGCTGCTGATACCGCCGGAGACGATAACCGGTACGCCGGTCGCTTTGGCTATTCTCCTGACAGCCGAAGCATTGACGCCACCGTGCATTCCTTTTCGTGTCACGTCCGTGAACACTATCCTCTGCGCGCCCAATTTCACCATTCTGCTGGCGAAATCCTCAGCACGCTCGTCAGTTCGCGCCTGCCAGTCTCTTACTGCCACGTAACCATTCAGGCTGCCAACGCTTAAAATGGTCTTATCGGCGATATTACCGAAGATGTCTTTTGCGAGGTTGGTATCGAGTGCAGCGGTTGTGCCGACCACAATACGGTCTACTCCGAGCGCGAGGACCTTTTTTGCGGTCTCTAATGAACGGATGCCGCCTCCCAAATCGACGGGTATCTGCGCAGCGTCCATTATGCGTTTTACGGCTTCGAGGTTTTGGGGTTCTCCGGTGCGAGCGCCGTCGAGGTCGGCGAGATACAGCCTGCGTGCGCCTTCATTGGCCCACAATTTGGCCACTTTTGCAGGATCATGCGAGAAGCCGGCTTGCGCGGCGAAGGAACTGTGTGTGGGACACACGCATTCTCCGCGCACTAAGTCGATTCCCGGTATGATATCCATTGTTGCTCCTTCTATCCTGCCTACGCAATCGCCATAGCGTCTGCTAAAGTCAAATCCCCCGTATAAAGAGCCTTGCCCACGATCACGCCTTCGATACCGGCAGATTCTATAGCTTTCAGCCTCTCGATGTCGCCGATGCTGCTCACACCACCGCTGGCAATGACAGGCATGTCCACAGATTCGGCCATTTGCTTCATAGCGGGTATATTTACGCCTTTAAGCATACCATCGCGCGATATATCAGTATATATTATACGTTTTGCGCCCATATCCTGCATTTTTAGTGCGAACTTGACAGCGGTCTCGCCAGTAATCTCCGTCCATCCCTTTACCGCGACACATCCGTCTTTTGCATCGACTCCCAGCACCGCTTTTTCGCCAAGATGCAGAAAAATAGATTCCGCCAAATCGAAGTCGAGAGCGGCAGAGGTACCTAATATTACCCGGTCTACTCCCAAGTCTATCATAAATTGTGCAATATCCAGCGTACGAATACCGCCGCCGAGTTGAACGGGGATGTTTACTGCACTGATGATGCGTCTAATAGTCTCGGTTTCCTGCGGAGCGCCGAAGCGCGAACCATTGAGGTCGACTAAGTGCAGACGCACGGCCCCCTCGTCGACCCATCTCCTGGCAGCATCGACCGGGTCATCCGAGAACACAGTAGACTGATCGAACCTGCCCTGGACAAGCCTGACACACTTGCCGTCCATCATATCAATAGCGGGAATAATCTCCAACAACTTCCTCCAGCCGAACAATACATAGTATACCAGAGGAAGCGGAGAGTGGGAAGGTGGATTTGGAGATCATCCGCTTGTCTCAATGATATTAAGAAGGTGCCATGCGGATACTTAGTGAAGTATCATTTCAAGTGTTAGGCCAGTGTACTAGACCATAAGAGGGTAATATAATGGCAAACCTTGTTCTTACTCAAGAAGAAGCTGATACGCTGATTGCAATGAAAAAAAGTAGAATCGACGACCGGAAGTGGGACTACCCTGGGCTTGGCGGGAGTATTTGTATTCAGCTAACGTCGCTTGATAAACGAGAGAAATTTATCCTTGATGTGAGTCGCAGTGGCAGAATTGCATTGAAAGGCAAATATCAAAATCGCGCTCGTCAATCCGTGATTTTAGTCAGGTACGATTTCGGCGTCGGGCCGCATCGTAATCCGGATGATTCCGAAATCGACTGCCCACACATTCACATATACCGCGAAGGATTTGGCGATAAATGGGCTTATCCCATTCCTGAGGATGTGTTTACTGACTTAGCTGATCCGTGGCAAGCGCTTACCGATTTTATGAGATACTGCAATATTATTGAGCCTCCAAATATTGAGAAGGTGTTATTTAAATGATAGACGAGATTCAGGAATTGCTTGATGATTACTTGAAGTGGCTCAAAGACAAGACTCGACTGCGTCAGATAGAGGATTGCGTCGAGATCACAACTCCCTACTTGGATCGACATAATGATTATTTTCAAATATATGTCAAAAAAGAAAATGGCGGCTATATTCTCAATGATGACGGCTATGTCATCGACGACTTGGAGACTTCCGGTTGTAAATTAGATTCACCTAAGCGGCAGGAATTGCTTCAGACAATCTTAAATGGATATGGCGTTAAGTTGAGTGATGACGGCGTGCTTCAGGTGAGAGCTTCGAGTGAGAATTTCGCTTTGCGAAAACATAATCTGGCGCAAGCTATGCTATCAGTTAATGACATGTTTTATCTCGCTCAGCCAACTGTTTTAAGCCTCTTTTTTGAGGATGTTGTCGCCTGGCTTGATATGCAAGAGATACGTTATATGCCGAAAATAAAATTCACCGGCAAATCTGGTTTCGACCACCTGTTTGATTTTGGCATACCAAAGTCCAGGACCCAGCCGGAGCGTCTTTTAAAAGTCATAACACACCCAAGCCGAGATGCCGTACAGACGGTTTCTTTTTCGTGGTTGGATACAAGAGAAGTACGCCCAGCCGATTCGCGATTCTACGTAATCTTAAACGACACTGAACAGAATGTGCAACCGACCGTGGTCGAGGCGCTGCAAAATTACGAGGCCGTACCAGTTCCTTGGAGCGGACGCGAAGAAGTCCTACAGGAGCTGGCAGCATAAGCAGCTCAGCACCCCATCACAACGTCCCCTTAGTCGACGGAATCCCCTTGACTTTCGGGTCGAATGAAACAGCCACCCGCAGGGCTTTGGCAAATGATTTGAATGCGGCTTCGATTATATGATGCGCATTGGTTCCGTCGAGTTGGCGGATATGCGCGTTAATGCCGGCGTTTGCACATACTGATTTGAAGAACTCTTCGGTAAGCTCCGAGTCGAACGCGCCGACCATCGGTTTGGAGACCTCAAGGCCGTAGAACAGACCGCCTCTGCCGCTTATGTCCAGAGCAGTCATCACCAGCGCCTCGTCCATAGGGACCACTGATGACCCATATCGCACGATTCCGGCCTTGTCGCCAATCGCATCGGCGATGCAATTTCCTATCGCTATCCCGACGTCCTCCACAGTATGATGCGCGTCCACGTCGAGGTCGCCTACGCAATTCACGCGAAGATCGAGCAGGCCGTGCTTTGCGAGATGCGTCAGCATATGATCGAAGAAACCCACCCCGGTGCTGATATCGCTCTGTCCGGCGCCGTCCAGATTCAGTTCAATTTTGATCCTGGTCTCGTTCGTATTTCTCTCAATGCTAGCAGTTCTGGCCATATCCGTCTCCACAATAATTTATTTGTCCAGGCGAATCCTGATCGTATTAGCGTGCGCGTCGAAGCCCTCAGCATCGGCGATTTCAGTCACCACAGGGGCGATTTTACGCAGCGCACCTTTAGTATAAGCGAGCAATCCGGACTTCTTAATAAAGTCATCCACGCCGAGAGGTGAGCTAAACCGCGCCGTGCCAGATGTCGGCAGCGTGTGGTTTGGTCCGGCCGCGAAGTCACACAGTGGAACAGGGGTATAGTGACCAAGCATAATCATCCCGGCGTTTTTGATCTTACGAACAACCTCCCAGGGGTCGGCCATCGCGATCTCCAAATGTTCCGGTGCGAATATATTCGCCAAATCGATGCACTCATCGATATTTCTCGCTATGACTATGACGCCGTAACCCTCCAGCGACTCTTTAATATAATCCTTACGAAGCGCAGCCTCGGTCTGCTTCTGAACCTCACGCAGCACCGCGTCCGCAAGTTGTCTGCTTGTCGTAATCATCGCACACGGCGAGTGCGGGCCGTGCTCGGCCTGAGATAAAATGTCCGCTGCTACATAGTCAGGGTTCGCGGAGTCATCAGCAAGCACCAATATCTCACTTGGCCCAGCAATCTGGTCTATCCCAACATATCCGAACAACTGCCGCTTGGCCTCTGTGACATACTGATTACCCGGCCCTACGATCTTATCGACTTTAGGCACACTATCCGTTCCGAATGCCATCGCAGCCGCTGCCTGTGCGCCGCCTACCTTAAATATATCCGTAACCCCGCACTCTTTTGCCGCCACAAGCATCGGCCCGGATGCGCTGCCGTCCTTTTGGGCGGGGCAGCACATAACCAAAGTGCCGACCCCGGCCACAACTCCCGGCACTGCCGTCATCAATACTGTGCTCGGATACGGAGCCAGCCCACCCGGAGCATAGAACCCCACTTTTTCAAGCGGCCGCACGATTTGGCCATAGGTGAAATCCTCGGCCATATCGATCCACGAGTTTTGCAACTGCTTTCGGTGAAACCGCTCGATATTTCCCTTTGCCGTGCGAATCGCGTCCAATAACTCCGGTTTTATACTGTGATAAGCGGCTGCGAACTCATCTTCCGTGACTCGAATGCTCTGAAGTTCAGGGGAATCGTACTTGCGTCCCATCTCCAGCAGCGCATCATCCCCTCGCTCGCGAACATCGGTTATAATTTCACGAACAGTATTCTGAAGCGCCGGATCAGGCCCTTGCGCCTCCGTCGTCAACGCGGATACTATATCTGATGCCGAATCTCGGCCGGTTTCGAAGATCTTCATGATTGCTCTCCAGTCGTCGAAAGAATTATAACAGAGCCTGCTCCAATATTCTACAGCTTCTATGCTACAATATTAGCATGCAACACAGACCATCGTTTGATGAAATCTATATGGAAGTAGTCGACGTGATCTCCAAGCGCGCCACTTGCCTTCGACGCAGAGTCGGCGCCGTTATCACCATCGACCGTCGCATACTTTCTCACGGCTATAACGGGGTGCCACCGGGGCACGTGCATTGCATCGACACGGGCCAATGCCTGAAGGATCTGGCCGGTACCGAGGAGTATAAAATTTGCGTACACGCCGAACAAAACGCAATATGCCAGTGCGCCAAGCGGGGTTTGGCTGTCGAAGGAGCGACGATTTACGTGAACGCCGACGTCTGTATCACCTGCGCAAAGCTGATGGTTTCCACTGGGATAGTGCGCTGTGTGGTCCGACGGGACAATAAGGGCAATAACGACGGCATCGATCTGTTGCGCAAATCCGGGGTAGAAGTAGTCGAGTGGCCAAATGGCTGAGATTAAGGCGGCGATATTTGACATAGGCGCTACCCTTGTCACCGGTCCGCCGGTTGCGCCAAACAAAGTCATCGCACGATTTCTGAAACACACCACGCCGGCTGAGATAGCGTCGGTTATAATGACCAGGGAACTACGCTGCGCGGACGGGGTGTGTTGCGCCATCGAGTCCGAGTTTGGCAAAATTAATGATGACGCAAAATCGGAGATCGAGCAGCTTTGGGAATCGCAGTGCTGCGCTGCAAGAGAGATAGAAGGGGCTATTGATACCGTTCTCGCACTAAAAAAGCGAGGCTTGAAAATAGGCCTGCTCTCCGATATTTGGGACCCTTATTATCAAAGCGTCGAAAAAGCGCTGCCAGAGGTGGTCGCCGCTGCTGACGCCATAGTACTAAGCTATAAGACCGGGTCGAGAAAGCCAAACAAAGAAAACTTTCAAATCACACTGGACGAACTGGGAATTGCGTCGCACGAGGCTGTCATGATCGGAGATACGTATTCTCACGACATACAGCCCGCCCTTGAGCTTGGGATGCAGGCTGTGTGGGTGCTTGCGAGGCCCGAAAGGGAGATCGACGCCATACTTGATATACTAAACGACAAATCCCCTGCGCCGACACATACAGTGTATGATATAAAGGAAGTCGCCGGGTTGGATTTGTGGGCATAATTGGAGGATCAATGGACATTGTAAAAGTGCAGCAGCACAGCGTTGAGGAATTGATTGATAATATGCGACGGGTGGCGATGCTTACCAAGCCCGACGCATTTCCATATAAGGCTGCTCAGGTCGAATTGAGGTCACTTCCTACGGATGATATAGCCCCTGCGCAGCGATATGTGCTGACACAGGAACTTTTAAAGGTTAGAAACCTGCGCTGGGCCTTGCGCGAACACGGCATCGATTTGTTCGAATTAAACGGCTACGTCTCGATATGGCTCAATGGATACGACGAGCCTATCGACGTGCTGCCTCCGGTCATCGAGCAATCCCCTGAAGCGGACGGAAGCGTAGTGAGTATATTAAACGACGGTATGCACAGAGTCTATCTAGCGCGAATGGAGCGATGCCCGATTCAGGTAGTCTACGTCGAAGGTGTCCCACAGCAGTTTCCATACTATGCCTTCCCGCTTGTAAACGGCTGGCACGATGTCGAAATAGTATCCGAACTGCCGGAAGGGTACATAAAGAAGTGGCACCGCATTAAGGACTACAAGAGTCTGTATCGCAACTTCAACAGCGGCTTCACTAACGTTGGCGGGCCGAGGGGCAATTTTACAAATGCAGGAAAATGATCCGCTGGAGTTTATTCCGCTGCATTTTGCCGATAAAGTTCGGGTTATAAATCCGAAAGCCCGGCTTGGGATAATTACGCTATGGAGCCGTATAGATTTCGTCGAATCGCAGCTTGCTGAACTCGGAGTTGACCTTGGTCCTGCTAGGTCTAAAATCGCTGTGATAGGCAACCTGTACGGCAACGGCATCCCGCACCTGCTCAGAAATCTGCTGTATAACCCGCAGATACGCGACCTGGTGGTCTGCGGGGCCAACAGGTCTTGTTCTTATGAGGAGCTAAAGGCGTTTTTTGAACAGGGTATCGAGAAGACCACCAGCCTTGGCGAGACCGTTACCCGTATCAAAGGCACTTCCAGAATCATTGATGATTTAATATCACCGGAACTGTTTGCCGAAGCCCCTCGAATCGAATGGGTAGGGGACCTGAAAGCCCAGGCCGCCGTTCAAAATCTCGCTAATTTCATAAACAGCTACGAGCCATCCATCCCTGCCACTACCGAGAGAATCGAGATAGAACTGCCGGAGGTCACTGTTAAGTATTATCCCTCTGAGCCTCGTGGGTGTGCTATCGTCGCCGATTCTCCGTTGGCGGGCTGGCGTGAGTTGGTTTTCAGGCTTCATCGCTTCGGCCATCTGGTTCACTTGCGCAAAGGGGACAGGCAAGAACTGCAAAACGTCAAAGTTGTTGTAAAACAGCCCATCGACGACGAATCCGAGTTGCAGAAGTTCGGCTTTTTGCTTGAGAGCCTGCGACAGTATCAGCACGATATGCTGGTAGGCCCTCTGCCGGATGATCAGAACTACACCTACGGCAATCGCATCAAAGAATATTTCGGTTTCGATGCGCTGCAGAAGTTTGCCGACCGCTTAAAAGACAACCCCCAGGACCGCGACTGCTATTTCTCTTTGTGGGAAAACAGAAGTGACATTGACGCCGATGACTCACCCTGCCTGGTGACGCTGTTCTTCAGAGTTTACGACGAGACTCTCACCCTTACAGCCTGCTATCGCACGCATAACGCCCTCGACGCCTGGCTGAAAAACGTCTACGGGCTGATCGAAGCACAGAGGATCGTCTCTGAAAAAGTCGGCATCCCTGTGGGGCCGCTGACTGTTATCAGCCATTCCATCAGCATCGACCCTTCCAAATACGACCTCGCCGAGCGTGTTGCCAAAGCAAAGCCGTTTTCCGTGGATATGGACCCCAACGGCCAGTTTATGTTTTCAGTCGACCACGAGTCTGGAGAGATAATCGCACAGCACTTCAACGATGACGGCTTTTTGCTGCACGAATATCGGTCAGCCAAACCTGAACGCATTCAGCACGAAATAGCCCGCGACTGCGCCGTATCTGACCTGAATCACGCCATATACATCGGCCGCCAACTGGCCAAAGCCGAAAACTGCCTGAAAACCGGCGAGGATTACGAAGAGTCCTGACCTTTTCACTGCTTGCCAAGCACGGCCGATTATCTTACACTTAACCCACGGAGGTGTGGGATGAAGAGGCTCAGTCATAAATTCGATATATGTATAATCGGCGGCGGAATGGCCGGGATATGTGCGGCCATTGCTGCGGCACGGCACGGCGCGAAGGTGGCTATCGTGCAGGACAGGCCCATGTTCGGCGGCAACTCCTCAAGCGAGATTCGCCTACATGTCTGCGGCGCGGACAGGCACAACGCGATAAAGAACGTTCGTGAAACGGGCATCCTCGAAGAAATACGCATGGAAAACCTCCGCCGCAACCCCCAGCGCAGCTATTCGATTTGGGACACCGTGCTTTATGAAAAGATGCTGCTGGAGCCGAACATCACGTATTTCCTGAACTGTTCGTGCATGGATGCAAAAACCAGCAGGGCCCGCATCAAGTCAATCACAGCCTGGCAGTTGACCACCTATACTTTCCACACCATCGAAGCGGACATCTTTGCGGACTGCTCCGGCGACGGGATTCTGGCTACGCTCACCGGCGCGTTATACAGGGTGGGGCGGGAAGCTCGCAGCGAGTATAACGAATCTATCGAGCCTGAAGTCGCCGATTCCAAGACGATGGGCATGACGTGTTTCTTTATGGCGAAGGATATGGGCAGCCCTCAGCCGTTCGAGCGACCTTCCTGGGCTTATGAATATCCCACCGAGGACTCTTTCCCCCATCGCGGCCACGGTTGGATCAAGATGGGTTATTGGTGGATTGAGCTTGGCGGGGAGGACGACAGCATCGCCGACACCGAGACCATCCGCGACGAACTGCTGAAAATAGTCTATGGAATGTGGGATCACATCAAGAACCACGGCGACCACGGCGCGGAGAACTGGGCGCTGGACTGGATCCAATTTTTGCCCGGCAAGCGCGAAAGCAGGCGGTATATCGGAGACCACGTGTTGACGCAGAACGATGTGGAGGCGGAAGGTCGCTTCGATGACCGGGTAGCTTTCGGCGGCTGGACTATGGACGACCACAACCCGGCAGGGTTCAAATTTCCCGGTAATCCGACTATCTTCCACCCGGCCCCTTCCCCTTACGGCATATCATACAGGTGTCTCTATTCAAAAAACATAGACAATTTAATGTTCGCGGGCAGATGCGCCAGCGCGTCACACGCCGCTATGAGTTCGACTCGCGTTATGGGCACCGCGGCTGTGATGGGCCAGGCTCTCGGCACCGCTGCTGCTATGGCAATCAAATACAAAATATCGCCGCGGGCTGTCGGCAAGTCTCACATAACCGAGCTTCAACAGATCTTGCTGCGCGACGACGCATACATTCCCTGGCTGCCGATGAAATTCAATGACCTCACCCGTCGAGCCGCGTTAAAGGCATCTTCGGGAAATCCGGAACCACTTCGAGATGGTATAAACCGACCCGTCGGCGACGATCAGCACGCGTGGATCGGCCGAATCGGGGACAGCATCGAATACACGTGGAAAGACCTGCGCCACGTCGACCGCGCAGTATTGATTCTAGACAGCGCACTTCACAAAAACGTCCAGCTAAGCCACCTGCAACACGACGACCAGCTTAACCACGTGCCCGAAGAGATGGTCAAAGACCTGCGACTGGAAATAAGATCCGGAGGAAACTGGCAGCCCTGGCGAGAACTCAAGGGCAACTATCAGCGGCTGGTAAGACTGGATGTAAGCGCGGAAGTCGACGGAGTCCGGGTGATATTCGACTCCACCTGGGGCGCCCCACAAGTGCGCGTCTTTGCGTTTTATATGGAGTAGGTATTCGAGGCACCTCGTAGTTCGGGAAAGCGTTTCCCGGAACAACAAAAAAAGACAGCACTGAGAAACGCTGGGTGGATGGGGTGCTGGCGAGGAGGAAAGGGAAGGGGTTTTGATGGCAGACAGCGAAAAAACGACAAGAGGCACAATTGAAATTGAAGAGCTCTACGCGGCCATCAGCAAGAGCCAAGAAAGGCTACGTCAACTCGGAGGGCAGTTTCAAGAAGCAATCAGAACAAGTGGGGTGGAAGAGACCTTTAGAAACGCCGCAAACGCACTTCGGTCATCCAAAATACGCGAGACGATGGTCAAGGCATCTGAACAGTTGGCACTGTTAAGCACTGTTGTAGAAACAACGTGTGCTAACAGAAACGTTGTAGAGGTGCTGAAATCACAAAAGACCATATTAGATAAAAGTAGTAAAATGCTTGCTCCAGCACTTACTAAAACAAACGAGCTTGTCAGCACAATTGGCGAAGCATCTCTGGCAGCGAGCTTAGCTACAACTAATTCACTATCCTTTCTCGCTAAAATTGACGTTGAGAAGTCATCTGTGGCGCGCTGGCTGGAATCAATCGATTACCATACAAAGCTGGCTCTTACAGCACAGAAGCATTTCGCGAAATCGATTGCTTCTGCCGAATCAAAGGCCTACGTATCAGCTTTAGATCTTACGAGTCGCAGCTTATTGGATACCACTGATATGTTAGGTCAATTAGCTGTTTCGCCTGTTGTCAACGACGGCCTGCCGATTTCAAGATTATACAATGTAGGCCAAGCTATTGTCCGGGATCATTCCATCCTTATCGCTGAACACCCCGTACTAGAATCCGACCGGCGGTCATTCTCTGAGCTGCTTCTTGTAAAGATGCATTCCATCCTACGTCTGATTGTCGAATGCAATCAGACCGCACTGGTGGCCGGTAAGAAAGCGGTGTTCAAACCAACAACCCAGATCATGAAGGCATTTGCGGATGCACCGATGATCATTGCAACCAACAGTAATAGGCTTGCTGATCTAGTGGATTGCCTCTACATCATACTCTATGAAGGTGCAGGAAAAGACAACCTTCGCTACCTCATATCTCACAGCGGGTATCTAGAACCTGAAGAGTGTGAGGCTATATGGACAATCAAGGCGCTTCGCAACAAGTGGTTGCGTCACGATCCAGATCACGGCAATCAAGCAAAGATTCGTAACTCTTGGGCTGACTTGAAGAACCATCTGCATCGGTTAGGTGTATGCGGAATACCTAACCGGCGTCAGGAATTCATGCACATTCAAATGGGACTGCTCAGCAAAGTTGAGGAGATGCTGTATACGTTGCTTTCAAGAATGAAATCGGAGAGTGGGAACTGATGAGAGGAACCAAGCCTTGGTATAAAGTAATTACCCCGCGAGAAGACTTGCGTGAAGGCAAGCCGCTGGACGCGTCGGAGTTTACGTTGTTCCGGGGAATCCCTTTTTCGTAGTTCCGGGAAACCCTTTTCCCGGAACGGCAAAAAGACAAGGGAAAGGAGTTACGGATGAGCCGCAAGCTTGTAGTTGGAGTTGTGATGTTGCTGCTAATGCTAACTGGGGCAATTAGTGTACCAGGGTGTGTAAAGACACGTTCATACCAGATAAATGGATGCCCAGTAATCGTGGCTTATACTGACGATACAAATGGAGGTTACGCGCTGAATGTATATGTGGCGGCCACTGGTGTGCACAGGACCGTGATTTCTCGGAAGCTTCAGGGGTTTGCTTCTATTATCTGCTATGACAAAAAATCCGATTGTTGGTTCATAGAGGAAGATAAGGTAGTTAGCAAGAGGACCGTAAAGATATGCGGCAAGAAAGCAACTTCGGTGAAATTGGCAGAATCTCCACTGGGACAGCCTGGCTTCAAGTCGCGTGTCACACCTGACGGGAAGTTGCTAATCTCTTTTTATAACAACGGGGGCAAACTGGCATCAGAGCGCGAGCTAAGCATCCAGGACGCTTTAATCGTTGATTGTAGCAGCATATCATGGTCGCCCGCAAATGGTTGCATTGCTACTGAACTGCTGCTGAAAAATGCTACCGAAAGCCAGTTGTTTCTTTTTGATGATAACTCACACTTAACGGCTAGTCTTGGCAGAGGTAGTGATCCGCAGTTCGTTGCTGGTGGGCGGAGATTGATCTATCAAGACATGTCCTGGGTACGGTCATCCAACGAGGAACTCGAGCCATCCAAGCTTGGCACCGGCAATGCCGTTATTTACGACATCCCGGCTCACACGAAGCGAGTGGTAGACATTGCCCATTCGCCTAATGCCGTGTTGGGCGGCGTTGCGGATTGCATCGGTTCCTCCGACGGGAATTGGCTTGTATGTTCTTACGCAAGATATCCTGAGGCGGGAAGAAGAGTCTATATTGTGGATATAAGAAATAAAAACGCCAAGTGGCACAGGTTGCCAATAAGCGTATACGGTAGGCGTTTGATACTGCTCGACACAATGCCGAAGAGGTTTTCCGTTGATTCGGGAAAGCGTTTCCCGAACAACAAATAACTGTCAAGAGTACTCGCCGGACATGATCGATGACTGCAAGAAGGGCAAATAGTATGAGTGATTTGATTCGCTATACAGCATCCACCCGATTCCGCATATGGCGTTGGTTGTACGCTATCATTCTTGTTTGCTGGACAATTCCATGGTTCGTCGCCGCTCATAGTCTGGATTGGAGTGTAGATGTAGGCTATTATAACCTGTATTTTGGGCTTCTGCCTGCTGCCGTCTTCTTATTGTTGCGTCTAGCAGATTCAAGGTGGGCCGGCTGGTTTGCATACGCTTATGATGTCTTCATTTTTCTAGCACTTGTGGTTGCTTTGATAGGACTGCCGAACTATATGGGACTGGGTTTTCTCTTACCATTGGTGGGATTCTTGTGTGAGGGTATACTTCTAACAGTCGTGCTTGTTCGCGATAGGCGCCAGTGAGTTTTCCGTTGTTCCGGGAAACCCTTTCCCCAAACACCAGTGCTGATCGGACAAAAATAACCCTCGGAGAATTATCGATGTCGTTAGTTACAAATCGAGAGAGTGTGCTTGGCGTATATGAGGCAGCGGCTGCAAAGGGCTGGGTGATACCGACCTTTTGCAGCGAGAACCTCACCAGTACGGAAGCAGTTTTGACCGCAGTTAAAGATCATAGCGAGAGGATCGGGTGCTCGAATCTGCCGATCACTCTCGCTATCACCAACCTCTACCCGCATCGGTCGCAGTCTACGAACTACACCCATACGCGGCGATGGGATATCGGCATGAAGCTGTTTCTTGCTGATATTCATGCGCTGACCGAGCCAGGATCACCGTTTGAAGCGATCGACGTGATGATCCACCTCGACCATATACAACCTGACCTCGACAAGGAGCTGCTGGGTTGGGATATGGCGCAATTTTCATCCATTATGTTCGATGCCTCCGGGCGGCCGTTTGATGAGAACATCGCTTTAACCGCACAGTTTGTTGAAAAACACGGCAGCGAAATCGTGATCGAAGGAGCGTGCGATGAAACTGAAAGCTGCGAGCTGACCACTCCTGAAAACGCCGCGCGCTACGTAGCCGAGACCGGGGCTGATTTTATAGTTGCCAACCTCGGAACCGAACACCGAGCAAGCGCAGCCGAGTTGAAATACCACGGAGAGCTTGCCCGCAGGATAAAAGAACGCATCGGCGCGAAAATAGTACTGCACGGATGCTCATCGGTTTCCAACGATCAAATCGGAGGGCTGTTTGAGGACGGGGTCTGCAAGGTGAACATCTGGACCGCACTGGAGAGGGATTCCAGCCCGTCTCTGTTGAGAGAAATGGTCAAACACTCCGGAAAGGTGGCCGGTTCAGGCGTCGCTTCGAGGCTGCTCGCAGAAGGTTATCTCGGCGAAAAATCAAATACCGCGGAGAAGGCTGACCTGGGATATTACACGACGCTCTACAGGCAGGGGATCGTGTTTGAAGAAATGCGCAGGATAGTGGGAGAATATCTTGAATTGTGGTATAGATGATGAGCTATCTGGGACTTGACGTTGGAACCACAGGATGCAAGGCGGTTGTGTTCGATGAATGCGGGAAAGCGGTATCCTCCGCCTACAGGGAATATCCCGTTATGTCCGATCGCGAGGGCTGGGCGGAGATCGACTCGCAGTTAGTGAGCGACAGTTGCCTTGATGTTATCAGGGAGGCCGCCCGCGCCTGCAGCGATCCGATCAGGGCGATGTCGATAACCTGCCAGGGTGAGGCGTTTACTCCGATTGGCGCATCAGGTGAGATTCTCGGCAACGCGATGGTGTCGTCGGATTCCAGGGCGGCCGATGTCGTTAAAAGATTTGGTCGGGAGTTCGGGCTAAAACGCCTCTATGAGATCACCGGACACACCGCGCACCCTATGTTCACTCTTTTCAAACTGCTTTGGCTGCGCGACAACCGACCTGAGATATGGGCTGCGGCCAGGCGGTTTTTATGCTTTGAGGATTTGATTCAACATCGACTCGGTATTGAGCCGTCCATCAGTTGGCCCCTTGCCGGGCGCACGATGATGTTTGACGTGAGATCCCACAGATGGGATGCACAGATTCTTGCGGCTATGGGGTTGGATGAGTCGAAACTGGCAAATCCTAAGCCTCCCGGGGAAGTGGTCGGAGTCATTCCGAGTAAAATAGCCGACGACTTGGGATTGTCCGATCATACAATCGTCGTATCAGGCGGGCATGATCAGCCCTGCGCGGCTCTCGGGGCAGGGGTTACGACATCCGGGCGAGGGATGTATGCCACGGGCACTGTTGAGTGCATCTGCGCCGCATTCACTCAGCCTGTATTAGGCGCGGGGCTGTTTGACAGCAACCTTTGCACCTATGATTATACAATCGCGGGGATGTATGCGACGATTGCATTCAGCTTGACCGGCGGCAATTTGCTGAAGTGGTTTCGGGATGAATGGGGACAACAGGAAGTGGAACAAGCGAGACGGACGGGAGCGGACCCCTACGATCTTCTGCTTGCCGGACTCCCGAATACGCCGACCAATATGTTGGTTCTGCCGTATTTTACTCCGAGCGGCACTCCGTATTTCGATACGGATATTTCGGGAGCGATAATGGGCCTGCGACTGACCACGAGCCGAAGAGAGGTTCTGCGAGGATTGCTTGAGGGTGTGGCGCTGGAGATGCGGCTGAACCTCGATATTATGCACAGGTGCGGAATCGGCGTCGATGAGCTTATAGCGGTGGGCGGCGGCGCAAAAAACCGAAAGTGGACGCAACTGAAAGCCGATGTGCTCAACAGGCCGATAACGACGGTGGCGGTGACTGAGGCGGGGTGTTTGGGAGCCGCCGCTTTGGCACGGGCTGCGGATACAGGAGAATGCGTGGAATCTATAGTCAAAAACTGGGTGCAGGTGACCGATGTCGCAAATCCAAACCCGGAAAACGCGGCGGTTTATGAACGCAGATTCGCCGAATATGCAGAGTTGTATCCAGCTCTTAAGAAGTTGAGTTTCGGAAGCCGGGAATGATCTCGACATAGCAAAATGGGGAGAACTTCTATGCTTAGAACATTGTTTGCTTTAGCTGTTGGGTTGGTTGTCGTCAACACTGTGAGTCTCGAATTGCGGAGCCCATGGGTCTTTGGCAATAACTACCTTGGAGTTGCGGTTGGCGCTGCCATCACTGGTGCGATGCTTCGGTCACGGCAATGGCTGTTCGGCGCTATTGTTGGTGTTATGTTTGGTGGTTTTATGGCAGCCTGCGCTTCGTTGGTTTTTGCCTCGTTCAAACGCAACTACGGGATGCAGACAGGCTACCATGCTTATCTTATACTGGCAGCACATACTATTGGCTATGCAATCGTAGGCGCCGCTGCGGCAGCAGCAGCACCCAAGGTGCGTTCAATGCTTCGCCGCTGACGTAGTCAGAGGCGCGACGGCCCCAGCGGTTTGGGGAACGGGGTTTCCTGAAACAACAGGAATACCATCATTACCCGTGAGGATCGAGCAAATGAAACATTATACTAGGATCGCTGCAGGAATAGTGATAGGAGGCTCTGTCGTTTTAATCGTATCATATTCCATCGTGGGCGTTTGCACATTAATTTTGTTGAAGTGTGTCGGGTCTCTAGAGTATGCCCTTCCTGCGACTTTGATCTCAGATTTGACGGCGGTTTGGATGAGTGTCACAGTGGCCGGACTTGTGTGCAGTTGGTTGCGGATACCCAGTGTCTGGTGGATTGTTGGAATAGGACTGTCTTCTATATGGATATTCCTTCAGGGGCCACTTTTCCAAGCTGATATGCCTGTGGCATCAATGATAGGAGCTTATCTGCTTGCCCTTGGGTCAGGGGTTTTAACGGTAAATCAGTTTAGTCGTATTAGTTTTATCAAATCTCGTCTGGCTATCATGTTGAGTGTGTTCGTGGCTGCGGCGCTTATGATTTCGTGCATCTACTATCCGATATTGCGGCAGGAGTATTTGTGGATAGATTATCTGTCTATGCGTATCCAGCAGTTGGGGGTTGCTTTGGATGAGGCGATGAAGCACGTGAAATAGATTGACGTCTGAAAACTAGTTCCTTCCGTTGCTTAGGGAAAAGGGTTTCCGGAAACGATAAAGCTCCGATGGCATTGGCTACTCCGAATAGCCCATAACAAAACGCCACAAAGCGTAAGTAAATCAGTATTGCCGATCAGATTGACACGGTGTTGGTCGGTGTGGTAAACTTGCCTGTATAAAAATAAGAGATTAGAGCGGCTTTTGGAGGTGCGAACACTTTGGCGCTCGTTAAAGACAGAAAAACAGAAATTATCGAAGAACATAAGCAGCATGAAGGCGATACCGGTTCGCCTGAGGTCCAAATTGCATTGCTGAGCGCCCGTATAAATCAGCTTACGGAGCATCTCAAAGAACACAAGAAGGACCATCACTCAAGACGTGGCCTTCTTATGATGGTAGGTCAGCGAAGACGCTTGCTTGACTATCTCAGCAACAAGGACATCAATCGGTATCGCGAAATCGTTAAGAGCCTTGGCCTAAGAAGATAGGAGAAAGCGTTACTAGATGACAATTCAAAAAACCGAAATGGAGCTTGGCGGCAAGACCATCGTTCTTGAACAGGGACGGATTGCCGGCCAGGCCAATGGCGCTGTGCTTGTCACTTGCGGCGAGACTGTGGTTATGGCCACGGCTTGCATGAGCGCCGCTCCGAGGGAAGGAATGAATTTCTTCCCTCTTACGTGTGATTACGAGGAAAGAAAATATGCCGTCGGGAAGATTCCCGGCGGATTTGTGAAAAGAGGGGGCAGACCCTCTGAACAGGCTATCCTCACCTCACGAGTGATCGACAGACCAATCAGACCACTATTCCCCGACGGCATGCGAAACGATGTTCAGGTTATCGCGATGCCGCTGTCGATGGAGCCGGATGTGCCTGCCGATATGATCGCGGTACTCGCGTCATCTGCCGCACTGGCTATCTCCGATATCCCCTGGGGAGGGCCGATTGGCTGTGTACGAGTCTGCCGAATAGATGGCGAGTTCGTGGTCAACCCTTCGCTGGATCAGATCAAAGAAGCAGACCTCGAACTGACTGTCGCCGGACTCAAAGACAAAGTTCTTGAGATTGAGGCGGAGGCCAGTGAGGTTACGGAAGACGTCCTCGTCGAAGCTACCGACATTGCGCTTGACGCCATCGCAAAGCAAATTGATCTGCAGATGGAACTGGTCAAACTGGTCGGCAAGCCCAAGGCGGAACCTACGCTCGTTACTTCGGATCCTGGACTCGTTGAGGAGATCGGGGCGAAACTGGGTGACGAGATAGCGCAGGCTATTAGAAACCCGGACCTCAGCGCCAGCGAGAAGGCGCTCTTCGATCTCAAAGATCAACTGGTCGCGCGGCTGGCTGAGGAATATCCTGAGAGAGTCGGCGAGCTCGACGATATTCTCGATGGACTACTGAAGAAACACGTCCGAAAGATGATCCTTGAAGAGCAGGCTCGTGCCGATGGACGGTCGCTGGATCAGGTAAGGCCGTTGTCGGTTGACGTTGGACTGTTGCCGAGAGTCCACGGCTCAGGTTTGTTTGCCAGAGGGCAGACCCAGGTTCTGACTACGCTGACGCTAGGCTCGCTTGACGATGCGCAGAAAGTAGACAACCTTGAGGAAGATTCCGAGAAGCGCTTTATGCACTTCTACAACTTCCCGCCTTATGCCACCGGCGAAGTGCGACCTATCAGAGGCGCTGGGCGACGCGAGGTCGGCCACGGCGCATTGGCTGAAAAGGCGCTGCGACCGGTTATTCCGGCTACTGAAGAATTCCCTTACTCGATGCTGCTGACTTCCGAATGCCTGGAGTCAAACGGCTCGACCTCTATGGCAAGCACATGTGGCTGTACACTGGCTCTGCTTGACGCTGGTGTGAAGATCAAGGCTCCTGTGGCCGGCATTTCCGTAGGTTTGGTTTCTGATGAGTCCAAAAACGTGCTTTTGACCGACATTCAGGCCCTTGAGGACTTCTACGGCGATATGGACTTCAAAGTTGCGGGTACCCGTGACGGCGTTACAGCTATCCAGGTCGACACAAAGCTGCACGGCCTTAGTCGAGAGGTTGTAAAGGGCGCACTTGAGGCTGCCAAGGCAGCAAGAGCGCGCATACTCGACGCTTTTGCGGAGGTTTTGGCAGAACCCAGAGAGGCGCTCAGCCAGTATGCTCCACGAGTCTTTGTGCTGGAGATTAACCCGGAGAAGATCGGTGAGATCATCGGCCCCGGCGGAAAAGTTATCAAAAAGATCGAAGCGGATACGGGCGCTAAGCTCGATATCGAGCAGGATGGCCATGTATATATCACCGCTGCCGACGCGGCTGGCGGAGAAATGGCCAAGAAAATCATCGAAGGCATCACTCGCGAAGTGAAGGTCGGAGAGGTCTTTACCGGCAAGGTCACTCGATGCGAGGCGTACGGCGCGTTTGTTGAGATACTGCCAAACAAGGACGGACTGGTTCATATATCGCAACTCGACAAAGATCGCGTAAATCGTACTGAAGACGTCTGCAATATCGGCGATGAACTGACCGTTAAGGTCATAGAAGTCGGCGACGACGGCAAGATTCGTCTCAGTCGACGCGGTTTGATCGAAGGCGATGAGGACTACGTCGCCCCGCCTCCCGGCCCCAAGCGTGACTCAGGTCCGCGCGGTGGCGGAGGTGGCGGAAGGCCGCCAAGAGGCGGTGGCTCCAAAAGCCCGAGGCCAAGAGAAGGCGGCGATGAGGGCCCGGGCGTCAGGTTCCGCCCAAAGCGGTAGTAACGAATAGCATATTGAATTATTCGAATGCTGTGATACAAACCCTCCTCACCCCGTGAACTTCAGGGGTTTCAGGGGGGTTTGTGCAAATCTGGCTGATTGAAAATTGAAAGGGAAACACTGATTGGCCTACCAATCTTCCATAAATAAAACTATACTTCCGAACGGGGTTCGGATACTCAGCGAGAGAGTGCCTTATGTCGATTCGGTTTCCATCGGCGTCTGGGCGCTGGCTGGTGCGCGTGACGAGGACGAGACTCGGCACGGGATGAGCCACTTCGTCGAACACATGCTCTTCAAAGGCACCCAAACGCGCAGCGCCAGGCAGATTGCGGACGAGATGGACTCACTCGGCGGGCATCTGAACGCATTCACGGATAAAGAATTTACCTGCTACTATTCAAAAGTTCTCAGTGAACACCTGGAGCAGGCGATGGATATCGTCTCCGATATGGTGCTGCACTCCGCCTACGATCCTTGTGAGATCGACCGGGAAAAGAGCGTGATTCTCGAAGAAATAAAGCGGCATCAGGACACTCCGGAAGACGAGGTACACGACATTCTTACGCAGACGCTGTGGAAGGGGCACCATTTAGGCAATACGGTAATCGGAAGCGAGAACGTGGTGAGGTCTCTTAACAGGGAATCGTTGATGGCGTATGTCGACGAGCACTACCGGCCTGATGGGCTGTTAATCTCGGCAGCGGGTAATGTGGAACATTCCAGATTTGTCGATATAGTTCGTGCACACTTCGGCTCATTAACGGGAAAACGAGTGCCCAGAGAGCTTCATGCGGTTATCCCGCACATGGATATGCGAATTATCGATAAGCAGACTGAGCAAGTGCATTTTTGCCTCGGCACGATTGGGTTCGCTCAGCACGACAAGGAAAAATACACCCTTGCTGCCATAGACTCAATACTCGGCGGAGGGATGAGTTCCCGGCTGTTTCAGGAGATCCGCGAGAGTCGCGGCCTTGCGTATTCCATCGGGTCTTACTCTGCGGCGTATCAGGAAGCCGGACTTTTTGCCATCTACGGCGGAACTGGTGTGGAAAATGTCAGGGAAGTGGTGGAGCTTACCCGCAAGGAATGTGAGACGATGGGGCGCGAAAGCGTGACTGAGGCCGAGTTGGAGAGAGCTAAAAATCAAATTAGAGGCGCGCTGGTGTTGGGGCAGGAAAGTATGTCCAACCGTATGAGCCGGCTGGCCAGAAGCGAGCTATACTTCGGTCGAAACATCCGAACACAGGAAGTGATCTCTTCTATAATGAATGTTACCAGGGACGAAATCGCCGATGTCGCTGCTCGAGTCTTCGGCGATGGTAAGTTTGCGGTCGCAGCCATCGGGCCTTTCACGCAGCGCGCGGATATTCTCGATGGAGTTTTTAATTGATGGAAAACGGAAGGAATGCTCAGATGTTGAAAGTGGCGGTATTAGGCGCGTGTGGAAAGATGGGCCGTGAGGTTGTAAAAGCGGTCAGCGGTGCGGAAGATATGCGATTGGTCGGCGCCTGTGACGTGGTCGAGGCTGCTGATTTGGGCGTAACGGTGCAGACCGATTTCGAGTCTATGCTGAACACTTCTGAGCCGGATGTGGTAGTGGATTTTGCCAAGCCGTTTGTTATGCAAAACGCGCGCAAGGCCATAGAACGCGGAATTGTCCCAATAATCGGCACTACGGGATTGACTGATCCCGAGTTAGCCGAGCTGGAGCAACTCTCCGAGCAAAAAGGCGTCGCGGCGATGGTAATACCGAATTTCGCTATCGGAGCTGTGTTAATGATGCGGTTTGCTGCTCAGGCGGCGAAATATATGCCGAATGTGGAGATTATCGAGCTGCATCACGATAAGAAGATTGATGCGCCTTCCGGCACTGCGATCAAGACTGCTGAGATGATTCAATCCAGTCGTCGTGAGGCCGGTGTTGTGGCTGATGTTCCGGCAGGAGGAGACGACCCTGCTCGCGGAGATTTGTGCGAGGGAGTCCGTGTTCACAGCGTGAGGTTGCCGGGCTTGGTGGCTCATCAGGAAGTCTTGTTTGGAGGCGCGGGCCAGTTGTTGACTATTAAACACGATAGCCTCGACCGAACGAGTTTTATGCCCGGAGTGCTGCTGGCGATTAGGGCTGCAGCCCAGGCGAAGGGCTTGGTCTATGGGCTGGATAATTTGTTAAAATAAAATTGCAGCGGACATTTCCGCAGGCTTAAAATGTCACCGTCAAAATGGCGGGGCAAATAACCAACCGGGTCAAGCTCCTCTGCGGGGGAGTGTGGGTTGCCCGTGATGGCTATGGAGGAAAGAAAATGTCGAAGTTCAAGGTTGCCGTAGTCGGCGCCGGTGCTGTTGGTGAGGAAATGGCGCGCGTTCTGAAGCAGAGGGATTTCCCTTGTGCGGAACTCACTCTCTTTGCGCGTTCCAATCGCGATCAGAGTATAGATGGTGTGGTATATCCTGTGAAGGAAACCACTGCTGAGGCTTTTGATGACATCGACATCGCCTTTTTTGCAGGCACCGAAGGCGTCAAAGGCGCCAGCCAACTCTTCGGCTGGGAGGCGGTTGCCAGGGGCGCTTTTGTCATTGACAACGGCGATGACTACCGCATGGACGACCGGGTGCCGCTTGTTGTGCCGGAAGTAAACGGTGACTCAATGACATCTGAGCATCGTTTCATCGCCAACCCCAACTGCAGTACCACTCAGATGGTGCATGCCCTTGCGCCGCTTCATAAGCTGGCGGGTCTCAAGCGCGTGGTCGTATCGAGCTACCAATCGGTCTCCGGCACAGGAAGCGCAGCTATTGTTGAACTGGAACAGCAGATCAAGGACTATGTCGCGGGCAATGATATCAACTGCGAGCAATATCCTTATCAAATATTGTGCAATCTCATTCCTCAGATCAGCGGCCTCAAAGACGAGTTTGACGGTTATTTCGGCGAAGAGATCAAGATGATCAAAGAGACGAGGAAGATCTTCCAGATTCCGTGCCTCTCTGTGTCGGCCACTTGTGTAAGGGTGCCGGTTTTTCGGGCGCACTCCGAGGCTGTCAATGTAGAGTTGGAAAAAGAGGTTACGGCTGACGAGGCAAGACAGGCGATCGCTGAGTGGCCTGGCATTGAAGTCGTCGACGACCCGGCAAACGGCAAATACCCGATGCCGCTGTTTGCAGAAGGCCAGGACCCGACCTATGTCGGCCGCATCAGGCAGGATTCGTGCAACCCGAACACGCTCGATATGTGGGTGGTGGCGGACAATATCCGCAAAGGAGCCGCCCTAAACGCCGTTCAGATAGCCGAACTCGCCATTGAGCGCGGCTATATCAAATCTAAGTAGAAAGATAATTGTGGGCCTGGCCCTTAAATACAAATGACAAACAGCAAGAAACTTCAAGTAATTCCTCTCGGGGGCGTGCTTGAGATCGGCAAAAATATGACAGCATTTCGCGTCGACGATCAGATTCTGGTCGTCGACGCGGGTTTGATGTTTCCTGAAGAAGAGATGTTTGGGGTCGATATCGTGATCCCGGACATCACTTATCTTGAGGAGAACGCAGACAACATTGTGGGAATCGTGCTCACACACGGCCACGAGGATCACATAGGCGCGCTGCCCTACGTGTTAAAACGACTCGACGTCCCGGTTTATGGGACCCCTCTTACCATGGGCTTTGTGCAGAACAAGCTCGTGGAGCATAATCTTGATGAGTATGCTCGGTTAAACACCGTCCAATGCGGGTCGGTTATCGAACTCGGCGACTTCACGGTCGAATGGGTGCGCGTCTCACACAGCATCCCCGATGCAAGCTGTCTGATAATCCAGACCCCGCTTGGCACCATAGTACACACTGCGGATTTTAAGTTCGACCAGTCTCCTGTGGATGGAAACCTGGTCGATGTCAGCCGGCTGGCCCAGGCCGGCGACAAAGGCGTATTATTACTGCTATGCGACACGACAAATGTAGAGAAACCCGGCTTTACTCCCAGCGAGAGCGTGGTCGGAGAGGCATTTAATCGAATATTTGCCAACGCGCCCGGCCGGATTATCGTCGCAGCATTCGCTTCCAACATTCACCGCCTCCAGCAGGTCTACAACGCCGCTGCCGATTTCGGCCGCAGGGTCGCAGTTGTCGGACGCAGTATGGAGAGCAACAGCCGTATCGCCGAAGAGCTTGGTTATCTCAACATCTCTCCGGATGTTCGCCTGCGCAATGACGAACTGGCTCAAGCCCAACGGGATAAAACCGTCATAATAACTACCGGCAGCCAGGGCGAGCCACTGTCGGCGCTGTCTCGTATGTCGCTTGACGAGCATAAACAGATAAAAATTGAGGACGGCGACATCGTTATCATCAGCGCCACCCCGATTCCCGGCAACGAAGATCTGGTGCTTCGAACGATTAACAGGCTTTTCAAACAAGGCGCAAAAGTCGTCCACGAACCGGAGACTACCGTGCATGCATCCGGCCACGGCAATCAGGAAGATATCAGGATGATGCTGAATCTGCTCAGGCCGAAGTATATGATACCGGTTCACGGAGAGGAAAGGCATTATCATAAGTTTTCGGATCTTGTCACAGCGCAGGGTTATCCCACAGACAGCGTGGTCTATATGAACATCGGAGACGTGCTGGAGCTGTCTGAAGACTCCGCAGAGATCGTCGAGCGTGTAGCTGCCGGTAGTGTCATGGTGGATGGTTTAGGGGTAGGGGACGTGGAGGATCTGGTCCTGCGGGACCGCCGTCACCTCGCACGCGACGGGTTTGTGATCATTGTAGTTGGGGTGGATGCTGCTTCAAGGCAGATAGTCTCCGGCCCGGATGTTTTTTCAAGGGGCTTTGTAGAAGCGGATCGAGCAGAGGAGCTGCTTGAGGAGGCCAGGGAACGGATAGATCAGGTTTTGGAGCAGTACGCTGACGAGGATGCACTCGAAGAATACGATGAAATAAAAGCCACGTGTAGAAAAGTGCTCGCCAAATTTATCTATGAACGCACTCACTGTAGGCCTATGGTAGTTCCGATAATTATGGAAGTATAGCAGGCTATTGCCAGTTTAACTCCTAAAAACTACACATGATAGGAAAATAGTATAGTTGCATATTGATAAAATATGGTGTATTATAAATATATAGCGGTGCTTTCTCTTAAACGCAGTTCGCACCGAAGGCGGTCGCCGATTCAACGGAGTGGCGTGGTTCTCTTGCAATCTCTCCCAAATGTTAGTCAACTTCGCTGTTTGCTCCACGGCGACCGCACATTTTATTACCTCTTTGTGTTTGAAAACGCTCTCTAACCAGTGCCGCGAATATTCGTTAATTGACCACTATGTTTGCAGGAAATAAGTGTGAGCTGCGAAGACCTACCAGGGAGCGCCATACAATGCGAAGCAGGCCCAGTAGAACGGGTGAGCGTAGGTCTTCTCGGAGATCATCTTCACCTGAGCCGCTTGCAGCGCGCCGGTGCGACTCTTGCCTCTTACCAGGGTGCGGTAGAAGTCTCCCATAAGATTAGAAGTAGAGGCGTCGGCCACTTTCCATATCCCACCCAGCACGGACTTTGCTCCCATAAGCGAGAAAACCTCTGCCGCGCGAGAAGGTCCGAACTCAAGCGGATTGGCAGATGCGGCAGAATCACAAGCCGACAACACCACCAACTGCAGGTGCGGATTGGTGACGGCGGACAACTCCTGAACTGTTATTGCGGCGTTTGAAACCGACTCGCCGGCGAGTTGCAGGACGAATTTCGATGGGTTGGCATTGATGTTATAATGCAGTGCGATGTGCAATATGCTGGCTTTATCGCATTCCTTGATAAAATTGGCGACGGTGGCCCGCTGCCCGACATACACCTGGCTGTTAAAATATAGCTTGCCCAGCATGGTCGCTTCCTTGCGCGCACCCGGCAGATCACCGGCGGGATCGGCGAAAATAGCCAACCTGTCGGAGTTTTGCTCTATAGGTCGAGTATCTTTTTTAACCAGATCACCAAGCATATCCTCAGCCAAATAGCCTATCTCATAGTCCTGCACCATGAATCTCGGCACACCATTGGATTCTGCTGAAATAAGCGCATGCACCGGCACACCTGTCAGCTCATCAGGCAAGGCGAACATCAGTATCTGACTTGTCGAAAAGGACTTCGAGATGGGTTTTATCAACGCCTTATAAAGCTCTGCCAGTGGCTCTTTGATCTCAAGGAATGCCGGTTCGCGCCAGTCATTAATTGGAGGCAACGGGATTCCAGCGCTGAGGTTCTGTTCGCAGGATTTGATACGATTTCTCAGTGCAGCCGCCAGAGATATTATCTTCTTGGGCGGCGTATCCAACTCCCACACCTCCGACACTCCATTACCGCTCACAAATGCGAAAGCCGATTGGTTTGTGAGCAAATATTCGATTATCAACGCCTTTTTGGGCAGGTTGTTGCGAGATTTGTATAGCTCAATCAGCGGGTTAATTGGCAGCGCGTTATACTGAACCGGGTAACGCTCACGCAATATCGCACTCCGGGAAGAAAAATCAGGCCAATTATCCGCCAGCAAAGTCGGGCCGTTCAGAGTCTGTGTAGACGATCCCTGTGCGGGGTCGGCGCCCATCATATCAACGGATTTAGCGAACTCGGCCACGGCCGGGTCTGTCGACGACCTCAATCGAGAGAGCAATTCGCTTACCCAAGTGTAATGACGCGCCTTAGTGAGCAGATTTTTCGCTGCATCGGCCCTGTCGTCCCGGATATATGCTATCGCCAACTCCTGATACAATCCCATCATCAAGCGGGCGCGTTCGGGGCTGATATTTGGGTCTACATTCTCGTCGGCATATTGAGTCTCTATTTCTTTCAGGTCCTTTTCCAGCACCCTGGCCGCCTCGGCGGGTTTGTCCAAAGAGTCCAATGCGCTTGCCAGTTTAAGAGAAACCCCGGCAGCCGCCCAGGGGTCGCCGACTTGTGTTGAATATCTCTCAAGAGCCTTTTGGAAGTCCTGCACCGCGGCTTCATATCTGCCGTGGCTGGCAAGCAAAGTCCCCCTGACTTCCAACACATCGGCAGCACCGCGCACGTTGCCGGACTGCTCCATTATGTTCCAAAACTCAGCCAGAGTATCAAGCGCGTTGTCGAGGTCGCCGACATCAATAAACGACTGCACCATCTCCCTCATAATCTCCGCGCCGAGCACTTTTCTGTTGGTCTTAAGCGCCAGCGTAGCTGCCTCCATCCGCCTGGCGAGCGCGTCTGCAGATCTCTTCTGTGCGTCGTAGGTGTTTGCCAATGATCTAAGGCATCTTATCTGACCATCAATCGAAGAAGTGCTTTTATAAATATCCAGCAATTTAAGCAAAATATCAGCAGCCTTATCGCTCTTGCCCAATTGCACCAGCGCATCAGCGCCGCGTTCTGTGGCAGCGTAAAGTTTTGCCTGTTCGTCTTTCGGCACAGGAGTATCTGAGCAGAGTTTGGCTAAAGCAGATTCTGCCGATTTTCCGGCATCGGTCAGGATTTTATCCCGTTTATCTGATTCTTCTTTCGCCCTGGCAGGCAGATTGGAGGCGTCATACGCAGCAGATAAGCTGCTGTGGACCTGCGCCACCAGCAACGGATCGTCGCACTGCTCCCCCGCTCGTGCCGCCGCGTTGAGCAGTTCTATAGCTTTGGGAAGATTATTCTGACTGCGGTATAGATTAGAAACTGTGATCAGGTTTTTTATCAGTTCGTTATATGATTTCGTCATAGCGGCGGCTTCGCGTAGTTTATCGAGGCCGGCATTGACGAGCTCCAGGGATTTCTGCGTATCCCCAGCCGCGCTTTGGGCCTCGCTTGCGCGGATAAACTCCCTGCCCGCCATCAAACGATACCGGCTCTCAGCCGGATTTTGCTTCGCCAACTGGCTCCACAATCGAGCAGCCAGGCTATAGTTCTGCGTCGCAACCAGCCATCTGCCCATCTCCGCGCCGAGATTGCCGTATTCGTCATAAGCAATCGCAGCAGCCTCGTTGCAATCATACGCAGAAAATATCAACCCAGCGCGGCCGTAGCACTCCTCCGCCAGGCGGTACCGCGACATATCATAGTGATACTGCCGCCCCAGGATCGTACACACCAGAGCCTCTGTCAAGTCGAGATGAAGTTCTCTGGATTTATCCAGCACGCTGGTAAGCGCGTTGACGGATTGGATCGGCGACGAGTTACGATAATCCAGCGCCATTCCGATTTGCCTGCGCAGTTCCGTAAGCTGTGTCACGCGTGTCGTATCAGCCGGAATAGCCGCCGGGCCTATGATTTCTGAGGTCGAAAACGTCTCCTGTGTCCAGTTGACCAGCCCATCAGATAGCACGTGTGACGCTGCTGTAATCACCGCGTCGGCGTTCTTGATATCTACTGGCATATTCACGGTGGCAGCGGCCCATCTATAAATCACAAGATCAAGCGCCAGTTCGGTCAAGTCAGCGCGGTTTGATTTGACGTAGGTCGATGCTTTGGAGGGCGTTACTATGAGGTCGTCAAGGATGCGAGCTTTATCGGTAGTTGCGCCAAAAACTGATGCCCCGGCGCAAATTAAAGCCAGCAGCAGAAGTGCCACGAATGTTGTGGTTCTCCGAGTCAACATACCAGCCTCTGCAATGAATTAATCAATTTTACCACGAGATGCGCTATCGCTGCTATAATGGCTTAGCAGTACTCGTGGGCAGCTCGCAATTCTGAACCTGTACCTGCATTGGAAGAGTATCTTATTAATAGGGGGGCGGCAAAAATGGCTCTCAAATTAGAAAACGCAAAAAAGTTGAAACTGATCCGCGTTATCGTGCCTTTACTTATTATAGCAGTAGTTGCCGGGATCGTCATTCGCAGCAAAATGGCGGCCAGCCAAAACACGGATACTGCAGTAATGGCCAGCGGCACGATTGAGGCGATCGAGACGGACATAAGCCCCAGGCTCCCCGGACAGATCGTAGCGCTGAAAGTCGATGAAGGGGACAAGGTAAAAAAGGGGCAGGTAATTGCTCTGCTCGACGACACCGAGTTGCGCACTCAGGTTGGTCAAGCGCAAGGTGCGTTGCTCACCGCACAAGCAAGGCTGGACGATCTATTGGCTGGCAGCCGGGAAGAGCAGATACGACAGGCAAGGGCAGAGTATAACAAAGCCTTGACAACCCTCAGCGGAGCCAAGGACCTATACAATACCACTCAGGAGTCGCATCAAAAGAGCGCCGAACTTAAAGTGAATCTCACCAACGCGGAATCCTCCTTTAAAGCAGCCGAAAAGGAACGCTCTGCCGCGGCGGCTCGGCTTTCTTTAGTAAAACAAGGGCCGCGCAAGGAGGAAATTGACACTCTCAAGGCACAACTGGATCAGGCCAAAGCGCATCGCAAAAACGCAGAGTCCGAGTATGATCGCTATTCACTGCTGTTCAAAGATGGCGCCATATCCAAACAGCAGCTCGACAACGCGCTGGCAGCTCGAGATTCTGCAAGAGGAATGGTGGATGCGGCGGAAGCCAGACACCAGCAAGCTTTGACAGGGTCGCGGCCGGAGGAGATTCAGGAGGCCGAGGCTCGATTGGCCCAGGCGGAGGCCCGTCTGCAGGGAGCAAAAGAGTCTCTTGCGTCATATAAGCAAATATACGCCGATCGTTTGGATTCCAGGCGCCAGTTGGAAACTGCCAAAAGCAATTACGAAGCCGCGCAATCCCAATCACAAGCCGCAAAAGCCCAATTGGACTTGCTGGTTGCTGGGGCGACTAAGGATGCAATAGAAGCGGCGCGTGGACAAGTGGAACAATCAAAAAACGTTTTGGCGGCAGCAAAGACCAATTTATCCTATACCGCAATTACCGCACCCGCGGACGGCGTTGTAAATGTGAAATACAGGGAGCTTGGCGAGTTTGTTTCGCCAGGTATGCCGATTGTAAAAATCGCCAGCCTCAATCGAGTTTGGCTCCGAGTATATGCCCCGCTTCCCACCCTTGGAAAAGTGAAAGTCGGACAGACCGCGCTGGTTCGTGCGGATACGTATCGCGGCAAGGTCTACCGGGGCAGAGTCAGCAGCATTTCGGAAGAGCCCGAATTTACTCCTAAAAACGTCCAGACTACCGAAGAACGAGTAAAACTGGTCTACTCGGTGCGGATTGATCTTGACAACGCCGCCCAGGAACTCAAACCGGGGATGCCTGCGGATGCCGAAATTCATTTGGCAGGGCATTCTTCTGCGAGGTAGGCTGGTGAACAGTCCACTGGTTATTCAGATAGGCGGGCTGAGCAAACAATTTGGAGAATTGCGCGCTGTCGATGGCGTCGATTTGCAGGTTAGTGAAGGGGAAATATTCGGCTTGCTCGGCCCAGACGGCGCAGGCAAGACCACCACTATCCGAATGCTAGTCGGAATTATGGAGCCCACCACTGGCTCGGGATCTGTGCTGGGTTGGGATCTAATCACCCAAAGAGAAGAGATAAAAAAGCAAATCGGATACATGTCGCAGAGGTTCAGCCTTTACGGCGACCTCACAGTGGCAGAAAACCTGGATTTCTTTTCTGAAATATACGAAGTGCCCGTAACTGAACGTGCCGAGCGCGAACAGAGGATGCTGGATTTCAGCCGCCTGCAACCGTTTGTCGATAGATTGGCGCAGGACCTCTCTGGAGGTATGAAACAAAAACTGGCCCTTGCCTGCACTTTAATGCACACCCCCTCACTGCTGTTTCTCGACGAACCCACCACCGGAGTCGACCCGGTATCAAGACGCGACTTCTGGAAGATACTCTATCAGTTAGTCGCAGAGGGTATGACAATCGTCCTCAGCACGCCCTATATGGACGAGGCCGAACGTTGCAACCGCATTGCCATGATGGACAACGGCAAGATTGTCAAAATCGACACCCCTGCCGCATTGAAACAAAGCGTCACCGGAAGCATTCTCGATGTTTACGCGGAGCCTCAGCGCGCGGCACAGGAGATATTGAGCGGCTTAAGCAATGTGCGCAGCGTTCAAGTCTTTGGCGGCAGCCTGCACGTGCTATGTGATGACGCCGATTCGACCAAATCGCAGGCTGTGGCCGCTTTGAATGCCGCAAATATCCGCGTTGACGACATCAGGGTGCTGTCGGCTGGTTTAGAGGATGCGTTTGTGTCGATCATCGAGCAATCGAGAGCCGCCGAAGAAGGCAGGTCGCATGATGCCTGAGACAGTTGTGCAAGTGCAGCATTTGGTGAAGCAATTCGGCTCATTTAAGGCTGTCGATGACGTATCCTTCGATGTTTATAAAGGGGAGATATTCGGATTTCTAGGGCCGAACGGCGCCGGGAAATCGACCACTATCCGAATGCTGTGCGGTCTGATTACCCCTACATCCGGAGCAGGGAGCGTGGCGGGATTGGATATTATGACCCAGTCCGAGCAGATAAAGTCGCGCATCGGCTATATGTCCCAGCGTTTTTCTCTTTATGAAGATTTGACTGTGGCAGAGAACATCGAATTTTATGCCGGCATTTATAACGTGCGCGGAGACCGGTTCAGGCGACGCAGGGAATGGATTTTAGAGATGGCAGGCCTCACCGATCATCAAAACAGCCTGACCGGTGTCCTGTCTATGGGCTGGAAGCAGCGACTGGCGCTCGGTACTGCAGTTGTACACGAACCAGAGATACTTTTCCTGGACGAACCGACTTCCGGTGTCGATCCGATCTCCAGACGACAGTTCTGGGAATTGATCCACGAAGTGGCGGGAGCCGGGGTGACTGTATTTGTCACCACCCATTTTATGGACGAGGCGGAACACTGCGATCGCCTGGCGTTGATATATCGCGGAAAGCGCATCGCTATGGGCGCGCCAAAGGAGCTGAAGGCGGATTTTGCTGGAAATACCCTCCTCGAAATTGCAGCCACGCCGGTGTTGGATGCGCTGACTGTCGTCGAAAGTGCGCCCTCGGTGCGAGATGCCGCGCTATTTGGGACGAATATACACGTTGTGATAGAAGGGGGTTATGATCGCTCTAAGGATTTAGAGGCGTATCTTCGAGAAAAGGGGCTAAACGTCGCCTATGTTCGGCCAGTAGAGCCGAGCCTCGAGGACGTCTTCGTGTCGTTGGTCGAAAAAGCGGATCGAGAATTGGGTTCGAAAGCGTAGTGAGCATTGAAACGTAGAATCAGGGCAATCATCAAAAAAGAGTTTCTTCATATCATTCGCGACACCCGCAGCCTGGCAGTTGCCATCGTGCTGCCGATAGTGCTGCTTGTCCTTTACGGCTACGGAATCAACCTCGATGTCCGTCACCTTCGCACCGCAGTGCTTGATGACGACTCCACCTACCATTCACGCGCACTGCTTGCTTCTTTTGAGAAAAGCGAATACTTCGATTTCGTTAAAAGGCTTAGCTCCTATTCCGATGTTCAGGACCAACTCGACTACAACCGGGCGAAAGTTGTCATTGTTGTGCCGAAAAACTTCTCGAGAGATTTGTCACGTGGCAAGGCAAGTTTGCAGGTAATCGTCGACGGTTCCGACTCCACCAGCGCGTCGCTGGCAATTGGCTACGCATCTCAGATCGCCCAGGCTTATTCAAAGAATCTGGCCGTTCAAGCGGGCAGGGCTATGCCAGCCGGCCTCGACGTCAAAACCCGTTATTGGTATAACCCCGAGCTAAACAGCGCCAATTTCATAGTGCCAGGCTTGATCGCAATCATATTGATGCTGCTCTCTTCCCTGCTAACCTCTATGACGATCGTGAGAGAACGGGAGCGAGGGTCGATAGAGCAGATTGTGGTTTCTCCAATCAAATCGCACGAATTGATCTTGGGGAAACTGGTGCCCTACGTCATAATAGCTTTTTTTGATGTGATATTGGTTACCGTAGCTGCAAGGTACATTTTTAATGTGCCGTTGGTCGGCAGCGTGCCGCTGCTTTTGATCACATCTGCTTTGTTTTTGATAGGAGCATTAGGGCTGGGGCTGTTTATTTCCGTGATTTCTACCTCGCAGCTTGTAGCCATGTCAATCGCTTTGATGGCGACTATGCTGCCTATGATTTTGCTGTCTGGTTTTATGTATCCAATTAACACTATGCCGGCTCCAATCCGGGGGTTAACCTATTTGCTGCCGGCGAGATACTACCTCGTCATTGTTAGAGGTATCTTCTTGAAAGGTGTCGGTCCCTCGGTGCTTTGGAGCCAGGGAGCGCTGCTTTTAGTTACAGCAGTAGCATTGATATTGATCAGCGCGAGAAAGTTCAAAAAGGTGCTTTAGGGGTGGCAGTATGTCGCTGATGCGCATTTTTCACATAATAAAAAAAGAGATCATCCAGGTCCGGCGGGACAGGAAAATGATGGTCTTGATCATCATCGCGCCTATAATGCAGTTGATGGTTTTCGGATACGCGATCACATCAGACATTCAGCACATTTCGACGGCGGTGCTGGATATGGACAACACTGCCCAAAGCCGCGAACTGATTAGCAAATTCGAAGCCAGCCCGATCTATTTCGATATTAATCATCGACTATCATCGCCGAAGGAGATTTCCTGGCTGCTCGATTCAGGCAAGGCGCAGATGGTGATCTGGGTGCCCAAAGGCTTCGCAGCCAACATCGGAAAAGGCAAACCCGCAGAGGTGCAAGTTGCTATCGACGGAACAGATTCAGCCACTGCATCAGCCGTGGGAGGCTATGTCAATGCCATTGCAGGCAAGCATTCGCAGTCGTTAATAGTAAGAACTGTCAGCTATCGCCAACAAAGCAGTGCGCCAATAGCTCAAGTAAGCGCACAACTGCGCGCCTGGTATAATCCGGACCTCAAAAGCATATATTTTCTGGTGCCGGGTGTGCTGTGCCTGATATTAGTGATTACCACTATGATGCTGACGTCGCTGGCGGTGGTAAGAGAACGAGAAATCGGCACGCTTGAGCAAATTATTGTTACCCCGATCAAGCCGATTGAGCTTGTGATAGGCAAAACCGTGCCATTCGCGATCGTCGGCTTTGTGAATGTGATAATGATCGTGACAGGGGCGACCTTGTGGTTCGGCGTGCCAATTCGCGGCAGTTTGCTATTGTTGTTTGCACTCACGGCGGTGTTTCTCACAGCGAGTTTGGGCACGGGATTATTTGTCTCCACAGTCAGCAAAACTCAACAGCAGGCGATGATGGTCAGTTTCTTCATAATGCAGCCGTCAATCTTGTTGTCGGGGTTTATGTTTCCTATAGACAATATGCCCCGTGTTATTCAATACCTGGTTTATCTGCTACCGCTGAAGTATTATCTGGAAATCATCAGAGGCATATTCTTGAGAGGAGTGGGAATTGCCGTGCTATGGCCCCAAGCCCTCGCGCTGTTTATACTCGGCGGCATCCTGATCACCGCCAGCACCCTCAGATTCACAAAAAAAGTAGTCTGACAAGCTACATATTAATTATCGCCTTCCCTTGAACGCCGTGTTCGTTGAGTTCTTTAATCGCGCTTCCGATATTGTCGAGGCTCTCGCGCATTCCGATGCGTATCTGCAATCGGCCGTCGACAACCAGTTGAATCACACGGGCAAGACCATCGCCAGCAGGCTTCCGGTCGAACTCGTTGCTGATAATAAAGGCATATACCCAGGCCCGTGTTTGAGGTATAAATGACCAGACATTAAACGTCGTATCTTTGCCTGATATGCTGCCATATACCGCACACAGGCCATCTGCGGCGATCATTCCGCTCAGGCAATTACCCAGCACATCGCCTCCCACCGCCTCCGCTATGAATTTATATGGCCCCAGTTCACGCGCTGCTGAGCCGTCCGCGCTCACCACGACGTGGTCTGCTCCGGCCTTGCTTACGTGTTCAATGTGCTCCGGCCGCCGCACTTGCCCCACAACTACCGCATCCATCATACGACCGATCTGGCAGGCGAATTGCCCGACCGCACCATTCGCCGCCGTTATCAAAACCTTGCGTCCCATAATCGCGCCCGCCGATTCTAACAAGTAAAGAGCGGTCAAAGCTGACGTGGGTAGTGCTGCTCCCTGCTCAAACGAAATATTCTCCGGCAAAATTGCAAGCGATCTGGTCGGAACTGCCACATACTCCGCCCACGAGCCTGTCAGGACTCGGCCAATCACCCGCTCGCCTTGTTTCGGCCCAGAGCCATCCGCAGCAGCCTGTTCGACCACTCCCGCAACATCGCAGCCCAACAGAGTAGGCGTACCTTTCGATTGAGAATATCGTTCCTCCGCCGGCGTTAAAGAACTAGCTGCCACCTTCACCAGCGCATCGTATGGATTAAGAACCGGCATATCCACGTCACGTATCACAACCTGTCCGACCGCATCCGGGTCAAATACCGCAGCGCGCATATCATATCCCCCCAACTTGCTTAAGCTGTATGGCATATTCCCGCATCCCAGAAATCACAAACTGTAAAAATAGCTCGTCCATAGGTGCATATTTGTTGGAAATTGGGGTAGTATAAGTCAGGCTGCTAAGCTGATATGTAGGAGGCAGGGATGGAAACCACTCAAAGAAAACCAATGTTGGTATCCGGCATATGGGCGCAAGTCGCAATTCTTACGTTTATTATAGGATTTGCTGTGCTGGGAATATTGGCCGCGTACCTTTATTCCGCAAAGCCACCAATTCCTGACAAAGTACTCAATGAACAGGGCAAGGTGCTGTTTACACGGGCGGATATTATGACCGGACAGCACCTGTTTCAGAAATACGGTTTGATGCAGTTCGGAACCCTGTTCGGACACGGCGCCTATCTGGGGCCGGATTTCACGGCGGAGTATCTTCATAGGTCAGCAGTGTCGGCAATTGATTTTTACACAAAAGAGGGTGAAGATCGCGGCTCTGCGGAGGATCGTGTCAAAAAAGAATTTAAGCACAACGCTTATAATCCGGCGAATCACAGTCTTGTTTACACCCCAGGTCAGGCATTTGCTTTTGGGCAACTGCGCACTTATTATACGAAGTTTTTCGGCAAAGACCAGGAGGGCCTGCGCAGGCCTGAACTGAAACCGGCAGAGGTCGACAAGCTCACGGCCTATTTTTCATGGGCGGCATGGGTTTCGGCGGCCAATCGACGCGGTAGAAATTATTCGTTCACCAATAACTGGCCCGGCGAAGCGCTGGTCGGCAACGCTCCGACAGCGGACGCGTTTATCTGGAGCGTCTATAGCCTTATTGCCCTGCTCGGCGGCATCGGCATTGTTTTGTTTGTATTCGGCAAATATTCAGAGCTGGGCTGGCAGCGCTACGACGAAGATGCGCCGGATCAAGTCACGCAATTCCGACCGCCGGAGGACGTGAGACTTACCCCCTCTCAGAGAGCCACCGCGTGGTATTTCCTTGTCGTCGCCGGTTTGTTTTTGGTGCAGGGGCTGCTGGGAGGCGTAAATGCTCACTATCACGCCGAGCCAGCAGGTTTCTACGGCCTCAACTTATCTAAACTGCTGCCATACAACCTCTCCCGAATGTGGCACGTGCAGGTGGCTATCTTCTTTGTGGCCACCGCATATCTGGCGATGGGAATCTTCCTTGCTGCCCTTATCGCCCGCCGTGAACCGAAACACCAGGATAAACTCACCATAGGCTTATTTGCGGCGGTGGTGTTGGTTGTGGTAGGCAGTTTGCTGGGTGAAGCCGCTGCGCTGAAGAATTTGCTTGGCATAACCGGGCCCTGGTGGTGGATAGGCGCGCAGGGCTGGGAGTATCTAGATTTAGGCAGGCTATGGCAGGCCCTGCTGACTGCTGGGATGGTGATCTGGGTGATCATCCTGATACGCGGTTTACGCCATAGGCTGGCCTCCGAACATCCTGGCAACCTGCCATATCTATTCTTGTTCAGCGCCATATCCATCCCGGTGTTCTACTCTATCGGGATGGTTTACGGCAAGATGAGCGACTTTGCGGTGGTGGACTTCTGGAGATTCTGGGTCGTGCACCTCTGGGTCGAGGACTTTTTGGAGTTGTTCACCACGATTATGGTGGCTTACATATTCGTAGTATTAGGTGTGGTCAAGCCGAGAAACGCCACTTTGGTTGTCTATATAGATATTATTCTATATTCAGTAGGCGGTGTGATCGGCACTATGCACCATCTTTACTTCAGCGGCGCGCCCGCAGCACATATGTCGTTAGGCGCGTTTTTCTCCGCTATGGAAGTAATACCCCTTCTGCTTCTCACGTTTGAGGCGTGGCGGTTTATACAGCTCGGCAGTTATAGACAGGAGGAGTGCGCGATGTGTACTCCGGCCAGGCAATTTCCGCATAAGTGGGCGGTTATGTTCTTAATAGCAGTCGGTTTCTGGAACTTCCTGGGGGCGGGGATATTCGGCTTCCTTATTAATTTGCCTATCGTCAGCTACTACGAAATCGGCACACAATTTACCGCCAATCACGCCCACGCTGCTTTAATGGGCGTATATGGTATGCTGGCGATTGGGTTTTTTATGTTTGCGGCCAGGTATTTTATTCCGCCGGACAGAAAAAGTGAGATCGCGATGGCGACCTCGTTCTGGGGTCTTAATATCGGCCTTGCCTGGATGGTCTTTGTCAATTTGGTGCCGGTAGGTACGATACAGTTATTCAGCAGTTTCACCAATGGCTACTGGTTTGCTCGTCAGCCGTCATTCTTCCAGCAGCCCGCTGTCAGGGTTCTCGAATGGCTGAGGCTGCCCGGTGATACGATTTTCATTGTGGCGGGTATATTGCCCATAGTCTACCTGGCCCTGCGGATGTGGATCGAAAGAAACAGATACGGTCACGTGGCGGATGAAGAGACAGAAGAACTGGTGCAAATATACGAGGGGAACTGATCGAGATGATCAAACTGCATCGAGTCTACGATCCGGTGGAGCCGTCGGATGGGAAACGGGTCCCGGTCGAGCGACTGTGGCCCCGGGGAATCAGCAAAGAGCGAGCCGCTTTGGATTTGTGGCTCAAGGACATCGCCCCGACTCCGGAACTGCGAACGTGGTTTGGCCATGACCCTGAAAAGTGGGAGGAGTTTCGGAGTCGATATTGGGAGGAGCTGAAACACAACCCTGAACCCGTGCAGAAGCTGCGAGAGATTGTAGCCGAAGGCGATGTCACATTTGTCTACTCTGCTCATGACACGGAGCACAACGCCGCGGTAGTGCTCAAGGATTTCATTGAGCACGCGCTGACTGCGGCGTGAAACGCCTGCCCAATGTAGTCTGGGCGCCGCTGGTCTCAGGGGTACTGATGCTGGTGCCTGGGATGCTTGCGATCGTTACTGGTCAGGTGTGGTTGTTTCCAAGTCTGGGGCCGACTGCTTTTTTACAGGCAGAGGCCCCATCGCTTCGTATGTCCAAGCTCTACAATACTCTTGTAGGGCATTTTGTCGGAATTGTAGCAGGATATTTCGCGATAATCGCCTTAGGCCTGAACGGTGCGGACTCCGTGTTTGTAATCCATCACGTCAGCCCCGGCAGAATGTGGGCCTCGGTAATCGCAGTCACCCTGACCCTGGCAGGCCAGGTGATATTAAAGGCCGCCCACGCCCCCGCCGCAGCAACTACGCTTCTGATAACGATGGGCGGGTTTCAAAGAAAGTGGATAGACGTGGCCGATCTGGCAGTCGGGATTCTGATAGTAGCCCTTTTAGGCGAAATCCTCCGCCGGATAAGAGTCGCAGGCGGCGAGGGATAATTGTGTTTTCAAAAGCAAAGATCCGATTGAAACTTCATCAATTGTCGAGTCTCAGCTCATCCATCGCGATCTGGTCTGTCCAGCCTGTATATGACCTGCGGTCAGAGACATCGCCGTTATACCCCAGGTGATGTAGAATCACAAGGTCGGCGGCAAATAACATTCCGAAGTTGATAGCCAAGTGCTTTTCTCCCACGGCACCAATCTTTGCTGCTGTGCCTTCGTGAATTATGCAATTTCGAAGTTTTACAAACATTTCTGGGTCTGCATTGATCTTGTTTTTACAAAAATCAGCCTGCTCAATAGTGTTTTCAATGCCGACACGAAAACTAACCTTGTTTTTTCTAATCGGCTTGTCAGAAAACAAATGACGCAAAATCTCCCAAGCAATAGCTAAATCAATCGTTGATTGTTCGAGAGTATCATACGATTTTGCAGACGCCAGGTAGGTTATGGCAAGTGATAGGTGATCCCGCCGAGCATTGTCCATCTCAAGGAATACAGATGCCATCTTTTCTAAAGGCTTTTGTATATTCGTGGTATGTAGGACTTTGAAAGAAGATTTTGGTTGCATTGTCTGTTGGAGTCCTAGTAATCGAGCAGATCTGCCAAGTGAATCCGTTGCACGATATTGATGGTAAGAAACATAGCACCCTTCAAGAAATGTAAGAAGCCTGTTAATTCTATTAGCTAACAAATGTAAGTTAGCGAGGCTTCCTTCGTTGAGTATAGTCAACTCTCCTGTTTCTACTGGCAAACGCCATTGTCGGGGAATGCTATTTGCTGCGTTTTTGTTTTCAGGATTAGCGACAAAATATACGGGGATGCCGACCGGCCTCAGGTCAAAGTTATCACCGTAATAATTCAGCAACAGACATGAGAACTCTCTGATATTGTTGGTGTCAATCTCATCACCTATTTCGATCTGTGACTGAGGAAATAAAAATCCAGTAAATGCAGCATTTTCATAACACCGCTGTATGTAGAACAGATGCTTGCAGTTGGCGGACAGGCCATTTGTAGTATCACTGACGAACTCAAATGTGCCACTAGGTTGAATGAACGAAAATACTTTATGCACTGACTGATTTGTCGGCTTCAATTTAATCCTCGGTCCGAATGCCGGGGAATACACAATATCAAAGTCACTTTTTATCCACCCGCCTTCTCTGCTAACCAGCGTGCCATAGCAAGGGATTATCTCTGTGCGGGGCTCCAATTCTTTCTCGTCGTTCATAGAATCACCACCTGACAATCAGTGCTATACTCAGTGCGGTCTGTAACTTACCATTAGCCACAGGTGTATCAGCCCACTTTAATTTGCCGGATGAAGCTTGGCGAAGTGTATTTGATGAAACCGCTCGAGCAGTGCGGTTATTCTAAGAAGAAGTAATATGGTGGAGCTGAGGGGATTCGAACCCCTGACCTCTTCCGTGCGAGGGAAGCGCTCTCCCAACTGAGCCACAGCCCCATATCACCGCTAAATTATATCACTCCACAGCCACCCTGACAAGACCATATGTGAATTGTTCGCATTTAATGACAGCGGGCCAAATTAACAACACAACGGTGCTTGAAATGACTTCGCAAAGCTACTATAATGCCCGTAAGTTCGATAGAGCATGCATGCCAGGACACGGAGGGTCTGCAATGAAAGTTGGAGTTTTTACAGTACTTTTTGCCCAGAGGCCGCTTGAAGAGGCGCTGGATTATATCGCGGCTGCGGGCGTTGAAATGGTGGAGCTTGGCACAGGCAACTATCCCGGCCCTGCGCATTGTAATCCGGATGAACTGCTGGGTAATAAGGCCGCCCAGAAGAAACTGCTCGACGCGGTGGCGTCAAGAGGGCTGGCAATAAGCGCACTATCGTGCCACGGCAACCCGGTGCATCCGAACAAAGAGTTCGCAAAATCTAATCACGAAGTATTCCGCAAAACCGTCCAACTCGCAAAAGAGCTCGGCATTGAGACCGTTATCAACTTCTCCGGATGTCCGGGAGACGGTCCGAATGCGACCAAACCGAACTGGGTCACCTGCGCATGGCCGCCGGATTATGCTGAGATTCTCGAATGGCAATGGAACGAATGCCTGATACCATACTGGAAAGAGCAGGCTGCCTTCCTCAAGGATAACGGCGTCAGGGTAGCTTTCGAGATGCATCCTGGTTTTTGTGTGTATAACGTGGATTCTATGCTGAGAATTCGCGAGGCCTGTGGCGACGCAATCGGATGCAACTTCGACCCCAGCCATTTGTTCTGGAATGGTGTCGATGTGTGCGCGGCCATTCGCAAGCTGGGTGATGCCATCTATCACGTTCATGCCAAGGACTGCAAGATTGACACGCTTAATACGGCTGTGAACGGCTGCAATGATACCACCTCTTATCTCGAAGAGTCCAAACGAAGCTGGATTTTCCGCACGGTTGGCTATGGTCATGATGCGCAGACGTGGAAAGACATTGTTAGCACGCTGAAGCTGGTGGGCTACGACCACGTGCTATCCATCGAGCACGAGGACAGCCTGATGTCGGTCAACGAGGGCTTCCTGAAGGCTGTGGCTTTCCTGAAAGATGTGGTCATCAGCGAGAACGCCGGCGAGATTTGGTGGGCCTGATCGACGCCTTTTAAGCTGTTGGCAAATTGAAAGGTAGCTGCCGTAGCTGGATTGTCCCCTGATGCGTTATTTGCGGCGAGGGGAGATGGTCTGTTACGGCTTCGCTGCCGTATATTACCGTTGGCTTCGGTTTGTCGAAAGGACTGCTGAGATTGATCACGCAGTTCGATTTATGTTATACTTTATTCACGGGAGCTGTTTTAATGGACAAATGGGTATTCCTCAACGGCGAGTTTGTGCCGTCAGAGAGTGCGAAAGTTTCTATCTATGATCATGGATTTCTCTACGGTGATGGAGCATTCGAAGGAATCCGAAGCTACAACGGCAAGGCGTTTAAGCTGACGGCGCATGTCGATCGACTGTATAACTCGCTGAAGGCGTTGTGGATTGAACTGCCCTATGGGCGAGAGCAGTTTGCGGCGAACATTGAAAAGCTGATGAAGATGAACGAGGTAGTCAACGGCTATATCCGCGTCACAGTCAGCCGCGGGGTGACATTGGGGTTGGACCCGAAGAATATTAAGGGAGACCCGACTGTCGCGATCTCGACAGATAAGCTGTCCCTTTACCCGCAGTCAATGTACGAGCAGGGACTGGCGGTCGTCACTGTGGCGACCCGGGTTGCAAACCCGCAGGTGCTGGAACCCAGGATCAAATCGCTTGGCAAATATTTGTGCAACATTCAGGCTAAGATCGAGGCTAATCAGGTGGGTGCGGGCGAAGGCCTGATGCTCACCGAGGACGGATATGTGGCCGAATGCACGGGAGACAACATCTTTTACGCAAAGGACGGTGTGGTATATACTCCGCCGGCGTTTCTAGGAATCCTCGAAGGCATCACCCGGCAGACGGTGATGGACTTGCTCCGTGAGATGGGAGTAGAGGTCGTCGAGAAGGTATTCACCCGGTTTGATTTATATACCGCTGATGAGTCGTTTTTGACGGGGACTGCTGCCGAAGTTATTCCGATGGTCGAGTTGGACGCGAGATCAATCGCCGACGGCAAACCTGGCGAAATCACAAACAAGCTGATAAAGGCGTTTCACGCTTATATAGCAAAACAGTAACAGGCATCCGCGTAAGATGACTGACCTTTCTTTATGCGAGATCTGTTCAAGCCGGAGGGCGGAGATGATCGTGCTTCGCCGCCGGCCTGACGGCATTGACCGAACATTTGTGTGCTCCGAGTGCGCCAGTGAGCGGGCAAAGCTGTATGCAGGCACAGGCTTCGATTTCGAGCGTGTGATGACGCGAGTCGAAGAGGAAACTCTCGCTGATAAACCGGGTTATGGCTGCCGGGTGTGCGGCTGCACTCTAGCGGATATGATCGCTGACGGCAGGCCGGGTTGTTGTGGGTGCTACTCGCGCTTCTCAGATGAGATCAGGCGATCCATCAAAAGAGCACAGGGTCAGGCCCGCCACCTCGGTAAGGCGCCATTAAGATGATGCCCTACAACAAAAGCGCCCCCGAATGGATATTGGGAGAAGGCCCCGAATCCGATGTAGTGATTTCAACGCGCGCAAGACTCGCCAGGAGTCTGGCGGCATATCCGTTTCCCTCTCGATTGTCCGGGGAAGATTCGAAGATGGTGGTTCAGGAAGTGAAAGGAGCCTCGGTGGGGCTTACAAATCGCTTTCCTGGCCTGAAGATGATCGATATGGACAGGATGGACGCCGGTCGCAGGGATTATCTGCTCGATGCGCATCTTATTAGCTACGAACAGACCGAAGATCGGCCGGGAACCGCGGTTTTACTGGAGCCAGCGGGAATACTGTCTATAATGGTAAATGAGGAGGATCATCTTAGAATCCAGGTGATAAAATCCGGATTGGTCGCCGAAGAGGTTTGGGAGATGGCCGATTGGGCAGACGACGTTTTGTCTGCTGATTTGCGGTTTGGATATTCCAGTGAGTATGGATATTTGACTGCTGACGTGTCAAATGTTGGCACGGGGCTCAGAATAAGCGCAATGATGCATCTCGTGGGATTGGCCTGGAAGAATCGAATAGTCTCACAGTTGCGGGCTGCTTACGACTTGGGAGTCTCGGTGCGCGGGCTGTTCGGAGAAGCCAGTCTGCCCGTGGGAGACTTTTATCAGGTCTCAAACGAGATTACGCTTGGTTTTAGTGAAAGAGAAATAGTGCAAAGAGTCGACTCAGTGGCACAATATCTACTGAGGGAGGAGAGAATCGCGCGCGAGGAACTTGTGGCCGAACAGCGAGATCGTCTGGTGGATCAGGCGAACAAAGCTCTTGAAGTCTTAAGACACTCGCGGTCGATATCTTCTGAAAAAGCGATAACACTGATGTCGCCGGTCAGATTAGCGGCATCGACTGGACTTATAAAGGATTGCTCACCGAGACTGCTGAACGAACTACTGGTCGGGATGCGAGTCAACGTGAGCGATGGAATCCGTGCGGGGATTGAGCGTGCGGAATTATTGAGAAACGAACTAACCGGCTTTAATGCGGGTTAGCTGGGGTATAACACAACAATGAACCTGATCGCCGTTATTGGCGTCTTAATATTGACCTATCCTACAAGCAAAGGGGGGAACTGAGAATGTGGCAAAGGTTCACTGAACGTGCGCGAAGAGTTGTCTTTTTCGCACAGGAAGAAGCGGGGCGACTGGGGGAGAATTACGTCTCCACAGAGCATCTGCTGTTGGGCCTGGTTCGTGAAAATGACAGTGTGGCGGCGAGGATACTGGATCGCATGGGCGTCAGCCTCGGCAGAATCCGATCCGAGATTGAACGACAGGTCACACGTGGTGACGGTCGTCTCGGCCAGGATATGCAGCTTACTCCCAGGGCGAAGAGGGTAATCGATCTCGCTTACGACGAAGCGCGCACTTTAAATAATAACTATATCGGCACCGAACACCTGCTGTTGGGCCTTATCCGAGAGGGTGAGGGGCTGGCGGGCAGAGTGCTGCAAAAGCTGGGAGTGGACCTCGAGCGCACCAGGCGAGAGGTTACGAGCCTGCAGGACGGGGAGACCACTGCTGCTCCGACCGCACGTGCGCGTTCCAAAACCCCCACGCTTGATGAATTTGGCAGAGACTACACGGAGCTTGCCAGGCAAGATAAACTCGACCCGTGCATCGGCCGTGACAACGAGATCGAACGGGTGATGCAGATTCTGTCGCGCAGGACCAAAAACAACCCCTGTCTGATAGGTGAACCGGGAGTCGGTAAGACTGCTATCGCCGAGGGGCTTGCGCAGCGCATCATATCCGGAGACACACCGGAGATGCTGAGAGATAAGCGTATTGTGGCTCTGGATTTGGCGGGGCTGGTGGCTGGCACCAAATATCGCGGCGAGTTCGAGGAGCGGATGAAGCGGGTGATGGACGAGGTCCGCAAGGCTGCTGGCGAAGTGATACTGTTCATAGATGAGTTGCATACGCTGGTCGGAGCCGGGGCAGCAGAGGGCGCTATTGATGCGTCTAATATACTTAAACCCGCTCTTGCACGCGGCGAATTGCAGTGCATTGGCGCGACAACTATGGACGAGTTCCGCAAATACATCGAACGAGACGCAGCGCTTGAGCGCAGGTTCCAGCCTGTGCAGGTTCGACAGCCCAGCATTGAGGAGACTATTGAGATCCTCAAGGGGCTGCGGGATCGTTACGAAAAGCACCATAGCGTGAATATCGAAGATAGCGCGCTTATATCTGCGGCACAGCTTTCTGACAGATACATCACCGATAGGTCGTTGCCGGACAAGGCCATCGACCTTATTGACGAAGCGGCTTCCAGGGTGAGGCTGAAGCTGGCGATGCCGCCGTCGGAATTGAGAACAGCCAAGCAGCAACTCGGAAAGCTTCAGGCCGAACTCAACTCTATTCCGAGCGGTTCAAACTACGACTTGGCGGCGGAACTCCGTGCTAAGGAACACGATCTTTCTGAGAAAGTAGCCACTTTGGATAAGAACTGGCAGGAAGAGCGTGAAAACGAGCCTAGAATCGTCGGAGAGGACGAGATCGCTCAGATAGTTTACTCGTGGACTGGCATCCCGGTTTCGCGGCTGGTCGAAGGGGAATCGGCTAAACTGTTGAAGATGGAGGATGTTCTGCACGGCAGAATCATCGGTCAGCATGAGGCAATCGTAGCGATTTCCAAGGCTGTGAGACGAGCGCGTTCGGGCCTGAAAGACCCGAAGAGGCCGATGGGCAGCTTCATATTCCTCGGCCCGACCGGCGTCGGAAAGACAGAGCTTGCGAGAGCGCTGACTGCGTTCTTGTTTGAGTCGGAAGATGCGCTGATACGCATTGATATGTCCGAATATATGGAGCGCTTCGCGGTATCGAGGTTGGTCGGTGCGCCTCCTGGGTATGTCGGTTATGATGAGGGCGGCCAACTGACCGAGGCCGTTCGCAGAAGACCGTATTCGGTGATCCTGCTCGACGAAATCGAGAAAGCGCACCCGGATGTGTTCAACATTCTGCTCCAGGTTATGGAGGACGGCCGACTGACTGATTCGCAGGGTCGCATAGTCGACTTCAAGAACTCTGTGATCATTATGACCTCGAATTTGGGTGCGCAGGCTATCCAGAGCGGAACAGGTATCGGTTTCAGAGGCACGGAGTCTGAAGAAGCGAACGTGAACTACGAGAGCATGAAGAACCGCATTATGGACGAAATGAAGCGGACCTTCAGACCGGAGTTCCTCAACAGGGTAGACGAGACAATAGTCTTCCATCAGTTGACCAGGGATGAGATTCTGCAGATCGTTGATCTGATGCTGGATAGAGTCCGGCAGCAGGTGACGACTCAGGGTATGGAACTTGAGGTTACGCAGCCCGTAAGAGAGTTGCTGGCACAGGAAGGCTTCGACCCACAGTTCGGCGCGAGGCCGCTGCGAAGAGCGGTGCAGCGGTTGATAGAGGATCCGTTGTCCGAGGAGGTTCTTCTCGGCAGGTTCACCGTTGGCGATACGATCCGCGCGGAAATCGAGGATGGCAAAGTCTTCTTCACGAAGGAAGCCGACCTGCGGACTCTGCCGGTGGAATCGCAATCTACATGATAAGCAGCCCACTCATCGCGTAGTGAGCACTAGAACGGAAACGCCCCGCCTTAAACGGGGCGTTTCTGGCATGAGAGCAGTCTCAGAGGCTATTTGTTGAGTTCTTCTCCAATCTGTATCCGCACCTTTTCCCATTCCTTCACGTCTCGATTGAAGTCGTTGGGTGCGGTGATGAGTTTGGAGACCAGCTTCTCGACCGCAGAGCGTCCGAGTTTCTTTTCGAGTAGAACCAGATATTCGTGATCCTCAAGACCCTCGCGCAGCAGCTCAAGTCGAATCGAGCTGACCGGCCCATCTACGCCGACTTTTTTACCGGGATACAACAACGAGCCGTCGCCGTAGAGGTCCTTATTGATATCCTTGACCGTGGCCATATCCGTCCAGGGATCAGTGCTACCCTGTCCGCTGTCGCTCCACCAGGTTGTGCTCCAATATAGAAGCCCCTGGCACTTGTAGGCCCATCCCATCAAAGGCAGCACTCTGTGGCTAATTCCGTCCATGTTAAGGAAATAATTGGGGAACGGCGCGCCTGGCCCGCAGCATACATACCACCAAAACTCTTCACCCAGCGCGAGTTTGGCGTACAGGCGCTCTTTATTGCTGTTGAAATAGTCTATATTAGGGCACCAGATGTTGAGTTTGCCATCTGCGAGTTCGTGAATAGTCTTGCCACCCGTCTCAAAGTCCGGGTCTCTGAAATACGGTATCACAATCCGAAGCTTCGGGTCGATTGAGTGTATCTTGTCGCAGACTTCATAGAGTCGTTTATAAGCTTCTTCGGAGAACGGCTCATCAATCGGGTAGAAGTATCCCTTGTCTAATAACCCTCGTGATCGCAGAGACTCAACAGACTTGCGCATCTGCTCAACATCGTCGTTATACGGAATAGTGAAGCTCGTTACCTTCGGGTTTTCGATATACCGACTGGCTTGCTTCGAAGTCACGTCTACGGGCAGGCTATATGGACTGACCCAACGATCAATCAGAAAATCGTAGTACTTCGCGAACAACCTCTTAGCGGCTACGCTGTTGTTGTCCACCCCGTGCTGCTGAGCAATCCACGGCTGATTAAGCCCAAACGCCGTCACGTGGCTTGGGCCATCTGGCAGGGCGAAGTTCCAGACTTTCAGCCGAATCGGCATTCGTTTCTCTGCTGCGTTGGCTGGCTTTACCAGCAAATAGCCGCAATATTCTCCGGGTTCTGCGTTGCGTGGCACGGTAATAGTGATCCAAATCGGCTGATTGGTATTCGCTGCAACGTCGAACAGCGTCGCCGGAGGAAGCGGGTCCGGAGCGATTTTCTTTAGATTCGGCAGTTCAACATAAGCGACCTTGCACAACTCAATTTGAGTCAGGGCGCCGCCTGGGCCGCTCAGCGAACCCAGACTTACCTGCACATTTTTCAGCGGCTCACTGCCGGTTGTGATTATCGACTGTGCGGATTCACGCTCACCTTTTGCGGCATAAAGGGTAATTTCATCTGAAGCGTCTTTTGGTTTTGTCTGGTCAGGCAGAATCTTGGACATCGAACTCGCTGACCATAGTTGATATGCGGGCGAATTGGCCACGGCAATACCTCCTGTAGCACAAATTGCTATCATCACAGAGCAAATCAATCGCAGATGCAACATACTTTTCTTCCTCCCAACAGCCGATATCAGTACAGAAATTGTACGGATCATACCGCCATACCTTCCTGTATTGGAATACAGGCGCAGAGCTTGTATAATAGAGAGACAGAACCACTGGAGCATTTATTTCGTATATCTGTTACAATAGTGGGCGTTGTGCCGCTACAAACCAGTATAGTCGCGGTTGCGAGCCTGTGACGGGTATGGTATAATAATTTCAAGAAAAGCGTTGTGAAAGGTGAACTAATGAAGGCAGGTATCCATCCGAAATACGAGAAGACGCAAGTAACTTGCGCTTGTGGAAATACATTTGAGACCAGATCTACAGCCAGCGACATCCGCGTGGAAATCTGCTCCGCTTGCCACCCGTTCTATACAGGCAAGCAGAAGCTCCTCGATACCGAAGGCCGCGTGGAGAAATTCCTGGCTAAATATGGTATGAAGGACAAGAAAGACGAGCAGTAGCAGTCAGTTTTGATCTGTTTTCGGGAAGCGGTGCGACGACCTTGGCGGTCGTGAACTGCTTCCTTTGTTTTTGTCGGGTTCGATTATGTTATAGGCGCCGGCCTGTTTGAGGGATTAAAGTTGGCAGACAAGAAACCGGAGTTTCATTATGGTGGCCAGGCCGTAATCGAAGGCGTGATGATGCGCGGGCCAAACGATTTCGCGGTTGCGGTGAGGCGGGCAAACGGCGAGATCGTCTCTACGGTCGAAAACGTGGAATCTATGTTCTCTAAGCTCGCCTGGCTAAAAAAACCATTCCTGCGCGGCACGCTTGTTTTAATAGACGCGATGGCGCTCGGCATTAAGGCTCTGAAATACGCCACCGACATCGCGATGAAAGATATTACCGCCGAAGAGCAGGGCAAAAAAGGCGTAACTGAAACCGAAACGCCGAAGGCCGTCAACGATATCACCGTTGGTGCGATAATGGTTCTGGGGCTGCTGGGAGGAGTCGCGCTTTTTTTCTTTGTGCCGATTCTTCTCACAAAACTGCTCAACCAGCACATTGACGTAGCGTGGCAATTGACCGCGATCGAGGGCGTCATAAAAGTCGCACTATTTGTGGCGTATGTGGCAGCTATCTCTGCCCTGAAAGATGTCCGAAGGGTATTTCAATACCACGGCGCCGAACATAAGACGATAAACGCCTATGAAGCCGGGGTCGATTTGACCGTGGAAAACGTGCGGCGCTACACCAAAGCCCACGTGCGCTGCGGCACCAGCTTCATACTGGTGGTGCTGATTACCGGAATAATCGTCTTTATGCTGGTAGCGGACCACCTGCCTTATGGCAGCCTGACCCAGCACCAGGGCTCAATGAAAATACTTAGTTCGTTTATTCGCTGGGGTTACAAACTGGCTCTGCTGCCGTTTGTGGCTGGGATATCTTATGAGATAATCAGAATGGCCGGCAACTGCAAGGAATCTTTCCTAACAAAGCTGACCCTGATGCCTGGCTTGTTGATGCAGAAAATCACCACCCGCGAACCTGATGACGAGATGATTGAAGTCGCGATAACCTCGCTTAAAGGCGTGCTGGCTAAAGAAGAGCAGACACAACAGCCGGCGCTGAATACCGAAAGTTAATATGTTTGAAAAACTGGCTGAAGTAGAAGGAAAATACGAGTCACTGGAGCTCAAACTCGGCGACCCTGAATTAATAAAAGACCTCAAGGCATACCAGCAGATCGCAAAGGCCCATTCGGACCTGGCCGATCTGGTGGGCAAATGGCGGCAGTACAAACAAGCCCGGCAGCAGCTCACTGACACGGAAGAGATGCTGAACGGAAAGCTCGACGACGAGATGCGAGAGCTTGCGCAGATTGAACTTGATGAGCTTAAAGACAAAATCGCCGGGTACGAAGACGAGCTGCGCGTTATGCTGATTCCCAAAGACCCCAACGACGAGAAGGACGTAATCGTTGAAATTCGCGCCGGCACAGGCGGTGAGGAATCCGGCTTATTTGCGGGAGATTTGTTGAGAATGTACACTCGTTACGCCGAGCGAAAAGGGTGGGGAACCGAGCTTATGAGCTCAGTCGAATCCGGCATAGGCGGCTTCAGCAAAGCGGTTTTGGCCATCAAAGGCAACGGCGCTTACAGCAGGCTGAAGTTTGAAGGCGGGGTGCATCGAGTACAAAGGGTGCCGGCGACGGAATCCAGCGGGCGCATTCACACCTCCGCAGTGACCGTCAGCGTGCTGCCTGAGGCCGACGAGATCGACGTGCAGATAAGCAACGATGATCTGGAAATCGACACCTACCGCTCCTCCAGCGCGGGTGGGCAGAACGTCCAAAAAAACGAGACCGCTATTCGTATCACTCACAAACCATCCGGTATAGTGGTTACGTGTCAGGATGAAAGATCGCAGTTGCAGAATAAGCTTCGTGCTATGAGAATGCTGCGAACCCAACTTTACGAGCGCGAGATGCAGGCCCAGCAGCAGGATGTCGTAGCCAAGCGGCGTTCGATGGTCGGTTCGGGTGATAGAAGTGAGAAGAGCCGCACCTACAACTTCCCGCAAAACCGCATCACTGACCACAGAATCGAGCATACGATTTATAACCTGCCCGCATTTATGGATGGCGAGCTCGATGATATGATAGATCGCCTCAACGCGGCGGATCAGGCTGAAAAACTCCAAGTGGAAGCCTGAAGTGGATCGCACCGTCGGCAACGAGATTTTTAAGGCGACTGCGCGGCTTAGAGAAACTGGGACAGACTCTCCCCAGTTAGACGCGCAGTTGCTTATGGCGCACGCCCTTAACTGCACCAGGCTGGATGTTATCACGCATCCCGAACGTGAACTCTCCGAATCTCAGTGGCGCATTTTCTGTGAGTATGTCGAAAAGCGCGCCCAGCGATACCCTCTGGCATATATTACAGGCTCAAAAGAGTTCTTTGGTTTGAGCTTCAAAGTCTCCCCTGCTGTATTAATCCCCCGGCCGGAGACCGAGATACTGGTTGAGGAGTGCTTGAAACGTGTAGGAGATGCTCCTTTAATTGCCGATATCGGCACAGGCAGCGGCGCGATAGCCGTCGCACTGGCTGTGCACAGCCCGAATGCGAGAATATGGGCGACTGATATCAGTGAAGACGCGTTGGCTATCGCTCGATCAAATGCGCGTAAACATTCCGTTGCGGAGCGGGTAAATATGGTGCAGGGCGATTTGCTTGCGCCGGTTCTTGGGTTGAACATGGCCTTCGATGCAGTGGTCTCAAACCCGCCGTATATTGCCAGTAGTACAGTCGAATCTCTCGATCCAGAAGTGAGATGCGAGCCGATGCAGGCATTAACTGCGGGTGCGGATGGCTTGGAAATTATCAGTCTGCTGTTTAATCAGGCACGCGAAGTGACTAGACTGCTATTGATTGAAATCGGCGTAGGCCAAGCCGAGGATGTCGCCAAAATCGCCAGGGGAGCAGGATGGAATGAAATCGAATTCGTCCGCGATCTTGCAGGAATCGAAAGGGTTGCCATAGCATACCGATGATTACACTTAAAATCGATCCCATTAACCCCAATATCCTCACCATTCGAACAGCAGTCGACGCATTAAAGCGCGGCGAGCTTGTCGTTTTTCCGACTGAGACGGTGTATGGTCTAGCCGCAGATGCTTTTAATAACGCTGCGGTAAAGGCAGTCTTTGAGGCTAAGGGCCGTATTGAGCGTCAGCCTCTGCCTGTGCAGGTGGGAAGCTTAAAGGATATATTCAAGGTGGTGGAGTATCTATCACCAGAGGCCGAGCGGCTCGCAGAGATTTTCTGGCCGGGGCAGTTGACTGTTATTTTACCTAAAGCTGCCGGATTGCCCGCCCTTGTAACGGGAGGCGGCGCGACGGTCGGGGTGCGCATTCCCGATCATCCTGTAGCCCTAGCGCTTCTCACTGAGTTCGGCGGGCCTATCGTTGCGACAAGCGCAAACGTGACCGGACAGCCCGCTCCTGCTACCGCTGCTGAGGCTATCGGCGAGGTGGGAGAAAATGTAGCAGTGGTGCTCGACGGCGGCCGCAGCAGGCTGGGAGTGGCTTCGACGGTCGTGGATATGACCGTTATGCCGCCTAAAATCGTCCGACAAGGCTCGGTCGATGTAGAACAGATCAGAAAGGTGCTGGGCGAGGTTGAAGTATAGCAAAATACTATCACGCGAGCAGGCAGCCGTTAAAAGCTCCGAGGCCAAAACTGACGGAAAGACGGTGGTCTTCACAAACGGTTGCTTCGATATACTCCATGTAGGGCATGTGCGTTATCTGCAGCGCGCCCGGGAGATGGGGGATGTGCTCGTGGTGGGGATCAACACCGACCAATCCGTGCGCAGGTTAAAAGGCCCCGCCAGGCCAGTTAACACAGAGACCGACCGCGCAGAAGTCCTCGCTGCTTTGGCCTGCGTAGACTATGTCGTGCTTTTCGACGAGGATACGCCTGTAGAGCTGATTGAAACAATTAAGCCCGATATCGACGTCAAGGGCGGGGACTACAGCATAGAAAAAATGCCCGAAGCGGAGATTATGAAAGCGTTTGGCGGCCGCGTGGAGATTATCCCTTATGAAACAACCAACACGCACCAATACTCCACAACCCAGACAATTGATTCTATGAAAAAATGCCCATAAGCAGGCATGTGCGGTGGAGTTGTAGAAGACTTCATCACATCATTTACGTTGGAGAATACGAGCCATGCCGGCTAATCTCACACCGGATTATCTCGCCGCCGAAGCGAGGTTCCGAGCGGCGGTGACAACCGAAGACAAGCTCGCGGCGCTCGACGAGATGTATGCGACGATACCGAAGCATAAGGGCACCGAAAAGCTTCGGGCCGACATAAAACGCCGCATATCAAAACTGCATGATAAAGAGAAGCAGTCCGGCAAAAAGACCAAAAGATTTAACGAGTTTCATATTGAAAAACAGGGCGCCGGTCAAGTTGTGCTGATCGGGCCTCCGAATGCCGGCAGATCGACTCTGTTGGACAAATTGACATCAGCGGAGCCGGAAATCGCGGATTATCCATATACCACGCGCGCCCCACAACCTGGTATGATGGAATACGGAGATGTGACCGTCCAACTTGTGGACACTCCGGGGCTTTTCAACGAGCATACGGATGGGGCTTTAATAAGTATGACGCGTATTGCAGATGCGGTGGCGATTGTGCTCGACGCGGAGGACAATGCGCTGTTGGATCATATTGAGGAGATCAAAGCCCTGACCGCAAAATCGAGGCTGGTTTTGGCAGAAACGTACGCCTCGACATCGGATGCTAAGGCTGATAGCATTGTCCTGCCTGCTCTTATCGTCGCAAATAAAATGGATCGACCAGGTGCAGATGATAATGCCGATGTGATCGAAGAGTTCTACTCAGATGATTATGAGATTTATCGAGTGTCTGCAGCGACTGGGGAGGGCTTGGAGGAGCTGAGGCAGGGAATCTTTAATTTGTTAAACGTTGTGCGGGTTTACACCAAACTTCCAGGCAAGCCTGCCGATACAAAACGCCCGTTTACTCTGAAAAAGGGAAGCACGTTGATGGATTTCGCCGCCACTGTGCATAAAGATTTCGTAAAAAGCCTGCGATTTGCTCGCGCCTGGGGCAAAAATCACCTCGACGGCGCACAGATTGGCCGTGACCACGTTCTCGAAGACGGCGATATAGTGGAGATGCACGATTAGATATGGTAGCTGGATTTGTTCTCATTGCTGGGGTCATACTGATACTCGCGCTGGCTCTGTTCTGGTTTGTTGCGGAGGGCATGACCAAGCTGCTGTTGTGCATAGTGCCGATGGCGCCGGGTCTGGTGATGCTAGGCACTTTTCTGCTGATCCTTACCGAGCTGTTTCTCTATTTTGGCACTAAGAAAGATCGCAAGGCCGCTTCTCGCGATCTCGCCTATTTGTTGCCCACGCTTATCATCAGCGGTGTGCTTTGGTACGCCTCGGTTAAGCTACTTTGGTGAATCGAAGATGAGCTTGACAAACCTTGGCCAATAGAGCCGGGCATCCTCGAAGAGGTCTGTGAACTCCGCGGAATTGGTGGCGTAGGTTACTATTAACTCGTTTGGGTTGGTCGATAGCTCCGGGTGCGCTTTTGCCGCATAGCTATAAGCTGCCTCATGCCAGTCCTTGTCCGGGCAGTCAAATACCATCATTTCCTCCCCCCAGGGCCCCTCGGGAGTCGGCGAAAGCCGAACCATGATTTTTCCATATATTCCGTGGTCCATATATACGGCGGCATATTGCTTAATCCCTGGAACGTAAGAGACGCTGAACTCGGTGGGAGGTGCGTTGAAAAGGGTGTCGCACCGGGTCGCGTTGGTGATCCACTTCCCGCTGCTGAGAAACCTCCATTTGCTGAAATCACCGAGTTTATCCTCAGGCACACGCGCCGCAATCATAGAGTTTAGACGCTTGCCGTCTTTATCTTTACGCAGCGAATCAGACCCATAGATATAAACATACGATCCCACTTTCAAAGCGGCAGAGCCTAACAGTAATGAGCCGCTGTCTGTGAACCTGCAAAATGGGACCTGCTGTTGTGTGATACGCCATTTTGATGGAGGATCTAACGGGTTTGAAATGTGTCCCAGTGCCATACCAAAGGTTTTAAATGGAAAAGCCGGGTTTGCGTCGCTTTGTCTGACCCTGGTCAGAAATATCGATAAACCATTGCTGGTGGACACGCCGGAAAACAGCCAGAAATAGCCTTTTCCATCGTCCGGCGTCACGAATGCAGCGGGCTGACCATCGGCGTTCGTGCCATAGTAAAGTTCAATGGGCTTCGACGATCTCAGGTGTTGAATGCCGATCGAATTGTTAATTAAAGTCGCATTGACTCGACGGTTGTCTCGGACTGAGCCTATAAACGTATCACCAAATAGCCATACAACAGTGTTATCGTCAAGTGCGGTAGAGTAGTCCCCGTCTGCGCCGATCCACCCGTCGGTTCGTTGAAACCTCGCATCATACTCCGGCAAGGCGGTGGCGGTAATTCGCACATCGGAAGCAGAAATACCGGATATTGCCATCAGTAGAAGTCCCCATTGTAATGCTTTCAATATCATTGCCACAGCAACACATCCTTAGCACAGACTTCTTCGATTAAGAAATTATGTTTTCCTTCAGAAGGAGGTTCGAGGAGGCGTCTGGAAGTAGTATTTATCCCGCAGTCCGGCGCACCGATTTGTCCCAGGGGCGTGATGACTGCGCTATCGGCCCTAAATAAAGCTCCTTTCGAGCGAGAAATTCAGCCAGGAGGATACATGTTACGCCGATTATTACTCCCATTAGCACTTCTTATCGCGATTATGACGCCGCTTGCTGCCAACGCGCAGCAGCAACCCACCTACATCGAGTTTACTCTATTATCCACAAACGACCTGCACGCCAATCTCGTTCCTTTCAAGCAAGGTGATAAGTATAAGGATCAGATGCCCAGCCTTGAAAACGTTGGCGGCGCAGCCAGGCGGGCGACTCTCATAAATCAAGAGAGGGCTAACCCGAACCAGGGCTATGTGCTTTTGTTCGATTCCGGTGATTTGACGCTTGGATCAAGCCCCCTTGCAAAAGCATTCCGTGGCGAGCCGGACATTGAGATTATGAATGCGATGGGTCTCACAGCGATGGGGCCGGGAAATCACGAGTTCGAGCATCCGTCAAAATATACCCTTCAAAATCTGAGAGCTTCCAACTTTCCCTGGCTTTGTGCCAATCTGGTGGACGAAAAAACCGGGAAACTGTTCTTGGAGCCGTATGTGATTAACGAATACGGCGGGGTTCGAGTGGCTTTGCTTGGCCTCATCACCTCGCTGGTCAACAAAGACAACTATAAAGGCAGAAAAGAACTCGGTCTCATACAAATCGATCCAATCGAAGTTGCCAAAAAGATGGTGCCGGAGATCAGGCAGAAGGCCGATATCGTTATTGTCCTCAGCCATCTTGGCTATACCCTCGATAAGGAGTTAGCTGCTGCGGTGCCGGGTATTGACGTTATCCTCGGCGGCCATTCACATACACGCCTGGCCACTCCGACTATGGTGAAAGTGGCGGAGCCTACTGCATGCTCACTCGGCGCAGTGCCGGTGGTGCAGGCGTATCAATGGGGTTCCGAGATGGGCAAAACCCGAGTGATCTTCCGTCGGGACCCTCAATCCGGGAAGTATTCCCTTATGAGTTGCCGGGGTGAACTGCTTTGGATCGACAATAAGATACCGGAGGACCCGACCATTGCGGCGATAGTCGATCAGTATCTCACAAAGCTAGAGGCCGCAAAGGCTGCGCCGGTCCTGACACCTGCGGCTGCCACTGCGAAATAGCAGGTCTTACGTTTTTAATATGTTTCTCATAGGGTGGCGATGCTATGTCGCCACCCATAGCTCAAGAGCTTTCATTTAATGTCGGCAGCTTGAGCAAAAATGCAGTGCCGACGCCCTTGGCGCTCGAAACCGTCAGGCTGGCGTCCATCATTTCCACCATTGTAGCGACCAGTGCGAGACCGATTCCGAAGCCGGACGGTTTATGTTTGCCGGGGAAATCGAGCTGGCTGAACTCGTCGTATATGCGGCTTAAGTCGCGCGTGTCAATCCCTATTCCGGTGTCTACGACGGTAATTTCCGCACCCTCCTGGGTGCATTCGACTTGCACGCTGATGCTCCCTTTTTCTGTAAACTTGACCGCATTTGAGAGCAGGTTAGTTACAATCATCTGCACCTTATCAGCGTCATACATAGCAGGGCAGCCGGAAGAACCAGGCGCTACCTCTACAGTGAGATTTTTCTTATGCGCCTGAGGCAACACCGCCGAAATAGCTCTGTCGACAGCCTTTCTGGGATCGCTGATCCTGTGATTTACTGCAATTTTGCCGCTTCGCAGACGCGCCACATCCAGCACGCCGTTTACGATTTGGAGAAGGTGATCCGAGCTGGTCAGCACTTTGTTTAGCATGCTCGATTGCTCTTCACTGACCGGCCCGGCGAGCCCTTCCAGCAGCATCTCCGCATAACCCTTTACGGCGGTAAGTGGGGTTCTCACTTCGTGAGTTACATTGTTGATGAATTCCTGCTGGAGCTTATATGCGCGTTTCAGTTCTTTGTGGGCCTTGTGTAGCGCCTGCTCCGCCTGCTTCTGATCGGTGATGTCCCGAATAATGTTCAACACCTGGTTCACACGTCCATCTTCCATTATTGGCGTCCAGGCATGCGAAATCCATTTGATCTTACCCGCTTTAGTTCGCACTCGGTATTGCAGATTTGAACCGCTCTCTCCCTCCATCGCCCGGTGGAATATAGGCATCGTCCATTCCTGATCCTCCGGCAGCGAGACTACAGGCATAGTGCCTACTACCTCATCAGGCTCGTAGCCCAGGATTTCCTTGCAGGCCGGGCTGGCATAGGTCCATACTCCATCAGGCCGGCACAGCATAATGAGGTCGCTGGAGCGCTCGATAATACCTTTATAGCGTGCCTCGCTTTCAAACAAGGCGGCTTCGCTGCGAACCCGGTCGGTTATGTCACGGATGATGCTGACGACCAGGCGCACGCTGTCACCATCCATAATCGGCGACCAGGACTGTGATTGCCAGCGTGTTTCGCCTTGCTTTGTGATGTACCGATACTCGATATTGGTCTCTGTCTCACCGGCTCTCGCACGCAGAAACTCAAGACGCATCCTGTCTGTGTCATCAGGGTGAATCAGCCACAGTTGTTCCTTTAATATCTCTGAAGCGGTATAACCTGTCATTTCGTAGCAGGCTGGGCTAATATAAGTAATCACACCGTCAGAATTGGTTAGCAGGATCATATCCTTAGAGTTTTCGACGATGCTTTTATATCGCTCTTCGCTTTCACGCAGAGCGTATTCAGCCTGCTTGCGGGGGGTTATGTCGCGTGAAACGCCGCGATAGCCAATTATTATCCCATCGACCACATTTGCATCTGAGAGTATCTCCAGCCAGGCAGTAGTTCCATCCTTTTTTAACAAAGGCATCTCGTAGTGGCGCGGGCCAGATTCTCTGGTGTCATCAGCCAGCAGTCTGTATAGTTCAATTTGCTCAGGTTTCGGCAGGAACTCGACAATCGAATGCCCTAACCAATCGGCAGGTTCGAAACCCAGGGAGCGCACAGCGTTTGATACATAAGTAAACAGCCCGTCCGGGGTCATCTCCCAGAGTAGATCCGACGCTCTGTCGGAGAGTTCTTCCAATCGCTGCCCGGCCAAACTCAAGCGCTCTTCGGTATTCTTCTTTTCGCTTATGTCCAGCAGCGTCGTACAGACGCCGGTGAATGTTCCGTCGTCATCATACATGGGACGCCAGGAGATGGATACCCAGATGGGTGTGCCGTCCTTCCGAACCAGCCGTGATTCATAGTTGGTTCCGGTATCTCCTTTCAGCGACTCCCGCCACAATCGCCAGGCTACAGTATCTTCAGAGTCGATCATCCATACCCCTGCGAGCAACTCCTCTCTGGTATAGCCGGTCATACGAACTGCTTCGTCGTTGACCTTGACATTTACGCCGTTCGCATCAGAAAGGAGCATCCCCACAGGCAGGACTGAGAGGATTTTTTCGCAGTTTATTTCCGCAGAATTCTTTTTTATTACCACCTAGTTCACCTGGTCTCCATCATTTCGACGAGCAAAACGGCAATGGAACCCGTCTATCCAAATATCCAGCAACTCATAACAAAGCCAAAGAAACGCACCAAAGGCAACGATGAATGCCGACAGAAGCGGGCGCGCGGTCAATTCAATGATCGCACTCCATACCATCCCCGGCCTGGTGAGCAGATCCCAGCTATTAAAACGCAAAATTAACCCGAGGTATACTCCCAGCGACACCGTGGCAAAGAACGGAAATGCCCATAGGCGCAGCGCCAGCCCGCCTTTGACCACGGCTCTTTCAACCGGACGAATCGCCAGCGCAAACATCAGCATACCAAATGAACTATACAAGAAGTAAAAAAGCGATAACGATATTAGCTCGATTAGATAAGCGCTATCGACTCTGGCTCGCATAAACAGGTTTCTGCCGTCCACTGTCACCAAAAAATGCCGCCACTCCGTGAGTAAATAACATGTGTTCGGCAGAAACACAAACCACACCGCCGCCAATACAGTTGATACGCTGTACCGCAGAGCTGCAGTTGCCTTGCTTCTATAGACGGCGTTTATCGCATATCCTGCGGCCACGGGTATTATCGCAAGCATAGCGTTCCATGACACCCATTTTACAGTAGTAACCCAGTTCATAGTCAAAAATACGCATACCAGCTACAATGCGTTCCATGTCTATTGATTGAGGTTGCGGATATCTGGCATAATGTCGGTATTATTGAGCCGAAAAGCTGCGGCTCCAGTGTTCATATCGGTGAAATGGCTTATATTGGAGAGGTGATAAGATGCCGGGCTGGACGAATTTGCGCAACTTGATAAAGGAAGAGATCACACAGCGTTCAGAAGAGGGCTGTGACGTATGCGGCTTCGAGGAGAGATGGCAGAAATCGGAAGCTGAGCAGGATCTGATGCAGGTATATTGGGACCTTCGTCACCTTCCCACAAGGCCGGATTTTCCTTATGTGGAGCCTTCTCACTTAGCAGGGATCCGCAGCGCGCGGCCGGGGTTGGGAGAGCGTTGGAATGTAAAAGTAGACGACAATCTTCTGGACAAAGTACACGGTGCGTGGCTCGGTCGAATCGCCGGCTGTATGCTGGGCAAGCCCGTGGAGGGCTGGTCGAAGGAGTTGATTCGCGAGTATCTGGAGGCAGCAGGGGAGTATCCGCTGTCGAATTATGTCCCTCAGCCCACCGCTAATATGCCTGACGGATTAAAAGCTCACATTCGAGGCTATTCGGCGCGTGGCCTGTGGGATCACGCTCTGTCCGATGACGACACCAACTATACCATAATGGGCCTGAAGATAATGGAGGAGAAAGGCCCGGAGTTCACCACCGCCGACGTAGGGCATTGGTGGCTGAGCAACCTGCCATATCATCACGTGTGCACGGCTGAGAAGCAGGCATATATGAACCTGGTGAATTGCCTTCCCATTTATGAGGCGGCTATGTATCTCAATCCGTATCGTGAATGGATCGGCGCTCAGATTCGCGCGGACTTTTGGGGCTATTGTGCTCCCGGAAACCCGGAAAAAGCCGCCGAGTTCGCGTGGCGCGATGCTGCCTTATCACATATCAAAAACGGAATATACGGCGAGATGATGTGTGCGGCGATGATCAGCGCGGCCTTAGCCACCGACGATCTGTCCCAGATAATCGAGGCAGGCCTGGGCCAGATCCCCTCCCATTGCCGCCTTGCCGAAACGGTCGCCGATTGTCTGAAATGGCACAAAGAATGTGCTGGTTGGGAAGAGGCATTCGACAAAATGCTACAAACCTACTACGGCAAATACAACTGGGTGCATACCAACAACAACCTCGCAATCGTGCTCATCGCGCTGCTGTATGGCTGGCCGGATTACGAAAAAGTGGCGTGTATTTCGGTGATGCAGGGTATGGATACCGACTGCAACGGCGCCACCGCCGGCAGCATCATCGGAGCGGCGTTGGGAGCTAAGAACCTGCCTGAGAAATGGACTGCGCCTCTTGGCGGAAAGCTCGACAGCGGAGTGCAGGGCTTTATGCAGACGCCGATTGAGGAACTCGCGAATCGTACGATGAAACAAATTGAGAGGCTGTCTAAAGGCTGTTGACAGCGGGCTATTGCGGAGATGGCCTTGGCCTGATAGCATGTTCTGGATAACCTTTGTGAGGATACACGCAGAAAATGAAGCTTGATATTAGTAGTGGACCGATGAAAGGCAAGCAGACGCTTGTGGCTGTGGTCTTGGTGGCGATGATCGTGATTGCTGTTGGATGGATGGTTTACAGCAATTTCTTTGCGGGTCGCGGCACCGAGGCGCCGATTCCCCAACAGGATCAGATGGCAACCGACCCGGCGATGATGCCGCCGCCGGATCAAACGCCTCCGGCCGATGTCTCTTCTCAGGCCCCTCCGCCTCCCGCGCCCGCTGCGCCAAATCAGCCGGCCACACAGAGTTCGGCAGGCGGATCCAAGTCGATCACGGTCTTCGGCGGGGTAGTAATCAGCTACTCCGACAAGTGGGGTATTGATCTGCGTTCTTCAGGCTCATCTGCTGTGATAACAGACGGCAATGGACGATTCGAGATACATCCTCCCAACCCCACGGCTACCACAGCTAAGGAAATAGCCGACGCGGCACTGGAGACTTTTGCCAAAAACGGCAAAGTAACAAGCCAGGGCGATGCAACTATCGCCGGCCACAGCGCTTATAAATACTCAGTCTCTATCGGTGGCATCGCTATGAAAATCGTGGGAGTCGACGCTCCAATCAGAATCGTGATTCTCGAACGAACAAAGAGCGGGTCTTTGGGGTCGTATGCTGCCGCTTTTGACAAATTAGAAAACGGTCTGCAGTTTAGATAATCAAAGAGCAACCCTATCTGAACCCGGCTTTACAAACAGAAGCCGTTCAGTTAGAATAAGCAAGTAAAATATTGTCAAGGCTATTGCAGGAAAGAGTAGGTTGTTGACCGCCTCAGAGAGGAAGCGGAGCCTGAGAGGGCTGATGGTGTGAGCTTCTGGTGGGTCACCTCCGAACGTCGTCCTGCAGCCGCGGGAAGAACGGCTGTTACAGCTCAGTAGAACCCGCCGGGTAAGCCCGTGATAGCTGCTGGAGCCTCACTTTACAGTGGGGGAAACAAGGTGGTACCACGCAGTGGGATTACAGCCCCTGTCGTCCTTGATACAGGCGACGGGGGCTTATTTATAGGGGATAATCGTTTGGAAAAAGTCAGCTATGCGGAGGCGCGAGAATGGTTCTGGGTGCGCACGGCTTTGTGGTGCGTGCCTGCCATAATAGTGTCCGTTATCGTGAGTTTTGCCTATTACGAACCGGTAGTCGATCTATCTCAAGGGCGGATTCTCTGTTCGATCATAGCCGGGGTAGGGAGTGTCGTCTTTGGCTTGATTGCCGCGGCTCTTTCGACACAATTTCCGTGGATGCGATTAGGCAAAAAACGCGCCTGGCTGCTCAATGCCGTATTGAGCACGGGGATGGCCGTGCTTGGGGCCGTGCTAATCTGCGGGATTATCCTGAGCATTATGAGGGACAACATCGAGAACTATCCCTCCCAAGAGATAATAGCGACCGCTTATGAAGTTATGATATTTGCGATAGCGCTGGCTGGCTTCTGGGGGTTTACGCTGGGAAGCTGGTTTGCGCTGCGCCGGGATAAATATTTCGTCGAACAGATATAGGAGGATGAGCCGGCGAGTTGTTCGCTGGAGAGCCAATATGAGTAATACGACCCAACAACTGCCAACAGTATACGATCCTGCGCAAGTGGAGAAAAAATGGTACGAATACTGGCTGGATAACAACTATTTTCACGCTGAAGTTAGAGAAGGCAAGCCCGAATATTGCATCACAATCCCTCCTCCTAACGTCACCGGCTCACTTCATATCGGCCATGCTTTGTGCTATACGATTCAGGATGTGTTGACACGATGGAAGCGCATGCAGGGCTATGAGACCTTATGCCTTCCCGGCACAGATCACGCAGGAATCGCGACTCAAAACAAGGTCGAACAGCAGATCGCCGAGCAGGGGCTTTCCCGTCACGACCTGGGCAGAGATGAGTTTCTAAAGCGAGTATGGGCATGGAAGGAAGAATACGGCGGCCAGATTCTGCACCAGTTTAAGACTATGGGTTTCTCGTTCGATTGGTCGCGAGAGCGATTTACGATGGATGAAGGCTATGTCGACGCCGTGCTGGAGTCGTTCGTAAGGTTATTTAATAAGGGCCTGATCTATCGAGGGGCCAGAGTAATCAACTGGTGCCCGCGATGCCACACCGCGATTTCCGATATAGAAGTCGAATACGTCGAGCAGCACAGCCATCTGTGGCATCTGCGTTATCCTTACGAGGACGGTTCCGGCTACGTTGTAGTAGCAACAACGAGACCGGAGACGATGCTTGGCGATACCGCCGTCGCAGTGAACCCTGCTGACGCTCGATATGAGGACAAAATCGGCAAGAGAGTAAAATTACCCCTTACCGACCGGGTAATCCCGATTGTAGCGGATGAATTCGTCGATATGGAGTTTGGAACCGGCGCCGTTAAGGTCACCCCGGCCCATGATCCTAACGACTTTGAGATCGGGCTCAGGCATAACTTGCCGCAGGTGGTGGTCATCGGCCCGGATGGATCAATGACACAGGAAGCGGGCGTCGACTACGAAGGGCTGGATCGATTCGCTGCGCGTGAAAAGGTGGTCGAAAACCTCGAAGCTCAGGGGCTAATAGAGAAAATCGAGGACTATTCGCACTCCGTCGGCACATGCGAGCGATGCCATACCACTATTGAGCCTCTGTTATCCGAGCAGTGGTTCTGCAAAATGAAGGAACTGGCTGGGCCGGCCATAGACGTCGTTAAACAGGGCAAGGTCAAGTTTTATCCTGAGCGCTACGCATCAATCTACATCGACTGGATGGAGAACATCCGCGACTGGTGTATCTCACGGCAACTTTGGTGGGGTCATCGCATTCCTGTGTGGAAGTGTGACGACTGCGGGCAGTATACCGCAGCCAAAACCAGTCTGGAAGCCTGTTCGAAGTGCGGTAGCTCGAAAGTAACTCAGGACCCGGATGTCCTCGATACGTGGTTCTCGTCCGCACTATGGCCATTTGCCACCCTCGGCTGGCCCCAGAACACACCGGAACTCGAATATTTCTACCCCACCGATGTGCTGGTCACCGCGCGAGAGATCATATACCTTTGGGTAGCCAGAATGATATTCTCCAGCCTGGAATATCTCGAGCAGATCCCCTTTAAGGATGTCTACATCTACGCCACGGTTCTCAACGAAGAGGGCAAGCGGATGAGTAAATCTTTGGGCACGGGGGTTGATCCTCTCGATCTGATCGGCAAATTCGGCGCAGACGCCCTTAGATTCGCGCTTATGCAGCAGGCTGGGAAAAATCAGGACATTCGATTCTCCGACAAACGCGTCGAAAACGTTCGCAACTTCGGTAACAAGGTATGGAACGCCTCCCGGTTTGTTATGATGCACTTGGAGGGCTTTACTCCGGACAGGGATCAACTCGGATCGGAATTGGCGGCTAAATGGATTCTCTCTCGCCTGAACCGCACAATTCGCACGGTCAACGAATCGCTTGCCACCTATGACATCGACGACGCTTCAAACGCTCTATATGAGTTTATCTGGAGCGAGTTCTGTGATTGGTATATCGAGCTGGCCAAGCCTCGACTCCGTGGATCCGATCAGGAGAAGAATGAAGCCCGCAATACCCTGTATCACGTTCTCGAGACAACGATGCGCCTGCTTCATCCCATTACTCCGTTTATCACAGAGCAGATTTGGCAGGCCTTGCCGCACGAAGGAGAGAGCATAATGCTGGCGGCTTATCCTGAGACCGACGAATCTGCCATTGATGACGAAGCTGAAACGGAGATGGGCGCTGTTATGGATATAGTCCGCTCTGCGCGTAATCTCCGCGCCGAAATCGGCGCCAATCCCGGTAAACAGGTCGATGTCACAATAGTTGCGGATGCGGCAATGAAATCGCTTATAGAGCGCAACTCTTCGAGCATCAAGTCTCTGTCCAGAATAGGCAACATAGAGTTCGTTGGGTCGCTCACCGATGCGGAGAAGAGCAAATGCCTATCCACCCATCTACCGGGCATTGATTTATATGTGGAAGTAGCAGGAGTCATCGACGTTGATAAAGAACTATCTCGTATCACTGTGGAGCTTGAAGCTATCATGAAGGAGCTTACACCGCACGAGGCCAAGCTGTCCAACGAGCAGTTCGTGTCGAAAGCCCCTGCTGCTATTATCGACAAAGAGCGCAGAATCGTCGATGAATTGAATGAAAAGAAGCTGAAGTTGATCGAACGAAAGCAGGCATTGGGCAGTTGATCGAGGCTAAGATTGAAATGGCTGGTACATAAATTCAATATGGTTTTTGCAATTCGTGCGATAATAGCCGCACTGGTGTTGATTATCGGATTTAGTTCTCATGCGATTGGAGGCACAATGGAAGTCCCAATAGGAACTGATGAATCTGGAATGCTGGTCGTGACGCCGGCATATATCGACCAATCACTTAAAGTGGACGGAAAAATCGGCGAGCTGGCTTGGAGAAACGCCGCAACTGTCGGCGATTTCAAACTCGTGCAGTCAGGTTTGATGGCTACCCAGCAGACTACCGTAAAGCTCTGCTATGACAAGAACATGCTCTATCTGGCCTTTGAATGCTTAGAGGATCGGATGGATCAGCTCAAGGCGGAATATAGCATTGATAGCGAGCCTGTGTGGCAGGATGATTCAATTGAGGTCTATATCGCCCCGAACTCCGTCGCTGATGCAGGCAACTGTCATCATTTCTCCATCAATGTGGCTGGCGCAAAAACCTACGTGCAACCCGGTTGGGAGACGCGAAATGACGCCTGGTATGCAGCAGTCTCCAAAATGGATGATCGATGGATCGCGGAGATGGCGATACCTTTCAAAATGCTGCGGCCTGCGGGCAGAAACGACGCTTTTTGGCGAATCAATCTGTGTCGAAACGAGATCCGACTCGGCGAGTTGAGCAGTTGGTCAGCGGTGCCGGCCAAATATGCCACCTATTCTCAGTTCGGAAAACTGTCGCCCTCCGAGGGGCAGAGAGCCAAGTTTACCCTGTTTCGTGGGAACCCCCTGCTCCTTGAAGCAGACTCTTCCGCACAAACAGGGGCCGAAGCTGTGACGGAACCTGCTCCAGTTCCAAAAGGGGCGCATATAATTCCTGAACCGGTCGAGTTAAGATTTCACCGTTCGGATGCGTTCAATATCAAACCCGACACTAGAATATACGTCAACGCCGACGCTCAGGAAGCGGATCTGTGGGCTGCGGATCAGATAAACGACGCGATCGAACGGCTTGGAGGAAAGCGCCTGAGCGTAGTGCGATCCTCCGTCGCAGGGCAAGATCCCGCACGAGTTCACAATGCCATTATAATCGGCGAATGTGACCGCAACCGATTGCTTGATGATATCTGCAGGAAAGACTACTTATTCTTGCCCCGAATAGGCAGGGAAAACGGCGCTTATGCGATGAATGTCGTGCAGGAATATTCGGCGATATGCGGAACATCTGCAGTCAACACGTTCTACGGAGTGCAATCGTTTAAGCAGTTACTTAAAAAGACCGAGGACGGCACGATTTGCGTGCCCGCCGTTACCGTGCGTGACGCTCCCAAGTTCCAATTCAGAGGTGTTCATCTGCTCGCCACGCGTGATGGGCTCTCGTATCTCGGCAAGCTGATAACAAACGTTTTGGCCCCGCTTAAGGTCAATCACATCGTGCTGCAAATCGACAATATCGAATGGAAGAGTCATCCGGAGATAGTTAATCCCAAGACCTGTATGCCGCGTGAGGATATCCCGAAACTGCTCGAAATTGCGCGTCGTCATCATATAACGGTCACTCCGTTGGTGCAGTGTCCGGGACATTTCGCCTATGCGTTGAATGCGCCTGAAAACCGCCATTTGGCTGAGGACCCCAATGACCCGTATTGCTATTGTATGTCAAATCCGGAGTCGTATAAGCTCGTTTATGAACTGATGAACGAGGCGATTGAGCTTTTCGGCCATCCTGAATACGTGCATGCCGGGCATGATGAGTTCGATATGCGCGGAGTCATACCCTATGACGAAAGGTGCAAGGCTATAGGCAAGCAGAGGCTTTATGTCGACCATATCCGCAAGATTTACGACCATCTGAAGTCAAAAGACTGCAAGATGATGATTTGGGGGGATATGCTGTCGCGCAACGACTACCGTGACCTGCTCGGCGATGTACCCAAAGACATACTCATCAACGATTGGCGCTATTCTCCAGAACCTGAATATCCATCGATTGACCTCTATCAATCTTATGGATTTACGGTCGTCGGTTGTACGTGGTATGACCCGCGAAATATAACGCTGCTTTCCAAGTATGCTGACAATCGCAGGATACTGGGGATGTTGCACACCACCTGGACTGGTTGGGCTGATGAACAGACGACTTTGAAAAACGATCCGCATCAGCTTTATGCTTACATATTGGCCACTGCCTGGGCGTGGAATCCGAGCCGGCCGAGTCTGGACTCACTGCCTTACAGACCGGACACGATATTTAACAAGATGTGGTTCGGCGACCAGCCGATGCGCCAGCCTAATTATAGCGTTGTCAGACTCGACAAGCACTGCAATATATCTCGTGCGGATTCAGGCCGATCAGTCGGGTGGCTGGGTTATGGCCACAGCATTGATCTGCGCCAGATTCCTGAAGGCATTGTATGGATGGAGGGCGTTCCGTATCTGATACTGCCGGCAAAGACGGACACGGCCTCGGTTGTATTGCTGGGCGGCAGAGCTATGCCAAAATCGTTCCCGAAGCGCGTTGAAGGCATAGAAGTCGACCATAAAGTCACCGCGCTGCATTTCCTGCACGGATGCGCACACGGCGCAGAACGATCTTCGAAGGCGGGCAGTTATGTTATCCATTATGAGGATGGCAAGACAGAAACCGTCGGACTGGCCTATCCCAGAGACATATCAGCCTGGGACGACCAATCCACCGCCCTGACCTACGGATTTGCGTGGCGCAACAAAGCCAGGGACGGCCGCACGATAGGCGTAGTCGAGTTCACCTGGAAAAACCCAAATCCAGATCTCAAAGTCAAAAGCATAGACTTCATAGCAAACCACCCCGAAGCATCGCCGTTCCTATTGGCGTTGACTGCGGAGGAGTAAATATGACCAAAAAACAACCTACCCTCGGCGTCGGGATGATCGGTTATGGATTTATGGGCAAAATGCATAGTTATGCTTATGCGTCTTTGCCTTATCTTTACAGCCCTCCTCAGCCTCGAATCAGGCTGGTTGGGGCGTGTGCTTTGAGCGATAGTAGTCGGGAGCTTGCCAGGCAAAGTGGGGGTTACGAGTTTACTACTTCTGACTACCACGAACTGCTGGGGCGCGATGATATTTCTCTGGTCAATATATGCACTCCGAACTACCTTCATAAGGAGCAAGCCATAGCCGCGATCAAGGCTGGCAAGCACGTCTATTGTGACAAGCCGCTCGCATTGACCGCTGCAGAGGCCGAAGAGATGGTCGCGGTGGCAAAGGAGTCGGGTCTCACGTGCCAGGTGACTTTTCATAACAGATTCTGCCCCGCAGTCTTGCGCGCCAGGCAACTGGTGGAAGATGGTTTCCTCGGCGAGGTTATTTCATTTAGAGCAGTGTATTTGCATACTGGATACAACGATCCACAGCGCCCGATGAGTTGGAAAATGAGGAAAGAGACCAGTGGAGCGGGAGCGTTGCTCGACCTCGGAACCCACGTTATCGATATGGTGCGCTGGTTAGTAGGGGATTTCAGCAAAGTAAACGCTCGACTTCGCACTATGATTAAACAACGACCGAAGTCCGCAGGCAGTTCCGAACTCGAAGACGTCACAGTCGACGATATCGCCAATATGCTCGTAGAATTGCCAAATGGAGCTTTGGGAACGATAGAAGTCTCCCGAATGGCGATCGGCTCCACCGACGATCTGCGCTTCGAAATCGAGGGCACCAAAGGATCAATAGCGTTTAATTTAATGGACGCGAACTGGCTTTCGATCTACGATGACTCGAAACCCGGCGGGGTCTATGGCGGGGATCGCGGCTGGCAGCGCATCGAGTGTATACAAGGCTACCCTGCACCTGCGATGCTGCCAGGAGCAAAGGCGCCAGTCGGCTGGATGCGTTTTCACATCGAAAGTCTGCATTCGTTCGTCTCTAATGTAGTAAGCGGCAAGCCCGGCTATCCGTCGTTTGAAGATGGTCTTGCGGTGCAGAGAATATGCGACGCGGCCGTTGCCTCATCAGAGTCCGGGAAATGGCAGGCTGTAGGCTAAAAATGCTATTCAGTTTGCCGGTTGTCGTCTGCTCTGGTAAAATATAGGCGATGAACACTTCGCAGTCGCATATCCGCAATTTCTGCATTATTGCACATATAGATCACGGCAAGTCCACCCTCGCTGACCGTATTCTTCAACACACCGGCGCTATCGACGACCGGCAGATGAAGGACCAGGTCCTTGACGGGATGGATTTAGAGCGTGAGCGCGGTATCACTATCAAGATGACAGCTGTGCATCTTGCATATAAGGCTCATGATGGTGAGACCTATGAGCTGAATCTAATCGACACCCCTGGACACGTGGACTTCAATTATGAGGTATCACGGTCGCTGCAGGCCTGTGAGGGCGCGGTCCTTGTGGTCGATGCCAGCCAGGGCGTTGAGGCACAGACTCTGGCAAATACAAATCTTGCTATGTCTGCAAATCTCGAAATCGTGCCGGTGATAAACAAAATCGACCTCGAAATGGCCGATCCGGAACGTGTGCGCGAGGAGATCGAGAGTACCGTTGCGGTCGATGCCTCAGATGCGATTCTGGCCAGCGCACGACAGGGCATAGGCACCGAAGAGGTTCTCGAAGCCATAGTCAAAAGGATACCCCCGCCTTCGGGCGATCCTGCTAAGCCGCTACGTGCACTTATCTTCGACTCGCATTTCGACCAGTATCTTGGCGTGGTGGCCTATGTGCGAGTGGTCGACGGCGCCATTACTCCTGGCATGCGGGTTCGTATGATGTCCAGCGGCAAGGAGTTTGAGGTAAGCAACGTCGGGGTGTTCAAGCCGGAGATGTCACCGACTAAAGCTCTGCAGGCAGGTGAGGTCGGGTATTTCGTGGCTGGTATGAAAAATGTGGGCGATAGCCGGGTAGGGGACACGGTGACCCAGGCCGAACGCCCAGCCACTTCTCCGCTGCCCGGCTATCGTGAAGTCAAACCAATGGTCTTCTGCGGTTTGTTTCCCACCAACTCCAATCAATACACCACTATGCGGGAGGCTCTCACTAAACTGCAGCTCAACGACGCGGCCTTAACATTTGAGCCGGAAAGCTCAGCGGCCCTGGGTTTTGGTTTCAGGTGTGGATTTCTGGGGTTGCTGCATATGGATATCGTGCAGGAGCGATTGGAGCGCGAGTTCGGCCTGACGTTAATCGCCACTGCCCCCAGCGTTGTATATAGGGTGTTAAAGACCAGCGGGGATATAATCGACGTAGATAACCCAAACAACCTCCCACCTTCCACGGAGACCGAGGAAGTCGAGGAGCCTTACGTCAACGCGACGATTCTGGTTCCGGCTGAGTATACCGGCGTGGTCATAGAGCTGTGCCGCGAGCGAAGGGGCATATACGTCGGAATGGAGTATCCTGCGCCGGATCGCGTGATGATACACTATAAACTGCCGTTGGCCGAGATTGTGATGGACTTCTTCGATTCTTTAAAGAGCCGCACACGTGGATATGCCAGTTTCGACTACGAGTTCTGCGGCTATCAGGTCAGTCAGCTCAGCAAGCTTAATATATTGCTAAACGGCGACCCTGTCGACGCGCTTTCTTTTATAACCCATCGCGACCGGGCCTACTCTCGCGCCAAAGTGTTGGTGGAGCGGCTGAAGGATGTCATTCCCAGGCAGCAGTTTGAAGTAAGAATACAGGCATCGCTCGGCCACAAAGTAATTGCTGCGGCATCGGTTCGGCCTTACAGAAAGAACGTCACTGCCAAATGTTATGGCGGCGACATCACCCGCAAACGCAAACTGCTCGAAAAGCAAAAAGAGGGCAAGCAACGGATGAAGAGCATAGGCAGCGTAGAGGTCCCACAGGAGGCCTTTATGAGTGTCTTGAAAATAGGAGACGATCTGTAGTCTCAAAGGTGATAACGTGCTGAGCATAGCTTCCAATATATGCGCCTCGGTGGAGGTGTTTTATGGTGTTCGCAACACATCGGTCTGCGATATGCCGATTACCGAGGCCGCCCAGCGGATTGTAGACGCAGGGTTCGGGGTAGAGATTCTTGTCGCGCAGGGCTGGGACGACCGCAGGTTGCCGGATGAGAAGCTAATAGACCAAATGGCGGCAATCGCTGAATCGGCTGGCCTTATCACAACCCACGCATCCGTCAACACCTGGGCCCCGGATATTATTCGGCAGGAAATTGACATCACGCGCCGCATGGGTATCGGCCAGATGGTAATACATCCTTACATTCTGGGTTTAGGTATAGACGGTCATCAGCCGTGCCCAGAGGATGCCAGAAACCTTTGCAAATACGCTCTGGATAGCGGGATATTACTGGTGCTTGAGAATCTCGGCGGGCTGGGTTTGCCTGTCCTGCGAACGGCTATCGATATGGTCGGCGACGATCCCGAAAAGACCGGATTAGGGATATGTGTGGATGTCGGCCATGCAAATAGAAGTTGTACAAACGACGGCATCCGACCTGAGGTCTTTTTATCTGAATTAAGGGACTTGATCTACGAGGTCCACGTCGACGACAATTTCGGCACTAAGGACCTGCATTTGCCACCTGGGCACGGTTCAATTGATTGGCAACCGGTTGTTGAGGAGATGGTAAAGCTGCGAGAAGATGCCGTAATTTGCCTGGAGATCGCCTGGCCGTCGGACCCTTTGAATGCGCTAAATGAATCAAAAGACTTCTTGTTAGACTTAGAGGATGATGTCAAACAGGAATCGAGAGCGAAACGATGAATCGACCCTCCTGGATCAAAGCAAAGGCGCCGGCTGGTGAGGAATACGAAGAGCTTAAAGACCTTGTCGAGTCCGCCCGGCTGCACACGGTCTGCCAAAGCGCGTGTTGTCCTAACATAGGGGAGTGTTGGCGAGAGCGAACCGCCACTTTCATGATTCTGGGCAACGTCTGCACGCGGGACTGCCGGTTTTGCGCCGTTCCCAGTTGCTGGGCGGCTGAACGAGCCATTAAAAGACTTCCGCTTGATAAAGATGAACCGCGACGGGTGGCCGATGCCGTTAAATATCTCGGCCTCAGACACGCAGTTATCACCAGCGTCACACGCGACGATCTCGAAGACGGCGGCGCGTCGGTCTTCGCGGAGATAATTAAGCTCATACACGATACGGTCACTGGATGCGCTGTGGAAGTGTTGATCCCCGACTTCCAGGGTGATCCGCGTGCTCTGCAAACCGTAGTCGAGCAGAAGCCGGAAATCCTTAACCATAATATCGAGACCATCGAGCGCTGTTACCCCCACGTCCGACCTCAGGCGGTTTATGCCAGATCAATTGAGTTACTGCGCAAAGCAAAGGAACTCGATTCAAATATTCGTACGAAATCCGGCATAATGGTAGGGGTTGGGGAAGCCTGGGAAGAGTTGTTGCAGGCTATGGAGGATCTCCGTTCGGTGGGTTGTGATATTCTCACAATAGGCCAGTATCTCGCACCAAGCGCAGCACATCATCCCATTGCACGATATTATACTCCTGATGAGTTTGCCGATCTTAAGCGAATTGGCCTTGAAATGGGATTCGGGTTTGTGGAATCAGGCCCGCTGGTGAGAAGTTCCTATCACGCCGCCGCCCAAACCGACCCTAAGCTATAGTACTGAGATTGCCAACTATTAAACAGGCAGCACGGCATTATTGTGCTTACCTACCGCTGCATCAGGTTTGCTTTATTGAGTTGACGCGACGCCCGGTAGAGTCTATGCTTTAGGTAGTAAGTGGAGGAGCAAATGAAGGCCCTTATTCTCAGCGGCGGCAAAGGCACCAGGCTTCGCCCAATCACCCATACGAGCGCCAAGCAGCTTGTGCCTGTGGCGAATAAGCCTATTCTGTTTTATGCGATAGAAGCCATTCGTGACGCTGGGATAGATGATATCGGCATTATCGTCGGAGACACGCACGAGGAGATTCGAGCTGCGGTCGGCGACGGCTCCCGCTTTGGCGTTAAAGCAACCTACATTCAACAGGACGCTCCGCTGGGTTTGGCGCACGCGGTGAAGATATCCGAGGATTTTATGGCGGGCGAGCCGTTTGTGATGTTTCTCGGAGACAATTTAATAAAAGATGGTGTCAAGCCATTTGTCGATGAATACACTCAAACCGAGGCCAACTCACAGATACTGCTTGCTCATGTGCCCAATGCGCGTGAATTCGGGGTAGCGGAGATTGAGCAGGGCAGGGTGGTTAGATTAGTCGAAAAACCTGAAAACCCACCCTCGGACCTGGCCCTGGTCGGCGTTTATATGTTCGATCACCACGTTTTTGAGGCCGTAAATGCTATCAAGCCATCCGCGCGCGGCGAGCTTGAGATTACCGACGCGATTCAATATTTAATTGATAAAGGTTATCGGGTTGAAAGCCATATCATTACGGGCTGGTGGAAAGACACCGGCAAGCTCGAAGATATGCTTGAGGCCAATCGAATGATACTCGATGGACTTCAGACTCAGCTCGACGGCGAAATCGACGAAGCCTCCACTATCGAAGGCAGGGTAGTCGCCAGTAAGGGCAGCCGGATAATCAACAGTTGCATTCGCGGCCCTGCGATAATCGGCGAGGATTGCGTTGTTGAGAACGCCTTTATCGGCCCATACACCTCCATCAACGATCGCTCTATAATTCGTGGAAGCGAGATAGAGCACAGCATAGTTCTGGAGGACTCCCAGGTGCTCGATATTGGCAGTAGATTGGCAGATAGCCTGATTGGCAAGAACGTTCACATTTCACGCAATAACAAAACCCCGAAGGCTTATCGAATGATGCTGGGGGATAACAGCGAGGTCAGTGTAATCTGATGATAGATGGAATACAGATCAAACAGCTCAAGCCTCACGCAGATGAGCGCGGCTATCTTATGGAGATGCTGCGCGAGGACGATGAAATATTCGAGCATTTCGGGCAGTGTTATGTATCTCTCAACTATCCGGGAGTCATTCGCGCCTGGCACTATCACAAAAAGCAGCACGATCTTTGGGTTGTGGTAAAAGGGATGGTGAAGGCGGTGGTCTACGATTGCCGCGAGGGTTCTGCGACCTACGGCGAGATAAACGAGTTCTTTCTCGGCGAAAATAACCCGATTCTGCTGAAGATACCCGTCGGAACTATGCACGGCTACAAAACCATTGGCACGGAGCCCTCGCTGCTGATCAATTATCCCACTCGACCTTACGACCCGAAGGACCCGGACGAATATCGGGAAGCGTGGAACAGCGATAAGATTCCGTACAACTGGGACATCAAGTTTGTCTAGAGAATATCACCGGATTATCAGGTATATGAGGATTTGGATTTGAAGAAGCTACTTGTGACCGGCGGGGCCGGGTTTATTGGAAGCAATTTTGTCAGGCATATTCTCAACACGCGTGATGACTGCGAGATTGTCGTTCTTGACGCGCTCACTTACGCCGGGCATCTTGAGAACCTTGATGATGTCAGCAACGACAGCCGTTTTAGTTTCATCAAAGGGGATATTCGCTGCGAGGAAGATGTCGCAAGGCCAGTTGCTGACGCTGATATTGTCATTAACTTCGCAGCCGAAAGCCACGTAGATCGGTCGATTTACGACCCGGAGGCGTTTATCACGACCGATGTGATGGGCGTCTACACTTTAATGGAGGCCGCCAGGGAGTACGGGATCGAGAAGTTCATACAAATCTCAACAGACGAAGTATACGGCGATGTTGAAGAGGGCTTCTCTAAAGAAACCGACCCCGTTTCTCCAAACAGTCCATATTCGGCAAGCAAAACCGGCGGGGAGTTGCTGGCGAGGGCATACTGGCGCACCTATGGCGTGCCTGTTATGGTCACCCGCGGTTCCAACACCTACGGCCCATACCAACAGCCTGAAAAGCTCGTGCCGCTGTTCGTCAGCAACGCCATAGACGACATATCTCTGCCTGTATATGGCGACGGAATGCAGATTCGGGACTGGCTGCATGTGCTCGACCACTGCACTGGCATCGAAACCGTGATGGACAAGGGTGTTGCCGGGGAGATATACAATATCGGCGGCGACAATCAACGACCCAACGTCGAGATTGTCAAGATGATTCTTGAGGTTACCGGCAAGGACGAGCGCCTTATAAAGCACGTAGAGGATCGGCCGGGACACGACCGCCGCTACGCGCTCGACTCCGGCAAGCTGCTCGCTTTAGGATGGCAGCGTACGCATGATTTCCAACAAGGAATGAGTGATACTATTCGCTGGTATATGGAAAACCAACAATGGTGGCGGACGATTAAAGACAGCGAGGAGCACAGGCGTTTCAGCGAGAATTGGTACGCTGACAGGCGTTAAGGCAGTAATAGTTCGCTTTGCTTGCGATACATGAACGATAGTTGATGTCATTACATTGACTGTTCAATGTAAGCCAAGTGCAAACACCAGTAAATATACCTGTTTTGTAGCATTCTGTAGCGGTTAGTGTTGACTTGTTTTGCCAGGTGTGCTATAACAAAGGTGCTGCAAATGGTAGCTCGCATCAGGGAAGTGCGAGTGCATCGTTATCCCACGGACGGGCCAGTAGACCCCGCGCAATATTAAGGGGCCACGCGCACAATTATTACTATCACAGAGGATTCTTTTGGGGGGAGCTTTGCGACATCTGTCGTCTATTTTGATATTGTCGGCGCTATTGCTGTTGGTCGGCGTTTGCTATGCGTATGCTGACAACAACGCTGTGGCTGTGCCGGAAGTATCTGCCGCTGTTTTGGCCCCCATAGGATTTGGTGCAGTTGTCGTCTTGAAACGCAGGCAAAGACGGCTGGCTGAGTTAGAACGGCAGGTTGGCGTATTTTACCATGTCGTGAAGCGCTCGCTTGATATTACGATGGCCGCCTCGCTGCTGTTGGTGTCGGCTCCTGTATTCCTTGTTGCCGCTATTCTCGTAAGAGCTTCCGGCCCTGGTCCTATACTCTTCAAAAGACGGGTGATCGGCAAAACCGGAAAGAGCTTCGATATGTTGAAGTTCCGGTCAATGGTCGACGGCGCAGAGGGTATTCTGGCTAGAGACGAAAAGCTTCAGCGCGATTATTACGTCTGCTGCAAACTTAAATCCGACCCGCGGATCACCAAAGTTGGCAAATTCTTAAGGAAATCGAGCCTTGATGAGCTGCCGCAGTTGATCAACGTTATCCTCGGAGACATGGCTTTTGTCGGCCCCAGACCCATTCACGCCGATGAGGTTGACATCTATGGCCCATGCATCGAGAGATTTAAGACAGTCACACCCGGTCTCACCGGCCTGTGGCAGACAAAGGGTCGCAGCAACACCTCCTATGAAGAGCGCGTGAGAATGGATATGCTCTACATCGAGCAAAGAAGTGTGCTGTTGGATATATGGATACTGCTCTCCACCATCCCTGCGGTCTTGCTCAAACGCGGCGCTTGCTGATTTCGCTCTCCGCTAAATGATCGCCGCTTACCTGGAACCTCTGCCGCAATTCATTACGTATCTGTCGATGTAAATACCAGGTATAATTACCGGCTGCCTGCCAAGTCATTGTGGGGAGATATCGCCTTGACGTGGTATAATGAAGAGGTAGATTACAGACTTAGGGGAGTTGACTTACGGCCATTACAGACCTCTGTTATAATTGATGGTCATTGGTCATTTCTGTTATGAACTTTTGGCATACCATAAGAGTTATCAGGCAGAGAAGATGGATGATCCTTGGGGTCGTGGCTATTACTCTGTTGGTCATAGTAATCGCTGCACCTAAGCCGAGGATAGTCTACGAAGCTTCTGCTTATGTATCGCCAAGTATGCAGGTAATGCAGGGCGGAGTCACAACAGCGAGCACTCGCCGCGGCACCGGACCTGACAGAACTGTTATTCTAAGCAACCTCATCATTCTTGCCCAGCAAGGTGAAGTCTACGATAGAGCGCGCGCATTTCTTGAAAAGTCCCCCGACCAGCAGAAGAAGCAACTACGGACCCTGGTGGGGCCGGATGTCCCGGACTCGGAACTGCCTCCGCGACCGAATAAACCTTTGACTACAATTATGATTGAGCCGGGGAAACCTCTGCGACATCAGGATTGGAGCAGCGTTCTTGAGGTCACCCCTGTCCGCAGCGAGACTATTGGCGAAAAGGGCACCACAACAGATATTATTCGCTTGACAATCAAGATGCCTAATGGACATGATTCACCGTACCTCGCGAACGCGGTGGCGGTGGCGTTTGCTGAAAGCTACCAGGATAAGAGCCGGGCGGATACTCGCACCTACGAAAACTTCCTTAAAACCAGCAAGCAGGAAGCCAAGGTCAAGCTCGATGTTCTACGTAAAGAGATTGCCAAATATAAGGATGACAACAATGTAGTCTCTGTCGATGCAGAGACAGGCACAGCGATTAGTTCCATCGCCGGCTTAAGAGCAGCGAAATCCGAAGCAGAGGCCGCGATTAAAGAAGCTCAGGCCGCAGCAAGCAACGTGGCTGCACAGATGCATGCCCAGCCGCTGGTATCCGATCAGCTTCTGCCTGCGGAAATGAACCCTCGCGCTATTAAACTCGAAGAACAACTGATGCAGGCCGAAGTAGACTTGCGGATGATCGCTCAACGATACAAACCAAAACACGAACTATATCAGGCAGCAGAAAAACGCATAGCGATATTGAAAGACAAAATAGCCGAAGAGGGCCCGTCATATTCGTCGCCGGTACTCAATGAGATTCATCAGGCTCTGCTTAGAAAGCAATCCGACGCTCAATTTTCTCTGGCAACAGCGCAGGCAAGGCTGCAAGCTGTGGAAAATAGCCTTGCTGAGGCCGAACAAAGGGTCAGAAAGCTCTCCGATTCACAGCCGCAGCTTGTGGAGTTGATGACGGAGTATGCACAGGCCGAGGCGACGTATAAAATGCTCTCTGAGAAGCACGATCAGGCCATTATCGCCGAAAAGGAGTTCACGCGCACAGGTTCCATTGTGCCCTACGGCTGGGCTCAGTATTCACAGGGGCCTATAGTGCAGGGGCCATCACGAAAATCATTGCTGGTCTATGGCTTTGTGCTATCGTTGATCGTTGGGGTGTTGGCGGCGGTCTGGCTGGATTCTATCGACAACCGCATGCGACAAGCATCTGATGTTGAAAAAATGCTGGAACTACCCGTGCTTGGTGTGACTCCGCAATTGGTGGTGAGGGATGGGATGCTGCCGAGGCTGACTCATCTTTATCCGCTGTCACCAATGGCCGAATCATATAAAATATTGCGCACCAATGTGCTGTTTGCGCTCAGAGACAATCCATTTCGTACATTGATGGTCGCCACGGGTAGGCCTGGTCAGGGCGCGACTACGACCGTGTGCAATTTAGCCATTGCTTTGGCACAAACCGGTAAACGAGTGATTTTGATCGATGCGGATATGCGAAAATCGAGCTTGCATCGCTTTTTTGATATTTCTAACACTGTCGGGTTGAGCACGCTGTTGCAGGGCAAGGGGGCTTTGATCGACGCTTGTCATAACACCGAGGTGGATAACTTGATCGTAATCCCAGCGGGGCCGCAGCCTATGAACCCTTCTGAGCTATTAGGCTCGGAGAGGATGCACGAGCTTGTGAGCACGCTGCAGGATCAGTGCGACCTTGTGCTATTTGATACACCGAGTGCGATTGTATTCAGCGACAGTCCGATGTTGGCCAGTTGGGTGGATGCGGTCCTTATGGTCGTCTCCGCTAATCAGGTGCCACGGGGAACCGAAATACACACTCGTGATCTGCTGAGGAAGGCGCGGGCGAATATTATCGGTGTTGCGGTTAACAGAATGCCGTCGGATGCTGTCGATAGCTGTCATTTTTATTCACGATATTATGCAGATTTTGCGGTGCCGGGCGGCGAGGCTTCAATTGGTGGAGCGTCGATGGATGGCAAGCCGATCGGCAGTGGCGACGTTGATAGGAAAACAAACGAATAGGATGATTCGTACAGGAAGTAGGGGTGGCTGAGGTTTGGAGCAGGTTTTAGAGGATAGTGCAGTTTCCGAATTAGCTCAGGAGGAGTGGCCGGAGGAAGGAAAGCGTGGCGCGTTAAGAGTCCTGTGGCAGCACAGGGAGTTGGTGGCAAGCCTGACTCGCCGCGACATCAGAGGGCGTTATAAGCAATCGGTGCTGGGTATTCTCTGGGCGCTGCTGCAGCCGATGGCGATGACGATTGTTTTTACGGTCGTGATGTCGTTCATTGTTAGAATAGATACCGGCAACATACCTTATCCCATCTTCGCGTATATTGCTATGCTGCCCTGGACTTTCTTCTCCGGAGGGATGTCTGCAGGCTCCGAGTGCCTGGTAGCCAACTTCAACCTTATCACCAAGATATATTTCCCACGCGAGGTCTTCCCGATATCTGCTATTTTAGGCAAGGTGGTGGACCTGGCGCTGGGTCTTATAGTATTGCTGCCGCTGATTATCTACTACAAAGTCCACCTCAGCCCGATGGCGCTTTTGGCGATTCCGCTGTTGATGATACAGATGTGTCTGATGCTGGGCGTGTCGTTCTTGTTGTCCAGTTGGAACCTGTTTTACAGAGACATCAGGCACGTAATGCCGCTGCTCTTGCAGGTTTGGATGTATGCTTCCCCGATTGTGTATCCTGTCACGCTGATTCCAAAAAAATATCTGGGTTTGTATATGCTCAATCCAATGTCTCCGCTGATCGATGGGGTCAGGAAGTGTGTTCTGGAGGGGCAGGCGCCGATGTGGAACTATGTCGGAGTTGCGGCGGTGGTATCGATTGCGATTTTGATAATAGGCTATCGAAACTTCAAGCGCCTTGAACCGGCATTCGCAGAAACGATCTAGGGAGAGTAACAGTTGCCTAAAACCAGTGGCAAAATCAGTGTCGTCATTCCGGTATATCGATCAGAGGACTCGCTGCCGGTACTTGTCCCTGAGATAATTGATGTGCTTGGTGCGGTGGGACGGGACTTTGAGATAGTGCTGGTGGACGATTGCAGCCCGGATAACAGTTGGGCGGTGATGAAGGACCTGAAAACCAGGTTCGAGAGTCGACTGAAGATAGTACACCTCCTGAAAAACAGCGGACAGCACAACGCTATATTATGCGGGTTTTCTCTTGCTACGGGTGAGATAATCGTGACGATGGATGACGATCTCCAAAACCCGCCGTCGGAGATTCCGAAACTAATCGCCGCTATTGATCGAGGCTTTGACCTGGCTATAGCCTCTTATGACTCTAAAAAGCACAGCGGGATTCGCAACGCCGCCGGTGGAATGATCGATATGCTCCAGCGCAGGATGTTCGGTTTGCCGAAGGATTTCCAGTTGACCAGTTTCCGCGCTGTGAAGCGAATTATAGTCGAGAACGTGGTCAAAATGGGTGGCGTGTTTCCGTATATCACTTCGATGCTGCTTTCACACGCTGCCTCTTATACGAACGTTGAGGTTGTTCATGAGCCTCGCCGATTCGGAAAATCTCGATATAACATCAGGCGCAGCATGCTATTGGCGGCGAACCTTATGTTCAGCTATTCGGTCTACCCGGTCTATCTCGTCGCCATCGCCTGCGCTGCCGCGTTTTCGTTTGCGATTTTGCTATCTTTGGTCGTGATATATAGAGTTTTGATATTGGGTGCTGCTGTGCCGGGTTGGGCGAGTCTAGTGGTCATTACGTCGTTTTTCAACGCCATTACGCTGTTTTGCCTGCTGATATTCAGCTTATATCTTTCTCGCTTTAACCAGCAGCTTACAGGTGTGCGGGTAGGCTACACGGTGAGTGAATTATATGACTGACAAAACGCTTCTTGTTCTTGCCGCGTCGCTATATCAATTGGAGACCATTAATACCGCTAAACGGCTGGGCTACAGGGTTATAACCACTGATAACGTGCCGACGAACCCTGGCCACGCGCTGGCTGATGCCTGTTATAACGTCGATACTACGGATTTGCAGGGTGTTCTTGAGATAGCGCAACATGAAAAGATAGACGGGGTTATTTCCCCTTGCACCGATGTCTCAGTTCCTACCGCCGCATATATTGCAGAAAAGATGGGGCTGGCAGGCCCGCCATACGAAAGCGCTAAAATACTCTGCGACAAGGCTGCGTTTCGCGAATTTTTGATTGACAACGGCTTGCCGTCCCCTAAATCGCACAGAGTCTCTGCCGGCTCCGAGTTGCCTGTTGAGATATCTACTGAGCGCAAGTGGATCATCAAACCCGACAAGTCTTCCGGCAGCAAGGGAATCTTTGTATTGCAGTCGCCTGATGATTACCATGCAAGGCTGCCGGAGTCTGTTAGTTTCAGCCCAACCGGACAGAGCGTAATTGAAGAGTATATCGATGGGCGGCAGGGGACGTGTGAGGGCATTCTGGTCGATGGAAGATTGGCCGTTACGCTTATAACTGACAGGCAGACGGCCGGGTTGCCGTATGTCGCCACCAGTGGCCACAGCGTGCCATCGACCCTATCGGACGCTCAGAAAGCGAAATTACTCGACTTGTTGGGCCGCATTTGGGATATGCTCGGAATAAAGGACGGGCCGTTTGACTGCGATTTTGTGGCTGATGGTGATGACATATACATCATAGAAATGACACCCCGTATGGGTGGGAATTCGCTCAATACACTGTGGAGAAAGTGTTACGACTTCGATATAGTCGAATACAGCGTCAAGGCCGCGTGCGGAGATGCGCCGGCGATTCCTAAGTTGGGTGAGCCAAAGGTGGTCGCTTTAATCTTATTGGGCACATACAATTCCGGTAAACTGCACTATGATGGCGAGCAGCTTGATTTGTTGAGAAATGAGAACTGGGTCGACTACATATCGGTTGACCTGCCGATTGGCGCACCAGTAGAGGCATTTATAAACGGCAGGCATCGCGTCGGTGAGGCGCTGATTTATGCCGATGACAGAGGCGAACTGGACGAGCGAGTAGACGAGCTTAAATCTCGCCTGGCAGTGAAGGCGGGATAGAACGGTATGTCCAATCTGTCTGCAAAACGTGCTGTTGTATGGATAGTCGGGGGAGTGTTATTTGCCGCGTGCGTGTGGTATGTGGCACGAAGTTTTCAATGGGCTGCCATCGGCAGGATTCTGCGTCAGACAAATCTCTGGCTTTTGATATGTGGTTGCGGTGTATCGATCCTGATCTATTGGGCCTTGCGTGCTCTGAGGTGGTATATACTGCTGCGGAAGATGGGCGTAAAGATCAGCCTGGTCTCTTTGTATATGTGCACCGCCATTACCGTCGGCCTTGCGACTCTGACGCCGTTGAGGTCCGGTGAGATATTGCGCACAGAGTTCCTTAAGCGATATGGCCTGCTGGATCGTGCGCCGGGTTATGGTTCTTTTATAATAGAGCGGATAATCGATATGGTTATAGTGGCGGGCCTAGCCGCTTTCAGCGTGTTCCGTGGCCTCAGCATATCGATGAACCCGGTGGTGGTTTATACAGCCGCTGCGGGGATTGTGGGCGCGGCGATAATCGCATTGCTGGTCATAAACAAGGCTGGTGTTAGAGGCAAAATCGGCGAGTGTATGGATGCGATGAAATCGTGCGCCGGGGATGCCGCCACAATCACCGTGGTATTCCTTATAAGCGCGATATCGTGGGCTGTAGTGATTCTGGGCTGGCAGATTGCACTGGCCAGCTTGTCCCTCGACCCGGGGTTTGAGAAAATGACAGCGATTGTGTCTGTGATAACCATCATAGGCCTGCTGTCTTGCATACCCGGCAGCCTGGGAGTCAGCGAGGTCGGTGTCACGGAGTTTCTTATGCACTTCGGCAATACGGCCCCTCAAGCCCAGGCTGGGGCGCTGGTTTTAAGAGCTTATGGACTTTTGACAGTTCTTTTGTCACTGGTTCATTTATCTGTATGGAAGTGCGTAGTGAAGGAGGCGAAAGCGAGGCTTGAAGATTAAGATTCGTGAAGCTGCGCCGGCGGATAATCAAATATTGCAGACTATACAAGGCCAGGCCAGCTTTGGAGAAGGTGGTTCAATATCTTCAGTCAATTCACCTGATTACTGCTGGCGAACAGACGTCTATCCCGAAAGCAAAGTATTCGTAGCCTACAACGAAGAAAACGAACCGATGGGAACGGCGAGTTGTGCTGTCAGGGCTGTGGAGGTCGCCGAAAAATCGACTATTGTGGGTTATTCCTGGAATTACTACACCTCACCGAATCATCGCCGGAAGGGCGTAGCAGGCGCGCTGATTAAGCACGTGGAGGATTATTTTCGCCAGCACGGAACTGCTAGTTCATATGTTTACATAATGGATTCCAACGATCCTTCCAAAGCCTTGTTCGAAAGGGCTGGCTACGGCTTGAAAAAGGCTTTGCTTGCCCGGTACAAGTTGGTGTATAAAAACATTGCCAATGCCAAAGAATCATCCGTGCGATGTCTTAAGAGTGATGATTTGGAAGCAGTGGCAGAGTTGATTAACGTTACCTGGCAGGGGCACGATTTGTATGCGCCGTATACGGCAGATAGCCTTTCTGAGTTCATAGAGAGGGTGCCGGGGTTTTCGTATGAAAACGTGCTGGTGTTGGAAAAGGAAGGGCAGATTGTAGCTTGTCTGGGGTATTGGGACAGGGGCAAAGTGGTGAGGACCACGGTTCGGTCTTTAGACGCCAAGATGCGGGTTGCATCATTTGTATTAGACGCAGCCCGGCTTTTTACTCCGGTGCCGAAAGTACTCAAACCTGGACAGGTAATGGAGCAATACAGGTTGATGTTGGCAGGATATCGCGAGGCTGACGATCTGCGAACGCTCGTAAATGCCGTAAATAACCGTGCTTTAGACGCCGGAGTATACGCAATTTGTGGGGCTTCAGAGACCGGGGCTCCTTTAACTCAGGCGCTGCGTGACGTGTTTCAAAACGACGTTCATTTGTTGTTATATGTCAAAACACTGGACGGTGACGCCACATTGTCCGATAATCCTGTATACGTCGATGTGATAGATATTTAACCAGGGGTGGGTTTTATGCAGAGGGTGCCATTTAACAGAGCTTGTTTTGAAGGAAAAGAACTGGCTTATATCGCAGAGGCCATCGCAAACGGCCATATCTCCGGCGACGGGCCGTTTACAAAAAGATGCCATGCTTTCTTGAAAGAGCGTATAGGCAGCCAGGCTGTTTTATTGACCACTTCATGCACCCACGCCCTTGAGATGTCTGCGCTGCTTCTGGATATAAAAGATGGCGACAAAGTTATTGTGCCATCGTTCACATTCGTCTCCACGGTGAACGCTTTTGTACTCCGCGGCGCCAAACCGGTGTTTATAGATGTTAGAGAAGATACGCTGAATCTGGATGAATCTCTTCTGGAAGGGCTGATAACACCCAAAACTAAGGCGATCGTGCCTGTGCATTATGCAGGAGTCGGTTGCGAGATGGACGCCGTGATGGATATTGCAAACAAGCACAAAATCGGCGTCGTCGAGGATAACGCTCACGGGTTGTTCGGAAAATATAAAGGCCAACAGCTCGGCACGTTCGGCTGTCTGGCTACTCAGAGTTTCCACGAGACCAAGAACTTCACGTGTGGCGAGGGTGGGGCGCTGCTGATTAACGACCCTGCGCTGGTCGAGCGAGCGGAGATAATCAGGGAAAAAGGGACCAACAGAAGCCGGTTCTTCAGGGGCCAGGTCGATAAATATACCTGGGTGGATGTCGGGTCGAGCTATTTGTCATCAGATGTGCTGGCGGCGTTTTTGTATGCACAATTTGAGGTGGCTGAGGCGATTCAAGCCAAACGCAGGCGTGTCTGGGAAATGTATAACGAGGGGCTTGCAGACTGGGCGGAGCAAAATGGAGTGCGGTTGCCAATAGTACCTGACCACTGCGAGCAGCCGTATCATATGTTCTACCTGCTGATGCCATCACTCGAAGTGCGCCAGCGATTCATCCAATATCTTGCCTCCAACAACATCCAAAGCGTGTTCCATTACCTGCCACTGCACCTTTCGGACCAGGGCCGGGAAATGGGCGGAGAGCAGTACGATTGCCCGGTAACAGAAAGAGTCAGCGATCAACTCGTCAGGCTTCCTTTCTATAATGATCTGTCCGTTGACGATCAGAACCGTGTTATCGAGTGCATAAGGAGCTTTGACGCATAGATGGTCACCCAGGAGACACAAACGCCTCAGGAAATAGAATACGAGTCCAAACCGATCCGCTGCTGGACCGTAGCCATATGGGCTGCCGTAATTGCGCTTCTGGCTATGTTGCCGACTATTGTGCAGTATAAGGGGTTGTATATCATTCGGGCAGACTATAGTGTCCAAGCCGTTCCAAGGCTAATGGAAGCGAAGAGGCTGTTGACGACCAGCGTGCCATTGTGGAGCCACAATATAGGGCTAGGTATGAGCGGGAGCGTATTATTATATGGCAGTCCGTTCTTTTGGTTGTTGATGCTATTTCCCGAACAATGGATGCCTTGGGTGACAGGGTATTCAACAGTATTGATATACGCAGTTGCTGCCTGCAGTTCTTTTCTTGCTCTCAAAATGTTTGTATCCAGCAGAAGCGCTGCTATAGGAGCTCTACTCTACACGTTTTCTGGTTATTTTATAATTAGCAATGGATTTCACGCGATATTTACAGATACTATTGCGCTATTCCCGCTTCTTATAATCGGAGCTGAACGAGTATTGCGGAAAGCAAACAATGGATTTATTGCCCTTACTCTGTTTGTGGCTCTAAATGTTCTTGCAAGTTATTACTTATTCGTAGCGTCTAGTGTGTTTTTTGGGCTATACATGTTATTCAGAGTCTTCAGTGAGGATATTCTGCGTGAGTTGCGTTTGAGGCTACTAATTACGGCTGCGGCTAGTTACTTATTGGGAATTGGTCTAGCGAGCTTCGTGCTGTTTCCCAAAATATTTGTTTGTGTAATAGAATGCGCTCGGGCAGGTACTCTTTCAAATTTGCCATGCCAAAAGTGGATATGGTTTGATCTGTTGCGATATCTGGAGTTAACAAGAGTCTTCTTCATGCCGTCGGAAAGTATGATTCGACACCCTTATTATCCAGGCACATTGGGTTGGACTTCTACGGGTATATTTTTGCCGGTATTCGGATTTACGCTAGTGCTGATGTATCTAGTCAAGTATAGGGATTGGCTTTCCCGTTTACTTATTGCGTGCCTGATTGCGTCATTTGTACCTATTTTTAATGCAGCTTTCAGTGGATTTAGCAACTTGAATTATACAAGATGGTGGTTTGCGTTGTCGTTTATTCTCACACTGGCGACAGTGAAAATATTGGACGAACGTCGATTCATATCAAGCAGGTCACTTAGCGGTTACTTTCTGATATCAATGTGCATTTGTGCAGTATTGTCTGTTTCTTTTGGCATCGTTTCTTTGTTTCCCAAGCTGCTGTTGCTGTTCAAAAGTCTGCCGTGTTCTAACTTGTTGACGTGGTGGTTCGAATTAATAACGACGGATCCATTTATGGGCGGGAAAAGATATGTATATGCCTCCTGGCTACTTTGCCTTCTCAATTATATTTTATTGTGGGTTGCTTTGCATAGAAAGATTAAGTATCGCACTCTAGTGATTTTCATTGGTGTTGCAGCTTCGTTGAATCTGGGAGTATTTATTGAGCTTAATAATAGGGAAAAGATAGGGCCGGCTGGAGAAGGTAGAGCGGTTGATTTGAAATATTTCGTGAAGCGGGCGGTTACAGCTAAGCCGGTTTTGCGGTCAGCAAAGCAGCGACGTTGGAGGATTGATCATCCTCACGAGATTTGGAATTACGGAAGATTCATCAACGCGAATTCAATAAATATGAGCTATAGCATAAGAAATTCCTACAGTGCTCACTTTGAAGAATTGACCGAGTCTGTCCAATATAGTGAAGTCACTTCCCTGCTGCCCTTCAACCGCCCCGCCCTGCGCTCGCTGCTCTCGGTAAAGTATTTCGTGAACTACGACCCTGAAGACTTTAAGCTCACTATGCCGGGCTATAAGTTCGTGAAAGAGACGGCTGGCACGGAGATTTATGAGAACGAATATTATGTGCCGATGGGGCTATCGTATGATACCTACATCAGCGAAAATCAGATGGCGCAATATAAGGACTGCATAGAGAAGCTGATGCTGAAAGCTGTTGTTTTGTCTGACGAGCAGATAGAGAAATATGGCGACGATATGCACAAGTTCGCATCTGGCCCGGCAAAATGCGACGATTTCGATTGGATGGCCGATGCTTTGGAGATGAAAAAGCACGCCTGCACCGACTACACTGCGGACAGCAAGGGGTTTGCGGCAAAAATAGAGCTGGATGCGCCCCGGATGGTCTTTTTCAGCATACCTTATGGCGCGGGTTGGAGCGCATTCGTCGACGGCAAGCCGGCACAAATAGAGAAAGTGAACATAGGGTTCCTCGGCCTGATGCTCCCTGCGGGGCAGCATAACATCGAGTTCCGCTATTTCCCGCCGGGCCTGAAGCTGGGAGCAATCGTATCCGGCATATCGGCGATTATATTGCTGTGCTATTTTATAATATCTGCCAGAATGTCGAAGAGGAAAGCAGGCGGCGAGTTGGCCGCATAACTATAGTTGCAGTGGGGTTGTGTTGAGACAATGAATGCCATTTCGGTGGAGAACGTATCGAAGAAGTTTATACTGGCTCACGACAGGCCGAAGAACCTGGCGGATTTGAGCCGGGGCATACTGCGCAGGCGTGTGAAAGAGGACTTCTGGGCGTTGAGTGACGTCTCTTTTGACGTGAAGCAGGGGGAGGCGCTGGGTATTATCGGGCACAACGGTGCGGGCAAGAGCACGATGTTGAAGTTGCTGACCCGGATTATGAACCCCACCAAAGGCCGCATCCGCACCAGGGGGCGCGTGTCGGCTCTGATAGAGGTCGGAGCGGGATTTCACCCGGAGATGACCGGCAGGGAAAATATATATCTCAACGGATCAATTCTGGGCATGACCCAGCGCGAGATCGCCTCCAAATTTGATGAGATTGTTTCATTCGCAGAGCTTGAGAAGTTTATAGACACCCCTGTAAAGCGTTATAGCAGCGGTATGTACGCGCGCCTGGGATTTGCAGTGGCCGCGCACGTGGACCCGGAAGTGTTGATTGTGGACGAGGTTCTCAGCGTTGGAGATGCCGCGTTTCAAGAGAGATGCACAAAGCGGATGCGTGAGCTGAGGTCATCTGAGAAAACCATTGTGTTTGTATCACATAATATGGGGGCTGTGACCAGCCTTTGCGACAGGGTGGCTGTTCTAGACCACGGCTCAATTAAGACAATATCGGACGGCGAATCTGCTGTGAAAGCCTACCGCGAGTTGGTGGTCGATCATAAACGAGATATGATACGGCGAACACAACCGGACAAAGATGCGGCTGAAGTTCCGATTTCCCCACTGCGCGTGACCAGGCTCGAGCAACTTACTGAAGGTCCAGAATGGATAGCAGAGGCTGGCGAGCCACTGGCAATCAGAGTTCACTTTGAAGCAACTGAGTTGATTGAAAAACCGCGTATGGGCGTTTTTATAACCGACGGAATGGGGCGCATGTTGGCACACACCAGTAATGCGATCTGTGGAAATTTGCAAGATGTGTCAGGTTCCGGATACTACGACGTTAAAATTCGCTCTATGCCATTGGTGCCGGATGTATACCACATTTCTGCCAGAATAGCTGATGCTTACGGGGTATTGCTGTATGACGAAGGTTTCACGACGGCCGAGTTGACTGTTATTCCACCAAAGTCGCTTAAAGACACCGGCGCGCCCAGGTATGGTATTGCCTGGCTTGATGCAGACTGGACATACCACTGAGTAGATTGAGCAAACATAAGGATGAGTCTAATATGAATCTGCAGAGAAACTTGAAATATGCGCTTTACGGCGTAATTGCTTTGCTATTAATGCTTGATGCTCTGTGGCTCGGTTCTAAATTATGGGCGAGGTTTAGACCTGCTCCGCCACCGGTTCAATACACCTGGAAACAGTTGGATCAACAGTATGTTGACAGTCTTAAATCGGCTCTCGAGAAGATGTTGCTGGACAAAGATCATCCGGGTGCAGGTATGTCGGGAGAGGAGTTTGATCGAGCGATGGGGGCCTCTATGGCTATGATGGGCCACACTGTATCCTTTGAATTAACTCAGGACAAACGTGATGCCAACGTGATCAAGACCTACATAGATGGTAGACTTACCGCTGATGGCAAATTCAAGGCAGGTCTTACTCGTCTGGACGAGTGCATGATGGGATGGCCTATAATAGAATTATACTTGTCGACCCAAGATAAGAAATACGCCAACGCTGCTAAAGAGATTTACGCTTTTCTCGTTAAGACAGCGAGCACGACAAAAGACGGCACGTTGCAGTATAGCGCTGGCAACCCTGATGATAGACTTGTTGACAGCCTTGGTCTTGTTTGCCCATTCTTAAGCTACTACGGCAAGGTGTTCAATGAGCCTCGATCTCAACACCTGGCGGTCCGAATGCTGAGGGAGTTTTTGGATTATGGTATTGAGCCGAGATCCGGGTTACCTTGTCACGGATTTTCAATTAGTCGAAAATGCCCGCTTGGCTTGATAGGATGGACCAGAGGTTCAGGATGGTTAATGCTGGGCCTAACCGAGACCATAAGACACCTGCCTGCTGATTCAAGTGATCGGAAGAACTTGAGTGATAAGTTTCGTAAACTGACTGATACTTTAGTGAGCTGGAGCAATGACGAGGGATGCTGGGGATGGAACGCTAATAAGCCAGGCTGCCATCTTGATACGTCCGGTTCGTCTATGATTGCCTATTCCATTGAACGCGCTGTTCAGAGCGGGTTTCTAAATACCAGTTACTATAAGGTCACCGACAAAGTTGCGGCGTGCCTCGTTAACAATACCAAAGCAGACGGTTTAGTGGATAATGCATTGGGAGATAGCGGAGGCATAGGTATATATCCACAGGTATATGGCACCTCCGCTTGGGCTCAAGGGCCCTCAGTTGCTCTCTGCTCTTTGATATTAGACCGGAAGAGCCATACTGTGAAGATACGCAAGAGTGCTACGGCAGCGAAATGAAAACTTCGACCAATCGCTTTATTCTCTTAGTCGGCAATGGGCCTTACTCCAATCGCGGGTGCGAGGCAATTGTTCGCGGCACTGTACATATACTTTCCCAGCGTTTCCACGATGCCAGATTTATATTGAGCAGCTTTGGTGGAGACGATGCCGCTGGAGACGCGCATCGCGAGACCGATAATAGAATTGTCCACTGGCCGCATGGTTCTATGCAAGCGGCAAAATACAGCCTGGCGTGGTGGAAATATCGCGTATTACACAGGAAATCGACGGACTACAGGCATTTGTTCTTTCGTGCTCAGTATGAGGGGATAAGGCGATCTGTCTGCGCGCTGCAAATCGGCGGTGATAATTATTCTATGGATCACCATAAGCCCTGTGATCATATTGCGCTCGATAGTATGCTTATGGAGACAGGCAAGCCAGTGGTTTTGTGGGGCGCAAGCGTGGGGCCGCCGGTGGATGGGGATGTGGCTTATGAACGCGAAATGATGGATCATTTCAAGCGTTTTGACCTTATACTTGCCCGTGAAAGCAGGACAATGGAGTATCTGGCGTCCTGTGGAGTCTCGGACAATGTTAAATTGTCTGCGGATCCCGCATGTTTTCTGCAACCGGATAAGCCTAACCTGTCTTTGGAAATAGAAGAGTTTTTGAACAGCGCTCCTGTGGGATTGAACCTCAGCCCGATAGTCGGCCGTTTCAGGGAAGGTGACTGGAAAGAGACGGCAAGGGAGTGTATAAAGTCGTTGCTTTATTCGGGTGTGGACAGGATACTGCTGGTGCCGCATGTGACGGTGGAGGATGGAAACGACCACACTTTTATGACAGAGGCGGCCCGGGATTTACCGGAGTGGGGGGACAGGATAAGGATACTGCCGGATAACCTGAGCGCGGCTGAATATAAATGGGTCATATCAAAGCTGCCCTTATTTATAGGCGCGCGCACTCACAGCACAATCGCCGCTTTGTCGTCTCTGGTGCCGACGATATCTATTGGTTATAGCATTAAGTCGGTGGGGATTAATCAGGACATCTACGGGCATGCAGACTGGTGTATTCCTATTCAGCATTTAACACCGGAGATGCTTGCGGATAAAGTGGCTGATATCAACGCAAAAAATGAATCAGTCAGAGAGCAAATTAATCGCAATCTGCCTGATACGCTGTCTCGCGCGCTCAAGGCGTCAGATTATCTGGCCGATTTACTGACAGGGAACTAAGCATGCGTGTTTTGCATATAGGGTCAGAGTGTGGTCATGGGGGAATTGAGGCGATGCTGGCGACGTTGATTGCCGAGCAGGTGGCTTCTGGGATGGAGGTCGATGCGTATTATGTGACCGACCTCGGAGGGGCCGCGCAGTATGAAAACATCTGCCCTGTATATTTCTCCAAAGACAAGAGACTCGGCAGGCTTTTGCTGGAAAATGACTATGACCTTCTTCACGTGGTGACGTGGGTGACACGTACGCTTGATATCCGCGAGGCTCTGGCGCGAGCCGCATACACCGGGCCGATTATAGTGACTGCGCACGGCTACAGGGGATGGGAGGCGCGGTTGCAGTATGACTGCGCGACGGCGGTTTCGCAGTATGTGGCTGAGAGCATTAGAGAACGATCAACAGGCAATGTGGAGTGCATCTATAATGGAATAGATATGGCCAGGTATTATCCGCCTGATGAGGTTGGCAAAGAGGCCCCAATAATGGCGTGGGTTGGGCGGGCGCACGACTCAGACAAGGATTTTATGGGCCTGGTAGCGGCGGCTCGGACACCTGCGGCGGAACCTTTTCGGGTGGTGGTCGTTAACGGTTCTTCATCTGACCAGGATCGCGATATACCCTGGCTGCCGGATAATTCTGAGCTCATACGCCGTATGCCTGTGGCTGAGATGCCGAATTTTTATAGAAGAGTGGCGGCGTCTGGTGGGTTTCTTCTATCTACATCAAGACACGAGGGCTTTGGGCTGAACATAGTAGAAGCAGGGGCGTGCGGATGTCCTGTGATTGCGCCCGCTGTGGGAGCGATTCCGGAGTTGATTGTCGATAAGAAAACCGGCGTGCTTTTCAAGCGAACAGATGGCGTGAAAGGTGTCGGCGCTGCAGTGGAGTGGCTATATTCGGGTGACAACTATCGTGCAGTCGCAGATGCTGCAGTCGACCACGTGCGCGCCAATTTCTCTGCAAGCAAGATGGCTGAGGAGTATGAGAAGCTATATCACAGGGTGATAGAAGAGCATCCTGCGCCGGCTAAGTCCAAAGTTGTTGCACGCGCTGTGTTATCTAAAACTTACAGGTCGTTGCGCAAGCTCGGTTGTGTGCGGGGGTGAGGATGCGGGTCGTTCATGTGGTTCTGACTCATAGTTACGGCGGCACGGAGGCTGTGGTGGCTACTGTGGCCAAACGCCAGCGGGAGTTGGGGCTGGATGTTGAGATATATAGTTTTGCAAACAGTGACTCAGACGGTCATTTTAACGGCATGGACGGCGTTACGTTTAGGGACCAGCGCACATTTGCCGAATATTTGCTGAACAAGCAATATGACGTGCTGCACGTAACCAGCCCTGCAGCGCCGTGGGCTGGCGAGGGTATGCGCAAATCGTTATACAGGGGCGGGGTGTTGGTGACTTCACACTGCCCGAGGGATCATTCGGTGGGTTTGCGTTATGACGTGCCGACGGGGGTCTCAAATTATGTGGCTGAGACGATACAGCAATACTACAGCGTGCCGGTTCGGGTGGTCTATAACTGCGTTAACGCCGAGTTGTTTTACCCTGATTCTGAACGCAAATCGGACTCTGAGTCGCCGCTGATCGGCTGGGCAGGGCGAAGTCAGGACGGGGTAAAGGATATAGGCGTATTGATGGCTTTAAGTAATACGTCAATGTCTGACGGATTTGGATTCTATGTGGCAGATGCCTCCCCTACAGACACCGACCTGCCAGCCTGGCTGCCTGAGTCGACACGTTTCGTGCGTCGTTTGCCTTATAGTGATATGCCCGGATATTACAATGAGCTTGCTGCTTCGGGGGGATTTTTTCTGTCTACATCAAAGGACGAGGCTTTCGGGCTGAACCTGCTGGAAGCGCTGGCCTGCGGCTGTCCCGTTATTGCGCCAGCATTAGGCGGGATTGGAGAGGTAGTCAAGGATCGGGTGACGGGATGTTTGTATGACCGGGCCGAAGGGTTGACGGGGATCAAAAGGGCCATTGACTGGTTATATGCTGGCGATAATTATAAACAGGCAGCACAGGCCGCAGTGGAGCATGCCCACGAGGAATTTTCTGCGGACCGAATAGCAAAGCAGTATATCTCGATTTACGAAGAAGTGTCGCGTGATAATCGCCCAAGCGTCTTTATGCCCGTGGCAAGACGGGCGGCAAAGACGGCTGCAGCCGTGCGCAGGTTTTGGCGTAATCGTTGATTGATGCGAAAGGGTTACTTATGAGCAAAGTAAGTCTTATTATGCCGACCTACAACTGCGCAACGTTTATTCGAGCAGCACTGGACTCCGTGTTTAATCAAACCCGCCCTCCGGATGAAGTCATTGTGGTGGACGACCGCTCTACTGATGACACTGCCGAAATCCTACGCTCATACGGCGACCGCATAATTTGTATCACGTGTCTGGAGTCTAAAGGTTACGCATCGGCAGTGAGAAACGTCGGCCTTGCTGCGGCAAGCGGGGATTATGTGGCGTTCCTGGACGCAGATGACGTGTGGTTTCCGGAGAAGCTGGCCGAGCAGATTGCGGTCCTCGACGCCAATCCCGACGTGCAGATGGTTTATGCTAATTTTAACCGCACAGATGAAAACGACAACGTTATACACCCCGGCCCGAATCGGCCGAATGCGATAGAGAATGGTAGAATAGTCGAGACAGATGAGTATTGGGATGATGCATTTTGCCAGCTCGCTGTCAGATGTTTTATGCATACATCTTCGGTGGTTGTCAGAAGAGCGATCCTGGATAAGGTCGGTTTTTTTGACGACGAGATGATCTTTTATGAGGACGCTGACTTGTGGATGCGTATCGTTCACTCGCATAAAGTGCTCAGAGTGCCGAAGATACTATCAAGTTACAGGGCACGACCAAGCAGCCTGACCAAGGGGCGAAGGGAGCTATTTGTGAGGGATTCCAAAGTGCTTTATAAAAAGGCGCTGATATTGGTCGCAGACGAACCCCAGCGGCGCAGATTTGTGCGATATGCCGGAAAGCTGGTGGTGGCGTCTGCTTTGGTGACCACTGCATACGCACCAATAGAACTCTCAAAACGGCAAAGGATTGGCATGTTGTGTCAGGCGTTGTGGCTTGATCCGAATCTGTTGGTCAATGAGCCGCATGTTTGGAAGAATTTGATTAAATTAGCTTTGGGCTTGTTTCCGAAATATACCATTATCTAACTATGCCAAAAGTAAGCGTCATTATACCAACCTATAACCGGGCGGAGTTGCTTAAGCAGGCTATTGCCAGTGTGCTCGCTCAGACTTATGAAGACTTCGAATTGATTATCGTCGATGATGGGTCGACAGATGACACTAAGTCTGTTGTCGAGAGCATTGGAGATGTGCGGATAAAATATATCTGGCAGACCAATCAGCAGCGGTGCGTTGCTCGTAACACTGGAATTGCTGCGGCAGAGGGTGAGTATTTAGCATTTCTGGATTCAGACGACTTGTGGCTGTCGCAAAAGCTGGAACTTCAACTGGCAGCTATAGAGCAACACCCTGACGCAGGCGCTTCTCACGGACGATGTATCAGAATGGGGCCGAATTTAGAGTTTTTGCACCCACAGGAATTGCTGGTTTCTGACAAAGAAGTGCGATGCTGCGATGTGCGTGACACATTGCTGACCAGAAATATTTTCGCATCTCAAGGGGTTGTTGTTCGCAGGTCACTCCTGGAGAAAGCTGGCGGCTTCGACCCAGCGCTTCCGCACGGCGAAGACTGGGACTTGTGGATAAGGCTCAGCGCATTGACCTCATTTTGCCTGGTGAATGAGCCTGTGGGGATATATAGAGTCCACCCCGGGTGCAGGACAAGCAACCCCGTAAGCACTCTCGCCGGCGATATGAAGATAATTGAAAAACACTGTGGTTCAATGACTCCCGTCATGAGGCAGCAAGCCGAGATGTACTCTTATGCGACTCACGCGGCAAAAGCGGCTGCTCTAAACATATTTGAAGCCGAGGATTGGTCTGTGGCGGCTCTTGATTTGGCGACAGCGCTTGGGGATAAAACAGCGATCAGGGATGCTTTTGTGGGCGTGGCGATAGCAGGAGAGTGCTCATTTGCTGAATATAGTATTCGTGCGAAGGAACTTGCGAAAAGAGTCGCTCAGATCAATTTTCTGGGTGGCAGAGAGTCTGCTGGTGATTGGTTGTCTGCGTTTTGGCAGTTAGCGGCACATGCACTTCGCGCTCGGCAGCGGCATTTGCAGGCTGCGAACGCGGCATTTAGGGCGGTAAGATGTGGCGGACTGCGGGGGCTGAATCGTGGAATGCTTAGCACGGCAATACGTTCGTTGCTGGCGGCTGTAGGGTTCTCTAAAGACGATGCGCCAGCGAAAAGAGAGCGTGAGATATCTGATTATCTACAGGCACTGTTAAAATAGGAGAAGTGAGTCTTTGAAAATCGGCATAATATCGACATTGGAGCAAGGAATTTGGGGTGGATGTGATCCGCTGTGGTTGGCAGCGGCGGAAGATGCCCTGGAGGATGGTCATGAGGTCGGTATATGCCTGTCGAGAGGGCCTGCGACGGTTAATCGCACAGAGCACGCGGCCAAAGCTGGAGCAAAGCTGTTCTGGCGCAGGCAGCAAAGAAACTTCTACTGGCGACTAAGAAACTGGTTGATAAAACGCCTCAAAAACTCCGGCTTTTCTACGTTTAGAGCCGTAGCGGAGATGTGGAGAAGCGCGTCATCAGAGCTGAGGCCGCTGTTTGAGTGGAAGCCCGACGTTATTATTGTTAATCTCAGCGTGATATACGACTGTCATTCTCTACCGAACCTGGCTGAGGAACTCCGCAAGTATAAAGTGCCTTATGTAACTATTGTCCACGTGGCTAATGACTTTCACTTGCCGGGTGATGAGTCTCGCAGCGTGACAAAAGAAGTGGAATTGAACGCCAAGGCTGCGTTGTTTGTATCGGTGGGCACACAGCGCATGGTGGAAAGACACCTGGCCTGTGCTCTGCCGAATGCGGCAATAGTGCGAAATCCTGTGAATATCAAGGATACATCAGTGCTGCCGATGCCGCCGGATGATGTGGCAAAATTCGCTTTCGTCGGGCGACTTGAGTGTATAAGCAAGGGGTTGGACTATCTTTTTGAGGCGCTGGGAGCTGAGCAATGGCGGCAGAGACGATGGGAGTTGTCGTTGTATGGTGACGGTTTTGATGAGCAATATCTCAAAGAACTGGCTGAATATTATCAGATCGCCGATAAGGTAGTCTTTGCCGGCTACACCAACGACATTAGAAATGCGTGGAAAAAAGCGCATTTGCTGGTATTGCCGTCCAGGACGGAGAGCGCTCCCTTAGCATTAGTCGAAGCCATGCTGTGTGGTCGGCCGGCTGTGGTGACGGATGTTGGGGGTGTGATAGAGTGGGCCATTGAGCCGGAGACGGCCTTTGTGGCGGATGCGACGACTACTTCTTCAATAGGCGCTGCTATGGAACGGGCCTGGCAGGCTAAAGATAGTTGGGAGGCTATGGGACTTGCGGCACACGAGTTTGCGGCAAAGAGAATCGACCTCAACCCTGGCCGCACCCTGGTCAACCTGGCCATACAGCTTGCAAGGGAAGAGTAACGATGCGAATCGCTGTTTGGTATAACGTCGCAAGCGGGGGCGCTAAACGAGCCTTGTATCATCAGATCAAGGGCCTGGTGGAGCGAGGGCATCACGTGGAATCGTGGTGTACGCCGTTTTCTCAGGATGGGTATTTGCCCTTGACTGATGTGGGGGTGCACGAACACATCGTCCCGGTTAAAGACTGGAGTTCGGCGCTTGGCAAGTTGTCTTATCGGATAGAAATGAAGCGCAGGGCCAGCGCCATTGATGCACACTGCAGAGAATGCGCAAGAGAGATCGACGACGGCGCATTCGATGTCGTGCTGGTCAACGCGTGCGCATATATGGTAGTGAGCCAGATTGGCCGCTATCTGAACACTCCCAGCGCCCTTTATCTTCCGGAACCCCGCAGGTGGCTTTATGAAGCCAACTTATATGCATCTAAATCTGAAAGAGCACATAGAAACGCCCTAATTCGATGTTTCAACGCTTGTTCTAAGCAGGCTCAGCGGGATGAAGAACACGAATTAGCCAGTAATTACGATGTCATATTGGTAAACTCTTTATATAGCAGGGAATCGCTGCAACGCGCCTATGGTTTGGAGTCCGTGGTGTGTTATCTTGGCGTCGACACGGAGCTATTTCACCCGGTGTCTATGCAAAAGGGCAACTATGTAGTGGGGTTGGGGGAGATTGACGAGCGCAAGGGAGTCGACCGGGCAGTGCGTGCAGTGGCGGCTATGGAAAAATCAAGGCGGCCGCAACTATATTGGGTAGGCAACCGCGCTAATGAGTCGTATATGGACAACGTAGAGTCATTGGCCAGGTCTCTGGATGTGGATTTTGTGCCAAAGCTGATGGTCAGTGACGAAGAGTTGCTGAACATCTTATCGGGTGCGATTGCGATGATATATACCTCCAGACTGGAGCCGTTTGGCCTGGCGCCATTGGAGGCCAGCGCTTGCTGTACGCCTGTAGTTGCAATCGCGGAGGGCGGAGTGCGAGAGACGGTGCTGGACGGAGTAAACGGGCTTCTGGCAACGCACGATTCCCCTGAAATGATAGCGAGCTTATTGGACAAGCTGATTGCCGATCCAAAATATACAAGGCAGTTAGGAGAACAAGGCAGGCGACTGGTTATAGACAAATGGAATTGGGAGCAAGCCGTTAGTAATATAGAATCGTGTTTGCGGGCTGTAGTGGAGAACAGTTGAATTGTTGAGCAAGTTGCGCAACTGGATTAAATTTATCGGCGCTGAAATTCCGACTTTGCCAAAGTATTGGAAGAGAGATATCGTTAACGCGCTAATGAGAGCCTTGCCAGATGACGAGGTGTCCGCTGTACTGAGAGCAAAGGCACTGAAATTATTCGGATTTAAGGTGGCAAAAGGTGCGATGGTCCGGCAAAGTGTACGATTTGGTGGCGACCGCCTTAACCTTGGCGCATATGCAAGTATTGGGGCTTGTTGTCACATAGACTGCCACGACGACGAAGTAACAATGGAACCTTATGTAGTGCTCTCTCCAAAAGTTACTGTGGTCACAGGAACACATCCGCTGGACGGCTCTCCGGGACGAATAGGGCCCACTATTCCTAAGCCAGTTTTAATTAAAGAAGGCGCGTGGATATGTGTCGGTGCGTATATTCTCCCCGGCGTAACTGTAGGCGTGCGCAGTGTGGTGGCGGCTGGATCGGTAGTTACAAAAGACGTGCCTGATTGCACTATGGTTGCTGGAGTGCCTGCGCGGCACGTAAAAGATTTGGACTAACATAATTCAGTGAAGATACTATTTCTCTCGGCGTGGTTTCCGTGCCCACCGGACAACGGTGCCAGGATCCGCGCCTATAATTTAATAAAGGGCCTGGCGAAGGAGCACAAAATATTCCTGATCTCGTTGCTTCAGGAAGACTCTAACGTGGAAGATGCGCAGCAACTGGACGGCATCTGTGAGGTGGTATCGCTACATAGATCACACTGGTTTAAACCCGGCGGACTAAAGTCGTTTTTGGGACTATTTTCCTCGGCTCCGAGGTCAGTGGTATGTACTTATGACGACGGAGTAAGACAATCAATTCTGGAAGCAATAGAGACTGTCCGGCCTGATGTTTTGGTGGCTTCATCCCTTGGTGTGGCCCATTATGTGCCGACGAATCTCGCAATTCCAACTGTGCTGGATCAGCACAACTGCGAGTACGCGATTATGAAGCGGGCGGCGGAAAAGCTGCCAAGTCTGTTAAAGAGATGGCGAGCGGCGGCGGGTTGGAAGAAATCGGCTCGATGGGAGGCCAAAATGTGCCGCCGTTTCGATGCTGTTACAATCGTCTCCGAACAGGACAGGAAACTTCTGCTTCAGGCGGCCCCTGAGTTATCTAACGTGCAGATTATCCCAAACGGGGTGGATACGGAATTATATCAGCCAGAGCACTGGGACCCGCAACCGGGAGAGTTGATTTATAACGGCGCGCTGACATATAGCGCGAATCTTGACGCGGTTCGCTATTATGTATCGGATATCTACCCATATATTGCCGATAATGGGATTAAGTTGCGTGTGACGGGCAGATACGATGGAGTCGACCTTGCGGGAATAGAGAATTGCCCTGGTGTGGAACTTGTTGGCTATGTTGACGATATTAAAGATGTGCTTAGAACCAGCGCGGCTTGCGTGGTGCCGTTGCGGGAAGGCGGGGGGAGCAGGCTGAAGATACTGGAGGCGATGGCCGCCGGAGTGCCTGTGATTTCGACTTCTATGGGAGCGGAAGGAATTGAGGCGGTTCACGGAGAGCAAATTATGATAGCAGATGAACCTTCCGAGTTCGCATCAGCGATTGTGCGTGTGTTGGGCAACCCTGAGCTTGCCGACGCACTGAGCAGGCAGGCGCGCATATTCGTGGAACAAAGATATGACTGGTCCAAGATATGTGCCGAGTTTGGACGGGTAGTGGAGTCGGTTAGATAGTGAGCGAGCGCACACAATTAGAGACGGGACTGGATAGCGATTGGACGCCGGAGCGAGTGGCTCTGGCGGGGCGCCACACGTTTATTGTGTTGGTTGCGGGAATCGTGATCGGCCTCTTTGCCGCGGCTATGCAGCTTTACTATATCTGCGCCCTGATCGGTATGCTGCTGCTGGCCGCCTTGGTGGCGTGGCAGTTTGAGTCTTCTCTGGCGCTCTATGCTTTGATTGCTTTTATCCCATTTGGTAGGACTCCTGATATTGCAGTAGGTGGGTCGGGGGTAGGCAAGGGCCTGTATGTCAGTGAGTTGATGCTCGGGTTCTTATTAGGTATCTGGATACTCAAGTATATTTGGGGAAATCTGCCGCCCAATCGCATCAAGAGCGCTTTTTACCTCCCAGCAGGGCTGTATCTCGTCTTTTGCCTTATAAACGTCTGGAACTCGTTTCTTTTCTGGGACCCACACGTCAGTCAGCGGTATCAATATCCTACTGTAAATTTCATTGAAATCGTGCTGAGAGTGTTGAGTGTCGGGGCTTTGGTGATAATGGCTACTTCCATTCGAGATAGAAAATGGCTGTGGCCGATCTCTATTGCTCTGATGCTGGCCGGAATATTCAACCTCGCAAATTCGTTGACTGGCGGCAAGATTCCGATCATAGCTTCCTGGTGGGTGCTGCTGCTGTTTTTGCCGGCCGGTTACGTAGCGGCATTGTTGATGGATGACCGCAAACGCGTTATTATTCGACTTTTTGCAGCAGCGGCATTGGCTATACTCATCTATGCTGCATTTGTAAGGAATGTGTCGTGGGTATCGGGTTGGATGGGATTATTCGTCGTGCTGTTAACGGTCAGTTGGCTGGAGAACAAGAAGTTATTTCTCGCCTTGCTGGCAGTTGGGGTGATCGGCATAGGGATGTCCTGGTCATTTGTGGATAGTCAGGTAATTGCCGCTTCTCAGGAAGAAGGCGACTACGACCGCTTCGACTTACTGAAGGGTGGGGCGATGTATGCCGCCAAGTTCCCATTGGGCGTAGGCCTGGGCAACTATCGCACCTACAATACATTTTATTACGGTGAAAAATGGGGGACCACCAGCTACACCTCTGCCCACGGCACTTACTCTCAGCTTCTAGCGGAGACCGGATACCCCGGCACGATCTTGTTCCTCTCTCTTTTGGTCGCGGGGTTTTGTTGGCTACTGAAGAATTACAGGCAGATGCCCAGAGGCCCTTCAAAGACTTTTATTCTCGCCGTGTTGGGGCAGATGGCGGGAATCAGCGCGGCCTCGTTTGTCGGTGACTATATAATCCCGACCTACCACAACGGCGGGATATTTACGTTTTCTACTACGATATATTCGTGGTTAATTTGGGGCGTGGCGATCGCCCACATAAGGATAAGCAGAGAAACCCTTGGATCTGTCGATAGCGATAGTTAGTTGGAATACGCGCGAACTGCTTGATGATTGCCTGCGATCCGTATTTGAGACCACAAATGGTCTCGAATATGAAGTGATTGTCGTGGACAATCTATCATCTGACGACAGTGTCGATATGGTGCGTTCGACTTATCCGCAGGTGAGATTAATCGAGAACCAGGACAATGTCGGGTTTCCAAAGGCTAATAATCAGGCATATGGGGTGTCGTCCGGTCGGCATTTTATGTTGTTGAACCCTGACACGATCTGCCGAGAGGGTGCGCTTGTTGGATTGGTCAGATTCTTGGATGAGCATCCGGATGTCGGCGCTGTTGGGCCGTTGGTGCTAAACCCCGATGAGACGTTGCAATATTCGTGGGCCAGGTTTCCGAGGCTGATTACTGAGATTCGTGGAATACTCGATAGGCGAATAGATGGTTTCAAAACTCCGACCACTGCCGAGCAAGTCCGCGAAATCGGGCCATTTGCCACGGATTGGGTCGGAGGCTGTGCGATGGTGATTCGGCGGACAGCAGTGGAGCAAATCGGCCTGATGGATGAGTCGTTCTTTATGTATAATGAGGAAACCGACTGGTGCTACCGCCTTCACAAGCAGGGCTGGAGCGTGTGGGTGGAGCCGTCGACTGAGATAGTCCATTTGGGCGGGCAGAGTAGTAGCCGTGCAAAATCTCGCTCTGCTAAGCATCTGCGGGATAGTAAGCGTCACTATTTTTCAAAGCACTACGGCGTGTTATCGGGTGGGTTGCTGTATGCTGTTTTGTCGGCGAAGTGGTACGTTTCACAAATGATAACATCTTCAAATAGTAAGAATTAATTGACCTTATCCGATTATGGCGCGTGAAGATATAGAAATGATCTCAATCATCATCGTAAACTGGAATACTCGTGAGTTGTTAATCGATTGCCTGGAGTCGATTCGGCAGAACGCGCCTGGTTGTGAGGTGATTGTGGTAGACAACGCGTCGTCGGACGGTTCAGCAGGCGCGGTTAGAGAGCAGTATCCGCAAGTGAAATTGATTGCCAGTGAGGCTAATCTGGGCTTTGCTGCGGGGAATAATCTCGGCATTGCGGAGGCGACTGGGGAATATGTGCTGTTGTTGAACCCGGATACTGTGGTGAAACCAAATGCGGTCGAAGCTATGCGGGAATTTTTAGCTGCTAACCCCGATGCGGGGGCTGTTGGCTGCCGGATAGAAAACCCCGACGGCTCTCAACAGGAGTCATATTGGATGACGTTTCCGAGCCTGGGCTGGCTGTTTTTGAAGGCCCTCTACTTAGACAAAATTGTGCGCCGGTTCCGTAAGGTAAAAACTGAGGATGACACTCCTTTTCAGGTGGCCCATCTGCTCGGTGCGTGCATAATGGCGCCTCGGCGTATACTTCAGGAGTTGTCCGGGTTTGACGAGTCCTATTTTTTATATCTCGAAGAGACCGACCTGTGTCAGCGCATTTTTCTGTCGGACAAAAACATCTACTATCTGCCGTCAGCGAGCATAATCCATTTTGGCCAACAGAGCAGCATACAGGCAGCGGAGTGGACGAATATTCAATTATATTTGAGCACATACAAGTTCATACGCCGCAAAAACAAAAGCCGGGCAGCGAGATATGCGCTGCAGGGAGTGATAGCCCTAAGCGCCAGTGTCCGGCTTCTTCTGTGGTCCGTTCGCCTGTGCTCCGGATCGGAGAAACGAACCAGTGCCGTCAAAATGCTTAAGGGTTATTGGAGACTATTATCCTCGGTGCCGCACTTTGAGGATTATCATAATGCGGGACTATCAGCCACAAGCTTAACCGGGACAAAATCTCGGAGTGAGGCATTTCTTGACAGTGCTTGAATGCTGGGGTAAGGTTACAACAGGGGAGCATTTATGAACCGGTCGAGATTGCTGATAAAAATTCTTATACTGGCGATTATAACCTGCAGTGCCGCTATCTGCGCCCCGGCGGTCTCGAATGTCGCTGCCGATGCCACACAAGTGCCTCTTTATGACGTTTTTCGACTGAAGTTCAGTGTAGACACATCCGCCACTAACCTCTACTGGCCGTATGATGAATCCCCAAACACGGGTGTGCCTGCGGGGGTGGGGGTTAGCGTAGATGGATTGTTTTCACATGACGACTGGCAGACGACTGTAGTTCAGCCTGCGTTTTATTATCAGGACTACGAGCGCAGCCCGATTACAATAAGCGGAACCACAAGGGATTGGATGTATCCAGTAGGGCAGCCATGCTGGTGTATCAGATTTTGCCCTAAAGCAACGGGGTTATGGAAATATAGGATTCGTGTGACAGACTCCAGCGGAACGACGATCTACGATCCGCCTTCCAATACCTTTACCTGCGTCGGCTCTTCTAAACGGGGATTTGTCCGGGTTAGCCCCACCGACTCTCGCTACTTTGAAACCAGTGATGGCGCTTATTTGAACCTCCTGGGCCTCAGCGACAGCACCACCATAACCTATGCAATGGACGATGCATATGCGAACTATGCCATCAACAAAGTAAATTTGCTGAGAGTATGGTGGCAGGGTTCTCAGGGGCCGGTGGTGTTCGGATTAAGCGGGCAGGGCGGCATTCCAATATGGATATGGCAGCCTAATGATTTGAACGTGACCACTGAAGCTGCCCGACCAGGGGAATTGTTTTCAGGCAAGATATCCGGCAACAGCCAGGCGTGGGTGCCTGATGTCGGGGTTAAGCCGAACAAGGACTATCGTTTCAGCGCGTGGATAAAGACGGTCGGTGTTGCAGGAGAGGGTGAATTCGGCGCCTGTTTGGAAGCCTCTGGAGTTCAATCTCAAAAACTCTCTGGTGATAACGACTGGTCATTGTTGAGTATAGACATTCACAGCGGACCTGCTCAGAACACGATATCACCGTACATTAAAGTCCGCGACACGACGGCGGGAGAGGTATATTTCACGGATGTTTCGTTGCGAGAGATAGTGAGTGGCAGTCAACTCGGCCCGGAGCTTGTGTCACGTCCAAACTTCGATGCTTATAAGTATGTGTCACAAGTCGAGGCTTGGAAGGCCGATTATCAATTGGAGTTGGCCAGAAGCCTCGGCATTTATCTTAAAATATGCCTGCAGGAGAAGCAGGATAAAATCTTCGGCCGTATTCAGGCTGATGGCACTGTTGGCGGTCAGAGTGATGATAACGTATACGCGTCAGCCTCCCACGCCAGCCGCACCTACCAGCAATATTTCTGGCGTTATATTATCGCCCGCTACGGATATGCCACCAACATTCACTCATTTGAGTTTTGTAATGAGGGAAACCCTTTCAGTGGGAATCACTACAACGCGGCAAACGCGTTTGCGGACTATATGCACCAGAACCACCCAAATCATCCACTAATAACCACGTCGTTCTGGCACTCGATACCGATGGACTTCTGGAAAACCTCATCGTGTGACTATATCGATCTGCACGAATATATCGGCCCGTCGAGATCAACTCCCGACAGCCACGGCCCGAGGATTTATGCATGGTCCGACGTAGCCACCAATGAATCAAACGCTTCGGCGTTATTACCGTTTACCGGCACGCAAGGCGAGTTCGCATTCGATTCGACTCAATCACACTCAGGGTCCAAGTCTTTTAAGATCACTGCTTACGCAGGCACAGGCACGGACGGGGCGGTATTTTACAGGCCATATCATGTGGGAGTAGATCCAAACCGCACCTATACCCTCAAGTTCTGGGCAAAGGGAGAAAATATCGGTCAATCACGATGGAGAAGAGTGGGCTTCAATATAGTGTGGTCCAGAGCGTATCATGAAGACGACTTTCTTGGATGGACAACTCCACACGCGCCATTAGGAACATATGATTGGCAGCAGGTTGTGTACACGGGAATAAAGCCGCCTGCAGATGCCAACACGGCTAATATGCAAATTATATGCAGTTGCACCCCAGATCATGAAGGCACATTCTGGATCGACGACATAGAGTTCATAGATGAGGTCACGGGCAAGAATCTGTTCGTCGATGGAGGGTTTGAGGGCGACCGCATCGACTACGACCCCGCTCTTGCGGTGCGAAAATATGGCGTTTTGCTTAATAGTTATAGCCAGCGCATCGGCAAGCCTGCGATGTGGGGCGAAACGGGGATAAGAGGACCCAATATTCACGGCAGTCCCTATAAAGGGATATACTATACGGGCGAGAGCCAGGAACTCGCCGACGATGTCTCCGGTGTCTGGTTTCGAAAATTTGTGTGGGGACATGTCGATTCTGAAGCTACGGCCGATATCTGCTGGTGGATCGCCGCTGTCCGCAAATATGGTTTGGCCCGTTATATAAAATATTACCAGTCGTTTATGGAGGATATCCCCCTTTCTAACGGCAATTATGTGAATGCGCAGGCTGTTACATCCGTGCCTGCAATGAGAGCCTGGGGACAGAAGGACCTGGTCAATAATCGAGCGCATCTGTGGATAGACAACCAGCCAGCCACCTGGAAGAAGGCAATCGACAGGGTGAGCGTTCCGGCTGTCAGCGGCAGTGTGACCGTGTCGGGGTTGAAAGATGGCGCTTATAAAGCGGAATGGTGGAATACCATTACGGGAGCGATCACTAAAACCGAAAATAAGCAGTGCGTGAACGGTGAAATCGTCCTATCAGTTCAGAACCTGGCCTCGGATATAGCGTGTAAAATAAACCCGATTCCACCGGAATTGGAATTGAAAATACTCTTGCCTTCCGAGAGCGTCTATCCGTCACAGATTGTGACAATCACGCTTGAATGCAAAAACAATTCGGACACTTCGGTGACCAACGCTGTGGTTTCGGCCAAAGTGCCGGCTCAGATGAGTTATATTGCAGCTAGCGGAGGCAGTTACGACGCTAACACGCGCGAGGTCAATTGGACTATAAGCTCCATTGCGCCGAAACAGACGATAACGAGAACATTCAAAGCGAAAGTGCAACAGCCTTAATCCGCTGTTCAATCATAAAATGTTATCAAACGAAACAAAATCCAATGTCGCAAAAGTCGTCGATAAACGCTGGATTATCACAGCCGCTTTCCTCGCCGTGCTGATGTATATTCCCACTTTCAGGTTTCTTTGGGATAAGTGGCAGCAGGATACTCAGTATTCGCTGGCATATCTAGTCCCGTTTGTTTGCGGCTACTTTGTATGGAAGAAATGGCCAGAGGCAAAAAAGCTGCCTCGCAGCCCTTCCCGTTGGGGTCTGACGATAATCGTTGTTGCAATCATACTGCATCTGACCGGCGTTATTCTCGACGTGTCCGGGCCGTCGGCGCTATCAATTATTCTGCTTATTCTCGGAGGCTGTATCTATTTCCACGGCTTCGCATTGGTGAAACTGATGGCTTTCCCGCTGGCTTATATGATCTTTATGATTCCGGTGCCGGGGGGAGTTTTGGACAGACTGGGCTTTCCGATGCAGATTATGGCAAGCGCAGTCACTGCATCATTGCTTAGCCTGACCGGGCTTGAGGTGGTAAGAGCCGGGATTCAGCTCAGTGTCGACGGGTTTAGTTTTGAGGTGGCTCAGGCGTGCAGCGGGATGAGCTCGCTGGTGGCTTTGGTCGGGGTCACTGCGGTGTTCGCATATATCACCAACCTGCCGCCAAAGCTCAAATGGGTTCTGTTTTTTCTGGCGCTGCCTATTGCACTCATAGCAAACATCGTGAGAATAACATCTATCGCGCTGGTGGGGTCGTACTGGGATTGGGAGATCGCTCTGCGAATATATCACGACTACTCCAGCCCATTGCTCTTTTTGGCCGCTATCGTATTATTGTTTTTCATAAATTGGGGGTTTGAATGGCTAAACGCCCGAACTACTCCGCAGTCGTCTTGATATTGCTTGCTTCGATTGCAATAACCGGTTGGGCCCAGACACGGGAGTCGATTGCTCACGCGGGCTCCGACCTCGCATCTCTGCCCAAACAAATCGGCAGTTGGAGCAGCGACAGTTCGTCAGTTCAGTTGGATAAGCAATCTCTCGAAGGCTGGAATATAAAGACAAAAGACTCGCTGAAGCGGGTCTATGTCGACAAATACGGCACACCTCTTGAGCTTATGGTTATCTACAAAGGCAATGACCGGCGGAGTTGGCACGTCTCCGAGATGTGTTTCAGTGGTTCCGGATACAACGTAAAGCAATCTACCACAATAATACCTTATGCGGGTCGCAACATAGATGCGGTGAAGTTGTTTGTTGAGGAGCCTAACAGCGGCTCACAGAGTGTGTCTGTGTATTTCTTCGCACAGGGGACCCACACGGAATACAATTTCACGATTCAACAGTTGAAGATGGCTCTAAACAGACTGCACCCATCCCGCGACGGTTGGGCCTATATTCGCGTCACCAGCCCGGTTCTGATCTCTGAAAAGGACACAGAAGGCAAAATACGCGAGTTTTTTGCAGCAGCCTCCGAAGAGATTGTAAGGGCGTTGTCCGCTTCGAATCATCCGTCCGTCGAGTGAATTATTTATGCGAATACTCTTTCTGGCACATCTATTTCCGCTCCCTTTAGACTCCGGCGGCAAGATCAAATCGTATCATACGCTGAGGATACTCTCCGGCGCGCATGATGTGTTCACTGTGTCGTATTTAAGAGGAGAAGATGAGGCGCAGCTTGTCCCAGAACTTAGAAAGCTTGGCGACGGGATTGAAATCGATCTGACACGAACTAAAATAACTCAACTGGCTGATTTGACTACCAGCATACTCACCAACCGATCATTTATCATCAGCAGAGATTATCGCGCACAGATGCATCGGGCGATTAGAGAGGCAGTGGACAGCTTCAAGCCCGACGTGATCCATATAGACCATTTGCAGATGGCGCAATTTGTGGATTTTAACGGGCCATATAAAGTTGTGCTGGACAATCACAACGTTGAGTCGCTGATTATCCAGCGGGTCGCTCAGACAGCGGAGAGCGTGGCTGTTCGGACATACGCTGCTTTGGAGTGGCCTAAATTGCGCAAATACGAACTTGATATATGCAGGCGCAGCGATTTGGTCCTTATGGTAAGCGAGCAGGACGTCGCCAGCCTGAGGGCATTAGACAGCCAGCTCGGCGCTGTGGAGGCGGTTCCCATAGGCGTCGATGTTGATCATTTTCAGCCGGTAGAGCGCGTGGCGGACTCGAAGAATATTCTGTCGATCGGAACGATGCACTGGCCGCCGAATGTAGATTCTATGCTATATTTTCACAGGGAGATTCTGCCGTTGGTCTCACAGCGTGTGCCAAACTGTAGCCTGACTATCGCAGGCCAAAAGCCGGTGGATTCAATTCGAGCTTTGGCTGAGGACAAGCGCGTAGATATTATCGGTTATGTGGATGATGACAGGCAACTCTCGCGCCAGTGCGGCGTATTTATCGTGCCTCTTCGATCCGGCAGCGGCGTCCGAGTCAAAATATTGAACGCTCTCGCGATGGGTCTGCCCGTGGTATCGACATCCATCGGAGCAGAGGGATTGGCTGTCAACTCCGGAGAACACCTGCTTATAGCGGACACGCCAAACGACTTCGCCGACGCAGTGGTCAAAATCCTTACTGACCGCGAATTAGCCGATAGATTAGGTGCAAACGGGCGCAGACTGGTGTACGAGGAATACTCCTGGGAAAGGGTAGGGCAGAGGCTGCTTTCCCTTTACGATGGGCTGATGTCATGAGAATCCTGTTCATCGCACCGTATATCCCATCCAGAATAAGGGTGCGGCCATTTCACTTCATAAAGGAATTGGCCCAGCGTCACGACATATACGTTGCTGCACTCGGCGAAAGCAAAAAGGCAGGGTTCGATGAACTTGCAGATACAGTGGAGCAGCTCCATATAGTGGGTCATTCGAAGCTGCGAGGAATGACGCAGTCGCTTATGGCGCTCCCGACCCCAACCCCTCTCTGCGCGGCCTATTGCTGGTCGCCAGCGATGCGAGGATATCTCAGGAAATTAGTTGCAACAGAGAAATTCGATGTGGTTCACATCGAACATTTAAGAGCCGCACATTTTGCTGGTTTTTGTGGGCAGACGCCAGTGGTTTTCGACGCTGTGGATTGCCTGACTGGCCTGTTTGGTCAGATGAGGTTCTCAAAACGAAACCCTATCGGACGCCTGCTTATGATGGAGGAACATTGTAAACTCAGGCGCTATGAGCCTCGCGTTTTGGCTTCATTCCAAAAGGTGGTCATAACATCAGACTCGGAACGCAGTGAGCTGATATCACTAAATCATTCACTGAACATAGACGTTATTCCAAATGGCGTCGACACGGAATATTTCGCACCGATGGGATCGGAAAAATCTGCGCATAGGATAGTGTTTAGTGGCAAGATGGGCTATTACCCCAATTCTCAAGCCGCAAGCTGGTTTGCAACTAATGTGTTTCCCGCCGTGAAGGCTCGATTTTCTGATGCCGAGTTTACCATAGTCGGCAGCGACCCGCCTTCGGATATTCTCAAACTCCAGGAAACCCCCGGCATCACGGTCACCGGTTTTGTCGACGACATTCGGCCTTATCTCGACTCCTCAACAGTAGCCGTAGTCCCGATGCAGGTGGCGGTAGGGGTGCAAAATAAAGTTCTTGAGGCGATGGCGATGGCTTTGCCGGTAGTGGCTACCCCCATATCCACCCGACCGCTGGGGTCAGATTGCCCGGGAGTTGTTCAAACAGATGGCATTTCTGATATGATAGATGAGGTCACCAATTTACTGGACAATCCGAAATCCGCGCACGATATCGGTAAGGAGGGGCGGGAGAAGGTAATCGGGGACTTCTCATGGAAATCAAGCGTAACAAAGCTTGAAAAGGTCTATGAAGAGGCTGTTAGAGAATACCATAAGTAGTCGCTGATTGTGCAATTCGAAGGAGAGCTACTTGAACACTGAGTTATACCCGGGCGCAGTAAAACGGCGGCGGTTGGTCGTAAAACTGCCGTGGAAAAGAATTATCTGGACGACCATCATAATTGCAGTTCTCGCATTTTTCGGCGCTCTATATTATAAGACAACGTTCAATGGGCTTACGGATAGGCACGCGATAGACGTAGCTCAGGTAGCTAAAAATGTATCCCAGGGCAAGGGTTTCACCACACGTGTCATTCGCCCTTTCAATATTGGACTGATTACCGACAGCCGCCGATACACAGCTGAAGTCAACTCGGCTCCAGTGTTTCCCTACGTAGTTGCTGTTCTATTCCATAAGAAAGGCCCGAGCGATCAGGCGATTGTCTGGGTGTCGTTGCTGTTTCTGATCCTCATCATAATCAGCACGTTCGTGCTCGGCTGGCTGGTATTCGATATACGAGTAGGTTTGCTTGCCACGGCCGTAGTGGCGGTCAGTGGGCCGGTTATCGATGCGGGAGCGTCCGGTACCGAGTGGACAATGGCGGCCTTCGTGTTTTTGTTATTACTGTTTAGCGTATTGTTTCATCAAAGAACCTCTTCGAGACACAAACACTTTGCGAGCGTAGGTTTTGTCGTCTTATCCGCGTTTTTTACGGCTCTGCTTTTTATGATCAATCATATCCTGCTATTTTTAGTTATTCCGCTTGCCTTACACTACGCATTTGCAGGGTTGGGCAAACGATGGCATGCAGTTGTGTTTATCGCCGGTGTCGCCGCGCTTATAGCCCCCTGGGCATATCGTAATGCCACTTTGACCGGCGGCTCGATTCTCGGAGCCAGCGCCTGGGATATTTTCGCGGACTCCAAGATGTACCCCGGTGATGTATTGTTTCGCACCACGGAAGAGAGCGTCAAAGGGATTGCACGGGTGGTATTATTCCCGATAGAACATTTCAATGCGTTTGTGACGAAGTTGATCGCTGGGAGTTCAGAGCTCATATTGGCCTTCGTCCCCATGCTGGGACTCGCCATTCTGCCTATGGTAGTGGTCAGTATGCTTTATCGGTACAATTCCGAATCCGGCAATATGGTCAGAAGATTTATTTACATCGCAGTTGCGTTTTCTGTGTTCTTTTTCGCAGTATTCAGTGTGGACGCTCGCGCTATCATCCTGTTTGCGCCTATATTCGGCATATTCGGTTCGGCCTATTTCTTCCAGATCATAGACGATCGCAAGCTCCATCCGGTTTATATCAATTTAGCAATAGGTGTGGTCATAGCTGCCTCATGCTTGCCTTCTGCGGCGGAAATCATGGTTCGTCGTGATCCGCTGCCTCGAAGCGAAATCACAACCCCTAACGAGTTTTTCGTGTCTTTAAGCGCAGGTGGGCTGCGAGGAGTGGTATATTCCGATTTGCCGTGGCTTGCGGCCTGGCGAATGGATGTGACCGCTATTTGGCTGCCGCGAAGCGACGACGATGTTGTGGAGCTTAATGCGGCAGGGTTTCCTATGAGGGTGATATTAATGACCTCTGAAGTCGACACCTATCCGGCAACTGAGACGTGGTATCTGGTGCATAAGTCGAAGCTGTGGCGCGATTATCTGCGCGATCCGGATGATTGCATGGCCGAGTTCAAACGGGAAGCCAACCCTCCGGAGTTTTGGCGCGAGAGATTCCAGAAATATATGCAGGAAAGAAGGCGCACTCTACCTCTCTCGCGCAGCATCAGCGGTTTCTCTGTCCGGGATCCGGGTGTGGTTCGAGCGCTGCCCGGACACGGGTGGGGGGCCACGCCTTACGAGATCATAGTAATGACCGGCGTAACCCCGTGATTCGACCTTCTAGCGTCTAAACAACCAGGCGAATGGCATGGCATATTGCAGCATCTGCAGCAGCGTCGGGCCGGGCTTGTGTACCGTCACGTAAATCACGTCTCCCCGCTGGACTGCGGGTTCCGGCAAGACTCCCTGTAGTATCTTCGTGAGGTCGAAATTGGTAGTCTCAGTTTGCTTGGGGTCTCGTCCGACGCCTCGCATAATCTGAACTTTGCGCAAGTCGCCTACGTTTATAGTGGCGCCACCAGCCGCTCCGATGGCTTCGCTAAGCATAAGCTTGTCTTTAAGGGGATACTGCCCCGGCCTGTTCACACCGCCAAGGACTGTGAAAAACGCCCCTTCCATCTGGGGCACAAAGATGGTATCCCCAGGCAGTATCTTTATGTCGGCCTCAGGGTTCCCGGCCATCGCCGCTTTGTAGTCCAGGCGAATCGGCTCCGGCACATCTTCACGTTTAATCGTTATATTATCAAGGTCGGCATCAATGCTTACATTGCCGATCAGACCCATCACATCACGGAAAGTGCTGTTTCTTTTCAGCGGCACCGGTCCGATTTTCGCTACTTGACCGAGCACCATCACCGATCCGATCATATCCACCCGCGGCACAACAACCGTATCCCCGGAAAGCAGCTCGATATTTACGCTGAGATCTGCTCCTGTGAGATATTTAGTCAAATCCAGGTCTATGATCTCCTCCCCCCGGCGCACATTGACATGTGATAACTCAGCGGTATCATCGTAACCGGCCTGGGCAAGAGCTTGTATAACACGATCCCCGACCCCTACGTCCACCAGGCCTCTTTTCAAAACCTGGCCGACCACAAAGACGTTCATTTTCGCCCGCTCAAGAAACTGCACGCTCACCTGAGGGTTTACCAAAATCTCAGTAAGAGCCTCAGTTATCGCGGCTGCGGCCTCAGACGTATTAAGGCCCAGCAATTTCACTTCCCCGATCATTGAGATCCGTATGCAGCCCTCAGCGTTGATCTCATACGGTTTCGTCAATTCTTTCTCGCCATCAACAATTACGGATACCACATCTCCTACGACAAGGTTAGACCCATCGCACCAGGCCGATGATATAAACAGTGCGGTAAGCGCCGTGGATATAACAATCAAGTAAATGATCCTTCGCAACGGTGATTCTCCTTTTGATCCCTGTAGATGGCTATTCAATGGCCCATAATGTGCAGTATATACAACATCTGACACAAAAATCGGCCTTTCAATGTCATTATTCCTGCTTGAGGCCCGACCGTCAAGCAGATATTCTTCAGCCGCTTTAAGATACGCCTCTGCCGCAGGCTCGGTTCCCAGCAAAAATGACTCTTGCATACTCGGCTGCAGATGGTATATTGAATATATCGGCTAGTTGTAACGGAGTATTTGATGAGGACGTCTGCGACTCACGGACTCTTAATAATTATAATGATGCTTTTGGTGGGTTCGCCCGCTTGCTGTGCGCCTTATACGATTACTATAACCGCCAGCGTGACGTGTGCACAGGGTCATAATGTAGATGCGCAGGCCAGTTTGACAGCGCAGGACTTGCCGGCTGCGATATCTCTCAACGAAGCTAAATCCTGTGCGGATGGAACGCTGGTGCGCATACGCTCCCTTGTAGCATCGACTTCATCCGAACACTTTGCCGACCTGTTCTATGCGCAGCAGGCGGATAGGGTCGGAGGGATAGGGATAATCTGGGATGGGCCGGTCGCTTGTGGAGATCGTGTCTGGGTGCTGGGAGGAATTACCACTTTGCACGGAGAACGTTTCATTGGCGCGAAGGTAGTTGAAATTGAGTAGAGCCGCGCGGCAGCTTGAATCGCTGCTTGCGTCGACAATTTATGCAATATTTAAGCCCAATTTCGTAAATCTGGTATTATTACCAGGTAATAATTGAGCTTCACCTGTTGTCAAACCGTTGCTTGCATGTTAGACTGAACCTGTAAGTCGTCCTTTTAAGATTACTACAGGCCGTAAGAGTGCTGAAATCGAGGACTGGCCAGGTTTGCAACAGCCTCACCCTCAAAATCTCAGACTATGAGAATATTTTTGGTGGGTAAGAGCTGATGGCAATGCGACCGAGTGGCTCCTTGATTTCTTTGCTTGAGGCAGCATTTATTGCCTCGTCATATAGACTGGTGCAGGACAAGGAGAACTTTATATAATGATTTGTGGTCATCATAGCGCAGGCCGATTGCCGCGGCTTCAGATTATTTTTTTCATATTTGTGGCGATCGCCGCCTTAGTGGTCTCCCCTGCATTCGCCGACCAATACACCAACTACTATGACCCTGTCCTGTTGACTTCATACGGCTCGACTGGAAATGTCGAGGTTGTGCTGCAGGTATCCCCGGGCGTCGGGTCTGGGCCTTATGAGTACGTCTACTGGGTAACCAACAACACCGCAACTGAAATGCGTGACTTCTATCTGACTGCTGTCGGATCGGCTGACGCTGCCGTATTCGATCCTATGTCTTACAGGGTTATTGATGGATATAGAAACGTGACTCCGGGGGGTGTCGAGTTCTTCTGGGGAGCAGATAATTATGACTGGGGCAACATGCTCTCCGGGCAATCGACGACTCCGATTGTGACCCATAAACTGTTCTACGATGAAATCACCGAAAGCCTGCTCGCCAGCACAAAGTTCCGCTGGGCTACCCTGGGCGGCGGCCTTGCGCCTGGTGAGAGTTTGGGTTTTTCTTTCATCAACCTTTATGGGCCGCAGTTGTATGCAGGAAGTATTGCCTCTGCAGTGGCAATTCACAACTACAACGAATACGTATACGGCCCTGGCATGGAGCCGGATATTCCGGAATGGCCGGCGTTGGCTATGGCGTTGTCCGGATTCGGATTTGTAGGTGTGCTGAAGCGTCGGTTTATGCGAAGCTAAGAGCCCGTTGAGGCTCGCTTCAATTCTAAGGAAGGAAGGAGAAGAAGAATGCGACGTCTTATGGTAATGATGTTTGTCTTGGTGACCGTCGTAGTGCTGTCCTCCAGTGTGTTCGCTGCCTGGGAGCCGTGTGAGATGCGGGCAACACCCACATTGCAGGTAGCGATCCTCACTCCGAGTTGGTCGCTGGATAGTGGCGTGTATACTTATTCATACGAACTGTATAACACGACCAAAAACGAGATTGACGGTTTTATGATCCATTTGCCCGACTATATCAACACGTCAAAGCTGTGGGGCTTTTCGCCAACCGGGAAGTGGCATTTTACTTTGCGCCAGGGAAACTACCTAGATTGGCAGAATACTCCAATGACGCAAGGTTTAGTTGTGGGCGATAGAATGACGTTCAGCTTTAAGTCCTACTATATGCCGGACGATGCTGATGATTTGTGGTCCAATTGTGAAGCGGGCTTCCTTTTTGGAAACGCGACCTACGGGCCAGGGCCGAAGATAATACCGGAGCCTGCGACTTGCCTGGTATTGATCACCGGGTTGGCTGGTTTGATTGGGATCAGGAGAAGACTGTCCTAAATAACATTTGTAGTACTGTACAGGATGTGCAGCCATAATTACCCAAAGGCCCGGCTTATGTAGCGTAACCGGGCCATTGGCCTTACTTGTAACCGTGTAGTAAGTACAAGGCGAGATCACAAATAAATGTGACAGCCATAAGTGGAGGCACGACAATGCAGAATACGCGTCAACGCGCCTATTGCCGACTTTCTGTGGCCTGCGCAATAATAATCGCTCTTTTATTCGTTGCAATTCCCCCTGTGTTTGCGGCCAATTGGACTGAGACTTTTAGTGGTAGTATACCTTCATCTTGGGTACTTCGAGCCGGAACGTCAATGACTTACGCTTCCAGCCCTACCCATACGGCTGGAACTGGAAGTGCGTATAGATCCGCTGGCCAAACATCGCATCATTGGCGTTTAACAGGCAGTCGACCTAGCTATGCTGGTGAGGCTACAGCGTGGCTGTATTGCCTTCAGGATTACGCCCTCGTTGGAACAAGCCAGTCGAGAGGCAGTTACCGAGATGTTTTGATGCTTTCTTCGTATGATTGGCTTGGGGGAATGTTGGCTGTAGGATTATACAGTCCATCTGGCGTCCAGCAGTACTCTATCTGGCACAATCCGGGATCTGGACTAGTGTGGCAAAATATAGGCGCTAGAGGACAACACCCTTCAGCTAGGGGGGTTTTTGACTGGGTGAGCTTTAAGGCGATATGCAATGATAATAACAATTGCTATTTCGAAGCTAAAGATACGTGGCAAACAAGAAGCGTAAATGTGACACGTACCGCCGCAAATATAGATGCCGGAATATGGCGGGTAGGAATTGGATTGCACTATTCGTCTGCCGACCCATGTAACTGGGACGACATAACATGGACAGGGTATGCGCCGGCAACACCCACGGGTATAGCAGCCACTGCTCTAAGCACTTCGCAGATAAGATGGACAGCTAACGCAGGCACCAACAATAACCAATACGGCTTCGATCTGATGGACGGAGGCACTCGAAAAGTAGCCGGTTCTGAGACTACCCGCCAGGCCAGCGCTAACCTTACCGAATCCGGACTCTCCGCTAACACGTCTTATACTCGCAGCATCCGGGCGTGGAACGGCGATATTAACAGTACAAACAGCTCTGCATTGGTTAGATACACTCTGCAAAATACGCCGACTACTCCGACATTTACGAGCATAACTACATCAAGCTTTAGAGTAAACACCACCGGGCCGGTCAACCTGACTGCCGGGTCATCCGGGGTGGTTTTCCATGACGGCAATGCGGATCTGAGCAAGGTTACGCAGAACTACGTCGACATCACTGGCCTGGCCGCAAACACGCCATACACTTACAAGGCCAAGGCCAGTAACGGGGATGGGATATTTACTACTTACTCCGCCACTGCGACAAAATATACTTTGTCAGTACCGCCGGCAGCCGCCACGATTGCAGCCGACACAACCACACCCTGCCAGGACGGAGACGTTGTTTGGACCAATACTTCCGGCTGGGGCGCTGGCAAAGTCGAGTATTATAGATATGCCTGGGATCAGAGCGCAGCGCACACCTGGACAGACACCGAGACCAAGTGGACCAGCGGCACACTGACACTTTCCCCGACTGCGGCGGGTACGTGGTATTTGCATATTAAGGGATACAACGGCGACGACGTCGGCAACGGGACTTATGACTATTCGGTCACCGCCACTGCCACATTCTCCATCGGCAGTATCAGCGGCGGAGGCGGTACATTTTGTGGCGCTGCCGATCCTGCTCAGATGACATACAGCGGCGGTTCGGGCGGCGGCGCGCTGAGCTATCAGTGGTACTCCAAAGAGGGCGACAGCTCTCCTACCATAAGCGACACGCTCATCACTGGAGCCACAGGCGCATCCTACGACCCTCCTGCCGGGTTGAATACCACTACCACATTCAACGTTTTAGTAACACCGACCTGCGGTACGGCTGCGTTCACATCCACTCCGGTGACTGTCACAGTCAACCCACTGCCCGCTGTTCCGACAGGCGCTTCAACAAACGCCATTTGCGGGTCGGGTGACGTCGACTTCTCTGCCACGCCGGACTCCGGCTGCACGCTTAAATGGTACGATGCGGCCAGCGGAGGAAACGCAGTAAGCACGGCTAACCCATATACTGAGAGTCTATCCGCTACGAAGACCTACTATGCTGCAAGCGTAAGCACAGCGGGTTGCGAGAGCGCGACGAGGCTGGCTGTAACGGGTACGGTTCACAGCTTACCTAATACCCCTGCTAACCCATCAGCGACCCCGTCGACAATCGGCCCGGGAGGGTCATCGGCGCTCTCTGCTACGGTTGGCCAGGGAGAGGAAGTGGTCTGGTATTCTGGCAGTTGCGGCGGAACAGTTGTCACATCTCCGGTCAGCCCGGTTGTAACAACTACCTACTATGCGAAGGCTAAGAACTCGACCACGGGATGTCTGAGCGCTTCCTGTGCTCAGGTAACCGTCACCTATGTTCCCGACGATGAAGGGCCGGAGTTGACCAACGTCTCGGTCACGTGCAGCAAGATAGGCGAGGCCCCGACTTACAACTTCCTTAAGGGTACTGTTACTGTTGAGGCAGAGGCAGCGGACGATTCCGGGGTTGGATCTGTCATCTTTGTACTCGATGACTCGCAGACTCCGATTACTATGACTCTGGATCAGAACACGGGCAAATACGTCGGGACATGCACGATTGATGAGGACTGGACAAACGGCCAGCACTCGATAAAAGTCATCGCTACAGACATTTACAATAACCAATCTGATGAGGCCAAAAGCTTCCCGGTCAACAAGAACGAAATCGAGGGTATGGTCGGCTGGGAGAGCGCCGAGGATAAGGCCTGCACCCGCGCGGTGACTTTCGTTATCAACGGCACGATTACCAAAACGCTGACCTTGAACTTCACCAACGGCAAGGCATACTACGACTTTGTCGATGTGCCGGAGATCACCTCGATCAGCGCAAAAACCGCGTGGCACCTGCGGTCGCGAAGAACTGTGACCATGACCAAAGGCCAGGCAGAGGTTGACTTCCTGGGCTCGAAGGTCCTGCGGGGCGGCGACCTGGCTACTCCGGGCTATCCTATGGGTGATAACGTGGTCAACGCTCTTGACTACGCTGTTTTGCGCAGTAACTGGGGTTATGGAGCTGCTGGTGATATAACCGGCGACGGTTACACCGATAACAGCGACTATCTCGTGATGATCAAGTATCTCTATGTAAAAGGTGACCAGCCGTAGGTTCGGTGACCTTTATGCAATGGCTGTGTGCGGACAGGCGACGGCTTTCCGCACATAGCCAAAAGATGTGTAAAACCCAGCAATATTAGGTTGACAGAAGCAGATAAAGCTGGCATACTGACTATAGAAGCAATGCAATCATAAATACACATAAATATCGAATATCGCTAATGACAATAAAAGAACACATCGAGTTGGTGTGATAAAAATGCGTTGGGTGTGAGGGAAAGAAAGCACTACTTCTTTGTCTCGCGCTTGCGGTTTCATGGTTGTCCATTCGTTAAGTTTAACCTCTACGGTCTCCGCGAAATCGCACTCAGCAAGGTGACGCAAACATACTACATATCAAGCCTGTCGAATGCTTCAACCACAGAGCTTCTACCGGTTACATAGCAGTTGATAGTAGCATATAGAGAAAAGATTCTGGAGGGTAAGGTTTATGCACAAAAGCATTAATCGATTTTATATATTGGCGGGGGTCTGTATTTGTTTGCTCGTAACATTTGCAGCCACTCCCGCATTTGCCTATTGGGCGAACTCGGGTGAGAAGAACCCGACAGCAACAACGGGTGACTGGGCATCCGGCTCAAGCTGCAGTAAGACATATTGGTACTGCTGGGCTACGTCGGGCGCTGTTCGCACAGCCACTTGGAACCACGGCTTTACGTGGGCTGGACGCGGTTATTATGTGCAAAATTTTTGGCGTCCGGGGTGGTACAGTGCGAGCGTGCCTTATTCTCTCGCAAGGAGTATTAACACAAGTAATAATAATAGTGATGCCTCGGCGCGGACATATAGCTCTTGTGCCCAGGGTTGTGAGTGGATTACCCTATGGTCGGGAGCTGTTGGTGACGTAGCTAACCGCAATGGTATGCGTATCAATACCAGCGAAAACAACAACGTTTGCAAAGCTGAAGGATACGCTGTAACCATGATTGGCCAGGTTCAGGGTTATGGTGACCGGTGGTCATATCTCAATAAATGGGTTGTCCTGGGCCCGTTTAGTTCGACCTCTCTGGCCAATGCCAACGGCCTCGATGAAGCCAATCTATATCTTTATCCTTATATAGACGCCACTAAAGGGACAGTGATTTTCAACGGGTTGTTTGGCGGAAAGAGGCCAGAAGCGCATAACGCCGGAGACTGCAACAACGCAAACACCCTGAATTTCGGCACCAAATGGAATACTAATCCGGACCAGGCTGGCTATGCTATGGCGTGGGTGTATGCGCCAAACGGGGCAGGGCCGAGGTTTGCAATCGGTTCTGACGACGGTTGTAAGGTATGGTTGAATGGTACTAATATTCATACCAATGATATCAACCGTGGATTAACTCGCGACCAGGACGTCACTGGCGGGAAAGGTATGCCGGCGGGTTGGAGCAGGGTGCTCTTTAAAATCCAGCAGGGGCCTGGCGGCGGAGGCTGGCAAGGCACGATGAGCCTTCGCAACGGTGGCGATACTAACCAGGAAGAGCCCAGCGTAAACTTCCAGACACACCGCTACGACGGATATAGTATATTCAACGAGCAGGACAGCTGGTTCCCCAAGATGTCGATGACCAACTTCAACGGCGTCGCCAATCCGGATCACGGCCTGACGTTGTATACTAACAACACCACCGTAACCGCAAGCGGCACCGTCACAGCCCAGTTCATTCCTTTCTGGAAAACTGGATACTATCAGTGGGGTCGAGGACTTTCCGGCGCCGATGAGCACTACAAGTTTACCACCAACAGTAATGCTAGCTGGTCCCATACCGAAACCGGTGTGACTGGCTACAGGCGGTTTCACTTCTTCGGAATCAGTCGGTCAGGGCGAACCTCTGCTCAAGCGAGCGGTTCCAGCGGCGATTGGACATATAACAAAACAGGCAACTGCGCCTGGGGTGCGGTGTTTGTTGATAACGTTGCTCCTAATAATCCGAGCTTCTCCAGCGTGAACGCGGTCAGCCCGACTCAGATCAATCTGGCCTGGGCTATTCCTCTGGACAAGGGCGTCGGTGTAGCTGATGGCGCCACTGAAGATTCGGATAGCACCAGTGGTGGAAGCTGCCACTATCGCCGAGGTGATGTCGGCGTAAACGTCCGCCGCAATAATACATCCGTTTATGGTTGGGGCACGGGGACATCATTTAACAACACCGGCCTCACCCCGAATACTCAATATACTTTCGATATAGCCGCACGTGACAACACCGGTCAGTCCAGAGGCGCGTGGGCTAACACGACAAGCTATGTCGGCTCCACTTCTGTTTATACGCTTTCTCCGGCTCCTGTCGCCGGCAGCGTCAGTCCGAGCACAGCAACTCCGTGCCAGGGTGAAAACGTCGTATGGACTAACAACCTTGACTGGGGCGCCGGTGGGGTGCAGTATTTCAGATATGCATGGGACAAGAACGCGACTCACACCTGGACCGATACTGAGACTCAGTGGTCCAGCGGCACACTCTCGCTGGCTCCGACCTCCGGCGGCACCTGGTATCTGCACGTTAAAAGTTACAATGCCGCCAACGTCGCAAACGGCGCTTTTTCTTATTCTGTGACTGCAACCCCGACCTTCTCCGTTGGAACGATCACCGGCGGCGGAGGATCTGATTGCGGCAGCATCGACCCGTCCGAGATGACCTACAGCGGCGGTTCCGGCGGTGGGGATCTGAGTTACCAGTGGTACTCGAAGCTGGGCGCCGGTTCTCCGACCACCAGCGACACCAAAATCACTGGCGCGACAAGCGCGTCCTACGACCCGCCCGCGGGCTTGACTTCTACGACGACTTATAACGTTTTAGTCACCCCGACCTGTGGCTCCGCGGTATTTACGGCCACGCCAGTAACAGTCACGGTAAACCCGTTGCCGGCGGTTCCTACCAACGCTTCGGCGAATGCACGATGCGGCGCAGGTGACGTCGACTTCTCTGTGACTCCGGCTTCCGGTTGCACAGTCAAATGGTATTCTGCCGCGACCGGCGGTACTGTCGTCAGCACGGCTAACCCGTATACTGAGAGCCTATCCGCTACCAAGACCTACTATGCTGCAAGCGTAAGCACAGCGGGCTGCGAGAGCGCGACAAGGTTAGCTGTTACGGGAACGGTCAACGATATCCCGGCGGTTCCTACAAACGCTTCTGCTAATGCACGATGCGGCGCAGGTAATGTCGACTTCTCCGCAACGCCTGCTGCCAATTGCACTATCAAATGGTATTCTGCCGCGACTGGCGGTTCCGTCGTCAGCTCGGCTAACCCGTATACTGAGAGCCTATCCGCTACAAGGACCTACTATGCTGCAAGCGTAAGCACAGCGGGTTGCGAGAGCGCGACGAGGTTGGCTGTTACGGGAACGGTCAATGAGGTTCCAAATGCCCCGACCAATGCGTCGACGAACGCTATTTGCGGATCGGGCGCGATTGACTTCCAGGTGACCCCTGCTTCGGGTTGCACTGTCAAATGGTATACTGCCGCGACCGGCGGAACTGTCGTCAGCACGGCTAACCCGTATACACCGACGCTTAACAACACAACCACCTACTATGCTGCAAGTGTCAGCACGGCGGGTTGTGAGAGCGCGACGAGGTTGGCAGTAACCGGCACCGTATATACCTTGCCGGATACGCCGACCAACGCCTTAGCTACACCGTCGACAATCGGCCCTGGTGGCTCATCGGTGCTGTCTGCAACAGTCGGCAGCGGCGAAGAAGTGGTCTGGTATGAGGGAAGCTGCGGCGGCTCGGTTGTCACATCCCCGGTCAGCCCGACCGAGACTACTACTTACTACGCCAAGGCTAAGAATACTACTACAGGTTGCCTCAGCACATCCTGTGCTCAGGTTACGGTTACATACATACCCGACGACGAAGGGCCGGAGTTGACCAACGTCACTGTTACCTGCAGTGAGACAGGTGGCGCTCCCAACTATAACTTCCTGAAGGGCACCGTTACAGTCGAGGCCGAGGCAAGTGATGATTCCGGGGTTGCCTCAGTTGTATTTGTGATCGACGATTCACAAACCCCGATCACTATGACTCTGGATCAGAACACGGGCAAATACGTCGGGACATGCACGATTGATGAGGACTGGACAAACGGCCAGCACTCCATCACCGTGATCGCTACCGATATCTATGATAACGAGTCTGAGCAGACCAAAAACTTCCCGGTCAACAAGAACGAAATCGAGGGTATGGTTGGCTTCGAGAACTCGGAGGATATCGCATGCACCCGCTCGGTGACATTTGTCCTGAACGGGACGATTACTAAGGCATTAACCTTGAATTTCACTAACGGTAAAGCGTATTATAGTTTTACTGATATACCTGAGGTTACTTCGATAAGCGCCAAGACTGCGTGGCATTTGCGATCACGGCGCGAAGTAACGATGAGCAAGGGTCAGGCCGAGGCTAACTTCCTGGGCCCGAAGGTTCTGCGAGGCGGCGACCTTGCGACACCTGGTAATCCGATGGGAGATAATGTGGTCAATGCTCTTGACTACGCAGTTCTGCGTAGCAACTGGGGCTATGGCGCAGCGGGAGACATCACCGGTGATGGGTTCACTGACAACAGCGACTATCTCGTGATGATCAAATATCTCTACGTGAAAGGTGATCTTCCGTAGGCTATGTGTCGGGCCGGCGGTAAAAGCACGCCGGCCCAGATAATCAACTGATCGCTTTTATCGAATAATGGGGTCACATATGCGTTTTGTGTTAAAATCTTTGACTTGTGCAATATTAATAACCACCTTGTTAGTAATCTCTGCAACGTGGGCAGCTTCACAGGTGATGTACAATTCAGAACCTGATGAGTATGGCGTGTTTTATCCTTTCTGGAATCGAGGATTGCCTGCCACTGCAACCTATTTCTGGAACGATTGGGGCAGTTTCGACAACACCCAATACACTGCCGATCAGGTTATAGGCAACGTCTCCGGCAATGCAGTCGTCACGATTGGTGATGGCGGGGCGGGATTCATCGCAGGCAGCGAGTGGACTCAGGCGGCATTCGGTTCGTCGACAAATTTCTGGGATGTCGGCCCTGGCGGGTTAATTAGTCTCGAATTGAACGACCCTAATGCGGGCGCCCAGGGTATGGATATCTGGGTGCAGGTAAAATATCACGTCGGCTTTGCCGGTATGCCCAACATAACGGTGCGCAGCGTCAGCGGGGACGGCGTTTCGGAATCCAATCCGAGGCTGATCGATAATGGCTGGTATTACAGGGAGTTTATCGAATCGACGGGCAGCTTTGGGGATACTGACACCGGATGGATGGTGTATCAGGCATTGTATAGGCTCGATCCGGGACAGACGCTGGCGGGTATTGACATATCGACTGGTGGCAACGGTGCCATAATCGATTCAATTGTGGTGGATACAAAAGTCTTACCGGAAGCGACGTCTGTAATTTTGGCGCTTCTGGGCGGCGGGGGATTATATATGTTGAAGAGAACCCGCCGGTTGGTTAAGCAGTAAAACGATCGATAATAATGTTTTTTAAGCTGCCGGGCGATCATATATGGTCGCCTGGTTTGCATTATTAGTTGAATAGAGTATACAATCTACGAATGCAGGAATAATGAACGGGAGTGGCGAACACTCGCTGTAATGTCCAGATGTGGCAAAGGAGCATAAACTCACTATGAAACGAACTATACTGTTCTTGCTGATCGCTCTGCTGGTCGTTGTGTTAATCGGCTGTGGGGAGCATGCTGGCGGACCTCCGGCAGTTGTGGCCACTGTCGACGGTCAGCCGATATCCGGGGGACTTTATTATGAGTTCCTTAGTATGACTTTTGGTCGACAAATCTTGCCTTCGCTGGTTGACTACCAGGTGATGCTAAACTGGGCTGCTAAAGAGAAAGTGCCCGTCACTGATGCGCAGATTAATAAGCAGATCGCAAACCTGAAGCGCGATGGCAACTATGAGGATATGTTGGCCAACACGGGCAGCGAGAGCGCTATTAAAGACAGGTATAGAGAGCTTCAGGCTCGCATCAACCTGGGCGAGAAGTTTAACAAGTTTACTGACTCCGAATTGGAAGAGCTGTATAACGAGCCGCACGTGAAGGTACGCTACGTTCACGGGCCCAGGAAGCACATAGTGGTGCTCCTCACCAATGATGCCAAGAACATTAAAAAAGCTGAAAAGGCCATAAAAGAAGGCAAGGATTTTGAAGCTGTTGCGGCGCAGTTCTCCGATGCGCAATTCACTATGAACGGGCCAATCAAAACCTATGCCGAGAAGGGGCAGGGCATTGAGGATTTCTACACTCAGGCCGAAAAACTCAAAGAGGGCGAAATCAGCAAGCCGTTCAAACTCACTTTAGGCTCTATGGGCCAGTATGAGGGAATTATCAAGGTAATCGGAGAGCAGCCGAAGCTCAATTTGAAATTCAAAGAAGTCAAAGATGAAGTCAAAGGACTTGCGGCACTGCAAAAGACGATGAGTCCTGACTTCCAGGCGAAGTTCGAAAAGCAGAAAAAGAAGGCTAAGATAGAGATCAATCTGCCTCAGTATAAGTTCATGGCTGATCAGATCAAAAATCCGCAGCCGATGATGGGTATGCCTCCGGGCGCAGGTGGTCCGCAGTAATTGCTGCTCAAGAGGTTGATCAATGCAGGCCGGGAACTTGTTTCCCGGCCTTTGTAACGTCTATTTCTCTTCTATATTGCCGGATATATTTTTTATCGCATCATCGCCGGAGTCGTCTTTTATAGGCTGCTGCGATGTCAGAATGTTGCCTGTGATTACCAGCAAGTTTGCGCCGGGCTCAATCTGAATAGCAGGCTTATCGGGCATCGATTCAAAGTGATTTGATTGAACGGTCACTCTCGTTGCGCCTGGACCTAATAGCAGCGCCGGAGAACCTTCGAATACCTGGCAATCTGTGATACTGAGTCGATTTCGATGATGTGGGCTTAGAGCGGTGTATTCGAAGCCGACGATTGGTTCGCCAAACGACCGCACCTGTACGCCGCTGATTACTGCGTTGTAGTAGAGTCCCTGGCTCTTTATTTTCACTCCGACTCCGCCTTTTCTCACCAGGATGTTGGTGCTGTTAATCACGAACCCGCTGGCGCCTTCAAAGACAAAACCCTCATCGACAGCTTCTATCCAGCACGAGTTAATGTGGTGCCCCAGCGAGTGCGCCAGTTCCTCTTTTGCTGAGGGGGTATCTTTAAACGGGAGTTGCCTGAAAAATGTTTTACCGCCTATGATAAAACACCGATCCATTAGCACACCGTCAACATCGCCAAACTCAAACCCAACTCTATTGTGTCGATAAAACGTACCAGAGCCTTTGCCACCTACGAACCAGTGGATATCCACAAAGCGGTTGACGTCTCTGCAACCGGAGAGGTGAATGCCGGTTTTGTGGACGAACCCGGTAATGTTTCGGAACATACCCTGCCCAGCATTTGCACCTTGGGGAGGAGTGGAGATGCCAATATAGGCGCAGTCAAAAACGATATTTTCCACGCTGGGGTTTATGCCCTCCAATAAAATCGCAGGCGGATAGGCTTCGGGCTTCTCGTTGTCCTGATTATTCGGATATGAGATCGCAAACGCCTTTACGCCACTGCCGTGACTCAAACGCACAGCCGAAAAGCCGTTCTTCTGTATAATCAGACCCGATGCTGAGTTCTCCCAGCGCGCGCCTTCGCCCATCAGCGTCACGCCGCCGGGTATTTTAAGCGCATCTGAGATCACATACCTGCCGGCGGGCAAGTGTACCACGCCTCCCTTGCCGTCGAGGCTGCTTAGAGCCTTTTGAATGGCTGCGGTATCGTCGGCCACTCCATCGCCTTTGGCGCCGAAAGTTTTTACGGAAACACTCTGAGGTAGAGCGTTTAAGGCGTTGGATGTCACTAACGCCAAAAGAATCACCAGACCAATGTTGCGCATATCAATTCTCCGATTGTCTTTACTGCAGGAATTGTAGTCAACAGTATACCTACTGTCAACCGAGCGTGTTACAATATACGCATTATGACAACCCTTAAAATTGAGAATATAATTTTACCAGCGGCGAAGCTTGGCCCGGAGAACCCGCTGCCGTATTTTCGTCATCCGGACCCGGACTCCAAGTTTACGATTGACGAGAGTGTGCCGCCCGAAGACAGCCGATATATGGGATGGGCGACATCTTTTCGGGTTCTGCCACACCGTATGCAAGACTCCTATGGCCGCAAGCTCGAAGCCCGCGAATATCTATCCATTGTGCTGGAAAACGAGCACCTCCGCGCGGAGTTTATTCCGGAGATAGGCGGCCGATTGACTTCTCTGGTGCACAAAAAGACGGGCATTGAACTGCTTGAACCGGTGAAACACTTCCAACCGGCGAACGTGGCCCTGCGCAATGCCTGGATAGCTGGTGGAGTAGAATGGAACACGGCGCAGCTTGGCCATCATTATCTCACCTGCGCGCCGATGTTCGCTGCCAGAGTGGCAGGTGCACAAGGAGATCCCGTGCTTCGGCTTTATGCCTGGGAGAGGACAAAGCGGTTCCCATATCAACTGGATTTCCATCTTCCCTCGGATTCGCAGTTTTTATTTGTGCGAGTGAGAATAATCAATCCCCACGACGAAGAAATGCCTATGTATTGGTGGAGCAATATAGCGATCCCGCAGTCGCCGAATCGACGGGTGCTTGCCCCTGCTGAGAGGGCTATTACCAATGCGCCGGGTGGTTTTGGCTTGGTGGAGCTTCCAGTTGTAGAGGGTCTTGACGTATCGTATCCAACCAATGTTCCGTATTCACGCGAGTATTTCTTCAGAATCGACGATAATCACCGGCCGTGGGCTGCCACATTCGATGAGAACGGGGCAGGGCTAATCCATGTATCCACGCCGCGTCTGAAAGGGCGAAAGATGTTCGTATGGGGCACCAGTCGAGGCGGAGATAGATGGCAGGAGTATTTGCTAGGTCGCGACCGTGCTTATGTCGAGATACAGGGAGGCCTGGCTCGCACGCAACTTGAATCGCTGCCGATGCCAGCTAAAACCGAATGGGACTGGACAGAGGCGTACGGTCTGATGCAATTGGACCCGAAAGACGCGCACGGCAAAAGCTGGAAGGAAGCAGGAAGAATTGTTGACTGTGCTCTTGACGAGGCGCTTTCGGCAGAGCAACTCGACAAACACGATAAAGAATTCGCCGAGATAGCGGTCAAATCTCCGGAAGAGCAACTGTTTGCGGGAGAGGGGTGGGGCAGTCTCGAGATGGTCCGAAACCCATCAGGCGCGATTTTTGAGTTGCCGTTTAGCGAGAGCATTCTGGCTGACGATCAAAAACCCTGGCTGACTCTACTGCGTGAAGGCTATCTGCCGGAGTCAGATCCCGACAACGGGGCTGGTCATTTTATCGTGCAACCCGAATGGCAGGATATGCTGGAAGAATCCGTTGCACGCGGTGACAGCGACCATTGGCTCGGGTGGTTCCATTTGGGTGTTATGAGGCTGGAGAACTCCGATTCGGAGGGCGCAAGAGCCGCGTGGGAGCGTTCGGTTGGGCACAAACCCACAAGTTGGGCATATCGCAATCTCTCTGTTCTGGAATCGCGCAATGGGGATTCAGAGGCGGCTTGCAAATATATGCGCCAGGCCTGGGAAGTCGGCCCGCATGAGATTTCCCTTGCATTGGAATACGCCAATATGCTTGAGGGACACGGACGCTGGGAGGAACTCAGAGATGTTCTCGATAGCCTCTCACCGCAAATGAGCGAACACGAGCGCATTTTGATCGTAGCTGCGAAACTCGCGCTGCATTTCAATGAACTGGATAAGGTCGAGGAGATATTGACTCACGATTTCGCCAGTATCCGTGAAGGCGAGGTTATTCTTACTGATCTTTGGTTTACCATGCAGGCCAAAGCCATCAGCCTACACGAGAATATCCCAGTAGATGAAGAGCTGATGGCGCGCGTGAGAAGGGAACTGACTCCTCCCCAGCGTCTGGATCAGAGGATGGCAGGCGAACGTTCATAGCGATTGAGGTGGCTGAAATGTTGCGAATAATAGCATGCTCACTGTTACTACTAATAGCTTTATCCACAGTCGTAACGGCTGCGAAGGCCCCGGGGCATATTGGCGTCTATGTGCGATTCGATAGAGACAAGGAGATGAAGTCGCCTTACAGGCTCAGAGCTGCGATGAAGCGGATAAAAGCCACTGGTATTGATTTTATTATCCCTCTGGCAAAAAATACCAGCGGAGCGGTGAACTGGGACAGCAGCATCGCACCTGAGGATCAAATCGGGGATGCGGAATATCTAAGTAGGATAATCAAGTATGCTCACGCGCAAGGATTGAAGGTCTATCCGTGGCTGTGTGTTTGCTCAGAGGGTGGGGAGAACCGCTTGGACAGCATGCTCACCCAAAACCCTTCATGGGCGTGGTATTGTGACGGCGCAAAGCGGGGTTACATAGACCCGGGCAATGTCGACGCCAGAAAGTATCTATGCTCTTTGGTAGAAGAACTCGTAAGTAAGCACGACTTGGACGGTTTGAGCCTGGATTATCTGCGCTGTCCTAATAAAGTCGGCTACACCGAATCCGGCAGGGCTGCAATGTTAAAACAGTACAATGTCGATCTTGCTGATATTGTCGAATCGACTAGCGTAAAACTGGACACAGAGGGCGGGAAAACGGGGGATACGGCACAGTCTCATAACCCGCGCGCTCACGCTGTTTGGCCAGCCTGGAAGCAACTGCGCACTGAGCAGATAAACACGTTGATGCGCGAGATCAAATCCACGGTCGATAAAGCCAAACCAGGCCTGCCTATTTCCAGTTATGTTTGGGGTTACCAGACCTACACAGGAAACTTCGAGGTCTGTCAGGATTGGAAGCAGTGGATCAAATCGGGTTGGCTCGACTGGATCAATATCTCGGCTTATCGTTATGACGATCAAGTCTTTCTTAACGCGGCGCGCGCCAATAGAGCGGCTGTTGCTAAGGGATTTCCTTTCTATCTCACTATCGGCGTAAAGACAAGCCACGGCGAGTTGAAGAGCGCTGAGGAGGTGAGAAAGCACATCAAAATGGCTGGCGACTGCGGGGCTGAAGGCTTGTTATTCTTTACCTGGGAGGCCCTGGATAAGTTCGCAGATGAATTAGCATCGGATATCAGCAATTTCGGTAAGCGCTAAAAAATTCTGGGTGACGAGTTTGACACCGTCACCCAGAATTGCATCTCTGTTTATTTCTTAAGACACAGCAGCATACCCTGTCCTGCTGCCAGCCAACAGTCCTCCCCTTGCCACGGTGCGGTCTGCCCTGTATATGGGCTTACACGATGAATTGTGCCCTCCTGCTTGAACTTCACCTGGAACGGTGTGGAGTTGTGCAGGGAGGTATTCACGACCATCGCGTACGGCTGCCCGTCAGGATCCACAAACTCCCCGACTAGCATACTCGGTCCACTGACTGACTCGATAAACTTGCTGGACTCGATCCCCTGGCATCCTTCCGGTACCACCGGGTGATGGAAGACATTGACGCTCTTCAGGGTGATATACACCGGCCCCAGCTTATGTAACTGCAGATTTACCTCTCTGAGCATATCCCAGGTTGGGGTTTTGTGACCAAACTGGTCAATGGGAGCAAGTCGATAATTGCCGACGTGAGGAGCGAAGTATGTGAAATAGCTGATCCCCCTCGCGCCGTAGGCTAGAGTCGTGTATAGCTGGAATCTGAAGCCAGCCGGTGTTGGCTCCGCATAGTTGAAGTGCGCGTTGGAGAGCACGATGTTCCAGAATGGTATATCATTCTTCAGAGCCGCCGCTCTTACCGATTCCAAATTCTGGAAATAGCCTCCACGCAGGCTGCCGTCGCCCATCAGCGCGTAGTGGTCATAGCTGATGAATTTCGGCTTGACCTGCTTCACATATTCCTCCAGGTGCTTGTCATAGGTCTCTGCGCCAAGCTGGCTTGGAGATGCGTAGTTGGGGAACAGATTGATGTATGCCATCTTGCCGGGATCGGACTTTTCAACAGCAGCCGCCCACCTGCCAAGACCTGGAAACACCGATGCGTTCGGTTCATCGCGAAGATAATAGCCGTACACCGCCGGATTTCCGGTCACCTTCTTTGCCACTTCCTGCACACGCTCATCGATCTCAGCCTGAGAAAGCCGCGTTTGGCGGTCTCCAGCGTGAATCGAAGCATCCCTCACCAGACACTGCAGCCCGGCATTGTTTACCTTGTCCAACTCGTCAACAGTAACAAACCCTGCCAGGTTGAATCCGCAGTCTCGAATTGTGTCGAATACGGATTGATCCCCTGTGGTGCTTCCCCACGGAAGAATCGCAAATTCGGTTGCCTTCAGCATTTTTATCTCCCTGGTTTGGGCTGCCGCCACGTTGGCAATCAGCCCGATCAAGATAATAAAGAGTATTATATTTCTCAAATCATTCTCCCTGCTACTTATTTACTTTGTCCCCGGCCAAGTGTGCTGGAAGAAGTGCCAGCCGCCCAGTCTCGGAGCGTCGCCGGGGTCATCTGCGAGCAACTCTTTGTAATTAGCAGACGCCTTCTTGAAGGCGTTTGCGTATTGCTCGATCAACTCAGGCTTGTAGTGCTTAAACCACGGAATGCTGTAGACGTGCTTGCCGATGCTCTCAGCAACCGGCAGGCTGCCTTCGGGTTGGCGAATGTCTCGATCGGAGTTGGCTATTCTAGTCGGCTTGCCGTGACCGTAGATATCTGCAAAATTGCGCAATGGATGCAGGTGCAGGGCCGAATTGCAGCCCGGACTAATCCCGCAGCCTTCCGCACTCACCGCCTGGCAGAACCTCGTCACCGAAAGCCCTTCCAATTCTTCAGGAGCATACAAACCGTGTGCTGCGTACCAACCGCCCATAGTGGAGCCAGAATCCTTCGCTGGCCGATGCGCCTTAACACCGGGCACGCCCTCAAGCAAGTCCCAGAAGTAGTTCATAGACTTCTGAATCTCCGCCATTCGCTCGTTATAATACTTGAGCTGCACGCGTCCGACTGCAGAGCTTAGCTGGTGCATGCGATATTTATAACCCCCCATCGGCAGCCCTCTGAATGGAATCAAATCCGGGGATTGAATAGAATCGTTGAACCGCTCATAAAGGCCAAACACCGACGCTCTTTCATAGATTTCCAGGTCATTGGTGACCAGAATGCCCGCTTCTCCAATAGCAAACGACTTGCCGGACATACAGCTCATCGCCCCGACGTCGCCTATCGCGCCGACCAATCGACCCTTATACAAAGCACCCTGAGCGTGAGAAACGTCCTCAATTACCTTGAGGCTATGTTTGCGCGCGATCTCCATGATAGGGTCCATATCGCACGGATGGCCGAGATAATGGACAACCATTATGGCCTTTGTGCGGTCGGTGATCCTGTGCTCTATATCATTGGGGTCGATACACAATGTCACCGGGTCGGACTCGCAGAAAACAACAGTCGCACCCAGAGAAAACACCGGCAATGCAGAGGCCCAATAGGTCACGCTGGGGCATATTATTTCATCACCAACGCCGACTTTACATCCGTACAGAGCCGAGTGCAGCGCGGCCGTTCCGTTGCACATGCCGAGCGCATATTTGCTGCCCTGCCACTCTGCGTATTCTTTTTCAAACTGCATCGTGACATCGGTGCCGGACATCCCACCGCGCCGCAGGACTTCCAGCACGGCCTGCTCGTCTTCATCCGTAATTATTGGCCAGGTAAAAAGATCAGCCGGGTCTTTATCAACTGCCTTAGGCCCGCCAAACAACGCCAATTCAGACATAACACCTACCTCCAATAGGTGGCGACCATATTTGCGAAACAACGCAATTGTACCATACCTTTAAGCGGGCTGCTAGTGCAATTGAACAATGAAACGGTTCAGGCTGCATTTCATGTATAGTTGAGCGTATTCAGTGGCAATTTAGAGGCAAAGAAAGTAAGTATGGTCTACCTATGCGGCCAATCTCTGAGCTGGCGACTCATCGAATCATCGAACTCTTCCCATTCCCAATCACGGGCCGCCTGCGCCATTCTTCTGCGCCGGATCGCAAAGGCAAGTATCGCCAAAAATGCCATAATCGAACCACCAAACGCGCTGACTATCCTCCATGCGCGCAGCATTCGGAACTTCCTGCCGATACTGTCGACCCACTCCGCAGTAAACTCCTTCTCTATTTTGCCCGTAGCGGTGTGAAGAGCCTTATCAAACGAACCTGACTTGGCTAGCTCTGCGAGAAGTATTTTGGGCGCCGATTTACCGTGGTGTTTTACCATAAAACGAATCGCCGAAGCGGACTGCGCATAGGCCAAATCCGTGCGCTTATCAGGAAAAGAGCTGTGCAGATTTGCCAATGGTATCAAAGCCCCATCAGCGGCTGCATCGGCCACCAACGCGTTGTCAGCATCAGGATACGGCTCCGATTCGTATTTGGCCAACCCCTCGTTTACCCACAGCGGCAAAGTGTGCGATTTATTCTTTAATATTCGGAAAATGACTGCGTGCGTGATCTCATGCGACATCACCGTCTTCATAGCGACAAACGCTCCACTGGCATCGACTGAGATGCGTTCGTCACCAGTGCGGGCCGTTCCGACCACATATCGATCCCTGTGCCCGCCTTCCTGGGTGAAAGAATAATGAGTCCGGTACACCATCAGCGGAATCGGTCTGTCAGGCTGCGGCTTATAACCCAGGTCCTTAGCGATACGCTGCAATTCATCGGCGGCGGCCTCTGCGGCAGACTCGGCAAGGTAGGGATCAGCCGGATCATAGTGGACAGTGAAGTAGGGGGTGTCCATTGTTGCCTTCAACACGGTTGCATAAGACGGCCCCCATAAGACAACTGATATTAACAAACCATATATAAATATACAGATCCGCCGCGACAAGTTAGACCTCTGCCATCACGCCGTTACCTTCACCACGATGAGCGACATATCATCGTGAGGTTGGCCGGCATATTCCGAAATGGTTTCAATCACTTTATCAGCTAACCCATCCGCACTCAAGTGTGAGTTGGCTATTACCAGTTCTTTGAGACGCAGCAAGCCGAATTGCTCCGTCACTCCGGCCTCGGTAAGCCCGTCAGAACCAAAGAAGATGACATCCTCTTTCTGAAGCTCAACCTCAGTCTGCCCATATTCTGTCTCAGATATCCCCAGCACTGGCCCCGTCGGGTAGAAATCGATACACAACCCTTCGCGGCACATAAACGCAGGTTCATGCCCAGCATTAACAATCGTCAACTTTTTGGTCTCAGGCCACAGCCAACCGTAAGCCATCGACACCAGCACGTCGTAAGGGGTCTCTTTTGCCAGCACTCGGTTAGTCTGATATATCACCTCTGCGGCGTTTGCCGCCCCTTTATAGTATCCCCCCGAAATAAACTTTACAGCAGCAACCAGCGTAGCCGCCGCGATTCCGTGGCCACTTATATCTGCGAGCTTCAGGGTAACCACCCCGTCGTCCTTCCAATATTTGACGCTCCAGTAGTCTCCGCCAACCTCTTGGGCCGGGACGAGTCGGCCAGCAAACTCAAAACCCGGGATATCAGGGATCACCTTGGGCAGCAGATAGCGTTGAATGGATTTAGCTACTCGCAGCTCGTGAGAGAGGTTTTCAGCCCGCCTGTGCCTGATAGTCTTCTTCAGAGCGTCGGCCCTGGCATCACCAAACGCTGACGAGATCAGGTTGGCAAAGTGTACAAGTATATGACAGTGGCAGGAATCTTTTTGGTGTCCGGTATCGATGATAGCATCGAGAAGGCTATCTCGATAGAAATCTGTCAGCGTGGATTCGTCATATTGCGCTAATATCAAACCCGCTAGTTCGTAGGCTGTTTTATAAATATCCTCACGGGCGCTGTCAAACTCTCTCTGTGAGTCGGAGTATCCCAGCAGCAGTTCCCAAACCAGGGCCGTGGCAGTGCGCGATGGGGCGTGTCCCTGCTTAGTTAGCTCACTGATCCACAACTTGTGGGCTTTTTTCTGCTGAAATACGATAGTTTCGAACTTATCAGTGGTCGACAATTTTCTCCGCCTCGTCGAGTGTACTATACAGTTGAATCATACCATTATCGGCGCGCATGCTCAAACACGAAAGGTGGAGGATACGCTCAAAACTCGACTGCTTCCAGCGCCTGGAAATATAACCAGTGACCGAAATTGTTCGGGTGGTTTATATTATTGCCCAACAAGCTGGACGGATCTTTGCGAGCAAGCGCGTTTATCCACACCGAATAGACGTCGACATACGCCGCATTGAGATCATTTGCGACCTCTTTAGTTATGTTGGCATATTTCTCCATCTGGTGTGACCCAAACGCCCAGTCCGGGTTTGGAGGAAAAGTCGATAGCAACAACACGTCGGCATCCGTTTTACTCTTAATTGAGGATACGATTTTCCGCAGATTAGCCTCAAATTGGTCTGTTGCGATCCCGAACGGCGGGACGTTATGATCGTTCATACCAAACCCCACAAGCACCAGATCGGGGTTCCGAGTCAACACTTTCTCCTGTATTCTATCGAGTCCATTTTGCGTGGTATCTCCGCCAGTCGCGCCCATTTCTACCGTGATCTGCGCCTTAGGGAACCGTTTTCTCAGAGATTCTGCATAGAGGTTCTGAAACGCCAACTTCTGGCTTGAAATCTCACAGGCCGTCGATATGCTGTCTCCGAAGGCTATCAGTTTAAATGGCCCTCCGCTCTCCAGTTTCTTGCGTGCTTTAGCGAGAGCAGCCGCTTGATTGGTTGGTGTAGCAACTGGCTTCCCCGCTTTGGTCTGATAATCCACCCACACAAAGTGTTGATGATTGGTAAAAGCCGGAAATTTGCTGTGATCGAAGTTTTTCTGGCCGTACAGCACATTATTGCTGAAATCAGGCATACGCGATGCCGGTGATCGTGCGATGGTGCCGCGAACATAGTCGATGACATAATCCCGGCCGTGCTCATAGACTATTGTATCCTCGCCAGGTACGTAAGTACTCCTGACCACAACACTGCCTATGACAATATCTGAAAACATAAGATTGCCCGGTTTGGCGCCTGCCAGCACCAGACTTTCACCCTTAATCGACATCGTCTGTGGCGTTTGCTGTGTCGCCATACAAGAATTTAACATCAAAGACATCAACACCCATTCAATCATTGCGCATAACCCCGCATGTTAGTTTCTCCGCACTCCCTAACTAAATTCTCCCTCGCCTGCCTCTATACCTTCCTGACCCAAGGAAGGAAATGGTTGGCGATAAGTAGAAGCGTAGAGAAGAAATGGCGCCGGTTCAGTAGGTGAAAAGTGTTTTTCCGCTGAGATTCGCCGGCAAATACTAAGTAATTGAGAGTTGTTATGCGCTTAATTATCTATATTACCGTTTTGCTGATTCTTGGGATAACAAATACAGGAGCGGAACCTATGAGCATTCCTGAAGACTTTCCTGCATTCACCGTGCCGGGCCACGACGCCGAGATGAACACCCTGCGAGAACTGTTCTGGCTGCATATGGATCGAAATGCCCCAATGGCCACGCTTTGGGATCAGTGGATGGTATCGCCAAGCCTGTGGCCTGCTTTGGATTCCACCGGCTTCTCGCAAAATCGCCACTCCTCCTGGAAGAACGTGCTAAGTAACAGGCACATTGATAAAGACGGTTATGTATCCGTTCATCAACACGCATCAATAGCCCACCCGAACGGCTGGCCTTTCCCATTTTGGAACCAGTGCAAAGACAGCGTCGGCTGGCATTTCTCATTCAAAGACACTGTTGGCCCGCCCTGGCGAATGGAGCGCCTCAGCAAACAGGACGACTGGAGACTGTCGGGAGCTGAGGATTCGGGAATTGATGAATACGGATGGAATGTCACACTAACAGAGCCAAACGCCACCATCACAGCTCCGGCTAAAACAGTCAATATGCTCAATGCGCCGTTTTTGCAACTGAGATGGCGAGCGGAAGGGTTGGGGGATGCCCAACCATATATAGAGTGGACCACAACCGGAAAGCCCAGGTTCAGCACTGAAAGACGTTTCTACATTGACCCCGCCGAAACCGAGACCATCGTCCACGACGCAATTCCTCTTTATAAACACCCGGAGTGGAAAGGCGATTTAACTCGTTTTCGCATCGGATTTCGAAAGGCTGCGCCCGGAGCCAAAGTCACAATCCAGGCGATGTTTGTGCAGTATGACACACGTCATGATATAAACGGTCAGTGTTTCATACGTGGATGTACGACTTATTTTGAATGGACAAGAGATATAAATTTCCTGCGTCGCAATATCAATCGCATGCGAACGGCGATGCGATTCACGATGAGTGAGTTTGACACCCTTGACCGCAAATACATCTATAATACCTGGGTAGGGCACGATGGTCGCAGCGGCTTGAAATATGACGAAGAAGGCAACAAGCAGATACTCTGGGGCCACGGAGTCGGCGACAACTACTGGGATTTGGTCCCGTTCGGGGCAAAGGACTTCTACGCCACTTTACTGTATTATGAATCCCTTCAATGCCTGGCTAGAATTGAGCAAGCAGTTCGCGACAACCCGCAGTGGAATGTTCCAATCAGCGAGTCCGCGTTTGATCCTGAAATGCTAAAGAAACACGCCGCTGAGGTCAAAGACGCAGCCAATAAACTCTTCTGGAACCCGACAACTGGGCGATTTGTTCCTGGCATCGATATGGACGGCAAAAGCTACGACTACGGCATGACATTTATCAATACCGAGGCCATTTACTACGGCCTGGCCTCCGCCGAACACGCCAAATCGATTCTGGATTGGCTGGATGGTAAACGCATCGTTGAGGGTGACACTGCAACAGGCGCAGACATTTATCACTGGCGGTTCGCACCCCGCTCTACCACAAAACGCAATATTGAGCACTACCTCTGGTCATGGACGGCCCCGGAGTCGATCCCGTGGGGCGGTCAGGTGCAGGATGGCGGTGCGGTGCTGGGATTTTCGTATCACGACCTGATGGCTAGGCTTGCCGTGGCAGGATCGGACAATGCGGCAGCCAGGCTGTCTGAGATTATGAAATGGTTCGTCGAGGTGCAGGCAGCGGGCGGATACAGGAAATACTACGACGGCTCCCGTGAGGGTTCGTTGCAAGGTGGGGGAACCGCTGGCGGCTTGGGGCTGGACAGGGAGTTTGTGGAAAGCGTACTCGTGCCACAGGTGATGATCGACGGATTTATGGGTTTTAAACCCTTTGCTGATGGGTTTGTGGTCGATCCCAAACTGCCTTCCGATTGGCCGGAGCTTACAATCAACCGTATAAGATTTCACGATTCCGTGCTCAATATTCGTGCCTCGAAGAAAGCAATTGTAGTCGACAACGACATCCGCTCAGATGAGCCTGCGGTGATACGGCTGCCGAAGGGCGAGTGGAACGCTTTCGATAACGACTCCAATCCCAAACGCGGAATAGAGAAGCTGGCGGATAATATCTATAAGATCGATTGGCTTGTCTGTAAATCGGTAAGATTCGAGCGAAAATAGCGCGGACAAATCAGTTTCGACCCTGATATGGTTCGGAGTGCTCCAGATGCTCCTCCCAATTTTGGGAGTAGCGGGAGGCGAGCTTTCCGTCTCTAATAACGAGCAGGTTCTCGGCGTTGCGCTCTTCGGCGGCCTTGGTGAAGTTAAACGAGCCTGTTATCACGATATTCTGATCTATAATTATAATTTTATTGTGTGCAATCGCGTGTGCACGGTCGATAAATACGGGAATACCTGAGTTATGCAGGAAATCGGCGGAAGAATATTGCTGAGTTACCTGGCTCTTATCAAGGATCACCTGCACATCGACTTCTCTTTTGTGTGCGCCCAACAGCGCTTTGGCGATCCTCGCCGAGGTAAACGAATAGGCCTGAATGCGCACGGTTTGTTTCGCGGCATCTATGGCCTCGATAATCGCATCTGTGCAACCTCCGCGCGGACTGAAGTATAGATCGTAGTCGATCGCTGATTGAGTTGTGGGGGCGGACGTTGCTGTCTGCTGCGAGGTGTAAGGCGGCGCGGGATTCGGTTTCTCGGTTTTCTGTGCGGGATAATTCTCCTCGCAGCCTGCCAGCATCATTACTAACAAGAATAATCCCAGCGCCCAGAACCGTTTGACAGTGTCCGATGTGTTTGAAAGAGAGCTCATATTCCTAACTTAAATACTTTAGCTGGTTTTTCCTTTGACTTTAGTTGACAGCACTGCTTAGGCAATTTATACTGCACATGTGGAACATGCCACAATAAGAGCGTTTTTTTGGAAGTGAGGACTGCAAATTGCCGCAACTACGCACGATTAGTAAGTGCTTGTTGGGCGTTGCTCTGCTGGTAGCCATCACCGTTACTACGATTCATCTCAACGCGACAGAGATGTCCAAGAAGATCAGAATCATTTACAGCGGTGACACTATGGGCTATTGGCAGCCGTGTGGGTGACACGATCAAAAGGCGGGCGGTCTTGCTCGCCGAACCACAGCAATTGCTCAATTAGTTAAAGAGAATCCCAATTCAATTATTGTTGACAGCGGAAACCTCACGGATCTGCCGGGAAAGCTCGACGTGATGATGTCCGTGCTGGCGAAGCTGAAATACGCTGCGATTGGCCTGGGCGCGGGTGACGCACGCCTGGGCGGAGAGTTTATAAGCAAAGCCAAGACCAACAATTTGACGATACTCGACGCCTCCGGCAACAAGGACAATCGCCTCCTGCCTTATATCGTAAAGAATGTGGGCGGGGTTAAGGTTGGTATTATCTCGTTTGGAATGCCGCTGCCGGGCGCCGAACTTGATGAAGCTGCTGTCCGCAAGGCTAGATATGAGGCTTTTAAGGCTGCCCGCGCCAAGAGTGATGTCTTGATTTTGATGGATCAGGCTGGGGTGGCTGTTGACGATTGGTTGACTCGAAACGCGGCCAGGCTGGGGTCTCCGGATATTGTCATTACAGGCTCGAACTCGCGTGGAATAATCAGCGAACGCGTTGTAGAGAAAACTCAGGTTCTGCCCTCAATGTATCAGGGAAAAGGCCTTGGGGTTATCGACGTGGAGTTGGCCCCTGGGCAGGCTCCTAAGCTGGAGTTCAGGAACGTAGTCTTAAATGAAGACTACGCCGAGGATGCGGACGTCGATAAGCTCGTAAAGGAAGGCGTTGTTTCTCTCAGTTCGGCTACTGCTGCTACTCAGAACCAAGCAGTGTCGCAGCCCAATCCGACAATAACCTACCCGGATGGGTTCCAGCCGAAGCCGTATTATTCACCGATGTTGTGCAAGGTCTGCCACGCCAGAGAATATGAGGACTGGGCCAGGACGAAGCACGCCAAAGCGCTGAAAACACTGGATGCAGGTAAGAACCTGACGCCGGATTGCCTGCCGTGTCACTCGGAGCTATACCGCAGTTCGCGCAGCTCTATGGCGGTCAATGATACTCCGTCCGGTGTTGAGTGTGCAACCTGCCACAGGGCATCGCTGCCGCATGGAAACGAGCGCAAGGAAACCGCGCAGCGCGCTAAGGTCGATCCAAAACTATGTCTGGATTGTCATACTAAGGATCGCAGTCCTGCGTATAACGAGAAAAAATACTTCCCGTTGGTTGTGCATTCCGGCAAAAATATAGATACCACCGCGTCAGCTACTACTAAGAAGAAGTAGACACATAATAGTATTGCACGCGGCGCGGCCGCTGTGATATAATCTCTGTGGTCGGCGGGGCGTGGCTCAGCTTGGTAGAGCGCTCGGTTCGGGACTGAGAGGCCGGAGGTTCAAATCCTCTCGCCCCGACTAAGCCCTATCACCCTTCGTGGTGATAGGGCTTTGTCTTATTTGATTCCCGCTTAAATCACTCATTCTCGCCCCGACAAAAAATTGAGGCCCATCGAATATCGATGGGCCTTTTGCTAAGTGTCCGGACGGATATCATCCACCGCAAGGCCTACGCAACTTTTGCTTCCGCTGCCGCAAAAGCACTAACCACGCCAATCAATACGGTGTAGACTCGGCGATATCGCGGCTGCACGACAACCGGCCGCACACCCGTCCCGTTTCGCCTCTCGCCAACCTTCCCAGCAACCCTCGCTGCTCCCAGCGTAGAATCACGAGCAAGGCTTGTAGTCCGTCCGGACAAAGCGAAACCAAACTATCAAACAACATAATCTTAGTACCCCACAACGCTTCTACTTAAACGAATAAAACAAAATTGCCACCCAATATCGACCTTGCTCGCACTTGTGGAGGCCGCCTGTTAAGAAGTAGAATTAAGCTCTGGAATCTGCTTATCAGGGGAAGCTGTGTCCGAAAGGCCGTTGGCAGTTGTAACGGTGGCATTTGCCATTGGAATAGTGCTTGCAGAAAGTTTTTCTGCAACAGGATGGGTGTTGATGTTGGCGGCCATTTTTGTTGCAGCGATATTCGCTTGCCCGGCTGGCATTCGACTTACAGCCATCCTGATTGTATTAATGGCCGCTGCAGGGGCTTGCCGTTATGCGTGCGCATTAATAGTGCCGGCTGATGATATATCTCTCTTCGTATCCCAAATAAGCGAAATCGAAGGCAAAGTAGTATCCGACGTGAGCGGCACTCCTGAAGCCAAGCGGCTTACTTTTCGAGCTAAACGTGCAAAGGTCGGTGAACATTGGCAGGATGTCAGTGGCAGGATGATGCTGAGTATCTACACTGACAAATCAGGCAAAACCCCTCGGGTGGAATACGGCGATCGGCTTCGTTTGAAAACACATATTTACTTGCCCGAACCTCCCAGTAATCCGGGCCAGTACTCCTGGAAAGCGTATCTTGCCAAACAGGGGATTTATAGCTGCGCATCGGTCAGAACGCCCGAGCAGGTCACATTTCTGCGTCACGGCAACTCGCGCAGCATAGTTGGGGCGGCATTGGCTGCTAAACGATACCTGGTGCGATCAATTGCTCGCATTCACCCTCGCGAAGAGGCCGGACTTATGTCGGGGGTAATATTCGGCTCCTATTCTTACCTCGATGATGAGACGCTGCTTCAATTCCAGCGCGCCGGCACTCTGCATATCCTGGCCGCATCGGGTTACAATTGTTTCATAGTGATTCTGCTTGTTACCCCTGTGCTGAAATTGTTGCGAATACGAGATCGCCTCAGAGGCCCTGTTATTATCGCCTTGATCGTGGCTTATGTATTGATGATCGGGCCTGCTCCATCTATGCTTCGTGCGGCGATAATGGCGACGTTGCTGTTGCTGGCGACGCCATTGGGGAGGATGGGGGATCGTAAGAACCTATTCTTTGCAGCCGGGCTGATTCTTTTAGCTCACAATCCGGCCAATCTATTTGATGTGGGCTTTCAGCTTTCTTTTTTAGCCGTTGCTGCGCTGGTCTGGGTGTCTCCGATAGTGGAAGGTGTTTTGAAGAGTTTGCTGTCCAGATCGGATGAAGATCCTAAGTCGGCGAAAAATGCACCGAAAACCCCACTTAGAAGCGTGGGCCAGCGAATGATTCGAGAAGCCGTCCTTGTGATGGTCGGCACGACGGCTGTTACTCTCGTTACTGCCCCACTAGTCGCATATTATTTCAATTATATCTCCCTGGTCTCAATGCCTGCTAATTTAGCGGCTGTCTTGGCGGTGCCAGTATTGTTTTTCGACAGCATATTATCGGCGGTGACTGCGCTTATACCGCATGCGGATAGCTTTATCGGGATTATCGGGACTATCGCATCTCGTGGATTGCTGTGGTCTACAGGGTCGCTGGGATCGATGAAATATGGCGCAATCTCTGTGCAAATGCCTGGGGTTTTGGGACTTGTCGGCTATTATTTGCTGCTTTGCTCCGGATTAGTCTATTTGAGTTCGAAATATGCTGAATAACAACAGAAAAATAATCATAGCAGCAGCGTCTCTGATCGCGGCAGCCGTTTGGTTGAGTCTGGCTGTTTCTGCTCCACGGCCGCTGGAAGTAACGTTCTTCGATGTTGGGGATGGATTATGCGTCTTTGTTCACACTCCGGCGGGCCGCAGTATGATAATGGACTGCGGGTCGTCGAGCTGGCGAGATAATTCTACCGTGGGCAAAAAGCTGGTTGTGCCATACATCCAGAGTCTCGGTCTGGATAGTATTGATGTCGCGATATTATCTCATCCACACGCCGATCACGCGAGCGGCTTTCCCGATTTATTGAAGCACAAACCACCTGACTTAGTACTCGAATGTGGCGCTGATTACGACAGCCCGGAGCACGAGGCTTTCGATATTGCGCTCAAGGAATGCAAAGCGGTTCGTCGAATTGCCTATCGCGGCCAGACACTGGACTTAGGCGAAGGCGTGCGGGCGGAGATACTTCATCCCAGGCAAGACGCGACATACGAGGACCTCAACGACAACTCCATCGTGATCCGTCTAACCTATAAGAAATTTAGCGCGCTTCTGACCGCCGATGCCACTCAGGTGGCCGAAGAAGAGATACTCGATTCTGGAGCAGACGTTCGCGCCCAGGTGCTGCAGGTCGGTCATCACGGTTCTCAATCGGCCACAAGCCCGCGCTGGCTCGCCGCAGTGCAACCATCTGTTGCAGTCATTTCCTGCTCAAAACACAGCAGGTATAGTTTCCCCTCAAAAAAAATAACTCAGAGGCTGAGCGCGTTTGGTGTGAAAACCTACGTAACCGCCAGGTGCGGATCGGTGACCATTAGCACAAACGGCAGCAAGATAAACGTGCATACTCGAAAATATTCTAATTGATCCGCTGCGATTCCATATATATACCTGCGTTTTACCCTTGAACTAACCCATAATATCTATTAGAGCATTCAAGGAGCGTTTTCATCTATGGAAATGATCGACCTCCAATTGATCGCACCTGCCGCTGATCAACCGCGTAAAACTTTCGATCAGGGGACACTACTCGAACTTGCCATGTCTATTCGGGAACGTGGCGTGTTGGAGCCTATCGTGGTGCGACCAGACAAAAATGGCGCCTATGAAATCGTGATGGGGGAACGCAGGTGGCGGGCCTCGCAAATGGCTGGGCTTACCCAGATTCCGGCAATCGTCCGGGAGCTAAGCGATGAAGACGCAAGCACCGATGCGCTGTTGGAAAACTTCCAGCGCGAAGACCTTAACCCCGTGGAACGCGCTCGTGCAATTAAGAAGCTCCTTGAATTTATGAGCTGGGAGAAGTGTCTGAAGACCCTGGGCGTAGCGGATTCCACGATGCGCCGCTATCTTGATCTGCTTGAGTTGCCGGATTCTATTCTTAACGAATTGGTCGCAAGACCAGGGGAGGGCGAAGGGGACTTCCTGGAGGGTCACGCATACGCGCTTCGGCCTGTCAATGATAACCCAAAACTACAAATCCGCCTTGCCAAAAAAGTCCGCGCAGAGAAGATGTCGGTAGACGACCTCAAAAAGGTGATGGCGGCTATCGCTGAGGTCCCTTCTAAAACAGAAGCATTTCTCCGGGTACCTCTGCACGTAACCGAGGAAATCCTGCGAAGTATCGGCAGGCAGACAAAGAAAAAGAAGCCCTACCAGCCTAAGACCGCCGAGCAGCACTTGAAGGCGATGCAGAAAGCCTGCACCTCCGTACTCGACCTGCTTGACGAGCGAGTGTCTCAGTTCCTATCTATCGAGCAAACTAACCAGATGCTAAGCTCCACCGCCGATCTTGCAGAACAAATCACGCGCTTCAATAAGGCCATGCGCGAATCTCTACAGCAAAATGATCGCAGCTTCCGCGAGATATACGTCCATTGTCCGCTGTGCGGCAGAATCGAGCTTATCGGCAGTCTGCGTTGCAGTGTCTGCTGGAGCGTACTGCGTCGGTGCCTGGACTGTGCAAACTACGATCAATCCTATCAAAAGTGTACAAAGCTGGGCTACGCGGTGTTTATGTCAGACGCCGATAGTCCGGACGAGAGGTCGCATTCGTATAACTGCGAGCATTATAAGCCTCGCTTCGATGTAGAAGCGGCGGCGTAATGTACTGAGCATCCCTAGAACTGTCCACCGAAAACAGTATAAATCAACAACATATTGAGCAATAGGATTATCAGGCCTGATACAATCATCAGGCCATTTTCTATGCGGCCGTTTGCGTATGTTCCCATTACACGCTTGCTACTTGTTAATAGAAACAACGGCAACATAGTCAAAGGAAGTTGAATGCTCAGGCAAGCCTGGCTTACGATAAGCGCTTTGAATGTGTCGTTTATCAACAATATCATCAAACAAGCCGGCAGCAGAGTCAGAACCACTCCGAAGCGGAACCACTTATTTTCAGTGGCAGTCGGCTGCCCAATGAAGCCCGTGAACGCAATTCCACCAGAGAGCGCAGCCGTCACAGACGAAGCAACACCTGCCAGCAGTAGCCCAATTCCAAAGATCAATCGCGCCAGGTTGCCCACAAGTGGCCGCAGAGACTGAGCAGCGTCGACCAGGTCATCTATACGAAATCCGTGCCTGTGAAACACCGCTGCGGCTACAATAAGCATACCCGCGTTAATCGCCAACCCCACAAGCATAGCCAGCAAAGTATCCAGAAACTCGAACCTCAGCAATCTCCTGGTCTCCGCCTCAGACTTGCCCTGCCAATGTCGATTTTGGATAACTTCGGAGTGCAGATACATATTGTGCGGCATCACAACAGCTCCCAGCACGCCAATAGCGATAAGCACGCTGCCGGAATCCAGCTCTGGGACCACCAGATGATACGCCGTAGCCGCCCAGTTTGGATTAACCAAATACAGTTCAGTAAGATAACCAACACCAATAACACTAACAAGCGCTACTATCACTTTTTCCAGGTTCGAATAGTGCCGGAACCAGATCGCGGCAGCCGAGAGGATGGCCGCTATCGCCATCCCATAGACGATTGGTATTCTGAATAAGATGAACAACCCAATAGCCGCGCCGAGCAGTTCCGCTAAAGCAGTGGCAGAAATGGCCGCCATAGCGGTTACGCCATAAATTGAGGCCGGGACTTTGTGTATGTTTTCGCGAATTGACTCCGCCAGGCACTTGCCGGTTACCACCCCAAGGTGAGCAGACATATGTTGCCATAGAATCAGAATCGCAGTGCCCAGCACCACCACCCAGAGCAGTTTGTAGCCATAATAACTCCCCGCCGCAACGTTTGTAGCCCAGTTACCCGGGTCGATGAACCCAACCGTAACAAAAAAACCGGGCCCCAAATAGCCTATAATCTGCTTCAACGCCTGCCCCTTGCTCCTCAAGCGAGAGGCCTGGCGGTCCAGCATGGATGGCAAAGTGATCTTCATAACTCTACTATGATACCCCAGATGTCCCAGAGTATCCATATTCCGCCACATAATCCGCGACTTGACAGATGAATGCAAATATCGCACAATGCGGTTGTACATTGTCAAGACTTACCTGGCATCCCTCCCAGGTGTGTGATGTGATGGAGTAGGGTATATATACGCTAGAGCTGAATGCTCAGTGTCTTACGGATGGGGCTTGCAAAGGGGGCGATCTCTATGTCAGTCGTAGATTCCGCAATGGCCCGCGAAGTACTCCGAGACATCTCCAAGCGTCCCATAGACATCAGCAACCTGAATGTCTATGTAAACAGAGGTGTCGTGCACCTTGCCGGTCGTGTGGACAATTTACGGGGTGAGTATCGAGATCTGGATCTGCGGGAGGAAGTGAATATTATTATCAGACTACTCAAGCAGAAACCAGGGATACGCGATGTTTGCTGTGAAATCGACTTTGTCGAAATTCAAATGCCTGGTAAGCTTAACAAGCTGAGGCGAAGGCGCTGGTATTAGGCGCCGCCTGCCGCCGACTATATGCTCGATTATCTTTAGCCCTCCAAGCGTCGCCTTGGGGGGCTTTGTTGCAAAAAAAAGGCTCCGCAATGCATGCGAAGCCCGGAGAGAAGGAGGAAAAAGATGTTGCGTCTTGTGCCATATAGTGTATTCCACGGCACAGACCCGACTTCACATCTTTTTCGTTCGATATATAAATTAATATGTCCGGCTCAGATTTTATGCGTTCAGCCGCCTAGAGTCACCCTGAAGTTTTGAAACGCCTCAGACCACACCATATCCTTCGGCGGCTTGCATTCCAACATAATACTCGCCTTGCAATTCAGCACCTTAAAGGTCGAAGAGAACGCCGGCCAATCTATGTTACCAAGGCCCGGATATAGATGCTGATCCCCCGAACCATCGTTGTCGTGCAGGTGGGTGGTTACTGCGTGTGGCAAAAGTGCGCTGGCAAACTCAGAAAAGTGACCTGATAAATTGGCATGCCCGCTATCGAAGCACACCGCCACCGAGTCTCGGTTTGTGCCGTTAAGCAGACTTACAATTTCTTCAGGCGTATGGCCGAGATAGCCCGGAGGCAGGTTCTCAAGAGCCAGAATAATGCCGGACTCCGAAGCTATTCCGCCCATCTCTCGCAAAACACCCCGCGCGCGCTCCATTCTCCGCGTCATATCACCGTCGATTCTGTCACTGGCGTGCACGATCACCTTGTCTGCATCAATCACACTCGCCAGCTCAATCGCTTGAATCAGTCCGCTAACACCGCGTTCGTGCACGATATCGTCCGGGCTGGAAATATCAAGAGGTTCGCCAAAAGGTGAATGAATGGAATGCACACGCACTCCGGAAGCGCATAATACTTCCAATAGTTTTTGCAGCGAAGCTGCGTTTCGATAGTCGATGTGCTCCGGATTACCCATCCCGACTTCAATTGCCGTCACACCTTGATCGGCCAATTCGGGAATGGCTTCGATGAGCTTTTCAATACTTGAATACCAAGCGGGGCAAACGATCTCCAATTCCGACTCCAATCCTAATCAACGAGCAACAGGATTGCATTAGACCTTTGCATCCATTGTTCCTCTATATTTTTTGGATAGGGTCAGTCGAAAGAGTACTTGAAGTCTATTCGGCCCACAGTATCGCCTTCCCAGGCGTTGATTGAGCCTTTTTCGATTCCAGTTTTTCGCTGCAAAGACAGGCTGAGGTAGTTGTCCGCCCTGAGCTTCGTGTCGAACTTCAAGCGGAAAATGGGTTTGTTCTCCGTGCTCTTGCCTTCGTCGAGAGCACACCAACCATAATACAGCTCATAGCTGGTCGCGTCCTTAACGGTGCGGGCTATCCCAAGCCCAATCACGTTTGCGTGTCGGAACGTCTCGTCATTAGTCGAAGTCGTATAGTCGGCCGTGAGCAAAGTGGCCTTATTAAGATTGTGATTGAGCTTAATAACAGTCCCACCCACTGGAATCACAGCGCCATTTTTGCCGTCTTTTCCCAGGAAAGAACTGAATGTCATCGCAGTAGCGGGCGCGAATTTATAGTCGAAGCTATAATTCTTCTTATTAGTACGCACCCCCAACGGCGTCGTCAGGTCCTGGCTGTAAAGCGTCCAATGATACGGCTTTTTGGGGTCTTTATCCGATTCATACTGAAATATGGTCGAAGAATAGTACAACCCATTTTTAGGATTGAGCTTATCCGTCGTATCATAGAGCAGCTTTCCGCCCAACAAACCCGCATCTACTTTGAACGCATCGTCACACACCGTCTGCTTTCCTCGAAGCGAGGTGTGATTCCTGGCAGAGGCGATCGTGACATCATTCAGCAACAAAAGCCTCTTTGTCAACAACCCGTTGAGAGAGAACGACGAAGAGTTCTGGTTGCCTTTCGGGCCACCCTCACGACTCGCAGTGCTAAACGTCATTTTTAGGTCCTTGCGAGCATCCCACTCGAAACCGACCAGGCTGTTCGCCTCCGAATTACCGGAATCCCTCGCAGTCGTCGAATAACCGCTCACCAGCGACAAGTTTCGCACCGCCGCGGTTTTGAAGCCTACAGAATGCGTATTGTCGTATTTCCCACTGCCATAATCAATGTTGACAACGTCCGCCGTAAACGACGTCTTGGATTTCGGATTAGACTCTATATGGTTCTCGAACACAGTAGTGGTCTGCGGCCCCGAATCACCTTCCTCAGTCGTATAAACATCGTTTCTTCCCTTAACGGCCAATCCACCAAGCACGTTGAATGAGTGATCGAATTTCACTTCTTTATGGAAGTAGCTGGCTATGTTTCCGGATTCCGCGATATAAGAGAAATCGTCGGTCAGGAAATTGATTTTTGGTCCGCCGGCAGGGGTGTAGGCTATATTATGCCTGTTCTGGCCTCTCGTTTGTCCAGCAGTGACGTTTGTCGAGTCATATAGATACGAATCAAACGCCAAAGTCTTAATCGGCTGGAACTTGATGGCATAGTCGGCTCTTCTGAAACCCCTATCCTGCGTCAGTTTCTCTCGATCCGGGTTAGAGAGGTCCATTATTCGGCTGAAACCTGCATCTATATCCTGGAAGTTCGCTACGAAGTTCAATTTTGAGTTCTTCACAGCAAACTTCTCTCTATGGAATCCCGCTCCGGCGTTATCGACCACGTTTGCAGTGTCCAAAGTAACGTCAGACTTCATGAGTTTCAGCGTGCCGCCCAACTCCGTGCGCGACATTCCAAACTCGTTGCCATAGTGAGTCTTCTCTATCGGTTGCAGCGCTCCCAGTTTATCGAATTTGGAATCGATATTTTGAGAGTCGAAATACGCCGAGAAGCCTTTGCCTTTCAGGCCAAAGGCTCTGCGTGTAAGCCCGCCCTTTTGTGAGTCTACGTTCGACATAGACATCCAGGTGTCGATACGGCCCGCATCAATCTGAACTACATAAGTTGATCGATCCAGCCCGGCCTCGTTTGCGATCTGCGCCTTATCCTCGGCCGTGACCTGGCTCGTAGATGGATCGAACTGGCGACGAGCCATCAACGCCATTCTGGTCCGCTCTTCATCTGTCAATGCGCTTAATCTGTTGAAGCCTGGGTCACTTGCTCGTACATCGGCTTGTATCTGCACGCCGCCAACTTGAATATCAGCCTGGCGATATGAAAGATCCGCATTTCCATCGCTGAGGTCAGTGAAGTTCACCCCGCTCCAGATCGCCTTCTTGTCAGCGCTTACGGCAGTCTTAAACTGCATGCTGAAGCTCTGGCGACTCATGCCCTGTTCCGCAGCCATCTGGGCACGGTCAGCTTCGCGTATTTCTTTAAAGTGGCTAAACTGCCTGCCGACGTTTCTCGCGTTGTATGAAAATGCGAATGAATCTGTCTTATAGCCAAAGTTTCGAGACAAGATATCATCGGCCTTATCGCTGATTCGATTCACTGCGAAAGTGAGGCCCTGTCCCTCACCGGCTATGCTCATCCGGCGTACGCCCTTCTCTTTTTCGAGTTGGTTAAGCGCATCATTTGCCGCCACTTTGGAATCCTTCAAAGAGGAGAACCCGACGAAATCCTGACCGACGTCCTGATATCCGAGCTTGAGTCTGAACTTGCCAGCCTGTAGATCAGCATCCTGAACGATTAAGTGATCTCTCTTAATCTTTGTTTCAGCCTTCTTCACCGGGGCGCCCGTCGCATTTAACGTTATTCTATTACTCGACTGAGGAGAGGTTACATAGAACATACCCGTCAGCGTAGAGTTACTCGATGCGCCGAATTTGCTGAGGTTACTCAATCCGTAGGTCAACACATCCTGACCGCTTAGGCCCGGTGTCGATTCCGCCGTGCGCAGAGAATACATCATGTTCGTCTGCAAACCCGACCCAAACTTCATCGCCAGCATACTCGGCGTCGCCGACTTGCGTTCAGTTCCACCTTTAGCGGAGTAGCGATAGTCCACCTGCACGGTGTTCATAGTCGAGATCGGCTCTGTGAAGAAAAGGGTGCCCGATTCATAATCGATGGTGTAATCCCGATTCCGAGCCGCTCGTTTGGCGCCAATCGAGACCCATTCGCTTTCTGGAATTACATTTCCGCGTCCCAGCATATATCCTGCGCGAGTACCATTGCCCGGCAGCAGTTCCGTGGTCATCACGCCGTCATCGCTGGCCGCTTGAGTCTTCTGAACGGCGGAACTGTCAACAAGCGCATTAGCAGGGGCATCGGCTAAGACGCTCCCCGCCATCACAAAGACCAATATTAAAGCTATGAGTGCAAGTGTCCTCATATCAAATCGCGATCTAGAATCTCGCGTTTATCACGCTAACTACATTAGACGGGCGGCCTCTGCGTTGCATTGCCGCTTTGCTCTTCATTTCTGCCGTCCATTCCTCCGCGTTATCATTAGATATAGCAGGGGAGGAGGCAATCCTTGTTAGATCCTGCTTCTCGCTCTTTTTGGAGACTGCCGCAGTTTCAGCGCTCGGCTCCGACACCGGTAAGGCAGCCACCGTCTGCGCAGTGGTGGTATCGTCTACAACGATTGTTTGTTCAACCGAATCATCCGCCTTCTTCGTCTCAGCAACCACTGGGCTGGCCGCTTCCGCTTTTGGGACTACTACTGTTTTGGGCACGAGGGCGACTACTATCGGCCGCTTCGTATGCTTCGTCGACACAACACGCCGGGCACTCGTGCGTGGCGCCGGCTCACTTACTCCGACAGAGCCCGATTCAGCACTGGCGATTTGCTCAGTAGTAGTTTGCGGCAGAGCATGGGAGGCAACGATAGGCGCTGCAGGCTCAGGCTGTGTAGCAATCCGCTTCACCGGCTCGCTCACTTTGCCAATAGAAATCACAAACAGTAAGGCAAACATCGCAACAGCGGCGCCACCTGCCCAGGCAAGTGGCCGGAACGAGAAGAGGTGGTCGCGAACTGCGACCCATCGTCCGCCTCGCTGTTTCTGAGTGGTGGCGGCAGCTATTCGCATTCTCAGGTCAGCGGGTGGTTGAGCAGTTTCAATCTCGTTGGAGGCGCTTACGAGCGCTCTGAGCGCGGCCAATTCGGCCCTGCAATCCGCACAGACGCTTAAATGATTTTCAACATCGATAAAATCGCTCTTGGAAAGCTCTTCATCGATGTATTCGCTTAAAAGATTCTCAATTCTGCTGCAGTCCACCACGATGCACCTCCACGATAACGCCAAATTGCGCTTTCATGTTGGTTTGACACGCGGCTTTGCAGAAAGTAACAACTTTCTTTGCGGATTATTGCTGGGGGGATTTTGATTGAGGAGCCTGCTTATCGCGAAGCTCCGCAGCGCCGCAGTCCTTCAGTTTGCTCGACGCTGCTCCACACGAGCCGGCATAAGGGCAGCCGGAGCAGCAGCTTTTATCAGACGGCCTCAGTCGCCTCAACAAAAATATGATTGCCCCAACGACAATTACGCCAGTTATTATCCACTGAACTAAATTGCTCATAATATATTAAGTAATAACCCCAAGCGGTAGACCAGTAAACCCATAATATACGCAAGTGTTATGGAATAGCCCACCGAAAACATCGTCCACTTCCACGAGTTCGTCTCGCGTTTTATCGCAGCCACCGTGGCGATACACGGCACGTAAATCAGGCTTACAACCATAAACACATAAGCGGTCAATGGGGTAAACCAAACTGCCAGCGCCTGGTGCAAGTCTCCCGATGGATGAGCTCCACCATAAAGCACACCCAATGTGCTGACCACTATCTCCTTTGCGCCAATTCCAAACAGCAAGGCAACCGCTGCACGCCAATCCATTCCGAGCGGCTTAACCAGAGGCTCAAGCACCTGTCCCAAGTGGCCGACAAGGCTGTTCTTACCTGCAAAATCCACACCCCACGGCAACGACCCCATAGCCCATATAACTACTGAGGCTGCCAAAATCACCGTCCCGGCCTTGCTTAAAAACAGCCATGTCCGTTCCCACACGTGAAGCAGCGTTCCGCGCAGGGTAGGCATTCGATAAGGCGGCAATTCCATAACAAACGGCGACGCCGCTTTTGGAAAGAGCACTTTTCGGAACAGCTTGCCGGAAAATACTGCCAACAATACTCCCAGGGCATATATCGAAAAAATCACCATTGCGCCTTGTTTGGAGAAAAATATGCCGGTGAAGAGTATATATATCGGTAGTCTTGCCGTGCAGCTCATCAACGGGTTGATAAGGATCGTCAGCAGCCTGTCCTCACGGGTTTCCAGCGTTCGAGTCGCCATAACCGCAGGCACGTTGCAGCCAAAGCCCATCAGCAGCGGGATAAAAGACTTCCCGTGCAGCCCCACAAGATGCATCGACCTGTCCATTAAAAACGCGGCGCGCGCCATATAACCGGAATCTTCCAAAAAGGAGATAATCAGGAAGATAATCGCAATATTTGGGACAAACACCACAACCCCGCCGACCCCTGCGATCACACCCTTTACCACCAGCGAGGATATCGGACCAGGCGGCAGCATAGAACCTATCCATGCGCCGAGAGACGAGACACCAACCTCGATCCACTGCGTAAAAAAGCCTCCCACATCGAATGTCAATTTGAATGTGAGCCACATCAACGCTAAAAAAATCGGAATCCCAAGCCAGCGGTGAAGCAATACGTCATCTATGCGGTCTGAAGCTTCTATTCTGTCCACTGAGGGGGTTTTTGTCACGGCCTCGCGCAGCAGACCGCCAATAAATCCGTATCGCCCATCAGCGATAACAGTCTCCAACTCGTCCCCGAACCCTTGGACCAGGTGCCTCTTGGTCTCCTCGACCTTCCGCAGAGTATCCTCCGGGTCTTTAGAACATTCAGCTAAGAGACGCCTGGCTGCCGTATCCCCTTCGAGGGTCTTTATAACCAGCCACCTGGCGGGCATCGAATTGACACACCGTCCACCTTCATCGATATCCACAGATATCTCATCAAGCAGCTTAGAGACTTCTATCTCCACTTCCGGGTTGTGCCTGGTGCTGCGGGGCGTGTCATAACCGTTCTTAGCCAATTCCAGCACTTTATTTAAAATCGCATCCATACCTTCGCCTTTGGCGGCGACGGTAGGCACAATCTCTACTCCCATTAAGCTCGATAGTTTCCTGATGTCCAGTTTCTGACCCATACCCTCGGCGACGTCGATCATGTTAAGAGCCACTATCATAGGCAGCCCCAGTTCGAGGAGTTGGGTAGTGAGGTAGAGATTGCGCTCAAGGTTGCTGGCGTCAACGACGTTCACGATAACGTCAATGCGCCCGTTGAGCAGAAAATCCCTGGCAATTATCTCTTCCTGAGAAAACGCCGATAGGCTGTAGATGCCGGGTAGATCGACTACCCTGAACTCCTGACCTTTGCGCCGTACTGTGCCTTCTTTGTGTTCGACGGTGACGCCGGGCCAGTTGCCGACGTGTTGATGGGAGCCGGTCAGTTCGTTAAATACTGTGGTTTTTCCGGAATTGGGGTTACCTGCGAGCGCTATGACGATATTGTTATCTTGCATTTCTTTCATAGACGGTATTCCGAACCAAAATCAATTACTCGTTGACGACTTCCACCTCGACGTGATCTGCCTCACTTTTTCTCAGCGAAAGATTATATCCTCTGATTTTTATCTCGATTGGGTCTCCAAACGGAGCCGTGCGTACGACTTCAAAGCGTGTGTCGGAGGTCATCCCCATCTCGATAAGCCGCCTGCGAATCGGCCCACGGCCGGATACGAAAGCGATGCGGCCTTTCATACCGGGACAGAGTTCGCTGAGGCGGGTGGATTTAATAGTAGCCGGCAAATAGCACACGTCAACCGGCACGTGGCCATCAGGATCCGTCCCTTCGGCAAGGAAACTGTGGAAATCGCTAAGGCTAAATGCCTTTTCGTCACCGTGAGCCTGGATAAAATCGACGAGTTTGAGCAATCTATCAAGCGTCTCCGGCCGAATAGCGTGCTCAAGGCCGCAAGCCTCAATTTCGGCCTGTTCTTCGGCTAGCCCCAGCACGCTGGTCAGAAACTCCCGAACAGCGGTATGCCTGTGCGCAACCCCCCTGGCGTGGTCCAACCCATCCTGAGTAAGCTCTACACTGCCGTAGGGCTGATATTTTACAAGGCCTTTTTCGGCCAGAGAGCGCAGCGCGCCTGATACGGACGGCATTCGCACGTTCATCTCGCGCGCAATATCCTTTACCCGGGCAATCTGATTGCGCACCTTAACGTTATATATAGCTTCCAGGTAGTCTTCCATTGAATGCGAAAGACTCGCGCCCTGCATATCAGCAGAGCCACCTCTGTGCATCATAGCGCACCTCTAAGTTAGCTTCACCTAACTATAACATCTCCACCGACTTCGAGTCAACCTGCCGATCTACTCAATATATAATCTGCACTAACCGAACATATGCTTGACTGATGGGTAATATTGAGTTATAACACGGTTGATAGAGAGAGATTGTTGAATTGCTGCCGGCCGGAGTTTCGGCTGTCCTGGTTGGGAATCGGGTAGAGGAGGTCGGTTATGATTAAGTGCGGAAAATGCGGATGTGAGAACCCCGAAGATAGAGCCGTATGTGCGAAATGCTATAGCGAGTTGGGCGTGCCGCAGAGTCTCTCGTCTCGTTCAAAAGCATCCTCACGAAAGCTGCCGCCCTTAGCTGTCATTGCCGCAGTATTTGCTGCAATTGCTATTTTTGCGTTGATAACTGGCTCAATTGGCAACAACGTTCAGCGTCAGACCCCGACGAACTCGCAGGTGAGAGCTTATAGCAGCAGTCTTAACGTCGATCATCTGCAACAGATAGCATCAAATCGCCCTGGCGAATCCACAGAATCTGTCCAACAGACTCCTCCTCCGCCGGCCCAGGTTCAACCTCAGGAAGCAGCGCCGTCTCTTCGCCCGTCCGATGCGTCGTCTGTGCCTGTTCAGCCTTCCGCGCCCACCGCCCGCCCTGCGTCAGTTACGCCTAATGCGAGCAGCCGAGAATTTGAAGAACAACAGCGTAAAATGGAGCAGATGCAGCGTCAACAAGAGGATTTGTACCGCCGGCAACAGGAGCAGTTGCAGGCAAATCAACGCGAGTTGGATAGAATACAGCGACAGCAGGAAGAGCAAATGCGCCAGTACCAGCGCGCTCAAGAAGCACAAGCACGCGAAAATCAGCGCAAACAGGAAGAGTTGAATCGCCAACTTGAGGAAAGTCGCCGCAAACAGGAAGAGCAGGCGCGAGAAAATCAGCGTAAGCAGGATGAATATAACAGGCAAATGGAAGCGGATCGTCGCAGACAACAGGAGCAGGCGGAGAGGGATCGCAGGAGAAATGAAGCGATCGCCCGCGCACAGGATAAAGTCGCAAACGCTCAGAAAAAACTAGCCGAAGCAAACGCAACGCTAAACAGAGATCTCTCCAGCAGCAGCGGCGCCACTTGGGTGGAATCAGACAGAAGAAGAGTCGATTCGGCCCAACGCGACCTCTCCAACGCCCAACGTGAGCTTGCGGATGTTATGCGGAGGGGATGGTAGGGCTTGAATGAAAAAACTCAGCAAGCCACAATTTCAGGCTACGCTGAGTTAATAGAAAAATGGGAGCGGGGAGAGGATTTGAACCTCTGACCTTCGGGTTATGAGCCCGACGAGCTACCAGACTGCTCCACCCCGCGTCAACGTTAGATAGTATACCACTCCGCGCCCGGTCTGTAAAGCGTTCGGGCGCAATTAATGCAAAATCTCTAAATATGCCTGATCGCCAGCAGATTATGCAAGGGTTATTCGTCCAAACTTCAGCTTGCCGACGCGCAATACCTGGCCGTCGACTGGTTTTATCGAGCCCATAACATCGGAGAGCTTCTCCCCATCAATGGATACCGCGCCGGACTGAATCAGCCGCCGAGCCTCGCTGCTGGATGTCGCCAACTGCCCGAGCGTGATTAACTTCACAAGCCTTATGGAGCCGTCCTCCAAATCATTTGACGTTAATTCGATCGCGGGCATATCCTGTGGGACCTCACGAGAGCTGAATACTCTTTCAAACTCAGTCTGAGCTTCAACGGCAGCTTGGGCTGAGTGGTAAATCGTTACGATTTCTCTCGCCAGGCGCTTTTTGGCGTCCATCGGATGCACACTTCCGGACTCAATGCCCTTGATAATCGAATCAATTTCGTCTAACGCGACATCGGTGCAAAGTGTGAAGTACTCAGCCATCACGTTATCCGGAATGGACATAATCTTGCCGAACATGTCCGACGGCTCGTCGGTCACAGCCACATAATTGCCCAGCGATTTGCTCATCTTCTGCACGCCATCAAGACCCGGCAGAATCGGCAAAAACAACCCAACCTGAGCCTCCATCCCGTTGGCTTCCTGCAAATCACGGCCCATCAGGATGTTAAATCTCTGGTCGCTGCCTCCGACTTCCACGTCAGCTTCCACTTGCACCGAATCAAGCGCCTGCGCGATTGGATATAAAAGCTCATGCAACCCCACCGGACGGCCTTCAGCCAGCCTGTTCTGGAAGTCGTCGCGCTCAAGGATGCGTGCCACCGTAACGCGAGAAGTCTCTCGAACCACGTCCCCAAAACTCATCTTGCCGAGCCAGTCGCCGTTGAACGTGAGTGTTGTCTTGGATTTGTCGAGTATCAACCAAAACTGAGTGGCGAAAGTCTCTGCGTTGGCCTTGATCTGTTCTGCCGAAAGCATTGGGCGAGTCTCGGATTTGCCGGATGGGTCACCAATCGACGCGGTGAAATCGCCCACAATCAGGACAACATGATGGCCCAGGTCTTGAAATTGACGCATTTTACGCAGTACCACGGCGAATCCAATATGAATATCAGAGGCAGTCGGGTCTATGCCGAGCTTAATTCGCAGCGGTTTGCCTGTCTTTTGCGATTTCTTTAACTTTTCAATAAGCGCTTCCTCTGGAACGATATCCAAAGTACCGCGTTTGATAATCTCAAATTGTTCTTCTACTGTCACGGAAAGCTCCTGATGTGTGTTGGCCCCAAAAATGCAGCGGGCACGTTCATATCGTAACACGGTGTAAGGCGGCTGGTCAACGTTCTTGAGATTCCGAATCGGGTGGGGGAGCGACCTTCGCCTGACTCAGGCACGATCGGTTTGTGAGCGTGGTGCCGGGAAAGTAGTGCGCTAAAATCTGTGCGCAGGTGTAGTTGAACGGTGGCTTTGCAAGTTCACCTGCTCCCACCTGACACATACCAATCCCGTGCCCAAAGCCTTTGCCTTTTAATGTGACCTTACCGCCTGAGCACGATTCTATGGTAAACAAGGTGCTGGGAATCACACTGCCGCCGATTGCCCAGCGGAATGAGTTCCCTCCAACAGTGGTTTGCCCCTTATCCCCGCACACTGTTAATAATAAAGCTCGTCCCGAAGAGGTTGTCTTATATATCGAAATGCTTTGCAAACCCTCAGCTTCTTTAACCCCTGCTGCCATCAGTTTTTTGGATATCTCATCAAGGGTGAAGATCTTTTCCCAGGTTCTATGGGCTACACCCTCGGGTTCAATCACGCTGATTAAATAAGGGATAGCCGATTTGCTGTCCTGGCTGTAACACTCCGTGACGCCACCGCAATCAGACGCGTACATTATGGAAGCCACCTGGCCTTGGTAGGTCAGTATCTGGCCGGCAGTGGCAGCGACCGCACGGATATAAGCCGGGGTTTCGCGTTGTGCGCCATCATATACGTGGCAGTGAACGTTGTCACACAGATCGTAACCATCTGCCGCATGCCTGTTCCGCCCTCGAATAGTATAAGTCCTGGCGGCGATCGCCTGCGCTTTTAGGGCCTCAGCAGGAAAAAACGCGGGCATCTCGCCGGCCAGCACGCCGATTAGATAGTCCTCAAGCGTGATAATACTGACTAGTTGCAAAGCACCATTCTTGGCGGAGATCTCCAAGGAGCCGCGATATTGCTTGCTCGACCTGCCCGGTGCGTCGACGGTGATAAAACCGCCTTTGTCCTTTGGGGTTACTGTAACGGATCCGTCTACCGAGATTTTTTGGCCGTTGATTAGTTTTACCAGCACTTGGCCGGAGTTGAAATCAAAAGCCGCAGGTTCGAGATTAGTGCAGGCGCCGACTACATCAGATGTGCCGGTTCGTGTAATGGTATAGTCGGATGACGCCAGCGCTGTCGCTTGTTTAATGCCTTTGAAGTATCGAACAAGGCCGATGCGAAGGGACTCATCAGCGGACAGCGATTGAGGCAACGCCGGGCAGGCGAGAGCCACCAAAAGCGCCATATACCAACCGCATTTATACATAGTCCACCTTCACCCCGGGTATAATCCGCGCCAATCCAAAATGTTTCTCAGATTATCACGCGAAATTACGCCTGTCAAGTTGACCGGACGTGTGTGAGAATGTTATAATCTTTTGGTCGTGGGTCGGTAGCTCAGTTGGTAGAGCAGTGCCCTTTTAAGGCATTGGTCACGGGTTCGAGTCCCGTCCGACCTACCATGACCAAATCCCCTACAACAAACTCGTGCTGAAATACCTCTCCGCCCTGTCCGGAAGTACTGTCACTACTCGACTATCCGCGCCCAGCCGCTTCGCAAGCTGCATAGCAGACCAGACGTTTGCCCCTGACGAGGTTCCAACTAACGCGCCCTGCACACTGGCGATCTTCCGGGTCATATCTATCGCATCGTCGTCGGATACTGTGATTATTTCGTCAATCAGGTCCACGTCAAGAACAGGTGGAATGAACCCATCCCCTATGCCCTGAATCACGTGGAATCCCGGTTCATGGCCGAGCAGCGCTGCGGAGTTCTTCGGTTCAACCGCAACAATCAGCGTGTCAGGCCTTTTTTCTTTTAATAATCGCGCTACACCGGTCAACGTTCCGCCGCTGCCCACTCCCGCTACAAACGCGTCGACATTGCCATCCATCTGCTCCCAAATCTCCGCTGCCGTGGTTAGGTAGTGAACCTCTGGGTTAAGCGGGTTTCTGAATTGGCCGAACAGGAAGGAGTCATCGATTTGTTTATGAATCTCCTCGGCTCTATTTACCGCGCCCGTGATGCTCTCCTCAGCAGGGGTTTCTATGAGCTCCGCACCGAGCACCCTGATCAGCCTCTTGCGTTCCTCGCTCATATCAGATGGCATGCATATCACACATCCATAGCCCTTTAACCGAGCGACAAAAGCAATGGCTATACCGGTGTTGCCGCTGGTCGCCTCTACTATCGTGGCGCCGGGTTTGAGCTTGCCGGATTGTTCGGCCTGTTCAACAATATACTTCGCGACCCTGTCCTTAACGCTGCCGGCCGGGTTCAAAAACTCCGCCTTGCCAAACACACACCCGCCGGATAGCTCGCAGAGCCGTAGCATCGGCGTATTGCCGACGAGATCAATGATATTATCAATGCACAAAAGATTATTATTGTTTGACAAACTCACCCTCCCATAGGTGGAGCATCTCTCCAGTATATAAATAGATCACATTGTCGAGGCGATATAAGGCTCAAACCTTGCGGCGATGTCTGGAGGCACTTCTGCCTGCAAATGTACGCCTTCCGTTAAATATTCAGTGCTGAGAATGCGGCCGTGCTCGTGACACAACGCAACAAGATCCCCTCGATTATACGGCAAAACCACATCCACCCGCTGCATCAATCGAGATATGGCTCTGTGAATCAACGTTTCCAGATACTGCCGACCTTCGCCGGTACGCGCAGACATATAACACGAATCCGGTGTCTCGGCGACCAGCCTGCGAAGCTCATATTGATCCTTAATGACGTCGCTTTTGTTGAACACCGTGATCATATGCTTCCCCTGAACCCCAAGGTCACTAAGCACACTCGCCACCGCCGCCCGCTGTTCGTCAGCAAAATGATGACCAGCATCGACGACGTGTATTAAAAAATCCGAATCGATTACCTCTTCCAGAGTCGCTCTGAACGCCGCCACCAGATGGTGAGGCAGATTACGGATAAATCCTACTGTGTCGGAAACAAGCACTGATACTCCATCAGCCAGCTCGACCCGCCGCGTAGTCGGGTCCAGTGTAGCAAATAATCTCGCATCCGCCTCAACATCCGCACCAGACAGCAAATTCAGAAGCGTCGATTTGCCCGCGCTAGTATATCCTACCAGAGCCGCGCCGGGAATGTGAAGCTGCCGGCGCGCCTTGTTTTGAACCGCCCTGTGCTTCACCACTTTTTCAAGCTCGCCTTTAAGAAGCGCAATGCGATCACGAACCCGGCGCCTATCGGTCTCAAGTTTGGTCTCGCCAGGGCCTCTGGTAGCTACCCCGCCGCCAGCGCCACCTCCCACTCGCGACATCGCTATACCTTTGCCGGATAATCTCGGCAGCAGATATTGCAGTTGGGCCAGTTCGACCTGCAGCTTGCCCTCACTGGTTCTAGCACGCTGAGCGAAAATGTCCAGAATAAGCTGAGTACGGTCGACAATGCGCACGCTGATTGCTGTCTCGAGATTGCGCTGCTGAGCAGGAGACAGGTCCGCACCGACAATGGCCACGTTTGCGCCGCTTTCCTGCACCCGCATCAGCGCTTCTTCTGCGTTGCCGGAACCAATGTAGAACCGAGCATCGGGATACAGCCTGCGCACGTGCATCTCATCGACAACCGCGACATTGGCGGTCTCCGCCAGCAGCCTCAACTCCTCGGTGTTGGCGTCGGATTCACGCTGATCACGAGTGTCGACCACTATCAGCAGGCCGTTATCCCCAGCATCCGTAATATGTGTCGTAGTTTGATTCATGCATTGCCAGCAATCAGCGCCATACAGCCGATTGACTCAGGCCTGGCTCCAGTTTATATTCAATTTTGCCAGTCTCTTCACGGCCTCGACAACCCGATCGCCATCAACGTCACCGGCCACTGTCAACGACATCCTGACATATCCCTCGCCATACTCGCCGTAACCGTTGCCCGGTATCACCAGAACCCCTGCCTCGGTTAAAAGGATCTTGGCAAAATCGGAGGATGAGTAACCTTCCGGCACCCTGGCCCACACATACAAAGACGCAGACGGCTTAGAGACCTTCCAGCCGATCTCGTTCAGCCCATCCACCAATACATCACGCCGTTTCTTGTATAGCGACAGTGTCTCCTCGTTAGTTACATTCAAAAGCGCATATCCCGCAGCAAGGTCGATAGCGGGGAATTGCCGTGAATCTAGATTAGACTTCAGCTTATTAAGCGCAGCTACAACGTCACGATTGCCCACCGCAAACCCGATCCTCCAACCTGTCATATTAAACGACTTGGACAGCGAGTGCATCTCGATAACCACGTCCTTTGCGCCGTCCACCTGCAGCATACTCGGCGCGATATATCCATCAAAAGTAACGTCGCAATATGCGATATCACTGACAACTGCGATGTCGTATTCCCGTGCGAACTTTACCACGTCCTGATAGAACTCAAGATTCGCAACCCCACCCGTAGGGTTATTGGGATAATTCAAAAACATCAGCTTGGCAGCTTTGGCTGCATCAGTCGGAATCTGGCTCAGATCGGGTAGAAAACCGTTCTCCTCCAGCAGCGGCATAGCGACAGTATCGCCACCCGCCATCAGCGTGTTGACTTTGTACACCGTATAGCCCGGATCCGGCACCAGGCTGATATCGCCAGGGTCGATCATAGCCCAACATACATGCGACAGCCCGTCCTTCGAACCCAGCAGCAGCATCGCCTCCGAGTCGACGTCAAGTTCTACTCCGAAGCGTCTTTTATACCATTTGACCACAGCGTCAAGATACTCCGGCCAACCTGCCTCACTCTCGTCGTAGCGGTGGGTTTCCGGGTCATTTGCCACCTCACACAGCTTATCGACAATAGGCTGAGGGGTGGGCTGATCGGGGTCGCCGATACTCAGATTAATGAGGTCCACGCCATCGGCAACGGCCTTCGCTCGTAGTCGTGCAATTTCTCCAAATAAATAAGGGGGGATTTTATCCAGTCTCTGCGCTCGCTGCAAAACTTCCTCCAAGTAGATAATATAGTCAGTTGATAATATCGGGCGAAGTCATCGACTCCGCCCGACCAATACGTCATTCGCTATGTCTTACGACAATCAGGCGCCTTCAGTCCAGCGCTTATACACGTCAGGATTGACCTCACCCTCAAAGACTTCCTCAGCAGGGCCGATCATATAAAGATGATTATCTCCAAGCCACTCAATATGCAGGTCTCCGCCTCGCAGATGCACAGTGATCTTGCGAGAGATGAGGTCATTCAGCACCCCGGCCACCAGCGAGGCACATGCACCAGTGCCACAAGCCAGAGTCTCGCCGCATCCACGTTCCCAAACTCGCATGTTGATCTCTTTTGGGTTTAGTACTTCGACAAATTCAACGTTGGTGCGCTGCGGAAATGAAGGGTGATTCTCAATTTTAGGCCCGATCTTCTCGACAGGGTATTCCGCCACATTATTGACAAACGTTATGCAGTGCGGATTTCCCATTGAGACCGCTGTTACGTCGATCTTATTGCCCGCCACCTTCAGCGGTTCGCCGATCACCTGCGTGTTGTCGCCTTTCATCGGCACTTCGGAACGCAGCAGCCGAGGCTCGCCCATATCCACCCGCGCCGAGTGCATTTTGCCTCCAGCAGTATCGAGCTTTATTGTTTTGATCCCATCCGGAGTTTCGACGGTCAGCACAGGATCGGTATGTATTCTGCGATCGAATGCATATTTAGCGAAGACGCGGATACCGTTTCCGCACATACCCGCCTCGCTTCCATCAGCGTTGATTACCCGCATTCGCAGGTTAGCAACCCGGGACGGCAGCACGAGTATGAGGCCGTCTGCCCCGATTCCAAAATGGCGGTCACAAGCGTGCCTGCCGACTGACGCGAGCTGTTCTTCAGGAATGGGATATTTTGCGCCGTCTACAACTACAAAATCGTTACCGGCGCCTTGCATTTTCGTAAAGTTCACTAGTTATTACCTATCCGTAGAATGTGAATCAGACTCCGGCCGCGGGCTTGGTCGATCTTCTGCGCCATCCTCACGCCCCATCTGTCCGCCGATATGGCGAGCAGGAACAACAGATGCCATCGCGTGTTTGTAAACCAACTGTGCGGGCTTTCCGGGGCTCTCCAAAATCACCGTAAACGAGTCAAAACCCCTTACGAGGCCCTTCAACTGAACGCCGCTCACCAAATATATGGTAACCTGCACATTTTCTTTCCGAACCTGGTTCAGAAACAGGTCTTGCAGGTTCATTGAGGTCTTGTTCATTTGACATTACTCCTTAATAATCAACTCCGACACCTTTTCGGCGGTCACATCATCTACTTCCAGCCACCGGATTCTCTCATCTCGCATGAACCAGGTATACTGGCGTTTTGCAAACCGCCTGGTGTTCCTTTTTAATAATTGTATGGCTTCCTGCTCAGTATATTCACCTCGTAAGAAACCCGCAATTTCTTTATACCCCACTCCCTGCATCGACAGCATCCTGGGGTCTATGCCTCGATTAAGCAGTCCGAACACCTCATCTATCAGCCCGGCCGCCATCATCGCGTCTACTCTGTTCTCTATACGCTCATACAGCCGCTGACGTTTCATTGTCAGACCGAACCACCGAGCACAATCGTATCCGCGGCGAGTTTTATTGTGCAATTCCGATGCAGGCGCGCCGCTCAGCTTACATATCTCAATCGCCCTTATCACTCTTTTAATATTATTCGGGTGTATCTGCTCTGCCGAAACAGGGTCTAATTGCTGAAGACGCCTGTGTAAATATTCATTTCCGTGTTTATGAGCTTGATCTTCCAGATCTTTTCTAAGTTCCTCGCTGCCTGCTGGAATATCTAAATCCAAACCATCGACTGCCGCCCGTACATACAATCCGCTCCCGCCGACCAAAATTGCAGGAGGATTACGTTTTAGCACATCGTCAATGGCTTGCTGCGCCAGGCGCTGGAACTCGCCGACATTGAAGTCCTCAGATGGGTCGACCACGTCGATTAGGTGAAACCGAGCCCTGCTCTGTTCCTCACGAGTAGGCTTCGCCGTCCCGACGTCCATGCCCACATAAACAGCCATCGAATCAGCAGATATAATCTCTCCGCCGATTTTACAGGCAAGCTCAATCGCCACAGCCGTCTTACCGACTGCGGTAGGCCCAACGATGACTATTAGGTTATCGCACCGACCAGCGTTCTTCAACCACTAGAGTATACCACAATGCCTCTTTATATAGAAAATAGAAATATGAAGCGTGAGACCAGGTTTTAATTGACACTTAGAAGTCTCCGTGATATACTTTTTTGCAGTTGGCGCGCGCTTGTAGCTCAGGGGATAGAGCGAATGGTTGCGGACCATTAGGTCGGGGGTTCAATTCCCTCCAAGCGCGCCATATTAGGCCGATTAGCTCAATGGATAGAGCGCCGCCGTCCTAAGGCGGGCGTTGGGGGTTCGATTCCCTCATCGGCCACCACGCGACAGTCGGAAGTCGACGCAGAGTCGGGCTTCCGATTTTGAACTTTTGTGGTTTGCGCGGAGAGGTGCTGGAGTGGTTGATCGGGGCGGTCTCGAAAACCGTTGTGGCGCAAGTCACCGTGGGTTCGAATCCCACCCTCTCCGCCATGCTAATATTTCCTCTTTATTTTCTCACCTGTCTCTACCAGCCAATTATTATCCGCCATATCAGTTATGTTGTCCTAACTATTGATCTTGGGAAATATTACACCTTATGAATCGATGCGTAGGAATAATCTTGGTGGCAGGTCTTCTGATATCTGTAAATACGGCTGGTTTTTGCGCTGTTACTGGATTATTAATCATCCCTACAGCAGATACCGTGGGAGACGGCAACTATACTGGGGAATATCAGAAAGATAAGGTAATAAGCGGCGCCACATCTGACGATACGCGCCTGAACAATGAATATGGCATTGGAGACCAAATAGAGGCTGGAGTGGATTATTCCATGCAAGGTCCGGACGCTTACAGTGCATTATACAATTTCAAATACACAGTTGCACAGTCTAAAAAGAGAGCCTTCAGAGCGGCTATTGGCTTGATGGAGATTACCAGTCGAGAAAAACCCACAGTGTTTGCAGTGATCAGTATGAATACATCTGTGGGGCGTCTTCATTTTGGGTCGATGAGCGTAGAAGGCATCTTTTGTGGAGTTGTGGGGTTCGAACGAAGCATTGGAAATATTGTGCTTGAGTGCGATTATACCAGTGGAGGCGAAAATCCTGCATCGGCCGGGTTTGTGTATCAGCTTAACCCCACTTTCGGGATAGAAGCTGGCATGACTTTCGGCAGCAGGGATGTGGAAAAAGGTTTCACTGTCCATCTGGTTTGGAACAAGAATCTGAGACGCAATTCATGAGTAGTCTCTGATGTTTGTCTGAGAATTTCTTGGCGGCAGATTCATTGACAGCCTGCCGCAAGATGGTTAAAATGTACTGGTTTTTGAACAGCTCGACGCGGTAGTCGGGCTATTTTGCTGTAATGCTTGAGGTCTGGCCGCTGCGGCCGCCAAGCCAATACATAGGAGGAATCACATAAATGTCGGTAAAAGTCGGTATCAACGGATTCGGCAGAATCGGTCGCCTTTCCCTGCGCTCTATGCTGCAGAAGTATGCCAACGAGATCGAAGTGGTCGCCATCAACGACCTGTTCGATTCCAAGACCAACGCTCACCTTTTCAAATATGACACCAACTACGGTGTATGGCCGGGCGAAGTCAAGGCCGAAGAGGGCGCAATCGTAATCGACGGCAAGAAAATTGCTGTCTATGCAGAGAGAGATCCTGGTGCTATCCCGTGGCAGAAGCACGGTGTTGATGTTGTGGTAGAAGCCACTGGTATTTTCACTGATGCAGAGAAAGCCAAGGCGCACATCCACGACAGCGTCAAGAAAGTCATCATCTCCGCTCCGGCGAAGAACGAAGACATTACCATTGTGCTCGGCGTTAACGAGAAAGATTATGATCCTGCAAAGCACAATATTATCTCCAACGCAAGCTGCACCACCAACTGCCTTGCTCCGTTCGCAAAAGTGCTGCAGGACAATTGGGGCATTGAGGGCGGTTTCATGACCACCGTGCATGCCTATACCAACGATCAGAAGACCGCAGACCAGGCCCACAAGGACCTTCGAAGGGCCCGTGCCGCTGCTGCCAATATCATCCCGACCACGACTGGCGCCGCTAAGGCAATCGCGCTGGTTATCCCTGAGCTTAAGGGCAAGATGCACGGCTACGCGCTGCGTGTGCCGACCACCACGGTCTCTTGCGTAGACCTCACGGTCAATCTGTCAAAGCCGGCCACAGTCGAAGAGATCAACGCCGCTATGAAGAAGGCCGCCGAGACCACAATGAAGGGCATTCTTGGCTACACCGAGGACCCGGTTGTCTCCTCGGACTTCAAGGGCGACGGCAACAGCTCGATCTTCGATGGCCTTTGCACTATGATGCTTGGCGATAAGTTCGCCAAGGTAGTGAGCTGGTATGACAACGAGTGGGCTTACTCCGAGAGAGTCGGCGACCTCATCGATCTTATGGTGAAGAAGGGTCTGTAAGATGAATAAGAAGACCGTAAAGGATATCGACGTTCGTGGGAAACGCGTGTTGGTCCGGGTGGACTTCAACGTCCCACTTGATGCCGATCGCAACATTACCGATGATCGCCGTATCGTTGCGGCGCTTCCGACCATCAAATACCTTTTAGATAATGGGGCCAGGGTGATCCTTGTGACTCACCTTGGCCGCCCTAAGGCCGACGATTCCGGTAAAGCCGATGCGGCCTCTGTCGCCAAGTTCAACCTGGACCCTGTCGCGGCTGCTCTGCAGAAACTACTCGGCAAGTCCGTGACTAAAATTGACGATTGCATCGGCGACGCCGCTCAGGCTGCGGCTATGAGCCTCAAGGACGGGGATGTGCTGCTGCTGGAAAACGTTCGATTCTACAAAGCAGAGCAGAAAAATGACCCGGAGTTTGCCGAGAAGTTGGCGAGTCTCGCTGAGTTGTATGTCAACGACGCTTTCGGGACCGCCCACAGAGCGCACGCTTCCACCGAGGGAGTTACCAAATACCTGCCAGGAGTCGCCGGATTCCTGATGGAGAAGGAGCTGGACTACCTCGGCAAGGCTATGGAGAATCCAGAGCGCCCGTTCCTTGCTATTCTCGGCGGGGTGAAGGTGTCGGATAAGATTCCAGTCATCGACAACCTTTTGAACAAAGTCGATCAGTTGATTATCGGCGGGGCTATGGCCTATACGTTCTTCAGCGCGCAGGGGCTTAGTGTTGGCAACTCGATGGTCGACCAGGCCGGCCTGGAATTGGCCAAAGCAGCTCTTCAAAAGGCCAGGGATCGCGGAATCGAACTTCTCTTGCCTGTGGACACAGTCGAAGTTGAGCTTGCTGCGGATTTCGACATTCCTTCGGGAGTGCCGCAGGATGCAACCATAACGACGGCCCCGGCCAATGCTATGCTCGATGGCTACAGAGGTCTGGACATCGGCCCTGAAACGATCAAGCTCTTTAGCGAGAAGATCAAGGCTGCCAGGACTGTGGTTTGGAACGGCCCGATGGGCGTATTTGAGGATCCGAGGTTTGCCAACGGCACACTTGGCATCGCTGAGGCTATGGCTGAATGTGCGGGGACTACTATCGTCGGTGGCGGAGATTCGGCAGCGGCGGTAGAGCAGTTGGGATTCGCAAGCAAAATTGATCACGTTTCAACGGGCGGAGGCGCTTCACTGGAGTTCCTCGAGGGTAAGGAACTGCCGGGTGTCGTTTGTCTGCAGGATAAGTGAGTAATGCCGTACTGTCCAAAGTGCAAGTCTGAGTACGGGCCAGGCATTAAGACCTGTCCTGACTGTGATGTGCAACTTGTCGACGAGCTTTCGAAGCCTAGTAGCCGGGACACTGAGTTGGTCGTCGTTGGCGCCTATCCATTCGAGTCTATCGCCCAGCAAGCTAAGCTCTTGCTTGAATCAAATGGTATTGAGACCGTGCTCTCAAATGAGATTATGGCTCAGATCGATATTATCTTTGTGTTTGCAGACGGCGGAGTCAAGGTGCTCGTGCGCGGGGAAGACGCCCAGCGGGCGAAAGAGATACTGGCTGAGCTCTAGAGTTACACCATTATGGGCATCGACATCCGCCTGTTCCTTTTACGCGCGCAAATGGGCGGTAGCACAAAGTGTCTGGGACGAGCTCAAGAAGCTTTTAGAGGAGAACTAATGTCAAGGAAACCATTCATAGCCGGAAACTGGAAGATGAACAAGACCATCGCCGAGGGTGTCGCTCTCGCCAACGAGCTGAAGGGCCTGATCGCGGGTGTCGAGGACGTGGACGTGGCCGTCTGCCCGACCTTTGTGGCGCTGGCGGCGGTCGGCGAGGCGATTAAGGGCAGTAATATTATGCTCGGCGGCCAGAATACGTTCTGGAAGGAATCTGGCGCGTGGACGAGCCAGGTTTCGCCGCAGATGCTGCTGGACGCAGGCTGCCAGTGGGTGATTGTTGGTCACTCAGAGACCAGGGGCCGATTTGGAACCGTCGATGACGAACTCGCTGGAGTCCTTTCGTATTTCGGCGACAACGATACCACGGTTAATATGAAGGCTAAGTACGCATTCGCGTGTGGATTGCTGCCGATTATCGCCTGTGGAGAACTCCTTTCCGAGCGAGAGGCCGGCAAGACCGATGAGGTTATCACCGCACAGATGAAAGTCTGCCTTGATGGATTTACCAAAGAGCAGGCTATGAAGATGGTGATAGCATACGAGCCGGTGTGGGCGATTGGCACGGGCCAGGTCTGTGAATCCGACGAGGCTGATCGGGTTTGCGGTTTGATTCGCGGTATTGTCAAGGAAATGTATGGCGAAGACGTAGCCGAAGCCGTTCGCATTCAATACGGCGGCAGCGTCAACGACAAGAACGCGGCCGAATTGCTTGCTAAGCCGAATATCGACGGCGCATTGGTTGGCGGAGCGGCGTTGAAAGCAGACGCTTTCGCCACTATTATCAAAGCAGCAAAGTAATAGAACCTACAAATAGAATCACAGGGGCGGGCGAAAGCTCGCCCTTACACATATCATAACTATGGAGGAGCACATTATGCTGAAACCGATTGGGGATAAGATCGTTGCCAAAGCCATTTCTGCTGAAGAAGTGTCGCCGGGAGGAATCGTGCTGCCGGAGAGCGCCCAGGAGAAACCGCTTGAGGGCGAAGTGCTCGCCGTAGGCCCCGGCCAGCAGCTTGAATCTGGCGAATACAGGCCCATTGACGTAAAGGTCGGCGATAAGGTCATATACGGAAAGTATGCCGGCACCGAGGTCAAACTTGGCTCAGAAGAATACATCATACTGCGGCAGGACGATATCCTGGCCATCATCGAATAGCATACGGCTTGAAACTACATAAGTCTGAAATTGACAAGCTATCACGTGACTGATAGACTTGAAATGACGGCTGTCTGTGTGAGCTCTATGAGTAAGATCACATTATATTCCCACGCCAAAATCAACCTGAGCCTTGATGTATCTGCGATACGTGAAGATGGATTTCACGATATAGAAAGTGTGGTTCAGGTAATCGATGTCACCGATGAATTGGAGCTTAGCAAGAACGATTCCGGCGCAATCGAGGTTTTGGTAGAGCGTGGAGATGCGCCGTCAGGGCCCGATAATTTAGTGCACAAAGCCTGTGAAGCGTTTTTCGCAACGACAGGAATCAAAGCAGGTGTGCAGGTTCGCTTATGGAAGTACATACCCGCACAAGCCGGACTGGGCGGCGGCAGTGGCAATGCAGCGGCTGCAGTGGCTGGCCTGAATCAGGTATATGATTGTGGGCTAAGCGCTTCTCAATTGGCCGAAATTGCATCGAAAGTGGGTTCTGACACGGCGTTATTCATATATGGTGGAACCACTTGTATTAGCGGGCGTGGAGAGTTTGTAGAACCGTTGCCGGATGCGCCTGAATTGCACCTTGTGATACTAAAACCCGCAGTCGGCGTGTCGACAAAGTGGGCATACGCGGAAATGGATCGTGATTCGCAAAGGCGCAAAGGGAACAGCACCAGCCGGGTTAAGAAAGCCATACTGGATGCGGATTACGATGCCGTGTTCGCCGCCCTTAGCAACGATTTTGACGCTGTGGTTTCCAGACACTTCGCGGAGATAAACGAAGCTAAATCGTTATTAAAAAACACGGGCGCAAAAGTGTCGCTGCTGTGTGGTTCTGGGTCGGCGGTTTATGGCGTATTCGATTCCCACGGGGCTGCTGAATCTGCACGACAAGAATTGAAATCAAAATATGAATCCGGCTTCGTCTGCCGGTCGCTGACTCGCGCGGAATCAGCATTGGTGTAACATATTGAGTAAGCTGGACGTTGTTATATTAGCAGGTGCGCCTGCCGGGCCGGAATTAAGCCCCGATGCGCCTGAGCTGAACAAGGCGATGCTGAATCTGGGCAGCAAGACGATGCTGCAGTGGATTGTTGATGCGCTTAAAGGGGCATCTTCTACGGGAAGAATAGTTGCGGTTGGGGATGTTCGAGCAGAGGGTCTTGACGAGGTAGTTGAGCCTGCGGGAAATCTGATTGATAATGTTAAACTGGGTATAAATACAGCCGACTCGGAGCCTGTATTAGTCGTCTGTTCAGATATTCCCCTGCTAACGCCGAAGGCTATCGACGATTTCGCCACGAGGGCGCCTAAAGACGCAGGGTTAGTATATCCCATAATACGCAAGGAGGCGTGCGGCAAGCACCCCGAATTGAAGCGAACTTATCTGAAGACAGCCGATGGCGTATTCACCGGCGGCAATATGATGCTGTTGAGCCGAGATTTTGTCGATAGAAACTGGAAGACTATTCAGGGCGCTTATGAAGCAAGAAAAAAGCCTGTCGAGCTTGCAAAAATGATCGGAATCGGAGTCTTGCTGAGGGTAATATTGGCGCAGGCGTTTCCCAATGTGTTAAAAGTTGCCTATCTTGAACGAACAATTTCGAGGATGCTGGGCGGTAAAGTAGCCGCGGTGTGCAGCGAATATCCCGAAATCGGCGAGGATGTGGACAAGGCCTCCGATTTGGAAGCTGTAAGAAAAATCCTGTGTATCGACACTTGAGCATAAATATGAACCCAAAAGACTATTTGTTAAATAAAGTAAACTCCCCGGCGGACCTGAAAAATCTGACCGAGTCCGAGCGAAAGGGCCTGGCTGAGGACATTCGCGCTCTGATTATAGACACGGTATCCCGCACCGGCGGACATCTCGCGTCGAATTTGGGCGCGGTGGAGCTTACCATTGCCCTGCACACGGTTTTCGATTCGCCAAGCGACAAAATAGTCTGGGACGTTAGCCACCAAACCTACACGCATAAGCTTCTTACCGGCCGCAGAGAGGAGTTTTCCACACTGAGACAGGGTGGGGGACTGTCCGGGTTCACGCGGCGGGACGAGAGCGAACACGACGCGTTTGGAGCCGGGCACGCCAGCACATCGATCTCTGCTGCACTTGGCTTAGCAAAAGCACGTGATCTGCGCGGAGGCAAGGAGCACGTAATCGCCGTCATCGGGGACGGCTCAATGACCGGCGGACTGGCCTTAGAGGGCCTCAACAACGCCGAGCAACTCGATACGGACGTCATAGTGATTCTAAACGACAATAAAATGTCGATATCGGAGAACGTCGGCGCGCTGGCCCTGCACCTCAGCAAGCTCCGCCTTGCACCGCTGTATCAAAAAGTCGAGACACGGGCCAAGGAAATGGTCGAGAGGATGCCTGCGGGAAAGACTATTGCCAAGACGGCCGTGGGACTGAGTCACGGCGTCACTCGCCTGCTCGCGTCAGCGGAAGGGGCCGTATTCGAGGGCATGGGTTTCACATATCTCGGCCCAATTGACGGACACAGCACTGAGGTCCTAATAGATGTCCTGGAGAGTGCGAAGAGGCTCACAGGGCCGCTTCTAATACACGTGGTCACGCAAAAGGGCAAAGGCTACGAGTTCGCCGAGAGCAACTCAAGAATGTTCCACGGAATCAGCGGCTTCGACGTGTCCGACGGGATAATCGAGCGTGCAAATGGCAACACAAGCTATACCAAAGTTTTCTCCGACACGTTAGTGGAGCTTGCCGAGAATGATGATCGTGTGGTCGCAATTACCGCAGCGATGCCCGACGGGACAGGCCTTAATAAGTTCGCAGAGACGTTTCCGAACAGAATCTTTGATGTCGGTATAGCGGAAGAGCACGCAGTCACATTTGCGGCTGGACTGGCCGCGGGAGGGTTGAGGCCAGTTGTTGCGTTATATTCCACGTTCCTGCAGCGCGCCTACGATCAAGTGATGCACGATGTCTGCCTTCAAAACCTGCCGGTGGTGTTCGCAGTTGACAGAGCGGGGCTTGTCGGTGAGGATGGGGCGACTCATCACGGCGTATTTGACCTGTCGTTTTTGAGACACGCACCCGGCCTTGTCGTCGCAGCGCCTAAGGATACGATGGAGCTGCGAAACCTGATCGCCACCGCCCTTCGCCACGACGGGCCGATGGCCATAAGATATCCAAGAGGCGGCGGGCCGTGCCCGTATGAGTGCATCGAACCTGAAATCCTGTCCATCGGGCAGGGCGAGCGCCTGCTTGAGGGCGAAGACGCAGCGATCATCGCTATCGGCTCCACGGTATACCCGGCCATTGAAGCCGCAAATCAGCTTCGAGAATCCGGCTACACCGCGGAAGTTATTAATGCAAGGTTCGTCAAACCGCTGGACGAAGCGTTGATATTAAGTGTCCTTGAAAAAGATATACCCGTGGTCATAGTTGAGGACAATACAGTGGTCGGCGGGTTCGGATCTGCAATTTTAGAGCTTGCATCGCGACATAAGTGCAAAAACAATGCGATTAAGTTGGTCGGCACACCAGACGCATTCGTCGAACACGATTCCCTGGACAATTTGAGGGAGAAAATTGGGCTGACTGCCTCGCGAATCAGCGAATCTGTGTGCGATTTGCTCGACACACATCAGCCCAGCGTAGTAACTTCGCAAACCGGCAGGCGTCGCAGTTTAAAGCTGCGATAAACCGCCCGCCAGTCACCAGCATTAGTATCTCATCGCCTTAACCCTGTGCGCCAGATAAATAGCTTCCGCCGCATCTGCGCGGGCGATTGGCGCATCGGGTTGGAATTTGCCAGGCTCATAGTTTTCAAACAGGCTGGGCGTAATTCTATGCGCTCTCAGCGTTTCGACAGCCTGGAAGTATGGCGAGTTTGTCGGAACATCGGAATAGCTCTGGCCGGATGCAATCGGTTTCCAGTCCGGATCGGTCTGAACTTTCGCTGCGACCAACCAACGTGCAAACTCGCCTCTGGTAATCGGCGAATCCGCCTGGCCCTCCGCCACCGGGTTTGCCTTCATCTGCCCACCCTCAAGCTGCATCAGCTTACACAGCGCGTCCGCCGCCTGCTGTTGGGTCAGATTCTCTTTTGGATTATAAGGCTCCTGCTGAAGAACTCCGCGTGCGCCGAGAAAGTTAATCGCCTTGAAGTGGCGCGTTTGCCCGTTGACATCGGAGTTCCAATTTATATACGCCTTTTGCGACAGGATTCTGTCCTGTACCCACGCCGGTCGCACACAGCGCAGGCTCATGTTTCGAGTTATCGCTAGATAAGCCGCCGCCGCTGCAGCCTGCCCGCAGGACATTCTTACAGGCTCCATTCTCAGAGTGCCAAAAGCTACATGGGTGGCTGAGACAGCGTTCGTTACAAGCAGCCCCTCGATTTTTTGAGGGACGAGCACGCCGTATGGTATCTGGCTCCAGGTTGTAATTGCACTTAACCACATCTCCCCTTCGCCCTTGTCCTTGCGAGTCGGGTCCTTGAGGTCCTCCATAGCGTGACTATCCATCGGGTAGGCCGCGATTCCAATGGAGTTCGCTTGATGGAACGTCCGCGCAAATGTCACCTCGTTTTCGGCCATAATGTGCTCGCCCATTACCCGACGGGCTTCTCGAATATACAGACCCGGAGGGAAATTGCCGGAATCCAGGAACTCATCATCGGCAAGCCCCAGGTTCTTATGACCGCGCTCATTTTGCATAAAATAGAGGTATCCCAGCGCGCGATCACGATAAAGGTTATCGATCTCCGCGCGTCGCTGATAAGTCGCGGTGGGGTAGTCGTTGTTGATACCCGGCCAATCCCCTCCGAACGGGTGCGTGTTTATCTCATATTTCTGATTTGGCAGACTGCCCGAAGTGACGTTCCAGCTTTGCTTCCATTCGGGAGATGGCCCATAAGTGTCTGGACTATAGCCCTTGGGTTTTTCAATGAGCGGCGCACCATTCTCCCCATAGTCTTTCCAAATCATCAGGTATTCATAGGACTGCATCTTAGAATCAGCCGCCCCGGTAGAGCCGGGCAGTATGATCTGGGTGCGATCGTCGAAATATATCACGCCTGCGTGCGGCTCGGCCGCAGACCTCGCTTCTCGACCCGCCCTCCAGGAAGCGCCCGTTGCTGCGGCTAAATCTGCCGTATCGGTGGCATCAATAGTGACGGCTGCATAAAGAGTACCCCGTTTGCCGAACTGATCACAGACCTCCGCGCCGCATATACGGTTTCCGCTCATAATCGGCCTTAGAGCGTTGGATTTCATAAATATACGTATGCACGGCTGTGCATATACCATTCCCTTAAAAATGGCGTTTGCAATCCGCGGTTCAAACTTCAAATAGCCTGGTTGAACATTGTAAAAAGACCAGATGTGCTCGCTAAACTCTCCGAACATGCCGTTGATATACAGCGGGTTTGCAGTGTCAGCCGCGCCGAGGCCCATTACAGACATCCCGCCGAGGCGATTGGTAGGCTCCACCAGCGCCACGGTTAGTCCCGATCTCGCCGCTGTGATAGCCGCCGCAGTGCCCGATGCAGTGGCGCCGATCACCAATACGTCGTATTTGCCCTCATTCGGAAGCGCGTCCCAGGTCTTTTCGCGAACATCGTTTTCGCATAAGGAGCATTTGAACGTATAGACGGTATTCGGCGTCAGTTTATCAATAGTCTTCGATGCAAATGTATGGGACGGATTGGGCGGAAACTCACCTACGCTCCTGCCGTTCATAAAGAGTTGGGCAGGCTGGTCGTTATGCCGCCAGTATAACGTAATACTATCCGGCCCCTGGGCAATCGCCTGAAAAGAACCGTCGGCAGTCGTTGACATCATCGCACAAGCCCCGGCAGCACAGGCGCATAGAAGCAGAATTGATATAATAGTCTGTGTATTCATAGTCTTATACTTCGCCTTGATAGCAATCATACCCTTCTTGAATCAGATACACGCAGCAGAACGATTTTATTAATTGCTGTGTCATAGTATGTATAACTATAGAGTTTGAACTTAGATATTTATGCTTTGCGAGGTAAGTAGGGTGGTGAAAATGGCCGTTTTGTTCAGCGTGTCGCTCCTTGACTAAGTGTTGCCCCGGTAGGATAATTAGGCCGTGGCTTACAGTGGTTTAACAGATTTTATAGGCTGCCTTGAGAGACGGTGCGAACTTGTACGGGTTCGAGAGCAGGTTAGCCGGGACCTTGAGATCACCGAGATTGGCGACCGGGCTATGAAGTCCCAGGGTCCTGCGCTGTTGTTCGAAAACGTGGACGGCTTCGATATACCTGTGCTCATCAACTCTTACGGAAGCGCCGACAGAATGGCGTTGGCGCTGGGCGTTGACGACGTAGAAGACGTCGCACGTCGCATAGAAACTCTGTTGCATACCGATTCACCGACATCTTTTGCAGAAAAATTGATGATGCTTCCTAAGCTCATCGGGCTTAGCGCCGCATTCCCCAAGCCGGTCAAAAACGCGCCGTGTCAGGAAGTTGTACATATTGGGGACGATGCCAGCCTGGATATGCTGCCGATTTTGAAGTGCTGGCCGGAGGATGGTGGCAGATTTCTAACGCTGCCGATGGTGTTCACCAAATCCCTTGAAACCGGAAAGCGCAATGTTGGAATGTATCGAATGCATGTCTACGATGGTCGCAGTACGGGTATGCACTGGCACGTACACAAAGTCGGAGCACGACATTACGCCGAATATGAGGCGGCGGGCAAGCGTATGGAAGTGGCAGTGGGTTTGGGCGGCGATCCCGCTATTACTTATGCTGCCACGGCGCCCTTGCCGGAGGATTTCGACGAGATGTTATTCGCGGGCTTTCTTCGGCAATCTCCAGTTTCGATGATCCAGTGCAAGACTATCGACCAGCAGGTGCCGGCTGATGCGGAAATTGTGTTGGAGGGATATGTCGATCCATACGAGCGACGTATCGAAGGCCCGTTCGGCGACCACACAGGATATTATTCCCCCGCCGACGATTATCCCGTGTTTCACTTAACCTGCATCACGCATCGCAAAAACCCGATCTATCCTGCCACAATCGTCGGCAAGCCGCCGATGGAAGACTGCTATTTAGGCAAGGCGACTGAACGCATTTTTCTTCCTCTGGTCAAATCGCAGTTGCCGGAGATTGTGGATATAAACCTGCCGCTGGAGGGCATTTTTCACAACCTGGCGTTTGTTTCGATACGCAAACGCTATCCCCTGCAGGCGCATAAAGTGATCTCTGCGCTGTGGGGGCTTGGTCAGATGATGTTTACAAAAATTATCGTGATCTTCGATGAAGATGTGGATGTTCAGAACACGAGCGAGGTAATGTGGCGCCTGGGCAGCAATATCGATCCTCGCAGGGATATCGTCTTCTCAGATGGGCCAGTGGATGTGCTGGATCACGCTGCGCCTCAGCCGTTATTCGGCTCGAAAATGGGCATAGATGCCACCAGGAAGATAACCGGTGAGAGGCACGAAAGACCGTGGCCGGATGACATCGTGATGAGCGCTGAGATCAAAAGTAAGATCGACTCTCTGTGGGGGAGGCTTGGAATTGGCTAAGTCGTCGCGGATTATGGTGGCTATGACCGGCGCCAGTGGGGCAGTCTATGCAAAGCGCCTGCTGGAGGTCCTCCCAGATGCGTATGATACTGTCTATTTCTCCGTCTCCGAAAATGCTGCGAGGGTTATGTGCGATGAACTCAGTTTGGAGCATCTGGAGCAGATTATTCCAAAGGATCACGGGTATAAGATCAAACGATATTCTTGCACAGACCTATATGCGCCACCAGCCAGCGGGTCGCATGAATACGACGGTCTGGTGATTATCCCGTGCTCAATGGGGACTTTAGGAAGAGTCGCGGCGGGAATATCGGATGATCTGATAACAAGAGCTGCTGATGTTTGTGTAAAAGAACGACGTAATCTTATACTCGTGGTGCGAGAAACACCCGTGAGTGTGATCCATTTGAGAAATATGACCGCGCTGGCAGAAGCGGGTGTAACTATATTGCCGGCGTGCCCGGGGTTCTATAACCAGCCCAATCAAATTAGCGATTTGGTGGACTTTGTGGTCGATCGCGTGCTGAAGGCCTTAGGGCTGAATATAAAGCTGACGAAGGGTTGGGGAGAATGATTCGCAAAATAGGGATCATTCTCGATATGATCAAATTCGAGCACACGATCTTTGCGATGCCTTTCGCGTTGATCTCTATGCTGGTTGCGGCAAACGGCCTGCCGTCGATGTCTACATTCGTATGGATACTTTTGGCAATGGCAGGTGCTCGAAGTGCGGCAATGACGTTTAATCGTATTGCGGACGCCAAAATTGACGCAGCCAACCCTAGAACAGCCTCAAGAGCCATCCCTGCAGGGTTAGTCTCGCTTAGCGCTGCCTGGATTTTCGTGGTTGTTTCTGCAGGGTTATTAGTATTCGCGGCCTATATGCTCAATCCGCTTGCTTTTGCGCTTTCGCCGGTCGCGCTCGCAGTCGTGATGACCTATTCGTATTCCAAACGCTTTACCAGCTTATCGCATTTGTGGTTGGGGTTAAGCTTGGGAATCGCGCCTGTTGGGGCATGGATAGCTGTAACTGGAAAAATAGGGCTTGCAAGTATGGCGCTCAGTGCGGCTGTGATACTGTGGACTGCAGGCTTTGATATCATATACTCCCTGCAGGATCTGGACATAGACCGCAAGGCGCGCTTGTTTTCTCTGCCATCTCGATTAGGCCCTGCGAAAGCGCTGGCTGTATCACGCTTGTTCCACGCCTGCATGGTCGCGATGATAGCGTGGTTCGGTGTGCTGGGCGGCTTGGGTATGGTGTATTATGTCGGAGTCGCGCTTGTCGCGGCATTTTTGGTTTACGAGCAAAGCCTTGTATCGGCCAAGGACTTCTCAAGGGTAAATACTGCATTTTTCACGCTCAATGGGTGCGTTAGCATCGGTTTGCTATTCTTTGTGGTGGCGGATTTATTTTTATGATCGACTTGATGATTGAAAGAAGCGATGTTGGAGATATTCTGGGCAGGGCTTTATCTGGGGCGCGGCTCTCTGTGGAAGACGGGGTGCGGCTGTTTGAGTCGGATGATATTGCTACGATAGGCGCCGCTGCGAACGAGATCAGAACGCGTTTGAACGGAGATAGAGCGTATTACGTGGTCAATCGGCATATTAACTATACCGACATCTGCAAAAATCGGTGCCGATTCTGCGCATTTTCACGAAATGAGGGTGATTCCGACGCCTACGCGATGTCCGTTGACCAGATCGTGCACCAGGCAGAATCCGAGTGGCAGAGAATGCAGTACAGCGAACTGCACATTGTAGGAGGGCTGCATCCAACCCTGCCTCTTTCATATTATACGGACATGCTTTCTGCGCTGAGTCAAAGATTACCGACAGTACATATACAGGCTTTTACAGCCGTTGAGATAGCTCATATCGCTCAAATCGGAGGAATTACTGTCAGAGAAGCGCTCGTTGAGCTGAAAGACGCCGGGTTAGGGTCCATTCCTGGAGGAGGCGCAGAGGTATTTAGCCCTCGCGTGCGATCTATTGTCTGCCCGGAAAAAATGCCCGGTTCGGATTGGCTGGCGGTGATGCGCGAGGCTCATAGTCTGGGGCTGAAAAGCAACGCGACAATGCTGTTTGGCCACGTAGAAACCTGCCGAGAACGAATTGAGCATATGATCGCGCTTCGGGATCTGCAGGACGAAACAGACGGATTCATGACCTTTATCCCACTGAAGTTCCACGCAGCAAACACGGACCTGGCTCAGATGGCTTCTCCGACCAGTGCACTGGACGATCTGAAGCTGTATTCTATCTCCCGGCTCATGATCGACAATATCCCGCATTTGAAGGTCTTCTGGATCATGCTGGGACTCAAACTCGCCCAGACAGCATTAAGCTTCGGGGCCGACGACTTCGATGGCACGGTTGTCGAGGAAAAGATCACGCATCGGGCAGGTGCAAAGACGCCGGAAGGGTTGACAGTTGAAGATATAAAGCATCTGATTCAAGAGGCTGGGCTGGTCCCGACCGAGCGCGATACAATCTACAATTTGATTTAAGAAGGATAGATATGCGATTAGGATGTTTGCCATATCTGAACGTGAGGCCGCTTGTCTATACGCTCGAACGCGGGGGGTTGCCTGAGGGCTGGGAGTTCGTCTATGCTCCTCCTGCGGTACTGGCCGGGATGCTGACGAAAAAGGAAATCGCCGCCGCCCCAGTCTCCAGCTTCGCCTGTTTTATGAACCCGGATTTTGGGATATGCCCGGGGATATGTATTGCCGCGGATGGGCCGGTGAACAGCGTCTTACTTTTGAGCAAAAAGCCTGTTGAATCGATAGGCACTGTAGCACTTGATACCAGCAGCCTATCGGGGGCGAATATGCTGCGTATTATCCTCAAAGAGGCGTACGGACTTACTCCCAGGTTCGTAAGAAGCGACCCGGATCCTGTCAATATGCTAAAGTTGGCCGATGCTGCTATGGTCATAGGGGACCCGGCGATGCTCTTTCCTAAAGAGGGCCTTTGCATGCTGGATTTGGCCGAGGAGTGGAAAAAGCTCACCGGCCTGCCCGCAGTATTCGCTGTGTGGGCCGGAAAAGGTATCGATTCGGAATTGATTGAAGTACTTCATACTGCAAAAGAAACCGGTATGACTATGCTGCCTCAGATCGCCGATACGGAATCCAAACGCCTGGGCTTGCCTTACGATGTCTGTTTCGATTATCTGTCGCGGATAATGGTCTACGATCTTGGCGACAAGGAACGACAGGGTTTCGATCTGTTTCGAGAAAAAGCAATCGCGCACGGGTTGTTGGATAGCAAGGTGATGATTAGATGAGCGTTCGAGAAATCCTGGAATCGACCATCAACGGCGATAGAATATCCGACACCGATGCTATTCGTTTAATGCAGGAAGCCACTTTGCCCAGCCTCGCATGGGCTGCGGATCATATTTGCCAGTCCAAGCATCCTGAGGCCAGCCGTAGCTATGTGATTGATCGTAATATAAATTATACGAATATTTGCGTCTCCGGCTGCCGGTTCTGCGCATTTTACAGAGAGCCTGGCGATCCAGGCGGGTATGTCCTATCGACCGAAGAGATTCTGCAGAAGGTCCGCGAGGCAGTTGATTTAGGGGCGATGCAGATTTTGATGCAGGGCGGGTTGCATCCGGATCTAAAAATCGAATATTTCGAGAAGCTGCTGGCCACCATCAAATCGCAATTCGATATACAGCTTCATTGCCTGTCAGCGCCAGAGATTGTACACATTGCAGAGCTTTCGGAATTATCAATTCGGGAGGCACTTTTACGCTTGCGCGATGCCGGGCTGGATTCTCTACCCGGCGGGGGCGCGGAGATATTGACGGATAACACGCGAGGGCAGGTAAGCCCGAAAAAATGTTCCACAAATCAATGGCTTGAGGTGATGCGGACTGCGGCGGGTCTCGGTATGCGCTCGACTGCGACCATGGTTTTTGGGATGGGAGAAAGCAACATAGAGCGAATAGAGCACCTGCAGCGGATCCGCGACCTGCAGGACTATACAGGCGTATTCACCGCGTTCATCGCGTGGCCATTTCAGCCTGGCAACACGCAAATAAACCGCCCAGCCGCCGGAGCACACGAATATCTGCGCATGCTGGCAATCAGCCGTCTGTATCTGGATAATATAGATAACATTCAGGCGTCCTGGGTGACTCAAGGCCCGGCTGTCGCGCAGTTGGCCCTGCGGTTCGGTGCAAACGACGTTGGTAGCACCATGATAGAAGAGAACGTAGTCGCCGCAGCCGGAGTTTCGCATAAAATGAGCGAAAGCGACCTGATAGCTCTGATCCATTCCGCAGGATTCGACGCAGCACAACGAACTACGCTGTATAAGATATTAAAACTACATAAAAGGAGACTTGATTGATGGCGGGAAGGTTGGCGATAATCGGCGGTAGTCAGGGTTATCAAACGGTAGCCGGCTTGTCTGAAATCGGATGCATTAACCCTTTTAAGACCCCTTTCGGCTATTGCCCACCTATTCATAAGCTGCAAGTCGATGACCATGAGATATTTTTCCTCTCTCGCCACGGAGAGACGGGTTACACAGTGTCTGCTCCGTTCGTGAACTATCGAGCCAATATCTGGGCGTTGAAGGAACTCGGCGTATCGAAAATCGTTGCCTGGTCCGGGCCGGGAGCCATCGACACGAGTATTGGTATCGGTGAGATATTGGTGCCGGGGGATTTAATCGACGAAACTGACGGCCGTAAGACGACTTTTTATGAGGGACTTGGAATCGGATTTATTCGACAAAATCCGGTGTTTTGTCCGCAGTTGACACACAATCTGACCGACGTTATCAAGCGTAAGTATGGCCGTTGCCGAACTGAGGATGTCTACGTATGTACCCAGGGGCCCCGGCTCGAAACGCCTGCCGAGATCAGGAAATACGCTATGTTCGGCGCTACGTTGGTGGGTATGACTCTGGTGCCGGAGGCGTTTTTGGCAAAAGAGCTCGAAATGTGCTACTGTCCGATCTGCTACGTTACCAATTACGCTGAGGGCGTAGTGGAGCGCAAATACAAAGAAGGAGAACTGTTCGAGGGGCTGCTTGCCGATGAAGAGAAGACCGCCGTGGAAAACGCGGTAAAGGTTCTACCTTCGCTTGCAATTGAAGCGCTCCTGGCAGATAAGAAAACGGATTGCAACTGTGGTGTCTCGATGAAAAGATACAGGCTGCGCGGGGATATCGACGACGATTGGCATTCGTGGATTAACAAACCCGGGAAATCCCGTTGCCCGGAAGGTGAAAGCCACCTCAGGGACTAATTAACAGCAAACAACGGTGAATATATCTATATGAATATACTGGTTACAAACGACGATGGTGTTTTTGCGGATGGCTTGCTGGCGTTAAAGACAGCTTTGGATAAAGTGGCCAACGTGTTTGTGGTGGCTCCGGACAGGCCGAGAAGCGCGTGCGGGCACTCGATAACCCTGCATAAGCCTCTGCGAGCGGAAAAAGTAGTCCTCGAAGATGGCAGCCCTGCTTATGCTTCCAATGGAACCCCTTCTGACTGCGTCACCCTGGCGATATTGGGCGCGTTGACAGATCCGATTGACCTGGTGGTGTCGGGGATAAATCACGGGCCGAACTTAGGCTGGGACCTGACATATTCCGGCACGGTTTCTGCCGCCATGGAAGGCGCCATTCTTGGAATTACTTCTTTCGCGATTTCGGTGACAAACATCCAATCTAAAGTCGACTATACTGCGGCCGCCGATTTCGCCGTTGACCTGGCCAGACTCCTCGAAGGCCACAAACTTCCAGACAGCACACTGTTGAATGTAAATGTGCCGGATATTCCCGCGTCTGAGATATTAGGAGTAAAAGTTACCCGACAGGGCAAACGGCGTTATGTTGGTCAACTTGAGCGGCGAACCGACCCTATGGGGAGAGATTATTATTGGCTCGGCGGGGACCTGCCTGAAGATGAGCTCGAGGAAGGAACCGACGTCAAGGCCGTGGCAGATGGCCATATCTCGATAACGCCTGTGCATCTGGATCTGACTGATGAGTATTCTATACCGACCATTAAGGGTTGGGGTGTAGAACAAATTGAACTGAGAGGAAAGTGAGGGAGGAATTGTGCGGCGAATCGTTAAGTCAGATAGTGGTGGCGTCGCATAATGAATGAGCAAGCAGGAGGCGCGTTTCCGCATGAGGCCAGGCAATCATTGGAAAGGTGAAGCGGCCAATCCTTTTGTTGCTGCACTCGTCGGCGCATTGATTGCGCTCGTCGTTGGATATCTACTGAGCTACATTTTCAGTCTGATGGGACTGGGAGTGCTCATAGGTGACAATTCCTGGAACTTCAAAGAGACACTGTCTTTGGCTGGGTTGAACTACTATGCTGCCCAGCATATCCCCATAAAGGGCTTCGTCCCCAATGAAGCTGCTGCCTGGATTACGCTTCCTATCACTGTTTGGGGGATAATCCCCGCTGTCGCGCTTATGATAGGTGGCTTTGTGGCTGGTCGTATGCGTGATGCTGCAGGGCGATGGGCTATTATCGGATCAGCGATTGGCGCAGGAGTCCTTCACACGCTCGCACTCTTAGCCTGCGCTCCGTTTGTATCCGCTGAGTTTGTCTCTACTGCAGTGCCTGCTATACAAGGTTTTGAACTTTCCCCGCCCGATCTGCCTTATAGGCCTGTAGAGGGAGGCGTTCTGTTATACGCTTCGATTTTTGGCGTAGTGTTCTCGTATCTGGGGGGACTGGCTGCAGTTCGGTTAAGGGAAAGAACAGACGCTGCTCCTGGCAAATGGTGGGCGTGTGCTAAAGCGGTTGTGGCAGTTGGATTGGTCATTCAGTTGCTTATAGTGGCCGGGGTGTGGGTTTGGTTTGTGAAGTCAGATATTGGAGATGAGGACATCAGCGCTCAACCAAAACTGATACAGGCGCTGCCTATGGCAGCGGGACTGGGATATTCGCTTATCTATTCGGCTAAACTATACGCGGCTGCAGTGCCGGTAAACATCCCAATCGCAGCATATAAAACGGATCTGCAAATATTCCGCGGCGCTAATACAACTCAGGGAACCAAGACGACACATAAGCCGCCTATAAAGTATGCCTGGGTGGTGGGTTTGATCGCTGCAGTTGCTTCTATGGCGACAGGCTGGATGGCGGTAAGGATGGGATCGCGCGATGGATCATTGCCGACTGCGTTTAGGATTACCGCCTTACAATTTATATATCTCGCTTTAATAATCCTTATGAGCGGAATGAATTGGGGAATTGTCGGACAATCCAGCGTAATTGTGCAACCGGCGTTCGATTTATCTATGTGGATAATGGCAGCCGGGGTACTGATATTCTCATTAGTCGGCGCATATTGGACAAATCGGCGTTTTGCCGGACGTCTTAGTGGTTTTCCGCCAGTGTAGTAAATATGATTGTTGAAAATTCGACCAGATATAATGTAGCTGCCGCGCTTAAAGAGGCGGTATGCGAATATCCAACAGACGGAGTTACCGTTCAATTAAAATACTGTCCCGAAGGATCCGGCAGATTCATCTCCGGAACTTATTATCGTCAGGCTCGAGGTTTTGAGGATGGAAAGCTGATCCGATTGCGTATTAATAAGCATAATCGATATCCGTTGAAAGTCCAATTCAAAACTTCGGATTATTATAAAACTCGCGATAAATACGGCGAACAGCGAGTCTATCAGCGATTGAAGACTGTGAGTTTCGACAACGCCGAGGATCTGATTTTGGGAATCTTTTTGCATGAGTTTTCTCATTATCTGGATCATATCCAGGGACTTAACGGCCGATACAAACAGACCAAAGCCGATAAGTTCGCGCTCGCCATATTACAAAAACTGCAAGTCATTTAGGGGGACTGAACATTGTTAAAACGTAGTACATTATGGTCTGTGGTGCTTATGCTGATGTTGTTTATCTGTGCAGTAGCAGTGCCTGCATGGGCGGCTATCGGTAACTTCAGCTTCGCTCACACAAGTGACGACCATACCACACAATCTAAAACTGAAGAGACAATAGCGGAGTTCGAGAACCCGCAGCCGATACTTTTGGAACCTTACAAGACAATCGCTCTTCCTTTATCATTTGTCATCGACACTGGAGACGCAACAGAATTTGGAGGAGCGGACTTATTTGCAAAGTTTTTGGGTTATTATAAAAACGTCAAGATTCCACTGTACCTTTCGATTGGAAACCACGACGGTACCTGGCGTTCACTTACTTATGAGGTGACTCAGAGACACGGCTGGCCGTATTATTCGTTTGATAAAAACGGATGTCATTTCGTTATATTGCATTCTTCCGGGTTCCAGCACCCTCTGCCGGCTTTTGGGGCGGATCAGATGAACTGGGTTAAAAAAGACCTTGAGAAGGTGGGTAAGGACACGCCTGTTTTCGTAGCTCTGCATCACCCGTTGAACACTTCGGAGTTCGCCAGTCGGTTTGACGTTGATAGGCTGCTTGATATATTGCGGCCTTATAATATCATCGCCATAATGTATGGCCACGGGCACGGCGCTAACTGTGGCAAGTATGAGAACTTCGATATCGTGCAAGGCGGTTCGACCTACGGGCCTGGGCCGGCGGGATATCAGGTCTACTCAATATTGGACGGCACCCTTCGCATAGCCTATAAGGATCAGGGCCCGGAGGCTAAGGCGACCAAAAAAATGCTGGAAAAATCGCTTGCGCCACCCGCGAAACGATACCCTGCTATCAACATCGCCACTCCCAAAGAAGGTGCGACATATTCTGCCCAAGTCCCTGTAAAAGTCTGGATAGCTGCAGGCAAAGGCGAGATCAAATCCGCTGTGGCGAGAATTGACGGAGCTAAGGAGACCTCTGCTCTGGAAGTAAAAGCCGGTGGCAGTTTTGAGCGCTTATTGGCTGCAAAGGATCTCTCCCCGGGCGCACACAGCCTGAAGATTACTTTTACGGGAACGGATGGCCAGGAATATCACAAGTCTACGTTCTTCTATATCGACTCTACAAGACCGAGGGTCCTTTGGCGAGTGCAGACGGGCACTGCCAGCAAAACCACACCGACGATTGGAGCCGACGGCACCGTCTATATTGGCGGCTATGACGGAACCGTGCGCGCATATACCGCACCCGGTAAATCTAAATGGGTATTCCCGACAAAAGGTATGATTTGCGGGCAGATTCTCGCACAGGGCGATAAGGTCTATGTAGGTAGCGAGGATACTTACCTTTATTGCCTGAATGCAGCAAACGGTAAAGAAGTCTGGAAGTTCCAGGCAGAGGAACCAATTTATGCTTCGCCGGTTTCTGACGGTAAATCTGTTTATTTTGCTTGCGGAACCGGCGCTTTCTACAGCGTAGACGTTGCGACAGGCAAACAAAATTGGAAGAACTCGGAAGCCAAATATAATATAGAGATCAAGCCGTTCCTGCACGATGGCAAGGTATATTATGGTGCGTGGGATACGTTTATCTACTGCTTGAACACGTCTGATGGAAAGCTGGTCTGGAAGCAAGTCGGACACGGCAGTTCTTATGGCGGCGCGGCCAGATATTATAGTCCGGCAGACTGTGGCCCGGTGGTTTGCAACAACGTATTATTCACACCAGACCGCAAATACGATTGTGCCCTTTCGAATACCCAAACCGGTGAGACAATTTCCGATCTCAAGGGAATTGCGGGCGTGGGGCTGTCGGAGGACGGCAAGTCGGTATATTTGCGCTGCACCACCAGCGAGTTGAAAAAAGTCGACTCTACGGGTAAGACCATCTGGTCGGTTGAGGTGCCTGCCGGTATGGTTCCGACAGCGCCGACTGAGTGCAATGGTATTGTTTATATATGTGGTAACAGAGGTACTTTAAGTGCTGTGTCGGCCTCAGACGGAAAAGTTCTGTGGCAATATGACACTACTCCGTCACTTTCCGTGCTGGCTGGCGTCGGAGCCAGTGGTATGACGGCTTATGTTGTGGGTTTGGACGGAAGCCTTACTGCTTTGGCTCCGTAGTGTTGATTGATGGCAATGGTTTGTCTGTTCATTGCGAATTTAGTCTGATGTAGTATTCGACTGGTAAAATCTTAATCAGACGGAGGTGCGGGATGACCTACTGCCGAGGTGACGAGATAGAAGTCGTCATTGCGCGCGACGGATTGGCTGACGGCGCGGGGATCGGATATCTGCCTGATGACACGATGGTTGTGATTGTCGGCGGCGCAGGTAGAGTGGGGGAATCCATACAGGCTACGATAGTGAACATGGAGAAAACGCCCCTTGGGTGCTCCTTCGTAGCCAACGCCAGAGCATAAAAAACGGCCCGCTCGGTAATCCGGGCGGGCTGCTTTCAAAGATTAGCGCGTGTTCAATTATTCGAACACAGCGCGAAGGTCCTTTTCGTACTCCGACTTGATGATCGCGATCACGCTGTCGCCTTCGCGAAGCTTCGTATCGGAGCGCGGAATGATGGCATATTCGTCTCGAATTATTGAGATGATCAGTGTCTTCTGGGGCAGTTCGACGTCTTTAATCAACATCCCCAAAACGTTAGACGAGGCGGTAATAGTTGCTTCGACCACCTCAATATCCCCGCGCTTCAAAGCGGCAAGAGGGATAACCTGGCCTGTTTCGATCTGTTGTTCGAGCAGGTTGAAGATTATCCGTGTGCTGCTCAGGGTCTGGTCTATGCCGAGCTCTTTGAATAGTCCCTCATTTTTGGGGTCGTTGACTCGAGCTATAGTACGTGGCACACCAAACTTGCGTTTCGCCATCTGGCAGACCACAAGGTTATCCTCGTCGTCTCCGGTGACTGCAACCACCACATTAGCTCGCCCCATACCGACCTCAGACATTGTCCGAATCTCGCAGCCATCTCCATGAACGATCAGCTCACCCAGTGAATCTCTAAACGAATCCACGGTCTTGCGGTCTTTTTCTAGTAATAAAACTTCGTGACCTTCCTGAATAAGAGTCTTCGCAAGGTGATATCCGACCTTGCCGGCCCCAACTACTATCACATACATTGGGCTTTTTTTACTCATGTTCGTCCTCGCCAATGCCTAGATGGGTATATTCGTGGATCTGCCCAAACGGCTTCCCAAGTATCAGATCGCGCATCAGTCCGGCGCCTATGCAGGTCGTGCAAATAGTATCTATGCCAAGCTCAGAATATGCATAAGCACGGTTTGGATCGTAGATTCTTGCGACCACTTTTGGCACTTTGAACCGCACTTTTGCCATTTGAACAGACATAATGTTTCGATTATCGCCATTGGTGACAGCAAGAAACGCATCGGCCTTGTCTAACTCGGCCATCTTAAGAGTTTCCTCGTCGATGCCGTTTCCCACCACTTGTTGGCCGGGAAAGTCGGCCGCCAGCCTCCTGAAAGAGTCCGGGTTTCGATCGATGATGGTTACGTGGTGACCATCACGAGCCATCGTAGTGGCTACAGTGGCGCCCACTCTGCCACACCCTAGAATTACTATCCTCACTTCATTCCTCCGCAGTGAATACTCCAGCGAGTATAAGACCTGAGTATACACCTGCCCGCAAAGCCTGTCAATTTTACAAATTGATCAGTCCAATGTCGAACGACAGATGTCTGAACCGATTGTTCCAGCGGATATACATACCCAAACAGTCCGTTCGCTGACCATAAAGCACTTCCCAGTCATACAAGGTCATATCAGAAACATTGTAGTTAAGAGCCAGCCCAAATACGTGCCTGTGCAAATAAGTTTGAGCGGTGACGTCCAACTCGCGTTTTATGTCGATGTTGTCGAACTGGAATGGTGTGCTACCCGAAGAGGTGCGGCTTATGTAGCGTGCGGAGAAATACGCATCATTGCGGGACAGGTGAGCGGCGTCAATGCCCCAACCCCACGTTCGAAACGATTGCCCTTCAGGATAATCGGCATAACTGACAATTCCTATCGGCTGTATCGTCGTGCGCGGACCGAGCCACAGCGTGTTGACGGCGCCCTGCATCACGACCTGGGTTCGTGACAGTGAAGTATCTTGACCGGGGGTTTCTTTATACAGCCCCCACGACGCTATGACCTGAGGGTATAATTCGAGCCGTGGATCGAGTTTCTGCTTGGTAAAAGAGAGCTGTGAGCCTAGATAAGACACGCCCAACTCAGGCTGTCTGTAGACCACCAGTCCCGGATCATTTGCATCGTAAGTGCGCTGGCGCATGGTAAACAAGCCGAACGGCTGCAGATGAGCTGCGTCAGTCGGTCGAAGGAGCTGAGGGTCACAATCATTGGCAATGGGCTGCGGCACATTGAGCTCACGTGACCGTCTTGTACCATAGGTGATATATCTGCCGGGAAAATCGACCAGGCGACCGCCAACCCCGTATCTTGCATTGAGCGAGGACTGAATTGAGTGTTTCTGTGTGAACTTCAGATCAAGCGTAGAGCGAGCTTGATTTGTATCAATAACTCTCAAAGCCTGCCGCAGAGTGATTCCATCCCTGGAATCGTTGCCTACTCTTGGGAAGATTGACGAGGTGCTTGAACGACCTCCCAAACGGAGCGCCATTCTGGGCAAGGTCAATAATTTCGTTCTGCCCAGATAGACAGACACGTTGCGAGCGATCAATTTGTCGTTAGGCCGAATAAACAGGCTGCCGGCCGTGATATGATAGTCCGGCCGCTCACAAGAACACGTTGTCAGGTATACCTTGCGCGCAGTGCCCGTCTCTGCATCCATATCATATTCGGCCTCACTGGCCAGAAACCGTTGTGCTCCCTTCTGTAGTCGCATTCCTCCTCTGGCAAAAAGTTTTGAGCCTTGCAACTCAAACGAGGATGCCGACAAACACACAGGCGTCGGTGCGACCTGAGTGCAAACCGCCGTCGGTTTTGCCACTTCCTCATCCAAAGAAGGGGCGAGAGGGTTTTCCTGCGCCCACAGACCTGATCCGCACATTAATACAAAGGCAATCAGGATCATTCCAACTACGCGCACTTCGATTTTCAACATATACCAACCTTTTCAGTTATGCAGGAAAGTTCACCACTTCGACGGCATTCTCCTGTTCGGGAAGGACAATTGCTCCCCAAGGATTAAATAAACAGCCAACCTGAGCCGAAGGAGGAAACTCTATGGATGCTATCCAGTGTCTAAAGACGCGACGCTGCGTCAGATCTTTTAAGCCCGATCCTATTGATCGGTCAGTAATCGAAGATATTGTGGACTGCGGCCGACTGGCGGCGTCGGCTAACAACGTTCAGCCGTGGCAATTCATCGCCGTGACAGATTCCGAGACCCGCAAACAGATCGCATCATTAGCTGAGTATGGGAAGTTTATCGCAGATGCGCCGTGTTGTATAGCCGTGTTTTGCGAAAAGATAAAATATTATATCGAAGACGGTTCTGCTGCTACTCAAAATATACTGCTGGCAGCGCACGCCCTTGGCCTGGCGGGTTGCTGGGTGGCGGGCGACAAGAAGGATTATGCGCCATTGATTCGCGACTTGCTGGGATTGCCGGATAATTATACGCTTGTGAGTATGATTGCCTTAGGGGTTCCGCAAAAGATACCTTCACCTCAGAAGAAACCGTTGAGCGACGTTTTACACTTCGACCGATTCTGATAACAAAACCGCGCTGCTGAGTTTCTCTGCAGCGCGGTAAGTTGCATTCCGAACTTATATCCGAGCCTATTTGACTTCGATAACCTTGACAGGCGGAATAGCGTCAGGTATCTGCACTTTGAAGCTGTTTGCCACCGAGTCGAACAATTGCGCACTGTTCTCCGGGCCTTTGCCGGACGTGTCTACGCAGTTCAGCATCCACGCATAGCCGCTTTTAACCACTATGAGACGATGAATGACTTTCTGCGCCGACTCTGTCGTTGTGGTAGAAAAAGCCTGGGCGCCGTCGACGGTCTTTCTCACCCATGAATCCACATAGGGATTGTATTTGGCGAACGTATCGGCGTCGCTGTTCAGCGCGAGTTGTGATCGCTTTATATTCACCGCTAAGCCAGCAGATTTGTCGGCCGGGTTAAACTCGATCCAGGCGTTACCGGATTTCTTCGGCTTCATAGACGCGGTTTTGTCCTGAACCGTCCAGCCCGCAGGGTGATTCACGGAGAAACCGTATTTTGTACTCGTATACGGCGTTCCAAGCCCGGCGACGGCAGATGGTTTAGGCTGCGTCGGCGCGGGGGCTGCAGGCTGGGTTACTTTTGGCCCATTTGCAGGCGCCGGAGCAGGAGGCGCAACGGGTGCAGCGTGTACAGCAGACGGGTGTGGAGCCGGAGGAGCTGCCGGTTGACCGACTGTGTGCGGAGCAGTGCGAGATGGCGCAGGGGTATTTGTTACCTCTACCCGAGTCGACGCAGCCCACACTTGCTTGCCGGCGGTATCCATGCCGATAGCTTTAAAGATATGAGTGCCATCGGAAATAGTGGTGGTATCGAATTTAGCCTCGTATGGGGCCTGAGATTTCTGATCTACAAGCGAATTGTTGCAGAATATCTTTACAGACGCGACTTTTGTGCCCTCAGGCACAACTGCGCTGACAGTGACAACACCTCTGTGTCTCCTCGGTGCACCCTGCGAATCAGTGGGGCCGATAATTATTTTTTGTCCCATAGCGGCTGGGTTCGCGGGTCGCCGATTAGCCGGGTCTCTTCGCTCATCATTGCCTGGATGAGCAGGTGGAGCAGGCGGGGGCGGAGGCGCCGGCGCTTCGGATACCCCATCAGGAGGAGGCGGTGCGGGAGGCGCGTCGGACATAACATCCGGAGGCGATTGAGAGTCGACAGGCTCATCGACTTCGACAGGTGCCGGCGGAGCGAACTCGTCCTGAGCTGCGACCACCACGCATAATGAGAGAATCGCACAAACGGCGACGAGAAGAGCAAGTGTTCTCATAAAATCTCCAATACTCCTTCCCCAACTCGGAATAATTAGATACATTATACACGATGAGCTAACCATAAACTATATTCCTTATACGCAAGCAAGTTGATACAACTCAACAGTATCTTATTTAGTTGACGAGCGGGGGTGCGTGCATTAAGATATTCGTGTTGGTGATTGCTGCTTCGGAGGAGAGGAATATGAATTGCAAAAAAAGCACATTTGCCCTGTATTTCGGTAACAGGGGCTTCTTCCCTGCCTCATTGCTGGCCTCAGCTCGACAGGAAATGATCGAGACTATGGAGAGACTCGGTCATGATTATATTATCCTGGACGCCTCGGCGACTCGTAACGGAGGAGTCGAAACAGCCGCAGAAGGGGCCACCTATGCCCGATTCCTCAAAGAAAATGAGGGGAAATTCGACGGCGTAATCTTGTCTCTGCCCAATTTTGGCGATGAAAATGGCGCGATTGCTGCCCTTAGAGACGCCAATGTCCCTATCCTGATTCAGGCATATCCGGACGAATTGAATCGGATGGCGCCTGCGCTGCGCAGGGATTCGTTCTGCGGCAAGATGTCGATTATGGACGTATTTGTGCAAAACGACATCCCGTTTACGGTCCTCAAGCCGCATACCGTATCCCCGACAAGTCGCGTCTTTGCCGAGCATATCGACCATTTCGACCGTGTGTGCAGGGTCATCAAGGGAATGGAAAAACTGACGATAGGCGCGATCGGCGCGCGGACAACGGCGTTCAAGACCGTGAGAATTGATGAGGTTGCGCTTCAGAAGAATAGTATCACCGTCGAAACGTTCGACCTATCTGAGCTTTTCGCAAGGATGGGCGACGTTGCCGAATCGAGTGACGCGTACGCGTCTAAGGCGGATTCTTTGAACAACTATGCCGACTTCTCTAAGACACCCGGTGACAAGTTCTCGGCGTTGGTAAAAATGGGAGTCGCGCTGGACGCTATAATCGACGAGTACAGCCTGGATGCTGTTGCGATACGATGCTGGATGGAGATGCAGAAACAAATCGGCATATCCCCATGTGTGTTGATGAGCGAAATGAACAACCGTGGCCTGCCGGCATCCTGCGAGGTGGACATAGGCAACGCAATTGTAATGCACGCCCTTAGCAAAGCATCCGGCGATGTCTCTGCGTGTCTGGACTGGAACAACAACTACGGTGACGAAGAGGATAAATGCATATTGTTCCATTGCGGGCCTGTGCCGCAACAGATGATGGTTGATACCGGATGTGTGACCGGTCATCTGATATTGGAGAGCGCGCCGGACATTACGTCGTCTTATGGCTGTAACGTCGGCAGAATCAAGCCCGGCCCGTTCACTTTTTCGAGTATGATGACTGTGGATGGCGAGCTTAGCTTCTACGTGGGCGAGGGTGAGTTCACCGCTGATGCGATACCCGATGATTTCTTCGGTTGTGCGGGAGTGGCCTATATTGATGGCTTGCAAGACGTGCTGATGAGCATCGGTCGACAGGGCCACCGACATCACGTCAGCGTGACGCCGGGTATAGTAGGCGCGGCCGTATGTGAAGCGCTGGGCTATTATCTAGGACATGCGGTCTCTATACCGCAGAACGAATGTTGATTGTATTAAGAAGCCTGCTGCAGGCTTCTTAGCGTCGCCAGGTTTTCGTAGTCCTCTGCGAAAGCCTGGCCTGCCGGTGTCTCGATGATACCAGGCAAATCGCCGGTGCCGGGGTAGTTAAGAATCGCTCGGAACCCTTCGAGTGTGACTTTGCCTTTGCCGATATGAAAATGCCGGTCGCGCTTTGATCCTAACTCTACCTCGGTGTCGTTTAGATGGATCAGCTTCAACTTATCAAAACCGATATGTTTTTTGATAAGTCCGAACATCTCATTGACGCTGTCAGCATTGGAGATATCGTAGCCCGAACCCCACAGATGCGCGGTGTCTATACATAACCCGACTCGTGAATGGCTATTTCCCATGATCTCTAAGATATCGGCGATATGCTCAAACTTACCGCCAATTGTAAGCCCGGACCCCGACCCCATCTCTAAGGCTATTAGCGGGTGACTGTCGGCCTGCAGAGCCTGCTCGACTGCTGTGGCGATGCGTGCGATTCCGGCCTCGTATCCGGAGCCTTTGTGGCTGCCTATGTGAGTTACAATGATGCTCGCTCCCAATAGCGGGGCTTTGGCCACGGCGTAAGCCAGCGCGTCGACGCTTTTCGACCAGATGGTATCATCCGGTGAGGCGAGGTTGAGCAGGTATGGGGTGTGCAAGATAACAGGGTGGATATCCAATTCCTGGATTTTACCGGCGAACTCCGCTGCGACCTGCAAATCTACCGGGCGTGTAGTCCATGCATTTGGGTTGCCGGAGAAGAGTTGCACGGTCTCGCATCCGAGCGACTGCGCACGTTCTAAAGACTTCAGTAATCCACCGCCGATTCGCACATGAACGCCAAGCCGCACGTCAGTCGTCGTCTTCCGGGCCGAATGTGTCGATATCCTGAGAGGAATAGCTGAACGAACTAAGCTCTTCAGCGCGGAACAGAGTGACGAGCAAGTCTTCTCGTTCGAAACTGGGCAGATACGATGAGACTATGTCCTCGTCGATAGTGTCGAGGAGTTGTTCTTCTTCTCTAACTGAGAGGTCTACTTCAAGGAGCACTGCTGCGTGAATGGTATCGTGGGCGTAGTGCAAATGAAGCTGTCCCACTCTAATATCCTCGTCCCAGATAATGAAAATTTCAGATGAAACGGTTCGGACGTTGCGTGACAGCCGGAAATGACTTCTCTGGTTCTCCAATCTACCCCTCCGCTAGCTTTCGATGACATAGTATCCCACTTTTTGCTCTGACGGTCAAATAGCGTGTGTCAGGTTGGGCCAGATAGCCCTTATATACAAAATAGATGCGATGCTCAGTTTGGCTATTCATCAGTAGGGGTATTAAAACCAGGGTGGAAAGCTCAGTTAGGTTATACATTCATGGAGGGAGGTGTGCTTATGGCCCGGCTAAGAGGCTTTGCCGCTATGGATCCTGAAAAACAACGAGAGATAGCCCGAAAGGGCGGACGTGCCGCTCATAAAAAAGGCACGGCCCATCAGTGGACAAGCGAGGAAGCGCGTGTCGCCGGCCGCAAAGGCGGCGAGGCAAGCCACGGTGGAGGACGCAGAAAAAAATCCGAGTCCTGACCCCTATCTTTCTACTGACGTGAATCGACGAAAGCCGGATCGTTGCAGACACATATCGATCCGGCCTGTCGTCGTCAATTACTGACAACTTCTCAGCTTCAAATCCGTTGGTCGTTTGACATCGCTTCGGCTTTTATTTACAATATGCCGGGCCGTATGGAGGACCCAACTGTGATTTTAACGGTTACTCCCAACGCATCAATTGACAAAACTTATGTTGTCGAAGGCTTCGGCATCGACCGGATTCATCGTCCTTCGAAGATTACCAGCAGCCCTGGTGGTAAGGGTATCAACGTGCTGCGGGTCTTTCGAGAACTCGGCGGCGCTGGAATCGCTACCGGGTTTGTAGGAGGCAGGGTAGGGGAGGCGATACTGGAGGGGCTGGATGCTGAAGGATTAGAGCATAGCGTCGTCACAGTTCAAGGCGAATCCAGACTGTGTCTTAAGATAATCGACCCTTTGAGCGGCACCCAGACAGAAATCAACGAAACTGGTCCCAGCATAACAGACCAGGAAGTCGAGCAGCTTAGCAGGCGAATCGAGGAACTGCTGGACGGAATGGAGTGGTTGGTGCTGTCGGGCAACGTGCCTCCCGGTGTCCCGGAGACGTTTTATGCGGATATGATAAGGCTGGCAAAGAGCAAAGGCGTCAAGACCGTGCTGGACGCCAGCGATAAGCAGCTTAAAGAAGGTGTCGTTGCAGGGCCTTATATGATAAAACCCAACGTTCACGAGCTATCCGAGCTTGCTGAGCAGGAGTTGGTTACTGTCGAAGAGATTTGCGACGCCGCAAAAAATGTTATCGAATGCGGAATCAATATAGTCGCTGTTACCGTAGGAAGAAGCGGAGCGCTGGTAACTGATGGGCAACACGCGTGGCAAGCTGTGCCTCCGGATATCGAATACGCAAGCGCGGTTGGTTCCGGGGACTCGTTTATTGCTGGCTTTTTGTCGGAATTGGCAAACGAAGGATCAATGTCGGATGCCTTGATTCTCGGCACTGCCGCCGGAGCCGCAAATGCCACAACTTATAATGCTGGTTCGTGCTCCAAATGTAGTATAATGGACATCAGGCGCGGAGTTAGCCTGAGCGAATTGTTCTGAGTGTTGGAGCATATTTAATGTTTTCTCTGCCAAACGGACCCGAACTGATATTTATTATCGCGCTTGCGCTTATCATTTTCGGGCCGAAAAGACTCCCAGAGATCGGCAAATCTATCGGAAAGGGGCTAAGGGAGCTGCGTAAAGCCTCCAGAGAGATTACCGATGCTTTCCAGGAAATGAACTTGAATATTGACGATGATGAGGATGACAAAAAGTTGTCGTCAGGTACCAGCCTTCACACCGATACTGAAGAAGGTTCGGATGATGGTGAGGCTGTTGATGATCCACCCGCCTCGGAAACTGGAACCGAGGCTGATGATAATTTAGATTTACCAAAGGAGAATGATCAAGATGCAGCCAGCAGCGTTTATCCCACAGGGACCGGAATTGTGGGTGGTGATCGGGATAATTGTACTACTGTTCGGAGTGAAGAGACTTCCTGAGATCGGCAAGTCGATGGCTGAGGGCATTCACGAGTTCAAAAAGGCGTCTCGTAAGCTTAAAGAAGAAATTGATGCCGATGACGAGGGTGAGGAAGACAAAACTAAGTCGACTCCCAAAAAAGAGGACTAATTTTCATTATATTCTCGTGTATTGACTGCAGAATGCCAATCTGGTAATATAATATGGTTCTGTGACGATCAGGAGTGGGCATTTTAGATATGAGTACGTTTTTGATTGCACTTCAAGTTATTAGCGCTCTCGCTCTTATAGGGATAGTAATGTCCCAGGCAACGAAGAGTGAGGGGCTTTCGGGCACAATCGGTGGCAAGTCGGAGTCTGCATTCCAGGGTAAGCCTGGGTTGGAGGACAAGCTCGGCGAGATCACCAAATGGGCGGCGGTATTCTTTATGGTTACCAGCGCTCTGGTCGCTTACGTGCTGCCGATGGCGCGCTAAGATTCACTATAATAACGAAACAGCCCGCGTATCTACGGGATTCGCGGGTGTTTTGGTGTACGGGGGACAATCTCAGGCGGCTTTCTTTTCGACTACTTTTACTTCTTCTGGACAATCTGAGCAATCGGTGAGGTCGCAATCGAAGCACTTATCGTCAGGGGCTTGTGCTGCCGTTGCGTAAAGATAGGCATACAAAGAAACACAGCCTACAACCCATCCAATTGCTATTCCTATCCACATCTGAAAAGTCCTCCAACAAGGATTATCGGAAGATAATGTCCGCATCATCAGCACTTAGATTCGCCCACTTTGACTTCCATATAAAAATATATTCTGTTATTATCATTTGACACTTGCTTAAGATGGGTTCGCGGCCTATAATTAAAGGCAGAGCTTATGTTAAAGATTTAAGCATGAAGGAGGCTAGAAATGGAGCGACGCCAGTTCTTGTTGGCGCAGAGCGATATTCCCACTGAGTGGTATAATATCGCCGCTGATCTCGGGGAACCGCCCCCGCCGCCGCTGCATCCTGCTACCCAGCAGCCGTGCACACTGGATGACCTGACACCCATTTTCCCGATGGGCGTTCTTGAGCAAGAAATGAGCACCGAAAGATGGATCAAGATTCCGGAACCGGTGCTGGAGAAGCTGGCGTTGTGGCGACCTAGCCCTTTGTATAGAGCAGTTGCGCTTGAGAAGGCTTTGGGCACTCCGGCGAAGATTTTCTACAAATACGAAGGCTCAAGTCCGGCCGGCAGCCACAAACTTAACACGGCCATTGCGCAGGCATACTACAATAAAATCGAAGGCACCACTCGTATCGCAACTGAGACAGGAGCAGGACAGTGGGGCGCGGCGCTGTCGATTGCCTGTAGCTTTTTTGGCTTGGGCTGCACCGTGTATATGGTCAAATGCAGCTACTATCAGAAGCCTTATAGAAGGTCGATGATGCACGCGTTTGGTGGTGAAGTCTACCCCAGCCCCAGCGAGAAGACTGAATGTGGCCGGAAGATTCTTGCTGCGGATCCGGATTGTCCGGGCAGCCTGGGTATGGCGATAAGCGAGGCAATTGAGGATACGCTGGCGCATGACGACGTCAAATATTCTCTCGGAAGCGTGCTCAATCATGTTATTCTGCACCAGACTATAATCGGTCTTGAAGCCAAGAAGCAGTTGGAGCTGGCCGGAGTTTATCCGGATGTTGTCATAGGCTGTGTCGGTGGCGGCAGCAACTTCGGCGGAATCGTGATGCCGTTTATGGCTGACAAAATCGCTGGCAAAGACGTCCGTGCCGTTGCTGTGGAGCCTAAGGCTTGTCCGACGATTACGGCAGGCGCCTATAAATATGACTTCGGTGACACTGCTGAGATGACACCCTTGCTTAAGATGCACTCTTTGGGCGCGGGTTTTGTGCCTCCGGCTATACACGCTGGCGGGTTGAGATATCACGGAATGGCGCCTCTCGTGAGCCTTCTTGTAGACAAGGGGCTAATCGAAGCGGAGGCATTGGATCAGATGGATATCTTCGAATCTGCGCTGAAGTTTGCCCGCTCCGAGGGTATCATAGTTGCACCGGAATCTGCACACGCGGTTCATCAGGCCGTAGTTGAGGCAAACAAAGCAAAGGAAGAGGGCAAAGAGAGGGTTATTCTCTTTAATCTCAGCGGCCACGGATTCCTTGACCTCGGTGCCTACGATTCGTATTTCGCCGACAGGCTGTGCAGCACTGCGTAAGCAGGTAAGCTGATTGTCAATGTCGAACTTCATAGTGGACAGAACACCGGGCCGGTTCCAACAGGAATCGGCCCGCATCCGAGGATATCATGAAGTTCGCCATTTGCAACGAGATGTTCGAAGGCTGGCCGTTTGAGGATGTCTGTACAGCGGCTGGAGAAATTGGCTATTCCGGAATTGAGATCGCCCCTTTCACTCTCGGCAAACCAATTGTCGAATTGTCCAGAAGTGAACGCACATCCATTCAACATATCGCAAAAGAAGCGGGGCTTAGCGTAGTCGGTCTGCACTGGTGCCTCGCAAATACCACTGGTCTTCACCTCACCTCCCCTGATAAGACGGTTCGAGACCGTACCACAGAATATCTTACTGAGCTGATAAATCTGTGCGCGGATATTGGCGGCGAGGTAATCGTATTTGGCTCCCCTAAACAGCGCAATTCGCTGCCCGGTGTCAGCGCTGAACAGGCGCACGAATACGCCATTGACGTTTTTCGCAGTATCGTGCCAGTTCTTGAAAACCGAGGTGTTACGCTGGCTCTGGAACCGTTATCTCCAACGGAGACTGATTTTGTAAACACAGCCGGGCAAGCTCAAGAGATTATTACCGAAATTGATTCGCCACGCTTTGGTCTGACTCTTGATGTCAAAGCGATGTCGTCAGAATCTATCCCTATAGAACAAATTATCCGGGAAAACAAAGGCTCATTAAAACATTTCCACGCCAATGACGCTAACTTGAGAGGGCCGGGGTTTGGGGATACTGATTTTACGCCTATAGCCGCTGCACTTAACGAGGTCAATTATGACGGCTGGGTCTCAGTAGAGGTCTTCGATTTTAGCCCGGACCCGATAACTATCGCAACTAAGTCCATACAATATCTCAGAGAAGTCTTTGAAGCAGAGAGGAGCAAGCTATGAATATTAAAATCACCGCCGGACCACATTCTTATGTAAATTGTCCGCTTAAGGTTCGCATAGACGTTCCTGACCTTGGATATGGAGAGGCTTCGCTGGTGGATGCGGCGGAGAATCGCACGGTATGCCAGATATTTAACGAGTGCGGAGTCGACCATGTGGCCTGGGTAGAGCCTAATATGGCGCCTGGGGAAACCAGGACTTACCGTCTGGAGACATCGCCGGCCGGATCGGTCGGTGGAGTTGAGATTGAGGATATCGGCGAGGGCCGGCTGGAGGTCAGAATCGGCGGCAAATTGTTCACCAGATATCACTATGGCGAGCAATGGGCCAGGCCATTTCTATATCCGTTCATTGGGCCCAAAGACACGCCTGTTACACGTGCATATCCCATGAGAGACGATGTAGAGGGGGAAGACAGAGATCATCCTCATCACAGGTCGGTCTGGGTTGCTCACGGTAAGATCAACGGCACCGACAACTGGAGCGAGATGGAGGGCCATGCCTTTATACGCCACAGAAAGTTTGAGGAAGTGACCGGAGGCTCGGTATTCGGGCGGATAAGGGCCGTGAATTACTGGGTCAACTCCGATGGCGCTAAAGAGATGGAGGAAGTGCGGGAGATGACCTTTTTCAACCTCGAATCGGAACGCCTGGTCGATATGCGGATGAAGTTCGAGGCAAGCGATGGCGAGGTTTGCATCGGCGATACCAAAGAGGGTGGGGTGCTGTCGATTCGAGTGGCCAGCTCAATGAATGGCAACAAAGGCGGACTGATTACCAACGTCTACGGCGGGGTGACCGAATCAGAAACCTGGGGAAAACCGGCGAACTGGGTGGATTATTCCGGCCCCGTTGGCTCTGAGACAATGGGAATTGCTGTGATGGATCATCCATCAAGCTTCCGATATCCTACGCGCTGGCACGTACGCGACTACGGCCTGTTCACTGCAAACCCATTTGCTCTAAGCGATTATGAGCCGGAGCGAGGTATTAAGGGCGACTATACTATGCGAAACGGTGAGCGCATTAATTTTGCATATCGCATCTACGTTCACGAAGGTGGCGTCGATCATGCCAATGTGCGAGATCGTTACCTTGGCTTTGTTTCGCCGCCGAAAGTTGAGGTTATTTAAATCTGAAATTATAGACCGCGCAACACGGCATCGGTCATTTTGGCTACCCGCGCCATCTCTTTGACGTCGTGGACGCGGACTATATCGGCGCCTTTTGCTATCGATAGTGCGACAGTGGCGGCTGTGCCTTCTATTCTTTCATTGGCAGGCAGGCCGCCGAGCGCTTTGCCTATAGTGGACTTTCGAGAAGTGCCGACCATAATCGGACGACCCAGCGACTTCAGTTCCGCGAGCCTCCGTAGTATCTCCAGGTTGTGATTTGGAGTCTTTCCGAATCCTATGCCTGGATCGACTATCAGCAGCTTTTCATCCACACCAGCCTCCATCAGCGCCTTTATCCTGCCGCGCAGCCAGCCGACAATTTCTCCCATCAAGTCATTGTAGCTGGGGTCGATTTGCATGTCTTTGGGGGTGCCGAGAATATGCATTAATATGGCCGGGCATTGGCGCTGTGCCAGCAGTTCAGGCATCTCGGGGTCGAATGTAGCCGCGCTGATATCGTTGACAATTGAGGCGCCGGCATCCAGAGCTGCTCTCGCAACTTCGGCTCTGTAGGTGTCGATTGATACAGGTTTGTTGATACTCTTTGTCAGGCACTGAATAATCGGCGCGATGCGGTTGATTTCTTCTGCGATAGAGACTTCTTCCGCACCCGATCTCGTAGATTGCCCACCTACATCGATGATATCCGCCCCGTCTTCCACCATTTTCAGTGCGCTGCCGATGGCATCATCTTGCGATTTATATTTTCCGCCATCAGAAAACGAATCGGGTGTGACGTTGAGTATCCCCATCACCAGCGTTCGGTGGCCTATGGCTTGGTATATTGAAGCCATCAGCGATGGTTGCACACTGGGTAGTGTGGGGGTGTTATCGAAGTGGCGAATGGCCGCCTCTATCTCTACAGCCAGTTCATCACAGCCGAATCCCTGCTCTCTTAGCGCCAGCAGCGCTCGCTGGTAGTGTTTTCGCGTGCCCGTTAATATAACATCGGTACGGTCGACTTTTGCGGTTATAATATCTCTGCTGACCACTGCGTCGCCGCCGTTGGATAGAAAAGTCTCTTTGAGTATATGCGCGATTGGCCGTCGGACTGCTTCGAGTTTGACCAGATAATGCCTGGACTTGGGAAGCATGTGTCGTATCCCGGCCTCTTCCGCATTGACCCGCACCATCTCAGCGATTATTTCGGCATCAGTATTCAGAGATAAAACCCGAGCGTTGTGTGCCATAATCCCCCTCTTTTCGGCTTCTTGCAGTCCGGAACCTGCTATTATTACCAGCACAAACGGCACAGGTGTTGCATAAATATTAACCGTAAGGAGAATTGTTTATGCCTGGTATTTCACCTGTACGTGTTTTAATTCGAGTCGATACACACGCCGACCGAATCCGCAGATCTCGAATCTCAAAATGGATCAATTATGAAAGGCAGCTATCCGGTCTCTGGGAAACCTGCTATTTTATATAATGAGTCCTCTATTTGAACGGCATGTGCACTGACGCGATTTGGGAAATCTTTTCATCGCGGTCATAAGCACGCTTTGCAGCCGGATCATTGATTCGGCCATCTCAGCACGAACGTCGTCGTGGCTGAGATTCGCGTTTCCGATTCCGGTTGCAAAATTTGTGACTATCGCAACTGCTCCATAACACAGGCCGGCTTCTTTGGCCAAAATCACTTCAGGCACGTTGGTCATTCCGACAACATCCGCACCCCAGGAAGCGTAAAGCCGTATCTCCGCCGGTGATTCGTATCTCGGTCCTTCCACGCCGACATAAACGCCCTGTGTTCTATAATCCACCGACGCAGCCTCGCAGGCTTGGGTCAGCGATGATGAAGCGTGGGGACAATAAGGCTGCGAAAAATCCGTGTGGACGACGGGGCCTGTCTCAGCGTCGAAAAATGTGTCTACGCGGCGTTTAGTGAGGTCGATAAAATCCGAAAGGACTACGAACGAGCCTGGAGGCAAATCGGATTTAAGGGAACCCACCGCGCAGACTCCGAATACGACATCCACGCCAATCGTGCACAGAGCCGCTATTTGAGCGCGGTAGTTGATGGTTCCGGGAGGCACAGAATGCTCGAACCCGTGCCTCGGTACAAAGACGACGCTTTGGCCTCCGAAATCTGCTTCCATAAGCTCAGCCGCTCCGAATCTGCTCTGTATCATCTGCTTGTGGCCGTCTGCGAAGCAAGCCATCTCGTCTATCCCGGTCCCACCGATCAAGCCAAAACGCACATTCATCACCTCTAATTGACATTCCATTATTGGCCTGATAAACTCCTTCATGTGTTAATATCTGAATTGTTGGCGGGATAATAGAAAAGAATCTTTCAGGAACACTCGAATAGGTAGGTTCTTAGCCTGTCTTGGCTTAAGAAGTCATTGATAAGGTCACATAATCTATATTAGGAAATATCATCAGTCGGATCAAGGGAGTGAAAGCTAATGGAAATGGATCTCGTAATCAGTGTTCGTCACAACGGCACAATTCCGATAATTGACCTTTCAGGGGAAGTTGATGCCTACACATCGGCGAGATTTCGTGAAGCGATGGTAGAGCTTATTGATAATGGTTCTTCGAGCCTGGTTATTAGTATGCTCAAAGTGGAATATATCGACAGCTCCGGGCTGGGCGCGCTAGTCGGCGGCCTCAAGAGGTCGACTGAAAACGGCGGGAAGATCGTTCTCGTCTGCGACAACCCGCAGATTCGCAAAGTCTTCGAGATCACTGGGCTTGAAAAGGTTTTCCCGATCTACGATGCTGAAGCCGATGCCGTCGGCGTGCTGGGCTAGAAATCCGTATAAATGATACTGACCACGAGCTATGACAGCATTTCGTGCTGACCAGGAAGGAGGCAGGCCCCACATAATGGGGCGTTGGGTGCATGAGTGACACAAAAAACGACGCAAGTCAGGATATGACATTTGTCCCCGAAGAGTTCGCGTTGCGCGATGAAGTGAGGTGGCTCAAAAGCGAGGACCTCGATCTGTTCAGCTTCATCCGCCAGTCTATGAACAAAATCGAACCCGCCTACGTCTCGACGTATCCTCCGAGCGAATGCGGGATCGCTACTTTCTGCAAAGACGTCGCAACATCGGTTGCCAAGTATACGCCGTTCTCCAAACCCACCGTCATTGCAATCAAACGCGAGCACGAGATTGAACCTTACGAGAGGGTAGTGCGACATCAGATATTCAAAGAAGATCGGCAGTCGTATCTTGACGCGGCCAGGTATATCAACGATTCCTCGATAGACATCGTTAATTTGCAGCACGAATACGGCATATTCGGCGGGCCGGACGGCGAATATGTGCTGGACTTTCTTGAGGCGTTGAAGAAGCCTGTAGTGGCTACGATGCACACAGTATTGCATAGCCCAAGCCCGAATCAGAAGAGAATCACCCAGGAAATCGGCCAGCTCTGCGACGTTATGGTGGTGATGGTAAAGACAGGGCGGCAGATTCTACTTGATAGTTATGCTGTTGATCCTGCAAAGATCACAGTCATCCCGCACGGGGTGCCTAATGTACACCGGGTCTCGGCTTCTACTGTCAAACGTGCGTTGGGAATGGCGGATAGACAGATAATCTCCACATTCGGTCTCATCAACCGGGGTAAGGGCATTGAGTACGTCATAAAGGCTATGCCTAAGATATTGGAGAAATTCCCGAATGCTACCTATCTGGTACTCGGTGAGACGCACCCCGGAGTCAGAAAGCACGAGGGCGAATCCTATCGAAATTACCTTACGGAAGTTATCAGTGAGCTGGGTCTGGAAGATCACGTCAGATTCAACAACCGGTTCCTATCGTTAAGCGAGCTGGTGAGATACCTTTGTGCGACGGATGTGTATATCACTCCGTATCTCAGCAAAGATCAAATCTCCAGTGGCACTTTGGCCTATGCTTTGGGCTGCGGCAAGGCGACTTTGAGCACGCCGTACCTGTATGCCGAAGAGGTTTTGGCCGACGGCAGGGGCATCTTAATTGATTTCCAATCTCCGGAAAGCATTGCGGAAACTGTGATAAAGGTTCTGAGCGACAAGGATCTTCGAGAGAGCCTGGAATCTAATGCGTATAATTATGCGAGGCGGGCGGCGTGGTTTAACGTCGCGATCAGTTATCTTGACCTGTTCGATCGAGTATTGCGTATGTCCGGAGTAGTCAAACAGGAACCCGGCATATAACTCGTTACTCAAAAGGAGAGGACAAATTTACCCACCTATAGTATTTGAACACCTGGAGACGCTCACCGACTCGACGGGCGTGATTCAACACGCTATCTTTTCGATCCCGAATCGTCGCACTGGTTATACCACGGACGATAACGCGCGTGCTCTTATCGCCTCCATTATGGAATATGAGCGCACGAAATCCCGTCAAACGCTGCAGTTGGTGAGCACCTATCTCAGTTTTCTGCACTACGCGCAGACGCCATCGGGCCGTTTTCATAATTTTATGAGCTATGACCAGGTCTGGCTGGACGATATGGGCAGTGACGACTGCTTCGGTCGGGTGCTATGGGCGTGTGGCTATGCTTTGCATGCTGATCTGCACCCGAACGTCAAGAAAGTGGCAAAGCAGTTGTTCGATGCTGCGATGAAGTGGATACCGTTCACCCAGAGCCTGAGAGCGCGCGCCTATATGGTGCTGGGATGCTATTATCACCTGCATTACGATCCTGATAACAGCGAGGTCAAGAAGACGATGATTAGCCAGGCAGATGCGCTGTGCAAGGAGTATCGTTTTAACGCATCCAAGGACTGGGCGTGGTTTGAGACGGCGTTGACGTATTCTAACGGCATGCTGCCTCGCGCTTTGTTTATGGCCTATATCACCTCGCAAAACAAAGAATATCTGGATATTGCAGTTGAAAGTCTGGATTTTATAACATCGGTGTGCATTGTCGATGACATGCTGCATCCGATTGGCTGCAACGGCTGGTATATCAAGGGTTATGAACGGGCGTGGTATGATCAGCAGCCTGTAGACCCACTGGGTCATCAACTGTCGTATTTGGCGGCGTATGATGCCACTGAGGATCCGAAATACTTGCGATTGGCAAAGATATGTTTCGATTGGTTCTTTGGACACAACTCAGTTGGGGAGGCTCTGTATGATCCGGTAACTGGCGGGTGTTATGATGCGCTTACAGAGGGGGGGCCGAACTTTAATCAAGGCTCCGAATCAACTGTGGCCTGTCTGTTAGCTCAGTTGTCGATGGTGCCGTATCTCGACAAACTATAATCACAATTAAAATATGCGCAGGGTGGGGGACGGCACTACAGAACAGGATATATTCTTCCGATTACTGTGGTGTGTGCAGTTGCATTGACCGTGCACCCACCCTCGTGATATACTGGTTGAGTAGGATTTCAGCTAGGGAGGTTCCGGCGTGCCGAAGAAAATTCTTGCCGTTGATGATGAAAAGCATATTGTTCGCCTGGTCCAGGTGAATCTGGAACGAGCGGGGTATCAGGTCGTGACTGCGAACGACGGTAAGGAGGCGCTGCAGAAGGTTGCAGAGGAAAATCCGGACCTTGTCGTTCTCGACGTTATGATGCCGTATATGGATGGCTTTGAGGTTCTGCAGAACCTGCGTCGAAACCCAAGCACAAGGGATATTCCTGTTGTGATGTTGACCGCAAAGGCTCAGGATGCGGACGTTTTCAAGGGTTGGCAATCGGGAGTCGATTGTTATCTCACCAAACCGTTCAATCCTATGGAGCTGCTTTCGTTTGTTAAGAGAATATTCGACTCGATGGGCGGCGGGCCTGGCGGCGACAAGAGATACGAGATCAACATCTGACGCTATACAACAAGGAGACGGACTTTGAGCGACAGAAAAACACTGGCGATAATCCTGGGCGCAACTGTTGGGGTTGCTGCGGTCGTTACTGCAGTCGGAGTCTACATCAACAAGCAATCCGAGCCGATTGTTGAGGATGTAAACGATATGTTCGAGAAGGCACGCAGCACGGTGCGAAAACTCGATGAGGCTGTCGAGGGACTGCGCAAATCAATCGCCTGATCTTTGAAGATATAGTAGAGTAGTCTCAGGGCGCTGCGGCGAAAAGCCGGGGCGCCTTTTTGATGTAGATACGCGACGCACGATAATATATGTTATGTTAAGATACGCTCGGTTCCCAATACTCCTTCCTTCCTGGAATCTAACAATGTGGGATCACAGGCGAATGTTGACATCCTCACCGTCGTACTTGCAACGGCCCTGCTCGTCCAAGCCTTGCGCGGCAGTTGAATAACCCGCGCGCTCAATCAACAATCGACCGCATTTCGGGCAGTATGTGTTCTGACCGGTTTGAGTCTGCACATTGCCCAGATAAACGAACCTCAAGCCACATTTGCGGCCCAGCTTTACCGCGGCATCCAGAGTAGGCATAGGCGTCGGTGGCACATCGGAAAGCCCGCCATAGGGAAAGAAACGCGTAACATGCCAGGGAGTTTCCGGCCCGAGGTTTTCTGCGATCCAGGTGGCAGTCTGTCTAATATTGTCCTCAGTGTCGTTCCAACCGGGTATCACATTGGTCACACATTCAACGTGCATACGCCATTTATGCTTTGCGACAATAGCCACATCTAGTATCCCTTGTACCGATGGTACTTTGATGAGCTTTTGGTAGAATGAATCCTCCATGCTCTTAATATCGACCCTGTAGACGTCGAGATACGGCCCGATGGCGTCCAGATGCTCCGGCGTCGCGTATCCATTTGTGACATAGACTGTATATAAACCGTTCTCTTTGCACAGTTTGGCACAATCAAGAGTATAGTTAAGCCAGATGCCGGGTTCGTTATAGGTCCACGCCACGCTCTGAGAATCCGAGGATTTCGCTGATTGAACTAACTTTTCCGGAGTGATTCCCGTCCTGCAAGTTGTGCCGTCAGCGTGCACTGCATCGGAATACGCTATTTCCCAGTTCTGACAAAACTCACATCGGAAGTTACAACCTAATGAACCCACTGAGAAACACCGGCTTCCGGGCTTGTAGTGAAACAGCGGTTTTTTTTCAATAGGGTCTGCGTTTGCCGAAGATATCACCCCATAAATAGTGTCATAAAGCACGCCGTTATGGTTGATCTTGGTGCGGCAGTACCCCACCCCACCCGGCTCAATTCGGCACCTGCGCTGACATATATTACACCCGATCCGGCCGCCGCCCAAGTCTTCAGAGAGCAGAGCCTCCTTCAAAACACCCTGTATTTCGAGTTCTTTCACGATATCTGCAGTGACCTTCGCCATATCTGACCTTTCTGAAGCGAAAGATGATGCGTTACCTGAATAGTCTAGCCGTGAATGCCGATAATAGCGCTATGAGACACTCAGAGACAAAACGCCACGAGCGACTTTTACATCTATTTGCTATTATACCAATTTTGTGGGTTCTGGTAGCACTGACCACTGGCACGGAGCGGAAAGTGGTCATGATGAGCGCGATGGTAGCGTTACTCGGTGTTATCGTCTCAACTGCATTTCATCTGCGATCCGGCAGCGCCCATTCAGAACACGAAAGTCTCGATCAAAGGCTGAACAGAATCGCCCGGGCCACACAGATTATTTCAGATATCGGCCCTTATTCCAACGACGACAAAAAGCGAACGGCCGTTTTGCAAGCCGGCAGCGTAGGGCTGGGTACTGACCTGATAACGCTATACTCCATCGACTCCAGCACAGGTTGCATCGAAGCCGAAAGCACGCAGGAAGTAAACAGCGATATGGAAGAGGCCTTCTTGAGCTTGTTCGGCCAGCGTTTGACCGATCGCAGCGAAACTAATGCGCTTTTCATAGACGACATGGCACATTGCGAATCCCAGTTGCCAAACTGCCACGGGGTATTCTCAAACCAGGACATCTCGCAAATTGTGGCCTGCCCGATAAGCTCAGACACCAGAATTGTGGGTGCATTGGTCTGCTATTTCAAAGACAAATGCGTAAGACATGAGGAGCTCATTTGCGGCATAGAAGTGTTAGCAGCCCAGGCATCGACAGCGCTCTCCTATACGTCGTCTCTGGAAGAATCTCGTTCTATGGTCGAGGAACTCGCCGGTCACAATCAGGAGTTATCTCTGCAGGCTACGGCCGATGGCCTGACCGGGCTGCACAATCACCGAAAATTTCAGCAGGAACTAAACGATTTATGCAACAGGTCAGCTAGTAAACCAGATCGCAAGTTTTGCGTGATTATGGCGGATGTCGACCATTTCAAGATTTATAACGACACTTTTGGGCACCGGCAGGGAGATGCTGTCCTTCAAAAAGTCAGCCTCGCAATGGCAGACGGTTTGAAACAAGGGGATATAGCGGCCAGATATGGAGGCGAGGAGTTCGCTATGATCTTGCTACGGACCGATAAGAACACCGCATTTGATGTCGCCGAAAGGGTCCGAAACACGATATCGCAGCTACCTCTGGAAAAAGGCAGCGCCACGGTAAGTATGGGAGTAGCTGAATACCCCACTGATGCCACCAGCCCAGGGGAGTTGATAGAGTGCGCCGATAGAGCGTTGTATCAAGCAAAAAAATCCGGGCGAAACAGGGTTTTCATCTGGGAGACATCCGCCGCAGAGGCGTCATCCAACAAAACAGGTTCGCATCCAAAAAATAAGGCCGCCTGATTTATAGCTTATCGGTCATCGCCTTGATCGCCTTTACAACAGCCTGCGTTCCTTCGTCGCCCCACCCTTTCGCCTCGGCGGACCTCATTACCTGTTGAACAGTCGCAGTGCCAAACAAAGGAAGTGAGCGCCACGCCGCCAATTCCAAAGCCAAACGAACGTCTTTTTGTTGAAGCGCAATTCTAAAGCCCGGTTCCCAGTCGCCTTCTACCATCTTTGGCGCCAGGTTATCCAACATCCACGACCCAGCCGCCCCACCCTGCATAGCCTTTATTAACACTTCCTGATCCAACCCCGCAGCCTCAGCGAGGGCCATGCCTTCACTCACCGCCAGTGTGTTGAGAGCACAGATTACCTGATTGCACAATTTGGCTTTCTGACCACTGCCGCCAGGCCCCATATAGGTGATTTTGGCCGCCATAGCCGACAAGATCGGTCGCACTGTTTCAAGCGCCTCCCGACTGCCCCCGACCATTACTGAAAGAGTGGCATGAGCAGCGCCAGTTTCACCGCCTGTAACCGGCGCATCTAAAAACTCGAAGCCGCGCATTTTGCATGAATCGCCGATCTCCACCGCGACCGAAGGTGAAATAGTGCTCATATCGATGATTATCGCGCCCTTTTTCGCACCCGACACTGCTCCCGTCGAACCCAGTATCACCTCGCGTACATCCGCCGAGTCTGAGACTATGCTAATTACCACATCACTATCAGACGCAGCATCCCTGCAGGTATCGGTTGCCTGCGCTCCTGCCGCAACAAGCGGCTCCATCCTGGATTTTGTGCGATTATACACACGAACGATGTGGCCAGCTTTTAGAAGATTAAGCGCCATCGGCTTACCCATAGTGCCGAGCCCGATGAAACCAATTTTTGACATATCGCGCACCCCCAACCTCAACAAAAAAGAGGCTCTCTTATGAGAACCTCCAGTCAAGTCAACCTTCTTTAACGGCGGCCTTTTGAAGCACAGCCTCCGCCATATATATTGGCGCCTTAGCCCTCAGTGCAATGGCTATTCCATCACTGGGCCTGGCATCCACCTCCAGCACCTTGCCCAGGTTCTCGATAGATACCTTGGCATAGTACGTGCTGTTCCATAGATCGTCTATCAAAACTCGATTAACCGTTCCGCCCATTCTGTTGACCGTGTTGACCAACAGGTCGTGTGTCAATGGCCTGTCGGCAGAAGCGCCTTCAAGCGCCAGGAATATTGACTGAGCCTCGAACCTGCCGATGAAGATCAGGACAGAACGCTCCTGGGCGTCCCTGAGCAACACGAACATCGACGGTTGCAGATTGCCCTCGTCATGATGCTCGAAAACACCCACAACCCTGACCTCTTTTTCGTCTAATGAGTCACGATCAGGCGCGATGCGCTCGTCTTCCTCGGACTGCTGCGAAAACAAGCTATCAAAGCGTTCTTCATCTTCAAAGCTAAAATCGTCGGGCACTGTGGAAATCCTTTCCGACTCGCTAATCGATGTCGCTCCTTATAGTTTTATCGACCAACTGCAAGAACTCTTTGTTAGACTTCGTGCTCTGCAGCCTTTCGATAAGCAACTGCGTCGGGTCTTCAATTTCCGGCGCAACCAACACTCTGCGCAACTGCCATATTCTCTTGAGCTGTTCTTCAGAAAACAGCAGTTCGTCGTGTCTCGTTCCGGACCGCCTCACATCAATGGCAGGGAATATGCGTCTTTCCGCTATATTCCTATCCAAAACCAGCTCCATGTTACCCGTTGCTTTGAATTCTTCAAAGATGGCGTCGTCCATTCGGCTGCCTGTTTCCACCAAAGCCGTTCCGATTACCGTCAGGCTGCCGCCCTCTTCTATGTTACGCGCCGCACCGATAAAACGTTTCGGCCTATACAGCGCGCTGGGGTCGAGTCCGCCCGACAGAGTTCTTCCACTCGGGTTAACGGTGAGGTTCGAAGCTCTTGAGAGTCTAGTAATGCTGTCCAGCAACACCACCACGTCTTTACCCGATTCCACCAGACGTTTGCTCATCTCCAAAACCATATCCGCGACGCGCATGTGGTTTTCCGGAAGCTCGTCGAACGTGGAACTGACTACCATTCCATCCACAGAGCGTCTGATATCCGTAACTTCTTCCGGCCTCTCGTCAATCAGCAGCACAATCAGCACGGCTTCTGGATAGTTGGTGGTGATACTGTTGGCGATAGTTTTCAGGAGCGTCGTCTTACCCGCCTTCGGTTGAGCAACGATAAGCCCTCTCTGGCCTTTTCCAATAGGCGCGATAAGGTCGATAAACCGGGCGGAAATATTGCTACGCCCTGTTTCAAGTATGAATTGCTCATTGGGGTAGATTGGGGTAAGGTCGTCAAAGTTCTTCCGCGCCCTGGCCATTTCGGGGTTAGCGTCGTTGACTGCCTGCACCCGAAGCAGACTGTAATATTTCTCGGAATCCTTCGGCGGACGCACCTGCCCGGAGACTCTATCGCCAGTCTTGAGACCAAATCTCTTGATCTGTGACTGCGAAACGTAGACATCGCTGCTGGCCGGCGCGAAGTTCGAGTGCCTCAAAAACCCCCAGCCATCCGGCAATATCTCGAGCACGCCTTGATCAAATATCAACCCGCTGCTCTCAGCCACTCCGGTAAGAATCTGGACGACAAGCTCCTGTCTTTTGCTGTAGCCACCCTCGATTCCAAGGGATTTGGCGATGCCTTCCAACTCTTCGATGCTTTTCTTTTCAAGCTCTGAAAGCTCTAATGGCTCCAATCTACTCACCTCTGTGGGGAATGACGTGTGTTCGAAAAGTACACGTGGTCTGAGCTTTACGCAGGCAAAATGGGATTTTAGCTCAGCAGGACTATACCCGGAGTCTGTAAAATGATGATTGCCTGCAGAAGTCTATGGCGCAAATCGAACGAGGACACGTCTTCGACAGCACTAATTATACTGCTGATACCATATTTTGTCCAGTCATTAAACAATAAAACTTTAGTCGGCACATCTAAAATAGTCGAATCGCTCCTGTTGAGGTCACGATTTGATCAGATTGTCCGGCAAAACACCGATATAGGGCAGGTTGCGATAGCGGCCGTCATAGTCCAGGCCATAGCCGATGACAAACAAATCCTCAATCTCGAAGCCTCGGTAGTGGATTTCCACCTCCACCTGTCTACGGCTGGGTTTATCCAGCAGCGTGCAGACCTTTACACTTGCCGCCCCGCGGATTTTAATATTCTCGACTATGTAACTCATCCGCAGAGTCCATCCCGTATCGACGATGTCCTCCACAATTATCACATGCCGATCGCTGACTCCGTGCTCCAGGTCCTTCAACAACCGAACAACCCCAGAGGATTGCGTGTCGGAGCCATAGCTGGAGATCGCAACAAAATCGTAGTCAACAGGCAAATCGACCGCCCTTATCAGATCAGCGAGAAAAACCGCAGAGCCTTTAAGAATCCCCACAAACAGCAAAGATTCGCCGGCGTAATCGTTAGTGATCTGCTCGCCCAGTTCCTTTACCCGCTGCCTGATTCGTTCTTCGCTAAGCAGAACAGTTATGTCTGATTCGATTTGCAAATACTACTCCCATTCTATAGTGGCCGGTGGTTTGCGGCTTATGTCATAGACGACGCGATTCACCCCGCTGACCTCGCCTAAGATTCGGCTGCTTATCCTCTCCAGGACATCGTAAGGCAGCTTGACCCAGTCGGCGGTCATCGCGTCTTTGCTGTTGACGGCTCGAATGATGACCGTATCAGCATAGGTGCGCTGATTATCGAGCACCCCCACGCTGCGAACAGGGGCAAGGATCGCAAGCGCCTGCCAGATATCTCGATACAGGCCAGCACGTTTGATCTCCTCGACTAATATGGCGTCGGCTTGTCGTAGAGTATCCAACCGCGGCTTTGTGACTTCGCCCAACACCCGAATGCCCAGCCCCGGCCCTGGAAACGGGTGTCTCCAAACCATATCTTCCGGCAGATCAAGAAAAGTGGAGACTTCTCGCACCTCGTCCTTAAAAAGCTGCCTGATCGGCTCAAGTACCAGCAGATTCATATCCTCCGGTAGCCCGCCGACGTTGTGATGCGATTTAATAACAGCCGCGCTCTTGGTGCCGCTTTCGATGACGTCAGGGTATACGGTGCCTTGTGCGAGATATTTTGCGTCCTCGATCTCGGCCGCGTGCTCTTCGAATACGCGAACGAACTCCTCTCCTATTATCTTTCGTTTGCTCTCCGGATCAGTCACACCTTTAAGGCGTTCAAGGAAGCGCTGCTCGGCATCGACATAGACCAGCTTTATTTTGAAGTGGTCTTCAAATGTACGACGCACTTGTTCAGGCTCGCCCATGCGCATCAGTCCGTGATTGACGAATATGCACGTCAACTGATCCCCAATGGCTTTATGCACCAGAGCAGCGACGCAGCTAGAATCCACCCCGCCGCTTACGCCACAGACAACTTTGTTCTCGCCCACTTCCTCACGAATCGCACGCACCGCGTTGTCAACGAAGTTAGCCATATCCCATGAGCCGGCCAGCCCGCTCTGTGCAAACAAGAAGTTGCGAATTACATCCATACCCCACGGCGTATCGACCGATTCGGGGTTAAACTGCACGGCAAAGAGCTTTCTGGCGATATCAGACATCGCCGCGACAGGAGATTCGGCAGTTCGGGCAGTTACGACGAAATCCGGCGGAGCTTTTTCGATCACGTCCCCGCTCGCTATCCAACAGAGCTGTTCATCAGGCAGCCCGCCGAACAAATCCACTTTGCTTGTCACCTGCAAACTGGTTTGAGTGTACCCCTGGTTTGGTTGGTGGGCCAGTTTTCCGCCCAACTGATCGGCCATAAGCTGTGCTCCGTAGCATATTCCCAATATGGGGATTCCTGCATCAAATATGGCCTGATCGCACTTAGGGGCCTGGGAATCACGAACGCTCGAAGGGCCGCCGGACAGGATTATAGCCTTTGGGGAGCGCGCAAGTATTTCGTCGAGAGGGATATCATACGAAGCAATTTCGCTGAACACGTGGCACTCGCGGATACGCCTTGCAAGTAGTTGAGTGTGTTCACCGCCGAAATCGAGGACGAGCACGAATTCCGCGGCGTCTGTGGGCTGGTACTGAGTCACTGAAGCCTCCACGGAGATGCGGTTAATAGCGTAAATATACTATCAAACCGCTTACGTGAAGTCAATGAAATTGCCTTGCGGCAGACGAGCTTAGGGGCAGATTTACCCACTTTTCAGCAGATCAGCTAGGCGGCTTCCTGCTGCTCTAATTTTTGTGCGATTTTAATTGCCCTCGTGCTGCCGGATAAGCCTACGACGCCTTTAAAAGTGGCGACATCGCCTACCAGCACCTCGGCCATATCCGTCGTTTTGACCGGCAGAGTAATGACGTCACCTATCGCGAGATCAATAACATCCTGCACTGGCAGTTGCGTTCTCCCAAGAACTGCTTTGCACTGGAGAGGAACCTCGTCAAATGCGCTTCGCAGGGCGGCAGTCGCCTTTGCGTCGTGACGTCGACCGGGCATATTCAGCGTTCTTCCCAATGTCAATGCGGGAAGCACAGCTTCAACGGCTGCTGTAGGCACGCAGACACTCATCATGCTCACACATTCGCCAATTGTGATCTCATATCCGCAAACCAGCACGCCTTCTCCCTGCAAAAGAACCTGTCGTGCGTTTGTATCTGTGCTGGCGGAGACTATTTCGGGTTTAAAAGGCACACACGACGACCATGCTTCCGCGTATTTTTTGACTGCCAGATCAATAATGGGCATCATCACCATTTTGTCGATGTCGGTGATTTCCGAAACCGCCATAGAGGGCGCGGCGCCGCCGGCCAGTAAATCTACGCAGGCTGACACCATAGATGGGTTAAACTCAAAAATGGCAGTAGACGTCAACGGATCGAGCTTTGCCTCCACGAAAAGGGAGCCGTCGGAGATTGATGCGCAATACTCTCTATAGGCGAGCTGATCGACGGGCAAGCGCGTTACCTGAACTGGGGCACGCAGTTTTATGGCCGCAGATACCGCAAACCCCGCACCGTGCTTTGTGTGGATAATGTTGAGTGATTTGAGGTGTTCTTTGGAGAACTTGTCCGGCCGAGCGAAATCGTAAAGGCGGACTTCTTTATCCTGTTTGACGCGCCCACCCGTGGGAGTCGCGGCACGATATACGGACAATAGCGCATCAACTTCTGACTGGCTCAACAGTTCGCCCATTGGCAATTATACCTCGGAGAGTCTTTGATCAAAGTAATTTTCGGCTAATGGCGCCATTAACTGAATACGTACAAGGAAAAGAAGCCGCTTGTGGAGAAAGATTATGCGATATGAGATGGTATATCGCGATAATTTTAGCGATGGCATTGGCGGGTAAGGCCTGTGCGAGTGTGGATTATGCTAAAGTCGACCCCGTAGCCGAGGTCAGAGGCATCTGGATAGACGCCGGGGCTATTCCTAAAACAGATTCCGCCGTTCGTGAAATGGTGCGAGCTTACGCGCGTGCCAATTTTAATATGCTTATCCCTGAGACCATCTGCCGGGGATACGCGATATACCCGAGCCGCGTGATTCCGCGAGACCCAAGGTTTGCCGGCGCCATAGATCCTCTGCCTGTGATGATAGACGAGGCTCATAAGCTGGGAATAGAGGTCCACGCCTGGGTGTGGGTGTTTCGGGCAGGTTATACAAAGGACAAAGGCTCTATCCTCACCGCACATCCAAATTGGGCGGAAAAGGACAAAGACGGCGAGGAACTGTCTCCTAATGGCGGCTATTGGATAAGCCCGGCAATTCCACAGGCACGAGACTTCCTGGCAGAGCTGTTTGCAGAAGTCGTGACCAAATACGACTTCGACGGCCTGCATCTGGATTATGTCCGCTATGAAACCGAACAGAAAAAACCTTATGGCTACAGCGATGCAAGCCGAAACTTATTCATAAAACAATACGGCGTCGATCCGGTGTGCATTGAGCAGGATAGCGACGATTATTACTACTGGAACAAGTTCCGCGAGCGCCTGGTGAACACATTTGTGCAGCGGATTTACCTGCAGACTAAAGCCCTGCGGCCAGATGTGCTGGTATCGGCGGCGGTGTCATCGTATCCTCCTGACGCGCGTCTGCATTATATGCAAAACTGGCCGAACTGGGCTGCTAACGGATGGGTAGGTCTGCTGGCGCCGATGTCATATTCTTCGGATGATGGCCATTTCGGCAGGCTGATACTCAGACAAAAAGAAGCTGCGGGCGGCACGTCAATGCTGGCCGAAGGCATCGGGCTGTATCTGCAAAAAGAAATCTCCCAGACTATCGCCCAAATTGCCATTTCCCGCGAAAAATGCGCCCAGGGTCAGGTTATATTCGCTGCTTCTTATGTTGGCCAGCAGCAGCTTGATGATCTCAAATGCGGGTCATACTCCACAAGAGCCACTCTGCCTTTTAGAAATGTGGCTGCTACTATGGATAAATTGTCACAGCGCGCACAGACTGCACAAAAGGACGGAAACAGCGACCTGACAGATTATTATTGCTGCGAGACCCAAGCCGTTTCCGATTACATAAAGTCTATGCAGCCTAAACCCTACGTTCCCCCTACCCCGCCGCCATTGCCGGCTCTAAACTAACGTCATTCGCCTCTACAGTCCTGGATTCAGGTAATCCTATCAGCCATTACTATCTCTCATCAGTGGTATGACTACCATAGAATCAGCCAAAATCACGAAAGGACTGGAGGTCGATAGTCGTGAAGACTACCGCATTTGCGGCACGGATTGCCGCGGTAATACTGTGCTGTCTGCTGTGGAGCAGTCTACAGGCAGGCGTATACTGGCAAGAACTGGCAGAACCGGGGGATTTCGCCGCTGGTATCTGTGACAAAACGCATATTTCTATGGAAATGGGCGGGGTGGCTTTGAGCCGCTCGCTAAACTGCGTCCCATTCCTGTGGGTGCCGAGTTCCGAGCAGGGAATAGTATCCAAAATTGACGCGAGATCGGGTTTGGAGATGGCAAGATACGCGATGGGGCCAGGCAACTCTGCCTGGATTCCATACAGCGTAGCAGTCGACGGTGACGGCAACGCCTATGTAGCCTGCGCTGCGGACAAATGCGCAAAGATAGTGAGGATCAGCGCAGCTAACGTCAGCAAATCTGTTTTAGGAGCGGCGGAGAAAACCTCATTTGATGTGAACGCTAACGGCAAACCGAAGGCGCTTGCGTGGGGATCAGACAGCAGGGTTAGCGTGGTGGCGGAAATCGGATCACGCACTACAAAGCCAACTGCTCTGGTCTTCGACGACAGCGGTATGCTCTGGGTGAGCCTTTGGGGCGAGCAATATGTGGCGGCGGTGGATATCAACGAGGGCGCGGTGGTTCATACCGTGCCGGTCGCTGGTCAACCCGACTCCATGATTGCTGGCCCGAACGGCGCGCTCTGGGTGCTGTGCGGGGATATGAACCGGCTCTGCAAAATAGACACTATGCTCGGCAAGTCAAATGGTGAGTTCACATTTGCCGATCAGGATATAAAATCAATGTGTGCTGGTCGTGAGCAGGATACACTGTGGCTTGCCGCAAGCAGCGGATTGATCTGCCTTAACACGGATACCGGCAACTATACCATCACCAAGGCTCCCGGCGATGCCGCGCTTAGCGGAGTAACGTTGGACAAATGCGGGGATATTTGGGCGAGCTGTTCATCTGCAAATAAGATCGTGCGCTTCTCACAAAGGGATTTAACCGTAACAGCCAATGTCGACGTCGGACGAGGGCCGAGTGCCATTTGCGCGGATTGGGATGGCTATGTGTGGACGCTAGACGAGCTTGGCGCAACGGCCACACGAGTCGACCCCAGGGAGGCTAAACGCACGACTACAGCAGTAACAGGCCGATCACCGTTCAGCAGCACTCCATTTGTTGCTTCGGTTAAAAAACCTGGCATAATCCCATCCGGTTCATGGCGAACTCTTCTCGACAGCAAACGCCCTGGTTCGGGTTGGGGCAGCATCGCATGGGATGTTAGCAACTCCGGCGGACATATAAAGGTCGCAGTGCGCAGCTCGGATAACCCGATGACTATCACGGATCAGCAGTTTGTTCCAGTAAGCAACGGTATTGGCTTCGAGGTACCCAACGGGCGATTTCTTGAGGTGCAGGTAACATTCTCCGGAGGAAGCAACACGACTCCCGTTCTGCGAAGAATGGCTATATCTGGCCGCAATCTGCCGCCGGATGTGTCTAAGGCTACAGCCACTAACCCGCGACTGCTCAAACTGGACGGCTCTCTGGAAACAGTCAGTATAACAGGTATCACCGACCCGGAAGAGCATCCTGTGAAGGTTGTCATCACAGGCGTTACTCAGGACGAACCGGTCCGAGGAAAGAAGCCAGACGCGATTATATCTGATGTCAGCGAGGTCCAACTAAGGGCAAAATGCGATCCCGGCACCGAGGAAAACCCCGGCAACGGCAGGGTTTACACGATCAGCTTCAGGGCCACAGATATCCTTGGCGCATCGAGCACGGGTAAGGTGAAAGTCACCGTGCCTCCGGAACTGCGCTGGGATAGCGTCGCGATAGAGGATAGCAAAAAATACGACTCCACTAAAGCGCCGGAAGAATTAATGGCCAGCGCACAGTAGTGATTAGCTTAAGCCCGGGTTGTAGCAAACTGCGACCCGGGCTATTTTCCTGGTTCATAGACGCAGTACGGTTCCTCGCCAAGATAATCCCCTGTCTCAGCGTAAGCACGCGCCCGGCAGCCTCCGCAAACATTTACATAACCACAATGTCCGCATTTGCCGTTAAGCTGTGAGGGGTCTCTCAGGGTCTTGAATAATTCAGACTCTTTCCAAATCTCGCTCATCGGCGTCTCAAGCACGTTTCCTGCGCTTACAGGGAAATAACCGCACGGATAGACGTCGCCTTTATAGGAGACGAAGCAGACGGCAGTGCCGGCCAGGCAGCCTTTGGTCATAGCCTCAAAGCCGTGGGTTTCAGGAGTAATTTTAATTCCTTCCGCCCTTGCCCTTTGTCTTATTACTCGGAAATAATGAGGTGCACAGGTGGCTTTAAGGGCAATGGATGCGTCCTTTGAGCGATCATAAAGCCAGTTGAGTACTTCTTCATACTCCGCCGGGCTGATCATTTCCCGACCGCTGATCTCCTTGCCGCACCCTGTCGGCACAAGTAAGAACAGATGCAGAGCACAGGCTCCAATCGACTCAGTGAGCTTCAGGATATCCGGAAGCTGGCGAAGATTGTGCTTGGCGACGGTGGTGTTAATCTGAACAGGCATACCCGCCGTCCGGCAATATTCCACGCCTCTTAGCGCATCTTCAAAGGAGCCGACAAGCCCTCTGAAAGAGTCGTGAGTCTGCGCGTCTGCGCCGTCTAGGCTTATGCTTATGCGTTTAATGCCAGAGTCTATAAGCCTCTGTACGACTTTTTCATCAACAGTAGTGCCATTTGTCGCCAGCACCATCCGCAGGCCGATATCCGTGCCATATTTCGCAATATCATATATATCGCTTCGCACCAGCGGTTCGCCTCCGCTGAGAACGATGACCGGCTTGGCGAATGATGCTATATTTGAGAGAAGTTCCTTGCTCTGCGCAAGGGTTAATTCCCCTGGACTTCGATCCTCCACGGCCGACGCCCGGCAATGGATACATTTGAGATTACAACTGGTGGTAGTCTCCCAAAATACTAAACGAAGGGTGTTTTGAGTCTGCGATTGATGATGCATAAGTCTAGTTTACACCACAGCCCGCCTTGCTGCAAGGATATGTGCGGTTCGGCTCACACCCGGCGGAACTTTCGATCAAGCTCCCAGTTCGACAGGCTGATTATAATGGGGCGGCCGTGTGGGCAGGTGAAGGGGTTTTTGCATTTTAGCAAATCGGCAATTAACTGTTCCATCTCTTCCATAGTTAGCGGATACCCGGCTTTTACAGCCAACTTGCAGCTTGCGGTTATCAATACCTGATCGGCGCGGACTAACAGATGCTTGGTCACGCTTATATCGACAAGCTCCGATATCATATCCCGCAGCACAGCTTCGGCATCTGCAGGCTTAATAGAAGCCGGTGCGCCGCGCATTACGTAGGTGTTTGTACCGAAAGGTTCGAGATTAAAGCCGGATTGCTGAAGCTGATCGAGACGCTTTTCGACAATCGCGGATTCTTTGGCGCTGAGTGATAGAGTTATTGGGATTACGAGGCCCTGTATTGCCGCGGGTTTCTCCTCATTTGATTCGAGCATTCTATCGAACAAAACTCTCTCGTGGGCTACGTGCTGGTCGATTATAAGCACCCCGTCGTCACATTGGGCAATTATATACATATTTCGAGCCTGGCCGATAATCTTCACTCCACGCAGCGCGACAGTTCGAAAGGCGTCCATATCCGCTTCCGGCACGGGGGAATCCTCCACAGGCACTCCAGCCCCGCGCTCCCAGACAAATGGATCAGATTCGACTGCCTCGGCCCTTCTCTGCGCCAGAGCCTCCTGAAATGCAGTGAGATCCATCTCAGTGCCGGGCAAGCCTGCTTGATACGGAGCGGGTTGAGCGGGCGATTGTGAAGATAGCCGGAACGGCGGGGCGACTGGCCTGCTTGCGCTGTCCGTGATGGTCGGCGCGGCTGCGCCGGACATCAGCGCTGAGTTCACCGCCCTGTGTACTGCGCTGTGAATCTCATTCTCGCTGGAGAACTTCACCTCGGCCTTGGATGGGTGCACGTTCACATCGACCAATCCCGGATTTAATTCAACGAAAATCACTACGACCGGATATCGACCCGGCTGCAGCAACCCGCGATATGCCTGATCCACCGCGTGAGTCATAGTACGCGACCGAACCGGGCGTCCGTTCACAAAAAAGACCTGTGAGGTGCGGTTGATGCGGGTCAGGCTTGGGTTGGATACATATCCTGACACCCGCATTGCAGGGGTCTCAAATGAGATCGAGGCCAACTGCTTTGCAACGTCTTTGCCTAACACCTGGGTTATGCTGTTAATGGCTTTGCCGGTGGCGGGTGACGAGAGAACTTCTCTTGAGCCGTGGGTTAGTCGAAAGTGAATCGACGGATACGCCATTGCAAACCGACCGACCAATTCTGTTATGTGCCCAAGCTCAGTTTGAGATGTCTTGAGAAATTTCAGCCTGGCCGGGGTATTGAAAAACAGCTTGCGCACGGAAATAGATGTGCCCTGAGGCGCGCCGGTGGCTTCCAGGTTGTGAATTGTGCCGGCTTCTGCTTCCAGTTTTGCGCCGTCAGTTGAGTCCTCAAATCTGGTTATGACCTCAACAACAGACACTGAGGCAATACTTGGCAGAGCCTCTCCTCGAAAGCCTAAAGTTGCGATGGCGTCGAGGTCTTCGGCGTTTCTGATCTTCGAGGTGGCGTGTCTCTGCAACGCCAGCACCGCATCCTCACGTGACATCCCACGACCGTTGTCAGTGACCTTGATAAGCTCCTTGCCACCCTCTTCGAGGGTGACGGATATCATAGTAGCACCGGAGTCGATGGAGTTTTCGACGAGTTCCTTTACCACCGACGCAGGCCGTTCGATTACCTCACCGGCAGCAATTCGATTCGCTGTGTGCTCATCCAGCAGCGCTATTCGATTGAATGGCGAGTCCTGCATATTGTCAGTTCTTGGCGGCCTTCTTTTGCAACTCGTAGAGCTTGTTAAGAGCCTCGATCGGGGACATCACAGAGGTATCGAGTTTTTCTAGCTCCTCCATTACCGCGTGCTTTTCCGATTCAAAGAGGGTCATCTGCAGCGTTTGGGTTCTCTCGGTGACTTTTGCGCCTTTGCCGACAGCTTTTTTTGACGAACCGTTTGACTCCAGGTCTTTTAGTATCTCCCCTGCCCTGTCGATGACCTCTTTGGGCAGGCCGGCCAATCTGGCGACTTCGATGCCGTAGCTTCGATCCGTGCCGCCTGGCATAATCTTTCGCAGCCATACTATCCTGTCTTTCTCTTCACGCACAGCTATACGATAGTTTTTGACTCCCTTTAACTTGCCTTCGAGATCGTTAAGATGATGGTAGTGGGTCGCGAACAGAGTCTTTGCGCCAAGGCGGTTGATCTCCTCGGCTACGGCCCAGGCGATAGAGAGGCCGTCGTAAGTCGAAGTCCCTCTGCCGATTTCATCAAGCACGATTAGGCTCATTTTAGTAGCGTTGTTCAATATATTTGCGGTCTCGTTCATCTCGACCATAAATGTGCTCTGCCCGCTGGCGAGTTCGTCGTGCGCCCCTACCCTTGTAAATATTCGGTCGACCACACCGATGGTCGCCTCATCGGCAGGCACATAGCTGCCCATTTGCGCGAGAAGCGCTATCAATGCCACCTGCCTCAGATATGTCGATTTGCCGGCCATATTCGGCCCTGTGATTATCAGAAGTTGGTCTGTTTCGCAGTTTATAAATGAATCGTTAGGCACGAACTGCTCGGCGATAAAGTGCTCGACTACAGGATGGCGACCGTTTTTGATGTGAATCTCGTCGCCGTCGTTTACGTTTGGCTTACAAAAACCTTTTGCAGCGGCGATTTCTGCCAGGGATGCAAGCACGTCTAATTCAGCAATGGCTCTCGCGATTTTGCCGACACGTGCGGCCTCATCGGCTACTATGCTGCGCACCTCGCAAAATAGTTGATATTCCAATTCGGCGGTCTTTTCGTCGGCTCCAAGGACCTTGGATTCCATCTCTTTGAGGGCGGGAGTTATGAAGCGCTCGGCATTTGTTGTAGTCTGTTTTCGGATGTAATCGTCCGGCACAAGGTGCAGATTCGGCTTTGTTACCTCCAGATAATAGCCAAACACCGAGTTGTAGCCGATTTTAAGATTTTTGATGCCGGTCTTTTCCCGCTCCTCAGCCTCAAGGTTCGCTATCCACGATTTGCCGTCTGTTGAGGCGCTTCGAAGGGCGTCGATGTCGGCGTCGTAGCCGCTGGCGATAATCCCTCCATCACGTAATGCGTTGGGAGGGTCCGGTACGATGGCTTGTTCGACTAGTTCGACTACAGGGTCCAAAAACTCTATAGCAGCGCTGAGGGTGTTCAACCTCTCCGAAGTCACCTTGACGAGCGCAGCAGATAGTGACGGGAGTTTTTTTAGAGATTGAGCTAACCCTACTAGATCGCGGGGATTTGCGCTTTCGCAGACTATTCTCGACATCAGTCGTTCTATGTCCTGAATGCCGCCTAAAATCTCCCGCACTTCTTCGCGCATAAGAGCATCGCCGTATAGTTCCTCTACCGCCTCCAGCCTGCGATTGATTTTCTTTACGTCCAACAGGGGTTGATCGACCCATTTTCGCAGCATTCGCGCGCCCATCGCTGTGCGAGTTTTATCCATAATCGCAAGCAGGCTCGCGCCTTTTGTGTCAGCCGACATAGAATGAGTAAGCTCAAGATTGCGCCGGGCAGCAGCGTCTAGAACCATAAAACCTGAAGTAGAATAAGTTGTAAGGCTGCTAATAGACTGCAAAGCGCCCGCGTTGGTTTGTCGCAAATAGTCAAGAGCCATAGCGGCGGCATCAAGCCCCGGCTGCATATCCTCAGCGCCGAATCCACGAAGTGAATCTGTGTTAAAATGCTCGGCCAGCATTTCTTTGGGGGGCTTTCGGTATACCGCATTGTCCTCATACGGAGTCATAGCAGCCCTGGTCATGCGCCGTATTGGGTCGGTGAGGTCGCTGTCGATTTCCCGTAACAACACTTCAGCGGGGGCCAGGCGTTCGAGTTCTTCTAATAATCCGCTGGAACAGTCCTTACCGACGATCTCTGTGACGGCAAACTCACCTGTCGATATGTCGACTACCGCCACTCCGTAGCTCTCAGGGTCGCTGGCGATTGCGACTAGATAATTATTGGCCTTTTCTCGCAACATCCCATCTTCGAGCACAGTACCAGGGGTGACGACCCTGGTTACGCCGCGTTTTACGATCTTCTTTGTTTTCTTGGGGTCTTCCAGTTGATCGCATATCGCAACTCTGTAGCCCTTGGCAATGAGTCTGGCTACATATCTTTGAGCAGCGTGGTGAGGCACTCCGCACATCGGAGTATCGGCGGCATAGCCCTGTGAGCGAGAGGTGAGCACGATCTCAAGTTCACGAGACGCGGTGACTGCGTCGTCGCCGAACATCTCGTAAAAATCGCCCATCCGGAACATTAAAATCACGTCCGGGTACTGCGACTTGATCTGCTCGTATTGAGCAACCATTGGAGTCACTTTTTTTGCAGTCACTCTAAACCCTCACACCGACGAAACCGTATAGATGTCCCTCTGTTACCTGAACATCGACTTCCACGCCGGCCAGTTCTTCATCACCTGGGAAGTTAACAGTTTTATTCTGCCTCGTCAATCCTGTTGCCCTGTCCGGGTCGCGCGGACTGATTCCCTCTACCAGCACCGGATATGTCTTGCCTATGGAACTGTCATTGATTTCGCAAGTGATTGCATTCTGTACTTTGATTAGCCGGTTCAGTCGATGGTTCTTTACAGACTCGCTGAGTTGGTTCTCTTTTGCAGCCGCGGCTGTTTTTGGGATGGGATTGAACGCAAACATAAACGCTGCGTCGAAACGGATTTGCTCGGCGAGTCGGATGGTATTTTCAAACTGCTCTTCTGTCTCTCCGGGAAACCCCACCAAAAAGTCCGTGGTGATGGCGATATTCGGCACCGCCGACCTTAATGCAGCGACTCGTTCACGTATGTGTGCTGAGTCATATCTGCGATTCATCTGCTTCAATATATCATCATCCCCGGACTGCACCGCCAAATGGATGTGCTCACATACTTTAGGCAGTCTTGCCATTGCAGCTATCAGCTCATCAGACAGGTCTTTGGGGTGTGATGTAGTGAAGCGGATCCTCTCAATGCCGTCGATTTCGTCGATCTTCTCCAAAAGCTGGGCAAAATTTGTCCGATCGTTAAGAGTAGCGCCATAGGAGTTGACGTTTTGGCCGAGCAGGGTGATTTCTTTGCGGCCCGTTGCGGCAAGTTGCTTTACCTCTGATACGATATCGTCGACTTCCCTGCTGCGTTCCTTGCCTCTTACCAACGGCACCACACAATATGAGCAGAAATTATCGCAACCATACATCACCGGAACAAAGCTCTTGAGAGACAGACCCTGTCTTTCGGTGCGGATGGGAAGAGTCAGTGCATCGGATTTTGCGCGCGGCAGATCAATCGCCGATTGAAAGCCCCTCTTATTCTCGATTTCGCAGATTATATCCGGCAAACGAGAGATATTCGCGGTGCCAACTACAAAATCGAGATAAGGCCGACGCTTGCGTAGCTGCTCACCTTCTTTTTGCGCCATACACCCGCAGACCCCGATTATCATCGAAGGATTCGATTCCTTGATGACTCTAAGCTCTCCGAGCTTGCTTTTGGCTTTCTGTTCGGGTTTGGCGCGCACGCTGCAGGTGACGAGAACCGCCAGGTCGGCTTCCTGTGGGACGTCAGTGGGGCTGTACCCCATCTGCATCAGCAGGCCAGCGATCTGTTCGGCATCGTCCTCGTTCATCTGGCAGCCCCAGGTGAATATAATGAACTTTCGATCAACTGCGGTCATTGTTTATGGTGAATACAAGAGTAACACACCCATCTTTTTTCTGCAATTGATGGAGATCATACCGATGAGAATTTCCTTCCGGTTGCTCATTTGTGTATAATTGACTTGGAATGCGAGTAATTAGAGTAGGAAGCAGGGGCAGCGCTCTGGCGCTGCGGCAAACGCAGGGGATAGTCGAGCAGATTCAGGAGCTCAATCCGGGAATCGAATGCTCCATTGAGATCATCAAAACCACTGGTGACCGGATACTGGACACCCCCTTATCCGGTATCGGAGACAAAGGCCTGTTCGTCAAAGAAATCGAAACCGCATTGATTGCTGGTGAAATAGATCTCGCGGTCCATAGTGCAAAGGATTTACCCTCCGAAATGGATGAACGCTTGTGTATCGGCGCTTTCCCCAAAAGAGTATGCCCTGCGGATGCGCTTATCTCAAAAAAAGGAACCCTCGAAACACTGCCTGCGGGGGCAATCATCGGAACCAGCAGCCTCAGACGGCGGGCTCAGATACTCGCGGCTCGACCTGATGTTAAAGTCAAAGACTTGCGAGGCAACCTCGACACACGGTTGAGAAAACTGGATAACGGCGACTACGACGCGATAATTCTCGCCTGCGCGGGTCTTAGCAGATTAGGCTTAGATTCTAGAATCACGCAGGTCTTGGATTACAAATTATGCCTGCCTGCTGTGGGTCAGGGTGCGTTGGCGGTGCAATGCAGGGTTGGTGATCCGGCTTGTGAGTTGATAAGCAAGCTCGATTCATCTGAAACCCGGTGCTGTGTCACCGCAGAACGAACTTTGCTGGCGCAGTTGGGAGGCGGCTGTCAGGTGCCTATCGCGGCGCTTGCACATATTATCGACGAAGAATTGGTTATAGACGCGCTCGTAGCTGAGCTTCACGGCAAGAAGATAGTCAGAATGCAGGAGCGAGGGAGTGCGTCGAATCCCGAACAGCTCGGCGAAATACTGGGCAAACGATTGCTGGCCTCGCCCGCAAAAGAACTGCTGGAGGCAGCGCGGACGGACCCCGGCCCCATAGATAGAGGAGCAGCTTAATTGTGATTATCGACGTTGATGTTCTGGTGTTGGGCACGGGCATAGCTGGGCTGAGCTTTGCACTCCGCGTATCCGATTTCAGCCGTGTCGCAGTAATAACCAAAAAGAGCGACACTGAGTCTAACACGAACTACGCCCAAGGAGGCATTGCAGCGGTCTTTGACGAAAAAGACTCCTTTGAGTCGCATATTAAAGACACCCACGTTGCCGGTGCGTATATCTGTCATGATGATTCTGTGGAGATATTGGTCAAAGAAGGCCCGGACCGCGTCCGTGAACTGGTGGATTTTGGAGCCCGGTTCACTCATACTCGTGGTAAGGACAATATATCGAAGTTGCACCTCGGCAGAGAGGGCGGACATTCCGCAAGGCGGATCGTGCATGCAGCCGACTTGACCGGTAGGGAGATCGAACGAGCCCTGGTCGCCAGGATCAAAAGTGACCCTAATATTCGCATATTTGAGCACAACCACGCTATTGATCTTATAACACAACAAATCGGCGACGGGTTGGTGTGCCGGGGAGCACATGTGTTGGATTCTGAGACCGGGGACGTGATGAGCGTACGCGCAAAGGTCGTTATGCTTGCCACGGGGGGATTGGGCAGAGTCTATCTGCATACGACGAACCCGGAAATCGCGACTGGTGACGGAGTAGCGATGGCATTTCGCGCCGGGGCAAAGATCGCAAATATGGAGTTTATCCAGTTCCACCCGACTACCCTCGACCACCCAAACGCACACTCCTTTTTGATCTCCGAAGCCGTCAGAGGTGAGGGCGGCATATTGCGGCTTGCGAACGGCGAGACGTTTATGGAACGCTACCACGAAATGGGATGCCTGGCGCCGCGAGACGTGGTGGCGCGCGCAATTGACGCGGAGCTTAAACGCAGCGGTGAGGATCGGGTTTATCTGGACGTAACGCACCTGGGAGAAGAGTCCATAATAGAGCACTTTCCCAACATTTACGAAAAGTGCCTGTCCGTGGGATTAGACATCACTAAAGAATGGATTCCGATTGTGCCGGCTGCGCACTATTCGTGCGGAGGCGTGTTGACGGACACCAATGGCACGGTCTCCATAGCAAACCTATACGCTTGTGGAGAGGTGGCCTGCACGGGAGTACACGGAGCGAACCGGTTGGCGAGTAACTCGCTGTTGGAAGCTCTGGTTTTTGCCCGCCGAGCCGCACTTGACGTGGAGAAACGAATAAACGATATTAGTTATGCGGATGTCGAACAGTACCCTGCTGAATCTCATATCAAAGCACTCGATGTGGCATTGATTGAGGATCTCACCGAGCAGTTGCAGAGGATCATGTGGAAATATGTCGGCATTGTCCGCACCAACGAGAGGCTGGAGAAAGCTTATGGACTGGTGATGCAAATCAAGCAGCAGGCCGATGAGCTTTACGCCGAGGGCAAACTCTCCCCGGCGCTGCTTGAATTGAGAAATATAGCTTTGACTGCGGAGCTTATCATCACAAGCGCACAATCCAGAAAAGAGAGCCGCGGATTGAACTATAATCTGGATTATCCGAACCTTGACGACTTACACTTCAAACGTGACACTATGCTTATTCAAAACGCCAGCGGCGATCCAGAGGTGCTTACGGACAATGTCTGATCATAGACGAGGTAAAGTCTATTTAGTGGGCGCCGGCCCTGGCGACCCCAAGCTGATCACCATTCGCGGCGCGGAGTTGATTGCTAAAGGGGATGTTATCGTAAACGATCGCCTGGCAAACCCGAAGCTGCTGAAACTGGCTCGTACGGATGCTGAGATAATATACGTGGGCAAGGCTTCGCGGGATCATACCCTGCCGCAAGAAGAGATTATCCGCACGATCATAGAGCTTGCAAATCAGGGAAAGACGATTGTCAGGCTGAAGGGCGGAGATCCGTTTGTCTTTGGCAGAGGTGGCGAAGAGGCTGAGGCGCTCGCACAGGCCGGAATAGAATACGAGATCGTCCCTGGTATAAGCTCCTCTATTGCAGCAGCGGCGTATGCGGGAATCCCTGTTACACACCGCAATGTTTCCACTTCACTGGGGATCGTCACAGGACACGAAGCCGCCGGCAAAGCAGATAGCGATATTAAATGGGACAAAATCTCGACTGGGCTGGATACGCTGGTCTTTTTGATGGGCGTGGAGAATCTGGCTAATATCGTCCGGGAACTCATTGATAACGGCCGCCCAGCCAACACCCCTGTTGCCGTGGTTCAGTGGGGGACGCATCCAGCTCAGCGCACGGTAACCGGGACTTTGGCGGATATCGTAGATGTGGTGCAACGATGTGGCATTACGGCGCCTGCGATCACGATAGTTGGCGAGGTTGTCAATCTGCGGCAGACTATAGCCTGGTTCGAGAAACGGCCGCTGTTTGGCAAGCGTATTATTGTGACCAGAGCCGAAAGCTCCGGAGATTCTCTGACTACGCATCTTGAAGAATTGGGCGCACAGGTCGACGAATTCCCGGTTATTAAGTTTATAGCCCCGCCGAATTATCAGCCGATTGATGCAGCCATAGCCGAATTAGATACTTTCGATTGGATTATCTTTACGAGTGCCAATGGCGTTGACTGGTTGATAAAACGACTGTTCGAGCGGGAGACGGACATTCGAGCATTAGGCGACGCGAAGTTGGCTGCCATCGGCCCGAAGACTGCTGATGCACTCCGCAAGTTTGGTTTAAGGGTTGATTATGTGCCGTCGGAATATGTGGCGGAGTCGGTGGTCAGCGAGTTTCCAGAGAATATAGATGGAAAGAAAATACTCATCCCCCGTGCTCTTGAGGCGAGAGAAGAATTGCCGACTGGGCTGAGAAATTTGGGAGCAGAGGTCACGGTCGCGCCCGTATATCAAACGGTGACGGATAGCTCTATCGCGCAGAGCCTGCGCGAACATATACGAGATAACGCTGTTGATATGGTCACATTTACAAGCGCATCGACCGTAAACAGCTTTTTTGAACTTTTGTCTGATGTCCCGATGCCGCTCGACGTTCTGGCCGCCTGCATTGGCCCAATTACAGCCCAGGCGGCCGGAAAACACGGTCTTAATAATGTAGTGATGGCCTCGGAGTATACTATCGAAGGCCTGGTTGATTCTCTAAAATCTCAGTTCAACGGAAATGGAAAGTCCTTATGATTAGTATAACAAAGTTGTATTGCGATCACTCCACCTGGGGGGATACGCTTCGATATAATCGCCCGCATGCCGAAAAAAAACCCATAGTAGTCTGGAACTCGACGCGGCGATGCAACCTCAAATGCGTTCATTGCTACTCTCAGTCGTGCAACGAGAACTACCGGGGAGAGCTTACCACCGACGAAGCTAAGGCTATGATTCAGGACCTGGCGGCGTTCAAAGCTCCTGTGCTGCTATTCTCCGGCGGCGAACCTTTGATGCGAGCAGATATGTACGAACTGGGAGCCTATGCCCGCGACCTTGGGATAAGACCGGTCATATCCACCAACGGCACACTTATAAGCAGGGAAGCTGCTGCGAAAATCAAAGAGATCGGCTTCGGTTATGTGGGGATTAGCCTGGATGGGGTTGGAGAGACAAACGATCGTTTTAGAGGTGTAAAAGGCGCGTTTAATGCCGCTTTGAAGGGGTTCGAGAACTGTCTGAGTATTGATCAAAAGGTTGGACTACGTTTAACTCTCACAAAAGATAATGTTCAGGATTTGCCCTTGATCTTTGACTTAATTGAAGATATCGGCATTCCCCGCGCGTGCTTCTACCACCTCGTCTACACCGGCCGAGGGGCAGATATTGTAAAGGATGATTTGACCCACGAGCAAACCAGGGCAGCATTCGACCTGATTCTGGACCGCACGATGGATATGCACCGACGAGGTATCGAGAAGGATATCTTAATGGTCGATAACCATTGCGACGGAGTCTATCTTTATATGCGACTTCTAAAAGAGGATCCTGAGCGGGCGGACGAAGTCTATAAGCTGCTTCTGGCAAACGGCGGCAACTCTACGGGTATCGCCATCGGCTGTGTCGATAATCTCGGTAATGTGCATGCGGACCAGTTCTGGCAGACAAAGTCCTTTGGCAACGTCAGACAAAGACCATTTTCTGAGATTTGGATGGACGCCACGGATCCTATCATGGCTGGGTTAAAGGACCGAAAAGCGCTGCTGAAGGGTCGCTGTGCGCAGACTAATTGCAAGTGGATTGATATATGCAACGGTAATTTCAGAGCGAGGGCGGTCGCAGTATACGACGACCCGTGGATGCAGGACCCCGCGTGCTATTTGACGGATGAGGAGATAGCCAGGCAGTAGGCGCTAGTCTTCGTCAACGAAGTAGTGTTCCCAGTCTGCGCGCCTGCGACAAAGCCTTAAATAATCGCAATGCGGACATGTTTCCGGATTCCATTGCGGTTCTATATCGCTGTCTGCGTCTATTTGCGCTATTTCTGCAGCAAGCAGACGAATCATCACTTCAAGCTCGGAGAGTTCCTCACTGGCATGCTCAACTGTGGCTTTTTCACCTGATCTGAGAGCGTAAATTGTGCACGTCACCAGCGTATTTGGAAATATCCGGTGGGCAAGCAGTGCATAGATCCCCATAGCGAGGTCTTCGCGCACCTCTTGCTCTGTCACCGATTGCCTGCCGCTTTTGTAGTCTATAATTTCTATATGCCCGTCGGGGTGCTCGTCGATTCTGTCGACGCGCCCCATAAGATTGAACTCCCCCATATCTACTTTGAGCTGTTTTTCAGTAAACAGAGTTTTTGCACCTTCGACGACGTGCTCAGAGTGATATTGATCAAGCAGCTTTTCGGCCGCTTCCAGGTGCTGGGCTTCGTCTTCACTGGAGGCATAACCTGCAGGACTCCACATCGCGCGCATAGTGTCCACCAGTTCCTCTGCCGATTGCATTTCCGCCCCACCCTGTTTGTGAAATTCATCTAATGCCCTGTGCAGGGTGGCGCCGAACGTATGAAATGATTTTGGTTTGTAGAAGAACCGGCTGATGCGATCGATGTAGGTGAACTTATAAGCCAGCCGGCAGGAGAGATATGCGTTGATCCTGGTTGGGCTCAACGTCAATTTTCTGGGTTTTCGGTTCTCTTTTACGCGGATTAACCTTCCCATAATGCTGCAGCGAATACGATATGAGTATTTGTGCTCATATTCTATCATAATTGAAGAAGGATATCGGAGGGGTTATATATAAATCACCAAAGACTGAAAACCTCTGTCGATGTGGAGGAAGGTTTTGATAGATTTATCAGCAATAGCAGCAAAGCTCGACGCAGACGAGAAACTCGAGCTTACATATCGATTGCCTGTCAGTTCCGGCGACGGGTCGGTGACATACGACACACGCACCGCAAGGCTGCTGGATGTGTCGGTGGAGTCCGGTCTTCTTTACGTCCGTGACAAAGGCGACGTGATCTGGGTTAAGATTGAGGAGGCGTTGGAAGTAGCTCCCGAAGCCTCCGCAACCAGTTGAGTAAAAGGGCCCAAACGAGCTTAGAGGCTCTCATTCCCCGATTGTCTTGATAATCACCCGCTTGTTTCGTCGCCCGTCGAACTCCATATGAAGAACGGTCTGCCAGGGCCCTAAATCCAATCGGCCTTTTGTGATGGGCAAAATTATCTGGTGATGTGTCAACAGGTTTTTTAGGTGAGCGTGGCCGTTATCCTCACCTGTTCTATGATGCCTGTAGTCCGGCCCTTCAGGCGCGAGCTGCTCAAGCATATCCATCGCATCCTGCCATATCCCAGGCTCGTTATCGTTGACCCATACAGCCGCAGTGATGTGCATAGCCGATACCAGCATCATTCCCTCGGCAACACCGCTTTCGGCAAGTGCGGACTCACATTCGCCCGTGATATTAACCACAGCTCGGCTTTGAGATGTGTTGAGCGTAAGATACTTGGTGTGTGATTTCATTGCTGATACCCTCTTAATATGTGCTGGGCTAATTTTAGCACATACGCGTCTGTAACAAGAATTGCGAAAGGGCGCGAAATCTCGCGCCCTGCTCAAATCCTATATCAAATTAACGTAAAATCACAGCGTATACTGCCCGGACGATGGCCTGTCAAGTGCGGGGGGCAGCGGAGCCATTCCGGGTTCTGAGACCCCAGGCATCGCAGGAAGTTGGTCTGCTGGTTGCGGAGGCGCAGGGGCAGCCTGGGGGGTCTCCTGATTTTGCGGTTCCACCGGCTGTGGCTTTGGAGCGATGAATGGGAAATCTCCATATTGTTCAGTTTTTTCTACTTTTTTCTGAGCGACCACTTTAGGCAATTTGTATGCGTTGAAAGTGCTACTCCACTCGGACAATGTATACTCGCCCTCGGACATTGCCTTTGGAAGCACGCACTCGTAGACCTTTCCGTCGTAGTCGGCATATTTGAAATGCAGGAATACTAGCCCATTTTTATCCGGTACGGCTTTTGGCGTGGATTCAAGGGTGAGTTGGTCGAATGACACTTTGTCGGTAATCGCCGGCCCGGAGGCGGAGGTATGAGGAGCAGGTGAACCGGTCGACATAGCGACATCGGCTCCCTGAGAGCCTTTGTTGCCGCACCCGCTGAGCATAATAGCTACAGCAATCACAACCGCCAAGATCACCGTCGCACACCAACGTTTATCATAACGCAACGTTCGCACCATTCATCCTCCATTCCGGCTTTCACCGCTGAGCATACATTAGCTAGATTATACTCTGCTTAACGCGCCTGCACAACTAGCCGTTCTTTTAACTAGCCGTTCTTTTAACTAGACGATGAACATTGTCGGTAATGTTTCCTCAGATGAGTCTGACGCAAAATGAAACCGGCCGCAGTTTTGTGACTGCGGCCGGCTGAGCATGCTTTTCGGTGTAGTGATTGCCTGAGATAGGTTCAGAACCGGTACCCCAGGTTTAACGAAACCAAACCGTCCTGTCCGGGGTTGTTTCCCCCAATAAATTTGGCTTGCATATAGACATTGTTTGTAATGTCAAATCCAAGCCCGCCAGTCCAGGCAAAACTGATACCATCATCCAGCTTCATCACCGGGACATCATCTGACGCTACTTGTATACCCACACCCAGATTAACAAACACTCGATATTGCCCCAGTATACCGGACCTTTTGTAGTTTAAGAATACAGGCACCAGGCTGACTTTCTTTCCATCATTGCGTTTGAGTCCGATCCAGTCCGCAGAAAGCCCCAGTGCAGCCATATCCCCCGCCGATTCGTCCAGCGCACCGTACCAGCCAACGCCGAAGGTCGGACTGGCGTTGTTGGACATGTCCCCATTGACTAAAAGAGCTACACCTCCGGTGAAGGTATAACCTAGTCCCATATCCTCGGGGGTGGGCATGCTGCCGTATGCATGTCCCGAACTTACGATAACCAGCGTCAGAGCCGCTATTAGACCAAATGTTATCCCCGCAATTCGCATAATAACCCCCTCCTCGCCGCATTTGAAGCATACCGACAATTTTAAGCGGCCAAACGCAACATGTCAGATTTATGGTGTCCGGTTGACTGCTCGTGAAAGGATAAGTACAATGCCTGCTATGACAGACAAAGAGAACAAAAGCGTGCTTTCGGCAATGCGGTCCTGTCGCTTCTTCGCAAATATTGACGAAGAGACGCTGGAACTTCTTCGACCTACGGCGCGGTTAATCCACCAGCCGCGAAATACAGTGATCTTCGAGGAAGGGGAGCCTTGCAGGGGACTGTATATTGTGGAAAGCGGCATCGTGAAGGTTTATAAGGAGTCCGCGGACGCCAAAGAGCATGTGCTTCACATCGTGCTGCCTGGGGACCCGTTCGGCGAAGCTGCATTGTTTTTGAACATTGGATATCCGGCATCGGCGGCCGCGGTTCAAAACACTGACCTTATCTTACTTCGTAAGGAAGAGTTTATGCAGCTTCTGCTGGATCAGCCTAAAGTGAGCCTGCGTTTGATGGCGTCGATGGCAACCTGGGCGCACAGGCTGGTGTCGAGCATCGAATCACTTACTTTGAAAGACGCCGGAGCCAGATTCGCGGCGTATCTGTTGTCAAGGATGCCGGAAAACGGCGCGGATGGAGTCACAGTCGAACTTGGAATGCCCAAGCAGACGCTTGCATCGCATTTGGGGATGACTGGGGAGACATTATCAAGGCTGCTCGCCAAATTCGAGGCTGAGGAGTTGATCACATCCAGGGGTAAGCGGGTGGTATTACGCTCAATAGATGATTTACGTGAACTCGCTGACTATGGCGCCGTTTAGTTGGGCACAATAGTGCAGATGATCTTGTGAGGTATAAAATATGATAGACCCTAGAATGGAAAAGCTGGCCGATTTGTTGGTGTGTCACTCCACTACGATCAAACCGGGTGAGAGAGTGTTAATTGAGGCGTTTGATGTGCCTGCGGAGATGACCGCACTGCTGATAGAAAGGGTAGCCAAAGCCGGAGGACTGCCGTTTGCCAGGACGTATAGTCAGAGAGTGATGCGAGCTCTTTATATGAATGCAACCCAGGAGCAGTCGCAAATCTACGGCAAGCACGACTTAGAGTTTATGAAAGAAATGCAGGCGTACATCAGCGTGCGAGGCGGGCATAACATAAACGAAACCTCTGATGTGCCTGACGACAGGCGAAAGATCTATCAAGAGCATTGGCAAAAACCCGTTCTCGATCAGCGCGTGAATCACTCAAAATGGGTCGTGCTGCGGTGGCCAAGTCCGTCAATGGCGCAGTTGGCCGGTATGAGCACGGAACAGTTCGAGGACTTCTATTTCGATGTCTGCACGCTGGATTACGCCAAAATGGCGGAGGCGGAGAAGCCGCTTAAGGAGCGAATGGACCAGGCCGACAGGGTCCACTTAATTGGGCCCAGGGACACCGATCTGAAGTTTTCCATAAAAGATATCCCGGCCATTCAATGCAACGGAGATCGCAATATTCCCGATGGGGAGGTGTTCACCGCACCGGTTCGCGACAGCGTTAATGGCGTGATCAGATTCAACGCGTCGACTATCTATCAGGGTAAGTCCTTTGATGACGTCAGGCTGGTTTTTGAGAATGGTAAGATCGTAGAGGCGACAAGCTCGGACGCGGCTTCTCTTAACGATATACTCGACACCGACGAAGGGGCCCGTTATGTCGGTGAGTTCAGCCTTGGTTTCAACCCATATATAAACAAGGTACTTCGGGACATTTTGTTCGACGAGAAAATCGCAGGCTCGCTTCACTTTACCCCCGGCCAGGCTTATGAGGAAGCGGATAACGGCAATCGCTCGAAGATTCACTGGGATTTGGTGCTGATACAGACCCCGGAGCACGGCGGCGGTGAAATATACTTCGATGATGAATTGATCCGCAAAGATGGGAGATTCGTGCCGGATTATCTGCAGGGCTTGAACCCGGAAAACCTTGTCTGAACCCGATTAGGTGACATTGGACGGGCGATTTTCGGGTCGCCCGTTATCGTTAGTTGTATAGAAGTTGAGCTACTGTTATAATAAGCCCGTGCAAGACAAGTCTCAAATATGAAGCCCAGTTAGGAGATAGTCAACATGTGCGCTAATCATTATTCCACCAGATGTGTATTACTGTCGTGCCTGATCGCTATTTTTTGTGTTTTAGTCATAAGCGTATCGGCGTCTGCTGCCGCGAAGGATTGGGAGTCGCTGTATAGGCAGGGCAAGATTGATGAAGCAATCGCATCAGTTCGCACTGCCGTGACTGAGAAACCCAACGATCCGGCGGCCAGGCGATGGTTGGGGTTCTTGCTTCTGCAAAAGCGTGACTATTCCGGCGCTCTGGCTCAATTCCAGGAAGCGCGGAACCTGAAAGCTGACAGCGATGAGTTGCGCCTGAACCTTGGAATGGCATATATCGGACTCGGCCAAAGTGACAAGGCGATTCCTGAGCTTCAACAGGCTCTTGTGTTTCGGAAAAATTGGGCTGAAGCTCGATATAACCTTGGCCTTGCTTATTACGCCACAGGGCAATTTGATAATGCCATTGAGCAATATCGCAAAGCGGAGGCTGGGTCTGCACCAAACGCCGCTCTGCAGAATAATATTGGGCTTGCTCTTCAAAGCAAAGGCAGAAAGACAGAGGCTTTGACCGCAATTCGTAAGGCTATGGAGATTGATCCTAAGAACTCCGAATATGCCTACAATCTAGGAGTTTTGTTGCTATCGACCGGAGATAAACCGGGCGCCAAGAAGGCGTTTGAGAAATCTCTGTCATTGGATGCTAAGAACGCTGACGCGCACCTGGCGTTGGCCGAACTGCTCGCTGCTTCAGGCGATGAAGCGAATGCTCTCAGCCATTACACCGCAGCAGCCGCGCAGAAGCCTAACGATTTTTCAGCCCGTTACAACGCCGGAGTGCTGTATTCAAGGCAGGCGGCTTTTGGCAAAGCCATACCGGAATTTCAGGCTGCTGTGACGGCAAAACCCGATGACCCGGAAGCTCTGGCAGGGTTGGGCTGGGCCCAATTCAAGGCCGGGCAGGCTGCTGATGGCATTAAAAACCTTGAGCTTGCGTGTGAGAAGAAACCTAACCTGCTTGCCGCCTGGCTAAATCTTGCCACTGCTTATATGGTCGAGGGCAAAAACGAGGCTTCAATAAAAGCATGGGACACCTCCCTTAAGCTGGATGCAAAGCAGTATGCAGCCGCGATAAATCTCGGTAATCTGCAGTATCAGGCTGGTAATTATCCGGAATCCGCTGCTGCTTACGAAAAGGCGATCCTTGCAGACCCGAAATCGGCTGATGCCCACTATGGCCTGGGGCTGGCGTATTCGATGCTCAACAGGACGGACGATGCTATTTCGCAGTACAACACTGCTATCGGACTGAACCCGAAATCTTCGGCCGCATACAACAACCTGGGCGTAGAGTTGGAGAAGAAGAACCAGTTGGAGCAGGCCAAGACTCAGTATAAAAAAGCCCTTGAGGTCGACCCGAACAACGCCGACGCCAAGAGCAACCTGGACCGCTTCGGCTCGTCCAACTAACTCTGGTCTTGCCGGATGATAATATATTCACGGAGGGATCGTATTACTGTGAGCACGCGAGGGATCAGGTGAAAACCGTTGGCCTTGCCTCGAATCCGCTAAAAGAAGGGGCATCTGATCTGGCTGGGGAATTGATTGCCTGGCTGGAACCGCGCGGCCTTGTGCCTCTCCTGATACCCGAAACCGCACAATCTCTTGGCAGACCCGACTTGGGGGCTGAAGATGATATCATTGCACAGTCCGATTTGATAATAGTTCTGGGCGGCGACGGCACTATGCTGCGCTGGAACAGGCTCGCCGCCCCGTATGGAACTCCGATGCTGGGAGTTAATTTTGGCCACTATGGGTTTATTACAGAAATTGAGCCTGATGCGGTGCTGGAATCGCTGGAACGGGTTCTGGCCGGCGATTATCTGATAAGCGAGCGTGTGTTGCTGCGGGCGGAGGTAACGCGGGACAATAAATCTGTCGCCACATACTATGCGCTCAATGATGTCGTCGTGTCCAAAGGGCCCTTTGCGAGGATGGCGTCGCTGCAGACGTATGTTAATGGCCGATTTATCGTGACTTACGCCGCCGACGGTATTATAATCTCCAGCCCTACCGGCAGTACTGCGTATTCTTTGTCGGCAGGCGGGCCAGTGGTGCACCCGGATGTCTGTGCGCTGATAATAACCCCGGTCTGCCCGCATACGTTGAGTGTACGATCTATGGTGGTGCCTGATACTGAAAAGGTACAGATAATTGGCGAGTGCACAGGCAGCGACCCCGGATTGATGCTCACAATAGATGGACAACTCGGCGAACATCTCGGCTGTGCGGATTCCGTGGAAGTGGGCAAGGCCGAATATACGGCAAAGCTCATTCAATTTGACTCAAACAGTTTTTATGATAAACTCCAAACACGCATGCGCTGGGGAGAGCGCTATAACACCTGACTATTCTGCCATAATATTCCACCAACCTGGGGTGCGGGCCATTGCTCGTTGAATTACACATACGAGATTTTGCGTTGATCGACGAACTGACCATTGAGTTGGACGCGGGTTTCAGCGTACTTACCGGAGAGACCGGCGCAGGCAAGTCGATAATTGTAGATGCGCTGGGGACGGTGCTCGGGGAGCGAACAGGCCCCGATGTTATTCGAACAGGAGCGCAGAAATGCATCGTCGAAGCGGTTTTTGATGTCTCAGATGCCCCACTCGCCCGGCAGACTGCCGCGGATTTTGGATTCGAGATCGAAGATAACACGCTTATAGTCGGTCGTGAAATCAGCAGAAACGGAAGGTCTCAAGCTCGTATCAATGGTCGTCCAGCCACTGCGGCAGCTTTAAAAGGCATTACCTCACATTTGGTGGATGTTCATGGGCAGCACGAGCATCAATCACTGCTGCAAGTCCCGATTCATCTGGACATATTTGATAATTGGATCGGAGAGACGGCCTTGCAACAGCGCAGGAAGACTGCTGAATTGCACGCAGAGCTAACATCCATCGTTCGTGAACGAGATCAGCTTAGAACAAATGAGCGAGAACGCGCCCGGCTTGTGGACCTCTATAATTTCCAGCTCACCGAAATAGAATCTGCACATCTGACAGAGGGCGAGGAAGAAGCATTATCTGCTGAGCAAAGACGCCTGGCAAATGCTGAGAAACTCTGCGCAGCCGCGTCCGAACTCTACGACTCGCTGGCTGCTTCTGAAGCGGCAGTGATAGACAGGTTGAGCGAGGCGACAGGGATAGCCGACAAAATCGCCGATCTCGATCCATCTATGGCTGGCCTTTCCGAGATATTAAACACAGCCCTTGCCAGTGCGCAGGATGGCGCCGCAACACTCAGGGACTACGTCGACAGGCTTGAGGCTGATCCGGATCGGCTGGAACAGGTTAATGATCGGCTGGAACTGATTAAAAATCTGAAGCGTAAGTACGGTGATGAGGTCGGTGAAATACTCAAATATGCCGGTGAGATCGCGGAGAAGTTGAACAACCTCACCAACGCTGAGGAGCGTTCGTCGAAATTGAGCGGGCAGATCGTGGATTTAGAATCAGAGTTGGCGCAGTTAAGCGAGATTTTGTCGAAGATTAGAACCAGCGCCTCTCAGAGGTTTCAGTTTAGCATTGAGACGGAATTGAAAGATCTTTCGATGGAAAAGACTCGGTTCGAGGTTTCGATTCGGCCTGCCGAAATCGGGCCTACCGGAGGCGACAGTGTCGAGTTTCTTATATCCCCCAACCCCGGCGAGCCGGTTAAACCACTCGCCAGGATTGCGTCCGGAGGGGAGATATCCAGAATTATGCTTGCTTTGAAGACCGTGGCGGCTCGTTCGCAGGTGCCGACTATGATCTTTGACGAGATCGACACGGGAATTGGCGGCCGAACGGCAAACGTTCTCGGCGATAAGTTGGCCAGTCTGGCGGATTGTTGTCAGGTTATGTGTGTCACACATTTGCCGCAAGTTGCCGGAAAAGCCGGAACACACTTCGGCATATCAAAACTAGTGCAAAACGATCGCACTCGAGTAAGCCTCACCACGCTCAGCACTGACGAAAGGGTGGCTGAGTTGGCCCGAATGCTCGGTGGTGACGGATCGTCGGATGCGGCTACTCAACATGCCAGGGAGATACTATCACTTGCTAGTTCAGGGAACCATTAGGCTGGACAAACGAACAAAGAACCTCGCCAAGCGCCTCAAGCCTGGGGAGATCGCGCTTATCGATCATAAGGACATCGATTCTACGGCAGCGCGAATGTTGGTGGAGGCGAAGGTCGCGGCAGTTGTAAACGCGGCCAAGTCCTGTTCGGGCAGGTATCCGAACCTTGGGCCGCGAGTGCTGCTGGACGCGGGCATTCCGCTAATAGACTCCGCCGGAGACCACCTCTTCAAGGGCATTAAAGAAGGTGAACAGATAGTTCTGCGCGATGGGCACGTCTGTCGAGGTGAAGACGTGCTGGCCGAAGGAGAACTCCTTGATGAGCAAAGCGTAAGTCGGCAGTTGGAGGAAGCTAAGAATAATCTCGGTTCTGAATTGGAATTGTTCGCCGAAAATACCCTCACCTACGTAGCAAGGGAGAAATCGCTGCTGCTGGACCCGGCGATTTTGCCTGATGTGGAGACGCTTATCAACGGCAGACACGCGCTGGTAGTGGTGCGCGGGGAGAGCTACAAAGAAGACCTTGCGATTATTCGCTCCTATATTCAGGACGTACGCCCTGTGCTGATCGGGGTGGACGGCGGGGCGGATGCGCTGCTGGAACTCGGCTTGAAACCGGATATTATCATAGGTGATATGGACAGCGTCTCAGATAAAACCCTGCGGTGCGGTGCGGAGATCATCGTGCATGCTTATTCAGATGGAAAATCACCTGGGCTGGAGCGTGTGAATGGGCTGGGATTGGCTGCCAAGATATGCTCGGTGCCGGGTACCAGCGAGGACATAGCCCTGCTTCTGGCCTATGAAAAGGGCGCAGAGATGATAGTCGCAGTCGGCACGCATTCGCATCTTGTCGATTTTTTGGACAAAGGGCGTAGAGGAATGTCGAGTACGTTTCTCGTAAGACTGAAGGTAGGAAACCGGCTGGTCGACGCTAAGGGCGTCAGCAAGCTGTATCGTGCACAACCGACAGGACGACACGCGCTGGCGCTGGGATTGGCGGCGCTGGCTGTTGTTATAGTAATTATCGCGTTTTCACCCAATGTGCAGGATCATCTACATTCGATAACGGATCGACTGCGATCGGAGTTCTGGCACATGTGGGTTAAGATGAGAATGTGGGAGAGATAGTTTAGTGATCGATATCCGTCATCACATATACAGCCTTGCCGCCGTCTTTTTGGCCCTGGCGATTGGCATGGTCATAGGAACTTCGTTTAATGGCAACTCGACCGGCAGCGCCTCTGCACGACGCACTATCCAGCGCTATGAATCGGATATGCGCAAGCTCAAAGAGGAGATCATAAAGACCACACAGTCTAAAGAAGAGAAGGTGACTGCGCTGACGCAGTGCCAGGAATATTGCCGGGCAGTGATGCCGGCTGCTATACATCAAAAATTGAACTGGCGCAACATTGTGCTGGTGCAGACGGGGGATTACGACGATCTGACCGGCTCCGTTAAGCAGACGCTGGAAATGGCCGGGGCGAAAATTACGTGTGTGGTTGATATAAATAAGCATTTCGACTTTGGCAGCGATGAGGCGATAAGCAAGGCTCTGGCAGACTCCGGTCTCAGCTCCACTGGAAATCCTAAAGAGGACAGGGAGAAGCTGTTCAGAGCACTTGCAAATGCAATGACTTCCGGCAAATATGACTTTATGGCTGCCAATCTGGAAAAAGCAGAAATAGCCGTCTTTAATGGCGCTTGCAGCCAGCCGGCGAAGCTGGTGGTGATGGTCGGCGGGGCATCGTCTATTGAAAACAGGCTATCGCAGGTTGTGGATTCATATCTTCCCGCAGCGCTTCAAAAAGTGGGCGTGAACGTGGTGGGATGCGAAACATCCTCTGCTGTGCTATCATATATCCCAGTGTGGCATAAGGCCGGGATGGCGACTGTTGACAATGCGGATAATGCAATCGGGCAGACTTGTCTGGTATATGCCCTGACCGGCGAGATGGCTAATTTTGGAACCAAGGAAACGGCGGATCGGCTGATTCCGAAGGGCCTGGGGAGTTCTTAATGCCGCGTGTGGCAGTGCTGATACCGGCTTATAACGAAGAAGAGCGGATTGCCGAGACTGTCAAAGCGGCAATTCAGATGCCGGGTGTCGATGAGTTGGTCGTTATAGACGACGGATCGATTGATGACACGGCAGCGGTGGCGGAGGCTGCTGGGGCGAAGGCAATTCGGCTGGAAGATAATTCCGGCAAAGGGGCGGCCTTGAACGCCGGCGTTGAACAGGTTGATGCGGATATCTATCTGATGATCGATGGGGATTTAGGCTCAAGCGCCGCAGAGACTCATCGTTTATTGGAGCCGGTTCTTGCTGGGCATGCTGATATGTCTATTGCGATTATGCAGGCGCCTGAAGGACACAAAGGCGGGTTCGGTTTTGTGTTGCGGCTGTCGCGATGGGCTATACGCAAGCTGGGCGGCGCGGTGGTGATTGCTCCTATTTCAGGCCAGAGGGCGTTTAGAAAAGAGCTGATTGAAAAGATCGGCGGTTTTGAGAGCGGCTTCGGCGTCGAGACTGCCATGACTATTGATGCGCTTAGGAACGGGTTCAGGGTAGTGGAGGTTCCTTTGCCGCTTACTCATAGGGTTACGGGTCGTAACTGGGCTGGATTCCGACATCGCGGAAGGCAATTTCGGGATATAGTCCGGGTTATATTCAGGAGACTAAAATGACGGTTGTGGCCGTCGGGAAGAGAGGTTCGACAACATGGAGGACAATGACATGGAGCTTTCCAGACGTGATTTCTTAAAAACGACTGGGGCGGCGGTTGCTTTGACCGGAATGGGCATTTCAGCGGCGGCACAAGTTGGATCGGGAGAGACAAAGGCTACTCCGCCTGGTGAGAAGATTACCCTTGGGTTTATTGGAGTGGGTGGTCGCGGAACGGGTTTGTTTAACGGCTTCACCAAATATGATGACGTTCAAGTAGGGGCAATCTGCGATGCCTATGAACCGCGCCTGCAGGAGGCTGTTGCCAAAACAGGCGGTAAGGCTAAGGCATATAAAGACTATCGCCAGTTGTTGGCACAGAAAGATATCGATGCCGTTGTTATCGCTACGCCCCCGCAATGGCACGCCCTGATGGCAATCGAAGCCTGCCAGGCAGGAAAAGACGTCTACTGCGAGAAGCCGATTTCGCTGTATCCGGCAGAATCGATTGCAATGCTTAAGGCTGCCGTAGATAACAAGCGAATGACGCAGGTCGGCACTCAGATTCACGCGGGAGACAACTTCCGACGCTGTGTGGAGATTGTTCGGTCGGGTATGCTTGGAAAGATCAGCACCGTTCGCGTAATCTGCAATATGAACGAGTATCCTGGGCTGAAGCGAGTTGCCGACTCTGAGCCGCCTGAGGGGCTTGATTGGGATCTGTGGGTTGGTCCGGCTCCCAAGACAAAGTTTAACCAGAAGCTGTTCGAGGAGCATCGCTACTTCCGTCATTATTCCAGCAGCTACCTTCACGAGCTTGGCCCGCACATCGTAGACCTTGCGTGGTGGGCGATGGAGCCTGGCCCGCTCCGAGCGGTGTCGGCTTCCGGAGGTAGATTCGTGCTTCAGGATATGTCCGATATCCCTGACACGTTCAACGCAACTTGGGAATTTGACGATTTCACTTTGACCTGGATGCACTCCCTGTGCAATGGCTATAACTTCGGATTCGGCGGAGATACCGGCGGCGGCCGCAAGTTGGCAGTTGTTTTCCAGGGGACCGACGGCACTCTGATCGGCGACTACGGTTCACTGCAACTCTATAAAGACGGGCTGGACAGACTGGATACGTCTGCTGTTCCTGCGCCGAGCATTCCTTCTTCGCCGGGACAGGATCGCGAGTTCCTGAACTCCATCAAGACACGCGAACTGCCGCTGTGTTCGTTCCAGTATCATCAGCCGATGGCATTGGCATTCGACCTCGCACAGTTGTCGTATGAGACCGGCAGAAAGCTGCACTGGGACGCGAAGAGCAACCAGATAGTTGGCGATGCCGATGCGCAAAAGCAGTGTTATCCTACTTACCGCAAGCCTTGGGCTTTGCCAAAATAAGTGAGGGATTGTATTGAACAGACGTGAATTTCTGATCGGGGCGGCCGCTACGGCGGTCACCCTGGGCACATTGCGATCAACATCGGAGGCTAAAGCGTTGTCACAATCGAATACAGATGGCAAGCTCAAGAAAGGCGTCATATTCAGCATGCTGCCGGGTTCTTTGAGCATCGAGGATCGGTTCAAGCTGGCGAAGAATGTCGGCTTTGACGGCATAGAAATCGCTCCCATCGATGATCCGGAGCAAGTCAAAGCTGTGCGTGCAGCGATCGATAAGACTGGGATGCCGGTTCACTCTATTATCTTTGGCGGATGGAACTTCCCGCTCTCTTCGCCCGATGAGAACGTGGGCAAGCAGGGCGTGGCTGCCTTAAAAGCAGGGCTTCAGAACGCTAAGGATTTTGGCGCGGATGGGCTGCTGCTGGTGCCAGGCATTGTGAACGAAGATGTTCGCTACGTCGATTGCTGGACGCGATCGCAGAAGCGAATTAAAGAAGCTATCCCGACTGCTGAGAAGCTGGGAATACCGATTCTCATAGAGAACGTCTGGAACAGCTTCCTTATGTCACCGATGGAGGCGGCACGCTACATCGACGACTTCAAGAGCAAGTGGGTGCAGATGTATTTCGACGTAGGCAACGTCATTGCATTTGGTTGGCCGCAGGACTGGATCCGCACGCTTGGTCCGCGGATCAAGAAAGTCCACCTCAAGGACTTCAGAAAAGGCCCGCGAGAATGGGTGAACTTGCTCGAAGGCGACGTCAATTGGCCTGAGATCAAGACTTCACTCGGTGAAGTCGGATATAATGGTTATCTTACGGCGGAGCTGTCCGGCGGAGATGAGGCCTATCTGCGAGACCTCAGCGAACGAATGGACAAGATCATCGCAGGCACGACCAAAGCGTAAATAAAAACAATCAGCAGAGCCGAATCCGGCGCATGAGAGGTAGAAGAAAGCAGAAATGCGTTATACTATCCTGGCGATAGTCGCTGCTATTACATGGCAATTGACTGTCGTGCACGTTGCGCCGCGATTCGGCCTGCTTAAACCAAACTTCAAAAAGTCTGCTGTATTAGCCTCTTACGGGCTTGTTGAGTTTCCCTACATCGTTGCTGTCGCTGTTATATTGGGTTGGCTGGGTTACATCGAATGGAGCCGCATTTATCAATATCTAAGCGTGATGAGCGCAATGTGGCTGCTCGGCGCCTTGGATGATATTTGGGGCAGCCGCGAAGTTGGGGGATTTAAGGGCCACTTTAAGAAACTTCTATTCGAACGCAAGCTGACCACGGGCGCGATTAAGGCGTTGGGCGGCGGGTTAGTGGCGTTGGGGACCGGGTTTTGGATATATCCGCAAGCCCCTGTTTGTGCCATATTGTCCGCGGTGGTCATCGCACTGGCCTCCAATTTGATCAATCTGTTTGATTTGAGGCCGGGCAGGGCTGTAGCTGTTCTTTTTGTGGGATTAGTAGTAACATATATAGTGAAGTACGGCCGCCTTATCGCCTCGCCGTTGGTTGGGGCGATTGCTGTTGTTGCTCTATCATTTGGTGTTTGGGACTCACGTGGAAAGGCGATGATGGGAGACTCCGGTTCGAACTCCCTCGGCGCCGCGTTAGGATTAACTATAGCACTTAGCGCCCCGAATTGGATGATACCCGCGATTATCGTTATGGCTGCTGTACACGTCTACTCAGAAAAACGCTCGATCTCGACTTTGATTGAAGCTAATCGTTTTTTCAAGTGGATCGATCGCCGTTTGGGGGTGCGTTAGACTTGGCGGAAATTAAAATAGATCGTGAGAGGTGCAAAGGCTGTGAGCTGTGTGTGCATTTCTGCCCGCAGCATTGCATAGAAATCGAAGAATCTTACAACAGCAGGGGCTATCGACCTGCCTGTTTTGTCAATCAGGAAGAGTGTACGGGATGCGCGATATGCGCCAGAGTATGCCCAGACGTTGCGATTGAGGTCTGGAGATAGAATATGGCAAATCGAAAGTTGATGAAGGGTAATGAAGCGATAGGCTATGGCGCGGTTGCGGGAAAATGCGACGCGTTTTTTGGCTATCCTATTACGCCCCAAAATGAGATTCCCGAATTGATGTCGACGCTGATGCCGGATAATGGAAGCGTGTTTCTTCAGGCGGAAAGCGAAGTCTCAGCTATTAATATGGTCTACGGCGCGGCCAGCACTGGCAAAAGAGTGATGACTTCGTCGTCAAGCCCTGGAATCAGCCTGAAACAAGAGGGCATTTCATATATCGCCGGCGCTGAGCTTCCTTGCGTGATTGTGAATGTCCAAAGAGGCGGGCCGGGTTTGGGAAATACGCAGGCAGGCCAGGCCGATTACTTTCAGACAGTAAAAGGCGGTGGGCACGGTGATTATAAGCTGATTACCCTTGCTCCGTGGAGCGCGCAGGAGTGCTACGAGTTTATGCCGTTGGCCTTTGATCTGGCGGATGAGTATAGAGGGCCTGTGGCTATTTTGATGGATGCTATTATCGGCCAGATGCTGGAACCTGTTGATATGCACGGTGACTTTCCTGTGATTGATCGGCCTAAGCTCTGGGCCTTGACTGGCACCCGAGGACGAAGCCACAATGTAGTCAATTCGCTTTGGATCGACGTCAACGTGATGGAAGATGTCAATCTGCGATTGCAGGCCAGATATAGAGACGCCGAGCGTAATGAAGTCAGATTTGCTGAATATAAAACCGATGACGCTGATCTGGTCATGGTGGCTTATGGATGCTCTGCCAGAGTCTGCCGCACAGTTGTCGATCTTGGCAGGCAGGAAGGCCTGAAGCTGGGTCTGCTCAGGCCGATCACGCTATACCCGTTCCCTGTCGACAGAATAGCGCAAATTGCCAAACAGGGAAGCAACTTTATGGCAGTGGAGATGAGCTGCGGGCAGATGGTAGAGGATGTTAAACTCGCGGTCAACGGAGTCAGCGAGGTTATGTTCTATGGTCGAACGGGCGGAGTAGTCCCCACCCCAACCGAAGTTCTGGATCATATCAAAACAACTGCGCCCTATGACAAAAAGGGGGCCGGATCAAGATGAAAAAAGTATTCGAGAGACCGAAAGCGTTAACTGACGTTGAGTTCACATATTGTCCGGGATGCATACACAGCATAGTCCACCGCATGGTCGCCGAGGTGATGGACGAGTTATCTATCACAGACAACACCATCGGCGTTTGCCCGGTCGGATGCGCGGTGTTTATGTATGATTATATGGCCTGCGATATGGTGGAAGCAGCCCACGGAAGAGCGCCGGCCGTCGCAACAGGTATTAAGCGCGTAATGCCGGATAGCTTTGTGTGGGCATACCAGGGCGATGGTGACCTTGCGTCGATTGGAACCGCCGAGATTATCCACGCAGCCGCAAGGGGCGAGAGGATATCCATTATCTTCATAAATAACACCACTTACGGCATGACGGGCGGCCAAATGGCTCCGACGACGCTGGTGGGACAGAGGGCATCGACTTGCCCCAGTGGCAGAGATCCCGTGCAGGCCGGATATCCGATTCGGGTAAGTGAGATGCTTGCGACACTCGACGGGCCATCTTACATTGCTCGCGTGGCGCCAACCTCACCGGCTGGCCTGGTAAAGACTAAAAGCGCAATTAAGAAGGCGTTTCAAAACCAACTGGATGGCAAAAGATTCTCCCTGGTGGAAGTGCTGTCGAACTGCCCTACCCATTGGAGGATGACGCCGATTGAGAGTTTCAAGTGGATTGATGAGAATATGACGCCGGTATTCCCGTTGGGCGTGTTTGTCGATAGGTGAGGAGAACAATATGCTAAGGCACCAGGAAGTAAAAATAGTTGGAATGGGCGGCCAGGGCATAATGGTCATAGGACAACTGCTCGCACACGCTGTCGTTATGGAGGGAGCCAACGTGGTATGGTTCCCAACTTATGGCCCGGAGACTCGCGGAGGACTGGCGGAATGCACTGTGATTGTCTCACCCGATGAGATCGGCTCACCGGTTACGGCTGCTCCAGACGTGCTTATAGCGATGACCCAGCCGCTGCTGGATAAATTCGCCCCAACCGTTAAGGCCGGTGGAATGATATTCGTCAACACATCCCTTGCCGAGACTCCGGCCTATCGCAGCGATTGCAAAATAATCGAAATCCCAGCCACTGACATCGCCACCGAATTGGGCAACGCCAAGACCGCGAATATGGTGATGCTCGGCGGATACGTCGGGATGCTCAAACCAGTGAAGCTAGAATCATTGAATGCTTCGTTGGAAGAGGTCCTGCCGGCACACAACCACCGGTTCATCCCCGTGAATACTGCTGCTCTGACCAAAGGCGCGGAGCTTGTAGCTTAAAGCAGCCAACGGCCGCAGTCAGAGTGCGACTGCGGCCGTGTGTATTCTCTATTCTTCCGTAGTGAAATTCTTCTCGATCGAGAATCCCTTAGTGGTCTTCTCTTCCTGTTTCACTTTCTTCGCTGCTTTCTTTTCCTTAACGCTTTTTTTTGCCGCTTTCGGTTCTTTGCGGATGTCGCCTCTCATCTCATAACACCCCTATCTTGAGGTAAATCTTCTATTTCTATATAAGCCAATTCCACAAGTCGCCGAATATTTCCTTCTTTGAAGTAACACTACAGCCTTGCTTCGAGCTTATTGGTGAATTCCACCATTTTCGACCGGAAGCCTCGTAAGTCTGCCGGGGTCAGTTTGTCGAGCGGTTTTACCAGAAATGCTGCAAGATACGACTCCGTGGAGGCAATATAATCTTTGTCTGCCTGCCGTTTTTTGTCTTTAAGTTCGCGCAGCGCTTTCATGTATGTCGTTATATAGCGGGTATCGACCACGCCTTCACGCATCGCCATGCACAGCATAGAATCAAGTCTGGCCGGCTGATCTCCTTCGCCTTTAGGCATCCAAAACGGCATACAGCCATAAAGCCCGCTGCGCCATAACGCTATGCCCGAGTTTATGCGGTTCTCTCTGACACTGCGTCGTGCATCCCACCAATACCATTCCCATTTTGCAGTGCGTTCAGTCCCGCCGTTAATCAGCGCCTGCACATACGGCATATCTATGTTGTAATTGATGGCGTTGCACACGGGCAGCAGTTTCTCTGCGGTGCCGGGATCCGACACGGTAGCAGCAACCTGACACCCAGCCTGTTTGAACAAACGCGCCTTTTCTATCGCAGCAGATGTCTCCTCTTCAGTGCAAGGGTTGTTGGCACAGAATTGAAATGCCGTTGTTATTCCGGCAGCTCGTTTAGCAGCCTCAACCGCCTTGACATCCTCAAAAGAAGGTATGCTGCAGCCGGATGCGAACGCAAGCACCGGAGTGCCGCCGAGCAGCCCGGCGCTGCTGCAGGTGCGCAACACATCTCCGATTTTGTCCGGCTCTGCGTTGATAGCAATCGCCCGAAAGCCCATCGCGGCCACCGAGCGCACCAATTCCGCATACGTCTCAGCTCCAATCGTCGAATCCCCTTCTCCGAATGGGGTCAACGAAGTGTAGAGGGCATATTGCTTGGATGATCCAATCAGGCGCATAGCTATGACATTCAGTTCAATACCAACAACATCCCACTGCTTTCCTTCCAAGTTAATACCCACATAGCCGCGATAAAGTCCGGGTTTAGTTCCTCTGGGTATGTTCACATCGACCCAGAACTGCGAAACGGCGGGACCTATCTCGATATCCTTAGTCGGGAGCAGATCATCGCCACTAATCAGCTTGACCGAGACGTTGTCGGCAGTAATTTTACCCGGCCCGATCAGGTCAGCGCCCTGGACGTTTACATTAAGCGATTTGCCGAACGTTGCCACAAAAGTCATCGGGATAATTTGCTCCGGGCAACCAGAGGCAGTCATTTTATTTGGGCCAGTCGATGGAACAGCTTCAAACGGCTCAGCAACTACCACCTTCAAATGTTTAGGCCCTGTGGGCATCACCACCGGCACGACCTTGGGCGCTGCCGCTTTAGGAGCAGCTTTTGGAGCGGGTTTGGGCGCAGGCTTGACCACCTTTTTAGGTGCAGCAGAGGCAAACGACGCCGCCAGAATACTAAACACAGCAATTATCACACCGATTCGAGTGAGTCTGAACATAATTATCAACTCCAATAGCACAGAAATATGCTGCGCTTGCGGCAGCCACGCGATCTTTAGTGGCCCGGTTTTGTCGCAAGACAAATACCTGAGTCCTTACCCTTCTTCAATAGCATTCAACCTATTTGGCTTTGGTGAAGTGCTCGATTCTTCTCAAGGTGGCCAGCGATACTTTTCTTCTCTCAAGAGCCTGCTGCACTTTCAGTGACAGCAACTCGAAAACGTCGACTCCCGGGATGTTCTTTTCCACGTAGTCGAAAGCGCCGCGTTTCATACACTCGACGGCGTTGCCTACGTTGCCATAAGCAGTCAGCACGATCAATTCAGTAAATATATCCGATGCCAACGCAGCCTGAAGCACCTCAAGACCGCTGGTAGGAGACTCCATTACCATGTCGGTCACAACCACGTCATATGGCGGGTTTTGAGTGTTGATCGCGTCAATCCCTTCCTCCTGGGTCTCGGCGGTCTGCACCTCGTAACCTTCTCTTTCCAGCCTGCGCCTTACCGCGCTCCGCACTGCCTCTTCATCATCGATGACCAGTACCTTACACACTGGGTAACCTCCCGTAATATGTTCTATTCATCAGCTTTGACGCGCTTTTTGCGCGGTTTGTCGCAACTACAGGGCAACAATATGGTGAACTTTGCGCCGACCCCAGGCTTGCCGCTCTCAAAAATCGTGCCGTCGTGGGCGTCGACGATGCCTTTGACAATAGACAACCCCAACCCCATACCCTTAGCTCGCGAAGTAAAGAACGGATTAAAGATTTTTGGCTTGTCTTCCGACTCTACTCCGGGGCCATTGTCTTCGAAATGTACCGCGACATACTCTGTAGATTTATGGTTTGACCTGAGCCATTTTTTGCTTTTTTCGTCTGCAATCGCGGTAGTAACCACAACCTCCCCGCCATCCGGCTGGAAGCTGATCGCGTTTTCCAACAGTTCCGAGAAGCATCTTTTCAGCTTTGTTGGGTCCGCGCAAATCGGAGGCAGGCTCCCATCTAAATTGAGACGCAAAACACTTGCCGATCTTTTAGGGAAACTCTCTTCAACCGCCTCTTTGATTAAAGTATTTATGTTGGCTTCTACTAGTTCGATCTGAGTTGCCTTCACGAACTCGCGAAACTCGTTGAGTATCTCTTCGAGTAGAAAAATGCCTTTCTTGACACTTTCCAGTAACCTCCATGCATCCGCCGGGTCTACATCGGGTGCTTTGAGGATATACTCTATCTCGTTAATGTCTCCTTTGATAGCAAAGACACGATTGCCGATCATGTGCGCCGACCGCGCCGACATCTCTCCCCAGGCCGCCAATCGTTCCGTTTTCACAAGTTGTTCGACAAGTCTCGAGTTTTCCAAAGCTATGGCTAACTGGCCTGCGATAGTCGATAAGATGCGCTCTTCGTTTTCTGTGAACTCATTGCGAAACCAGGTATACGGACTCTTGCGTCGTTGGACACGCAGCACACCGAGCAATCCGCTTCGACCGAGAATCGGCACACCCATAAACGCGCCGTCTTCAACGTTGGGAATCTCTTGGTGCAATCCTCGCCACCGTGAGTCGCTGCTTGGAGAAAGCAGCCGAATCGGTTGTTGATTTTGCGCTATCCAGCCGGTCAATCCTTCGCCGATTTCATAGACCGCCTTACCGATCATAGTCTTGAGCGGTCCGCGGGAAGCTCTCAGCACTAATTGTCCGCTGGCTCTATCAATCAAAAAAAGCGAGCAATCCTCGAAGCTCAGGGCTTCGGCGGCCACATCGAGAACCTTCTGTGGGATGGCTCCAATGTCGGTAAACCCGTTAAGTTCCTTGCCGATCTGAACCAGCGCCATTTCTCGAGACCGGTGATCGGTCACGACCATAGCTATAACCGCCAGTTTGGCAAGAGCGAGGACGAAGTTCTCGTGATCTGTGCTGAACGCTGCCAATTGAGCGCTTTGGAGGTTGATCACTCCGCGTGTCCTGGCATCACCATCCACCAGCGGCACCGCCAGTTCGCTTTTCACGTCGTCAAAGGATCGAATATAATATGGATCAAGCCTGACATTTGGTGCGTTATAAGAGGTCGCCGTTGCGGCAACGTGGCTGGTTATTCCCCTACCCGTCTCCTCAGAGACCTTAAGTCTACCGAGGCGTTTTTCCTCACTCCAACCTTCTCCATACGTGTAACGAACGTCCAGTTCGCCGCGATCATGATCGACAATGGCCAAAAATCCCCTCACACACTCGCAAGCCATAACGGACTGTTCAAGTATAGTCTGCAGAATGCCGCTGATTGGCTCTCCGCTTATGACCAGACGGCTGATATCGACAACCAGCGCTGACTCGTTTTGGAGATCGATGTTGGAGGTCTTGCTTTCCATAGCTTCACTCTCAGGCGCGTGTATCGCATCGCCGCCTGCATTAAAAGGTACAACTACGCCGTAAACGTCTTGTTAGCGTGCTCGGCCAAGAAGTTTTACTACAAATCCGTATTGTGAGTCTTCCCACATGGTAGTGGCGATCAGACGGTCGGTTTTTGTCGCTGCGCTGCGTTGATACACCTCAACTACAATCCGGTTTCTGAACTTTGCCACGTTGCGGCGAGCTGCCGTCAGGGATAGATTCTCGATATTATCGGCGCTCATATCCCCCGGAACGATAATGACAAATTTGCCTTCCGCAAAATGAGCGTCTTGCACTTGTTTGTTTTTCGCCAGGAAATCAGCAGCAAACTCGGCATGCGGCCCGTCGTCATAAGTGCCGAACGCAAGCACAGCCGGAGGAGTGCGGATGTCCTCATTTTTCATCGCGCTGCGGTGTTTTACCTGTACCATTAACAAACCCGCGAGCGCCAACACCAAAAGTAAGCCGGCGGCCCACAATTTGTTGTTGCTGCTTAGGCGATAGAGAAATGAATTCTGATCTTCGTCCGCGTCAGTCACATCGCGAGACCAGCCCTCGGTTCGAATCCGTCTTTTCAATCCTGCCATAGTATTCGAAGCGTCCTCCTAGACTATAACGTGGAATGATTATACCAGAGTTAGCACAACTACAGCAAACGATTTGAGTTGGCAGGGCCCGGATTTGACAGTGTAAATAAGGAGGCTCTATAATCATTCTACCGCTGGGTTGTTCTGCGGATTACAGGCAAGGGACGTAATATGCTGAAACCATCTGATTTCTTCGATTTGGACGGCTTCGAGTTTAGATCCATATTCGACAACGTCGATAACGTATGGGAGGTGTTGAGCCAGGTCGGCAGGTTCGCACTTGAGTATATTACCAGCGTCGATGGCGACAGCACGGTCAAGGGAGTGGTTATGCCGGGGGCCTATGTCGACGATGTACACGCGGTTGTGATTGGCGAGGGAACGGTTGTCGAGCCAGGCGCGTTTGTGCAGGGACCGGCGATTATCGGCCGCAACTGTCAGATAAGGCACGGCGCATATATTCGTGGGCATGTCGTGATTGGCAACAACTGCATCGTTGGACATTCTACTGAGCTTAAAAACTGCATTATGATGGATACGGCGCAGGCGCCACACTTTGCCTATGTGGGCGACAGCATTCTCGGACGCGGTGTGAACCTCGGTTCCGGCACTGTGCTCTCAAACGTGCCGATTTCCAGTTCCAAAGATCCCGAAACAGGCAAAAGACCGACGATCAAAGTGACCATCGACGGCACTACTTACGATACCGGGCTGGTCAAGTTCGGAGCTGTTGTCGGAGATTATACGCAGACCGGATGCAACGTTGTCACTAATCCGGCCACGCTGCTGGGCAAAAATTGCCTTATCTACCCCGGCTTATCCGTGAAGAAAGGCTATTATCCGTCTGATAAGATACTCAAGCTGAAACAGGAAGTAGCCGTTGTCGAACGTATGCAATTGGCGCAGTTAAGGCAATAGATGCACCTGGGTGTCGAACCCTGAGAATCTCGCGTCAGTTGTGGTATCGGGGATTCGCACATTACCGCTTGTCCCGTCCATGTTGGGTATAACGGCGTAACGCTTTCCGGACGGTGCAGTTACCACTGCATAGCGCTGTTTCGTTGCAGTCTCTTGCACTTTGGCCCGGCGATATGTCGCATCCGTAAGATCTGAATCGCCAGCAACTAAAACATATACTATGTCCGTTATCGTTCCCCCGGTTTGAATTTCTCTTGTTCCCTTGTAATCCGCAAGCAGCATATCGAACTGCAGGCTGCGAGTCGGCGCGTTTCTTCCAGAGTAGTCATACAGTGAGAAGTCATCGCTTGTAAGCAGGACAACGCCCAGTTTATTGTCAATGTTCAGCCAGGGGGAGTTCAAATATTGCGTAGTAGATGTTACCGCGTTTGCGTTCGGATCAGCGGCGCTTATCGTATCGAGATTTTTCGCCCCCGGAAGCTGTATCGGAGGTGTGTCTTTAGTATAAATGATCCGTTGGCTGTTATTGAATATGTCGTTGGCAATTGCCATGTTCAGCGAATATGAAGAGTCAGATCTAAAAGATGCGCTGGCGCTGGTTCGCTCGAATACTACAACCATTCCCTCGTCGGTCAGTGAGGTGAAGCTGATTTGTTTTTTTGCTATGGGCGCGCCGGTGGTGTCATTGTAGGCGATTTCACCGGTTGTGCAGAATCCGCCTTTGAATGTATTTTCTTTGTGTTTTGAATGGGATTGTTTTAGATCGACGTTTTCTGTTCTGAAACGACCAATAAACTGCTCCGGCATCCATTCGACCATATCCGCACAACCCTCGGGGACAAATAAACCCAATGGGTACAGCCCGTGTAGATGACGCCAGCTAAACGACGAAAACGCCTTTGCCGAGCGCCCGAATATCCATTCCGTGTCGGAGCTTGACCAACTGCCTGCCAGATGGCGCCAAAGCTGCTGTGAGCTGGCGGGGGCAGGTATCGACCCGTGCTTATGTAGAAGATAACACAAACCAAGGTTTGCATAGGTGTCGGTCTCGTATTCGGCCAGGCGATCGTGAAGGTCATTACCTGTGAACCTGCCTCCGTAGAAACTACCGTCGCAATTAATAAGCTGTTCACGCTCAAGGGTTGCTATGCGTTCTTTTTCGAGCGAACGTGCATGTGTGTCGTTATAGCGCAATTGGGCTAACACTGTGGCAGGCAGAACAAAACTCAGACCATAAGCGTAGCGCGGCCAATCTTTGCCGCTGAGATATGCAAATCGGCCGCCGCCAATATAGGCCCTTTTAATCCATTTCCATACGTCCTGATAATGATGGAACATAGCCTCCGGAGGGGTGATGCCCCCGCCGACCAAGCCTTCAAATCCCCAGGCCAAAGAATGCAAGGGGCAGGCCATATAACAAAAGTGATAAGCTCCGTGGTTTTCGATTGTAAAATCGTCGTGAATATTGACTGTATTGACCCACTCTTTGACTGGTTTTCCGTCGACTATAGTATCGTCGTTTTTGTCTGATGCTGTAGAGAGCGTGTTCATGCAAAACTGAATGAGTTTGGTGCGCCATGCTTGTGCGTTAGGATGATCCGGAAACATTCCGACAGCCCACGCGAGGATCTCCGAGTCCCAGGCATTTTCTTCGGATTTGGTATCGGATTTAACTCCACTGGGCGGGTTGCGTTTCAAATGTCTATTGGCTTCGTGGACTACAATCCGTTCTACGTTTGCCCGCTCTTTTGGCGTTAGATTCGACCAAATAAGACGCGCTCCCGCCGCCATCCGAGCCGTCCACCAGGCGGATTGCCAGTCGTTGCCCCATTGGCATCCGTCAGCACAGTGCAAGTCCCCCGTTACATGCCCACGTGTCATATATTCGAGGCAGGCTCTGGCTCTTTGTAGCAACACTTCCTGAGATACGCCGGATGGCTTTGGGTCGTATTCCGGAGAAGTCGCCAGCAGCGCAGTCACAAAAATATAGTTGCCCATCGCGCGCAGACCCATCTCAGCGTGGGTTGGGTCGCCAAAATAGCCTACTTCGGGCTTTCCAAGAAAGTTTGGGTGCCATCCACGCTCAGAATACATCGGGAAGCGTTCTAAAATGCGCATCATATCAGCTTCGCTGGGATACGATTCCGCTGAATAGTCCGGTTGTTTTATTAAATGCAGGCGATCGTTGTGTGGTTTTGGTAATATCGGCTCCAGGCGAGGCATCGTTAGTTTGGTGACTACAGATGACGCCTCGAAAGGCCCATCGCTCGGGGTTATTTCGAGCCCATTGAGCACCCAGTTTCTGATTGGCGAACTGAAGCGCAGGACTAGCGCTGCATCTTTCACTTCCGCTGCGAAAGTATATGCAATAACCTCCCCTGCCCCAGGGTTCAATCCCTCTACTACTTTTTTGCCATTGGCTTCGATGTCGAGAATGTGATCCCCGACCATACAATCCCCGGTGTGGACCGTCACGCTGTAATATCCATTCGGTAGATCGACTCTGAACTCCGCTGCGGGCCTGCCGTATACGAAATCTCGGCGGAGAGGGTCGAGATAGCCACGGTCGCGCATCTCCAGCCTTGGCTTGCCAACCCAGCCGTATTTAAGCTGCGGGGTGTAGTGAGTCGTTATTGTGGCTTGAGTCCATTTTTCTGCAACAGGAGACTCTGGCATGCCGAAATCCAGGGATATTGTATCTGCCGAAGCGATGACTGCAAAAAGTAGGGCCAGGATCGAAAATACCAACTTTTTCATTTGCCAGCCTGCTTTCGAACGGTGTCATAGATCAGATCGTAGGCAAAAGTCAGCTCTTCAATAGAACAATGATTCTGCACAAAATGTGTTGTGCAAAATAGCAGACCGCCGTCTTTGAACACATCTAACACACGCAGGATCTCGGATTTTAGATGATCCAATTTGCCAAACCCTATAGTGGTCTGCACGTCCAGCCCACCCATTATCGTGAACTTGTCCATATAATTCGACCGATAGGCAGCGTAGTCCATCCCGGCGGATTCCTGAAACGGATGGACCACATCGAAACCGATCTCGACGATGCCATCCAGCACCTGCATCACGTTTCCGTCACTGTGCAGACTGCAATAGCACCCTCGCGATTTGACCGCGTCGACGACTTTTTTGTGGTATGGAAAGATCATCTCACGCCATATCTTCGGGCTGAACATCAAGCCATTTTGCGCGCCCCAGTCGTCAGAAATGTGGATCATGTCGACCCCCAAATCGATGCAGTTCATGGCAAACGCGATATTCCAATCGGCCTGGCGAGAGTAGAGAGCGTGAATCTCCTCGGGAAACATAAGTAGATAAGCGAGGTGGTTTTCGATCCCAAACACCCCGTTCATCGCCTCAAAGAACCCCGGTGTTTGCATATACACAAATCGACCGCGCTGCTCTTTGTGATGCGCAATGCCGTTTTTTACGTCCTGATACGCCCCGTTGCTGTTCGGGTCTACCATCGGCACGTCGGACATATCACCAGGTTCGGGCAATCGGCCGAGGTTTTCATTAAGTTGAGTCAGCACCGCGGGATGAAAAGTTGGTGGGCCGCCAAAGAGATGCGCGAAGTCGAACTCGTATTTGTCCTCAAAAGCCGCAACAGAGCCGAATGATTGGTTGATTTCATCGGTCAGGTTCGCGCTAACCCAACCGTAGATGGGCACTCGATCCGGCGTGCGGTGATTTATGGTTGCGATGACACGTTCCCTCGATAGCATCGTTCCGCTCCTGTCCTGCTACATCGACTGCTCATCCGGCTCATAATTCGAAAACCCGCACCAACCGAACGCCGCTTCGCAATCTTTTGCGACCAGGCCAAACCGAGAGGTTCCGATGTCCAGGCGGGTGTCTATTTTGGTCATCTCATCGAACCGAACTTGCCACCGACCGTCATATTGCTGAACGATTACGGTGTGCCAGACACCAAAGTCAAAGTTCTTAGGCAAAGACGCGATTGAGTCTGCCTTGCCAGAGAGAGCGATTGTCTTTGAGACGGGATCGAGCAGCAAAGTAACTTTTCCGCGCTCTCCGTCGAATGCGACCCCGTATCGACCAGGCCCGTTGTTATTTATTAACTTGACGTTAAACTCAGCGACAAAATTGGATTTCAAACTGCATTTAGAGCATAACTGGCCAGATTTTCCTACCAGGCGATCTTCACCACGCACATTCCAGTCTCCTGATATGATTTCCCAGTTTGGGCCAATGTCAGTGCGTATGAAACTCTCGCAATAGTCCGGTGGTTCCGGGTTCGGTTGGGCTGACCAGGTTGGGCCGTCGCAGCGCAGGTCACCAACGGAGTCGAAGTAGAGCTTGTCCAGACACAGCCGCCTGGCGGTTCCTCCGGACTTGCGACAATGGTAGACTTGCCACAGGGACTTAAGATTAGGCCCTCTGATGCTCCAGTTGCAACCGGTAGCCACCCATTCGCCGCTTATTTGTTTGACGAGCGTATCGGATTTCTGCGGTTTCAGATCGGCAATCGACTTACCCTTAGCCACTCGCACCTGGTAAGTATCCCTGAGCCAGTCGTTGCCGCAGTATGTGAGATAATAAATGCCGTTGCGCTTCCAAAGATCAGGCCCCTCCGTCCAGAAGTTACCGTTGTTTTCCGCGCTGAACTGGCAGACTGGCAAAGTGCAATTGTCACCATCACCTTTTACCGGGGAAGGTGTCTTTCTGTATTGAATGCCAACGCCATCCCATCCCGCATAAAACAGATATAGCTGACCATCGTCGTCTAAAAGTGGGACAGCGTCGAGGCTGTTGACATTTATTAGGTCTTTATTGACGCATACAAAAGGGCCGGTAGGCTTATCGGACTCGAAAACCTTGTGCTTTTGATCAATGCCGCAGATATATAGATAGAACTTACCGTTGTAATAGAACGGGCCGGGGCTCCAGCCGTGGCCGTCTGCAAATACTGGGTCGTTGTCAGTACACAGACCCATATACTTCCAGTTGACTAGGTCAGCCGATTCCCAGCAGCGCAGGCCGGGGTCTTCCTTTACCTTTGTGGCATAGAGATAGTATTTGCCCATCCAGCGCAAAACGCCAGGGTCGGCGATGCCTGCGCCCATAATTCCGTTGTCGATCGGAAGAGGGTTTTTATAAGCCCCTGCACTGACTCCAAGGGCCAATACGCCGATCAGCAGAAACATCGCCTCCCTGAACATAAAGCTACCCCTACTCTACATTAAGGCCGATTTGCACTTTGGCAGCAGCGGGAGCCTTATTGATGATTTTCTCGCCACCGGCGAACCTGCAACCGACGATAGCCGCCGAGCGCGTCTGATCACCTAGCTCTATTTGTGTCTTGCCAGCGGCAGAGAAATCGCAGCCGTTTACTATAACAGAACCGCTCTTGACCTGAATCGCTGGAGCGTCGGCATTATCGTTGGCCCAGCCAGAGAAGTGGCAGGAAGAAAACGTAACGTTGCCGTTGCCTTCGATTATCGCCTGGCTGTTTGTGGTCGGAATCGGCCAGAACCCACAATTAGAGAACTTCACCGGGCCATTATTCTCAGGGCCGATGACCACTGTCGCCATAATCTGACTGTTAGTGAACGCTACGCCTGCGTGACCTTGAGATGCATCGACCTGAACGGCTACCGGGCAAATATCCGCTCCACACTGGCTGAGCACGGCATTGCCTTCGCCCTGTGGTGTGCGGACAAAATGGTAGCCTATCTTAGGGAAGATAACGAAGCAGTTGTTCATATATTCCCAGTCGGTCTTGCCGATCAAAAAACCAATAAGATTCTCCGGCAGATACTTCAACAGCTTGTCCCATTTCGGGCCGTTCGGGGCGCTGGGATGAGCCGCACGCTGCCAGGAGTGCGGATTGAAATGGACGTCCTCGATTCGGCCGATGTCCGTGGTCTGATTGACATATATGCCGAGCTTTAAAGGGCACCCGAAGACGTTTTTGATGTAGTGCAACTCGTTCGGGTTGGTGCCGAAGTCGATGCCTTTATAACAATTAACCAAAGTAACGTCGATGACGCTGCCGTGCATACCCCTGCCCTGGATCGTCCACGGGTAGGGTTTTACATTGTCGATATCCTGATTCGGATATAAAATCGTAATCCCTTTGATGCAACTGCTTTGGTTAAGGGAGATCAGAGGCGTCCCATCTTCCTTGCCTTCATTGCCCGTGGCATAGATAAGAGTTCCCTTGCCTATGTCCGCGTGGTGGGCGGATTCCCAAACGCCGCGAAGGGCAACTCCCTGCGGGACATTCAATGACCCGGCAATTAGATAGGTTCCTGCTGGCACAAATACTATCCCGCCCTTTTCCTCAGCGGAATCCAAAGCAGCCTGGAAGGCCTTGGTATCGTCTGTTTTGGCGTCACCTTTGGCGCCAAATTTGATGACATTGGCAGTCACGAGAGCATCAGAAGAGTCGTCTGCGCCGAAAGCAACTGACCCGGCGGCTACAACGAGGCAAATTGCCAAAAGAGCGGTCATAAATCGCATTCCTCATCTCCAAAAACTAATCGGTATAATGAGGTTCGCCGCATCCGCGTCTCTGACCTTCTTATAAACAGGCAGAAGTTACAATGGCCCTTTTCTTATGATAGGCAGTTAGTTATAATGTCCTCACATTCGTCGATTCTATGGAGGGGCCATGTTATCTCAGCTTGATCTTAACGGGAAGTGGAAAGCACGCGGTTTCGGGTCACGACATATAAATCCCCACAGTTACCTTGGCCCGGATGCCGATGAGCGGTTGTTTATGGAAGCACAGGTGCCCGGTGATATTCACCTCGATTTACAGGAACAGGGCTTTGTCGATGATCCTCATTTTGGTCTGAACGCGCTTGCCCAAAGATGGGTCGAAGAACAAATATGGGTCTACAGGCGAACCTTTACTGCGCCGGAGGATATTGAGGAAAAGCGGGTATGGCTGGTGTTCGACGCCATTGATCTTGTTGCTGACATATATCTTAACGGTGAGAGAATCGGCTCGCACGCAAACGTATTTTGGCCTTGCAGAATCGACGTCACGGATAAAATAATGGTCGGGAAGAACCTGCTGGCGCTGCACATCGACAGTGGGTTATACTCCGTAGCCGAGAAACCGAGCGATGACTACAACACCAGTTGGGATCACAAGTTGCACAAACGTTCCTGGCTCCGCAAGCCGCAGTGTCAGTTCTCCTGGGACTGGTCGCCGAGGTTAGTAAACGTTGGTATCCCCGGCGGGGTTCGCCTGGAGTGGACAGAGCAGGCCAGAATTGACTCGGTGGTTGTATACCCCACCCTTTCAGATGATTTGAAATCGGCGAAGATCAACTTGCGGGCTTATCTCGACAACGTTTCGGCTGAGCCTGTCAACGCTATACTGCGGGTTCGAGTGCCGGAAGCTGAAGAGGTAGCCGTTGAGGGGATTGGGCTGACGGCAGGCATAAGCAGGCACGATATCGCAGTCAATATAGCCAATCCCAGGCTCTGGTGGCCAAAACCATACGGCGATCAGCCTCTATACGAGGTTCAAATTGAGCTTGAAATCGACGGCGAAATCGTGGATATGACGACGCGGCGTACAGGGATAAGAAAGATACAAATCAACCAAAACCCACACCCCGTCGAGGGCCGCTATTTTATCATAGAGATAAACAACACTCCTATTTTCGCCAAAGGTGGTAACTGGGTGCCGCCGGATACTATTTACGCTTCCATCACGCCGGAACACTATCGCAAGCTCGTCGATCTGGCCGTTGAGGCTAACTTTAATTGCCTGAGAATTTGGGGCGGCGGGCTTTACGCTGACCCTGCATTTCTGGACGCATGCGATGAAGCGGGCGTAATGGTCTGGCACGATTTTATTTTCGCCTGCTCTAAGTACCCCGGCGATGACGTGGAGTTTTTAACTAATGTTCGCGCAGAGATAGCGTACCAGGTCAAGCATCTGTCCCCTCACCCCAGCCTTGTGGTATGGTGCGGTAATAACGAACTTGAGTGGGGCGCGTGGGAGTGGGGATATGATCGGCTTCATCCTCATCCCGATTATGCGCTTTATCATCTGGAGATACCACGGATTATCGCGCGAGAGGACCCGTCGAGGCCGTATTGGCCGTCTTCACCATATTCATTGGATAACGTGAATCCGACATCGCCAATCACAGGGGATCAGCACCCGTGGCACGTATCACTTGGGGCCAGCGGATCGGATTTCTGGAAATATCGGACCGATATCAGCAGATTTCCTAACGAAGGCGGCGTGCTTGGTGCAAGCGGCCTGGCTACCCTGAGACAATCGTTGCCGGAGAATCATCGCTACGTCTTTTCCCCATCGTGGGAATTTCACGATAATACGTGCAATTTCTCCGGTGTGCAGGGTATCTGTTATCGCATACTGCAGGACTGGGCCGGCCTATCCCCTGATGACATTTCTTTTGAGAAATATGCGTTTTTGAGCGGGATATTGCAGGCGGAGGGTTTGCGAGAATACATCGGAAACTTCCGAAGAAGAATGTTCAGCAGCGCCTCTGCTATTTTCTGGATGTATAACGACACCTGGCCGCAGAGTCACGGTTGGACAATAGTCGATTATTATCTGCGTAGAAAACTAGCGTATCATCCCGTGCGCCGCGCATTTGCTCCGATTACCGTGATTGCCGTCGTTGAAGAAGACAAAATTCGATTCTTCGGCGTCAACGACACCGCCCAGAGTTGGCAGGGGGATGTGCGATTCGGTTTGTTTAATTTCGCGGGAGGGCTGCCGGTTGATGAAACGCAGTCGGTAATATTGCCGGCTAATTCTTCAACTGTGATCAGCGAGTTGCCGCTTTCTGCATTAAGCGAGATTGGATTTGAAAATGCTGGCGCCTTTATCCAATTGATTCAGAATGAAAATGCGGTGGCTCAGGATCGGCTGTTGATGGCGAGATTCAAAGACTTACAGTGGACAGAGTCGCAAATAAACATTGAGCGGCGTGGGGAGACTATAGCGTTCAGCAGCGATGCGTTCGTGTGGAGCGTGTGCCTGGATCCGGAGTGTGATTCTCCTGTGCCGGATGATGTGTTTGATATAATCCCGGGAATAGACTACGTCACAAGCTGGCCATCGGATAAGCCATTGCCTGAAATTAAAACGTCGGGCACGAAGGCTTTGATACAAAAACAGGCTTAAATCAGCGACAATTACCGCTTGCGCGCTGCAAGTCCACGCGGATTTGTGCGACGAGGCTGTCTCGGCTACTGAATTTCATCTCATCTCGCAGTCGTCGGCAGAAGACAACGTCGAGTTGTCGGCCGTAGATATCGCCCTGAAAACCGGCAATGTGCACCTCCACGGAGACATCCCTGCCATCGAAAGTTGGGCGTGTGCCGATGTTGCACACACCGGGATAGACGGTGTTGTCGATAGCGGTCTCGACTGCGTAGACACCGCGGCCAGGGATCAGTTGTCGAGGCTCACCTTTGATATTCGCCGTGGGAAAACCAAGCGTACGGCCAATTTGCTGGCCTAACACTACCGTGCCGCGCAGTGCGAACCGACGGCTCAGTAACTTCGCCGCAAGTTCCACATCCCCTCTCTGCAACAGAGCGCGAATGCGGGTGCTGCTGACAGGTGCGTTGTCGATCACAACCGCCGGCACTACGGCTGCTTGCAGCCCAATCTCCGGAGCATTCTCCATCAGATATCGAATATCCCCTTCACGATTTTTTCCAAATCTGAAATTGGCCCCTACCACCAGACACTGTGCCTGTAGCCTGTTGAGCAGTATTTCATTGAGGAAATCCTCACGATTGAGATTTGCGAAGGCAGGGTCGAATTCCGCGACCACAATCGAATCGACACCGGAGGCACGTATGAGGTCTATTCGCTGATTGAGGGTGCTGATATAAAATGGGGCATTATTGGGCGCAAGGAGTTCGGAAGGGTGCCTCTCGAATGTCAGCACCAGGCTCTCCAAGCCTGCCATTTCAGCCTCTGCTATTAACCGCTCGAAGATCGCCTTGTGACCCCAATGCACCCCATCAAACACGCCGATGGCCACAGCACGATGTCTGGAATCGTTACGTACGTTTTTTAATCCGTAAATCACACTCATCGGCTTTTATACAAATACCTTTTTGGGTCTTACGAAAATATCCGTATCGACCCTTTCGGCTATCCCAATTGCCAACAATTCATCGTTTGATACTATTCTAACAGTCGAACCCTCGGCCAGATCAGCGTCTGCAGGAATAGAAAGCCCGTGCTCAATTCGGGAGGCGCTTTGGACATCGACGTCTATTGCGGGCATATCCGAAAGCGCTGCGTTAGTCGATATCACTAACGAAGAAAGCGTCCCATCTTCGCGAGCCCGCTCCATATCCTGAATGCTAACGGCAGAATCGAGGGCGAATCGTCCCACCTGTGTTCTTTGCAAAGCAGACATCATACCGCCGCAGCCCAACACATCACCGATATCCTCGCACAATGTACGGATGTAAGTTCCGCTGGAGCATTTTACGCATAATTCGACTTGAGTCGTTGCCGTTCCTTCCGGGGAGTTCAGAGGGTTTACTTCGATGGAGTAGATCGTTACCGTTCTCGGCGCGCGCTCGATGGTTTTGCCTTCTCTGGCGTGCTTGTAAAGCGGCTTGCCCTGATATTTGATAGCTGATATCATCGGCGGAGTCTGTTCGATTTCGCCGAGAAATGTGGCAGCAGCAGTCCTGATCTCGTCGATAGTGAGATTCGAAGCGTCTTGTTCTGAGATTCTGTTGCCTGTGGAGTCTTGAGTATCGGTAGTTACGCCCAGCGTTAAGACAGCGCGGTATTGCTTTCGTGTGGCCGTAAGATACTCAACGATCCTGGTCGCCTTGCCGAGACAGATGACCAATACCCCGGTAGCCATCGGGTCGAGCGTACCGGCATGGCCCACCCGCTTCTGTGAGAATATCCGTCGCACACTGTTGACTACGTCGTGGGAGGTCGGCCCAGCAGGTTTGCAAACGTTCAGGACTCCATCCACCGCCGCACCTCGGAGATCAACTCAGTCCGGGCTTGTTCGAGAGTGCCGTCAATAGTGCATCCGGACGCCACCGCGTGACCTCCCCCGCCGAATGCAGAGGCTACCCTGCTTACATCAAATCCATCCCGCGATCTCAAGCTGATTCGAATTACTCCCAGTTCCGCCTCTCGAAGCAACATCACAACCCGGGGTCCTTTGATGGCCGCGACCGAGTTGACGATACCCTCCGAATCACTGTCGTCTACTCCAAGCTCTTCATAATCGGAATAGGAAAGCTGCGCGAGAACGATTGCCCCGCCCTCTGCCGCCTGCATGGAGCATAACGCCCTGCCCAACAATTGAGCCGATTTCAGTGACCTGCTCTCAAAAACGGCGCGCACCAGCCTTGACGGCCTTATCCCCATCGCTGCAAATTGCGACACTATCTGAAAAGTCCGGGAAGTGGCGTTTGAGTAACGAAACCCGCCTGTGTCGAAGATTATTCCCGTCAGAAGCATCATCGCAGTGTGCTTATCAATGGCAATATCGTTGGCCTCAAACAGCTCTATTATAAGTTCAGAGGTCGAACTGATCTTTGTCTGGACAATCTGGATGTCACCGTAGTTTGCACCAGACAGGTGATGGTCTATGCGAGCTGATGTCCTGGCAGAGTTTACAAGCTCCGCCGCAGTTCCGGTGCGATGAGGCTGGTCGCAGTCCACAACCACCCCGACGTCGAAATCTCGCCTGTCGCTGGTCCGAACAATAGTATTCGACTCCGGCAAAAACAGGTAATGCTCCGGCACAGGGTCCTGGCAGACCGTGGTCACATCTTTGCCGAGACTCCGAAGCACGCGGGCGAGGGCCAGCGCAGCGCCGAGACAGTCGCCATCGGGCCGGACGTGGCAGGCAAGCACAAATGAACCATGAGCAATAAGCCTGCTCCAGGCTTCCCTAAGGCTGCTGCTGGTCATCCCGCTTAATCTCTTCCAATAGCTCGAAAATGCGCACGCCTCTGTCTACGGACTCATCGTAGAAGAACTGAATATCCGGCAGAATTTTCATTCTTACCCGCTTGCCAAACTCCTGCCTGATAAAATGTTGGGCGTGTTTGAGCACATCCATACTTTGCTTTCGTTCCTGCTCGTCACCTAATATCGTCACATAAACCTTGGCATGTTTCAAATCCGAAGTAATCTCGGCATCTGTGATTGTCAGAAAACCAAGCCTGGGGTCTTTAATTTCTCTTCTTATAATATCGCTCACTTCCTGCTTGAGGAGTTCGCGTACCTTGTTTTGTCTTGTACTAGCCATTTCACACCATTTCCACGCCGGCGTCCACCACCTCACACAGCGGGTTCGATTCCACGTAATCCAGAACCTTATTTAGCACCTTATGCACGAACGCAGCCTCATTAGCAACGCAGGCAAATGCCAAGTCCGCCATTTTATGGGAATCGAGGTGCGATATTTCGGCAGCCGAGACGTTAAATTTGTTGCGTGTGGTATCAAGAATACTTTTTACCACATGCCTTTTGTCTTTTAGCGATTCGCTGCCAGGCACCTCGATTGTCACACTAAGGATTCCCGCGAAAGTCATTTGTCAAATCCGAACGCGATTTATACCGCTCTGGCGATCTTCTTGAGAGTGTAGCATTCGATGATATCACCCTCCTGATAGTCCTGGAAGCCGTTACTCTGTATACCGCATTCAAATCCCTGTGCCATTTCTCGCGCTTCATCTTTCAGATGCTTGAGTGTATCCAGCTTTCCTTCGTGTATTATTTCGCCATTTCTTCTCACTCTGACCGGTTCGTTGCGCACTACCTTTCCGGAGATTACCATACACCCGGCAATCACTCCGACGCTCGGGATTCTGAACGTGGCGCGCACTTCGGCTTCGCCCAGTTTTTCCTCTTCGATGGTAGGCTCAAGCAAGCCCGACATCGCGGCGCGGACTTCTTTGGTCAACTCATAAATTACGTTATAAGTACGCACCTCAACGTGGTTTGCCTCGGCGACTTTTTGAGTCTGCGCATCTACCTTGACATTGAAGCCAATCACGATTGCGTTTGAGGCAGAGGCCAGCAGCACATCCGACTCGTTTATATTGCCAACGCTGGAGTGGATAATATCGACACGCACCTCTTCGTGCTGGATTCCGACCAGCGACTGGATTACGACTTCCTCAGAACCCTGCACATCGGCCTTTAGAACGATATTGAGCTTGCGCACTTTGCCTTCTTGTATCTGCTGATACAGATCTTCAAGGGTGATTTTTGTGGTGGCCGCCATGCGTTCACTGCGACTCTCCTGTGCTCGCTTTTCGGCTATAGCCCGGGCGTCCTTCTCGGTCTTTGCCGACTCCAACAAATCACCGGCCTGCGGCGTAGTAGAAAGCCCGACCACCTCAACTGGCGTTGCCGGCCCAGCCTTGGTGATCCGCTCGCCTTTGTCGTCGAACATAGCCTTGACTTTGCCGTAAGTCTCCCCTGCAACAACCGGCGAACCGATTTTCAAGGTGCCTTTTTGCACGAGAATAGTGGCCACCGCGCCTTTGCCACGGTCTACCTTCGATTCAATCACGCTGCCCTGCACCCTGCTTGCAGATGCTTCAGCCTGCAAATCAGCCATCTCCGCCACCAACAGGATCATCTCCAAAAGCTCGTCTATCCCTTCGCCTTTTTTTGCCGATATCTTGACGGTGATGGTGTCCCCACCCCACTCTTCGGCGACGAGGTTCTGTTCGGCGAGTTGCTGCAGGGTTCTGTCAACGTTTGCATCGTCTTTGTCGATTTTGTTTATAGCAACGATGATCGGTACTTCCGCAGCGCGTGCGTGGTGAATTGCCTCGATGGTCTGCGGCATAACCGAGTCATCAGCAGCAACCACCAATACAGCGATGTCAGTAACGCTGGCTCCGCGAGCGCGCATAGCGGTAAACGCCTCATGCCCAGGGGTATCAAGGAAAGTGATCTTCTTTTCTTTCCATTCCACCTGATATGCGCCGATATGCTGCGTGATCCCGCCAAACTCGCTCTGGGTCACGTGAGTTCGGCGAATCGCGTCAAGCAAGGTAGTCTTACCGTGGTCGACGTGACCCATTACCGTGATAATCGGTGGCCTCGGCACCATCTTGGTAGCCCGCTTGCTCTTGGGTTGGGCTTGCAGCTTGGCTGGCTTGAGTTCGCGCGGCTTTTGTGCTGTCGATACTTTAACCGTATAGCCCCACTTCTCCGCCACCTTAGCAGCGACGTCAGAGCCGATCTGTTGGTTGACGCTTGCCAGAATACCCATCTCCACGAGTCTTTTCTGGATATCCGCAGGCACCATACCCATAGCTTCCGCGAATTCCCTAACCGACAGAGACTGTGGTATTTCGACGGTTTTCGCCTGGTCGATCAGTGACTTGTCCTGCGCCAGCATCTCGCGAACGGTATCGGCGGTGGCTGAATCGAGATCATCAGAGCCTCCGGCGACCGGTATTTCAAGGTCTTTCAAGACGGCCACGAGGTCACTCGTCGTAATCCCCAGATTCTTTGCAAGTTGGAATACTTTGATCTCGCTCATATTATTCAACTCTCCTCGGAACGTTTTAGCATTTCATTAAATTGTCGGCGATGCACAGCATACAAATGTTCAAACAGCCAAAGCGCTGTAAATCCGGACGATGGAGAGCAACAAGAAGGTAGACTGCGGCTGAACAGGGGATGCTCAAGCAGGAGGATATTTCCGGGGCCGAAAGTATAGACTATTGATCCGAACGCCAACTGAACGCGTCCGACATCTCAAACCTGGATACTCTAAATATTCATAGCCCGTTCCCTACCTGGCTCCACGTCGCTATTCAGCATCGTCAGCCACCAACAGCCGACGTCATCGCACGCGGATTTCACAGCTTCATCCATCGTTCTCAGTATCATCGCCAACCAGATTTTCAAGACTATCGGCGATTGGAGCAGGTATTTCGCACTTTAAAGCCCTGCTCAGTTTTTTATATTTAATCGCAGCTCTAAGACAATCCTTGTTGACGCATAGATATGCGCCTCTACCGGATATTCTGCCAGTCTTATCCAGGCACACATCCCCCTGCGCAGTGCGAACGACTCTGACGAGAGTCTCCTTATGGCACGATTTTCGGCACCCTACGCAGGTACGGATGGGCCGTTTTTTCATCACTGTTTGTTCGGATGATTAGTCCGAGCCTTCGTCCTTTGATTCTCCATCCACAGTCTCCGGCAAATGCAGAACTGTGTCCTCATCCTCTGCCGTTATCAAAGCGGCCGCACTGTCCGTTCCGGGCAGGTGCAGGACCGTATCTTCGTCCGGAGCCGTGATGAGTTGCGATTTGTCTTCCAGCTCCTGCGCAGATGGCTTCTCTTCATACACCACCCCCGGAGATGACTGACCTTCGCTGCGGATATCGATCCTCCAGCCAGTAAGCCGGGCCGCAAGTCGCACATTCTGTCCGGATTTTCCTATCGCCAGAGAAAGCTGACTATCCGGCATCAGAACCAGCGCGGTCTTGGAGCTTTCATCACAAGTCACCGAGATCGACTTGGCCGGAGACAGCGCCTCGCCTATAAACTTTTCTATATTATCATGCCATCGCACGATGTCGATTTTTTCGTCGTAAAGTTCGTTGACAATCGACTGCACCCGGCTGCCTCTATGGCCCACACACGCGCCGACAGGGTCGACTTTGTCGTCTGTTGATGCAACAGCTACCTTGGTTCTTGCGCCAGGTTCGCGTGCAACGGATTTGATTTCAACGATGTCTTCGGATATTTCCGGTACTTCGAGCTCAAAAAGTCTGCGAATCAAGCTCGGATGGGTTCTCGACACGACCACCTGCGGGCCTTTTGGGGTTCGCCTGACTTCTAAAACATATACTTTTATGCGATCATTGAACCGATATGGCTCAGTCGGAACCTGCTCGGCAGGCGGCAGCAATGCCTCTATTTTGCCTACGTTGACAAACACGTTTCGTTGTTCTCTACGCTGGACAACTCCGGTAAGAACCTCACCTACCCGGTCACCAAATTCCTCGAAGACTCTGTCTCGCTCTGCTTCCCGGATCCTCTGCACCACTACCTGTTTTGCTGTCTGGGCGGCAATGCGGCCGAAATTAGCGGGAGTCACCTCGATTTCGATTACGTCCCCGACTTTGGCGTCCGGATCTACGGCGCGGGCCTCTTGCAGCGACATCTCGACGTGGTCGTTTTCAACGTGTTCCACGACGTCCTTCGCACAAAATACCTGAAAGCCACCTTTGGATGCAGTTACCCGAACCCGAACGTCTCCTGTGGCGGCATAATTCTTTTTATATGCCGTCTCAAGAGCAGATTCTATGGTGCTGAGCAACACCTCCATAGGAATCTCTTTTTCTTTTTCTATTTGTCTTAACGCGTCAAGAAAGTCTGCGTTCATATCTAGGCTTTCTCTCTCCCGATTTTATCCCAAAGTGAAAAGAGTGGGCGTGAGACCCACTCTCGAAAGCGCCATCCAACTTCTATAATAGTATATCAGATTCACAACCCAGTTGCAACCGATTCCTATCCTGGCTAAATGCGCTTTAGAAAACCTCTACTTCTTTAGTATTACATCGTCCAGCGCGCGCTTGGGTACGTGATGTACATCCTGAGCATCGCGGTAGTATTTAATACTGCCGTCTTCTGCGACAGATTCCAGAACGACAGTCTCAAGCGGCTTGCCGACAGCGACCACGAGCAATATCTCCAGGTGTTCGTCGATGGAGAACTGCTCGCGCAGTATTTTACGATCAATCGAGCCTAATATACAGCCGCCAAGGCCCAATTCAGCAGCCCCCAGCAGTATCGTCTGCACTGCAATTCCGTGGTCACAGTTTATAGTCGGGCTTATATTGGTGTCGTTGAGAACCACGATATATGCAGAGGGCCGCTGCCCTTCCGAAGGGCCGTCCCAATCGGTTAAATAACCAGCCCAGCTTAGAGTGGTGAATACTGCCGCATTGCGCTCCGGTGTGCAAGTAATAATATATTTGAGCGGCTGCAGATTAGCGGCAGAGGGTGTTTGTCGAGCCAAATCGACCAGCGACCGAAGGGTGTTTTCATCAACGGATTCTGCCTGTATGAATCTGCGATAGCTTCTATTTGCCAAAACCAGGTCCCGAATCATATATCAAACCTCCAGAAAACTGACGTGTCTGCCAATTATAATGCATTGGATACTAAAATAAGCGGTGTATAATTGCCGGCTTGAATTTATCACGTGAAATTAGACGCGTCAAGATTTATCGCTTCGATAGTGATTTCTTCGCAATTGACGCCTTGTTGGGTAATATTGCCCCATTTAGCAGGTTGACACATATCCTCTAACCCATTAAAATGACCGGCGGTAGAGGGGATGGGTGGAAACCGCATTGTAGTATCCCCAAAGGATGTGAATGCGTTTATGACACGACGATTTAACGCTGCGACGTGTTTATTTATAGTGGCGCTGATGGCCACTTCAATATTGCAGGCAAATGCCGCTACTTACAAGATTAAGAAGGGCGATACGCTCTCTTCTATAGCCGCTAAGAACAAGACTACCATGGCGAAACTGCTTAAAGCCAACGGACTCAAAGAAACCTCTGTTCTGAAAATAGACAAAAGCCTTACCATTCCGAGCGCGACTGTAGCCAAAAAGCCGGTGAATAGAGCGGCCAGGGCAACTCGACCGACCAACACGTCAGTTCATACAAATACTAACTGCGCGTGTCTGAGATCGGGCCCAAGCACATCCGCTCATAAAATCACGGTTCTGCCGGAAGGCGTCACACTAAAGCTCTTGTCGACGTCGGGCAAATGGGCGAAGGTGGCTATGCCGGATGGAGTATGCGGGTTTGTCTACCGTCCGCTTCTGGCCGCCGGCGCAGGTCAGGCTGCCCAAACTGCCAAGTCTACTGCAGACTCTCCCAGGGAAGAAACAGCCGCTGCCAGCACCCTTATTCAGACCGCACTGGCATGTCGTGGAACGGCGTATCGGCGCGGGGGCACAAGCCGTGGCGGTTTCGACTGCTCCGGGTTTACGAGATATGTCTATGCGAAGTACGGCGTCTCCCTGCCGCACTCTTCCGCAGCACAAGCCGGCCGTGGGGTATCTATAGAAAGAAGTGAGCTGCAGGCCGGGGATCTGGTCTTTTTCCAGACTGGCGGAAGAGGGATATCGCATGTCGGCATTTATATCGGCAACGGCAACTTCGTGCATGCGGCTAGCAGGGGTCGAGGGGTCACTGTGGATTCGATAAACTCCGGATACTACAGCCCGAGGTATCGTGGCGCCCGGCGGGTATCTTAACTGATACTACTTCTTTTTGCGCTCCCCCGCCAATAAGGCTGAATAGGACAGTATCAACAAAACGCTGATAAGCGCCAAAGAAAGCCCTGCTCCGCGATAATCCTCAAAGATATGTGCGACCAGCAGATGCGCGAAAATGCTGGCTGACGTCGCCAAAAATGCCAGCGAATAGAGCCAGTATATCCATCTGCGTGATGAAGCAGCCAAATCAGCCTGGCGAGTATGCGCTCGATAGGCGTGGATGCCGCAGCCCATTATCAGCGCCAGTGTGATCACCAATCTTGTCGCTTGCAGCCAATCGGGCCACTGGTTAAGATCAAACACCGCTACCCCCCGGCCGCATTTTATCGTTTCTCCGTTTGCCAGGATGCAAAGTCCTTCGCGCTATAAGTGATTATCATATCTGCACCAGCGCGCTTGATAGAAGTCAATATCTCGGTAACAATCCTGCGCTCGTCGATAAAACCACGCTCGGCGGCTGCTTTTATCATGCTATACTCGCCGGATACGCTGTAGGCGGCCACCGGCACTGCAAATGAATCCCTGGCATCGCTAATGATATCGAGGTATGAAAGCGCAGGTTTGACCATTATTATATCAGCCCCCTCCTCGATATCCAGTTCTATCTCCCTCAGAGCTTCACGGCGGTTGGGAGGATCCATTTGATAGGTCGACCTGTCCCCGAATTGTGGGGCGCAATCGGCAGCTTCTCGAAACGGGCCGTAAAAAGCCGAAGCAAACTTAGCTGAATAGGCCATAATCGGAACATCCACATAGCTGCTCTCATCCAATGTCTCACGAATTGCCAACACACGGCCATCCATCATATCCGATGGAGCGATGATATCGGCGCCCGCTTGTGCGTGGGATAAGGCCGTGCGGGCTATCAATTCAACGGACTCGTCGTTTGCAACTGCGCCATCGCGAACGATACCGCAATGGCCGTGCGAAGTATATTCACACAGGCAGACATCTGTGACAATTACGAGATCAGGAACGGCTTTTTTGAGGGCGCGGACGGCTCTTTGGACGATACCATCGGAAGCATAGGCCTCGGAACCAAGCTCATCTTTGGTTGATGGCAGGCCGAAAAGCAATACGGCAGGAATACCCAGGCCGGCTACTTCACGCGCTTCTTCGATAAGTGCGTCAATTGAGAAGTTGAACACACCCGGCATAGACGGCACCTGCAGTTTAACATCCAGCCCTGCCGTGACGAAAAGCGGGTATATAAGGTCGTCTACGGATACCTTCACCTCACGGGTCATTCTACGCAGCGCGGCGGAGCGCCTGAGTCTTCTCATTCGGTTTATAGGATAGGACATATATCTGCACCTTCAAAAAAACTGGCTGATATTTATAAAATATCTCAATGTGTCAGGAGATTGCCTGCGCGGTGTAGAAGAGATAGAATGGACACGCGCAAGCAGCCGTTTCTGTGGACATTATACCACGCAATAGAATGCGCGGAGGTCGACAGAGATGATTGGCTGCCGTCTGTAAATTGAGCCATCGACAAATTGATGGTCGATAGAACTTCAAACTCATTTTCAAGGAGGATCATTTTGAGAACAATCAGACTGATCGCACTAATTGCTGTAATCACAGCTTTAACTCTGCCTGTTTTGGCGGCTGGTTGCGTAGAAGCCGCAGTTACGCCGGACAACACCCTTAGCGCTTATGAGAAGTCCACTGGATGGCAGCTTCTGTTCGATGGGAAGACACTCAATGGCTGGGCGTGTACCGACCCTACCCCTGGCGGCTGGATAATCGACCAAAACGCGCTGTTTTATACGGTGAAGGGCAGCGGCTATCTTTATACAAAAAAGACTTTCGGCAACTACCAGTTCAAGACCGATTTTATGATTGACAAGGATACGAACAGCGGGATTTTCTTCAGATGGGAGAAAATCGAGGACCCTGTGAACACAGGTTTCGAGATGCAGGTCTGGGATACTGCCGGCAAGATGCCTATCGAGAAGAACCACAGCGGAGCTTTATACGACGCAGTGGCCCCCAGCGTAAACACGATGAAGCCTGCAGGGGAATGGAATACGGCCGAAATTACGTGCAAAGACAATCTTATCACTATCACGCTCAACGGCAAGCGAATTGTGGTAGCTAACCTCGACCGGTGGACCACCGTCGGTATGAACCCGGACGGAACGCACAACAAATACAATCGAGCTCTGAAGGACTGGGCGCGATCCGGCCATATCGGATTCCAGGCCCACGGCGGCAAGGTCTGGTATAAGAACATCAAGATTCGAGAGTTGTAAAACATTTAGCGAAGAAGTCACTGTGTGGGGTCTTATTCAGACCCCACATCTCCATATACCACCTACTAATTGCTTCCAGGAGAACAGCCATGCCCGACGAGACGAGTCTGCAAGCGCCTTGCGGCCTGATTTGTGAGCTGCTGAGCCACCCCGAATGGACCGTTATTACAAACCCACGCCCGTCGTTTGGTTGGGTGGTGAATGATGCACGACGAGGCGCAGTGCAAAGCGCTTATCAAATCAGGGTCGCTTCGCGCAGCTTCGTGCAGGATGCCGATTTGTGGGATTCCGGCAAAGTGCTGTCTAACAGATCCATTAACGTTGTCTATGAAGGACCTCCCCTACCCGCTGAGGCCACCTGCTGGTGGGCTGTGAGAACCTGGGATGCGGGCGATAAGCCAGGCCCTTGGAGTAAAACGCAAAAAGTCAACCTCGCAAAACAGGCTTCGACGACCTTTTATTCTGACGATTGGACAGAATCTGAGAGGGGCGACGTTCGGGCAAACAGGCATCCACTGGAAGTACACGAAATAGAACCAAAACAGTTAATCGCCAAAGGGAATGGAAATTATTTTGTGGACTTCGGTAGAGCTGCGTTCGGCGCTATTGTCCTCGAATTAACCGTTGATCGCGCTTGCAAGATAGGTATCCACCTTGGCGAAAAAAGAGCTAAAGACGCTGTTGATACAAAGCCTGGCGGGTCTATAGTCTACCTGCACAGGCAAATGCAACTGATCCCCGGCACTCATAAATATAAGCTGGAGCTTGAGGTATTCGAACGCGGTATGCGGATGCCAAAGCATATCGGCGAGGTTGCGCCTTTTAGATACTGCGAGATTACGGATTGCCCGGCGGCAATAGACGCTTCAAATATACGGCAACTTGCCGTTTGGTATAGGTTCGATGACGATGCTGCCTCGTTTGTTTCATCTGATCCGACCCTCAACGACATTTGGGGTCTGTGCAAATACTCCATAAAAGCCACGAGTTTTTTGGGGATATATGTGGACGGCCAGCGGGAACGGCTGCCTTACGAGGCGGATGCATATATTAACCAACTCGGTCACTATTATACCGACCGCGAATACGCGATGGCGCGCTATACCCACGAGCATCTTATCACCCACCCGACCTGGCCGACGGAGTGGATATTATTTTCGGTTTTGATGGCCTGGGAGGACTATCTTTACACGGGCAACCCGGACTCGGTAAAGAGATGTTATGACGATCTTGCGGCCAAGACCCTGACTGCGCTTGCCAGAAAAGATGGGCTGATAAGCACGCGCACGGGGTTGGTGACCAAAGAGGTGCTGGATTCGATTCATTTTAATGGTAATTTGAAGGACATAGTTGACTGGCCCCACGGCTCTGAGATCGATGGCTACGATTTCGTCGACATAAACACCGTGGTTAACGCTTTTCATTACAGAGCGCTGGTGTTGATGTCCAGGCTGGCGGATGCCATTGAGCGCAGGGAGGATGCGGATAAGTATCGCAAACGCGCTGAACGGGTGTATTCTGCGTTTAATGATAAGCTGTTTGATCGTGTAAATGGCGTGTATGTCGACGGCGAAGGCAGCAAGCACTTTTCACTCCACGCGAATATGTTCGCCCTGGCCTTTGGATTGGTTGGGGATAGACAAAAGGCGTCTGTTATCAAATTTATTAAAAGCAGAGGAATGGCATGCAGCGTATACGGTGCGCAATTCTTGCTTGAAGCATTATATCGAGCAGGCGAAGACGCTGCTGCGCTTAATTTTATGACGAATTCATCAGATCGTAGTTGGCCACACATGATCTACAACCTTGGGACCACCATTACCCTCGAAGCGTGGGATGCGAAGTATAAACCTAATCTGGACTGGAACCACGCCTGGGGAGCGGCGCCGGCAAACATAATACCCCGATTCATAGCTGGTGTGGAACCGATAGAACCAGGCTTTTCGACATTCAGAATCAAGCCTAACACCGCGTCTTTGAGAAGCCTGGATGCCACCGTGCCGACAATAAGAGGGCCGATAAAAGTGGCGATTCGAGTCGACGAATCCCAATATCGCCTGAATTGCACTATTCCTGCAAACACAACCGCCGAAGTCCATATACCAGCCTCGGACATATCTCAAATAGCGGAAAGCGAACAGGGGATAGTCGATAACGAGTATATTCGATATGTCCGTGTGGAGGATGGGAGAGTAGTTTTGTGTGTGGAAGCGGGGTCGTATAGTTTTTCAACGATGATGCCACCTGTATAGAAAAGCCCGCCACATCTTTTCTATGGCGGGCTTGATGGAGTATTACGGTTTACTTTCTCCGCCGCAGTCTAAACAGAGCTGGAATCAAACCTGCCGCAAAAATCGTCACGCTTGCAGGCTCCGGAACGGTTGTTGCAATAATTTTCGGCGCGTTCTGAGACGTCGGGCCGCTGATAGATCCGTAGGTATCTCTTGAACCAGACAGAACGTAAGTAGAATATGCCCTGCCGGCAGCGAGGTCGTTCTGAATATGTGAAAGTACATTGAAGGTAAAGATGCCCGGTGCGCCGCTGGCGCTGTTGCCAAAAACTTCAAATCCACCAGGCAGGCCCTTGGCAGCCGGACCAAGGCCATCGGTGACTACGTTGCCGGTGAGAGGTGCAGTGCCGGTGTTAAGCCATCCGATTTGTGCAGACCCATAGTAGTAGCCCGTATCAAATCCCAGAGAGTTGACTATCAAGTTCGCGCTGGTCAGGGTCTGCCCCGCAAGCTGATAAATGGGTATTTCAAAGATCGAGACTGTATAATCATTACCATATGGCGCGCCGAAGTATAGCCCGACGCCCATGGAGTCGGTGGCTGGTGAATATCCATAGTCGCCGTATTTGGTGTTCCATGCATAGTGTGCAGCGCCATCAACAGGCGTGGTAAGCACCACCTCAGCGGCGTTGGCTGCAACACAAATCGCGAGCAGCATAAACAGCATTGAGACAAGTCGTATAGTGTTTCTCATTGTGTTTTCTCCTTATCGAGAGAGCTGCTTGAATAGAAAGCTCCCTTCCCATACAAGGGAATGATTGCATAAAACGTGCCATATGTGTGACTATTGCAATATAGTGTGACGCGTTATCCAACGTCTTATGTTGCTATATGGTAACATTGAGACTGAGGTGGCTATCTTCTGCCAAAACAAGACGGCGACTTCACAGATCGCCGTCTTGATTAGCTGTTAATTTAAGTTGCAGTATATTTTATATGGAGGCTGCTGCCTCAGGCCGCTCGAAGACTATTTGGCCGTCTGCATCTGCATCGACTGTGATCTTATCCCCTTCTTTGAACTTGCCTTCCAGCAATTCCATCGCCAGTTTATCCTGTATCTCGCGTTGTATGGCGCGTTTGAGAGGTCGCGCGCCATAGACCGGATCGAAACCCTGCCTGGCCAGGGATTTTTTGGCCGATTCAGTTATGTCGAGATCGAAATCCCTGCTTGCCAGTCGCTTCTTAAGATAAGCGATTTGAATGTCGACTATCTTCTCGATATCGCTTTCGGAAAGTGCATTGAAGACCACAATCTCATCGACCCTGTTCAAGAACTCCGGCCGGAACTGGGAGCGCAGAGCCTCCATAACCATTCGGGATAGTTCTTCCTGCTCGACTTTTTTGTCTATACTTTGCCTGAATCCCATTATGTTGTGCTCGCGGATCATCTCGGAGCCGATGTTGCTGGTCATAATGATCACAACATTGCGGAAATCCACCGTGCGACCTTGCCCGTCAGTGAGTCGGCCGTCTTCGAGAATTTGCAACAATATATTAAACACATCGGAGTGTGCCTTTTCGATCTCGTCAAAGAGAACCACGCTATATGGTCTGCGGCGAACATGCTCGGTCAGATAGCCGCCCTCTTCGTAGCCGACATATCCGGGAGGCGCTCCGATCATTCTGGCCACGGAGTGCTTCTCCATAAACTCGCTCATATCGATGCGCACCATCGCTCGCTCGTCATCGAACAGAAACTCCGCAAGCGCACGTGCCAGCTCGGTCTTGCCAACCCCCGTCGGGCCCATGAAAATGAAGCTACCGATCGGCCTGTTCGGGTCCTGCAGTCCCGCGCGTGCCCGGCGAACGGCGTTGGAGATTGCGATCACAGCCGGGTCCTGACCGACGACGCGCTCCTCCAACCGCTGTTCCATATTAACCAGCTTCTCGATTTCGCCCTCGACGAGTTTGGTGACTGGGATTCCTGTCCATTTGCTGACTACATGGGCGATATCCTCCTCATCGACCTCTTCTTTGAGCATCTTCACTTTCGCCTGTAGTTGCGCCAGATTCTGGTCGTGTGTCTGAAGCTCGCGCTCCATATCCGGTATGACGCCGTGACGAAGCTCGGCGGCCCGTGCCAGATCACCGGAACGCTCTGCGGCAACCTCATCGCCTTTGGCCTGCTCCAACTGCAGCTTGATGTCCCTGATATGGGAGATCGCATCCTTCTCAAGCTGCCAGTGAGCTTTCATCTCATCTGATTTTTCACGAAGGTCTGCAGCTTCCTGCTCCAATTTCTCGAGGCGCTTTATGCAAGCTTCGTCCGTCTCCTTTTTGAGAGCTTCGCGTTCTATTTCAAGCTGGCGGATTCGTCTCTCCACCTCGTCTATCTCGGTGGGCATACTGTCGATTTCTATTCTAAGGCGAGACGCGGCCTCGTCGATCAGGTCAATCGCTTTATCCGGCAGGAATCGATCCGTGATATAGCGATCTGATAACGCCGCCGCGCTTACGAGAGCTGAGTCCTTTATACGGACGCCGTGGTGCGCTTCGTAGCGTTCCTTTAAACCGCGCAGTATGGCGACAGTGTCGTCTACCGACGGCGGCTCAACCATGACAGGCTGGAACCTGCGCTCCAAGGCAGCATCCTTTTCGACGTGTTTTCGATATTCATCAAGGGTAGTTGCTCCCACACATTTCAGCTCACCTCGAGCCAGCATCGGTTTGAGCAGATTAGCAGCATCGACCGCGCCTTCCGCCCCACCCGCGCCGACTATGGTGTGCAATTCGTCGATGAAGAGAATAATCTGACCTTCGGAGTCCTGAATCTCTTTTAAGACCGCTTTCAGTCTGTCCTCGAACTCACCGCGGTATTTGGTGCCAGCCACCAACCCGCCCAGATCGAGAGCGATTACCCGTTTATTTTTAAGGGATTCTGGTATGTCCCCGCTAATTACCCGCTGTGCAAGGCCTTCGACAATCGCGGTCTTACCGACACCTGGTTCACCTATGAGAACAGGGTTGTTTTTTGTCCGGCGCGACAGGACTTGAATTACTCGACGTATCTCCTCATCGCGGCCGATGACCGGGTCAAGCCGACCTTTACTAGCATCGTCTGTCAAATCGCGTCCGTATTTCTCCAGCGCTTGATATTTGTCTTCCGGATTTTGATCCGTCACCCTCTGTGTGCCCCGAACCTCAGCCATCGCGGAATAAATTGCATCTCGCCTTGCGCCGGAAGTAGCGAGCAGTTTGCCGGCAGCGCCGCCTTCTGATGCTATGCCAATTAGAAGATGTTCGGTGCTGATATACTCGTCTTTGAGTCGCTCGGCTTCCTGTGCGGCAGCCTCAAACGCCCGGCCGAGCCTGGGACCGACCTGCACTCCCGTAGGACCGGAGACTTTGGGCATTCTATCGATCTCAGATTTGACCTGGCCTATGAGTGCGGGCGGGCTGATGCCCAGTTTTTGCAGGATCGGCCCGACTACCCCACCCTCCTGCTGCAGTAAAGCCAGCAAAAGATGTTCCGGTTCGATCTGCTGTTGCCGGTGTTCCTCTGCGATGTGCTGCGCGTCCTGGATGGCGTCCTGGGCTTTAATGGTGAGCTTATCCATTCTCATGTTAATCACCTCATAGGGCTACGATGCTGTAACAAATCCAACAATATCTACATTAGCAATAGTTTAACACTTGAGTGTTATATTGTCAAGTGCCTTGCTAATACAAGTAACTCATTCCCATTTGCCAGACGAGTCAAACGCAGAATGGGGACGAAACAGCCTGTTCCGTCCCCATCGTGTTAGTGTAGTATTACAATTCGGTAATTAAGGTCGTTTTAGCCTCTGTGCAGCAGCTTTCGCTCTGGAGACGTTATCTTCCCACATCCCGATGAATTGTTTGAGGGTAGGTTCGACGTAAATCGCGGTCTCATACTCCGACACATCGACGCCATCCGGAGAATCAAAGACTTTTTTCCAATCCGGCCAGATTCGGCTCAGGGTATTGTGTCGCTGTGCCCAGATACTGCCTTCGACAGGGTAGCCGTCGTCGCCCATGTCATCGTAGATGGTCTTCCAGTCCTCAATTTTTAGAGGCATCACGTCGAGGTACATTCGCTGGATGTTACCGAAGTCCGTCGAGAATGGCACGTCGAGCAACTCGGTGTTCTGGAAGAAGTTGCGTTTAGAGGCGGTGAGAATACGCGGCCTAACAGGTAATTTGCCGTCTGTGGGGTTCTCCAGAAGCATCATTACGCGCTTAGTGCAAAGAGTGCCGGCACGGTCGATGGCATCCTCTTCATGTTCAGGGTAGAACTCGATCCCCTTTGCGTTGAGTTCAGCTATGAACCCGGAGTAATTCAGCCTCTCATCGGTCAATTTTTTGACTGAGCTGGGGTCGATGTCTGTTTTGACTGCGTCAAGCAGCACCCTTACGCGATAGTCCCGAATGGCATCATTAAAACGGCCGATCATACTGGTCACAACAGACCCGCCCTCGCCGTCATCGACCATCTCACCAGTGCGTCTCTCGTAGTCTCGAATGCCGTTTTCAGTTGCCATAGACGCGGCATACATCTGCGGCACTTCATAGCTCAGAGTGACATTTGTGAACATCCGCTCAGAGACTGCATCGGGGTAGGCTTCCGAGTAACCTGCATTAAAGCTGCGAATTGTATTGAGCGCCGCCTGGCCTGTGCAGGCGATTTTGAAATGATTGTTGGCCTTGCCGATGCGCTGTGCGGCCGCCTGGGTGTAGATGGGGTCGGCTCCGTCGAGCAGGATGTTGTCGAAGAGCATCACACGAGCGCACAGAATCTTGAATATCTCACCACCCGCATAGGTGAGTTTCTTCTCATCGTTGTGCCAGTCCGGTCGAAGCTGGAACGCCACCCGACCCAAACCGCGCAGCAGAAATATCGAGCGCAAACCGAGCATTGCATCGACAACCACCCATTCGGTGAACTTCACCGCTCCCCAGTCGTCGGCCTCGTTCTTGCCGATCTGCTCCTCGGCGATGATCTTTCGGACCTCGTGCCACTTATTAGGGAATTGTGAGATGTAGTCCGTGGCCTCCTGGCCCCAGATATTGCCCTTGCCGGAGAGGTCGTCTTCGCCAAGTACGGCAATGGCGGGGTTGGTTGTGCCGCCCAGGCTGCCCATTCGGCGACATCTGACGGCCTGCATGCCGTAATCGTTAAAGAACTGGGTTCGAGTTTTGCCTTCTTCTCTGGCGAAGTAGAGATCAGGGTAGTAGGCCCCAGGCAAGTATAGAGCACAGAAGCAGGCTATATAAGTGCTGGGGTTCTCATAAGGATCGATGTCGTTTTCCGCTTGCCACTTGCGCGCCCAGGCTGCAAACAGGTTGTCGCCCTTGTTTGCGGCAATATCTTCGAGCTTGATTTGAGCCATAACCTTGTCAGAAGCGTCAGTGTCCGACTCCGACCACTTTTGCACGAGTTCAATTGCCTTGCCTGATATGATATTCACAGTCTCGGCGGAGAATATCGCATCACCGTGCAGGCGCTTTGCCCGAAGGTTGTGATCCACCTCTACAGGCGATATCAGCGACTCCGCCAAGCCAAGCATAAATGACAATATCCTGACTCGCATATCAAGGCCGCTGGCCTCGAATTTGGCATCCAGCGCCCTGCCCACATCGGAAAAGTCGACGGCGAAATCGTTCGGAGTGGTCAAAAACAGCATTTTCTGACGAGCCAGTTCGATATCCCAACCGGGCATCATCCCGGCAGTTCGTTCTTCGGCATCCATAACAAGATTTAGTATTGCTTCGACATTTGCGGATGGCATATCAATCTCCGTAAGGAATAATTATAGTGCTCTGCAAGGCAACAACCGGCGAGTTTGTAGCCAGCCGGCGTCTGCACCCACACGCCATATTGTAGTGTGGGCTGCACTCATCGTCAACTAAAACCTGATTTATTGGAAACCGTTTTAGTTGTGTATGCGTAAGTAGGATAGGTGAGGCTGAGGCGAATTAGAAAATTAAAGCCTAAATGCGCAGAGCTTTCAAACAAGCTCTGACGACGTATGTACGGTATCCTGCTGCTACAGCCTGTATTCATTGACCCAGAACAGTTGAAGTGATAGTATTATGCCTATCCGGGCAGCCCTCGTAAGATTGCCCGCTTTTTGGCTTTTCGGAGGAACCAACTTGATCAACTTCCGCAAATCGATCGCACTTATCGTGGCGTCGGCGTTTTTATTGATATTTTTGTCTGCTACGGCCTTTTCGGCCCCCTGGCCGGAAGTATCTTCCGTTGATGCGAAGAACATTATGCCCGTATCCGAAGTTAAACGAGGGATGCGCGGCTATGGCTTGACGGTGTTTCACGGCACTAAAATCGAGAAGTTCGATGTGTTGGTGCTCGGTGTGCTGGAGAAAATGAACACCGGCCGCGATTTGATAATGGTGCGCGTTGGCGGCGGACCTATTACCACCCGCGATACCGGCATCATGAGCGGAATGAGCGGAAGCCCGATTTACATCAACGGCAAATTGTTGGGCGCTATAAGCTATGGTTCTCAATTTGCCAAAGAGCCGGTCGGAATGGTGACGCCTATCGCCGATATGCTTGAAGCCTGGGACCCCAATCTGCCTAAGCACGCGACTGGATATTCCAGCACGCAATCTCTTCCGGAGCCGATCACAATAGACGGCAAAACCGTGGATAAAATTGGGATTGATCCACCCGGCAGCAGAAGCAAGGGTATTGATAACGGCACTCTGTATATGCAACCGCTTATGACCACTATGATGGTGAGCGGGATTTCGGCCCGTGGAGTCGACAGGTTGGCGGATATTTTGCGGCCGTTTAATATTCGGCCGGTCGCTGGCCCTGGGGGCGGCGGCTCTAAGCCTGATGCTGATGTAGATACTTCACTGAAACCCGGAGCAGCCGTCGGAATGTCGCTTGCCTCCGGTGACATCGACCTCACCGGCATAGGCACAGTAACGTATAACCGCGGCGGGAAGATACTCGCATTCGGTCACCCGATGCTGGGAGTGGGTGCGGTGGATGCGCCGATGACTGCAGCTTATATCACGGACGTAATATCGAGCTATGCGGTCTCGACTAAGCTCGGATTCGCCACTAAGACGGTGGGACGCATTTTCCAGGACAGGCCGTGGTGTATAGCAGGCGCTATCGGCCCATCTGCAAAGACGATTCCGGTGACTATCAGCGTAAACGACGAAGCATTTAAGCGCGATCGTGTGTATCACGTAAGAGTCATCAATCATCCTATGCTCGCCTCAAGACTGATTACCCTTGTAACCAACGAAGCCATTTATGACATGCACCCCACCCCAGGTGATGCGACCGCAGAGGTGAGCTATAACGTAATGGCGGATCAGGTCGGCAAGATTTCCCGGTCTAATGTGTTCTTTGACCCGGTTGCAGTGGATATGTCGGCTGCGATGGATATCTCCTCGCTGCTGCAGATTCTGAGCGCCAACAAGTTTCACCCGTTGGATGTTCGCTCCGTCGACATTAAGGTGCGGATTGCTGATAAGCGTAACACCGCTACCATCGACCGGATATTTTTAAAGAAAAGCGAGTTTGAGCCTGGAGAGACGGTCGATGTTGGGGTAGTGATGCGGCCGTATAAAGCGCCGCGGGTCACCAAGATATATAAGGTTAAAATCCCCGCCACAGCGGCCAATGGCAAGATCACGCTTATGGTACGCGGCGGCGCGACTCCTGCAGGATCGCTATTGACTGCCTCCGCGCTATCAGGCACAGATTCGGGCGATGACGATGACATTGGATCGTCGTTGTTGATGCCGGGCGGGTCTTCTACGGCTACTGCTGATAACGTCCAGCAGCTTATATCCAAGTTCCTCGAACGCGAGAAGAACAACGAAGTGGTAGTACAATTGCTGATGAGAGGAACTGCGATGAATATCGCCGGAGAGAAGCTGGCGGGGCTGCCTAGTTCGATTGCGGACGTTATGAGATCGTCACGCAACTCCGGCCTTAAAATGGAGCGCGAAGAGGTAAAGGAAGTCTATGCCAACGACTCTATTATCTACGGCACCGCACGGCTGATGATCGATGTAAAGAAAAAGAGCCTGAAAGAGGGCAAACCCGCGCCTAAGAGTGATTTGTCCAGCATCAGTTCGGATTCGAGTTCTGATAGCCTGTCCTCCTTTGGCAGCACAGACTCGTTGGGATTGACTGATTTCAGTTATGACCTGAGCTCTAAATCGACCAGCGTTCGCCTGGATGCGGCTGAGGATGTTACGTCTCTGCTGGACGATTCCGACGATGACACATCGGATACATCTGCAGCCGATATATCTGCGACGGATAAAGCCGACAAAAAGTCTTCGGAAGAGTCAAGCTCGACCGAGAGTTCTGATACTTCGAAGTCTTCATCGACTCCCGCATCCAATGCTAAGACAGTGGTTCGGCAGATGCAGACCTGGACACAGCGGTCGCAGGCTGACTTCGCTATGGGGACATTTGCCGGGGTATCTGCCTCGACCGAAAATAAGCTGGAGCTGGCGCCGACTCTGAAGATGCTAGCCGAGACGCCTGAACAGTTTGTGTGGTGTTTGGCTGCTGACAAGAATGGTGTTTACGCAGGCACTGGAGACTCCGGCAAGATATATAAAATCACCGATTCCGGAGACAGCTCGGTCTTTTACGAGACTGGTGAGCTTGAGGTTCACTCTCTCGTGAGAGACTCGGCAGGTAACATATACGCCGGCACCTCGCCGAAAGGAAAAATATTCAAGATTAACCCGGATGGCAAGGGCAAGATGATCTTCCAGACTGCGGAGAAGTATGTCCTCGCGCTGGCACTCGACCCGGAAGGGAATCTGTACGCAGGGGTTGGGGATTCTGGAGTCGTTTATAAAATCCTGCCGGATGGCGTCGGCATACCGTTTGTGAAGCTAAACGAGCAGCAGATACTCAGCTTAAGCTGGGATCCGCACGGCTCTTTGTTGATCGGCACCGGCATCAATGGGGTCGTCTACTGCGCATCGAGAAATGGCAATGTGCAGGCGATATTCGACGCGCCGGAGGATTCAATTACGGCGGTGGTGGCCGATGGCGACGGCAACGCTTACGCGGGTACATCCCCGAAGGGTGTGATTTACAAAATCTCACCGGATGGGCGCTCTAAGACCGTATATTCAAAGGCCAATCGCGTTTTGTCTATGATCAGCGATTCTCAGAATAACATTTACGCGGTTTCGAACAGCAACCTGGTGAAGATCACTCCGGATGATAGCGTTATTCAACTTGATTCATCAAACGACAAAGTCACTTATTTGTCTCTGGCTATGAATGAAGAGGCTAAGCAGATATATGCCGGCACAGGCAATATCGGATCGGTATATACCAGCAAGTGCTGTGATATTAAAGGCGCTTACGAATCCCCCGTACACGATGCTAAGATGATATCGAAATGGGGCAGGATCAAATGGGTGGCGGATACTCCGGAGGGCACATCGGCGGAGGTCAGGATTCGCACTGGCAATGTCGAGAGCCCGGACGAGACCTGGACAGATTGGTCGGAGCCTTGTAAGGATCCCAGGGGCGAGATCATAAAGAGCGCGCCCGGCAGATACATTCAGTATAAGGTCAGCTTGTCCACGGATAAGTTAGACGCCTCACCGCGCGTCGCCGCTGTTTCGATAACCTATCTCACCCCGAACCAGCAGCCCACGGTGAAGTTGACAGCCCCGCTTGGCGGCGAAGTCTGGGCGGGCAAACAGACTATAAAATGGGTCGGTACCGACCCTGATAAGGACAAACTCAGCTACGACGTTTTTTACTCCAAGGATGGAGGAAAGTCGTGGAAAACGTTGGTCGGCGCGTTGAGCGGGGCCGATACGGAGACGAAATCGGCAAGCGAAATCAGGGAAAAGATCAGCTCTGAGTTGGAAAAGACCCCGGATGTGCCGAAAGACATGAAGAAAATGTTCACGGTGGATCCGTCTAAGCCTGATCCTGGTATTAGCGCGACTACCAAGCCGGCAGCGTCTTCGACAAGCACGTCGCACAGTTGGAACACTGCGGAAGCTGAGGATGGCACGTATGTAATTAAAGTGGTCGCCAGTGACAAGCCCAGCAACGCCGATGATCCACTGACCGACACGATCATCTCCGATCCGTTCACGATTTGCAACAAGGGGCCTGAGTTGAAACTTGGCCGCAAGACGATGACTGTGAAGGGCGCGTCTACCGCAACTATCACCGGCACGGCCACCAGTGGTCTTGTTGAGATAGCAGGAGTGCAGTACAGGGTTGATGGAGGAGACTGGGCGGCGGCATCTGCAGACAGCGGAATGTTCGCAGGGCCTGCGGAGAGCTTTACCATTACTACATCCAAACTGACTGAAGGCGCCCACAAGGTCGAAGTGCAGGCAATCGACACTGCGGGCAACTCATCGACAGCGACTGTGGATGTAAAAGTAAGCTAAAGTTCGAATCGACGATTATACTCAGCACAGCCGGGGTATTTGCCCCGGCTGTTTTCTTTGCTAAAGGAATGCGCGGGGTGGGTATTGAAACCTCTAGTGGCAATTAACCGCACAGGCTTAATGAGGTGACTAATATGATTGATTCGCATGTTCATTTGAGATGGCCAAATGATATAGACAACCTTAATATGCTTCGAGAAAGCATCGGTGCACAGGCGATGTGCATTGTGTCGGTGATCGGTCGAGACGACATCAACGATAACCCGGCGCTATATGCAGCCAAGGCGGTTTTTCCAAACAGCACCTATATATTCCCTGCGCTGAATCACGCGGCCAGCTTCAGCAACGGGAAGGTGACCCCTGCCCCGTTGGAGCGGCAGATAGATGAGCTGGTTGAGGTTGGCGCGGATGGCCTTAAAATGATCGAGTCGAAGCCGACCCATCGCAAACTTGTCGATATTCCTGTCGACGACGCATATTACGAGAAGATGTTTGCGAAAGTCGAGGAGATCGGGCTGCCGATAACCTGGCATGTTGCAGATCCCGAGGAGTTCTGGTATCCGGACAAGACGCCTTCATGGGCGAGTGGGCGAGGTTGGGGATATGACCAGAGTTGGCCTGCTAAAGAGAGTTTTTATGCAGAGGTCGACGCGGTTCTCAAAAGGCATTCGAAATTGAAGGTGATGTTCTCGCATTTCTATTTCTTATCCGCCGATTTGCCACGAGCTGCCGATTTTCTTGACTCTTATGAGGGAGTTTGCCTGGATCTCGCACCTGGTATTGAGATGCTTTATAACATGTCCAGGAACCCGGATGCCGCACGCGATTTCTTTATAAAATATTCGCACAGGATTGTATTTGGCACCGACATCGAGGCCGGAGCGACGAAGCAGGAGGCGATTATTCGAGCCGGGGTGGTGACGCAATGGCTGGAGACTGAAGATGAATACCGTGTGCCTTTAGACGCCGACTATACCCTCGGTCCGCCCGATGACGGCGTCATTCGCGGGATGAAACTGCCGAAGGATTGCCTGGAGAATATATATACGCTCAATTTCAAACGAATCGTGGGAGAGCAGCCCAAGAATCTAAACTCCACTCTCGCGTTGGAACTGGCGAGGCGGCAGGCCGAACAGATTGAGGCGTATGACGGTGACCCGGAAGCGGCTTTGGAGTCTACCCGCAGGCTGGAGGCTGGCGTATAACATTAGCTGGGGTGGTTGATATTTTGGGTGGATGGGGTATATTGCGTATAGCTGTCCAATAATCCGATAATCCCAGTCGGAGGTGTAAGTCGTGGAGCGTATCTACAGAGCAAGCCCATCGACAAAGGCAGGCAGGGGCTTTAAGGACAGGCCGCTGTGCGAGCTTTGTGGGAGGCCGGTAAAGGTCTCCAGTGACGATTACCTGCGCGAAGAAATCCTATGCACCCACTGTGCCACAGAAGGCAGGGTCTCGGAAGTGACTGAAGAGGAAGCAGAAAGACAGCCTGAGTATAGCATCTGAAACCTTGAACAGGTCATAAGAAACGCTCAAATACGCCCGGAAGCAGCGTAAATCGCCAGATGCTCGGTGTTGCGTATACCGCGGTCGCTCGTCAACTTGCGCTGCACTTCGCGGATGAGCGCCGCGTCCTTTGCCGCATCGAAATTCGGTATGATTGAGGACGCCTCCAGGTAGTTGCTGAGCGCCAACGTATCAGGACAAAAGCTCGTGCCGAAATATTCAGCAAAGAGTATGAGCTGAAGGCCGCTCACGGTGACTGCCTCTGGAATCGCGAATCGCAGGGGTCGAGCTGGCGGCCACCCGAACCCACGACCAAATATCTCCTGGGTTTCGATGTAGTGCGTCTCAGCGCATATCATGCCGATAAGCACCCCGCTGTCTGATAATTTGCCAGCGTAATCGGCAAACGCCAGAGGTCCTGTGCAAGCGCAAATAAGGTCGTATTCTCCATGCGCATTGAGGAGACTCTGCGCGGTGTCGCACACCGCAAAATCATCGAGCAGATTACCTGAGCAGCAGCTTACCTGAAGAATGCGATTTGCACGGGAGGCGTAATCGTTTATCAACTCGACAAAAAGCGGCTCCGGGTCGTCGCCGTCCCATTCGACAACGCATCCGCAGCGTTTGCTCTCCCACCAACGCACAGAGGATTGGAATTGATCAGGGTCTTGCATAATCAGCACCATAGGTTAGATGCAGCATTATACCAAATACCTGCGGGAGAAGGTTTGTTTGATATAATAATTGAGTGATGCGTGTAGTTGTTGCAATTTGCTGGCTTATTAGTATGGCTGTAACGATTGCTATGGCCAACGATGAGGCGTGCCGCATTCGAGTCCACAATGAGGAACGCGGCCTGATTCAAATCAGCGTAGACAAAGGGCGGAGTTGGAGCACAGTCGGACGGGTGATCAGCCCGGCAAATGCCCGTATCGTCGGGTTCTGGGCCTCTTCCTATGCGCCTCACGGGACAGTCGCAGCCACCGCCACTCACGGCATTCGTGTAAAAACCGGGCAGTATTCGCTGGGAGTCGGAAAGACCCAGAAAACGATGCTTTTCAGCATTGAACCCCTCGAATTTGCCAAAAAGCCGAGTGGATTCGGCGGACACACATCAAGGTCTTCCGGCATATATACCGACATATATGCTGGCCATTCGATTTTCCGCAACCTCTCCCCGTATGTCGGCAGCGTTGTATACCTAGAGGACGATCATCGAAATCAGGCCCTGCCGGATGATTATACTCCTATTAAGGGAGACACATACGTTATAGTGGTAACAAGGCCCGACAGACAAATCGCTTCAATCACATTTGAAAATAGAGCGCGGGGCAAAGTGACGGTCAATTATCGAGATGGGAGCAGCAACGATATCGCCAGCGTCGTAAGGCCTGTGAAGGGAGTAGGTCGATATGACGGGACCACTTTCACCGGCGTGGGAGCCGTCAACACGAATCACTGCGGCGTGCTCACTATCTCGACTGCGCCAGCAAGACCGCCGTTGACTCAAGAGGGCGGATCAGTCGAAACTCGAGGCGGTTTTATGATCCAGCCAGCGTTTCATGCCTCTCAGCAAGGAGAACAAAGCCCGCAGGTTATGGTGATCGGCCCGGCAGACGGGTCAAGCGAGACCGCAGGCCCAAAAGTGGAAGGTACTGAGCCGCTTTTTTTTGGAAATATCAATCTGACCAGCTACAAATCGCACCCTGAGAACTCGTTTCGCACACAACTGCGAATCGACGACGGCGATTGGGAGAATATGCCGGAGATTGTCGGCAGGGTAGATAACGCTTTCACACCCGCATATCTGAACCAGATCTTTTCCAGCAAAAAACGAAATATCATGCACGGAGTGACTGCAATCCGACTGCTTTTCCCGGAATATGATGTGCAATTGCTTCGGCAGGACCTGGCAAAAGAAGCCGCTGGGTATGCTGCGCGGGTATCCGATGTGCGGGCCATAAGCGGAACGGTTGCGATCAAACCCCGCAAATCAATTGAACCGAGCACGCTAGTGGAGTATTATCTGGACGGCAACCCGACCTTCACATGCAGCGGCGACCGGGCTTGGCAATTCGATACCACTAAGACCACACACGGACTGCACGAAGTCGAGATCATATACGGCCGCACTGTTGAAAGGCGAACAGTTATGATCAGAAACTCAGCCGACTGATCTTACTATATCCCCAGCTTCGATTTGGTGTTTATCAACCGGTAAATGGCATCTCTGCCGAGCGTTCCTTTAAGCTCGCCGTTTTCTATCACCATTAGCCTGCATATTTCCGGGGATGCGAGTTTTCCCAACGCATCCCAGGCGTCATCGGTCGCGCTGATTTCATATGCGCCGTCGATACGGTGGGCTATTTCGTCGACCCTGGTAAAATCCCACATCTCCGACCGGATCGTGCGCACCTCCTCGGCCCCGATAACGCCGATCACAGAGCCATTTTTCATAACCGGATAACACGAAAAGTCCCTGCGCAGCAGATGCTCGTCCACAAACTGCCGCACCGGCATATCGCCAGGAATCTCCGGCACATCGGTGGTCATCACCCGCTCTACAGGCACTCCGGACAAAGCCTGGCGCACTACAAGCTGTTCGTAACTGCTTCGTGCCGCTCCGGTCAAGAACCAGCCGATGAAGATCAGCCATAATCCTCCAATAGTCGCGCCCAGCGCGAGAATATTGAAGAATCCGAACGCCATCAGCAAATAGCCGAAGCCCTGGCCTGAATACGAAGCCCACCGAGTCGCTTTATTGAGATCGTTTGTAGCTCCCCAGATTATAGACCGCAACACACGGCCGCCATCAAGCGGAAACCCAGGCACCAGATTAAACAGGCCCAGAAAGAAGTTAATCATCGCCAGGTAACCGACCAGAGCCACCGCCGCGCCTGGCCATTGGCTGTGGGAGCCTAACAGCTCCAGGGCGCCGAATATCACGGCGAGGATAATGCTGGCGAGCGGCCCGACAATGGACATCCAAAACTCCTCTGCCGGGGATTTTGGCTCTTCAGTCGTCTGTGAGACCCCTCCGAAGATGAACAGAGTAATACCCTTCACGTCAATGCCGTTCATGCGGGCTACGACGCTGTGGCTAAGCTCGTGGACTAGAACGCTGGCGAATAACAAAATGGCGGCGGCGACACCTAATAGCCAGTTGGTCTGCACATTAAAATTTCGATGCAGGCTGGGGAAATAGCCGGCGGCCAGCGTGTAGACCACCAGAAAGAAGATAAGAAGCCATGACCAGTCTATGCTAATCTCGAAACCGAGAACCTTGCCGAGCCGTACACCGCGCATCGTCCACCTCCATAACTGGTTGAGTCCTGTACTTTTACCCCTCAAGAGAGGTCAACAAACTCAACTATTGAAGAGGCTGATGCCGCTTTGTATATCAGACGACCCTTACGGCGTCTTTGCCGAGCAGATTTTCGACTTCTCCGACGAAGCGAGTGGTGACCTCCACTTTGAACGACGAGGCCATCTTGCGGCGCGAGGATCCGTCAAACATCCAGAAAAAGACCGGGCTCCGGCCAGGGTTGGCCTCAAGCAGCGATTTCACTAGTTCGAGTTTGCCGGGGTTCGAGGCGTTGATGCGAATATGAACCGTGCGAGAGCCGTTGCCGTTTGATTTGCCGTTGCCATTTCGGACCAGCGTGACCGACTCGCCGCGAATCTCCACTTCCACTTGAGATTCGTTTTCTTCGTCTGCAATAATGCGCTCCCTGTGAGTGGCTTTGCCATCAATGAGGGCTATTTTGCCTTCGATTAGTTGGGCGCCGCAGGTTTTGAGGGTCTGAGGGAAGAACGTGACCGGGATAGTGCCGGTAAGATCTTCAATTCTAACAAACGCCATCTTATCTCCCCTGCGGGTAATTCGATAGCGAATATCCGAGATTATCCCACCTATGGTGCAGTTTTGGTCGTTATCTAAATCACGATAATTAGACGCCGTGGCCGTGCAGTTTTTTTGCAGGTAACCTCGCATGCTCTCCAGCGGATGCCCCGACAGATATAACCCCGTAAGCTCCTTTTCCATAGCAAGAATCTCTTCTTGATGAAACTCGCTGAGGTGTTTATATTTGCCAAGGTCGACGGACGGGCTATCGGTAAGCGTATCGTCCTCAAACAACCCGCCCTGCCCGCTCTTTTGATCGCGCATTTTGGTGGCGGCCGCACTGATAGCGTCAGGCAGCATCTCCATCAACTGCGCCCGGTTCTGCCATACAGATTCAAAAGCGCCTACCTTAATGAGGTATTCCAGCGCACTTTTGTTGATCTGAGCATGTTCCTGCACTCTCTCGCAAAAATCGAACAGATCCTTGAAAGCTCCGCCGACTTGGCGTGCAGCCACTACACCTTCGATGATCCCTCGCCCACATCCTTTTATGGCGCTCAAACCAAATCTGATCCCGCCATCCTCAACTTCAAACTCGACGCCGCTCTTATTAATCTCGGGTGGCAGCAGCTTAATACCCAGCCTGTGGCAATCCTCAATGTAGGTGGCGAGCTTCTCTTTGTCGTCCATATTCGCCGAAAGCAGGGCTGCATAATACTCAACCGGATAGTTTGCTTTCATATAAGCCGTGCGATAGGCTACAAAAGCATAGCAAACGGCGTGTGCCTTATTGAAAGCGTAACCGGCGAAAGGCTCCACCTGCTCGTAGATTTTTGATGCGATCCTCTCGGAAACGCCGTTGGACTTCGCTCCTTCCAGGAATTTCTCTCGCTGTTTGTCCATAATCTCTCGATTTTTAGAGGACATGGCTTTGCGGAGAACGTCGGCCTGGCCCATAGTGAAGCCGCCGATGGCCCTGGCTATTCGAAGCACCTGTTCCTGGTAGCAGATAACGCCGTAAGTTTCCTCAAGGATCGGTTCAAGGGCGGGATGGAGATAGGAGATAGGCTCCTGACCGAACTTGGAGCGCACAAAATTGGGAATGAAAGCCATTGGCCCAGGGCGATAAAGTGCCACGATAGCGGCAAGCTCGCGCACCGAATTGGGTTTCAGGTCAACCACGTTTCTGCGCATCCCGGCGCCTTCGAGCTGAAAAACCCCGTTGGTGTCCCCCCTGCTGAGCATTTCAAAAACTTTTTGGTCGTCAAGCGGAAATTCAAAGACATCTAAATCTTGGCCAGTGGTCTTTTTTACGTTCTTGATGGCATTTGCAAGGATCGTCAGGTTCGCCAAGCCTAGAAAGTCCATTTTCAGCAGGCCAACTTTGGCTATGTCCTTTTTTGCAAGCTGAGCGACGAACTCGCCTTTATTGCTCTGCTGCACCGGCACGTGATTAATCAACGGATCGGCCGAGATCAGAACCCCCGCCGCGTGAACGCCTACATTTCGGTTCAAGCCTTCCAATGTGCGAGCAGTGTCGATCAACTGTGTGATCTTTCGATCTTCTTCGTAAGCAGCTTTCAGTTCCGGGTTTTCGGCGATAGCCTGCTCGATTGTGATCCCGACCGGCACCGTGGGGATCATCTTGCAGACCCTGTCCACCTCCGCCAGATCCACACCCAACACCCGGCCGCAGTCTCTGACCGCCGCTCTTGCTTTTAAGCTGCCGAATGTAGCGATCTGGCCGACGTGATCCCGGCCGTATTTTTCACAGACATACTGTATAAGCTCATCTCTGCGATCGTCCTGTATATCAAGATCGACGTCGGGCATCTCGATGCGCTCGGGGTTCAAAAATCTTTCGAAAGCCAGTCCGTATTCGATGGGGTCGACATCTGTGATACCCAATCCATAACACACAAGGCTGCCGGCGGCAGATCCGCGAACTCCGACATACATCCCAGTCTTTCGCGCAAAATCCGTGAAATCACGCACGATGAGCATATATAGAGCGAATCCGCATTGGTTGATGATCTCACATTCGTAGTCGAACTGCTTCAGATAGTCTTCGGAGATGCTGCCGCCCATTCGCTTTTCAAGACCGACGCGAGCTTCGTTGATCATATGCTGATCGGGGCTAACTCCGGCAGGCACTCCGGGATCAGGCAGTTTCGATTGGGAGAAGTCGAAGTCGATATTGCATTTTTCTGCAATTTCGAGCGTATTGGCAAGCGCCTCCGGCACTTCTGTGAAAAGCTCCGCCATTTGCTCGGGAGTCTTAAAATAGAACTCCTTTGAGGGGAATCTATATCTATTGGGATCGCTCAGAGTAGAGTTGGTCTGAATGCACAATAGTGCATCGTGCGCGTCGGCGTCTTTTTCCTCGAGATAGTGAATATCGTTAGTCGCAACCAGCTTCAAACCGGTGCGCTTAGACATTCGGATCAGTTCCTCATTAACCTTAACCTGCTCGTCCATGCCGTTTTCCTGCAGTTCCAGGTAAAGGTCTTCTTTGCCAAATATATCAATATGTTCTGCAAGAGATCGTTCGGCTTGCTTAAGGTTGTCGCGCAGGATGTGAGTCGGCACCTCGCCTCCCAGACAGGCTGTGAGAGCTATGAGGTCCTGGCTATATTGCGCAAGCAGTTCTTTGTCTACTCGTGGTTTATAATAGAAGCCTTCTGAGAAAGCGATGCTGACTAATTTAATGAGGTTTTTGTAGCCGTTCTCGTTTTTTGCCAGCAGTACAAGGTGGTATTGGTCTTTATCCAGTCTTGGGTCGCGGCGGCTTCTGGACTCTGGAGCCACATAGACTTCACAGCCGAGGATAGGCTTAATACCGGCAGCTTTTGCTTCTGAATAGAAAGTAATGTTGCCATACATCGCGCCGTGGTCAGTTATAGCAAGCGCGGGCATGCCGCATTCGACGGCTTTTTTGACCACGTCCTTAATTCTGCAAGCTCCATCCAGGAGGCTGAATTCCGTGTGTGTGTGTAGGTGGACAAAAGATGCGCTCATAACCATCCTGGCCTGTAGTATATTTGAGAAGCGGGGAGCCCGCCCCTATTGTAGTCTAAACAACAACAGGGAATCAACGGATATCAGCATATTTCTCCCTCGATGCCGGTTTTATAGGATAAAGACAAGCAGGCACTTATTCGGCTCTTGACGAAATGGGGGTATTTTATTATACTGTCACGGTGACAAACGGGAGGAAGTGTTAATAATGGAAACGCTGAAGCTCGAGGCGATCTATCGCGCCGACAAGTCTAAGAGACATAGAAATGAAATCCGTAAGCAGGGGTATGTAACCGGCAGCGTGTTCGGCCGCGACAGTGAGCCGGTTCCTATCGAGCTGAAGATCGAAGATTTTGCTAAGCAAGCCAAGCAAGCAGATGCTGGAATCAGGTCTTTGATTGAACTGAAAATTGCTGGCTCGCCGGAGAATCTCGATGGCATGGTCATTCTGAAGGATTATGACAAAGATCCTCTTAGCCGGAAAGTGCTGGATATGCAGTTCCAGAGGATCAACATGAAAGAGAAAGTCAATGTCAACGTGCCGATTGAGCTGGTTGGTGAAGCAGCCGGCGCTTCTGACGGCGGCATTGTTGAGCAAGTATTGGATGAACTCAGCATAAGCTGCCTGCCGACTAACATTCCACCGCGCATTGAAGTCGATATCACTCAGCTTCACGTAGGCGGGCTTATCAGGGTATGCGACTTGACGTTGTCTGAGGACATCACTCTTGTAACCGACGAAGAAGCTCTCATATGCTCTTGCCATCAGCCTGCGGTCCACGCTGCACACGAGGCCGAAGAAGGAGTTGAAGGGGAAGCTGCGGGAACAGAAGAAACGTCAGAGGCTGCTTCGCCGTCCGAATAATCTTCTGATAGACGCTTGTAATCAAAGGTGGCGCCATCAAGGCCCACCTTTTTTATTGCCTCTAGTAAGTCTGACCCATTAAAAAAGGCCGCCCTTGTTGGAGCGGCCTTTTGATGAATCGATATTTCAAGCGTTACGGTTTGGGGTAACCTAACCGGAAATACGGGTCTTTGAAATTTGGATCATTTCTGTAGTATTTCTGCATTACTCCAGTGTAATCAGCATCACTACTGGCAGCGCCGCGCGGCCGTGGCGGTGTCACAGTAATCCACGAAACGTGACCGTCACACCAGCCCACAGCACTACTCCCGCCGTGCCATCCGGGGGGCCAACAACGGTTCGGCTGGCATAGATTCGGCTGTATTCCATACGGATACGCGGTCGCAGTACCGCGTCCCTTTGTCCACTTTAAACCTTCAGTATCGTTAGAATAGTTCCAGATTTCAAGGATGCGAACTGTAGTAGTGGGCTTAACCACTTCCGAGACAATGTGATATTTTTTTGTACCCGCCATGGGATCGCCGCCGAGATATCCGCTGTTTAACCCGTAGCATCGCTTCAAACTCACATCAAGTTCCTGCCCGTTGCTAGTGCTCACCGATCGAGGTATATTTGGACACATCCATATGCCCCTCAATTGGTATCCGCCGTCACTGCGGACATTCATTTGGCGCAGATATTTGTCGGTAAATGAATACCAGTCTCCCCATACCTGAGCGTGGGTTCCAGGAACCATCCCGCCGCTATTGTCATCCTCGTACATTATACACGCCTGGGCCAACTGCTTGACATTATTCAGGCACTTCGACTTGTTTGCGGCAGCCTTCGCAGTCAGGAATACTGGGAACAGAATAGCCGCGAGGATTGCAATGATCGCAATAACGACCAGCAACTCGATGAGCGTAAAACCTTTCTTTCTTGGCATCGTGATACCCGTCCTTTCTTGTAGATGCTAGGATATCAAGACCAACACGGCGGAGTGAATGCTGGACTAGCGGCATAATGCGCTGCCGCCTGCGCAAATAATCATTGCTATGGGCTGCCCCCCACAAGCAGTATAGCCTCCGGCAAGATGCGTGTCAACCGGTACAGCATAATCCTTTTTACGTATATTATAGCCAGATTGTTATTGTACGATGCATTATCGGCGTCAAACGGTCATTTCCATAGCCTTGGGCGCTATGTTTGTTTTGCCGTAAAGCCATCGTGCAAAGTTATATAGGTCCTTTTATCCGTCGCAGCATACTAATTTTCTATTTTATCTGCCCTTATTCCTGCATAAAAATGCTGTTTGATAAAAATTATTGACACCCCACGCAGCCTGAGATACACTTTTTTCGGACGATCATGGAGGCTTCGATTGACGACATCTGGTGGTAATAAAAAGAAGTGGATTCTGGCGCTGGTCATTCCAGTTGTGCTGTGTTTTGGCCCTGGCGCATTCGTGCGATGGAAGATAGAGCAGGCTGTTAAAGAGAAGCTGCCGAATATGATCGGCCCTGCGCGTTCCTATACGGTCTCAGTGAAAGGCGGGCTGTTCGAAATAATCAAAGGCCACATCGCAGCAGTGAATATCCGCGGTAACGGAGTAAGGCTTGCCAACGGATTAACCATAGACAGGCTTGATATTCGGCTAAAAGGGATCAAATTCAAGCCCGACCAGACTATCACAGATGTCCAATCGACTGATTTCGCGGCTGTGGTGACCGAGCAGGGGCTGAGCGAGTTTTTGGCTAACGCTCGCCCTGACATGAAAGACTCCAAAGTATCACTTGCAGATAATCGTTTGACACTCTCCGCCAGCCTGCGTATATTAGCCACCCGAACCCCTGTCACACTGGAATGCTCCTTGCGTATTGACGAGGCGACTAAGCTCAACCTGGTAATCGATCGCCTCATCGCAAGAGGTATGAAGGTTCCCGGGTTTGTCAGAGGCAAACTGATGCACGACCTGAACCCTGTCTTCGATACTCAGCAGATGGGAATCGACGCAAAACTACGCTCCGTTCAGATCGCAAACGGCGCTATCACTCTCACGGGCAACGCCGATGTAAAAGGCGCATTGGCGCAATAATCTTAGCTTATTGCGCCCTGCAATTCTGTTTTGCTCACCTTTTTGCCTGCAAGGATCAATTCGCGAGCCGCGGGCACCTGGTCCCAGACGTTGCACATCATAGCTCCGCGTATGCGCTCGTCCCTCAGATAATAGATTACGCCGGTTTTGTTCTCTTCCTGCCAATCGGCATAGGTCTCCAGGCGCGAATCGACTTCACCAACCGCTTCATAGCCGAAATCGAAAAGATCGGAATAGAAGTAGGGCATATAGGTATAAGCCTCCCCTGCCCCAGCCATATTCCTTCCCGCCTGTTTGCCCTGGTTCAATGCGTTGTCCCAGTGCTCGACCCTGGTGACAAAACCCAGCGCTTTATAAGGAAACGCAGCACAGTCTCCTGCAGAATAGATGTCCGGGTGTGATGACTGCAAAAACTCGTTTACCAGCACTCCGTTATCGGTGCGCAGGCCGGCTTCTTCTGCTAACGCAGTGCCAGGTTTGATACCGATCCCAGCGATGAGTATATCGGACTTGATATCGTGGCCTTGGTTTGTGTGTGCGATGAAATGAGATCCTTCTTTTTTGATCGATTCGACTGATTCACCAGCAAGCACCCTTACTCCACGCTGCATAAAGTCATCCTGTACTGCTTTGCCTAAAGCTTCTGGGAAAACGCGAGAGCAGAGATATGGATCCGGGAAAATTATTGTTACGTTGACGGAGTTGATTCGCAGCGCAGCAGCGATCTCAGAGCCGATAAATCCGCCACCTATTACAATCGCCGATTTGCCGGCAGTTGCCTCTGCATGCAGTGCTTCATAATCCTTTAGATAGCGATAGTAGTAGATGCCGTCCAAATCGCCCCCGTCGATGGGCAGCATACGCGGAATCCCACCAGTGGCGAGAAGCAGTTTCTCATAACGAAACGTATCGCCATTACTTGTATGAACGACTTTGGAGGTTGGCTCCACCTTCACAGCCTCAATGCCCAGCATTAGATCTACTGCGTGATTGAAGTAGAAACCTGAGCCGTAAACCCAGATATCTTCCACAGTCTGCTTGCCGAACCAGAGCTTTTTGGTGAGAGGGGGCCGGTTATACGGTAGAAATTGCTCAGAAGCGATTACCGCAATTGATCCCCGACTGTCGATCTCTCGAATTCCCTCGACTGCCGATGCTCCGGCAAGTCCTCCGCCAATGATGACATATTTGCGCACGTGTTCAGGCATTGCCAACCTCCCAATTGTTGGTTTTAATCCACGAATTCACCCACCACAGGATAGTCATCCATTACTTCGTCGCCGTGCGGCGCATCTTGCATTACCTCGGTAAGATCCTCCCCTGCGAGGTGCTCGAAGTGGGCCCCATCGTCCCAGTTAGGGCCAGCCGACACATCATATACTTTACCGTTAAAAGCGACATAAGCCGGATTGCCCCCGGTGCCGTCGAATTTTGCAAGTTCCTCGCCCGTAAATGATTTCAATGAATATACCCTCCGATGTTGATAATCTCACTTCTTATTGGCCTGCTAGGCAGCATCAAGAGAAGCGAGTAGCGCATCCATATTATCATAAATCTTGTCCGGTAGTCTGTTAGCCGCCACAACCACCGCTTCCGGCCCATCGCTGGATTCGATCCAGCGTAAAATACTCTGTTTATCGGCAGGAAAGTCTATACCGGCCAGGCATTTCTGCGCCCCTTCATTGGAGGATATGAAATCACAAATTCCCATAGCAGATCATCTCCGATTATTCGCTTGCGAGTTGTATACCCCAAGCTCAGCATATCAAACCCCGTTTACAGGCGAAGTGTCGAGGGTACAACACTTCAACAGTAGCTTTATAATTTGGCGGGAGAACAAAATGGTTATCGGAATGGCCGCGGATCACGGTGGGTTTGAGTTAAAGCAACGGCTGGCTGATGAGCTGATAAGCCTCGGACACAGCATTATCGACTTCGGCGCAGATCGGCTGATCCCCGGAGACGATTACCCTGATTTCGTTATCCCCCTGGCAAATGCGGTTGCCACAGGCGACGTGGAGCGCGGCATAGCGGTATGCGGCAGCGGTGTCGGCGCGGCTATAGCAGCAAACAAGCTCGCGAACGTGCGCGCCGCGCTGATTACCGACTGCTTTTCGGCTCGACAGGGCGTTGAAGATGACAATATGAACATAATCTGCCTCGGCGGCCGTGTTGTTGCTTATTATCTTGCGCTCGATTTGATTAAGGCTTTTCTTGGCGCACAATTCAAGAGCGACGAGAGGTTTCAGCGGCGTCTCGATAAGATCACGGAGATCGAAAATCGCTGATCATTCGTGACGCGACACCAGTTCGGACAGATATGCGGCGTCCTTTTTCAGCGACTCCAGCATCGCAACTTCGCTTATCTCCTCGTCTTTGAGAAACTCCACGTTCACATAGCCGTGAAAATCGTGCTCAGACAGCAGCGACAGTACCCGTTCGTAGTCGACAGCGCCGTCCCCAACGAGGGTGCGAATCACCTCTCCAGGCTTGCAGCACGAAGGTACGAAGTTTTGTGCGTGCACCATTACAACATTATCGCCCACCATAGCTATATCGTGATCGACATTTGGGTTGGCGAAGTCGGCGACTTGATAGTTCAGCTTTAAGTTAGGCGTGTCCGCCATTTCCAGCAGCTTCATAGAGCCCTCGGGTGTATGGCAGAGTGTGGCAGAGTGCATCTCGATTGCCAACTGCAATCCCTCATACTCCGCGCGCAGGGCGAACTCTCGCAGCGAGGTAGCGACATATCTCCAATCCTGCTCATCGGCTTCGTGTGGTTCTTTATTTCCAGCCCAGACACGTATAATTTTTGCGCCTAGAATCAATGCAATTTTGATGGCATCACTGGATTTTTGAGAGAACTCCGGCCAGGATGGGTTTGCATAGGAACCGAATATTGGTATCTTCAGCCCATTTGTCCGAGCGCGGTCCCGAACACTCCTGGTATGGTCTTCATCGAACTCATCGGGAGTATGCGGCGGCTTGCCCCAGATTTCAACTCCTGAAAATCCCGCCTGTCCCGCTATATCCAAAGCGGTGGAGATACCGTAACGGCGCAGGGCAATGGTGGCTATACCTGCTTTCAACGATTTGTCCTCCTCTCCTGGTTCTGACAAAATGATATTCGGTTAAGGCGGACTTGTAAAGCGTCGCACAAATGTTCGTCCATCCGGTTGAATGCGCTGTTTGTGCGTGGTACAATAGGGTAACAGGAGAACACGGATGGGTTTAGATAAAATCGTCGTCACTGGGGCGCGGGCGCATAATCTGAAAAATATAACCGTCGAAATCCCGCGGGATAAGATGGTGGTTATAACGGGGCTTTCGGGGTCGGGGAAGTCCTCGCTTGCTTTTGATACCATTTATGCAGAGGGGCAGCGGCGGTATGTGGAGTCGCTTAGCTCTTATGCGCGCCAGTTTCTTGGGCAAATGGATAAACCCGACGTCGACGACATCACCGGCCTGTCCCCTGCCGTCTCCATCGATCAGAAATCCACCACCCGAAACCCTCGCTCGACTGTCGGCACGGTGACTGAAATATACGACTATATGAGGCTGCTTTTTGCCAGGATCGGTCATCCGCATTGTCCGCAGTGCGGCAGAGAGATCACCCAGCAGACCGTGGAGCAGATGGTGGACTCGATTATGAGCCTGCCGGAAGGCAGTAAGATACAGGTGCTGGCGCCGCTTATTCGTGGCAAAAAAGGACAGTATCGCAAACTTATCGATGATGTGCGCAAGGAAGGGTTCGTGCGCGTGCGGGTCGATGGGGAAGTGTACGAAGTGACCGACGACATAGAGATGGATCGGTATAAGATCCATACAATCGAAGTCGTGGTCGATCGGCTGATTATCAAACCCGGCATAGAGAAACGGCTGAACGATTCAGTTGAAACTGCACTGCGCAAAGGTTCCGGGACGCTGGCGGTGGATGTAATAGATCAGGAAGAGCTGCTGTTTTCTGAGAACTTCGCCTGTACGGAATGCGGGATCGGCCTGGAGGAAATCGCGCCGCGCAGCTTTTCGTTTAACAGCCCCTATGGCGCGTGTCCGGAATGCCACGGCCTTGGGGCGCACAGAAGGCTTAATCCTGACCTGATATTGCCTGACCGTGAGAAAGCTATCACGCAGGGCGCGATTGCGCCGTTTGCCAGAGGCACTAACGATTGGGTAATGGCGCAGGTGCGCGGTCTGGCGAATCTTTATGGTTTCGATATTAATACACCGATAAAAAACCTGCCGTCGAGTTCCATAGATGCGCTGCTAAACGGCGCCGAGGAGCCGATTACAATTACATATAAGAGTCGTTTCCGGGGATCGTCGCGGACATATCGCACCCATTTCGAAGGTGTGATGGGACTGCTTGAGCGGCGGTATGAAGAGACGACATCGGATACCATTAAAGACGAAATCGAGCAGTATATGTCCGAGGTGCCGTGTGGGGCGTGTGGCGGTAAACGGCTGAAGCCGGAGAGCCTGGCGGTAACTATTGGCGGGTTGGATATCTCGGACGTGGCGGCTAAATCTGTGGCCGGGGCTTATGATTGGTTTCAAACCCTGTCGTTGACGAGCAGAGAGGCGATAATCGGAGAGCAGGTCATTAAGGAAATCCGCGCGAGATTGAAATTTTTGCTGGATGTTGGGCTGGATTATCTCACTCTCGACCGGGCTGCTGCTACTCTTGCAGGGGGAGAAGCCCAGCGGATTCGATTGGCTACTCAAATCGGCAGCGGGCTTATGGGGGTGCTGTATATCCTTGATGAGCCGTCGATAGGACTTCATCAACGGGACAATAAGCGGCTTATCGGTACACTGCATAAGCTCAGAGACCTGGGCAATACCATCATTGTGGTGGAGCACGACGAAGAGACGATGTTTGCGGCAGATCATATCATAGACATCGGCCCAGGGGCAGGTGAACACGGCGGAGAGGTGATCGCTGAGGGCACATTAGAGGATATCTGCAAATCCAGCGCCTCGATCACGGGGAAATACCTCTCCCATGAACTCAGCATCCCTGTTCCCGCAGCCCGACGCAAGCCAAATGGAAACTGGATCGAACTGAAGGGGGCGCGCCACCATAATCTGAAAAATATCGACGTTAAAATCCCGATGGGCGTGTTGAGCTGTGTGACGGGGGTGTCGGGGTCGGGAAAGAGCACGCTTATAAGGGAGACTCTTCTGCCGAGGTTGTTGTATCAGCTCCACGGCACGCATAAGGTGTGGGGCGCTCACGACGAGATCAAAGGCTTGGAAAACATCGACAAAGTGATCGACATAGATCAAAGCCCTATCGGCCGTACCCCGCGATCTAACCCCGCCACATATACGGGTGTTTTCGATATGGTTCGCGACCTGTTCAGCCAGACCCCCGAGGCCAGAATGCGCGGATATAAACCGGGACGATTCAGTTTCAACGTAAAGGGCGGCAGGTGCGAGGCTTGCAAAGGGGACGGCATAATCAAGATCGAGATGCAGTTTCTGCCTGATGTTTATGTGCCGTGTGAAGTTTGCAAGGGCAAGAGATATAACCGGGAGACACTGGAAGTAAAATATAAGGGAAAGAGCATCGCCGATGTGCTGGATATGACCGTGAATCAGGCCGTGGAGTTCTTCAAAAACATTCCTCGTATTCATAGACGCTTGCAGACGATCAGCGATGTTGGGCTTGATTATATTCGTATGGGCCAGCCTGCAACGACGTTGTCGGGTGGCGAGGCGCAGAGAGTTAAGCTGTCCAGCGAACTGGCGAAGCGCGCTACCGGAAAGACGCTTTATATACTCGACGAACCGACCACCGGGCTGCATTTTCACGACGTGGCCAAGTTGCTGGATGTGCTAGGCAAACTGGTCGATAACGGCAACTCTGTGCTGGTTATCGAGCATAATCTGGACGTGATCAAATCTGCGGACTATGTCATAGACCTCGGCCCTGAGGGCGGGGATAAAGGCGGCGAGATCGTTGCTGTAGGCACACCGGAGCACGTGGCGCAAGTGGACGGGTCGTATACCGGTCAGTTTTTGAAGCAGGTTATTGACAACCCGCAGGCGACGGGGTGTGCTCCAAAGAAACTAAAAGTGGGCGTTTAGTCAAACCTCGGACGTCGAATATAGGAAACGCGAAAGCGCGAAAAAAGCGAAAGCCAGAAATAGCGACATGGCGCGGTACTATGCAAAGTCTCAGAAAGCTTGATCGAACTTCGTGCCTCGGATATCGGACATCGAAAAAAGCAGATTTCTAATATTATTGAGGAAACGCGAAAGCGCGAAAGAGGCGAAAGCCAGAAATAACGATATGGGCGCGGTAGTATGGAGAGCCTCTGAAGGCTCGATGGGACTTCGAACCCCGGATATCGGACATCGAAAAAGCAGATTTCTCGCTTCGCTCGAAATGACAGGGGTGGTGGAGTTTTTCGAGTAGCTCGAAATGACGGGGTATTGGGGTTTTTCGATTCGCTCGAAATGACGGGGTGGTGCATAAATGTAGTGGCTGTGCCTCTGTCCCGGCCATTTTTGGTTGGGGGTGGCGATTCGGAGATCACCGCCCATCATTTTCTATGGCGATTCGGAGATCTCCACACATCGTTTTGTTGGGGCTGAGAGTGACGATTTCTGAATCGTCACTCTCAAAATATTTACCATCCCCTATTGGAAAGCAGGTCTTTTTCGTCTAACTGGCGAATGTCCAACCCCTCCATAGCCTTGCCAAGACCCTTGGAGAGTTCGGCTATGAGTTTGAAATCCATATAGTTAGTAGCGGCCTGCACGATTGCCTTCGCGCGCGGTTCGGGATCATCTGATTTGAAGATGCCGGAGCCTACGAAGACAGCTTCTGCGCCAAGTTGCCTCATCAAAGAAGCATCGGCGGGAGTTGCGACCCCACCGGCAGAGAAGTTCGGAACCGGCAGTTTTCCGGTTTTATGGATCCCCAAAACCAGTTCATACGGCGCGCCAAGATTTTTAGCCTCGGTCATAAGCTCGTCCTCGCGCATCCCCTGGATCTTGCGCATATGCGCCATAACAGTGCGCATATGACGAACTGCCTCAACGATATTTCCAGAACCCGCCTCGCCTTTGGTGCGGATCATCGCAGCGCCCTCGCCTATTCGTCTCAGCGCCTCACCGAGATCACGACAGCCGCATACAAACGGGACAGTAAATTGATGTTTGTCTATATGGAAGGATTCGTCGGCGGGAGTGAGAACCTCGCTCTCGTCAATAAAATCTACTCCCAACGCCTCGAGGACCTGCGCCTCTGCGAAATGGCCGATTCGAGCCTTGGCCATTACAGGAATCGATACCACTTCCTGCATCTCGATTATTTTGAGCGGATCGGCCATACGGGCCACCCCGCCCTCTTTGCGAATATCAGCCGGAACGCGCTCAAGAGCCATCACAGCAACCGCTCCCGCGTCCTCGGCGATTTTGGCCTGATCGGCGGTGGTGACGTCCATAATCACGCCGCCCTTCAGCTTTTCAGCCAGGGCTACTTTTTTTGCCCACTCTGGGTTTTCTTGTAATGTCATTGCAGGTTTCCTTCCAATTAAAGCCAGTTGTCCACTAGCCTAAAAGTGATTCAAAAAGCCGTCTTTATTATATCAGAAATCGTTCGGGTACACCAAAGGCTGTTCGGTCGAACAGCCCCGATTTGTGCATTTTCTGCCAACGAGTTACATCAAAGTCCGAACGGTTTCCTCAAACGCGCCGACCTCTTCGGCGTTGGTTAGGACGGTGATCTCGATCTTATATTGTCTCGTCTCGCCGACTTTGAGGAATTGCAGAGTACCCCGCTCGCGTTCCTTTGCGCGGCCCTCAACACGACAGTTGGCAGGCTCTAATCCTACCACGTATTCGCGAGTTCCGTTCATTTTCCACTGCGTGAATGCAGGCAGTTCGTTGACGTTATATTTAATGCAGAAGCCGAATTGTTCACCTCTTGGCATATTTTTATTGATAAGCCCGGCATACGTGAAGCCGTCGGAATCTGTTGCAAGGTCGTGATAGTAGCATCGCTCCTTAAAATCCGGAGTCGGCGGATCGTTGAGATAATAATGATCCTTATCGACCTCGGCATCTGCGTCTCGTGGCGTCGCGCTTCGGGTGGGCGCCACAAACAGCGAACCAGCGTCGACAGCCGGCCAGCCGCCGTTAATATGATAAAGAATCATATGCGGTACGCGGCGGGCGCCTTCGTTTGTGACGGAGTCTTCGATCACAAATGTGTTCTCACCGAGTGTCGCGGATATTTTTCGCCTGAGAAGAAGATTTTCTCCAAAGAGGCGGGATTCTCTTACTTTGCCGACGGCCCACATTTTGTAGTCGTCTCCGTCCCATTCGCCGTCGACCCATATATTTGATGCGGCCGTATTGGAGATTCTGCCGTGCAGTCCGAGCTTCTCGCCGTTATCCTCACAGGGTGCGCCAGCGTAGGTAAGCCCGCAGGTGGTGACGAGGCCTCCAGGGAAATTGCGAAGCCAGCCCAAACCCGGTTCCTCAAATAACCCCGGCGCGACCTCGCCAGCGGAGGAACGCCACGCGAACGCACGTCCATTGTGCTCGGCGAAGGTTATATCCAACCCTCTACCCGGCACGGCAAGGAAATACAAACCCGAACCCGTGCGGAACTCAACCGCCTCAACTCCGTCGTGCGTCCCTCCCGCCAGCCTTATCTGTTTTGCTCCGCCGATCTGGGAGATATCCCCCACCCTGTCGAGCAATTCCTGTTTTGTATATTTTTTACCGTAAAGCAGCGCCATCTGATTTTCGGTCTCCTAATTCATAGCTAATTGGGCCGGCACACAAGTACGGCCCTTATATTTAGAATCGCAATTTAGTGATGTGAGAAGATCCGCTCGCCGGTGAAAACCATAGAGATTCCGTGCTCGTTGCAAGCCTGGATGCTCTCCCAGTCGCGCACCGAGCCGCCAGGCTGGACGATTGCTTTGATCCCCGCCTCGGCAGCCGCGTCCACGCTGTCTCTGAATGGGAAGAACGCGTCCGAGCTCATTACGGCCCCTTCGAGAGTCTCTTCTCCCTTGAACTTTTCCTGCGCTTTGGCAATGGCCTGGCGTACAGCGGCGACGCGATCCTGCTGGCCCGTTCCGACTGCGAGAGTAACGCCGTTTTTAGCGATTACCACCCCGTTGGAGCGAACGCTCAAATTGACATACCAACTGAAGAGCATATCCTCAATCTGGCGAGCGGTGGGTACGTTTTCTATCTCGAATCGGCCGTGTTTGGCGTGTTCTGTGACCGCTGTGGTCAGATTGTCACCGGTTTTTACGCTCGTCAGAAGCGGTGCGGCTACCACTACAGTGCCGTCCATCAGGGTTTTGATCGTCGGCATAGCATCATCACCGACCCATTTGGGAAGGCTCATCAGGTTCGGCATCCTGATGACCCTTATTTCACGGTTCATTTTATATGTTTCAAAATCGTTGAACACCGCGAGGGCGTCATCGTCGTACTCCGGCGCTGCCACGACCTCGACCACGCTGGTCATTATCTCCTTAGCCGTATCTACATCGACTTTTGTGTTAAATACGGCAGTTCCGCCGAACGCCGCGATTGCGTCGGCATCCCGCGCCCTGGTATAGACCGTGCGCAGGTCCTGATTATCTATCTGCACAGCCGCACCGCTGGGGTTGAGGTGCTTCATCACCGCACAAGCGGGTTTCTCGAAATATTTGACGATGTTTGCGCCGTGATTGAGGTCTCCGTAGTTGGTCTCCGATAACCCGGACTTGCCCGTCTTGAGCTGCGCCATATTCCCAAACGGCAGCAGTTCTGAGGCATCCTTCGGCCGGTAGAAACTGGCCGGCTGGTGCGGGTTTGTGCCGTAGCGCAGGTCCTCGACCTTTTCATAAGCCACGCCGAGAATTTCCACTTCCTGGGGGAAGCCGCTCTCTGTTCTGCTAAAATACTTCGATCGATAATCAGTACCCAACTCTATTCTCCTCACATATCTGGCAATAATACTGAATGATACGGTATTCAATTGCAGATTGCCCAGCAGAACTCCTTCTTGTTAATTTGTGGCAATAGGCAGTGTGGGCAGCGTCTCATATAATTGATTACCGAATGCTTTGACTTTTGAAAGCTCGGGTGCTATCTTTTGTAGCGATGGATAGCGAGGCAGGTAGATGAGATTTTTAGTTTTTGTGGTCGGAATGCTGTTAATGTTGTCTGTGGGCGCATATGCTGCTGATTGGCAGTGGCCGGAGCAGATGACCATTGGCGGCTTTCGGATCACAGATATAAGCGGCTCTATAAGCTCGGATGGGTCAGGCAGCGCTGGCGGGGCTTTACAGATCCCAAGTTTAGGCTCCAGCCGCATCAACCTGAGCCGCACTGCACGGGGCGAGATTTCTGGGGCAGTGTCTTTGAACACGCGTAGCGTCAGTGGCAGCTTCAAGCTCACCGATCGAGGGCTGCAGGGACGCGGCACTGTTGAATGTCCTCCGAGGTCTATAGATAGCTCTTCCGTAGAAATAACCCCCAGAGGCGAAGCAAAAGGCAGTGGAAGAGTCGGCTTGGGGCGTCTTAGCGCTGGGGTAGACTTCAGCGTCACTGCGTCGTCGTGTTCGGTAGATGGTTCTGCTCCGGTTAAAATTCAGGCTGACACTGCTGTGGCTACCTACAAATTCGAGGGCATATTAGCTATCGCAAGCGGTGGCAACAGGATGACGGGCAGCGTCTCCGGGCGAGTGGAACGCACAGGAAAACTGACCGACCAGACCACATCCTTTAATATTCCAAAGACTTCTGTCGATATGTCTAACGGCCAATGCGTTGTCAATATCGGTGGAGTCAGCGTCACTTTCAACCTGTTCTAGTTGATCTAGTCGGAACCCCGCAGCTCAATAAGGCGTCAAACGTAGTGGAAAATAGCGTATGAGCCTGTTGATTGACCGGATGTGGTGTTCAGCAGTATAATCATCAGGCAGGGCAGATGGCCCGTATATGTTTGGAGGAACCCCTATGCTTCTTCGTCGCGCCATAATTGCAGCGTGCCTGCTTGTTGTTGTTTCGGGCGCGGGACTGTGTGATGACGCCGTCATGGGCAGATACACTCCCCAACAGTCGGGCTATACCCCCGAGGTATTCGAGCCCCCATTTATGTTGGCCTGGCAGTATACCGCAACAAAGTTCTCTAAAAATAAAGCCAATGCCCTGGTTGTTGGCAACTCGTGCTACTTCGCGACAGGGGATCGCATTTACTGTGTAGATCTGTTTTCGGGAAATCTGAAGTGGAGATATCCGCAGGAACAGTCGTTGTCCAGCACAGTAAAGACGACACCTGCAATTTTCGCAGATAATCTCTATTTTGGCACTGGGGATGGCAAGCTATATTGCCTTAACGCAGAAACCGGCGCTTTTCAATGGTTTTTCGAGACGCGCGCCGCGCTGAGATGTCCGCCCGTTATCAACGAGGAGATGTTGTATCTTGGCTCGGATGATAATTCGATCTACGCTATTGACGCGGTGACGGGGGATATGGCCTGGCCTAAGGCGTTTTCTTCGAGAGATGACTTTTCCAACGGCATAGCGGTGGGGTCCGGGATGATCGTAGGATCGAGCATGGATGGCAACATCTACGGGATAAATGAGAGTTCGGGCAAACTGCGCTGGCTTTTCAGGTTACCGAGCGCTCCTGTAAAAACGTCACCTATTATGACGGAAAACGTCACCATAATGGCCCTTGGCAACACGATGTATGGCCTCAACACCCGAAGCGGGCAGATGAAATGGATGGTGCAGTTACCGTCGGATGCGACGACCACACCTGCGACTGATGGGGTCGACGTATTTGTACCTTGTCTTGATAAAAAACTGTATTGCTATACTATAACTGGCCGGACACCCGCGCTCAAATGGGCGCAGCCTGCGGAGATCGGTGGAATATGCAGTTCCAGCCCCACTGTGGCTGATAAGTTGGTCTTCGTAACTGCGAATAAAGGTATTATCGCAGCTTTCTCGACCATTGACGGGTCGTTGAAGTGGAGATATATCGCGGCGCCGTCCGGAATCAATTCGCCGGGCGCTACTTTCACGGATATATCATCTTCGGCGGTTGTGGCTAACGGATCACTGCTGGTTTTGACTGATGACGGCGTTTTGCATTGTTTCACAAAGACTGCGCCGGACTCTGCTCCGCCGGATTATTTCTATTTGACCCCAGCCAATGGCTCGCGCATATCCGGAGCTCCGCCAATTAAGATATCGGCTGCGTTATGGGATGCGGGCAGCGGCGTGGACTTCGGCAGCGCGACGCTGATGCTGGATGGAGAGAGCAAAGAACTGACTACCGACTTTGTGACGAATACAATCTCTTACACAACCGAGGTCGGGGATACAAAATCGCCGGTTAAACCCCTTAAAGACGGGATCCATATCATTACACTCACTGTGAAAGACTATGCAGGCAACAGGCTGAACAAGGAATGGTATTTCACGGCGGACTCGAACCTTCCGCCTCCACGACGGGTGATTAAAGAGCCCAAGAAGAGCACGCAGGAGCCTGAGGCTGTTGACAGAAGTAGGCCACGCTATACTCCAGGTGAGCAAAATCCGTCTACAAATCCGGGGGATCAACCGAGCGCTTCTCCCCCGCCACCCCCTCCGCCGCCTAGTTTCGATGGGCCTGGTTATCCGAGCGCCCCTGGTGCGCCGGGGATGCCGGATAATAGATCCGATCGGTGGCGTGGCAGAGGAATGCACGATGGAGGCGAATATCAGCCGCCTGCTCCCGGCCAGTGAGTTTCATACACGAGATGAACGAACGAGAACTGTCATACTGGCTGCGTCTAAGCAGGCTTGAGATTTCACCGAAGGCTGCCGGGGCTCTATTGGAGAGGTTCGGCAGCCCCGAGGCTGTTTTTGCCGCGTCCGATGCTGAATTGGAGTCAGTCGAACAGCTCAGCCCAAGGGCGAAAGAGAAGGTCTTGGGGCCTGTGCCTGCTGGCATTGAGCGTGATCTACAGACTATAGACCAAACCGGTATAACAGTCGTACCAATCCAATCGTCGCAATACCCGCAGTCTTTGGCCGCCATTTATGACCCGCCAGTTGTGCTTTATATCAAGGGCAGTATTATGGAATCCGATAAAATGGCTGTGGCTATCGTCGGGTCCAGGAGGGCGTCTGAGTATGGCAGAAGCGTTGCGGCGCGTATTTCTGAGGATTTGGCCAAGCGCGGATTGACAATAGTCAGCGGAGGAGCGCGGGGCATCGACACTGCTGCGCATAAAGGCGCTCTGAAGGCAGGCGGGAGGACTATAGCGTTTCTGGGATGCGGGATTGATGTTGTGTATCCTGCGGAAAACAAGAAGCTATTTGAAGCGATGTGTGACAGCGGAGCAGTGGTATCGGAGTTTCCACTTGGGGCGACCCCGGAGCCGTGGCGGTTCCCTCCTCGCAATCGACTCATAAGCGGACTAAGCCTGGGCGTATTGGTGTGCCAGTCTCCTCAGGCGTCCGGTGCGCTTATTACCGCAAGTTATGCGGCCGAGCACGGTAAAGATGTTTATGCAGTGCCCGGTAACATCGACGATGAGCGAAACAGCGGGTCTCATAAATTGATTCAGGACGGCGCCTTGCTGGTGCAGGACGCCGGCGACATTTTGCGGGAGCTGGGCATCGACAAGGACGAGGAAGATCAGCCCAAACAGATGCTGCTGCCTATAGAGTCGCTTAATGAGCAGGAAAGAAGCATAGCCTCGCTACTCTCCCTCGAACCGATGCCGATTGACGAGATCATCGAAAAGACGGGCATTCCGGCCCCCGTGGTATCGGGAACATTGACGGTACTTGAGATGAAAAACGTGATCAAGAGGGTGCCGGGCAATGCCTATGTCAGGGTCATTTAACTCAGTGACGCTTGCCTGATTTCATAATTGATACGATCAACCAAATACCAAACACAGTAGCCACAATGTAGCCCAGCACGCCTAGTGCGGGCAGCCCAAGCCAGTCGCGTGCGCCTCTGCCGGTGGATACAACAAGCGATGAGCCGATTATACTGCCTGCAACGATCAGCGCAATCGAGACCCGGTTTGCTGAACGAGCAAGCGTTGCTTCGACTTCCTCCAATCCCTGATGTTTAAACTCGACTCGCAAGGTCCCGTCTATCGCCTTACGAACGAGCCGTTCGAGGTGTTCGGGCATGGAAAACAACAGAGCTCTGCTGGCAGCAAGAGCGCGATAAAACTCGTTGAGCCAGTTGTCTGAACGCAACTCACTTCGCACGGCACGGCCCACGTATGTTCTGGCAGCAGCGGTGAAATTGAAATCATCGTCAAGCTGCAAGCATATCCCATCTACGTTGGTCAACACCTTGGCCAGAACGGCGTAGCTCGCGGGCAGGCGTATTCGATGTTCCACTGAGACATTCAGCACGCGGGTAAGCAGTTGGCCCATGTGGACTGACTTTGACGGCAGATCGTAGTAACCCCGCACCACTTTGCCCAAATCACGGGTGAAGCGTCTGGTGTCGACCTCGCCTAATGATATTCCCAGATTAAGGATCTCGTCGGCCATGACCCGCGTGTCCTGCTGCTCGAAAGCCATCAACATACGTATAGCGCCTGCTCGATTTTCTGCATCCAGCCGGCCCACCATACCGCAATCGACTAATCCTATCTCTCCATCAGGCGTGACTAGTATATTTCCGGGATGCGGATCGGCGTGAAAGAATCCGTCTACGAATATCTGCTGCAAAAAAGCCGAAGAAAGCCTGTCGGCAAGACGTGTGCAGTGCGGTCGGGGCTGTTCTTTTTGTATATAATCGGTGATCTTGTCACCGTGGATTTCTTCCAGAGTCAACACTTTTCTAGTGGTGAACTCCCAATACACTTTTGGCAATTTGACGCCTTTTTCGTCTGCCAATTGCTCTCGAAGCATATCGGTGTTATGGCCTTCGCGAGCGTAGTCCAACTCCTCTCTAATCGTCATTGCGAACTCGTCTACGAGATCGGAGACGCCGTATGTTTTGGCGCGCTCCCAGTGGTCTTCCAGAAAAATTGCCCGTTTGGCGAGTATTTCTATGTCGGTTTCGACCTGATCGACGATTCCCGGCCTCTGCACTTTAACTATCACGGCGGTGCCATCGAAGAGCACGGCGCGATGCACCTGTCCAAGAGAGGCCGCCGCGAGGGGTATAACGTCGAAATCCACGTAGACATCCTCGACTGGCCGGGAGAACTCCTCTTCAATGACCGACAATACTTCGTTGATCGGGACAGTGGGCGCGGTGTCCTGCAGCTTCGATAGTTCTCGAATAAAAGGTTCAGGGACCAGGTCCGGGCGAGTGGAGAGTATTTGCCCGAGCTTGATGAAGGTTGGGCCTAATTCCTCCAGCATCTCACGGATATGCGCAGGGCCATGCTCGCTTGGCGCCAGGTCAGCGTGCTTGCCGAGATGCTCACGCAGGCCGAGTTTGCTGAGCATCCAACCCCAACCGTGCCGCGCGAGCACCCCGGCTATTTCGCGATATCTGCGGAGGTGTTTGCGCCCCTTACCGAGAATCAAACGCGCAATTCCTTAATTGCCGGAATCGTCGGTGGCATGCCGCACGACCATTTCGGCGTTCAACTCCGCCACTCTTCGCTCCAGTGACGCCACCCTGGACTCCAGCCGCTCGACCCGGTCGGCCTCGGCGACTCCCGCCCGCTGAAGCGTGCTGGATATCTGTTCGCATATCCATTCCTGCAGGGATCGTTTTTCCTCCTCGGCCTTTGCAGAGACGTCATCTACGAACCTTTTGGCATCATCCGAGCTCATCTCTCCGCGCGCTACCATATCATCAGCGAACTGTTTCAGCTTCTCAGCGCTCAGCGCCGCAGCCCCGAGACCGAAATCAAGTGATTTTTTGAACAATTCTACTATGCTCAAAACACGACACCTCTTTCGTATTGGATTGTGTTTATAAAGCTCAATCTCGCCGCCAGTTTACCCGCACGGCCTTGATGTCATCTCCGAACTGATACTCCACGCACCCCGAATAGGCGTTATGCAACGCTCGGCCTATACGTTGTGCGAGTTTTTCGTTGGTGGTGGTGATGGTGGTTTCGTTGGCGTCGGATTGGATATCCATAATCCTCTCCAGCGGATTCACTGCCTGCGCCTTTTGGCTTTCGTTGTGGATGAGGTTAAATATCTCCTCTCGATGTTCGTTCACGAATGCTCCGGAGAGTTTTACGATCCCGCCGGGCACCTTATCGCGCTGTTTTCGGCAGGCCGGACAAAGAGTTTGATGCATCTCAAGATTGGGAGAGTCTTCTATTGGCGCCTGCCCTCTCAGATACCATCTTCCGGCTGTGTAGATTGCGCCGCAGCGGGTGCAGTGGGTGTTCTCTTGCAGGCACTCATCTTCGAGATATGGGTCGACATAAGAGTCAACGTTTCTTCGGATACGAACAGGTGCTTTCGTGCGCTGTATATACTTCATTCTATGTCTCCCTTTGAATGAAAATCAGAACGCCGCAGCAGGTATCAATCTCGAATCGACAGGCAATTTATGATGATTTCCATGGTAACTGTACCCGTGGTTGAGGAGTGCGAAACAATGGCAGGCCTGCTTTAAGACCGCGAGGATTTCAGCAGCGACCAGCCCGCCAAAGCCGCCACGCAGAATATCAGGGGAATAACAGCGAATCGCACACCCAGCAGCAGCCAGGAGACCACCACCAACGCGACTGCGGTGATGATCAGAAGGTAGTATCTGGCTCGCTCAGATCGGCCACCCATCAGCCATCTGGTGAGAGGATTATCATACGGCAGGTCTGCTCCGCATTTGAAGCATTTTCTCTGGTTGAGATTGTTTTCCGTGCCGCACCAGCGACAAACCGGGTTTACAGTGTCCCTGAGATGGAGTTCTTTGGACCACTTGCCAAGCTTATACTGACACTGAGTATCGCCGCCGAGGTCTACCGCCGCTTGAAGCTCACCTACTGCCCGGTCGAGATCCCCCAGCGCATAGAGCGAATCTGCCAGAAACTCCCGAGCCGCTAGATTCTTGGGATCAGACCGAATGATATTCTCGTAGTCGACACAGCATCTCTTATAATACGCCCGCCAACTGCCAAACTGCCAGGTGTATATCGCATAACCGAACGCCGCTAACAGTGGGAGAGCCGCGAAAAGAAGCTGAAGCAGGTTTTGAGCCAGAAACAGACCGACCACCAACCCGCCGAAAACAGTCGCCAGAAGAAACGCCTCGGAGCCATCCAAAGCGCCTTCAGCCCACCAATGAAGCGCGACAAATATACCCGCCGCCGCCAACACAATACCAATGAAAAAGAATGGTAGCAGCATAACCGGCTATTGGATTGATGTGATATCAATGATAGTAATCGCCTGATCCGCACCGGATTGTTGACTGTCGGGGCCTGGTTTGCGGAAGTCGACTTTGCTCTCCGCATGAGCGCTGATGAGTTTGCCTCCGTTGATAGAAATAATGGAATCGACGCTGGCCGTGCTGTTCACTACAACCCCTTCATCGAGTTTCTGGCCCGCCCATACATAATCCTGATGCACATTGACGACATCGACCCCTTTTTTGTTTTCTACAGACTTATATACAGTCGTCACACTGCACTCGTCAGAGAAGCCAGGCAGCTTTACTTTTGCCTTATGAGCCTCACCCAATGTGTGTGGCTTGTCGATGTCCGGAACCAGATACAGCAAAATTAAATTGGCATAATTGAGGCCAGGGGAACGCTCCGCATATTTGGTGCGAGCTATGCCGAAAGCGCTGTTGACCTTCCAAGCCTTATCAATAAGCAGCGTGAGTCTGGGAAATTCGGCCGTCGGCATCGTGAACTGTTGGCCATCAATAGTCGCCTTGGCATCGGATGCGATAATATCCAACGGCAGCAGACCATCCCCTTCCCTCTGGCTGAATTTGTGCTGCATCTTCATCGTATAAGTTGCATTGAGAATAATCGGTTCAGCAGATGACTCAGAGACTGTCTTTCCTTTAAGCTGTACCGATAAATCGTAATTGCGTGCCTCGTTGGGTTTCACATTCATAGAGATTGTGACTTTTTTAGCCTCCGCAGGCTCGGGCGTTGCATCAGCAAAACTATGCAACGGCCCGATCGCAATCAGCAGTAGCATATATATGACGATTCTCATAACATCATCTCCCATACTCCGTCATGGCATGTGTGTTATACAATACCCACGGCGATTCCTACTGGCTCCTTACTTTGTCTTTAAGTTCTTTCAGGTCTTTCTCCAGCGCGCTCATACGGTTTCCATACTCCGTCCAGTCGCCCACTTTCAAAGCTTCCTGTGCCTTAGCGTAGTTCGTGTTAGCCCTGTTGACAAGCTGCGCCGTATCGGGTGTAGCGATTATCACAGGAGGTTTGGCAGTTGCTGGCATGTGCTGTTGTGCTAAAGCGCCTGCGACCATCGCCGTTTGCGTAGGCACGGAGATTGTCTGGCCGACCAAGGCGGACAGCGAATCGTTGAGAGTCGGCATCATGGCGACGTGATCTCCCAATGCGACCACAACTCGCTTGATTTCCGGAATCTGAGTGCCCGATGTAGTGGAACTCAGATATACGGGCACCACATATAAGAACGTCGATTCCACTGGGATAATCAACATATCCCCGGTGTCCGCCGTGGAGCCTTCTTTGTTCCATAACGTCAACTGTGATGATATGGTCGGGTCCTGGCTGGCGAATGTGCCCACCTGCTGCGGGCCGTTGACGTTCTTGGTCGGCAGTTGATACAGCAACAACCTGCCGTAGTCTGGTTGGTCGCACTTGGCGCACATCCAGGCTACCATATTCTTACGTGCCCCGGCGTGGACGTAAGGCGTCATCAGAATAAACTCCTCGGATTTGCCATCTGGCAGCTTCATAATGACGTAGTACGGTTCCATATAGGTCGGCTCACCGGACAACCCCGCCAGGCTGGCAGTTTTCGGTATCTCCCAGAGGTCGCTGTTGCCGTAGAAATCCTGCGGCCGGTCGGCGCTGTAGTGGTAGCGAGTATAGATCGCCGTCTGTATTCGGAACATATCCTCAGGATATCTAATATGCGCCTGCAGCTCCTTTGGCATCTTCGAAAACGGTTGGAATATGCCGGGGAAGATTTTATCGTAAGTGCGTATCAGCGGGTCTTTGAGAGGCTCTTCGATTATGTAGGCGTGAACCTCACCCGTATACGCATTGACAACCACCTTTACCGAGTTTCTGATATAGTTAAATTGATTGCCCTGCATTCCAAAAAACTTGGAATATGGGTACGAGTCACTGGTGGTATAGCCGTCTCGCATCCAATACAGGTTGCCGTTGGCAGTCACCAGATATGGGTCCTGGTCAAACTGGAGGAACGGCATCAAGGCCGAGGTACGGTCGTGAATCTCTCTCCGGAAAAGTAGCCGGCTCTGAGGTGTGATGTTCTCATTGAGCAGCAGGTTTACGTCCTGAAACCGCAGCGAAAACAGCAGTTTTCTCCAAAAGTCCCCTACCCTGATGCCAGAATCAGCCTCGTATTTGGTGGGTACCGTGCCGCTGCCGCTGGGGAAGTCATACTCTTCGGCGCTGGTCTTCACTACCACATATTCATTAGTAAGCTCCCCAAAATAGACGCCCATGTGCTTTATCGGCATATCTACGGTGGCCCTTGGGGGCATATCCTTTACGAAAAATAGCGGCTTACCCTCCTCGCTTAGCTCATTAACAGGGCTCATACAATAAGCATAGCCGTGAGTGTATTTAAGGTGCTGGTTGATCCAGGTCTTGGCGGTGTCCGGAAGCTGTGCCTGGGATATTTCCCTTGCTCCCAGCCAGACCTGTCTGTAGCGAGTTTCCCCGGTATGTTTATCCGTAAGCCAATAGCGACCGACGTCGATGTCCTCGAAATGGTAGTACTGCTGCACGGTTTGGAGTTGATTATACTGGTCCTGCAGCGGCTTTTTGCCCCACAGTCGTATATTTTCTATGGTAGCGCGATTGTCGTCTATTTGCTCGGCGGTTAGTTCATTATCCGCAGGAAACGGCTGTGTGTTTACCACAGTAAGCCCATAAGCATCCTGCGTGGCCGCAATTGCACGCGATATATATGGAGACTGATATTCGAGTTCGTTTGGCTGCACGCTGTAGCGCTGAACAAATGACGGGTAGAGGCTGCCTACTACAATAGACAGCCCGACCAGGCCGATCAAGGCGCCTGCGGCATAGCCTATTCCCCGGCGCCTGATGTTATACAACACGACAAAGCCGCCGACTATCGCAGCCACAAGCAATATCCATAGGGTCGGCAAAGTCGCCTTGATCTCCGTATGGCCAGCGCCATCGAAGAGGTTTCCCCGCACGAACAGCAGGTTATACATTGCAAGCCTGTATCCCCAAGCCTTGAGGAAAAACATAGCAGCAATAAGGCTAAATATATGGGCCTTGACCTTCGGGGCAAATTGTAGATTGTTGCCGAAGTATTCAATAGCCTCATCGGCGTAGTGCAAACCAACGGCGGCGATAGTCGACGCAGCAAGCGCGAAGAACAGCCAGTGGTATACATAGCTCAAAAACGGCAGTTGAAAGACATAAAAACCTATGTCTTTGCCAAAAACAGGATCATTTCCGGCAAATGAGCTGGCGTTAAAAAACATCAGCCATTGCTGCCAATGCGTCGCCGCCTCCAGGCCGACCATCACCGAGACCACCACACTGCCCGCAAACAGCAGCAAACCAAGGCCCCGGCGTGCCAATCTGCCGAGACGCTCCATAAGTTGTTGTTCGATGCCAAGCGTAGGAGAAGGCGGGGCTATCCGACGGGCATACCATAGGTTCCCATAGATGACACCAAAGAAAAGAGCGCCAAACAAAAACCCAATTTTCAATTGAGTCACCAGTCTGGTCGTAAATACCGTATTATAGCCGAGGTTCTTGAACCATAGATAATCGGTATAAAACGAAACCAACGCCCCACCGAATATCACGAACAGCGCCAGCACAGCCAGCACTATCGGCCAAAAATATCGCCGTAAATTATACATCATGACGTCCCTTCTTATTATCTACGGAGCAGATATACCCATTAGTATCCCAGAGCTTTAAAATATTTCCAATGCTCCGCTTGTATGCTTAGGTACACCCTACAGTATTACCTGGTATTAAACCGATAATCTCAAACAGATTGAAAGGAGGCAAACGTAATGCAGGTAGTTATCCTGGCCGGTGGAAGCGTACCGCAACTGCATCCGTGGACATCTGCGGCGCCTAAACCCCTGCTGCCGTTTTTCGATCGACCGGTAATCGAACACACAATTCGCCTCCTTGCGTCTCACGACATCCGAGAAATTATAATCGCCACGTCTCATCACGCCAAGCATATTACCCAATACCTCGGCGATGGGTCTCAATGGCAGGTCGATATCACCTACTCAATCGAGGATACTCCAGCGGGCACCGCCGGAGCAATCCGCGGGTTGCAGTCGAGAATATCCGACACATTTATGGTTCTTCCATCTGATATAGTGACCGACTTCGACCTCAGCGCTGCCGTGAGAGCGCATAAGACATCCGGGACGCTGGCCACAATTCTCGTACACGAAATAGACGACCCTTCCCGCTTTGGGGTTATAAGCTGGGACGAAAACAATCACGTGACGCGCTTCCTTGAGAAGCCCAGATCAGCAGAACTCTTCTCCAACGCCGTCAGTACCGGGATATATATCTTTGAACCGGAAGTAATCAGCAGCATCGCACCCGGTAGAACGCAAGATTTCGCCCGGCACACTTTTCCCGCGCTTCTCAGAAATCAGGATCATATAAACACCTGTCATCTTCCGGGTTACTGGACAGATGTGGGGGATATCCTGCAGTATCGCACCGCCCACTTTGACGCGCTGCAGGGTAAATTGAGAATCGATCTGCCCGCCGTGTATGCCGGAGAAGGGATATGGGTCGGAGACGGAGTAGACCTGCATCCCAGCGTGCAACTCGCCGCCCCAGTGTTCATCGGAAGCGGTGCGTCCATCGGCCCTGACGTAGTTGTAGGAGCACATTCAATCGTCGGGGCGCATACGCAGATTCACGCAGGATCCACCCTCTCTCATTGCGTGATAGGCTGCGGCGCAACAGTTCACATAGGCAGCCATATTGTAAACACCGTCGTGGCGAGCGAGCCAATCGTCACCAAGCCCAAAGAGGACGATGTACTGTCATCTGATCTCGTCTTTCACTCTCCCATCACGTAGTCAATCACAACAAGCACTAGAAGCAAAGAGAAGGGGCTGTCTAAAAAGGCAGCCCCTCTCGCTTACTCTTCCTTCCAGCAGCCTACCTGCTGTTTGAAGCACTTCTCCATATCCTCGTCGCTCTGGTCCGCTATTTCATGACCCCGCTCACATTCATATCTGACAAATCGTTTCTCAGGAAACGGAGATTTACGCGACGGTTGCAGCTTGTAGCGGCCCCGCATATGCTGACACGCGCCTTGAATTGGCTGTACATCGGTCTGCGACATTCCTAACCCTCCTTGTCTCAATCTCAGGCTCTTTCAAAGCTTAGAACTTAGCTCCTAAGCTGAGTTCGGTGGAAACCTCGGTCTTTTCCGGTTGAACCATTTTGTTCTGGAGATACTGCGTGTAGTAGCTATTCAGCGCGAGGCTGAAGTCCGAGCCTACGGAATGACTATAACCGAGTTGGTATGTTCTCGAACCCAGCGCCGATACTCCCATCGACCTGCTAAGTTTGCATCCCGTGGTCAGTTTGCCGTGCCCGAACACAGGCATAGCCATACCCAGGCTGCGCTCGTCTGAGAGCAGATCCATCGCATATTGATCTTTCTGGCTAAACGACGTCTCCAGTCCAACCGATCCTATGCGCGTCTTCAGACCGACGGAAGTGTTGTTGAATTGCTGTATCTTACCGTCTTTGTCCTCCGGGTTCGATTGATACGATCCGGTGAGAGCAAACAGCCTGGACGGTGTCAACTCCATAGAAAGCGATCCCGAATCGGCGATATAGCTCGTGTTAAGATCACGTCGACGATAGTTGCCCGCAAAACGCAGAAAGTCCCACGGCTTGGTCTCCGCCGCATAATCTTGCACTGTAAGCGCGGTCGGGCCGGTTTCGGAGTATTTGTACCCAGCCATCAGCTTCGCTCGTTTTGAAGGCGTAAGATGAAGTTCCGCGCCTTTAACCACGTCATCGAGGTCGTTGACACCCTTTTGGGAGTACATCGCGGTCAGTTTGGCGAACTCAAAAGGCGAGCTGGTCAGGCTCAAATCTCTTTGATATTGCTGGCTGGCGTTATCCACCGAATCAGTCATAGCGCCCTTGATCTGCAGGTTCGGCTTAGGCGTCGCCTGAACAGCCACGCTGGTCTTGGTCGCTGCGCCTTTTACGGTAGAATCGACCCCGGAGTAACCAGCCTGCACCGCAAGCTGTTTGTTCGGCTTAGCAGACACTTTCACGTCCGTGCTGGCCTGCTGGCCGACCGCGTTATTTTCGAGATTCGCATAATTGATATCAAGGTCAATTTGATCACTTGGCTTGGTGGTTACACCAGCGCTGAAGAGATTTTCTGCGCCTGCGGAATCCGAAACCCGCTGGGTCATCGACGAGCGCAGCGTTGTGCGCTTAAACGCCGTGCTGGTCATGTGAATCCCGCTTGATTCTATGTTGTCGCGCTTTCCATCCGCCGACGTGATCTCGTTAGTCGAGTGTACCAACGAGAGCTTGGTGGAATCGAGCGGGTTATAGGCCATGCTTTGTTCATTAGTGACGGTCTTCACGCCCTTGTTTTTGCCGGCGGTGTCCTCAGACGATTTGAACGAGGCTGCGGCTTGAACTTTCGGGCTGGCGGCAAACGCTGCGGCAAAGCTCATCTGATCCTTACCGACATCAGTGCCATATTCCTTGCCACCGGCGAACGATTGACCGGAATGCAGGTATGTTCCGGTGAATTTCACCTTGCCAACGTTGGTGTCCCCGCCGAATTTCATCGCCGCTCTTTCCCACATACTGCTAACATCGGAATCGTTGTCATTGTGGCTGAGCAGCATCATAGAGTCCATTTTGCCGGTTTTCCAGGCTCTGTCGCCGCCGAAACCGATCACCGATTTCCCGGCATTTGGGTTTTTAGGGTCACTTTGGGCGTACAGGCCCATCATTTTTAAGTTACCGGACTCGCCACTGCGCAGGTTTATAGTAACGGGTATGCTGGAACCAGTGGTCGCTTTTGCCGATTTGCCCGGCAGCGTGCGATAGGATACGCGAACTATAGCATCGTTCACAAGTATTGATTTGAACGACATCATGCCTTTAGCAATATCGATGTCGTATTCCGAACCTTTTTTCAGAGAGCGACCGTTTATTACTACTGAGATATCGTCAGAGCTGAAATTAGTCCACGACAGAGAGTAGGGCCCCCGGGTGTTGCGGCCAACTATGACATCGGTCACGCTGCCGATAGCATCCACAGCGCCAAGCTCAGTGCCATTAGCCGCCCAGACGCAACAAGGCCCTGCCGCCATTATCAGAAAGGCAGCGGCAGCCAACAGCGTAACCATTTTATGCATAGTTATAGAACGCAATTGCCGTCCCCTTGCTTTAGTAATATCTATCAATGTATAGACGGAACTCGCCAACCGAGGTTCCCATCTATCATACAATGATATCGGCATATACCATCTACTACTTCTCCGTTGCCAAACAAACTTCCTTGTTGAGTCTCATATTCCTGCGTCTTTGGGTTTTATTCCCTGAATCAAGTGTATAATTGTCATTACATCATACCCAGGAGGCAGATAAATGGTAAGCCGCATAGCGCAGGAACTTAAACTCAAATATCGGCCGGTCGCCCTGATCTTCTCAGACGAGAAACCTGACGACGCGATACACTTCGCAGAAGGGGAAGCGGGTTGCGTTATCGGGTTGTTCGCAGCGGCCTCGAAAGGCAAAACCGCGGTGTTCAGCGATGCGACCTGTGGTTGCCCTGGCGGAAGGATCGGGTTGGGATTTACCGATAGCTATGATCACGTACCTGGCGGGATAGACTATTTTCTCTCGACCGGCAGGGGCGAAGGCTACCCCGAAGGGGAAGCGTATGTAAAGACTCCAGAGTTGGCCCGAGAGTTTGTCGAACAACTGCCGCTTCAGTGCATTCCTACCAAGTATGTCGTAGTGAAACCTCTGGATCAGGTCGACACGGATAAGGAAAAGCCGGAGTTGGTCGTGTTGTTCTGTGCGCCCGATCAACTGGCGGCGCTTGTGGTGTTGGCAAATTATGGCAGACCAGGCAGTGATAACGCGATTATCCCGTTCGGCGCGGGGTGCCACAGCGTTTGCCTGATACCCTATGCCCATAACAAAGATAAGCAGCCGAAAGCCGTTGTCGGCGTGATAGACATCAGCGCGAGGCCTATGGTGGACCCAAACGTGCTTTCATTCACTGTTCCTTATGAGATGTTTTTGGAAATGGAAGCCGATGTGCCTGGCAGTTTCCTTGAGAAGCCGGACTGGAAAAAAGTGCGGGATAGAATACCGGATCCTGAGTAGACGCTTCCGCAGGCGCAATTTTATGGCATTTGAACCTGCGGAAGCAGTGGAGTAGTTATTGCGCTAAGACCTGCCGCCTGAAAGCCCTACGCCCGGCTTTTCCGGGGTGGCTTGCGGGAGAATAGTGCGCAGCCTGTTCGCCCAGATGGCGGCCAATTTGTCTACAGTTGTGCGATTGGCGCGCGCGTCCGCCTGGGTGACGGTCACAAATAAGTTACGATCGGTTAAGATGTTTACGTCCTTGCCTGCGCGGACTGTCGTCACCTTGGGGATACCCTTTCCCAGTTGCAGCAGAGCGTTGGCGCGCATCTGAAGAGCTGCAGCTCTTTGTTCCGCAGAAAACCCACCTGCCGGAGTTCTCATTCGAAGCAGCATAAACCCGCCAAGATATACGGTCCCGTCCTGCTGGCTCTGAGCAATTGAGCCAGTCAACGCGATCAACAAAATCAAAGCTGAGATAGTGGCCAGTATTCTTACCATTATATTACCTCCGACCAAATACACCTGATAAAGACGCTAAGCAGCGGCCGAACTCGCCAGCGCGCACAAATTGCGCTAAACTGAGAATACCCTTCCGCGAAATATTACTAACAGCAGATTGAGTCAGACTCGGAAGGACATAATACTAAAGCGCGCTAAGTGGACGGAGGCGATCGTTGTCCGGACGCTTTGTATTACATCAGCCATTATTTGGAGGAGCATACGAATGAAGTTAGGTGTCAGCAGTTATAGCTGGTCCCGGTATCTCAGCGAAGGCAAGCTGGATATGTTCGGGGTCATAAAGGCCACCGCGGAAATTGGTTTTTCGGGAATAGAGTTCACCGATCTTGGACCGCAGAGCAGGGACAAGGATCCGATTGAGGCGGCAAAAGAGATAAAAGCCGCCTGCGCAGAAGCTAAATTGGAAATCGCAAGCTGGACTATCGGCGCGGATTTCCTGAAAAACGATGTCGACGCAGAAATAGAGCGGCTTAAAGGCCAGGTGGACATAGCAGCCGCGCTGGGAGCGCCTACCATGCGCCACGATGCGACCGGAGGGTTTGCCGGACGAGCAAATAATCTGTCGGATTTCATCGAAGCGCTGCCGATTGTGGCGAAGGGCTATGCCGGGGTCACCGAGTATGCCGCAGATAAAGGCGTAAAGACGATGATCGAAAACCACGGCTTCTTCTTCCAGGACAGCGACCGGATAGAGGCTTTGATCACCAGGGTGAACAACCCCAATTTCGGCGCGTTGATCGATATCGGCAACTTCCTTTGTGCGGACGAAGAACCAACTCAGGCCGTCAAACGCTTGGCACCGTTCGCATTTCACGTGCATGCGAAGGACTTCCACGTGAAGTGCCCTAGCAGTGATCCCGGCGAGGGCTGGTTCCGCTCCAGAGGCGGGGTGCCGCTGCGAGGGGCCATAGTCGGTCACGGAAACGTCCTCACCAAACGCTGTGTAGAAATACTAAAAGAGGCCGGCTACAGCGGCTATCTTTCCATCGAGTTCGAAGGGATGGAGAATAACCAGCGAGCGCTTCAGATAGGTTTTGCCAATTTGCAGAGGTATACTGCTTAACTTAGAGCCTGTGCACCGGGACTGAGTTTCCGGTGCACACCTATTCACTATTTACGGACAGGCTGTCTTTAAGAATATATATTCGGCATCTGCGAGGATCTTACAGCAGACGGGATTTTCCATAGTGTTTTGTATTCCCTGTATCGGAACGCAGTCGCCGCAGTCTACCGTGAGACAGCAATCCTCTACCATCAAGATAAAGTCATACAGGTCGGCTATATATTGCGGGCTGTTTGCGTCGGGGTATGACTTTATCCGATCAAGCCGGCGGAGTAAGTCTTTATAGATATCCTTACCGGTGATGAGCGGATATTTGCATGTGCCTACGGGGATCTGGTAGAACATTTTAATCAAATTTTGCAGGCTATCGAGATTGGTCTCCAGCCTCCATGTCCATACGTCCTGATGCGCGGTGGAAGGCAGATTCGGGCCAGTCGGGCCGTCATCGTCCCACATCGTGGTTTTGTAGCTGATGGTGAGCACCCATTCAGTGCCTGGCAAAGTATACATCAAAGGCCACCAGCGCCGGATGTTGTCACTGCCCTGACGGTAATATAACGGGCCTTCAAGTGGAATTGAGCAGATATAACGCGGGGTTTTTTGCTGCAGAGCGACGTTGATTACTGTCCAGGTGTTATCAGGTGGCCCTCCCGGATTCTTGCCTGCCGAGACGAAGTTCGACCAACCACGTATTGGCGTGGTCCCCCCAGGGTCGATAGAGAGTATTCCAGGAACGACTTCAACCACTTGCTGAGCAGGCTGGTTGGACAAGCCTTTAAAAACGGTATTACCAGCCCCGTCGCAAGTCTTTCCCGGATAGACGCTGTATAAAATTATTGGGTCTTGGTAGATAGGGTAGCTGAGAATCTTAGCACCGAAGGCGGCCGAGCACGCAATTAATAACCCCGATAATACAAAGACCAGAGTTCTGGTTTTCATGGCGCTTCACGTCTTATTATTCGCAGTTCGTGTCTAACAATCTCTAGCGACAGTATGCACTATAGTTATTGCTCTTGTCAAGTGGTGTTCGCTTTTCTTGCATCTTATCTTACGATGAATGGCACATTACTGGTATTATTGACAGGTGCTTATTATATTGTGCAGTATTTCCTTGCGCCGAATAGATTACTCGTGAGCGAGGCTTCTCCTGTATAATAGATGGTATGAACGATCAAGAAATGAAACGATTGCCCGCCAGCCTTAACCGGGCGTTAAAACAAGGTTTCAGGGGCGCCTATGACTCGCTGGGGTACGTGGTGGGCGCTTCATTCGCGGTGTTTTTGGCGTCTGCTGCTGTGTTTGCATTGATGCGAGTTGTGTTGCAGGTGGAAAATGTCATATTTGGACTGTTGTTTTTTTTACCTGTTTTATTTGTGGGATGGATTGGCGCCGTCGGCATATTCTATTATGTGAAGAAGGCCATATTTCACGAAAACCCGTCTCCATCTGATACGTTGACAGGCATAAGGCATCTATTCTGGCCAGCGACAGCGCTTTTTGTGGTGGATGCTATTGTCACTGCCACATTAATTGGTAACATCATTTTCTTTGCATTAGCGTTTCGGGCTAATGGAGGGGTATTGATTGCGGCTCTGGGAATAGTGTCGGCATACATCGGGCTGATGTGGCTTCTTATGAGTATGTATCACCTGCCGGTGATGATGCTGCAGTCAGAGATGGAATCAGAGCCGACGCTGCGAAAAATAATATATAAATCGTTCCTGCTGGCGGCGGATAACCCTGCCTTTACAGTGGGGCTGTTTGTTGTTATAATCGCCTTCACGCTGCTGTGCTCGCTGCCTGCTATGTTAGGGGTGGCCCTGTTGCTTCCGGGAACGGTCGCGTTTCTGCTCATATATTCCCTGCGTGAATTGTATATAAAATATGGTGTCATCGAACCTGAGCCGGAGGTTATCGAGGACAAGCCGTGGACATTGGACAATTGAGAAGGGTTTTCGTATGAATCAAGTAACTTGCCTTGGGATTTTGGTTGCTGATGTAGTCGGTAAGCCGGTGGAGTGTTTGCCGGATAGAGGGAAGCTGATGCTTGTCGACCGTATGGAACTACACGGCGGCGGATGCGCTAACAGCACGGGAATCGGCTTATCGAGAATCGGTATCAAGACCGCTGTGATCGGCAAAGTCGGTAATGACGGGTTTGGCGACTTTATGATCGATAATTTGACCCGCAACGGTGTCGATTGCAAGGGGGTCGTCCGGGACAAAGAGGCTGCCACCTCGGCGACGATGGTGCTGGTACACGAAGACGGCGAACGCAGCTTTATTCATTATATAGGGGCAAACGGTACGCTTAAAGAGAGCGACATCGACTTTGACGTTGTCAAATCGAGCAAGGTGCTGCATATAGCCGGATCGTTTCTGCTGCCTGGTTTCGACGGTGAGCCTACTGCAAGGGTGCTGAAAAAGGCAAAGGAGATGGGAGTCATCACCTCTCTGGACACAGCCTGGGATTCGCGAGGCAACTGGATGAAGTTATTGGAGCCTTGTTTGAAATATGTTGATTATGCTGTGCCGAGTATTGAGGAAGCACGGATGGTTACGGGTAAGAATGAACCGGCGGATGTGGCTGCAGCGCTGATGGATAAGGGCGTGGGGACGGTTGCTCTGAAAATGGGTGACAAAGGATGTTACATTCGCAGTAAAGACACAGAGCTAAATATCCCAATATATAAGGTGGATGCAGTCGACGCGCTTGGGGCCGGAGACGCATTTGCAGCCGGATTTCTTGCTGGCGTGGTGAACGGATGGGATCTGGAACGCACCGGTAAGTTTGCGAACGCAACAGGCGCATTTTGCGTAACAGCATTAGGGGCGACTACGGGTATTAAAGACCAGAAGACGATTGAAGCCTTCATCGAAGCGCAAGAAGCTAATCGATAATACAAAGGACAGGAAGCACTAAATTGGCCGAAGTAACACTTAAAGACGTAGATAAGACTAATTGGGACGCTTGCTGCAACCTGAAGCTGAGCACGAAACAGGGCGGGCTGGTGGCGCCGCATATGTATACGATTGCGGAATCGGAAGCGGAGCCGTCGTTCGTGCCGCTGGCGATTTATGCCGGGGATACTGTGGTCGGGTTCGCCATGTATGGACTGGACCCGGACGATGGCAAGTATTGGATATATCGACTGATGATCGATGTGGATCACCAGGGCAAGGGCTACGGCAAGGCTGCTCTTAAGGAACTGGTGAAGATGATAAGCAAGCTGCCGGATAGTGATGAGATTTTTGCCGGATACAAGCCGTGGAATAACGTTGCGGCGGGGCTGTTTGGCGAACTCGGCTTCGAGCGGACCGGAGAGATGCTCTCCGGGGAGTTCATCACCCGATTGGATGTCAAGAAATCTCAAGCGGCGATGGAAACGAACTAATTACGTTCAAAAGAGAGTAGTGCGGCGATTCTGGTGAGTTGTCGCACTATTTTTGTGCCTACCCGGCTCAATGCGACGAGTTTGTAAAGACTGCTGGGCCACCCTTTTATCTGCTTCGGGCTGTATGATACAATATGTGAGCTGATTAAAAAGCAAACCTCATAGAACTGATAGGATGACTCATGCTCACTAGCAAAGACCTCAGAACGAAATATCTTGAATTTTTCCAAAGCAAAGGTCATTTGATTTATCCCAGCGATTCGCTGGTGCCGGATGACCCGAGCTTGCTATATACCTCGGCGGGGATGGTGCAGTTTAAGCCGTATTTTCTCGGCGAGAGGGTGCCTCCTAAAACACGCATAACTACTTCGCAGAAATGCATGCGCACCGACGACATTGAAGAAGTTGGTGACGCTGTGCACCATACTTTCTTCGAAATGCTCGGCAACTTCAGCTTCGGAGATTATTTTAAGCGCGAGGCCATTACGTGGGCATGGGAGTTTTTGACAGGGGTGCTAAAGATCAACCCGGAACATCTCTGGACCAGCATCTACCTCGACGACGATGAAGCCTATGATATATGGGTCAACGAAGTTAAGTTTCCGGCAGAGCGTGTGGTGAGGCTCGGCGAGGACAAGAACTATTGGCCCGCTAATGCGCCTTCTCAGGGGCCGAATGGTGTCTGCGGGCCGTGCAACGAGATATTTTTGGATGTCAACCCTGAGGCGGGAATGCCAGAGGATCCTGCGTGGTCGATTGCGCATGATAGCAACAGGTTCGTGGAGATATGGAACCTGGTCTTTACGCAGTTCGATAGGCAGGAGGACGGCACACTGCTGCCTCTGCCTAATAAGAATATTGACACGGGCATGGGCCTGGAACGCACAGTCGCAGTTTTGCAGGGCACGCCTACAAATTATGAAACCGACCTGTTTATGCCGATTATTCGGCGCATTGAGGAGTTGTCCGGCGTAAAATACGGTGCTGCTGAGAAATCTGACAGGGCGATTCGTGTTATAGCGGATCATTTGCGATCGGCGGTGTTTGTGATCGGAGATGGCGTGATGCCCTCCAATATAGGGCGCGGTTATGTGCTGCGGAGGTTGATCAGAAACTCGGTCGTCAAAGCCAGAGATATCAATATTCAGAAGCCGTTTTTGACCTCGCTGGTGTCGATAGTTGTTGAATTGATGGGAGAAATTTATCCGGACATTGCTGATCGACAGGGTTATATAGAGAAGGTGATCTCAAGCGAGGAAGACAAGTTCCGGGCGACGCTGCACGCTGGGATGCAGAGACTGGAAGACCTGATCGCCGTTGCTGAAGGCTCTGCAGATAAGACGCTGGACGGCGGCAGTGTGTTTACGCTTTACGATACTTATGGATTTCCTTTAGAGATCACGCGGGATATCGCGGCCGTCCACTCGGTGGGCGTCGATATGAACGGGTTCAATGCGGCTATGGACGAGCAGCGCAGGCGGGCGAAGGAGGCAAGTGACTTTGGTTCCGTGATGTCTGCGGGAGGTGCGACTGCTCTGGTGGAGTTGGAGAAGAACCTGGACCCGACCGTCTTTACCGGCTATGACTCTGTGGCTGCTGAGGCGACAGTTCTTGCGATTATTCGTGATGGAGAACTGGTGTCGAGCGCGACAGAGGGTGATAAAGTGGAAGTCGTGCTCGATCGGACGCCGTTTTATGCAGAGACTGGCGGGCAGGTTGGGGACACCGGGGAGTTGAGCTGCGACAAATGCTCTGTACGCATAACCGACACTCAAAAAGCCTCATACTTTTCTATGCATATTGGTGAGATTAAATCCGGCTCAATCAATGTCGGGGATACAGTGGAGGCGAAGATAAACTGCGATCGCAGACTGGCTATCGCAAGAAATCATACGGCGACACACCTGCTGCATACTGCACTTCATAAGGTGCTGGGGGAGCACGCGCTTCAGAAGGGTTCGGTGGTGGACCCCGACCGGCTGCGGTTTGACTTCTCGCATTTCCAGGCTGTTACTCCACAAGAGCTTCGAGCGATAGAGAACGAAGTGAACCGTATGATTCTCAGCGACCTATCGGCGTCTACCGTCGAGACGACTCCGGCTGAAGCGAGGCAGATGGGAGCGACCGCCCTGTTTGGGGAGAAATACGGAGATGTGGTGCGCGTGGTTCGGATGGGCGAGGATTCCATCGAGCTTTGCGGCGGAACGCATCTGAATCATACATCTCAGGTCGGGTTGTTTAAGCTGATAAGTGAATCAAGTATCGGCGCTGGAGTCAGAAGAATTGAGGCTGTAACGGGACAAGCCGCGCTTGATGTAGTGCACAACCTTGAGGATCAACTTCACCAAACCGCTGCCGTTTTGGGCGCGCCGGCCGCAGAGGTGGTTCAAGCGGCTGAAAAGGTCTCGGCGAGCGCAAAAGAGGCGCAAAAGGAGATAGACAGGCTCAAATCTAAGAGCGCGGCTGCGCAGTGCGTGGATCTGGCCGAGCACGCACAGGAAGCCGGAGGGGTGAAATTCGTAACCGCTGCTATGCCGACCGCGGATGTCCCGACGCTGCAGAAACTGGCCGATAGCGTCATAGAAAAGTTACAATCGGGGATAGTCGTGCTTGCGGGTGTTGCGGATGGGAAGATATTGTTCGTGAGCAAAGTAACCCCGGATCTGGTATCTCTTGGCTTTTCTGCCGGCAATATATTGCGCGAGACAGCCAAAGTGGCGGGCGGAGGCGGCGGAGGCAAGCCGGAATTTGCTCAAGCGGGAGGCAAAGATGCTTCCAAGGTGGAAGATGCACTGGTGAGAGCCTCCGAACTGATTCGATCGCAAGCGGGAGAATAGTAACCTGTTTATGCAGAGTATTCGGCAGCAAGCGATAAAGGGAGCCCTGGCCTCTTTAATACTGGCGATCGTGCTAATTGGCGCTTGCGAGGCCAAACCCCCCACCCCTTTGCGCAATTCTCAAAGCGTGATTATTGTGGTGGCGAACCGGCTTGTTCTGTCGGACTTGCCTGACGTTTCGCTGCCTGCTATTTGTAAGATATTGCGCAGCGGCGCCATCGGACTCATTAGTCCCAACTGTGTAGGCGCAAAGACCGAAGCGTCGGTTATAATGACCGCTAACGCAGGCGCGCCTACTAAGGGCGGCATATATATTCGCGAGTTTTATAATATCGGCGAATCCCTGTCTAACGATGAGAACGCTGGTGACGCTTATCTAGCAAGAACAGGCCGGCGGCCTAAAGGGGATTCGGCGGTATTTCTGGGGCTGGCTCCTGCTCTGCGAGATACGGCGAAGGCGACCTATATTCCTGGTGGGCTGGGTGCACTTGGGGATGCGCTGCATGCGGCGAAAATCAAGACTTGCGTATCAGGGAATGCGGATACGGAAGACGGCCTTGACAGAGCTGCGGCCACTCTGGTAGTAGACTCCCGTGGCATAGTAGACTCCGGCGCATTTTCACTTGAACCATCCGACAGCGACTTTGAAACACCCAAAATTAATGGCCGATCGGTGCAGGTGATTTATTTCGGGGAATCGACAAGGCTGGATGAATTGAAGATGACGATGACCGACGAAGCGGTCGCGTCTCATAAAGCTCGGTCAATGCGCAGTCTGGATCGTTTGTTAAATAAACTGATCTCGAATCATCCCGATGCGACTATCGTTCTTGTCTCGTTTTCGCCTCCGATAAGCCCAAGCTGGGATCAACTGACTCCCGTAGCCGTATATCCATCTCCGCGGCCGGGGCTTTTGGTCTCCAAGGCCACTCGCACGGCGGGGGTGATCGCGGCATCTGATTTTGCGCCCACTTTACTGGATATCTTGAAGTTACCAGCTTCTTCCGGAATGCTCGGTCGCCCGGCTGAGGTCATCGCAGAACCCAATGCTCCGGAGATATTGGAGTCTGTGGAAACGCGAACCACTACAAATAAGCAGCTTTTGTTGCCGATGGGAGTGGCACTGGCCATAATCGGGGCTATTTCTTTGACTACAGCAGCATGTGTGGCTGGGTTCTCGCTGAGACCATCGCGAAGGGTCAGGAAGTTTATATTGACTGGGCTGGTCATATCCGCGTGTGCGGCTGGGTCGCTGTTGTTGGCCGCGTCTGCTCCTCCTGACGCTGTGGGACAATGGCTGGGGGCATTTGCATATCTCGTGTTGCTGGTTATTGCGGCATCTATGATCGCAAAACTGTTTCCCGCAGGCAAAGTTCGCGCTTTGCCAATTGTCGCGGCTTATGCGATAACGGCGTTGACAATAATTGGAGATGCCTTAACCGGTGGAAATTTGTGTAAATTCAGCGGATTAAGCTCGTTTCATATTACTGGTATGCGGTTTCACGGGATAGGTAACGAGTATGCGGGGGTGTTGATACCGACCGCTGCGCTTGCTGTGATGTTTGCTACTAAGAACCGATGGGCCATGTGTGCTGCCGGGGTTGTCACGATCATCACCCTCGGTCTTGGCTTTCTGGGCGCGAATTACGGCGGGACAGCGGCTGCGGTGGTGACATTTGTGCTGCTGATGTTCGCAGTTAGTCGCGGGAGGTTCGGAGCTGGACATGTTGCGATTGCCTTTGTGCTGGGAATCATCGCTGTCCCGGTTTTTGCTGCAATAGATTGGAAACTCTCCGGCGGAGGCGGCTCACACGCTGCTCAGGCCACAGGACTTGTCGAGAGATTTGGCGGCAGTTATATAGTAGCGATCGCTTTAAGAAAGATTCTTTTTAACTTGAAGACTACTTTTTCTGTCAAAGGGGTCTCGGTGTTGGCTGCGTTTGTGCCATTTTTGACGCTGTGGTTCTGGGGGGTGCGAGGTAAGCTTGCCGATATGCTCAAACAAACGCCGAGGGTAATGGCGGGGACTAAGGCGATTTTAGTTGGCTCGGTGGCCGCATTTTTGTTTAATGACTCAGGGATCGTATTCGCTATGGCGATGATAGCCATAACGGTGATTATACTGTTATACTCGTTGGTAGAAGAGGTCGAGGATGCCGCGAATAGTAGCGCTTGACGTAGGGGACGCGAGAATTGGCGTGGCAGCTACCGACGAGCTTGGTTTGACAGCCCACCCTATCAGCACCATCCATCGCTCCGTAAGCATTAAACGCGACCTGAGAGTAGTAGAGGAACTGCTGGCGGAACTTGATGCGTCTAAGGTTGTAGTGGGGCTTCCGCTGCTTTCCTCTGGAGACGAAGGCCCGCAGGCGGCGAAAGTGCGGGATTTTTATGACAGGCTCGCCAGGCGGTTAAAGATTCCTGTCATTTTATTTGATGAAAGTTATAGCACCGTTGATGCTGAAGATTTGCTGTTGCAGGCGGATGTGTCTCGTGCGAAAAGACGCGAGATAATCGACCAGATGGCGGCGGTGATAATTCTGAACTCTTACATTGAATCTCTTGCATAGGTCTTGTTAATAGTCTTGAAGAAATTAGTTGCCGATACAAAGTTGTATATAGTCGTGCTGTTGGCGGCGCTCTGTCTGGTGACGTGGGGGTTGGTGATTGGCTCAATGCCGGTTTCTTTCGGGGATAAGAAGCCGGTGCGGGTTATGATCACACAAGGAGCGACTGCCCGGACGATTGCCGGCATATTGCATAAGTCGGGCGTAATCCGCAGCCCTTTGATTTTTTTGCTTACCAGTAAGATGGGCGGCGTAAGTGAGAGGCTCAAGCCCGGCGTATATGAGATGAGCCGAGCTATGAGCATGCCAGAGATCGTGCGCAGTCTCGTGCAGGGTAATACGCTGGAGTCGTGGGTTACTATCCCCGAAGGCAAGACGCTGAGGGAAATCGCGGACATATTGGCAGCCAGGCAACTTGCCGACGCGGACACATTTTTAGGTTTGACCACCCTGCAGGGGGACAGGTTTGCAGCCTATTCCCTGCCGTATGACGGAAACCTGGAAGGTTATTTGTTTCCGGACACATATCTTATCGAGCGTGGCACCACCACTGACGATGTAGTTAAAATGATGCTGGATACCTTTGAGCGCAAAGTAGTCAAAGCGCATCGCGAAGAGATCGAACAGGTGATTAAGAACCGCTTCGGATTGGGAGAGGATCAATTCGACTACGGTCTGCGCAGGGTGCTCATTATCGCATCAATTATCGAACGTGAGGCCAAAATCGCCGACGACCGGCCGAAAATCGCCGCAGTTATATGGAATCGGCTTGCGAAAAATATGAAGCTGGAGATAGACGCAACGGTTACTTACAGGCTTGGCGAGAGTCGCGCAAATAAGGCTAAAGTGTACTATCGGGACCTGGAGAATAGTTCGCTCTACAACACGTATAGACACTCCGGCTTGCCGCCGGCTCCTATTTGTAACCCTGGCCTTGCCTCTATACTCGCGACACTGCGGCCTGCTAATATTGATGCGCTGTATTATGTAGCAAGAAAAGATGGCTCACATGTCTTTAACAGAACACTCGAAGAACACAACGCCTCAAAGAAGACCAAAAAGGAAGGAAACTTGTGATGGCAGGATTCTTCGATTCGTTTCGCCCGAATATGCGCGCCCGCAGTGTGGCTGATATAGATCTTAGCGAGTTGAAAAAGCAGGGCTATGTGGGGTTGCTGCTGGATTTGGATAACACTCTGCTGCCGTGGAAAGATTGCGTGATTCCGGACGAATCGAGGCAATGGATTGAGTCGTCTAAACAACTGGGAATGAAGCCGTGCATTTTGTCAAACACTCACTACCCTGATCGGCTGATAAAAATAGCGACTGCGCTGGACATACCGGCTCTGCCACGGGCATTGAAGCCGAGAAATCACGGTTTTTTAAAGGCAATTGAGATAATCGACTGCGAAATTGAGCACACGGTGGTAGTGGGGGACCAACTCCTTACCGATATATGGGGTGGTAACCGCGCGGGAGCTTTTACCGTGCTTGTAAACCCAATGCATCCCAGAGAGTTTATCGGGACCAAAGTCAGCAGGATGCTGGAAAGAGTAATATTCGCGGTGATGAAGGAACCCTGTCGAGTGTAGCGCCTAATAGCGACAGCTCAGCCGGGAACAAAGTCTATTGCGAATAAGTCAGAAAAGAGGATACCAAGTGAACGTGCTCGGGCATACGAAGGTGTTGGGGGTGATGGGCGATCCGATTGGCCACAGCCTCTCCCCTGTTATGCATAATGCTGCGATACGAGCGCTGAACATTGATTATATATATGTGCCGTTCCACGTTAAAGCAGCGAATCTGCAAGAGGCGATTGCGGGTGTGGCAGCGATGGGGATAGCCGGGGTCAATGTGACGATCCCACATAAGGAAAAAGTGATCGGCTATCTCGACGAGATCAGCGAGCGCTCGCGGCGCATTCGCTCAGTCAATACGATTGTCAATGTGGATGGGCGTTTGAGAGGCGACACCACCGACGGAGCAGGATTTGTGCGATCTGCAACCGCCGCGTGGGGCAAGCTCGATGGCTGCAGGACGTTGATGCTGGGCGCGGGCGGATCGGCGAAAGCCGTGGCATTCGCGCTTGCTGAAATCGGCTGTGAGATTGTAGTCGCTAACAGAACACGGGAACGCGCCGTTGAATTGGTAGAGGGTTTGAGAGAGGTTTTTAAGGCAGGGAAGTTCAGGGTTGCCGATCTGAACGGGCAGGCTCTCGGCGAAGAGATGCCGCGAATCGACCTTTTGGTGAACACCACATCGGTCGGAATGCATCCCGATGTCGACTCCATTGTAGCGCCTGCTGAGCTTCTGCGCCCTCGCCTGCTTGTATACGACCTTGTCTACAATCCCGCGCGGAGCCGGCTGATTGTCGAAGCCGAGAGTCGGGGCGCGAAGGCTATAAATGGGCTGAAGATGCTGGTTTACCAGGGAGCTCTTTCTTTTGAGATGTGGACTGGGTTAAAAGCCGATGTTAAAGTAATGGAAGAAGCGGTTGTTGGTGCGCTGGGTAGAGCGTAGATTGCGCGCGATGTTGTGATACGCTGTAACCTCAGCGGATGTGTTATAATTGGTTGTTGTCCCGGGCGACGGGACTCCGGGAGTGAGGGGATAATGGCTAGAAAAGATCTGGGCGAAGCGCTGGTCGAAAAAAACGTTATTACGGCGGAACAGCTCTCACAGGCGAGGGAAGTTCAGCGCAGCGCACCCGGCGATATAGGACGAATAATCGTCGACTTGGGCTTTGCCGACGCTAAGGCAGCCACAAAGGTTCGAGCGGAGACTATGAATCTTTCGTTTGTTGACCTGTCGACGCAGAAAATCGACCCGGCAGCGGTTAACTCCGTGCCCGAACATATCGCCAAAAGACATAAAGTTCTTCCGATTGCAAAAAATGGCGCCAGATTGATAGTCGCAGTGGTCAATCCCAGCGACTTGCTCGCCATTCAGGATATAAAACTTGCCAGTGGAGTCCAGCAGATAGCGATGGCGTTGGCTACTGAAGACGACGTTATGGACGCTATTGACAGGGTGTATAAATCCGGGGACTCTTCCGCACCCGCTCAGCCGAACCCAGCGGCTACTGATCTGGCGGCGGTTGCTCCGCCGAGTTCGGGCGGCGCAGCGAATACTACCGGACTTTCCGCAGATATTCGGCAGGCGATTGCCGGTTATGGCGCGAGAGAAGAGATTCTTGACGAGGATACAGAGAGTATTGCGAAGGTCTCTGAAGAAGCGCCGATTATCAGGATCGCATATACCGTCATTCAACAGGCCATCACCGACGGCGCCAGCGACATTCACATTGAGCCTGATAAACGGTCGGTGAGAATCCGTTACAGAATCGACGGCGTTTTGCATGAAGTTATGCCGCTGCCTAAGTATATCGAAAAGCCGCTGACCTCCAGATTTAAGATCATGTCCGACATGAACATCGCCGAACGGCGTGTGCCTCAGGATGGACGTATTCCCGTTACGCTCTCAGGTAAGGACTACGACCTTCGTGTCTCTTGTCTGCCGACGGTAAACGGCGAAAAGATCGTTATGAGAATTCTGGATAAGTCCAGCGTATTGCTCGGACTTAACAAGCTGGGGTTCAGCCCGGAGGTGCAGGCGCAGGTGGAGGAATTGGTCGCTCAGCCGAACGGAATGTTTTTGTCTACAGGCCCTACGGGAAGCGGAAAGACCACCACCCAGTATTCGGTGCTGCATAAGCTCAACTCAGTTGAAAAGAATATTATTACTATTGAAGACCCGGTAGAGTATCAGCTCAGTGGAATTGCCCAGGTGCAGGTAAACAAAAAAGCGGGGCTTAACTTCGCAAACGCATTGGCGAGCTTCCTGAGACAGGACCCGGACATTATCATGGTCGGTGAAATGCGTAACCTGGAAACAGGAGACATCGCGGTTGAGGCGTCGTTGACGGGCCACCTTGTTCTCTCTACTCTGCACACAAACGACGCTCCGAGCGCTGTTACGAGAATGGTGGATATGGGCGTGGAGCCGTATCTTATCTCCGCGACGGTCATTGGGGTTCTGGCGCAGAGGTTGGCGAGAAAAATATGCTCCAACTGCAAGGCGCCGTATCAGGTTCCGGCTTCGGAGCTGCGAAGATTCGGATTTAAGGCCAAGGATCCTAATGAGATGGTGACGCTTTATCGCGGAGAGGGCTGCGATACATGCAGGCATACGGGTTACAAGGGGCGGCTTGGCATCTATGAACTGATGCGGATGAACGACGAAATTCGCGAACTCGTTGTGCGTCGGGCTCCTCTTGCGGATGTAAGAGAAGCGGCAAAAGCGAACGGGATGCACGAACTCAAAGACGACGGATTGGATAAAGTTCTGCAGGGTATCACGACTCCGGACGAGGTGATGAGGGTCGTGTTTACAGCAGGCGGGTAATATAGCCGGAGGGACAACTTGTCAGAGGCAGCAGTAAGTAGTATTGCACAAGTCAAAGCGGAACCGGGCAGAAAGATGACTGACCCGGTGCTGCTGGAAGATACCCATATAGATGATCTTCTTAACGACATGGTCGAGAGAGGATCGTCAGACCTTCACATCTGTGTAGGGGTGCCCCCAATTATCAGAATCGACGGGCAGTTGACTGCATTGAATTACACGAAATTCGACGCAATGCAGACTCAGAGGATGCTCTACGATATCTTGTCTGATGAGCAAATACAGCGCTTTGAGGACACCTGGGAGCTAGACTTCTCCTACTCGTTGCAGGATGTGTCGAGGTTCAGGGTCAATATTTTCAAGGATAAGGGGACTGTTGCGGCGGCTTTCCGACTTATTCCTATTAAGATCCCTACTCTTAGAGAGTTGGGGTTGCCGGCTGTGTTGGAAACCATCACGCGTAGACCTAGAGGATTGGTGCTTGTAACGGGGCCGACGGGGTCGGGTAAGTCGACATCTTTGGCCGCGATGATTAACCAGATCAACACGGAGCGCAGTTCGCATATAATCACCATCGAGGACCCTATCGAATATCTGCATCAACACCGCACGAGTGTCATTAACCAGCGTGAGGTAGGACAGGATACCAAGGAGTTCGCCAACGCACTTAGAGCAGCGCTGCGTGAAGACCCGGACGTTATTCTTGTTGGTGAGATGCGAGACCTTGAGACCATGTCCAACGCGATCAGAGCGGCGGAAACCGGTCACCTGGTATTTGCGACTCTGCACACAAACAGCGCAGCCTCTACCGTAGACCGCGTGGTCGACTCGTTCCCGGCATCACAGCAGGAACAGATCCGACTGATGCTTTCAAACAGTTTGGAAGCGGTTTTGTGTCAGCAGCTTCTGCCTAGAGCTGGTATGCCGGGAAGAGTCTGCTGTATGGAGATTATGATTGCGACTCCGGCGATTAGAAACCTGGTCCGTGAGGCGAAGAGCCACCAGATTACTTCTATTATTCAGACCAGTTCCAACGTCGGAATGCAGACGATGGACCAGCACCTGAGAGACTTGTATCAGAAGGGCGTCATCACCTATGATGAGGCTTTGGCCCGCGCTATGAGCCAGGAAGAGCTTAAGAATATGATTACATCGGCGATGGGCACGGCGGGCGCTCCTGGGCCGCGCAGATAAGCGCGAAGTTGTAATGATGAGATTGGGTCGATTGGTTAACCGGATAGGGGTGATCTGACATGCCGAATTTTGCGTATACTGTCCGCGATGCGACAGGACAGGTGATCACAGGTAACTCTGAGGCTGAAAACGAGGAGATATTACGTAAAAGGCTCACCGAAAACAGCTTCGACGTTGTCGAGGTCAAACAGGTCAAAAGTGCGCAGAAAAAAGTTGGAGGTTATGGCGGAGTAAAGAAGACCGACCTCGCCGTGATGTGCCGCCAGTTCTCCACGATGATTGACGCGGGCGTTACCCTTGTCCGCTGCCTCAACGTTCTTGCCGACCAGGCCGTGAACCCTAAACTAAAGGCGATCCTCACTGATGTGCAAAATGAGGTTGAGGGCGGAAACACGTTGTCGAAGGCGCTGGAGAAGTACCCTAACGCTTTTGACAGGTTGTTTATCGGTTTGGTGAATGCGGGTGAGGTTGGTGGCGCTCTGGAAGAGAGCTTGCAGAGACTGTCGCAATTCCTGGAAAAGGACGTTGAACTCAGGCGCAAAGTCAAGAGTGCGATGACCTATCCGGTCATTATTATGGTCTTTGCGACTATGGTCGTGTTGGGTCTGATGACGTTTGTATTGCCCAAGTTTATGGGGCTGTTCCAGGACCTGGGAATCAAAGATTTGCCTGGCCCCACCGCGATCTTACAGGCTTCGAGCAACTTTATGCTGGCCAAATGGTATTGGATGATCGTGTTCACGGTCGTATTTGTGGTGGCTATGAAGCTGTTTATGAAGACCAAGGTCGGGCGCAGAATTTTCGACAGGCTTAAGCTAAAGGCGCCTGTTTTTGGGTCGCTGAACCATAAGGTCGCGTTGGCCCGATTTGCTCGAACGCTGTCGACGCTGCTTTCGAGCGGTGTCGGTATTTTGCAGGCGATGGAGACTGTGGCGGGGACGGTGTCTAACGATATTATCTCTGACGCGATTTTGGAAGCCAGGGCGAGGATCAGAGAAGGTGACAAGATCGGCGAACCTCTGGCGCGCAGCGGTTTGTTTCCGCCGATGGTCGTTCAGATGATCAGTATTGGCGAAGAATCTGGATCGCTGGACCCGATGTTGTCTAAGGTTGCGGACTTCTATGAGGACGAGGTCGACGCTGCGCTTGCGAGTCTTACGGCGGCTATTGAGCCTGTTTTGATCGTAGGGCTGGGCGGAGTGGTTGGTTTCATCGTCATTTCGTTGTTCCTGCCCCTGGTCGCTGTTATTCAGAACCTGAGTGGCGCAGGCTCGGGAAGCGGTAATTAGCGGTTTATGTTGCCTGTTTGGCTAGGAAGCCTGATAGCATTCGTATACGGTGCGATAGTAGGAAGCTTTCTGAACGTATGCATCTTTCGGTTGCCCGAAGAGCAGTCGATTGTAAGCCCTCCTTCGCACTGTCCTAAGTGTGACACGCAGTTGCGTGCGTGGGATAATATCCCGTTGATCAGCTTTCTGCTATTGGGGAGAAAGTGCAGGTATTGCAAGGCCCCGATTAGTTGGCGATACTTTTCGGTTGAATTGCTGACTGGGCTTTTGTGGGTGGCGACATATATTCGATACGGCTTATCGATTGATGTATTCGCTTATGTGTTGTTTATATCAGCTCTTTTGGTAGCGTTTTTTGTCGATTTGGATCATTTTATAATCCCGGATCAGGTGTGGATAGTGGGGGTTGTGATCGGAGTCGGCAAGGACGTCGCCCATTGGATTAACGGCGACTTGAGTATGGTGCAGGTGCCGTTGCCGGGAACGGGCGTCGCGCTGCCTGTGCCGCCGAGCGTATTGGGCGCTGCGGTGTGTTTCGCTATATTCTATGCGATTGCATATGTGAGTTATTACGCTTTTCGTCCGAAGGATAAAGAAGCGCTGGCGGAGTATGAAGGCGCTATGGGCGGGGGCGATGTGAAGTTGGCAGCTGGTATTGGGGCGGTGGTTGGCCTGCTGCCCGCGCTGGTGAGCTTCTTTATAGCAGTATTGCTTGGGACGCTGATCGGCGTAACCTGGAAGATATTAAGCTCGCTTGCTGAAAAGCGGAAGCTGCCGTGGCGGGAAGAAATCCCGTTTGGGCCGTTTATGGTGGCGGGTGCGGTGGCTGTTATACTGCTGTGGCCGCAGCTTGGCGCTCTGTGGAACACGTGGATAGGAATTGTCACGCCGGGATAGGTGGAACAACTAAGGGTGTAGAATCGCCATACAATGAGAATGGCATTATAAGATAGGCTTATTTTCGTTACTCCCTATGGAGGTGCTTTTCGATGAGATTTTTGACAAACAAGAGGGGTTTCTCGCTGGTCGAGCTTCTCACGGTGATCGCGATTATCGCGATCCTTGCCTCGATTATATTTCCTGTTATGAGTATGGTCGGCAACAGGGCTCGTATGAACAAATGCATGACCCAAATGCATCAAATCGGGCTGGCTGTGCAGATATTCAAACAGGATAATCGCAAATATCCGGATGTTCTGGGGGTCGAGGTGATGCGCAATGGTGGCAATGTCGTGCCTATGGATCAGCCGGTGCCATCAGCCAGCCCGCAGGTGGTGGGGTTGTTCCCCGAATATGTAAAGTCGGCGAAGCTGTATCATTGCCCCAACTCCAAGTTCATCGACACAACTCAGATAATAGGCGCAAACGCTGCTTATGATCCGCTTGGCACCGGCGCGGGCATAGAAGCATATACATATAACAGCTACGATTTTATGATTTACGGCGGGACGGATATTCGTCAACACTACACAAAGGCGTGGGCGGCCAGCCCGGGTGATGTAGCAGCACAGGGGCCAGGTGCGCCTGGGGATCCGCAGCGAGACTACGAAAGACAGCTTAAGTTCAAAACTCCGCCGGATGACACTGTGGTGACGTGGTGTTCGTGGCATGAGGTCTACAGCGGCAGCGGCACGAATCTTACTGTAACTGGCAAGGCGCCGACGCTGTTTTTAGACGGGCATGTAGACGTTCTGAGCGCCCCGGAAGTGGAGACTCAGAGATGGCGAGTGCTGCCGAAGAAGGAATAGGAACTCCTTGAGGTGGCAATTTTAATGTTGGGGCAGATATTCTGCCCCAACACGTGTATATGGTAGAATTGATTGTGCTCGCATAACAGTATGGCTTTCTGCCATAATCGGAACATTCGGGGGGGCTGGGTAGTCGTACCATCGATAGTCTGCTTTCGCGGTCGGGAGTGTTTTTTAGCTTCGCTGGGGCCGCCTTGGGATTGCGTATAGGAATTGTCCATGATAGGTCTTAGCAACAACAGGAGAGGAACATCGCTGGTAGAGATACTGGTGGTGATGTTGGTCCTGCTGGTAGGGATTATGACCGTGATTCAGATGTTCCCTACCGGGTTTCGTGTTGTGAGAGCGGCGGAAAATCAGACGATAGCCTCAAAGCTTGCACAGGCTGAAGTTGAGCGATGGAAGAATATGCCTGGGAATCTGCCGGATGGAGTTCTCCCGATCAAACCTGACGGCACTGTTATTAACGACCAGAACCCAGGCCCTCCTTTTTTAGGTTTTTCGCGTGATCTGGTCGGCGGAATCTACGAGGCCGGCAACGTTATTAACTCCCGCTATGTTCGCAACGAGACTACGCCTATTCCTGTCGGCAGCTATTTCACCAGCGGCGCGGGAGCGGCTTATGGTTCTAAATATACATTGGCATTCAGCCCCATAGAGGTGACGGCAGACCCTGACAATCCTGGCCTGTATCTTGGCCTGACGATCAAGAGCGGGGATCTGCAAAGAAGAATCGGCAACTCAGATTCGCGCATCTTCCTGCGTGCCGGGCAGTATGGAATTGACTACGATTTGACCACATCGGGCGGATCGCCGGCGTTTATGGTCAATTTCAGCTACGATAGAAACCCAAACCACGCGTATCATATCAGCTATTCGTATTGGGTGGAAAACAAGAGCACCGGTGAGGCTACTCTGCTCAGTGAGGTGGATCAGACTGTGCGGCCCAGTCCGGATGGGGAATGGGTGCCTGTTGAGATCAGGCCGCCTGATGCGTATCCGCTATCGGACTTTGATGTCACCGAGGTCGAGCAGGGCGCCGATTCGTGTGCGAGAGGCTTTGTGCAGGTTCCGCCGAGAGGATGGTCAAACGACCCGTATGAGTTCGCTTTAGTGGACTCCATAATGGGCGTTGTGGCGTTTAACCCGCGCGCAAGGAATATGACCGAACGCACCGCCAGGGGTGTGAGGGCGATTACGGCCAGAATCGACTATAGGATATACGATCCTCGCATTATTCGTGAAGACCGAATTGTGCCGGCGGTCAATGAAGACCCACTGAACACCGGAACGAATACTCACTCAGCGATCAAGCTGGCGCTGCGGTTTGTCTTAAATGCAGGCAGCCCCGCAAGTATAACGGACGGGGATGCTACTGATAACCCCGATGAGCCTACTTTTGAGGGTTTAGTAAAAAGGCAGCTTGGTATGCCGCTTTCCAGCCCTGCCGATCTTTTGGTGCCGCAGTCTGTGCTGATTATCGACCTGGCGACGGGTTTGAGGGTGGAGATTCCGCCTGATGCCCCACCCTTCTACGCGATAGACTATAAAGCGGGCATAGTTCACTTGCCGAAGACGGCGAATTTGATCGACTGGAACAGCGAGCCGCTGCCGGATACCCACGATGTGCCTTTGGCTGGACGACATTTGAGGTTCTTTTATCGTGCGGATGGAGATTGGTCGGTGCAGTGCCAGAAGGCTTACTCGTATTATCTGCGAAAGTGGGATACTTCCCGCGTGGACTACAGGCATTTTAAGCTGCGGGCTGCGCCGAGCGGGCAGTATCAACTGTTGTTTGCCAGAAGCGACTCCGGCAAGGATGTGACCGTCGATTACAACTATTGGATTGGCGATGTTGAGCATAAAGTGGTAGGCAAGCTGTACCGGTTGTCTGACGATTGGACGGCTGACCCTGACGCGCCGAACGTAAAATGTGCTTATGTCAATCTGGATATTCCTGCAGGCGGGGTTATTGACTCAGGCTCAAGGATTGTGGTGGTCGGGGCATCGTTCAGGGCCAGGGTTACGTGGCGGGACGGCAGGAACTGGCGATTTGTGGATATCGACACGGACTTGACGAGGAATTCGTCGCCATGATGAACACAGATATGAGATATATTGAGACACGCAGCGGACGCGGCGGCTTCACCCTTGCTGAACTTCTTGTGGTGATGGCGATTTCTGCGATCCTGATGACGCTGGTACTGGGGCCGGTAGTGCAATCTTTCCAGCTAACCCGGCAGGCTCAGGCTATGGTGGACTCGCAGGACGCGGCGAGAATGGCGTTGGCGTCCATCAGCCGCGAACTTGGGCAGGCGATGTTCGTTTATGACAACGCTCAAATCCCATTTGACCCTGCGACTGCAGGATTGCCTGATGGGGTGGTGGCTAATAAAACTGAGACCCCTATTATGATGCCGGTGGCTCAGCCGGGTTCCAACGCGCCACACTGGTTCGTGCTGCCGTATGCGATGATTGATTTTATTTTGCCAAAGATATTTATGCACTGCAACAACCCGAATCATCCTGCAGGCAGCCCTAGAAATTATCCAAGAGACTTAGTCATAGATGATGGTCAAAACAAGCGAACAGAGCTGCGCGGTTGGCCGGACTGTCCGTATTGCCAGGCTGCTGGTCTAAAAGCGGACGATGTCGAGGCCAAGCCGAAGACGCCTCTGGAGCCGTCGGTGACACACGTAAGATATTTTGTGGCTCTGAGATATAACAATTTGGGAATGCCACTTGCACAGGGAGCGCCGCCCAATTGGGGATGGGTGCCGCCGTGGGGCAAGAATATCGTGGAAGGCACTGAGAACGGAGCTGTGCTGTACCGGGCGGAATACAACCCGTATGATAACAATCTTTTCCCGGCTTCGATGAGCGTAAATGATCGTGTTCACGACCCTTATTTCTTCTATCGAACTGGAAACGGCGCAAATGGCCTGCCTTATCACGCTAACTGGCTGCGCAGTGCCAGAGTGGTGGGAATTGGCAAGTATGAGGACCTCATAAATGCGGAGTTCAGCCCGGATGGCACAGTGCGGTCGGTGGACCCGACAGTGAAGTTCCAAACGTCATCGGTGGAAAATGACACGTTCAACCCGGCCTATTCGACTGACGCGAAGAACGATTACCCGAACGCGCCTGCGACAGTGTTTGCGGGGACCTATGGATATTGGACGCCGGATCATCGGATTGATGTGATGAGAGGGGCCTATATGGAGGACCCTCCTAGCGGATATGACTACTACACGGTGATGGACGGCGATGAACATCTCATCATCAGACGAGTGCCAAACGGTAAAAACTGGGATGAGAGTACGGAATTTAGTATCACGGAGTATCTAAGAACTGGGTTTGTAGCTCCGGACAGCAGCAGAAAACGGCCGCTTGAGATGGCGTTTACTGTCGATGTGAATAAAGGCAGCATTAATTTCGCTCTGCAGCCGCCGAGACCGAGTGGGGCTGCGTCCGGGCCGGTGGCGCTCGACTCCGCTAAGGATATAAATGACGACTTTCATAATCAATATGACGCCGATCGCGGGGGTGCGATTCGCTGGAGCCTGCTCCCGACTTTTAACCCGGCTGTGGGTGATCAGTATTTAGCAAACGCGAGGATAGCGCCCGGCAGTGAGACCGTAATTGGACCGGATATGACGCTGGGTGACAGTTTTGCCAGACCAGTCAGATATGAGCGGGTTCCGCTGTCGTTAGGCAACCCCGGAATAAACCAGTATATGATCGACAATGATTCGGGCAGGCTGTTTTTCAGCCGTGACCCCAGCCTGGATTTGCCGGAACTGGACGCAAACAACCAGCCGTGCGTGATTCAAGTCTATTATCTTGTATATTTTAATCGGCAAGATGACGTAGTTAGAGGTGACTATCTTACCAAGAGTCTGATCACGGTTCATCTTGGCATGAGGATGTTCGACCCTGATTCAGGCAAGCCTTTCCCTGTGGACCTGACTGACAAGGTGAAGGTCAGAAACGCGCTTAGGTAGATTGAATGCAATTTATGAGGCATTTGAATAAGGATATTTATAAGAACAGGCATGGGCAGACGCTTATCATCGCGATTATGGTGATGTTCATCCTCGCGGTATTGGCGACGGTGTTTATCGCGTTGGTGGCCAGGAACCTGTCGAGATCGGCTCGTATGTCGAGCACGGACTCTGTGGCGGCTATTGCGGAGGCTGGGATACGTTACGCCGATGAGATGCTGACCACATCGGAGGCCGGGGCCGACTGGCGGCCTGATCCGGATAATCTACCGCCGGCGCTTAGAGAAGACGACCCGGACTTCGAGTGGCTGCGGCCGTATTCAGTAAATGAGACCGGGGAAACTGGCCCGACCGGCGGATATACCAGATTTAACTCCGGCCAGGGCAGATTTCTGATCCGGGTCTCTTATGAACCTTATCCGGACAGGCCGATGTCGAAGTACATTAAGATAGAGTCGGTCGGCAGATGGGGTACTATCGACCCTAACGACCCGACCACGCTGCATGATCTCAGCGCGAGAAGACTGCGCAGAGAGATTACAGCATATAAGCCGATTGCGCTCACCGACAGTTGCAGGTTTATTACAAACAAAGATAACCGAAGCGTGGATGTTGCTCTCGGTGTGCCTGGATATAAGACTGTGTTTGGACGCAGCACATCGAGTAAATATGGGATGCGAGGCGGGCCGATCAGAGTCAACGCCAATCTGGTATGGTATGGGCTGTATGGCAGCGACCCCAGCGTGGAGATATACCTGCGCGGCATCAGAGCCAACGCCTCCACGGACCCGGCGACTGGCAGCCCTACGGATAAGATTCCAATTGACGACGTGCTTGTTTCCGGCGAGATTAAGGCAGACGGCGACCCTGCTCAGGCTAATAATCGAGTCGCGGTACGCCTGCATAAATTGCTTGAGACTCAGAGCGGTTACACAACTGAGACTCAGGTTATGCTGGAAAGCAGCAACAGCGCCTTCGACACAGCGGATGGTTTCTATCGAGACGGCAGTAACCAGGTAGATGCACAAAGAAGGCCGCGTGGAGTAAAGCGCATTGAGCCGCCGCTGGTGGATCAGTCTGATTCTACCAACACTACGACTCGCTACCGGGTGCTGACCCTTAATTCAGGGGATCGTGTGCGACAGGGCGGCGGCGGCAGATGGGTCAATCTCGGTCAATTGGGCTGGGGCAAGGGCGTTTATATCGGCAATACGGCCGACAAGCAGGACGAAAGTGAGACACTTTTCGGCGGTGTGACTGTGCGTGCCGACATAATGCAGCCCGGAAACCAGATGACGAGCAACTGGAAGGGGCCTTATTATAACCCGCCGGCCGCTGTTATCAATCTTCTGCCGAACGACAAAGAGACTGTTAACGGGCGCGATCAGTACTATTTCACCATTACCCGCAGCGATGTTGCCGGTTCTGGGCAGAAGGCGATATGGTCTGATCCGCAGGGGGTTCCGAGGCCGGACTGGGGCGCGACGGTGCGTATGCCCTACCCCGATCCAACGAATGGAAGATGGCTGACTCCAAATCACAAAATCGATGGCAATGGGGTTATCTATGCCGAAGGCAATATCCGTATTCGCGGGATGCTGCCTAAGGGCATGAACCTGACGATTGTTTCCAATCAGAACATTTACATAGACGGAAGCGTGCTTAAATATCGTGAGCCGGGTTGGAAGGACAGCGATAACGATGAATATCGCGGCGCGGATTCGACCGGCGGGCTTGCGCTGCTGGCGCGGCAGAACATTATAGTAAACACGACTCAGTTCTTTATGCCACTGGGCGACCTCGGAGCCGACGATTATGGCCCTGATTCGATAATCGGACAAGGCTCGACACACGTTGTTGTGCGAAATAATCCACAAAGCGCGTTCAGATGTGGTTTTGAGTTTGGCCCGTATGAGTCAGAAAGCGGTAGTGCGCCGGGTAATAGGATGTTATTTTTGCGGCACTCCGGTGAGTTCGGCTCTGCATATATCAATGCGTGGATTAACCCGGCGAATACTACCCCGAATTGGGGATTGTTGGGACTCAACAACGTGTTTCCCGGACTGCCTCCGTATGTATGGGGTGTTGGAGATCCGCGCTTTGGCTTTGGGTCTAACCCTCCTGGTGCGGGTGTAGGCAGCTCGTTTGCGTCTAATGTGTATGATCTGCTTACTGTCGGGGCCACATTAAATACAGCGGTTGGGATGCCTAATATACTGCAGATTGCGCTTGATTCGCACGTTTATACCCGCAGCAACTATTGGATGGGCGGCGTGGCAGTTATGCCGATGGACGTGAGGATTGAGGCGATTTTATACGCGCAGGAAGGGTCGCTGTTCGTGATTCCGGGTTATTGGATAAATCCCAATCCAGCGGATACGGATCCTTCAAACCGCCCGCCGGGAACCGACGCGCGATTCCCACTATACGGCCAAACGCCGGATATTCGTATTATCATCGACGGTGCGGTCAGTGAAAACCTGCCGGCTTCGACGAGTGATGTGCAGGCGTGGATGGCGAAATGGGGACGAATACCGGCTATGTGCGGTTCCTCCTCATCCTCCACAGCGCATCCTAACGAAGGTGTTACCTTCCTTTACGACGACCACGTTGGTTGGCCGATTGATAACAACGGCCAACCTATCAGAGTAGACAAGTTCGGTCGCCCATTACCGATTGCTCCGAGGCTGCCGGTTAGCGGAAGTCTTATCTATTTCGGCGATGTGATGTAACACAATGGGCTGCGGTTATGTCGGTGAGAGGAGCATGATGTGAGACTTATCCGAGGCATACTCTCGATCATTATTATAGTCGGCACGTTGATAGCCATTTGTCTTCCTGCGGATGCCGGCGCGTATATGTATGCGGGCAAGCGTAAGAAAGTTTATTGCGGAATAGTCGAGATCGTCGATCCGAGTAATGGCACAGTTCGCAACGACGCGGCAATCAAGGACGCTGCTCTGCTGTTTGCGAAACTTGATGCGTTGAACAGTATGAAGCCGACGGGTTGGACTTTTGAAAACCCGCTTTCATTGTCACAAAACAAGGCTGATGAATATTACTGGCGCATCCGAGTGTCTTCTGCGCGTAACTTATCCCGTCTGAATGTGCTGTATCTGCCGGGATCGGGCACGCTTACTCTTACCGACGATGAGAGGGAGAATCTCAGGCGATTTGTCGACGGCGGGGGTGTGCTGTGGGTCGATAACGCGAACCAGAATTCCCCCCTTAAATTCGGCATAGCTGGGCCGTTTTTTATCAGTAAACTGGCGTTCAAAGTTGGTGGAACCGGTGTAGATGGCCCTGTTTCGAGGCATCATCCCCTGTTGACCAGCCCGTATTGGCTCACAGACGTAGACATTATGAGCCTTGGGATGAACGTCGGCGGGAATTGGTCAAGAAACTACTGCGACATGGGCACTATGCTTGGCAGTGAAGAGCCGACCTCGTTTGACGTGTTGTTCCCAATTATCGATGGTGCGGACAACTCGGGGGCGTTGACCGGGCAGCCGGCAGTTGTAGCAAACACTTACGGCAGCGGGCGTGTGGTGGCTACTGCTAACGCAGTGGGCAGGGGTTGTATGTTGCAGGAGCCGTATAGCCTTGCCAGCCTGAAGTTCGCGTTTAACATAATGGCATATGCCTCGACTTGGACCGACTTGCGCAAAGACCCAAGGCATTCGGGAAATTCGATTGATACGCTTGGCGCAAATCGGCTTGTCGAAAAGTGGTGGATTCCGACTACCACGCACGGCCACCGCCGTGAAGCCGCGCCTCTATTATATAAGAACACGGTGTTTTATACTTCCGGCGACACGCTGGCGGCGCTGGATCAATACGGTGACACCAAGGGCGGTATGTGGCCGGCTGGTCCTAATGGCGAAGTCGTTATATGGAGTTGGCAGGACCCTGAAGGCGGCGTGTTGAGTTCCCCAACTATCGCAACTATTCAGGACCCGAATCAGGACTGTCGTCCTATTGAGGCTGTGCTGGTGCAAAACAGCAACGGCACCGTGTTTGTTCTTAACGCATTTCCAATTGATGCAAACAACGTCGTCTATCCTAACGATCCTATATATGTGATGGAGACGAGTCCTGCGGTAGGTAGTTCTGCAGAGGGCCGATGGCCGAGTCCGCCGATTTATGTAAACGGGTGGATATTCGCAGTTGGCGGGGATGGGCGGTTATATGCCGAGAACCCGTGCCTTGGCAAATGGACAAGCGGGCACGAAGGCGTCACTGATGTCGCCAGCGAATGGCAGTGTCCAGACCTGAAACTGCAACCTAACTGGAAATCGGAACCAAGATGCGGGCCGAGCTACGGCTGCATGAGAAACTCCAACGGCGCGATTCTGGGTATGGTCTATTGGTTCACCTCTCCGACCACTATGCCGGTGATTGCCGGAGACCTCAACGATCATATATGCAGTATGCCGGTCTCAGTTAGCAGGGATCGCGTCAGGCTGACTAATATCCAACCGGGCCGGGATGCTGCGGAGATACGCGTCACATATCCGGGTTGGCTGAGCAATGTCACTGTGACTCTGTTTGAAAGCGATGGAGTGAAAGCTATTTCGCTGACGGAGGACCCGAAGCCGAACGAGAACCTCGCGGGAGCCAGGATGCCTGGGGTTATCGCAATTAAAGTCAAGTTACCGTTGCCCAGACAGTATGTGGTCTATTGCAGCTATTCGTTGTCTTATGGCACCAGATCGCCGGCTTTGAACCCTCGCGGAGGGGAAATAGAGCCTAAAAGCCCGGCGAGTACTGGCGGCGGCACTACTCCGATGAGTCACCCGGCCACTACTATTGAAGGCACCCCTGTGATGGGGCCGGATAATCAGTTGATTGTTACAGGCACCCGAAACAGCACTTACCCGGCGGGGGGCTCAATACTCGCCTACTCGAATGATGGCAATGTCTCCACTAACGGCAAGCTAAAGTGGCATTATTTCCTGCATTCGGGTGTCGACAGCAGCTACGGAGCGAATGTGCAACTGCCGGGGGTTATCCAGACGTCGAGTGGGCCGATGTTAAACCCGCAGCCGAGCTCTTCGCCGGCTGTGGCTAATGGCAAAGTGTTTGTGACGGTATCGGGCAATGAACCAGGTCCACAGGCGGCGCTGCTGTGTCTGAAGGCGTCTTCGGATTGTGTTATCCGTATCACCGAAAGCGGAGGATACGACTCCAGCGGCAGGCCGATAAAGCGACCGAAGAACCTTTGGAAGCGCAACGGCGAAGGCCATTATAACGTGCGAATCTGGCAGCCCAACCTGATAAACGACCCCACTTCCAGCCTGCCGTTGATGGATGCCAGGGATATTTCGAGCGGGGGCGTTGGCACTACCGGGATCAGCGTCGATTATGACACGGGCACTATCACATTCGACGATTTCAGCAAGACCAAGCTCACGAAAATGCTGGTAGAGACCAATACGTTCTCGCCATCGCTACCGGTGTGGGTCTATCTCGATAATGTCGAGGTTCCCATCGACTGGACGACGTGGGGGCCAGGTGCGCTGGATATGAGCAGCGCCCGAACCGCTTCAAGCGATTCCGTCGACCTGAGCGGCTGGAACAACCTGCTCTGGTACTATGTAATTGACGATCATAAATGCACCGGTGTGCATTCTCCGCCGACGGTTATTGGAAATACAGTGTACTTCACGTGCGATGACGGATATCTGTATGCTCTGGATACTGAAACTGGGGAATCGAAAGGCAGAAAGACAACTCAGAAGCCGATTTGGACTACTAAAGTGGGCAGCGGGCAGATGTCCAGAGACAGCGCGTTGTCTGTGGCTGGAGCCAATGGAGTATTGATGGTGCCGGGGCCGGATGGGCTTCACGCATTTACAGACACTACGACCCTTGTGACAGATAACAGCCGGGTAGTGGAAATCGACGGCCAGGGGGAAGTGACCTGGGCGGTGGATTCGATAGATTGGCCGGCAAATGTACCGGTAGGCGTTGGCAAGCCGATCGTTATGAAGCAGGGGGCGGTGAACAAGCCGTCGCGCGCTCGATATGCAGGCACAGGGGAGATATTGTTCTGCAACTCAGGGGCTAATCAGGTCTGTAAGATCGATAAGAGCGGACGGGTCGGGGCCGATGGCGCCGGTGGCAGATATATTCGCTGGATATATACAAAGTTTGCGGATCCCAAACGACTGCTGAGGCCGGGTCAGCCTACACAGCTCAGCGGGCCGCGCGATGCTATTATGTGGCAGGAAATGGAAGAAGTGGCATCAGGCGGGTATGCGTCGGTGGTGCACTGTTTAATTGCAGATACAGGCAACTCGCGCATTCTCGATCTTACGTACCGCGTTAAAAACGGTCAGTTTGTGGATTCCGCGGGTGAGGTTATAGACCCGGCGAAGGATTCACGATACTCGCAGTTTATTGACAACGAGAGCGGGTTCGTGCTGCCTGAGCTGAATTGGGTGTCGAAGACAGACTCGCTTAATGAAAAATATATATTTGATTGCCTGCAACTGGTGTCGGTGCCGGGTACTGGCAGCATGGTTCAGGATATCTGGGTGGCTAGCTCCAACTTCACATCCGCGGGTACAGACACAGGTGGAAACAGTCCGAAAGGCCGTGCTGGGCTTGGCGGCGCGATTATGGCCATTGGATACAGGCAGAGAACTATGAAGAGCGGCGAGGCTGCCGGGCCGTGGGACTATTCTTCCCCTCAGTCCGGCAAGATTACTGCTCGGTGCGATCACGTGAGTATGAACGGGCAGGCCGTTCCGCTGGCTAACCCGAGGTTCTTCGATGTGGTGGTGCTGCCACCATCCAGCCCTGCGGGTAGCCCTGAGCTGGCGCTGCTGATTTGCGACAACTACGGAGTTTATGAGGCTAAAATCGGCGGGCCGATCCCGGTAGTGGGGCCGAGGCTGCTTGCGGAAGATTACACCAGACTGCTCAGGTTGCCGGATCCGGCCACTAAAATTGACTCATCGTGCCCGGGTTATCCGCAAACTCAGACGAATAATGTGCCGTTGCCGTCAACAGTGCCGCTAGTAGCGAGTAGCGTGCAGAAGTTGCCGAATGGAAGGTGGCTGATTACCAACAGCTACAGCGGTTCGGATTCGACTGGCGCGAATAAATTCAGCGGTGAGACGTTTGAATATGACCCGAATGGGCCTGTTGGACAGGAAGTTGTATGGTGCTCTCCGAGGCTGGAATGGGTCATGCCGCCGCCGAGCGCAGGGCCGTGTGCGGTTCCAAGAGATTGGAAACAGACGACTACCAATACCTATAACCTGCGACAGCCGAAATCCGCGTTCAGACAACAGTAGCGGCCTGATAGGTTAGTCAGAAGCATCAATGGCAAATACTCCCCCACCCGCTTCTATGTGTGGGGGAGTTATTATTTATAAAAGAGGTGCGATAAGTGAGTCTCAGAGTTCTCTTCATAATCGCAATTATATTCGCGGTCGCTGCAGGCCAGGGTTACGCCGCGCCTGAACCGGTCATAAGCTGGAACTTCGACACTGCAGACGATGCCTTGGGATGGTCGTCTGCGGGCGGGAAGATGAGGATTGGCGACGGGGCGATGAGATTCACAGGACCTACGTGCCGGATGATCAGCCCTGTCTTTGACTTGAATACCTCGCCGTGGCAACTCCTCGAAATCGAGATAAAGACGAACAAGAGCGGCGTCGCAAGGCTGTTTTTCTCCGACACAACCGAGGAGCCGTACGGAGGATTTAGGGAGAAGTGGCACAGGCACATTAATATGATCGGAGACGGGCAATACCATAAATACACCATATTGCCCTGTTGGCACGAGATGGGAAAGATCATACACATCCGACTTGACCCGCCAGGAACTGAGAACGCGATTAAATCTATTAGAATCATCGACCTCAAACCCCATAAGGCGACTGACAGCGCGTGGCTATTTACCAAGGCAAGAAGCGATTGGGCTGCGATTTCTCTGGAAAATGAGTCGATTGAGGCCGACGGATGGAGGATTAAAGGGGATCAAAACGCCTTAGCGCTTTCACCAGAGATTGACAAAAATGCGGGTGATATTCCCAAACTAACCTTGCGAGCGGCCTCAAATACGTCACATAATGTGCTATTTTACTGGCTGGGAGCGAAACAGCAACAACTCCACAGCGTGCCTATCGAGATTAGAGGGGATGGCAAACTGCATAGTTATGTGTTGGATTTATCCAGACTTGCTGAATGGGAGGGCAAAATTATTGGCGTGGGCCTGTCGCCGGCCGATGGCCTCACGAGTCGAGAGATTACTCTGCGTTCTCTGTCGCTTGGTAAGACCGCGACCGGGCCTGCTGAGCTTATTATAAAAAGAGTGACATTTGTTGACCCCATCCCACGGGCCGGGCAGCGGGCGAAGCTCAGAATGGAATTAGCCAATATCGGCGGAACTGCCGCGAGGGATGTCGAGGCGAAGGTCACGCTTGTCGGGGGCGGATCCGCAGTTATACTGCCGAATAAATCCACTAAAACTATTAGCGCTGATAGAGCAACCGCATTTGAATGGGAGACCGAGCTTAAAACACCAGGCACAGTTACGGCGGTTGCTTCGGTGGGTGCGTCAAATGCGGAAGTTGAGAAATACCAGGCGAAGTTGCGGATATATCCGAGGTTCGAAAACGTTACGCGTGCTGATTATGTGCCTGAGCCGGTTATTGCCAATACTGGTGATTATCTTGTAGGCTGCTATTATTTTCCGGGATGGCGGGATTACAGCGCGTGGTCTGTGCTCAACGATTTCCCGGAACGCAGGCCTGTATTGGGCTATGCACATAATGGTAACCCCGAGGTTGTCGACTGGCAGATAAACTGGGCGCTGAGTCACGGCATAGGTTTCTTCATATATGACTGGTATTGGCACAAGGGCAGCCGGGGGCTTGAGGAAGGGCTTCACGACGGTTTTTTGAAGTCTCGTTATCAGGATAAGATGCAGTTCTGCCTGCTGTGGGCGAATCATAACGACCCAGGTTCGCACTCGGAAGAGGATATGCTGGCGGTTACCAGATTTTGGATAGACAATTACTTCAAACGGGATAATTATCTTAAAGTCGACGGCAAAAACGTCATTGTAATATTCAGCCCATACAATATCTCGTCGGATATGGGCAATGAGGCGGTTCGACCTGCGTTTGAGAAGATGAGGAAATTGTGTGAGGAGGCCGGGGTCGGCGGCCTGTATTTTGTGGCTTGTGGACGAGGAGATGCCGCCTGGGTGAAAGGCCTGGAAGATCAGGGCTACGACGCGATATCTGGTTATAACTACCCATCGGCTGGGGATCGCGGGCAGAACGTGGCGCCTTATGCGTGGATGGTGGACGCTTATAAGGACATATGGAACGAGATCGGAAACGCAGCCAGCATTCCGTATATCCCGCTGTGTGAGGCCGGCTGGGATGCTCGCCCGTGGCATGGCCCTGGTTCCCGTGTTAGAAGCGGAAAATCCGCACTGCTATGGCAGAAAATGTTGTCTAATGCCAAACAGTATTGCGATTCGCCGGCACAAAAGTTGCCTGGTAGCAAAAAGATAGTGTTTTTGGAAGCGTGGAACGAGTTTGGTGAGGGGGATTATATCGAGCCAAATGCTGGAGATGGGTTTGAGTATCTTGAAGCTATTCGAAACGTATTTGCGCCGACTTACAACGGCCCTGTCGCTCTGACCCCGAAGGACGTAGGGCTGGGGCCTTATGATATTCCGACTCCAGTGCTACAAAGTGCGTGGAATTTCGCGAAACCGGCGGATAGAATCTGGACTGCTGGTGGAATGACAACTCCTGTGTATGATTCGGGTAATCTACGGTCTCGCAGCACAACGAGAGACCCTATTCTGTCGGCTGGATGGGCGGAAATTAATGCGGACAGGTATAAGATTTTCGAAATCAGAATGAAAATCAATAAACCCGACGAGGCACAGCTCTTTTTCAAAGCGAATCGCGAGGCGCTTAGTGAGTCGAAGAGCGTAAGGTTTGCCTTACAGGGAGACAACAATTTTCATACGTATCATGTAGATATGTCGACAAATCCGCGCTGGAATGGCACTATAACCGGCCTGAGATTCGACCCCGCGAACTCACCTGATGTGGAGTTTGAGATTGAGTATATGCGGTTTTTGCCGGAAGGGAAGTAGAGTAAGTGCGGCGGTATGCGGTCGCAGCTCGGCTTGCCCGGAAACGCTTGATCTGGTAAAATCGAATTATTGTTTGGAATGAGGATAAATCAATGTATGACGTTGCGATACTCGGAGCTGGGCCTGCTGGTCTTACTGCGGCAATTTACGCTTCGCGAGCCAGGCTCAAAACCGTTATAATAGAGAAGAACTACCCCGGCGGCCAGGTCGCTATGTGCGACAAGGTCGAAAACTACCCCGGCCATACTGCCAGCACTTCTGGTTTTGATCTTTCGATGTCTATGAAAGAACAGGCCGAGAGATTTGGCGCTGAGATAAAGTCTACTGAAATCTCCAGCCTGGACTTGGAATCCGACGTTAAAACGCTGATTGCTTTTGACGGCGAGAGAATATCCGCCAAGACCCTGATCCTGAGTTTGGGGGCAAGCCCGCGCAAGCTCGGAGTGCCGGGGGAGATGGAATTTATCGGAAGAGGGGTCTCGTATTGTGCGGTCTGTGACGCTGCTTTCTATCAAGACAAGAAACTGGTAGTAGTCGGCGGCGGGGATACTGCCGTTGAGGACTCCAACTTTTTGACCAGATATGCGTCATCTGTAACCATCGTCCACCGCAGGGACAAGTTTCGCGCGCAAAGGATTATACAGGAACGGGCTATTAATAACCCCAGCATCACCGTGCAGTGGCACAGCGTAGTTAAATCCATCGGCGGTAAGGATTCAGTCGATCATGTGGTTCTTGAGAACGTGCAGACACATCAGCAAACCAATCTGGCCGTCGACGGGGTGTTTGTGTTGATCGGTCTGGAGCCGAACACGAATATGATCTCAGGGCATGTGACCCTCGACGACGCGGGTTATATAATCACCGACGAAAATATGCGCACCAATATCCCCGGGGTGTTTGCAGCAGGAGATGCGCGGCAGAAGCTGTTGCGTCAGATAGTTACTGCTTGTGCAGACGGGGCTATCGCTGCGACTGCGGCTGAGAAATACATCGAAGGCGCCCCCTGGCCTAAAGATCACCTGGCAGACATACAAACTTAATATTCCCCCTTGCTTGTTATAAATAATGTCGCGCTAACACCATTTAAGTCTTTACTTATGGTTAAGCGCGTGTTAATATAGCTCATGCATGAGCTGGCTCTGCATTAGCATGGCCTGGAGAAAAGAGGAAGTGGCGCCGACCGGCAATTCCGCACGGTAGACTACAGGCGCGGTGGGAGGGAATCTAACTGGGAGGAATTGCCCATTGCATTACCGCAGTATGTGGTGCGCGACAGCTATGCTTTTTTTGCTGTTTGCTATATCCACACTTGCACGCGGAGACGAGTCCAAAGCGTCTCTGCCGAAAAACTCACTTCAAGAGATAGTAGTAACTCTCGAAACCAATCCCCAACCTGGCAAAGTTGTTGCAGTCCAGAAGGAGCCGGATACTTTGGCGCTTCCTGCACAAGCGTGTGATTTGTCGTTGACTTTTCTCGGCACGCCGTATCGCTGGGGAGGCACAACCCCGAGCGCGTTCGATTGTTCGGGTTTTGTGCGCTATGTATATTCACAGTTGGGGATCAAGTTGCCTCGCACTGCCCGGCAGCAGATCAAAGTCGGGACGAAGGTTTCAGGAGCCTGTTTGCAGGCTGGGGACCTTTTGTTCTTCGACATGATGAAGGGCTATGTGAGCCATGTGGGGATGTATCTCGGCAACGGGACATTTATCCACGCTTCCACCCCACGCACAGGTGTGCGGATCGATTCTCTGGATAAGTATGGCAAACACCTGGTCGGCGCGCGGCGTTACGTGGGCTAGATGCGAAAGAGGCCTGCTACTACGGCAGGCCTCTTACTCAAATCCTCTTCTGCTATGATCTAATGAGCAGAATGCCAGGTAAACGGGCTTTCTTTGACGACCATTCTGCCCGGTTCCTTGTTGGTGTTCTCGACCAAGACGACCTGATCGGCATCTTCTTTCTCGACGGAATACCGGGCGCTATCGCCATCTACCAACGCGGTTTTGATGACGCCGCTAGCTTCCGCGAACTGTCCCTTGTTGATAATGATCGGGTGACCCGAACTCAGGTTCTGGAAACCAATCTTCGCCTCGGACAGAAGTTTCTTAACCTCGACGAACACTTTACCACGGGAGCTGTCATTCTCTATGACTACAACCTGCGCCGTCCCCTTACCAAATTGGGTTGACGCACGCCCAGTCTTACTAATCTTGCCTCTCTCAGCCACGAAATATAACCTCCGAAATAGCGGAATAGACCCTGCGCAATTTGCTGCACAAAGAAAATTATACCACCTCAGTTTACTTATCCGCAATACGATATTTGAAGAAATATTTGAGGTTTATCAAACGGGGATAGATGTTTAGGTAAAAGGGCTGCCTTTTGAGACAGCCCCAATGTGGTAGCGGAGGTCAGGATCGAACTGACGACGCCCCGGGTATGAGCCGGGTCCTCTAACCAGCTGAGGTACTCCGCCGCACCAAAGATATTTTATCAGGCCGCGGCGCGGTTCGTCAATGGTATTTGATGGCTGTTGAGTAAAATCGTTAATTTGAAGCGTGGGAGGCGTTGGGAAGCTGTACTACTAGACTGTCCGGCGGCTTTGCTGTAGAATACGCATGGTCGGAATGAGACGGCTTGGAGGTTGATTGATGGATGAAAAAACGGTTCTACACGAACTGGTAAATATGTCGTTGTTGCTGGGAAAGCCTGAAAATGACTATGTTATTCTCGGAGAAGGCAACACGTCGGCTAAGGTCGATGAGAATTACTTTTTTGTAAAAGCAAGCGGAAAGTATCTGTCGCGATCTGATGAGAATACTTTCGTGAAAGTGCGAAGCAAGGATGCTCTTGGGCTGCTGGACGCGGGAGATCTGAGCGACGAGGAGATCAAGGATGCGTTGTTTGCGGTTTGTGCGGATCCTGAGAACAGGATGAAGCCGTCGGTGGAGACGACTTTCCATGCTTTCCTGCTGAGCTTGCCGGATGTCAATTTTGTCGGACACACCCACCCCACCGACGTCAATTCTTTGCTGTGCAGCGTCAATGCCGAGAAGATACTGAAGGGCCGAGTATTTCCCGACGAGATCGTATACTGCGGTGTGGAGCCGATTTATATTGAGTATGTCGACCCGGGAATGGAATTGGCGAGGATTATTCGGCAACAATCCCTTGAGTTTATGGACAAACAGGGCTGCACGCCGAAGGTAATTCTTATACAGAATCACGGTTTAATCGCAGTCGGCAAGACCGCCCACGAAGTGGAAGCCATCACGGCAATGTGGTGCAAAACCTGCCGCGTGCTGGCGGGAGCGCACATTTTTGGTGGTGTCAATTATTTTACAGAAGAGAATGTAAGACGGATCTATACCAGACCCGATGAGCATTATCGCAAACAGCAGTTCAAATAAGTAGTGTTATGAAAGGTGGATGGCATGAGTGACGCCCTGAGCAGATATAAGGACCTGCAATACGATTTGCCGAAGACTAATTTGGCGTGGCGAATGAAGGAAGCAGGTGTTGAGAACTTCGGAAAGGACGGGCCGGATAGTTTGCCCGTGGTCGGGCCGAAGGATGATGAGATACTGGTGAGGGTGGATGCTATCGGTATCTGCTTCTCTGATGTAAAACTGATTACCCAGGGCGCGACTCACCCAAGAATCACCGGCCGGGACTTGATCGCAGATCCTGTTACTCCAGGCCATGAGGTATCGTTGACCGTAATCGAGGCTGGGGCTAAATGGAAAGACACTTATAAACCCGGTAGCCGGTATATCGTGCAAGCCGATGTCTACTACAAGGGCGTCAATGTTGCGTATGGGTATGCGCTGGCTGGAGGTATGCAGCAGTTCGGGATTATCGGAGAACCGGTTCTTAATGGCGATGAAGGGTCTTATCTTATCCCAGTGAAGCCGGAGACAGGATATGCAGAGGCGGCGCTCGTTGAGCCGTGGACGTGTGTCGTAGCTGCATATAGAATCAAACCGCGAAAGACCCTTAAACAGGGTGGAACTACGCTGTTTGTCGGATGCGAGGACGGCGATTTCTGCGTTTCGGAACTTCTGTCGGGCGAAAATACTCCTGCGAAGGTTATTCTTGCGGGAATCAACGATAAGTTGGTTTCGGAGGTACGGGAGCGGCTGGCGGGTAAATCTGAGATTGTCACGACCGGAAAGCTCATTGCTGGTACGGTAAAGGCTCTTGCACAGGAGAGGACCGGGGCAGAGGGTTTTGACGATGTTATAGTGCTCGGCACACCTGAAGCCGAACTCGTCGAGGCGCTTGGCGCGAATCTCGCAAAGCACGCCGTGATGGCTATAGCCGCAAACAAACCTATTTCCAGACCTGTGAACATCGACGTTGGCCGCGTTCATTATGATTACATCGACTACGTTGGGACGAAGTCGAATAATGTGGCCGATGCATATAAGGCTAGTAAGGAAAGCGAGCTGACGGCGAATGGCAGCGTATGGTTTTTGGGGGCTGCTGGTGCAATGGGAAGCATGCACGTGCAGCGCGCCGCTGAGATGTCGGATGGGCCGAAGAAAATGCTGTGTACGGACGTGGACGACTACAGGCTGGAGTGCCTGGAAGCCAGCATAGCCGACAACGTCAAAAAACACGGTATCGAGGTCGTGTTTGTCAATCCTGTGCGGCAGGGCCAGGGCGCTGTAGATGATGCCATAAAAGAGATGGTCGGGGATGCCGGTTTTGATGACATAGTGGTTTTGGTGCCGGCGGCCGCGCTTATCGAGCAGGCGATACCGCATCTGGCGAGCGGCGGACTGATGAATATTTTCGCCGGAGTTCCGAGAGGCACGATGGCGAATCTGGACCTTAGCAGCACATTTGTTAAGGGAAACCGGTTCGTTGGATCAAGCGGTTCGAGGCCGAAGGATATGGTCGATACCCTGAACTACACCGAATCCGGGGAACTCCCGACGCGCAATTCGCTGGCCGCTATTGGTGGGATAAACGCGATGGCTCAAGGTGTGCAAGCTGTCAAGGATGCGAGTTTTCCGGGTAAGACCGTTATTTATCCGTCTATAGATCTGCCGTTGACTGCGCTGGTCGACTTGGATAAAGTGATGCCGAGCGTCTATGCAAAGCTCAAGGATGGTAAGTTTTGGACGCCGGAAGCAGAGGAAGAACTGTTGCGCGGTGCGCTGAAGATATGATTGGTTGAATGGAGATTGGGATGCGATTCAAAGACAGAGTGGCTATGATTACCGGAGGGGCACAGGGCCTGGGGAAAGCAATCTGCGAGAGATTTGCGAATGAGCAGGGAATCGTAATTGTCGCGGATATCAACGAGGACGGCGCCAAATCGACCGCGGAGGCGATTGCCGATCAATATAACGTGCAGACGCTTGGCGTGGGCCTTGATGTAACCGATGACTTCGAGGTTCACACGGCGATGGAAAACGTGGAGAACGCGTTCGGCCGGCTGGATATTCTCGTCGCAAATGCGGGAGTCCTGAAGGCCGGTGAAATTACGATGTTTCCGGTGAGCGAGTGGAGGCAGGTTATAGAAGTAAACCTGATCGGTTATATGATCTGCGCAAAGCATGCATGCCAAATCATGCAGAAGCAAAACGGCGGTGTTATAATCCAGATCAACTCGAAATCCGGCAAAAAGGGCAGCTTCCGCAACTCGGCTTATGCGGCGAGTAAATTCGGCGGTATTGGTCTCACCCAGAGCCTGGCGCTGGAAATGGCGCAGTATGGAGTGCGTGTAAATGCGGTGTGTCCGGGTAATCTGTTGGATGGTACGTTGTGGCAGGATAGTTTGTTTGAACAATATGCCGCAACTCAAGGGTTGACTGTTGAGGAAGTGCGGAAGAAGTATATGGATCAGGTGCCGCTGGGCCGCGGATGCAGCTACGATGACGTGACTAATGTAGTTGCTTTTTTGGCTTCGGACGAAGCGAGCTATATGACAGGCCAGGCGATTAATATCACGGGCGGCCAGGAGATGAGGTAGCATACGCCCGATACAAAGGATTGGTGATTTATGAAGGTGCGCCGTTTTCCGCAGAACCCCATAGTGACGCAACACGACGTCCCGCCGACTTTTGAAGGCTGGGAGGTGATGTCCGCGTTTAACGCGGGTGTGATCGAATATAACGATGAGATATTGATGCTGATGAGGGTGGCTGAGCGCCCGATTGCTACTGATCCTGACGTTGTTTTGGTGCCTATTATTGATTTCCCGGACGATCGGCCGGAAGTTAAGATCATCGAGTTCGATAAAGATGACCCTCGCTACGATTTTTCGGATCCGAGGGTCATCGGCACGCCGGATGGGATGTATCTGACTTCGATATCTCATTTGCGGCTGGCCCGCAGCAAAGGCGGGCATATCTTTGAAGTCGAAACGAAGCCGTCTTTGTGGCCGGATCAGAGATATGAGGCCTTTGGCCTTGAGGACCCGCGAATCACCAAACTGGATGATACCTATTGGGTGGTCTATAAAGGTGTAGCTCCGTTCGCGATTACGCAGTGCCTCGCCAGCACCAAAGACTTCAAAAATTGGACCAGGCACGGCATTATATTCCCACCGGAGAATATGGACGCGATGATATTCCCGGAGAAGGTGCGCGGCAAGTATGTCGCGCTCCACCGGCCGCAGCCGAAGATGATGGGCTCACCGAATATGTGGATCGCGTATTCCCCTGACTTGATTCACTGGGGGGAACACGCGCTGTTGTTGGGGTGCAGTTCAAGCACATGGGAAGCCGGCCGAATCGGCGGCGGTGCGGTGCCTTTTATGACTGATCGGGGCTGGTTGGAGATATATCACGCGGCGACGACAGACGATCGTTATTGCCTGGGTGCGGTGCTTTTGGATGCTCAGTATCCAGAAAAGGTGCTGGCCAAAAGCGGGGAGCCCATACTTGAGCCGGAGATGCCATACGAGACGTCGGGCTTCAAGGAAAACGTGGTCTTTAGCTGCGGGGCGATCGTAAAAGGTGATACTGTGACCATATACTACGGCGCATCTGACGAAGTGATGGCGGCGGCTGAGATGAGTGTCACCGAGATACTTGAAAGCCTGAAGCCGTTGTGATAACCTCGAATAGTCGAAAATAAACCACTGAAATGGCCCAGGGTTCAGGCCCTGGGCAGGGTTAATATGCCTCTCATCACCGTCTCCGGACTTGGCAAATCATACGGCACGCACGACCTCTTTTATGATGTCTCGTTTGGCGTGGGGGAAACGGAACGAATAGCGCTGATCGGCGCGAACGGCTCCGGTAAGACCACGCTGCTTCGGATCATCTCCGGCGAGGAAGAAGCCGACAGCGGCAGCGTTCATATAGAGCAGGGATGCACGGTGGGGTATCTGCCGCAGGAGGTGGATTTGCCTGAAATAGCCGAATTGCACCTGGCTGTTATGGGCGTGACGCCGGAACTGTTGGCTTGTGCAAGTGAATTGAGGGTGTTGGAAAAACAGATGGCGAGCGCGTCTGCCGAGCATGCTCACGGAATCGGAGTGCGCCTTGCAGAAGTGAGCCATAAGTTCGATGGGTTGCACGGCTTCGACTATTCTGCGCAGGCGAAAGGGATTTTACTTGGGCTGGGTTTTGATGAAGCAGACCTGGACAAACCGGTGCGAACCCTCTCCGGCGGACAGAAGACCCGTGCGGCGTTGGCCAGGCTGCTGCTGTTGTCCCCTGATTTGCTGCTCCTAGACGAACCTACCAACCACCTCGACATTCGTGCTTGCGACTGGCTCAGCGAGTTTCTAAATAATCGCTACAATGGCGCCGCGCTGATTGTCAGCCACGACAGGTATTTTCTGGATAGCGTTGTCAGCAAAGTCGTGGAAATCGAAAACGCTACCCTGTCGTCTTATCCGGGCAATTACTCGAACTATGCGAAGATGAAGGCTCAGAAAGCCGAGGAACTGCGCAAGGTCTATAAAGAGCAACAAAAAGAGATTAAGCGCATAGAAGAGGCTATCCAGACGCTTTTTTCGCATCGAAAGTTTACCCGGCGCGACAGCAAAGTGCGGCAGTTGGAGAGAATTAAGCGCATTGAAGATGTAAGCTCGCAGCGCACGATCTCGGCACATTTTACCCAGGTCATAAGAAGTGGCAGGGAAGTTGTGCGCCTTAGCAAATTATCCAAGGGTTATTCGGAGAAGTGTCTGTTTGAAGAGCTTAGCCTGGCCGTTGAGCGCGGTCAGAAAGTCGGCATTGTCGGGCCGAACGGCAGCGGTAAGAGCACGCTGCTCAAAATCGTGGCTGGCCTGATTGGGGCGGATTCTGGAGAGGTCGTATATGGGCATAATGTGGAGCCTGTTTACTTCGCGCAGGAGTTCGACCACATGGTCAAAAGCCGCACGGTGCTTGGTGAATTGCTGGCTGACGCCGATCTGACCTCGCGGGATGCTCGTAATCTTCTGGCGCAGTTTCTGTTTATGGGGGACGATGCGTTCAAGCTGGTAGAGGTGCTGTCGGGCGGTGAACAATGCAGACTTGCGCTGGCGAAGGTCCTGGCGCAGTCACCTAATCTGCTTTTATTGGACGAGCCGACCAACCATCTTGATATTCGCTCACGGGAGGCTCTGGAAGACGCCCTGCGAGCCTATAGCGGCACGATATTGATGGCATCGCACGACAGATATCTACTGGACAGTGTGGCTGATGTGATTTTAGAAATCGCCGATGGCGGTTGGGAAGTCTTTCTCGGTAACTATACGTCTTATAGAGAGAAGATATTGATGCGGCAGCCCCTGGATGAGATCACTGCTCGTCCGAATGTGGCCAAAACTGTCCCGAGGCCGCAGTCTCAGCTTAGGGAGATGGAGAAACAACTTCGCACGCTGATAAAGACGCGAGATAACCTTGAAACCGATATAGAGAGACTCGAGAAGGAAGTGGCGGAACTGACGGCTGCGCTTGGTGACCCGGATACCTATCGCGACGGCGCGGCGCGTGATCTTACACTGGATTATGATCAGGCGTCCGCGAAACTCCACCAATTATATGCAGAATGGGAGATAGCCTGCGAGGAAATCTCGCAGACGCAGAAGAACCTCGACGAGATCACAAAATAAGATGGGCCGATTTTTAATCCTCGTCTTTTAGCGAAAGCATCGTGGCGTAGACGAAACGCCTGGGCAGCTTGAACTCGACCGTCCCCTGTCGCACCGCATCGCGATCGGACAACCCTGAAGCCAGCAATTCTTTCAATCGCTGTTTTAGTCGTGGTTGGAGATCGTCTTCGCTTGAATCTGGCTGAATGGTGCAGCCCTCAATCACCAACGCTATCTCTCCGCGGACTCGATTCTGGAAGTGTTCGATGGCCTGGCTGACCGTGCCCCGGAAGACCTCCTCAAACATCTTCGTCGCCTCCCGCACGACCGCGACGCGACGATCGCCGAGTATTTCCTGAATTACGCGCAGGGTGGCGGTTAATCGCAGCGGAGATTCGTAGAGAATGATTGTGCGAGTCTCTTCGGCGATGCTCTTGAAATAGGCTTTTCTCTCGCTGGTCTTTCGAGGAGGGAAGCCGTCGAAGATGAAGTGAGACGTGGACAGGCCGGAGACCACTATGGCCGGAATCAGCGCAGCCGGGCCCGGCAGGTTCTCGATTGAGATATTTTCATCAATGCAGAGTGCGATAAGCTCGTGACCGGGATCGGATATGCCCGGCGTGCCAGCGTCGGAGACCAGGGCTACGTTTGATCCGCCTTTGAGGATATCCAGTATCTCCCCTGCCCTGCGACCGCCGCTGTGCTGGTGATATGGGATCATTTGTGTGTGTATATCGTAATGGCTGAGCAGCTTTCGGGTAACCCGGGTGTCCTCCGCCGCGATCAGATCGACCTCTTTTAGAACACGCAAAGCCCGGAGGGTTATATCCTCCAGGTTTCCTATCGGGGTTGCCACAATAAACAGGGTTCCGGCCATTTAATTACGTTCGGAGGGGCTTAAATAAGCCCCTCCGGTAAATCCTCCTGTAAAGGATAGTCTTCGATTGATCTGAGGTATCAGTTATTCGCCGCCGCCTTGCGGTGCTGGCTGTGCAGGGGCCTGCTTCTCCGGGCCTCGCTGCTGAGCCTCGTAGATCCTCTTCTTCTCTTCGTAGTCCTTAATCCACTTCTGCTCTTCAGCCGCGAGATCGTCTTTGCCTATCTCTTTATACTTGGCCATTATCTGCTGATGCGCAGACACGTCGAAACCGGCTTCCTGAGCGCCTTTGTTATATTGAACAAGGCCTTCGTCTTTCTTGCCAGCCTTGTAGAGCAAATCACCGAGCATAATTCTCAGGTCTGTGCCGATCGCCTTGGAGTCTTTGCCCTCAAGGAACTGATACAGAAGTTGAGTAGCCTGCTTGGTATCCTGCTGCTGTACAAGAACTGCCACCAGCATCGCTGTGGCGAAAGAGTTGTTAGGCTCCAGTCCGATGGCCTTTTCAAATGAGTTGCGGGCCAGCGCAATCTGTTTCTTGGCCGCTGCTTCATTTTCAGCCTGCTGGGCTAATCCCAAATGCCAGTATCCGCTAAGTTCAGGATCGGTCACTACGACCTTCAAATTGTCCCGAACCTGCTGATTATACTTCCAATAGGCCTGCATCTGGCGCATGTTTTTTATCATCTCGCGCCTTTGATCCTCAGCCTTCTTAGTCAGCTTGGTCGGATATTCCGAACCCGTGGATTCAACCTTGACAATATAGGTCGCCTGGTTGTTGCCGATAGGCTCACTTACCTGTCCCGGCTTCATTGTGCTAATCTTATCCCACACATCCGGTGTGACCATTCCGTAGCGAACCGCCCTGATTGCTCCCTGTTCCGGGTCAATAGAGTACTTCTTAGCCAGAGCCGCGAAATCCCCGGTCTTGGCCTCGGAGGCAACTTTCTTCACCAGTGTTTGGAACTGCTCGGCAGGCGTCGCAGCCTGCATCATAACGATCTGGCGTATTTGGTAGGTATTATAGCTATCTTTGATGTCGTCTTTGGTGATCTTGCCGACCTTGCGCTCGATAGCTTTCTGGATGCCTTCCTGAGCAAGCTGGCTTGAGATTTGCCCATCGGTAATAAGGGCGTTTGCCTGCCGCTCGAGCATGGTAATGTTCATACCGCCCTTGGACAGTTCAGATTTGTATGTGCGGTCTTTTCTAGGATCGACTTTATCTTCTTCAGTGCTGAGTTTGCCCAGCACCCTGCTGCGGTTTTGCCTGAGATACTGGGTTACGAGTTCTTCGCGCTTGTTTTGAATATCCTTTTTATTGATTTCGACGCCCATTGCCTCAGCAGTCGCGAAAGTGACCCTGCTTTCTACCAGACTTTGGAATAAAGACGCCCTCTGCTGCGCGATTTGCAGAGTTGATCGCATTTCCCGCAACGACTCGCTCATCTGTTGCCACTGCGATTCCATTTCGGCCTTAGTTATCGGCATGCCGTTAACAGTGGCTACAACCTGCTCCGCGCCTTTCTGCTCCGGGCCACCACCCGGCGCTCCGGCAAAAGTAAAGATCGCGCCAACAACGAATATAAAGGCAACGCCAAGAAGTATGTACTTAAAATGGGTGCCAAAATCCGTTCTCAGTTTATATATGCTCATCCAGTAGATCCTCCGATCAACACTCAGACAAAAGCTTTTTCAGACCCTGCAGGGATAGTCTGGTACCCTGCTCGGCTGTGCCTCCGAACGGCTTGTAGTGGGTTTCTATCGAGAGATAGCCATCATAGCCATCAGCTTTAAGCGCAGCAAGATGACCCACAAAATCCACCTCGCCTTCGCCACATACCACAAAGCGATACTTCCCGCTGGCGAGAAGCTCTGCGTCTTTTACGTGGACATGTTCCACGAAGTTCCGAATAGCGTTATAGCCCTCAGGATAAGGCTGTTCACCCGCCGCGAACCCGTTTCCCGGATCCCAACACGCTCGAAGCGCCGGTGAATTGATGCGCGACAGAAAGCGCGCCGTCTCTGCGCCGGTGCCAAGATAACAATCGTGCTCATTTTCCATAAGCAGCATAAGATCGTTATCTTCAGCGTATTTTATAGCATCAGACATTCCGTCTTCTATTGCTTCCTCTATCTTCGGAGTAAGGTCGCCCCTTCTCCAGTATGCAAACGTTCGAATATTTCTTGTCCCGAACTGCCTGGCTCGTTTATGCAGTATTTTGAGAAGGTCCATCTGTTGGGCGGCTGTTCTTTCACCCGCCTGATGAGTATTTCCAACCTGGCCTGCCGCCGCGCTGTCCAATTCGCACTTGAACAGCGGAGAGGCCAGACCACAGACCTGCATTCCCGCTTTATCCAGCAAACCAAGGGCTTTATCGACCTGTTCGTCGGTAAGTTCGCCGATATTAGTCCCCCATAAACTTCTGATCTCCGCGCCGCTGCAATCGTATTCCTTCATTACGTTCAATGCATGACCAAGATCCATTGATATTTCGTCAGTGATGACTGAAAGTCGCATATCCAACCCCCATTGGCAAGTGAAGAGAATGCCTTCTGACATTCTCCCCAGCACACCTTAAATGTTACTAAACACACCAACCCATGTCAAGGAAACGAGGGGGTTGGCGGCTAAGTAATACATATCAACGCCACAGGAGCTATCATGAAACAAAGACCACTTCGACTGGGATCGTCTACCTCCAGTTTGATTCGATCTATGCCCGGTGATTTCAGCGACATCGTGCAGAAATCCAGCAGCTACACCCCCGAAGACCGCGAGCGACTCTGCGCAATCGCTCGCGAATGTGGAGAGCAACTGACCGGTTCAGAAATTAAAAGCATCGAATATTTCGTTAATCTCCAGATTCTGGAAGCTGGCCTCAATAACCCAATGGTTGAGATGTTCAAGTCTATGGCAAAAAGCGTCGAGTTGTGGTCGGTGCATGCGCCGTTTTCCGGAGTCGACCTGGCTTCTCCCGACAAGGAACTGCGAGCCAAATCGGTTGGTTGGGTATCTGGCGCTGGAAAGATCGCCCACGACCTCGGCGCAAAGGTGCTTGTAGTTCATGCCGCTCTGGAAATCAAAGTGGACATGTCCAGGGAGGATCGGGTGCTGCTGGCTGCCGACAGTCTCAGACAGGTAGCCGACGCCTGCAAGCCTCTCGGTATCAGGGTGGCTGTGGAAGCGCTGCCGCGCACGTGTATCGGCAATTGTGCTCCGGAGCTTTTGTACCTTCTCGATAAAATCAACAGACCCAACACCGGAATTTGCCTGGATGTTAATCACCTGATACCGGCCAGCGCATTGTCTGCGATCGTACGCATCCTTGGAGAGCGCATCATTACCCTGCACATTTCCGACCACGACGATGTCGACGAGCGGCACTGGCTGCCCAAGAAGGGCGTTATCGATTGGACAGGGCTTGTCCATGCGCTGCGTGAGATCAAATATACGGGGCCATTTATGTATGAGGTGGGTTTAGCGAAGCCGACATTCGATGAGGCGATCAAGACTCTGGAAGATAATTACAACGAAGTGATGAAAGACGCCGCTGTCTAGTTCATATATGAGTTAGATTCATTGTGAACAGGGCCAGGCGGATCATGCCTGGCCCTGGTAAATAAGTCGCTGTTTACGAACGCCTCATCATCTGCCGCAGCTCTGTTACGTTGCCTGCGTTTGCGATAGCCTCTGTCTCGTTAATAATGCCCGCTTTGAAGTATCGATCCAGGCTTTGGTTCATAGTCTGCATTCCCCAGAAGTCGCCTTCGCCGATGGCCTGATAAATCTGACCCGACCGGCCCTCTTCAATCAACTTGCTAACAGTAGGGTTCGCAACCATAACCTCCAGAGCCGCGATTCTGGAGTCTTTGTCGGAGCGCGGTATCAATTTTTGAGAGACAATCCCCTTCAACGAGACCGACAGCCGCATACATACCATCGGTTTATCGTGCGGCGGGAACATGTTCATAATACGATCCATCGTCTCCGCCGCGCTGCAAGTGTGGACAGTAGAGAAAACGAGGTGGCCTGTTTCTGCAGCCGCCAACGCGACGTTCATAGTCTCGACGTCTCTCATTTCACCTATGAGAATCACGTCCGGGCTTTGACGGACTACCGCTTTTAGGGCATCAGTAAAAGAATCGGTGTCAATACCGATCTCGCGCTGGTTTACAATAGCTTTTTTGTCCGGGTGCACGAACTCGATTGGGTCTTCTACTGTAACTATATTGCAGCGGCGATTTCGATTGATTAGGTCGATTACGGCGGCCAAAGTAGTCGATTTGCCACAGCCTGTAGGCCCCGTCACCAGAACCAACCCCTGCCTCAACTCGGCAAACCTGGCAACAGCTTCCGGAAGTCCGAGTTGCTCAATGGAATAAATCTCCAGCGGAATTACCCTCAGCACCAATCCCATCGTGCCGCGCTGCTTGTAGATATTGGCACGGAATCTAGCCACACCTTCGACCGTGAATGCCAGGTCCAGCTCATGCTTGCGTTCGAATCGACCGATCTGTTCGTGGTTCATTATGCCGTAAGCTAACTGTTCGACATCCTCCGGACTAAGTTCAGTATAACCGTTGCCCAATGGCCTGATCTTACCGTTGAGTCGCATCATCGGCTCATTGCCAGCCTTAATGAATATATCCGAAGCCCTTACCTCTGCAGCTTGTGCAGCCATTTTTCTGATATCGAGAGACATCTATAAACCTTTCTAAATTCAGGCAGGCGTAGATTTCACGTTGCTCTGCGCCTGAGTATGACCGTAGTAAAAATATATACCACCAACGCACCACCCAATCCAAACAACAACCCCAACAGCAGCCTCTGCCCGACGGTGCGCCCAGTCTGCTGGGCCTCGACGGGTTCTGCTGGCTGTGTCAAGGGCAGATCAAGCTTGGTAAATCCGGCATCTTTAACGGTGATGCGATATCGATGAGTGTTTTCACCCGTCGCCTGCAGTTCTATTTTAACATATTTGTCCTCGTAATCCCGCAAACCGTTAAAATGGAAGGCTGCCGGAGTGAGGTAGTCGATCTCAATGTATTCGAATCGCTTGAGCGCCATAATAAACGGTTCGATGGGCAGGGCGCCTTTGTCATAGGCGACGATTTTGGCTTGATAGCTGATGCTGGTAGAATCGACTGGCTCAGGCCCGCCGGAGGCCCTGGTCTCACCTTTGGCGTTTACAGGGCTCCAACCTCCCAACGCAGCCACTTTGTCCAGATCAGCCTGAGCTGTGGCCAACGGCACTACGCTGGCGTAGTTAACGGAGACCAAGTCCCGTGCGTTCTGATTGGCCATAATCAACACCAACACCTTAGGTCGAAAGGCGGATGCGGATTGCGGCGCTGCTTGTAACGAGGCGGACGCACAGAAGAGTGTTATGGCGAAAAGTATCGTCAGCGAAAGACCGGCGCACACCGCCGTTAAGAAGTGATTTTTCGTGCGGACATTTACCTGAGTCACAGTGAGCGGCCCAATCGAAGTAGATGGAATTGGTGGAGCTGAGGGGACTCGAACCCCTGACATCCACACTGCCAGTGTGGTGTTCTCCCAGCTGAACTACAGCCCCACATTGTCCCAACCGGAATTATACCACAACACATTCGCCGGATACAAGTCACTGCTGAGGATTTTTTGTTACTTCGATTTTTGCGCAAAACCAAGTGGCTCGCTGGCATAGCAGTCCATGTCCAGACCAGTAAGTTCGCCGCGCTGGTAGGCGAAATACGCAGCGGCGGCCGCCATAGCGGCGTTATCGGTGCATAAAACTGGCGGCGGCGCATTAACCGCAATGCCTAGTTCTTCCCCGCGGCTTTTAATGGAACTCTGCAATGCGCTGTTTGCCGCTACACCTCCCGCAAGCAGGACTTGTTTTACCGACTTTTGTTCAACTGCTCTGAACGTATGGTCCACCAGCACATCGACTACTGCCTGCTGAAAACTGGCTGCGACATCGGATATGGACACTTCTGCGCTCATCGATTGCACATACCGTATCACAGCAGTTTTTAGTCCGCTGAAGCTGAAGTCGAGGCTATCCCCTACCCTGGCTCTTGGAAAATCAATTGCACGAGGGTCGCCATCTCGTGCTATTTTGTCGATAATCGGTCCGCCGGGATAGCCGAGGTTCATTGCTCTCGCGCATTTATCAAACGCCTCCCCCGCTGCATCGTCGCGCGTGCGAGCCAGAATCTCATACTCGCCGTGATCAGTCATATATACCAAATCCGAGTGCCCGCCTGATACGACCAGGCAGATTAAAGGAAACTCTATATCGGCATCTGTCAGGAAATTGGCGTAGATGTGAGCTTCGAGGTGATGCACGGCGACCAAAGGGATATTCGCAGCATAGGCTATGGTCTTAGCCGCAGCAGCGCCGACTATCAGCGCCCCGATCAGGCCAGGTCGATTGATCGCACCGATGCAGTCTATGTCGGCAAAGGTTGACTCGGAGCGATCGAGAGCTTCCTGGATGACAGGCAAAACTAGCTCGACGTGACGACGGCTGGCCACTTCCGGCACAACCCCGCCGTATTTCGAGTGGATGTCGATTTGTGAAGCTATGACATTTGACAGGATACGGCAACCGTCTTCAACTACTGCGGCGCTGGTCTCATCACAACTGGTTTCTATTCCGAGGACTTTCACGTAGATTGCACACTTTTTGTCAGATTTTGCTTTAGCTCGGTGAGCCTGGTGTCGTATTCGATAGATGAGATGTTTTCCACCCACATGACCTGCGCGTCCTCGTGATTATCGGTATAATAGCCCCTTCTGATTGCAACCATCTGAAAGCCGTATTTGCGATAGAGGTTTTGGGCGATAATGTTGCTGTCACGAACCTCAAGGGTGGCTCGTTTCGCGTTCTGGCGGATGGCTTCTTCGAGCATAGCGATAAGCAGTTGTTCACCGATTGACCTGCCCCGATATTGCTTTGAGACACCAAGCGTGGTGATGTGGGCTTCGTCCATTATGACCCACTGCCCCGCATAGCCGACGATCTCGTCGTCGACGCAGGCGACCACATAATAAGCCGAGCGATTGGAAAGCTCAGTTAAATAAGAACTCTCCCTCCACGGCGCGGTAAAACATTCTCTCTCAATTATCATAACCGAAGGAACATCCTCCGGTTGCATTCGACGGATTTCTACCATCGTCATTAGATTATCTCCCAAAGGCAAGGTAGTCTAGCACTCGGCCTCAAGAGTGTCAACCTGATCAGTCTATCTGCTTGCCTAGCTAGATTTTACACAGTTACAGGCCGCCGCTCAAGTATTTTTGCACGTTCTTGCATATAAAACAAACTACCCGCAAAGGAGTTTGGCTTTATCGATTATAATGAATTGCTGTATGAGTAGAGATTCTTCTTCACGTCGCAGCGATGCGACTGCAATTATAACCTCCGGACCGATCTGGAGCGCGGTGTGGTATCTGACCTGGCCATCGGCCATCAGCACCTTTATTATGACGTTTTACAACATCGTAAACCGCGTCTTTTTAGGTCACGTGCCGAATGCGGAGGCGTCGCTTGCCGCGTCTGGAATCGGTGGAAATGCGCTCAACTTCCAAATGGCCCTGCTGTTTGGCCTGTCAGCCGGAGCATCAGCTTTGGTGTCGCGTTCTATCGGAGAGGACCGGCTGAGTGATGCGGTGCAAGCTGCAAGGCAATCGTTGATATTATCTATATTAGCAGCAGTGCTAACCGGCGTGCCGTTGGCGTTGTGCGCAAGATATCTTGTCATAGCAATCGGCGCATCTGATACGGTGATACCGCTGGCGACCTCATACACGGCAATCATAAGCTGGGCATCTATTCCGTTGTTTGTGAATATGATCGCGACTGCTATTTTGCGCAGCCAGGGTGATGTGCGCTCGCCGTTGTATTCGGGAGCGGCTGTGATCGTAGTCAATGTGCTGTTGGATTGGCTGCTGATCTTCGGAATCGACGGGGTTCTTCAGCCGATGGGGATTCGCGGGGCCGCAGTGGCGACAGGGGTCTCTCGCGTCGTCGGAATGACGCTGACGTTGTGGTTTGTGCGGAGGTCGATGCTTGGTGATGCTCTTTCGCATTGGCGGCTCGATCTACACTGGCTGGGCCGGATATTTAATATCGGGTGGCCAGCTTCTGCTCAAAACCTGGTGATGTCGCTTGCATCGGCTGGGTATTTGCGAATATTGGGAATGCTGCCGCACGGGCAGGCAACTCCTGCGCAGGCCGCGTATACGGTGGCCCTTGCATTGGAGGCGCTTGCCTTTCAGCCGGGGATTGCCTATAGCATGGCGGCGACTCCCCTTGTAGGGCAAAACCTGGGCGCCAACAAACCAAAACGTGCTGTGCGCAGCGCATGGGTGGCGGCTGGGCAGGCGTCAGCGATTATGGGCTTGATAGCGTCTCTGTTTTTGATAATACCTGAAGGTCTTGCGCGGCCGTTTAGCTCAGATGTAGCGCTGGTGCCTCTAATCGTGGCGTATTTGCGGATAAACTCCTTTTCTGAACCGTTTTTGGCTCTAAATATGGTGCTGCGCGGGGCTTTGCAGGGGGCGGGCAATACCAGAATGCCGTTTGTATTGACCGCAGTAAGCCTTTTGGTGGTGCGCCTGCCGCTGGAATGGCTGCTGGCGATTCATTTCAAGATGGGCGCAGCCGGTGCCTGGTGGTCGATGTCGGTAACGGCGTGTTTAGGAGGAGCGTTGATGGCCGCATGGTTCAAGTTCGGCAACTGGAGAGAGACCAAAGTCTAGCTGGCTTACCTATTCACCATCCGGACCACTCGATTCATCACGGGGTAGTTGTCATCAGAAATCAGCTCCCGGCGGACCTTGTCAGGATACTCGAAACAACGATATGTGCGGACGTGGAAGCCAGGGTGACCGCGATTTACCACTTTTAATCGACCTCGACTCTCGTCGCCGGGAAGCAATATCTGACCGGGTCTGGTAAGCGATGCCGTCTGGGTTTCGATGCGGACTTTATAATCGGGCCGAGAGATCGTATAGAGGCGAAAGACGACTTTATCGTCGAGGACTTTGCCGGATATCCTCACCGGGGTCGGCAGGCTATTGGCGAACTTCAGGTCGATGTTGGAATACGCCACTGCGGCATCACGTCCAATCGGGGCGTATCGCGCAGGCCAGTGGTGTCGGTGACGCTCGATTATCTTCAATCCCGCAAGCAGCGCGGCGTTATACAGGGTGGAGGAGGTTTGGCAGACTCCTCCGCCCCAATCGTTGATAAGTTCACCATCATAACTCACTGGCGCTCTCTTGTAGCCCATATCCGCGGTCCACGGGCCGACTGTTTTAGTAAAAGAGAAGACCTCGCCGGGCTGAAGCACCGTTCCGTCAATGCGCCTGGCCGCCAAAGTCAGGTTATGGATCTGCGAAGGGGTGCGGCCACGCAAACCGGTTGTGTAGCTTCCGATCTCACGTTCTTTAGCAGGCTGAGCAACCGCCCATAAACCCAGCCCTGCCAGTACTGAGGCGCAGAGAATAATCCCGATTAACGCGGCTGCGACGTTACCTCTTCTCATTTGACTATAAACCCTGTCTCACCGGTGGTCGTTCGAGCCGATGGATTGTACATCGAGAAGAACTGAGCCGGAAGAGCAGTGTATTTGCCAGCAAACCCGGCTCTCATATTGTATTCGATTACGCGTTTGCCAGGCGCGATGGAATCGACGTAGAAAGCTATCCTGTCGTCGCGAATATCCCGTCCAACCCACCAGTTTTGCCAGTCATAGTAAAACACATTGCCCCGGTCGACTATCTCGCAACCCGCCGGTATGAAGTCCTCCACCATCATATGACTGACGCTTTGTTTGGCGGTTACTATCAGCCGCACGAGGATAATATCACCCGATTTGCAGCTATTAACCGGGGAACCCATATATCTTTTAATTGGGTTGCTGAAATACTGCGGTTTGGGTTTATAGTAAGAGCGCTCAATAGATATACCCTCTTTGCTGGCAAGCGGGGGTATGGGGTTGCGAGCGATATATTGTGTGAGGTTCGTGGAGAAATACAGGTTGCCAGGGCCTGTTTTTTGTATGGTAAGTTCATTGCGGCCTTTTCTTAAATCGCGGCCCGGTATGGTAATGTTCACCTGCGGATCGAAAATCGAAGCCTTGTCAAAATGGAGCTTGCGAATTTGCTTGCCGTTGATGGATATGACCGCATCGTAGTCGGGGGTTAGCTCTTTGGTCCTACCCAGGAACTCGGACATAGCATATAGCGTGAATGCTGTGCCCCTGGTGGACATCCAGTAGTTGTCGAAGCGTTGGCTCATCAACCAGCGGACTATGCCGTAAGCGCGATCGTCATTGGGTCGAATGCGCAACAGCGCCTGCAATGCCAAAGCTGTGGCTTCGAGATCGCCGCCAGCCCATTTTGATATGCCTGCCCAGTGAGTGTCCCCGGATACTATGGCGTGTTGGAACAACCTCTGCAAAGTAGCCTCCGCGCGATTGTGCATTCCAAGTTGCTGAAAGCCGAGCGCGAGAACCGCAAGCGCCTCGTTGTTGACGTTTTTGCGCCGAATAATCTGCTCCATTGTCTTTGAGGAATCATATCCGCCCAGAGCCAGCACATACGCTGCAAATGCCCTGGGATATAGCCTCACTTTGTTAGATGGCGCCGCCTCCGAAAGCTGCTGCATTGCGCGGTTCAACACATCCTGATTTACAGGAAAACCTGCGTCGCGGGCCTGGATAAGAGCATAGGTCACGTAAGCGGTCATCCACACGTCGGGATTGCCGTATTCGCTCCAGCCCCAACCTCCTTCGGGAAGCTCCATTGTGTAGAGCCTGCTGAAGCCCTGGCTTACCATATCGGGCAGCTTCTTCTGAAGTTCCGGCTCGCTGATGCCGAGCGACTTCAGCGATCGATATAAAATAACATCCGGTAAGAATCGGCTCACGGTCTGTTCAGTGCAGCCGTAGGGATAGCCCGCAAGATAATCCAGCGAGCCAAGCATCGTAGCAGCAAGAGACGGGGCCAGACGAATCTGAAGGTTAGTCGATTCGATGATCGAGTCTTTGCGTATATTGATTATAGTTTTTGACTCACCGGTATCTGTCAACACTTTATTGGCGGCAGTTATCATCTGCTCGCCATGCGCCTTTACCGGCAGGACGAGTTCGATGGCGTCTCCGACCTTTTGGCCCTCCGCTGTAACTGTGATTTTAAATGCACCGGCTTTGGGCGCGCTGACTGTCCATTCGACACGTTGCGAACCGTCCTTGCGGACATTAACAGTCTGCTCCAGGTTATCCCGCACTTTCAGGCCAGGTGCTTTCAAGCGCACCCTGACACGCTGATCTGTGCCGGTGTAGTTGTGCACTGCAGCCACCAGACAGCAGCTATCTCCCTGCACCATAAATCGGGGCAGTTCTAATCGCACCAGCATATCCTGCTGTGAAAGAACTGTATTTTGGGATTGGCCGCATAATGTGTCGAAAGTAATAGCGCGTGCGGTGGCTCTCCAAGTGGTAAGATTGTCAGGCCATTCGAAGCTGACGTTAGCCATCCCCTGCGTGTCGGTGATAATCGCAGGGTTCCAATAGGCAGTGTCCAGAAATTTCCTGCGAATCTTAATCGGCTCGTCTCGCAGCGCAGCTCCAGCCTTGTCGGGGTCGCTGAGATATATCTGTGGGAAAGAGAACCCGGTGTCGACGCTATTCCAGGTTTTTGCATAGAAGAAATCGGTTATGGGAGTAGTGTAATCGGGCTGCACAGCGTAGATAGCCTCGTCTACTACTCCAAGGGAGAGTTCCGCGCTGACCGGTTTGCCTTTGGAATCGGTGACTTTAATGTCATAAGTAGCTTTCTGGCCGGGTTTGTAGCGTTTTTTGTCTGGTTTTATGGCGACGTTCAACGATTGAGACGCCACCGAAACGTTGACCCCGCCAGTGGCAGTATTGAACTGCTTATCTTTGACGTAACACGCCGAGAAATAGATGTTTGGCTTATAGTCATCGCGAATCTTAAACTCAAGCCAGGCAGAATCGGAATCCAGCTTTACCGTCTGCGCTTCATAAAGCCGGGAGCCCTCGACAGATACAAGCGCGGTCGCGCCCGGATTATTCGAGATAATCAACACTTTCGCAGTCTCGCCAGGAGTGTACGAGCGCTTATCCGTGATGATTTCCAATTGATTGGTTGTATGGAAGTGACATTGCTCTCCTTCGTGGCACGAATATAGATAGCAATTAGCCTTTATCCCATTTCCACGGGCATCCTTTGCAAATGCGAAAACCAGATAGGAGCCAGATTTCTTGATCGGCAGCATCAGGGAAGCCTGCCCACGGGAGTTCGTCTTTACATTTCTGCGTTCAAGTGTTTCCTGGCGGCCATCACCCCAGGGTTGATGAATCAACGCGACAGTCACCAGTTGATTTTTGATCGGCCGCTTGTTGTAGTCTTTGACATCGACCAGGATTTTTGTGTTTGTGCCAGGCTTTACAAACTGATCGTTTGAACGGACTGAGACCGCAAACTCCCCGCGAGTGACGAGAACGGCGGCATCGCCTGTAGCGAAGGCGTCTGCTTTGTCGGTTACCGAGGCCGAGAGCTCAAATCTTTGATCTGTGGTCCCTTCATCGTCTTGGGTAGATTGATCCCAATTTGCTACAAACTCGACAGTGGCTTCGCCGTTTTTATCAGTTCGAATTGTGCCGTCCTTGACCCATTGACCATAGCCATATTGCGAATAACCGGAATCGTCAGTTGAAGAGCCGTCGTAGTCTTCAAAGAGCCAGAACGATGAGCGCAGGATGTTGTAGGCGACTGTGGCGTTGACAACAGGCGCGCCGAAGTAGTAGCTGGCAGAGATTTTGGCTTTTACCACATCTCCGCGAGCATATCTCGGTTTGTCGAAGGTTACATTTACGCTGAATTCGGGCTTGCGGTATGCCGATACGGTGAAGTTGCCGACGGTGCTGCCGGTTCTTTGGGTGCCAACTGCGACGCTGATACTGTATTGTCCGGTTGGAGCCTCCCGGTTCAGATTAAGAGAGCCAGAGAATCCGCCGAATTTGTCGGTTTTGCTCTGGACACGCTGCAGCAGCGTATCGTTTGGGTCGCGTACCTCGATTGTTACATCTTTGTCGACGGGAGTCGTATACCCATAGGCGTGTTTTTCTCGGAGCAATCCTTTATAAAAAACGGTCTGGTTGGGGCGATAAACCGGGCGATCAGTGTAGACATATATGCTGTTGTCGGTTGAAGGCAGGCTGGAGAGGCTGGAGGACACAAAGGCGATCGACTCCCCATTTCGTGCCAGGACCACTCCGCTTCGATCCTGCCCTAACGCGTTCGAAATATCGTAGTCATACAATCCATTGGAATCAGTCCTGCCGCTGGATATGGGTTGCCCGGCGGTGTATATAGTGAGATCGGCGGACTGGACGGGTTCCCCAGTCTTCAGGTCAACGGCATACGCAAGAGTCCTCCCAGGGGCGGACTTTGTAACCAGACCCAGCGAAGTAACCAATACCCAATCGACATCCCGCAACCCACCGGCGGTTACCTCGATAATATATAGCCCCGGGCTTAGCTCATCGCCTTTTATTCGACGCACAAAGATGCCCTCGGCGTCTTTACGAGCTATCGATTTGGTAGTTTTGGAGACAAAAGTCAAGGCGGGATTGGCTGCAAGGTTCAGGGCGTTTTTCTGGGCTGTAGAGAGATAATACGATGATCCCAACAGACGATACATAGAACCCTGGCTGCGCACCATAAAAGATTCCGTATCGACTTTGTATGTGGTGATACTCAGTGTGTTAGAGTCAACAAACCCATTGCAGGTAAACGAGAAAGTCTCATCGGGCGTGAATACATTCTGATCCATGTTGACCCATAGGTTTGGCTCCTGTGGTTGCAGTTCTACGGCGATTTTCTCTGTTTTGGCCTCAGCGATACTCACAGGCACATCATTGATGCTGTGTCTTGAGCTGTAAATGGAGAGCTTATATTCACCTGCTACGACCGATCCGAACTCAAATTTGCCGTCGGCTTTGACATTGGCAGAATAGTTCAGCGTCTCGCCGTCTATTTTTTTTGTGGAGGTAAGATATGCATTCGCTGTAAAAGTTTTGCCGCTTTCCTGCGCGACAGCGATCCCTTGCAGTGCCCCTCGCGGGCTTTCCTGGGCGATTCCATAGATGAGAAACCCGGCAGCGCACAGGAAGACGAGTATGATAACCAATCGAAAGTTGAGCAGACGATTAGCAGGCATGTTATTCCTCCGTGCGTCTGGAAAGTCCGTTGCGCAGGCCGCATAATGCAAAGTAGACCGCGAATATTACCACCAGTCCAACCAGCACCCATATACGCACTGCCCGGGTCAGTTCAAAGTCCAAAAGCGGCTTGATGAACTGGATAGCAACCAACTCCGCACCGATGGCGAAGAGACCGATTTTTAGAGGATTGTGTTCCTGGGGCTGCCACGTGATTGCAGCGAATATAATAGCCATAGCAAGACCGAAGATCAGGCCCAACACGGCGTTAAGCTGCCAAAGGACGAAAATCGCAAGCGGAGACATCGCCGCAACTACCCCCAGTGCAAATGCTTGAGAATATCTCGAAAGCCAATCTGGCTGGCTGGCATGTCGTGAAAATAGAAAAGGAATTAGAGCGCCGATGGTCGCTGCTATGAACGTATAATGCGTCTGCAGCCCAGTTCGTCGAAGCCCAAGGCTGATATACTCGGACAAAAACAGGCGATAAAGCAACATCGCCAACCCGAAGCATAATATTATTTGCAAAACAAGGCTTATTTTGCCCAGGCCGTCATCGTTATGGTCTGTCTCGCCGGATACCGGAAGAGCGATGGCCCAGGCAGCTATCAACCCTATCGCTACTCCCAACCCCGCCCATAGTTTGAAAACGGCCGTGACGAAAGCCACCATCAATAGCGCACTTACGAAGAATGCTTTCCTGCTTGTGTCAGGGTTAGATACTGATGCCATCAACCACGCCACGACACTCGCGATACCAAGCCCAATCGCTACTACCTCAAGCAATGACCAGGTTTCAAACACCTTCCAGGAATAAATAGCAGTAAGCGCGGCGGTCAATAGCGCTGAAATAAAAATCGCGATGCAATAGAACTTGCCAGGGTTTTGGCGCAAGGATCCTAATGACGAAAGCTCAATGGCTACATAATTTGCCAATAAGGCTGTTAATGCGATCAAAATCGGCATAGCCCAGCGTTGGGAGAACATTTCAGAGTCGTAGTGCTTAATCGAAAATATCACGGCAGTCGCGAGGGTAATAGAGAACAGCGTCCAACTGCCCAGGTTGATCGGTGATGACTCGGTGCGCATGCCGAGTTGGAGTATGCCGACCATTATGGAAGCAAGTGCGACACCCATGAGTGAATTGACCAGATCGTCGATAAAGATGCTGAAGACCAATGAGACGGCAAACAGTGCGGCAAAGCCATAAAATAAGGCAGCGAGCCGCTTTTCTCTGAGTGTGGATTTCAGAGCGGCGGAGATTAGTCTGGCAGAGGTGAGAACAACCGCCGTGCCCGTGAGGCCGCCTGTAAGCCAGCCGTAAGCCAGGCCTTCTTCTATGGAGAGCAGCGCCCTGATTCGCAGCCCGATCAGCCAAAAGATAATCGTGATGACAAATGCAGCGCTCGCGCAGAGCCAGTCTATCTTATGCTCTCCCGCACCTCGTTTGTAGCCGCCGATTAGTCCGAAAACCGCCAGGCACCCGATTATGCCTATACCAACTCCTAACCAACCCAATCCTGTTTCCATAGCCCCCTCGCTTTTTGCCTACGAGATTTTAACAGACCTCAAGGATAATAACGCAGAGTGTGCCGGCTTGGTTTAGTCGCAGAGCATCAATTTTTCGGGTTACTAATCTACCAAACGATCCATTTAGCAGCCTGCTGGGTCGCAAGCACCAGCACCGGCGGGAAAACTCCCAGCAGCACAACTATTACCGAACAGATCGCCAGAGAAATCCCAGCGCCCCAGGTCACGTTTGTTGCAAGAGGAGGAGCCTGCTGTTCGCCTGGACGAGCGTATAGTGCGATTACTACCCGCAAATAATAGAACGCCGATACTCCGCTGTTGACTATGCCTACTACGAACAACCACCATAACCCTGCTTTTGCTACAGCCATAAAGATATAGAACTTGGCAAAGAACCCGGCCGTGAGCGGCACGCCTAAAAGTGAGAGCAAGGATAGAGCAAGAACGCCCGCAAGCCACGGGGAGCGATTGGCCAGGCCGGTGTAGTCGGATATCTTGTCGTAATCGCCAACCTGACGCGACGCTGACACCACAGCAATCACTCCAAATGCGGGGATAACTGCCGCGAGATAAGAGAACAGATAGAAAATAGCCGACGAGACTCCCAAATCCCCGGACATCAGCGGAATGAAGAGATATCCCATATGAGCAACCGAAGAATACGCCAACAGCCTCTTGATGTTATCCTGCGTCAGAGCAAGCAGATTGCCGACCGACATCGTGGCAACTGCGATTACACCCAGAGTGATAAAGGCGGGTTTTGCAACCAACAGAAAAGACAACGGCACCAATCGTAGCAATAATGCGTAGTTCGCTGCTTTTGAACCGCTGGCGATTAATGCAGTGATCGGCGAAGGCGCACCCTGATATACATCCGGCGACCACGTATGCAACGGAACCCAGGCGAGCTTAAAAGCAAAGCCTATCAAAACCAGGCCCCAGCCAAGCAGCGTGATCGGCCCTTTTATGGTCAGGTTTGAAAATATGAGATTGCCGGTATCGTAGTAAATCGTTGCTATGCCCAGCAGCAAAAAGCCCGACGAGACCGCCGCCATAATCAGATACTTAATAGCAGCCTCCAGGGAGAACTTACTGCGCCGGCTATAGCCGATCAGGCCGTAAAGAGAGACGCTGAGGGTCTCCAAACCGAGGAAGAAAGCCGCGAAATGCGCACTGGAAGCCAGCACAAGCATCCCAGTAACCGCAAACAGCATCAGTATGTAATAGGCCTCGCCCCGACGCTCCCGCGACTGCATGTATTGCGGGCTTAACAGGGTCACTAAAAACGTAACCGCCAACAGGGCAGCGCAAAACAGCAGAGAGTATACGTCAATGCGTATGAACGAGGTAACCGTTCTCGGCGCGTAAGGCAGGGCGACGAATACCATCCCGAAGCTCACTATGAGGCTGATGAGGGTGATACAATAGGCAAGCTTCACGCTTCTTACAAACGCGGCCACCAGCATAAGGACGACGCCCGCATAAGCGGGAATCAACAACGGTAGTATGGCTATAATATCGCGGCTATTCATGCTGGTCACCTATCGGCAGGACTTGCTCAACAATAGTAAGCGGTTTTTTGGCAGTATCGAACATCGGTTGAGGATGAAGCCCCAGCCAAAGCAGCAAAGCGGCCAATACCCCCAATATCGCCACCTCGCGCGCATTCAAATCGACCGGTTGCAGCGGGTTCTCCTTAGGCCCGTACATCGCCCGTTGCACCAACCATAACGAGTAGATCACGGAGGCGATTAACCCAAGTGAGGCGATTATAGACAGAGCCGGACTGACGGCAAACGCGCCTAATAGAACGAGGAACTCTGCTATGAAATTGCCCATTCCGGGCAATCCGAGTGATGCCAGGGCGAAAAATAGAGTAAAGCCGCCGAGTTTAGGGGTGGCTGCCCATAATCCTCCTAGCTGTGAGAACTCCCTGGTGCCCATCCGCTCCTGTACCATACCAACGATGACGAACAACGCGCCCGTGGCCAGTCCGTGGCAGAGTATGCCCATAACCGCACCCTGCAGCGCGATCTCTGTGCCGGCATAGATGCCCAATAGTACAAACCCAAGGTGGCTTATGCTGGTGTATGCCACCATTCGCTTAAAATCTTCCTGGGCATAGGCCAGCATTGCTCCATACAGCACCCCCGCAGCCCCTAAGGCCATAGCAATTGGCGCTATAGTGCGGGACGCCTCCGGAAACAACGGTATAGCGAAACGCAACATAGCGTATGCCCCGGTTTTCAACAGCAATCCCGCCAATATCACACTTCCCGCAGTGGGAGCCTCAGTATGAGCATCGGGCAGCCAGGTATGCAGAGGAACCGCCGGCAGCTTTACCGCGAAACCGAACAGCATGCTCAACATCAGCAGCAGGCCGGCCAGCGCAGGCATATTGGTACCCATCAACGCATCGTAGTCGAAAGTGCCTTTGCCCGAATACGCGAACAGTCCCAGCACCCCGAGTAGTATGAACAGGCCGCTGATAAACGTGAACAGGAAGAACTTCATTGCCGCATAACGCCGGTTCTCGTGCCCCCAAATGGCGATCAAAAAATACATCGGAACCAGCATACCTTCCCAGAACAGGAAGAATAACAGCAAATCGAAAGCCAGAAACGTGCCGAGTATCGCAGCGACTAATGTGAGAAGCGCGAGGTGGAATTGCCCCACCCGCTCCTTGATCTCACGCCATGAACAAGCCACAGAGACCATAGCCAGCAGGCCTGTCAACAGGACCATCAGAAGATTCAGGCCGTCGAGCGCCAAATGATAATGCAGGCCGAACTGCGGGGCCCACGGGATATTCACCTCGGTCAATCGAACCCCGGTCCCCAATTTGATGGGATTACCCACCCAGATCACCAGCGCGATGATGAAATCCGCAGCAGCCGCCGCAAAAGCTATCCACCTCGATGCCAGCACACTTTTGTATGCAGCAAGCCAGGAGATCAGGCCCCCTATCAACGGTATGATCAATAATAGTGTCAGGATCATATAACTATGGTCGTCCTGCGCTAAATCGCAGGATCACGCCCTCCTGGTCGTTTATCTCACCGCGATAATAAACGCGATTATAATTGCGCCGACAATCAACGCGGCCGTATAGTTACGCACGCGGCCGGTCTGCAGGAGCCGGCACACATATTCACCGCCGCGCGCGGCAGTGGCGAGACCTGTATAAAACGCGTCGATAACGTCGTGTCGATTGACATAGGCGACGCTCTTCAGCGGGATAATTATGGCGTGTTCGTATATCCAGTCGAACCCGAAACCGTTCAAAGACAGCCAATGCAGCGCTTTTCCGATCGGCCAGGAAATAAAGGTCTCCGAAAGCTGCCTGCGAGAGGCGTATACGTAGGATGAGTAGATTCCAATTATCACGAGAATCGCTGAGACGATGATGAGTATCTGCTCCGCCGTCTCGCCAAAGTGCAGCATCGGCCAACCGATAAACCCGATTATCGACAGCACCGCCAACACCACCACCGCGAAGGTCATCAAAATACCGGGCCGTTTGGATACCGGTATCTTTTGCTCACCGAAGAAGACCGTGAATATCATCCGGAACGTGTATGTCGCCGTGAGCAGGGTGCCGATCAGGCCTCCGATGAGCATCCATCGAGCGCCGGCTGAGTTGACCGCGCCAAGAATCGCCTCTTTGCTGTAAAACCCCGCCGTGATAAACGGCACCGCGCTGAGCGACGCCGATCCTATTAGAAAAGTCCAGAAAGCGATAGGCAGTGCGTTTTTAAGGCCGCCCATCTTGAGGATGTCGTGTTCGTCGTCCTGTGCGTCGATAACCACCCCTCCCGCGAGGAACAAAAGGGCTTTGAAAAACGCGTGGGTTACGAAGTGGAACACCGCAGCGGTCCAGGCTCCGACCCCCAGCGCCAAAAACATATATCCGATCTGGCTTATCGTAGAATACGCCAGCACCCTCTTCAGATCGCTTTGGGCGAGGGCAGATAGTCCCGCGTAAAGCAGGGTAATAGTGCCGACAACGCCCACAGCCAGCATCCCGACCTGCGATTGCAAAAAGATATTGCCGAGCCGGGCGATCAGGTATACTCCGGCAGTGACCATAGTCGCGGCGTGAATCAACGCGCTGACGGGAGTAGGGCCAGCCATAGCATCCGGCAGCCAGGTCTGAAGCGGCATCTGAGCCGACTTACCGACAGCCCCGCCTAATATAAGCAGAGTCACGATAGTTACTGCCACAGTCGGTGCGCCGTGGACTATTGTCTGAATATCAAGGGTGCGATACTGCCAGGCCAGCATAAACAGAGCGATAGCCAGCGCAGTATCCCCAATACGGGTTACGATAAACGCCTTTCTGGCAGAATCGCAGTTTATGAGGTCTTTATACCAGTGCCCGATCAACAAATAAGAGCACAGCCCGACACCCTCCCATCCGAGATATAAGAGTAGCAGGTTATCCGCCACCACCAGCGTCAACATCGAACCCACGAACAAGTTCATATAACAAAAGAACCTGGGGTAGTCATCGTCGGAGTACATGGACTGCGATGCGTAGAGGTGAATCAGCAACCCCACAAAGGTCACGATCTCCACCCACGCGAGTGATAGAGCATCAAGCCGCAGTCCCAAATTTACCTTAAACCAACTGATGTCGATCCAGGAGACGGAAACAGCGTGTTCCGGCACGAAGTTAATGCCAAGAATAACCGCACATATCCAGGATATGCCGACGGTGAGACAGCCTATTGTGCCGACTACTTTCTTATGGATCGATGCGCCGAAGATAGCAAGCGTGAGCGAGCCGGCAAACGGAGCAAGGACAATCACCCATAACAGTGCGCTCAAGATTCACGCTCCTCTCTTAACAGGCTGATATCATCGGAGTCTATGCTGTCGAATTTATGGTATATTCTGAGCACCAGAGAAAGCCCCACTGCGACCTCCGCGGCGGCGGTCACTATTATAAATATAAAAAACACCTGTCCATCGGTTTGATTCCACTTAGCTGCGGCGGCGATGAACGCAAGCGCGGCTGAGCTGAGCATCAGTTCTATGCTCATAAGCACGATCACCAGGTTTCTTCTAGCGACCACCCCCAACACGCCAATCATAAACAGGGCGCCCGCGAAGATCATCGCGTGAGATATTGGCACGTTATTCATCCCCTGCCTCCTGGTTGGCGAACATACCGAAGTGGAACGCGCCCGCAAGCCCCGCCATAAGCATAACCGACGCCACCTCCACGCCTAAAGCGTAGATTGTAAACAGACTCGACCCGACCGCCACCGGCCCCACAATAGCGCGCGCAGTCGAGAGATCCGTTTCGACCGCTCCTGTGAGAACCAGCACTATCTCCGCCAGCAGTATCGCAGCAAGCATCCCTGGTATAACCCATTCAATAACGCGACCATGCGGGGTCGATTCCGGTCTGATATTCAGAATCATCACCGCGAATACGAACAAAACCAGTATTGCCCCCGCATATACCACTATCTGCAGCACAGCGGCAAATGGCGCTCCGAGAGTCCAAAACGCGCAAGCAATGGCCAGAAACGCGACTATGAGATTAACCAACCCGTGCATCGCATTTCGTCTGGTGACCATCATCAATGAACCAATAATAGCCACAGCACCCGATATATAGAACAGCACGTTCACGGCAGCAGACTCCTTACATCCACCGGAGGGGATTCGTCGACCGCTCCGCCCCTTGGTTTGCCTTTTATCTCGACCCCAGCGTGACAATAGTAGTTATAGCCGGGATACTTGCCCTCTCCGCTTATTAACAAATCCTCTTTCTCATAGACCAGTTTGGTGCGATTATATTCGCTCATCTCAAAATCCGGCGTCAATTGTATGGCATACGTCGGGCACGCCTCTTCGCAGAATCCGCAGAATATGCATCGACTGAAGTTGATTCGGAACCACTCCGGATAACGTCGGCCATATTCGTCCTCGGTGGCCTGAAGCGAGATGCAATCGACAGGGCACGCAGCCGCGCACAGGTAACAGGCCACGCAGCGCTCTCCTCCATCCGGATCGCGGGAGAGGATTATCCTGCCCCGCCACCTCGGCGGGATATATGCCTTGTCCTCGGGATATTGCACCGTTACCGGCTTCACCACGAGATGCTTTAATAGTAGCCAAAGCGACCTCAAAACGGAGAACATAACCTACCTCACCGCCAGCATCACTGCCCCAGTCGCCACGATATTTATAAGCGCCAACGGGAGCAGTATCTTCCAGCCAAAAGACAATAATTGATCGAACCTGTACCTCGGCAGCGTGGCGCGAGCCCAGATAAAGACAAAGATCACCGCGAACATCTTGATAATGAACCACAGCACTGGTGGCAAAGCAGGGCCGTGCCAACCGCCCAGATAGAGCACGGTAACCATCGCGCTCACCAGTATTATGTCAAGGTATTCGCCCATAAAGAACAGCGCGAATTTCATGCTCGAATATTCCGTATGGTATCCTGCGATGAGTTCGCTGTCGGCTTCGGGCAAATCAAACGGCGTGCGGCGCGCCTCAGCTATGCCCGCTATGGTGAATATAACAAACCCCAACGGCTGCAGCAGGCAGAACCACAGGCTCGCCTGTGCATCCACGATGTCGCTCAATCGCAAAGACCCCGCCAGCACCACCGCGCTGGCCATAGCCAGGCCCAGTGGAAGCTCGTAGCTAATCATCTGCGCCGCAGCCCGGATGCCTCCTATAAGGGAATACTTGCTGTTGGACGCCCAACCCGCCAGCACGATTCCGTATACCCCCATCGAGGTCATTCCCAGGAAGAACAGTATGCCGACATTGGCGTCCGATACCTTGATAAAAGACGTGATCGGCACAACAGCGAAGGCCAGCAGTACGGTAACTACGATGATCCCCGGAGCGATAATAAAGATCAACTTGTCGGCAAACGGGGGCATCCAGTCTTCTTTCATGAAGAGCTTGATGATATCGGCCACCGGCTGCAGCAGACCCTGCGGCCCGACGCGGTTTGGACCAAGCCTGTCCTGAAAAAACGCCAGCAACCTGCGCTCGATCCAGATCATGCCAGTCGTGAGACCGAGCAGCGCTGCCAGTAGACATATTCCTATGACTAATGTCCATAAACTCGGAGTCATTTTATCCTCACAGCACTCGGAGCCACCAGGCCGGCGGTGTCGGGAAACCCCGCTGGCACTACGACGATCCCTATTGCCACCGATTCCTCAACTCGAACCGGCAGGCGCAGCATTTGGCCGTCAAACTCAAAGTCCACTATCTGTCCTGCCTGCAGGCTCATTTTCTGAGCTGTCTCTGGGTGGATTGTCGCTTCAGGTGTTGGAATAAGCTCGCCGATGGCCATACCTCGGCGGGAAAGCTCCTCTGAACCGAATATATAGGGCCGCGGCACCAACAATATCTCGTCCGGCGCTAATTCTACAACGGAGACAGCGCCAGGAGTTGCGGCCTCCTCTTCGGACGGCGCCAGCAACCGCACACCCGGGTTTCCGCCGTGCAACCCCCCGCCGACCTCAATCTGGAACCTGTTTGTAGCAGCGTTTGAGTTCCAACCCGGCCACCACATCCTTGGGATGAGAGCGGACTGGGCAGGTGGGTTCTGGTCTCCCTCCATCGAAAACGACAACGGCGTCTGATAATCATCCGGTGGTCGCGGCTCGTTGATACTCCAATTCGCGTCTTTGGAGGTTCTGCCGCTGAAGCGGTGTGAGCTTCGGGCTACTTTTTGGTCTGCTTTCGTTCGCCAATCGGCAAACGGCGCCGCGTGAAGTGCACCGGCAAACTCCGGTTTGGCCGCCGCCAGATCCTTCAGCACATCTTCATAGCCTGCCCATTCGTAACCGCCAAGGTCGCGAATATAGGACCAACTAGCGGATAAACCGGCTTCTGCCGGATCGACAGCGTAAAATCGCTGCGCTCTGCCCTCGTTATTCACAAACGTGCCGTCTGTGTTGAAAATAGTAGTCGCCGGCAGCACCGCCGTCGCTGCTTGCGTGGTATCGGTGACGATAGAATCGATCGCGATAACGTTTTTCGCCTTTTCGATTATTGAAGCGAAGGTAGAGCTGTTCAAGCGCCGCGACAAGTCATTTTCGAGGACCACGACCGTATCCGCTTCGCCTGACTCGATCTTGCGAGCAGCCTCATCTACACATACCCCGCCGAGCATAGCAACGCCCATAGTGTTGGCCTCAGGGGTAGTTATAAACAACCCGCATTCGGGAATGCTGTCCGCTAAAGCGGCGGCTGAGCGTATGGCCTGAACTCCGGCGGATATGCCAGTTACAATAAGAGGCTTTCGAGCCTCAGAAAGCTCTTTAGCAATGAGTCTGCCGAGATCGTCGACGCCTCCGTTAAGTAACTCGTTCGCGAATTTAGACACCCCCGCGGGAGTGACTTTTATAGTCTCGGCAGCTATTTCCTGCAATTTTATCGCCCAAGGCGTCGCTATGTAGAGCTTGCCTTTGGCCCCGTTGAGGGCGTTTATTACTGCGTTTGCATCCCATTCCGGTATATTGAGGTTGCGCGCGATGTCGAGGGGGGCTTTTTGCATAGCCTGACGAATCGCGAAATCAAGCATCGGAGCCTCACCGGTGGGGTCAATTCCAAGAATCAACACCACATCGGCCTTCTGGACTTCAGCCAAAGAAGGCATCCACCCGGCGCGGCTTCTGAAAATGCGGATAGTTTCGGCTGCGGCTTCCTGCTCGTGGGACGCCAGCCCTGTGCTAAATTGTTCAACTCCGACCAACTTTTGCAGGGCAAAGTTAGACTCAAGCGAGGCTCTCGGTGACCCGATCCCTACCACGCCATTTGCCTCAGCCAGAGCCTTTCGCGCGCCGTCGATTGCTCCCAGGTGCTGGAGCGGCTCGGAATAAGTGAACTCGTAGCCGTATCGACCTCGGTCGCAGAGAAAATAGCCGTTCACATCCCCATTAAATCGAGCCTCTACACGTCGCATAGTGCCATATCGCGCACCGGGAATGGTGTTGCAGCCCAGGCCACAGTGTATGCATACGGATGGCGCAGTGCGCAGGTCCCACTTGCGAGTATAGTGCCTCGCTGAGGTCTTGTCAGTAAAGACGCCGGTCGGGCAGACCTCTGCCAGATTCCCTGAAAACTCCGATTCCAGCACGCCATCTTTCTGTCGACCGAAGTAAATTCTATTGCGCGACCCGAACACGTCAAAATCGCGTCCGCCGGCAAGGTCTCTATAGAATCTGACACATCTGAAACACTGAATACAACGGTTCATTTCGTGCGTGATAAACGGCCCTAAGTACTGGTTTGTATAGGTTCTCTTCTTAAACCTGAACCGCCGGTAGACCTGTCCGCACATGGTGGTCATGTCCTGCAGGTGGCAATGCCCGCCCTCATCGCAGACCGGGCAATCGTGAGGGTGGTTGGTCATCAGCCACTCGATCACAAATCGCCTGAACTCCATAGCCTCCGGGTCTTTGATGGCGATGCGCGTGCCCTCCTTTGCCGGGGTCATACACGCCATCGCAATTTTGCCCTTTGTGTCCGACTCGTCTTTATATAATCGCACCGCGCACAACCGGCACGCACCCATTGAACCCATACCAGGATGCCAGCAGAAATATGGCAAATCGAGGCCGTTATCGTGCGCGGCCTGCAACATATTCCGCCCTTCCGCTACTTCGTATTCGATATCGTCGATGATGACCTTTGGCATAACGCAGTCGATCTCCAGGCTATTTATATGGGCACTTGCCCTGCGAAATGTGCTGTTCAAAATCGTTTACAAACATCTCAATCCCACTTCCGATGGGGAATGTGGCGCCGGTAGCGAGGGCGCAATACGTGTTGGGCCCTATGTATTTCATCAGGTCCAATAAAAGCTGTATATCGCCTTCACGTCCCTCGCCGTTATCTATCGCCTTCAGCAGTTTCTCCACCCACGGCAGGCCTTCGCGACACGGGGTACACCACCCACATGATTCCCTGGCATAAAACATAGCCAGATTGGCCAGCATTCCAACCGGGCAGGCTTTGTCGTCCATTATAATCACTGTGCCCGTGCCAAGCATAAGCTCTGCGCCGTGAAGGGTATCGAAATCAAGGGGTATATCGAGCTGATCTGCGTCCATAAACATCGTCGAAGCGCCGCCAGGCAGTGCTGCCCTGAACTCATATCCCTCGCGCATCCCCCCTGCAAGCTCAAGAAGCTCGTGGAGTGTAGAACCCATCGGCAGTTCCCAACAGCCGGGGTTATTCACTTTTCCACTCACACCGTATATCTTGGTGCCGGAATCCTTTTCTTTGCCCAAGGATACGAACCACTCGGCGCCATTTTCGATTATTTGCGGCACACAGCTCAGCGTTTCGACGTTGTTGACCACCGTCGGCTTACCCCACAGGCCGCTGGTTCCGGGATAAGGTGGTTTGGACCTCGGCATCGCCGAGCGGCCTTCCAGCGCGTTGATCATGCCTGTTTCCTCACCAGCCATATAACGGCCCGCGCTGGCGTGGACATGAATTTGATAGCTCCACCCCGTTCCCAGAATATTCTCCCCCAGCCAGCCCTTCGCAGCAGCCTCGGCGATGGCGCGCTTTAATATCTGGCGGGTGATAATATACTCGTCTCGAATAAAAATATAACCTACATCAGCCTGGCAGGCCCATCCGGCGATGATCATACCTTCGAGAAGTTGGTGCGGGTCGCCGTTGGCCAAAAATCTGTCCTTAAAGGTGCCTGGCTCCATCTCATCGAAGTTGCAGGCGATATACCGCGGCCGGGCGGATTTTTCGAGAGGCAGCATCGAGCCCCATTTTAACCCAGCCGGAAAACCGGCTCCTCCACGCCCACGCAACTTAGAGTCCGTGACCATCTTGACGACATCGGCTGGGGACATCGTAACAGCTTTTTTGAGCCCCACGTAGCCTCCATTGGCCTCGTAAGCATCCACCCACGTGGTTCCCTGCTGTTTCGATATGTTTCTAGTAAGAACAGGGGTCATAGGCTCTCATCCGCGCTTTCTTCTCTTGGGGAAACGCCTGAAGCGTCGGCCAGCGCCTGGTCGATAATTTCCTCGGTGAGATTGCCTATAATCTTGCCGTCTATCATCATCACCGGCGCGATCTCACAGTGGCCCAAACACACCGTTGGTAACAACGTAAACTTACCATCCGCGGTAGTCTCCCCTAATTTTATGGTCAGCTTACGCTCCAACAACTCGCGCGCGGTTTCATATCCGGTCAACCAGCAGCTTATGCTGTCGCAAATGAGTATGACGTGCTCCCCAACCGGCTGTCTAAAGATCAGGTTGTAGAACGTAGCCACACTGTCCAGCTCCGCACAGGACATATCGAGCAATTCCGCGACATCACCCAGCGCCTCGTCATTAATCCAGCCACGATGGCGCTGGACGACCTTTAGCGCATCGACACACGCAGACCTCGGCGTCGGCGAATGCAACAAATCCTCTTTAATTTCCTCGCACTCTTCGGGAGTCAACATCAGGCCGCGACTGCGCTCCTTTCGTAAAAAATAAATATTAACGGTCTACATCCGCAAGTACGTAGTCCAGGCTTCCTAATATGGCAATCAGGTCCGAAACCAGCAGCCCCCGGCTGAGAACAGGCAGAGATTGCAGATGCGGGAAAGAAGGCGTGCGGATATGACAGCGATAAGCGTAGTTACTGCTGTCGCTGATGACGTAATATCCGTTGTTGCCCTTCGGCGCCTCCGTAGAGATCATAGCCTCGCCTGGCGGAATCGGCTGGCCCCAGCTTACGGACAGGAAATGGTTGATAAGCGTATCAATGGCGACCATAGTCCCGTCTTTTTTGGGAGGCATAGCATACCGGCTCTCGCTTTTGTACGAACCTGCGGGCATATTTTTCAGGGCCTGTTCGATTATCCTCACGCTCTGCCGCATTTCCTCCATACGCACCACCGTTCGAGCGAAGCAGTCGCCCTCGGTGGCGGTGGGTATCTCGAAGTCGAATTGATCATAGCCGGAATACGGCCGCTTCTTGCGCAGGTCCCAATCAATGCCGGTGGATCTTAGATTTGGCCCGGTTACGCCCCACTCTATCGCGGACTTGCTTGTATAAAGCCCGATTCCTTTGGTTCGCTGCTGGAAAATGGAGTTGCGAACGATTACCTGATCATATTCTTCAATGCGCGGGCGGAAGTAGGACAGAAAATCCGCTACCAGTTTGTCCCAGCCATCCGGCAGGTCATCAGCCACTCCGCCGATTCTGAACCACTGCGGGTGCATCCTGCCGCCGGTTATGGCTTCGATAATATCGAAAACACGCTCCCTGTCGTTAAATGCGAAAAACACCGGTGACATTGCGCCGACATCGGTGGCGTATGTCCCGAACCAGACCAGGTGACTGGCAAGCCGGAACAGTTCGCACAGCATAACCCTGATCACTTGACCGCGTTCCGGCACCTCAATGCCTGCGATCTTCTCTACCGTGAGCAGATATGGCAGGTTGTTCTGCACGCCGCTGAGATAATCGATACGATCCGTGTATGGGATATACGTATGAAAGCTCTGCCGCTCGGCCATCTTCTCAGCGCCGCGGTGATGCCAGCCGATATCGACCGCTAAATCGTCGATCTGCTCGCCGTCCATCTGCAAAATGACCCTCAGCAACCCGTGAGTGCCGGTATGATGTGGGCCAAAGTTGAGATACATGTGCTCGACGTCTTCGTGCGAAGGAGCGAGACCCCAGCTCTTGGGGTCGATTTTAAGCTCGTTTTCCAGGTATTCCTGGCTCTGCTCGTCGAGGGTGTATCCCTCCATCTCAGTGGCTCGAGCCGGATGTTCCTTACGCAGCGGGTGGCCGACCCAGTCCGTCGGGTTGAGTATGCGGCGCATACACGGGTGATTTTCGACATTAATGCCGAACTGATCCCATATTTCACGCTCATACCAGTTCGCATTTGGCCACAGGTCAACGATGCTTGGTATCGCAGGATACTCGCCGAGCAAGGCTACTTTGAGGCGGATATCCTCGTTGCGATCAAGCGACAACAGGTGATAGACCACGCTGAAATCGCAGTCCGGTTGAACCGCCGGCACCCTGCGGGCACGCTCGTCTATGGCAGCGAGGTCGTAAAGCATGCAGTATGGCTTCTCGGCCTCGTTTTTCAGGTGGAATAACACTTCCCTGAGCCGCCCGGATTCGACCCACAGCGTCGGCACACCGTCGCTTGCCCGCTGCTCCACGAATGTAATATCAGGAAATCTGTTCTGTAACTCTCGGATAACGCTCACTTAGACCTCATTTGGCGAGCGGATATCGGTCACCGCTTGCCGCTCCTTTCTTTTGAGGTCTCTCATAGAGGGCATTTCCGGTCGTTCAATTCTACCTTCGCCGACCACCCAACTGAGCGGTCGTCTTTCGGAGCCGACCATATCCCGCAGCATCAGCAGCCCTTCAAGGAACGCATCCGGCCTCGGCGGACAACCCGGCACATACACATCGACCGGAAGAAACCTGTCGACTCCCTGCACCACACTGTAGATATCGTACATTCCTCCGGAGTTCGCGCAACTGCCCATAGAAATGACCCATCTTGGCTCCATCATCTGATCGTAGAGCCGCTTAATGACGGGGGCGATCTTTCTAAACACCGTGCCCGCCACGACGATCACGTCGGCCTCCCGTGGGGTTCCTCTAATGACTTCAGCTCCGAATCGGGCGATGTCGTATTCGCTGGTGAACGCTGCGCTCATCTCGACAAAGCAGCACGACGTGCCGAAACCGAGCGGCCAGATGGAGTTCTTGCGTCCCCAGGCTATGAGATCCTCCAGCCTGGCCAGCAGAAAGTTGTGCCGCGTAACGGGTTGTGATTGCAGCAGTGGATAGGTTGTGGAGTCCATTTCTCTTCTCATCGCTCTCTCCGTTGGCTTGCGGCGGAAAACGTGGTCAGTCCTCCGAGTTTCCACACATAGACCAACCCGACTGCAAGTGTAACAATAAACAAAACCGCCAGCCCATACCCAGGCCATCCCAGCTTGCGAGCAGCCACGGCCCAGGCGAATATTATAGCCACTTCCACATCGAAAAGCAGGAAAAACAGCGCTATGAGGTAGTATGATATCCCATAACGCACACGTGCCGATTCGGTGGGTTGGATTCCCGATTCATAGGGCTGGTCGCGCCCGGCAGCGCTGTGGCGGGTTCCCAGGAAGAATGATAATACGACCATGCCCACCACTAAAACAAGGACCATTCCCCCGTAGGCGAGCACCGGCCATATATTGAATGTGGCAACGAATGTGAACATATTCTGAGACTACTCCAAAAATCATCCGCTTACCTGCCATAATTTTAATAATATAAGGCAGTCTGGAATGCGTTACCCTAATAGCAGAGCATTAAAACCTGAAAAGGGCGGAATTTCGGGATATTGGAGTGGCGATTTGGGGTTTGTGGGGAGCGGGGGTAGAATAAGCCAGGCGGAGGAGAGCTGTGATTCTCATCGGGACATCGGGGTTTAGTTACGAGGATTGGAAGGGCGTTTTCTACCCTGAAAACATTAAAAAGGCCGATATGCTGGCCTATTATGCGCGCTCGTTTGCCGCGATTGAGATCAACGCCAGCTACTACACCATACCGGGAGCCGCCTCGTTTGCAGGGATGGCGCGAAAGGTTCCGGATAACTTCGAGTTCGTGGTGAAGGCGCATAAGGACATGACCCACGCCGAAGGATTGGATAGTAAGACTTTCGACATATTCAAAGGATCAATTCAGCCGCTTATAGACGCCGGCAAGTTTGGCTGCGTGCTTGCACAATTTCCGTGGAGCTTCAAATGCACTGTCGATAATGCGGCGAAGCTGAGGGGCTTCAAGGATATGATCGAAGAGTTGCCGACGGTGGTCGAGTTTCGCAATGCGGAATGGATAAACGAGGAGGCGTTTGAGCTGTTAAGGGAACTAGGGTTGGGGTTCTGCGCGGTCGATGAGCCGCATTTGAAGGGCCTGATGCCGCCGGTTGCTGCGGTGACATCGCCGATTGGATACGTGCGATTCCACGGTCGCAATGCGGGAAAATGGTGGAAACACGACCACGCCTATGAGAGATACGATTATCTGTATACGGAAGATGAATTGAGCGAGTGGATGCCCCGGATAGCCAACATCGACTCGCAAGCCTCTAAGACCTACGTCTTTTTCAACACCCACTATAAAGCCAAAGCTGTAAAAAGCGCTAAGCTGTGCGCGAAGATGCTGGGGGTGTCTCTGCCCTCGGAAGAGGCGTCCGGGGCGGCGATGGGCGAATTGCCGTTCTAGAAAAATTAGTATACATTTGTATGCCAAAGCCGTTGACAAACGTTTGTTCGGTGCCTATAATCCCAATAGTGCAAAGCCTGCTCTACCGAATGGTTTCGCAGTGTATTAGTATAGTATTGAGGCTTATAGTTGAACAGACATATACTTCATATCAGGCTGGATGCGTTTTTTGCCACCGTCGAGCAACGACGGCGGCCTAACTTACGCGGCAAGCCGGTTATAGTCACTGAGCCTAAGGGAAATATCAGCGGAATCGTCACATCTGCCTCCAAAGAAGCCAGAAAACTCGGCATAAACGAGGGTGACAGCGTGCGGCAGGCCCAGAGGATGTGTCCTGAGGTGATTCAATTCCGGTCTGATTACACTGCATATAGACTGGTATTTGGTGAATTCTTAGACATACTTGCACAGTTCACTCCACTTCTTGAACCGGATGGCCTCGGCAGCGCCTATATGGATGTCACCGCAAGTGAGGCATTGTTCGGGGAACCGTCGCAGATTTGCGCAAGGATTATATCGGAGGTCTCGGCACGGCTGGATATGCCGCTTTTGATTGGATGTGCGCCTAATAAGCTGCTGGCAAAGATCGCTTCGGGCAGGGGGAAGTGGTTTATCAGGGTAAGGCCGGGTGGCGAGGCCGCATTTCTCGATGCGCTGCCTGTTTCGGCTCTGGATGTTGTTACAAATAAGTTGGCCAGGCGATTAGACGAGCTTGGGGTGACGAAAATCGGGGAGCTTGCCCGGATTGGAGAGCCTGTGCTGGTGAGGCAGTTTGGGCCAATCGGCAGCGTGATACACAAACAGGCTGCAGGAATCGATTTCAGCCCGGTCGCTGCGGGGTATCCCGCTGAGGTTATTACAACCGAACATACGTTCCCTTATTCTCTTGAGGAACCCGCTGAAGTGGAGGCGTATATCAAACCCCTAAGCGCTGATCTTGTAGGCAGACTGCGGGAGAAAAACATTCTTGCCGGTGAGATTATGTTGGATTTGGAAGGACAGCCGGCCTATTTCAAGTTCAAAACCCCGACCTGCTCCACCTACACCATAACGCAGGCGCTAAATAAGCTGCTGAAGTCGATAATGAAGCCCGGTATAGAGGTGTCTAAACTGAGAGTCGAGCTGTCGGAGCTTACCGCAGGGGAAGGCTTTCAACTTAGCCTGATAGGGGAAAATGAGCGTGGGAATCGGTTGAATCGAGTGATTGAAACGCTGGTGGACAGGTTCGGCGAGGGCGCGGTGTTCTTCGCCGGAGGGTTGCGGTCTACTTAAATATGCAGCGGGATATACAGGTAATACTTAATAACAAACACGCACCGGTCGCATTTGAGTGGCAGGGCAGAATGCGGCGCGTGAAAGAGGTGCAGGAGTGCTGGAGGCTTGTCGGCGCGTGGTGGGACGACGGCGCTGAGCGGACGTTCTTTCGCGTGATGACAGAACACGGCGGCATTTATGAACTATGTTTCGACCATGCCAGATCGGCGTGGCAGTTGAGCAATATAAGAGATTGAAATGGCATTTACACACCTACACGTCCATTCTAATTTCAGTTTCCTGGACGGCGGCAGCAGCGTGCAGGCGCTGGTGGACCGAGCGAAGACAGTCGGCTGCAAGTCCCTTGCGATTACAGACCACAACGGACTTTACGGCGCGGTGAGGTTCTATGAATATGCGAAGAAGGTGGGGATTAAGCCGATTGTTGGGGTTGAGACGGATGTGGAGGCGGAAAATGGCATTTATCACATCGTGCTGCTCGCAAAAAATCTCAATGGATACTCGAATTTATGTAAAATCGTAACCCGCGCCCAACTCTCGCACCCAAAAGGCGAGGCTGCGGCCAGTATTGATGTGATTAAGCAGCACTCAAGCGACCTTTTCTGTCTCTCCGGATGCCCTAAAGGGGAGGTACCGTCGCTGGTCGCCTGCGGCAAAATTGATGAGGCGAAGGCTGCCGCTTTGAGGTGGATGGAGATATTCGGGCGCGGTAGGTTTTTAATCGAGATGCAGAATAATATGCTCCCCGGCACCTCGCTGCTGAACTCTCAGTTAGCCGAACTCGCATCTGAACTGGGCCTGAAAATCGTCGCAACCAATAACGTCCATTATGCAGAGAAGGAGGATTTTAAGGTTCAGGACGTGCTGGTGTGCGTGCAGACCCTGACTACCCTTGACGACTCGCACCCGCTGCGTAAGCGTAACAGCGAATATTATCTAAAGACTCCTAAGGCTATGGCTAACCTGTTTCGGCGGTATCCACATGCGTTAAAAAATGCCGAGTGGGTGGCACAGCAGTGTGACCTCGATTTGGGGTTGGGCGCTTTTCGGTTCCCTGATTATCCGCTGCCGGAAGGGGAGACCGCATATAGTTATCTCTGCAAGCTGTGTTTCGATGCGCTGGAGAAGTTGTATCAACCGATTACTCCCGGCGTATTGGAGCGGCTTAATCACGAGCTAAAGGTAATAAATGACCTCGGGTTCCCGGAGTATTTTCTGGTGGTGTGGGATATCGTGCAGTATGCGAAATCCAATGGAATCAGGTGCTCCGGCAGAGGGTCGGCGGCGGATTCGCTGGTGGCCTATTGCCTTGGAATCACGATAGCGGACCCGATTGAGCATAATCTGCTGTTTGAGCGGTTTCTTAATCCTGAGCGAAGAGGGATGCCGGATATCGATATAGACTTCGACGCGGCACGACGCGATGAGGTGATTGAGTATATATATAATCGTTACGGCACCACGTTCGGGGATAATTTGAGCGTCGATACATCTACGGAAGATAAGGTCGCGATGGTCTGCACGGTAAGTTGTCTGAAGGCGCGGTCGGCCATACGCGATCTGGGCAAGGCGATGGGGTTTGCCAATGACGATATCTCCCGGCTGGCCTCCGCCCTACCCCACATCGGCGGGAGGCGCATTCGAGAGGCCATAGAAAAATATCCTGAACTGCGTAATTCCAATTTGCCGATAGCACGGATGGAGACTCTCATAGATATCTGCGAAAAAGTCGACGACTTCCCGCGGCATCTGAGCGTGCATTTGTGCGGGGTTGTGATAAGCAAAGGGCCTCTGACCGACCTGGTGCCGCTGGAATGGGCTACGAAAGGGGTGATTGTCAGCCAGTTTGATAAAGATGACATCGAAATGCTCGGCCTGGTTAAGATGGATATACTCGGCCTGCGCAATCTGTCAGCAATTGAGGATTCGCTGCCTGCGATAAAGAAAAACTACGGCGTCGAGCTTGATATAGACAATATACCGTTCGACGATGAGCCGACATATGAGATGCTGCGAAGCTGTGACACGGTGGGGTGTTTCCAGGTGGAGTCGCCTGGGATGAGAGGGCTGCTGGGCAAGTTGCAGCCGAGGGTATTCGAAGATGTGATCGCGCAGATATCACTCTTTCGCCCCGGCCCTATGCAGGCGGATATGATAAACCCATTCATCGCGCGCCGTCACGGGGAAGAAGAGGTGACTTACCCCCACCCCAGCCTTGAATCGGTCCTCAAAGAGACCTATGGGGTGATTCTTTATCAGGAACAGGTGATATCGGTGTCGCACGCGCTGGCGGGGTTCAGTTATGGCCAGTCTGACTCGCTGAGACGTGCGATGACCACCGACCGCAGCCAGGAGGAGATGGAGAAGATAAAAGAGTCGTTCATCGAGGGCGCTCAAAAGAAAGGGGTGGATTCGCAGATCGCCGAGGATGTGTTCTCCAAACTGCGCGCATTCGCGGCCTACGGATTCTGCAAGGCGCACGCTGCCTCATTTGCCAAGATCGCATTTCAGACTGCTTATCTCAAAGCCCACTATCCCGCCGAGTTCTTTGCGGGCATATTAAATAATGAGCCGATGGGGTTTTATCCGGCAAATGTGATAGTAGAAGAGGCCCGCAGACTGGGAATTGAACTGCTTGAGGTGGATGTGAACCTGAGCGAGGCGAGGGATGTCCCGCTTGTGATTATCGAAAAAGACCGAACGGTGAGGGCCATACGCATAGGGCTAAATCACGTTAAAAATATAAGTGAGGCGGAGGTGGAGTCTATAATTAAGGCCCGCGATATTCGACCGTTTTCTTCATTTGCCGACTTCTGCCTGCGGACAAAATGCGACCGGCCGACTATAGAGAACCTGATCAACTGCGGGGCGTTTGATTCGTTTGGGATTCCAACCGGCAAGCTGATGTGGCTTGTGGGCGAGATCGGCGATGTTATTCGCAAGTCTAAAGCAGAGGGGACGACGTCGTCGCAACTGTTCGATGGCCTCAACACAAGCGACCTGGATGCGAGGCTGGCACATCTTCCGGATGGCCCAAAACTGACCCCGCACGAGCGTGTGCGGATGGATTATGAGATATTGGGGCTGTCTACGATCTGTCATCCGATGGTCTTTTATAGAAATAAGCTAAAAAAGGCGAGAGTAGTGCAAAACAGGAAAGTGCGGGAGGTGGAGGATGGCGCATTTGTGAATGTGGCGGGAGTGGTGGTGGTATGTATGCGGCCGCCGACCAGATCCGGCACAGTGGTGGTGTTTATCACCCTTGAAGACGAAACCGGCCTTGCGGATTGTGTTATATTTCCGAAGGTCTATGAGAAGTGCGGCCCGGTGATATTTAATAATCCGGCGTTGATAATCGAGGGAAAAGCGCAGAAAAACGGCAACAGCTTCTCGATAATCGCCAGTAACGTCAGGCCATTGAGCGCGCACTATCGCACTGACAGCGCCACCGACATCAAGCCGTTTAAGGAGCGACTACGCAGCGCCGGGCAGCGGAGTTTTGTTAGAAGCGTGGGCGTGTGACCCTATTTGGAACGCCTCTCATCAAGCCGCCGATCCAAACCGGACAGGATTCTCTTGCGGAATCGCAGCGCGTCAGGTGTGACCTCCAGCAGCTCGTCATCACCCAGAAAAGACAGCGCTTGCTCCAGAGTGAAATGCCTGGGCGGGGTTATCAGAACTGTTGCGTCCTCAGTAGATGCGCGCATATTGGTCTGCTTCTTGGCCTTGCAGATGTTGACGACCATGTCATCTGAGCGGGCGTTTTCACCTATTATCTGTCCTTCGTAGACCTCCTCACCCGGCGTCACGAACAGGGTGGAACGTTCCTGGAGAGGGGCGATGGCGTAGGCTGTGGCTCGGCCGGTCTCCTTTGCGACGAGGCTGCCCCTGGAACGAGCGCTGATCTCCCCGCGATGTGGGCCGTATTCTAGAAATATTCTCGACATCATCCCAAGCCCCATCGTGATCGTGAGAAACTCGGTCCTGAACCCGATCAACCCACGAGTCGGGACGTGGAATATCAGGCGGTTCATCCCGGCCTCGTCCTTGTCTATTGATACCATATCCCCTTTTCGCGTCGCTAATTCCTGAATGACCGCGCCGACGCTGCTGTCTGAGATGTCTATGGTAACCTCTTCAATCGGTTCACAGAGGACGTGGTCAATGGTCTTTGTGATGGCCTTGGGTTTGCTGACGCATACTTCGTAGCCCTCACGGCGCATCGTCTCCAGCAGAATCGCGAGTTGCAATTCGCCTCGGCCGGATACATTGAGCGAGTCCGGGCTGTCGGTCGGCTCGACTCTCAGGCTGATATTAGTCTTGATCTCGCGATTGAGCCTCGCCGAGATATTGCGCATAGTGACGAGCTTGCCGCTTTTGCCGGCCCACGGCCCGTTGTTTACAATGAAATCCATCGAGACGGTTGGTTCGTCGATTTGGATCGGCTCCATCGCCTCCGGTGCATCGGCGTCGGCGATGGTCTCCCCGATATCGGCCTCATTGCATCCGGCAAGCAGGATAATATCGCCCGCGGAGGCTTCCTCGACCTCAACCCGTCTGAGTCCTTCATAAACGAAGAGCTTGTTGACTTCAAATGTCTCTGTGGAGCCATTTCGACGAATAATCGCCAGTTTCTGGGAGCGATATACCGTGCCTCGCAGTATTTTGCCGCCGGATAACCTGCCTAGATGGTCGTCGTAGTCGAGGCTCGTTACCTGAAGCTGGAAGGGTTTGTCCAACTCCGCAGCAGGCGGCGGGACGTGATTCAATATCATCTGAAACAGCGGGTCGATGTCGGCTCCTCTGGCAAGCGGATCTGCGGTGGCGTAGCCCTCGGCGGCAGAGGCGTACAGGCAGGGGAAATCGAGTTGATCCTCATCGCAGCCAAGTTCGATTAACAAATCCAGAACCTCATCCTGCACTTCTTTTGGCCTGGCGCCGGGGCGGTCGATTTTGTTTACGACTACAATCGGCTTCAAGCGTAGTTCGAGGGCCTTTTTCAGCACGAATCTCGTCTGCGGCATTGGGCCCTCGCAGGCGTCGACCAGCAGAAGGACTCCGTCGACCGACCGCAGCACGCGCTCGACTTCTCCGCCGAAATCGGAGTGGCCGGGAGTGTCGACTATATTTATCTTGACGCCGTTATAGTGGACTGCGGTGACTTTAGAGAGGATGGTGATCCCTTTTTCGCGTTCCAGGTCGCCGGAATCCATAACTCGCTCGGCGATTTGCTGGTTGGCTCGAAACGCCCCGCTCTGGCGAAGTATGGCGTCGACCAGAGTGGTTTTACCGTGGTCTACGTGAGCGATTATCGCCACATTTCGCATGTCCTGACGCAAACCGGTGGATATTTGAGGTTGTTGGATTGTTTGTTGCATATAATTCATAAATGGTTGCCAATTAAACGGCAAAAACGGCCGGCGCTCACATACGAGACCCGGCCGCTTGGGTGTATCGCTGTTTGATATTTTTATTTTATCAGCCGATGCGCAGTGAGGTCAATAAAAATGGGCCACAGTAGTAGGGCTCGCTTGAATTTTTTGAGCTTGAATAGCGAGTCAATACCGGGTATAATAAAATTGCCACAGTTCCTCGAAATTGCGTCTTAAAATGTGGGGGTGATTGGTGTTGACAGGGGAGTGGTTGGCCTGAGTTGCGAGCCGAGGTTGGTCGGTTGGCCTCGTAAAAAGCCGTCCAAAACATAAACGCGAATAACAATTACGCACTCGCTGCCTAAGAGCAGCGCATTCGCCCGTTCTGAGTCGGTGTGAACGGACCCGAGTGTAACTAGAACCGACTTGCTCGACAAACCAAGTCCGGCAGTTGTCGAGGACACCCTTACGGACTGGGGCCGATGTATCCCGCCTGCAGGAGACTGACGCCCGAGATTAAAGTGCAGGATATGCTCGTAGACGCTCTGGTTTGCCTTCTCTTGGACCCGGGTTCAAGTCCCGGCACCTCCACCA
>CAZBSI010000002.1:0-17861 GCA_964494345.1 uncultured bacterium
CATAATTTTGCTGAAACTCATTTGCACGCTCACACTATACAGTTTTCAAAGAACATACTGCGCCAGGAGAGTTCATTTTATCCCAGACGCAAAATTAATTATACCACAGCTTTGCGTCGAATGTCAACCTTTTTTTGGAAGACTTTTTCGGATTAACCGAACTGCACTTCGGGGCCGCCTTACGAGGAGGCCCATCCCTGGGCACGAGAAATATCATACCAAATGCCCTTTACCCAAGTCAAGGGTTAATTTACACATTTTACGAAAAACATTGATTTGTTTTTGTCAGACGAAAATACCGGCCTATAACCTTGCCGACAGGACAACCAGCGCACATATAATGAACCCAAGCTCGCAATGAGACAAGGCACGTTCAATTTGTGTGCTGTGCAAGCAGGACTATGTTTTGGCGCACGAACATAAGGGTACACCAAAATTGGTAATTGACTGCATCTGGACATAACTCAGAGCAAAGGGTGGACAGAAAAATGGAAAGCCCCGGATGTGGCGGAGGCGGAGATGCCATTGAAATAAGGGTGCCGTGCAAGCCCGAATACATCCGGACAATTCGGCGCACGATTGCCGAGTTTGCCGGTTTGATCGACATGCCCCCTCAAGCCATCGAAGAAGTAGAAATCGCCGCCTCAGAAGCAGCTTCCAATGTGGTTAGACATGCGTATTGCGGACAGCCCGAGTGCAGCCACCCCATTCGCGTTAAGTGCACATATAAAGCCGGGGACCTGATCATCGAAATCATAGACAAGGGCAGCGGATTCACAGTACCATCCAGACAACAGACCCACGAGCTGGACCTGAGCCGGGATGGAGGATTTGGAATAATGCTGATACGTTGCCTGATGGACAAGGTGAGTTTCAGCTCCCAGGCAAGCGGCACACGAGTCAGGATGGCCAAAAGAGCAGGGTTGACTGCGCATGAGATATCAGTTGCGTCGACGAAAGTCCCGAATAAATGCTCGGTGGCCACCGGAAAAGCAGATTTCTCGCTTCGCTCGAAATGACGGACGGTGGAATAATAAGGGCGGCTTTGACACCGCCCTTGCAAATAAATATCGCTCAAATTAGAGCGAGATGATATTAGTGGCCAGAAGCACCGGGTATGTTACGCCGTTGACTTTCTCGCAGGACACCACCCCGGTCACGATGGTCTGGGCGCCGACAGCAGGGCGGTTGGAGCTAACTACCTTAATCCCTGCGTTGCCTGCGCTATCGGAGATGGAACTGCCGTCGACGAGGTCAAAACCGCCTGAAAGCAGGTTTCCGACCTTACCCGCCATTCTCACATACACACCGACGTTATGGACTCCGCTGCCGCCGGATATGCCTGGGGTGGATGAGTTGAACGCGCCTCCGCCGGCGACGCCGGTGGTCATAAACAGCGGCTGAATCAGCGCCCCAGAGGTCGGGTTGGTGACTTCCGGATTTAGTATCGCACGCTCACAGCCGCCAAACAGACCGAGCACACCCATAACCGTTACCTTTTGGCCGACAACAGCCGTGGTAAACCCCTGGATGCGGATTGCCGCTATTCTGTTCGGCTCTGCGACATAGAAGCAATCGGCGAACCTGGCGGTAATCGTTCTTGCAGGAAGAGCGATTGCCTGATTATCCGCATACGATTTAGCCTGCTGGATGCTGGTTACAGGTCTGGCGATTCTTGTTGGAGGAGATGTCATAACCGAGGATGTATTGCCCATTCCGTCGACAGCTCGTGCAGAGATGTAGTATACGCCATTGTATGCAAGAGTCAGGCCGGTTATGGTCAGAGAAGTCGCAGTTGCCGCGCTGGTCCAGCCTTTTATGTTAACGGCGCCCGCCGATGTGCCTACTGCGTATTCGTATCGAACAATGCCGGTCCCGCCATCGGTTCCGCTCCATCCTGCCAACAAGCTCGTGGTCGAGGTGCTGTAACGCTGGCTGGTCACGCCGTTCATAACAGGCGCAGAGTTGTCGACCACAATCACCGCACTCGGCCCGCACGCGGCCGTCTGATTGCCGGCATTATCCCTGGCTGTGCCTGCTGCGACCGATATGCTGAGCGTGCCGTCGCCTGTGATGTTGGAAATAGTCACTGTCCGCATAGTGTTGCCGGAGCCGCTGATGGACACAGTGCCGTCGGCTGTGCCGGTTTTATTCAACGTTATGTCAGAGCTCGTTAGCGTCACCGAAGTTGCGGAGCCATAAACGAGCAGGTAATTCACCGGCCCGGCGGTCGTCGGCGTGGCGGAAGGTGCGCCGATAACGACGACCGGCGGGGTATTATCCACATTAAATGTAGCACTCGGCCCGCAGGCTGGTGCGCTGCCCCCGCCGCTGCCAGTGGCAGTGCCGGCTGCTATGGATATGCCGATGGTACCGTCTCCGGTAATATTGCTGATCGTCACAGTGCGAGTCGTGTTGCCGGAGCCAGTGACTGAGACAGTTCCGTTAGCCGTGCCTGTTCTATTTAGAGTCACATCAGAACTCTGCAGAGAAATTGACGATACTCCTGAGTATGTTACCGTGTAGCTCACAGGCCCCGTATTCGTTAAAGCAGCCGACGGAGCGCCGATTGCAATGCCTAGAGGGCTGTTGTCCACTATCACTGTATTGCTTGGCCCAGCGGATGGAGCGGTGTTGCCGGCCGCATCGCTGGCGGTTCCAGCGGCTATAGTAATGCCCAACGTGCCGTCGCCTGTGATGTTGCTGATCGTCACAGTGCGGGAGGTGTTGTCTGTGCCACTGACGCCGATGGCGCCGTTTGCCGTACCAGTCTTGTTCAAAGTGATATTGGACGCAGTAAGGCTGACTAAGTCGGCCCCCGTGTAAGTAACTGTATAAGTAATCGGCTCGGAGCTTGTCGTAGCGGCAGACGGATTGCCTATCGTTATGACCGGAGGCGTGTTATCGACTGTAAAGGTCGTGGCTGGGCCTGCCGCAGGGGCGAAGTTTGCCGCATTGTCGCTTGCAGTGCCGGCTGCGATGGAAATGCCCAGCGTGCCCGTGCCGGTGATATTGTTTATTGTGACCGTGCGCGTGGTATTGCCTGAGCCGCTGACGCTGACTGTGCCGTTGGCTGTGCCTGTCTTGTTTAGAGCCACATTAGCGGCGATCAGGGTCACATTGTCTGCGCCGTCGTATGTGATGGTGTAGCTAACCGGCCCGCTCCGTGTGAGCGAGGTCGACGGTGCGCTTATGGAAATCTCCGGCGGCGTCAAATCGAGCGGCCCTTTGTAGACCCATTTCGCCGCATCCGCGCTGACCACAACACCCGAACCTGCGTTGACAGTCGAAAGCTCAACATAACCCGACGTCCCCGCCTCAAACGGCACATCGGAAGCGAGAAGATAATACGCCCCGCCCGATCCGCCATTCTGATTCTGTGTGGAAGGCGTCTGTCCACCGTAGTGATAGATCACATAACGCGCCGTGCTCGTTCGGTTGGTGCCGGTCTGATAGAACGCGTAGACGTCGTAGTAGCCAGACGCCGGAAGGTTCGGGGTCCATCGACACTTTCGGGTAGATGACGTCTCAGACGTCGACGCCTCGCCCGACGCCCAGAGATAGTTGCTGCCGACCATAGGAATTGCCGATGTGCCAACCGACCACTGATTAGTGCCAGGCGATGTGTTCGTCCAACCTGGATCCGTATTGTCCACCACAAGTTCGGTGACTGTTGGCGTAGTAGTAAATGTATAATCAGTCGAGGAAGCGTTGCCATAAGCGTTCGAAGATGAACACTTGAAGTGATATTCTTTGTTTGCGGCCAGTCCGCTGAGAGCGACACTGTGATTCTTGACCATAGAAGCATTTGAGGCAACACCGCCGTAGCCGGTGGTAAGGCCGTAGTTCACGGCGCTGTCTGAGTCTGCGTTTGTGGTCCAGGTGATGGTGGCCGAAGTGGCGCCGATATTGATCGCCTGGATGCTTGAAATTGCAGGCGGCCCGTTGGTGGTGAATGTATAATCACCGGAGTTTCTGGTGCCATTTGAGTTGGTCGATCTGACTCGGAAATGATACAGAGTCAGTGGGCTAAGGCCTGTAATTGTCTGCGAATGCGACGTGACCAGGCTGGAATTGAGCGTCGTCGACGATCCATAGCCCGATGTTGTGCCGTAGTCGATCTGAGTAGTCGAAGCCTGATCTGTGGTCCAGGTGATGGTAACAGAGCTGTTTGTTGGAGTAGAAGCCTGGACGTTGCTGATGGCGGGCGGAGGCAGGGCTCCGACGGCAAAATCGGTGACATACATATTTCCGGTGACGCTGCCGATCTGCACTTTTACGGTTTTAACGACGTCGGCGTAGCCGGGCACGCTGGCTGTGACGGTGTATGTGCCCGGGGTCAGATCAATAAACGCATAGAACCCGGTGCCATCGCAGCGCATCGATTTGCTGGCGGGGCCGGAGATCGAAACCGTCGCCCCATAAGCTCCGTCACACCATGCTCCTGTGGCGCCGATAGTGACGCTGCCGCTGATGTGGCCCTTTGTGGGAGATATTTTCCACGGCATAGACGGAATATTGGCGGCGGTAGGCGTCACCTGGGAGACAAGAGTCGAAGAAAAGTCAGCCCACGTGCCCCCGGCATAAGGTTCGTAGTAGCAGTAGCCGCAAAAGCCATCGGCGTAGTTGCCGGCCGGGGAAGCGGTGCGTGTGGCCAGAAGCTGGTTAATAGCGTTCGTCTTTGTGTTCAGATAAGTGCCTGGGCCGATAACCATGTGGCGGCCCTGTTTACGATCCTTTTGATAGTTGATCCATTTTGTGTAGTCACTGGCATAGGTGCTCTGATCGAAATAATCCATTGGGACGATCATATCGACAATGCCCTCTTCGAGCCATGAGTCCCAGTCTGAATAATATGTCTTATAAGGAGGCGTGGTCTGGAACGCCGCCCTCGTCGATGTGGTCGGGGATGGCACACTGGTAATTACTGAGCAGGAGTGTTTTATGCCGGGCTTTACCGCCAGCATCCTGGCGTAGGTTTTTCTGACCACGGAGGTGACTTGATCCCTGCGCCACTGTTGGAAATTGGTGTTTGTGTAGGATGGCTGGCCGGATGTGCCGTAGCGGGCGTTGTAGCGCGCCACGCTGGTCGGGTTGTAGCCTTCAGTAGCGTTGACAAATCGGATATAGTCCCAGTGAATCCCGTCGATATCGAAATTGTTGACCAAATCCATCGCGACGTTGACTGTGTAGTCTGCCGCTTTTGGATGGCCGGGGTCAAATGACTTGTATTCGTTTTCTGCGCCCGAATTGTTGCGGGTAGGCCAATAATTGTCCGGGTTCGATGCACTGCTGTGCGCATCGTAGACCTCGTTGCCACCCGTATTGAACGCAACCACCCAGCAGTGGACTTCGATGCGTTTCTTGCCGCCGGTGGTGTCGTGGGCGGCGTTGATGATCGCTTGCAGTGCGTTGAAATTGGCCGGAGTAAGCGCCCATTGGAAGTAAGGTTCACCAAGGCCCGATGGATAACAAACATCCGCATGCCTGCGCACCTCGACAAAGACCGCATTGAGGTTCGCGTTGCGGATGTCACCCTTGTTGGTGGAGCTGCCGACAACGCCGAGCAGCTTATCGACCTGGCTTTGGTTCAAATAGCCGGCATGCCAACCATCAATCCACATGCCTCGAAGCTCATCGGCTGCAATGGAGCCAATCAGCGTACATTGCACCGCGACAACCAATAGCATCACGATCAGAGCCCTGCGGGCTCGATTTCGGCTGCCTGCAACCGAAGTAACTAACCTTCTTCCCTTAAACACTCCAGCCTCCTTACTGTATCAAGTCATCGCTTGATATGACGGGTTGTGGGGTAGCGATTCGGAGATCGCCACCCCTTATAGATCCCGCGACTTCACGCAGGATAACGGTATGCCCGGCGCTTTTGTTTTTCCACTCACACTCGATTATCGGTAACAAAAAACGGGCAGCGTAGTGGTTCGCGCCGCCCGTTTTGTTTGGAAACGAAGATGTTATAAGTTTATAACATCAGTTGCCAGGATGACAGGGTATATCTTGCCATCCACTGTCTCGCAGGAAACAACCCCGGTGACGATCACATTCGTTGCGCCTCCGGCGCTGCTGCCTGTCCAGACTTTGACTCCAGCGATTCCGCTGCTGTCAACAACCTTGCTGCCGTCATCAAGAGTAAACCCATCAGGATTTACGTTGGTCAAACGGCCGGCGATTCTCACGAATACGCCGATATTATTCGGGCCGGCTCCGCCAATAACACCCAGGGTCAGCGCGTTGAACGCAACCCCGCCGATCGACTTACCGACCATCAACAACGGCTTAACAGCATCACCGGCAACACTGTCAGCAACGATCGCATCAAGTATCGCCCGCTCGCCGGTGCTTGCGATGCCTATTACTCCGAGCACCACAACGCTTTGTCCAGCCTCTACTTCGTCGGCGCTTTCAACGCGAATACCGGCTATTCTGTCCGGCTGGGAGATGTAGAACATATCCGCAAACTTCGCGCTTACAGGCAGCGACGGCAGAGCGACGACCGTTCCGTCAGCCAGGCCCTTAGCCTCCTGAATGCTTGCGACCTGCGTTGCGACTCTTACGCCCGCAGAGGTCATAACATCGGAGATCAATCCAGCCGCGTCAATCGCTCGAACCGAGATGTAGTAGGTGTCAGTCAAGTTCAGGCTAAGCCCGGTGATTGTAGCGGTCGTGGCAGCACCGGCGTCCGTCCAGCCCTTAACCTGGGCGCCACCAGCGGTTGTGCCGATAGCATACTCATATCGAGCGATGTCGGATCCGGTGTCCACAGCTTCCCACCAACCCTTGAGGCTCGTGGTCGATGTGGTGTATTTCTCATCCGTAACGCTCAGCATTTCCGGAACGGTGTTGTCTACCACGAACGTGGCGCTCGGACCGATTGCCGCAGTGGGATTACCCGCCGCGTCTACAGCAGTAGCAGCCGCCAGCGATATACCCAGCGTTCCATCCCCGATGATGTTAGACAGCGTAACCGTGCGAACGGTAGAGCCTGTGCCCGAAACCGTCACAGTGGCATCTGCACTGCCCGACCTGTCGAGGTATACGCTCTCGGCGTCAAGTGAGATACTGCTGGCCCCGTCATAGGTGATCGTATATGTGATCGGCCCTGCGGAGGTCATCGGCGCGGAAGGAGCGCTGATATATACAAGCGGAGGATTGTTATCCACCACGAAGCTTGCGCTCGGCCCGGCCGCAGCAGCGAGATTGCCGACAGCGTCGGATGCTGTTCCGGCGGCGATCGATATTGCCAGCGTGCCGTTACCCTTTATGTTCGAAATGGTAACGGTGCGCGTGCTGTTGTCGGCGCCTGAAACTGTGATCGTGCCGCGCGCGGTGCCGGTGTTTACAGCGGTTATATCGCTTGCCTTAAGCGTGATCTCGTCAACTCCGACATCATCAGAGTATGTGACCGTGAACGTAACTGGCCCACCGTTGGTTATGGAAACGGACGGCGCGCTGATTGCCACGGTCGGCGGTATCAGATCAAGAGGGCCTTTATAGACCCATCTCGCTGCGTCCGCGCTGACAAAGGCTGCGTCGCTGGACGCATTGGTCAGTTCGAGATAACCTGCCGTGCCTGCAAGGAACGGCTTGTTTGCCGCGATAAGGAACCAGTCGCCCTGATTGGCAACTTCGGCCTTCTGATTCTGCGGACTATCGATCTGCCCACCGTGATAGTGCAGGGTATAGGTCACATCCGGGTTGCGGTTTGTGCCTTTCTGATAGAACGCATAGACATCGTAAAGGCCGGAATCGACCAGGTTGGGAGTCCAGGTGCACTTGCGAGTTGCGGTCTCCTCGCCCTTGTAGTACAGGTAGTCTGCGCCGATCTTCGGTACAGCGGCCACGCTGCCTGCGCTCCATGCCCCGCTGCCAGTATTAGCCCACTCCGGATCGAGGTTGTCGATGACGTATTCGCTGACAGGGGTCTGCGTGGTGAACGTATAATCAGCAGAGGTCGCCGTGCCATAAGCATTTACGGAGACGCACTGATAATGATACGTCTTCTGCGCCGTGAGGCTGGTCAGTGTGATCGTATGGCTGGTAACGTAGGTCGGGCTGATGCCCTGACTGCCATACGCAGTCGTCAGACCATATTTGACCGTGCTGTCCGACGGATGATTCGTCGTCCAGGTTATGGTCGCAGTGGTCGAAGTCGTAGTCGCCTGGACATTGCTAATGATCGGCTTACCAAGCGTTGTAAACGTGTAGTCTGCCGAGACAGCATCGCCATTGGCATTACCGGATTTGACCCGATAGTGATACAGCGTATTGGCAGTAAGACCACTCAGCGATGCCGAGTGCGATGTCACATTGGCAGGGTCCAGCGTGGTCGATGATCCGTAGCTGGTGGTTGTGCCATATTCGACCTGTGTAGAAGCAGGTTGATTGGTAAGCCACTTGACAGTGGCCGCCGTATTGGTCAGATCGCTTACCGAGACGTTTGAGATCACCGGCAGGCTGTTTGTCGTAAACGTATAATCGTTGGATATCGATAGGCCGCCCGTGTTTTCGGACTTCACCCGGAAGTGATACAACGTGCCCGGTGTCAGAGCCGTAATATTGACCGAGTGCGAGGTCACTTTGCTGGAATCCAACGCAGTCGTCGAGCCGTAGCCGGTAGTGGTCCCGTATTCGACCTGAGAAGTACATGCCTCGTTGGTAGTCCACGTCACAGTAGCCGATGTCGCCAGTATGTTCGTCGTCTGGACGTTGCTGATAACTATCGAGCCATTGGTCATAAACGTAAAGTCCGCCGATGAGGTCGAGCCGTTGGTATTGGCGGAGGTTACTTTATAATGATAAGTCGTGCCCGATTGCAAACCGGTAAGGTTCACCGTATGAGCCGTGACCAGAGTCGAATCCAGAGGAGTCGTCGAGCCATAGCTGGTGGTCGTGCCATACTGAACCTGGGACGAGGCCGGCTGGTTTGTTGTCCAGGTGATCTTAGCCGAGTTTGCGGTTATATTCGTCGCGGTCACATTGGTGATCGCAGGTGGTGCAAGTGTGGTAAATGTGAAGTCCTGAGACGTTGAAGAGCCATTTGTATTGGACGAAAGCACCCGGTAGTGATAGGTCACGCCAGGGGTAAGGCCTGTCAGATTCTGGCTGTGAGTCGTAACCAGACTGCTGTCAACCGGAGTCGATGAGCCGTAGCTTGTGGTAGGGCCATACTGCACCTGCGAGGTCGCCGGCTGGCTTGTTGTCCAGTTGATGGTGGCGGATGTGCCCGTTATGTTGTTGGCGCCAACTCCGGTGATGGTCGGAGGTACGACGCCGCCAAGCTGGAGGTCCGTCACGTACATATTGCCTGTAACCGCGCCGATAGCTACGTTTACGGTTTTGATGGCGTCCGGATATCCGGCCTGGGTTGCGATAACCGTGTAGGTTCCCGGCGGCACGTCGATAAACGCATAGAAGCCGGTTCCGTCGCATTCCTGTGTTTTGTTGACAGGCCCGACTATCTGGACAGAGGCTCCGTCCGCCCATTTGCCATTGCTGTGATAGGTAACGGTGCCGCTGATATGACCCTTGGTCGGATTGGTCTTCCACGTCATTACCGGAACATCGGCCCAAGTGGGGTTGACTTCGTTTTTAAGTCGTGTGCCGAACGATGAAGCCCAGGTGCCGTTAATATAGGGCACTCTGTATGAATATCCGCAATAGCCCTGAGCGTAGTTGCCGCTGGGTGATGCGCTTCTGGTCATGTCGAGCTGCAGAAGCGAGTTATCTAAAGAGTTGAGATAGATGCCGGGACCGATATACATGTGCCGGTTCCCTTTTCGATCCTTCTCAAAGTTGATCCACTTCTTATAGTCATTTGGCAACGATGCATTGTTATAATAAGTCATCGGGACGGCAGCGTCGATTGTGCCGTCTTGCAGCCACTGATCCCAGTCGCAGTAGACGTCATAATAAGGTCGTGTGGCCTGGAATGCCGCTCGAGTCGAAGCGGTCGGCGAAGGGTTCCAGGTAACGAACGCGCCGGTCTGCTTGACCCACGGTTTAACGGACTGGATTTTTGCGTAGACCTTGCGGACAACCGCGCTGACCTGGTCACGGCGCCACTGCTTCCACTGTTCGTTTGTGGAGGTTGGCTGGCCTGTCAGACCGTAACGTGCGTTGTAGCGAGCGACGCTGGTCGGGTTATAGCCCTGGTTATTGGCAGTAAACCTGATATAGTCGTAGTGAATGCCGTCTATATCGAAGTTAGTTACCAAATCCATCGCCACATCGACAGTATACTGTGCTGCCAGCGGATGACCGGGGTCAAACGCCTTGTCCCCAACCTCTGCGCCTGCGGTATCCCGCGACGGCCAATAGTTGTCGAGGTTTGTAAGGCTGCCAGTTGGCGTGCTGCTGTGCTGACTATAGACAGCTCCGCCGCTGGTACGGAAAGCTACTATCCACGCATGCACTTCGATGCGTTTCTTGCCGCCGGTGGTGTCGTGTGCCGCATTGATGACGGCTTGAAGTGCGTTGAAAGTGGCGGGAGATAAGCCGGACATATACGGCTCGCCCATAGATGACGGATAGCAGGCGTCGCAGTTTCTTCTTACTTGAACAACTACTGCGTTGCAGTTGGCATCGCGCAACTGACCGCCCTGTGAGGTGCCCGCAACGCCGAGCAATGTGTTTACCTGCGTCTGGTTCAGAATCCCCGTGCCCCAGGCATCCACCCAGAATGCACGGAATTCATCGGCAGTTGCGGTCGTCGTCCACAACAAAGCGACTGCTGCTATGAGACCGAGCAGTCCGCCGTTTCTCCTTCGATTTAGCAAGATTGCGCCTCCCTTTTTGACCCCTTAACAGGGTAGACATACTAATACTAATATACATGCAGCCCGCCCAGCGACAGGCATACATTCTCAGGGTAACCTCAAACTCAGCGGCTGTCAACTAGCAAATTTGCCGGGTATAAGCACGATATGAGCGCGAAAAGAGCTTGCGTGCTGTATATGGATCATTGAAGCTGATATACTCATTATTGAGGTCAATACACAATGAAAAAAGTGCAATTATTGGAAGATACGTGGGAGAAGAGAAGCAGCCGGGGGGCGCAAGAGTTCGCACGCACCATCGACATCGACGAGGACTTTTATGCAGGCAAGATTTTCTTGGAACTTGATGAACTGCCGGCCGGATCCGCAATTATATTAAACGGACAGGAGCTTGGAACCACACTGCCGGGCAAGAGCAATCGCGTCAGCGCCGGCGATGCGATGCGACTGGGCAGAAACGAGCTGATAATTAGAACGTCTTCGGAGCCTGCCGGGGGGAAGTTGATATCTTACGACAAAGTCTCAATATCAAGCATACGAATCGACCCTGAGGTAGTGGATAACGTAGCCAATGTGTGGATAACCATTAACGTGACTAATTACTCAAACGAAGAGCATCCCGTGTTGGCGTCGGTGGTGGTATCGCAGGGCGATGTGCGTGAGAAAGTCGAGATATTTGAAGATATTCCGCTGTCCGGTGAGGCAATTGAGGCGGTTATCAGGATCACAGACCCTTCTATGTGGACCAAAACCGAGACCGGGGAGACGCAGTATTTCGATTGCCTGATAGGTTTACAGATAGCAGGCGAAGTGATGGATGTGGCCGCCGTGCGGTTTGATATTGATTGAAGAGAAACGGCCGAATCGGACTTCGAACCTCGGATATCGGACTCCGGAAAAAGCAGATTTCTCACTGCGTTCGAAATGACAGGGTGGGTGTTCGAAATGACGGGGTGGGTGCTCGAAATGACGGGAATGCTGGTTTTGAGGTGGCAATTCGGAGATTGCCACCTATCTATTTGCCACAACCGACAACCGAAAACCGTCAACCGACAACCGACAACCGACAACCATAACTGGCTACATTATATATACTAATCCGCCTCGGGATAACTGCCCAGAACCCTGACAAACAACGCCATTTGATCGAGTTCTTTTAAGGCTGCCTGCAGGTTATCGTCGGCCTCATGACCCTGGCAGTCTGCGAAGAATATGTATTCCCAGGGCATCTGTTTTGTGGGGCGGGATTCGATCATCGTCAGGTTGACGCCGTGATTGTCGAAGACCCGCAGGGAGTTGTAAAGCGAGCCTGCCTTGTGGGGCACGGCATATACCACTGAAGTCTTGTCTTTGCCGCTGGGTTGAGGTTTGGAATAGCCCACCACCAGGAATCTGGTCTTGTTGTGCGGGTTGTCCTCTATGCCATCGGCAAGCACGTTGAGATGATACTCCTTAGCAGCCAGGGCGCTTGCGATAGCTGCGGAACTCGGATAACCCTCGCACATTTTCGCAGCCTTGGAGGTGCTTGATACCTCCAACACCTCCACCCCCGGCAGATGACTTGCCAACCAGTTGCGACACTGCGCAATCGCTGTTCCGATAGAGTAGACCCTCTTTACTTGCGATATATCATCACCGCTGGACAACAAATTGTGCGAGATCGGAGCGTTGATCTCGGCGCATATCCGCAGGTCGGATAATAGAAACATATCCAACGTGTGGTTTATCACCCCTTCTGTGGAGTTCTCGACAGGCACGACGCCGTAGTTGGTATCCCTGCGTTCGACAGAGTTGAAAACGTCGGGGATAGTGTTGCAGGCGGCAAAGTCGGTGGAATCCCCGAACTTCAGGATGCTGGCCATGTGCGTGTGGCTTCCAGCCGGGCCGAAATAAGCGACGGATATCGGTTTTTCGAGCGCACGACACGCCGATATTACCTCCCTGAATATCGCGCTTATAGCCTTATCAGCCAAAGGGCCTTTGTTGTTTCGCAATACCCCACTGAGCACCTGAACCTCCCGCTCCGGCGCGAAGATGCTCTTGGAATCCTTGGTTTTTCTTTTGCCGATCTCAATGGCGCACTCTGCACGCCTGTTGATCATCTCGACAAGCTGTTTGTCGATGCTGTCGATCTCGTTGCGAATGTCGGATATGTTCATAGGGTCCTCTATAGCCAGGATAGTATTTGCAATGTATTGTTGTGATAGCTACTTAAGATTGTTTGTACGTGTGATGGTGAAATACCTGCTGAAGGGGAAGGGAAAGAGAAAAAAGCAGATTTCTCGCATTATTGAGAAAACGCGAAAACGCGAAAGAAGCGAAAGCCAGAAATAACGATATGGTATCGTAACATAGGGAGCCTGAGAATGTTCGATCGGACTTCAAACCGCGGATATCGGATTCCGGAAAAAGCAGATTTCTCGCTGCGCTCGAAATGACATCGGGTTGTGACGTGATCCTGCGACTTCGCGCAGGATGACCAAAAATGGGGCGCAGGGTGATTATAGTTAGGGCGCAGGGTGACATCGTAGCCCACTGACCCGGTTTCTGATGATTCTGTTATAATAGTCCAGCTAATGCAAATAAGGAGCGAGCGGTGGAGAATAAATTTGCGGCGGTTATTATGGCTGCGGGCAAAAGTACAAGAATGAAATCCGCGCTGCCGAAGGCGGCTCATAAGATATGCGGCAAAGCTATGGCCAGGCATATCATAGATGCTTGCAAAGATGTTGGAGTCGAAAACATTGTCTGTGTGGTAGGCCACGAGGCGGAAAAGGTGCGCAACGCCCTCGGAGAGGATGTCGCCTACGCGTTGCAATCCCAGCAACTTGGAACAGGCCACGCTATGATGCAGGCTATGCCGCATATAAACAGCAATAGCATAGTTGTGCTGCCCGCCGACACACCCTTGATAACCCCGCAGGCTATCAAAACGCTGATCGAAACCCATATAGCCGAATCCAACGCTGCAACCCTTTTGACCGCGGTGCTGGAAGATGCATCGCACTACGGCCGGGTGGTGCGCAATGTGGACGGCTCGGTGCTGAGTATATGCGAGGCAAAAGATGCCGACGAGGCCACTTTGGCAATTAAAGAGATCAATACTTCTATATACTGTTTCGATGCCGATTTACTCGCTGCTAATCTCAAACAACTCAAAACTGATAATGTGCAGGGTGAGTACTATCTAACCGATGTGATTGAACTGCTTAACAAAGCTGGCCACAGGGTCGGCGCGGTGGTGGCGGAGAATTCATCGGATACGCTCGGGATAAATAACCGCATCGAACTGGCCGAAGCCACGGCTGTAATGCGCCGGCGGATTCTCGATAAACTGATGCTGTCCGGGGTAACGATCGTCGATCCGCAGACGACTTATATCGACTGCGATGTCGAGATAGGACAGGATACGATAATACATCCATGCACGATAATAGAATCCGGCAGCCGAATAGGGGCGAACTGCGAAATTGGGCCGTTTGCAAGGCTGGCGGGCGTTACCATAGCGGACAATTCCGCACGATAGAGGTCATAAATGAACGAGTTGAAGCTCTTTTCGGGGACGGCGAACCCGGAACTCGCACAAAAGATCGCCAATAAGCTGGGTATTGAACTGGGAGATCTGACTATCAGGAGGTTCGCGGACGGAGAGGTCCACGCGAAAGCCAATCAGAGCGTGAGAGGCTGCGACGCGTTTATCGTGCAGAGCTGTCAGACGCCGGTCAACGACCATTTAATGGAGCTGTTGGTCATTATTGACTCGTTCAGGCGCGCATCGGTGCGCCGCGTTACGGTTGTGATGCCGTATTTCTGCTACTCCCGGCAGGATAAGAAACTGAAACCCCGCGAGCCTGTCACCGCCAAACTGGTGGCAAACCTGTTAACCACAGCCGGAGCGAACCGCGTGTTAACGATGGATTTGCACTCAGGTCAGATTATGGGATTCTTCGATATTCCTGTGGATCACCTCTACTCCGGTCCGATTATCGCTGGTCATATAAAGGAAAACATCCCGCTGGATAACGCCGTGGTCGTATCGCCGGACGTCGGCGGGGTTACGAGGGCAAGAGCGCTCGCTGAGGTGCTCGGTACCCCTATCGCCATAATCATAAAACGCCGACCTGAGCCTAACAGGGCGGAAGTGACGGAGATAATAGGGGATGTGGCGGGGAAGACCGCTATTATGTTCGACGATATGATCGACACGGGCGGCTCGATTATCAGCGGAGCCGAGGCGCTGCTTGCGCGCGGAACTTCTGAAGTATATGCGGCGTGCGCACACGGGCTTCTTTCCGGGGACGCAGTCGCACGCCTGGCCGCAAGCCCAATTAAGAAGCTGATTATGACTGATACCATTCCCCTACCCCCAGGTGCGGATGGCAAAATCGCTGTGGTATCGGTTTCTGAGTTGCTTGCCGACGCCATACAGAGGATTCACTCCGAATCCAGCATCAGCGAGATATTCGACACGGTATGGAAGGCCCGATCGTGAGGATGATAGTCGGGCTGGGCAACCCAGGCAGGACATACGCGCACACCCGGCATAACGTCGGGTTCGATATACTCGATATCTTCGCCAAAAAACATCACGTGCGGATATTGAGCCGTCAGGCAAAAGCGTTGGTCGGCAGTTTTGAGTTTTATGGCGAGCAGATCCTATTGGTCAAACCACAGACCTTTATGAACGAAAGCGGCCAGGCCGTAGGGACGCTGGTGCGAAAGCACAACCTCGATACGGACGATGTGCTGGTTATTTACGATGACCTTGATTTGCCCCTCGGTAAAATACGTATCCGCATGCGAGGCTCGTCGGGCGGACATAAGGGAATGAGGTCGATAATATCGCATTTGCACTCGGAGGACTTTCCGCGGATACGAATTGGTATAGGCCGCAGCGGCGAGGCGATTGATCATGTGCTGTCTCGATTTAGCCGCAAGGATAAGCAGATAATGGACGTCACCCTGCAGCAGGCCGCAGATGCGCTGGATATGATCCTGCAAGAAGGCATTGAGGTCGCGATGAACAGGTATAACCGGGCGGAAGAATAAGCAGTGAGCAGCGACCAACCCACCACTAAGCAGGTCAAACCCACAGGGGTAAGGGCGAGAGTTATAGTGCTCTCGGTTCCTTTAATCGTGTTGAACGCGTTCTGGTTGTTCGCCAACTGGGGCGTGTCGGGTTACGATTCCAGCCAGAGCTTCGCCACAATAATCTCGCTGTTTTATAATGTCATCTTCTGCATGGTCGGAATGCTGATTATCAACGCATTTCTGAAGCGATTTCTGCCCAAACTCGCGTTTACCTCTTCTGAACTTGTAGTTCTATATGTGTTGTTAACTATCGGCAGCGTGATGGCCGGGCACGATTCGACGCAGCTTCTGTGGCCTATGCTGGCGTATACGGCGTGGTTCGCGTCATCGGGCAATCAGTGGGATCGCTTCACGGAGTATCTGCCGCGATCCCTGACGGTTCAGGATAAGAATCTGCTGAAGGATTTTTTCCTCGGCAATTCGACCCTCTACACCTGGGAGCATATATCTCTGTGGCTGGTGCCGGTGCTGCTGTGGACTATCGTGGTAGTGACGATGACGCTGGTTATGCTGTGTATTCTGGCGTTGCTGGCGGACAGGTGGACGAGGCAGGAAAAATTAGCTTATCCTAACATCCAGCTTCCGGTGGCGATGCTCGAAGAGAGCGGGGCGCTGTTCAAGAACCGGCTTATGTGGGTGGGGTTGGCGATTGCGGCAGGGATGAACCTGATGAACGGCCTGCACCTGCTTTATCCGAACGTGCCCGGATCAGGAGGGGCATTTTTTAACCTGGGGGAACTGGTGCGGTCGAGGCCGTGGAGCGCAATCGGCTATACCCCTGTGGCTGTTTTCCCGTTTGCAGTTGGAATGTCGTTTTTTATCCCGCTTGATCTTTCCTTTTCACTGTGGTTTTTCTATGTTGTCACCAAGATGAGCCGGGTGGTTGGGGATATGGCGGGGTTTACGGCTAACCCGCGATTCCCATACCCTATTGAGCAATCCGCCGGGGCGTGGATAGGGCTGGTTATAGTGGCATTGTGGGCGAGCAGGTTCGCGTTAAAAGAGCAATTTCATAGAGCGATGATCGGAGATAAGCGTACCAGCGCCGATGTGATGGCGCCTCGGACAGCGGTTATGGGGTTGGTGTTCGGCTCGATGCTGCTGATCGTGATGGGGCGAATGGTCGGCGTGCCGCCGCTTATCAGCGCGATATTTTTGATTTTGGTCTATGCAATCGGGGTCGGGATGGCGAGGATACGGGCTGAACTTGGGCCGCCATCGCACGATTTTTTGAGCGACCCAACGCTGATGATGACCACGGTGGCGGGTTCTTCGGGCATAGGTATGCCGGTGCTGACTGTGCTTATACTGGTAAACTCTCTGAACCGTGGGTATCGCGCGCATCCTATGCCGAGTATGCTCGAAGGCTTCGTAATGTTTTTCAGAAGAGGGCTTTCAGCGCGCAGGTTGATATTCGGGATTGTGCTGGCGGTGATTGTGGGCACTATATCGTCTGCGTGGGCGCATTATTATTTCTGCTATAAATACGGTGCGGCGATATGGGGTGAGCAGGCGCAGTGTCGATGGTTTTTCGATAGGTTGACAGGTTGGGGAGTGAACCCGCGAGGGCCGGATGGCGCCGGGATTACGGCGATGCTGACCGGCGGTGCGGTGACATTCGGACTTATGGCGCTGAGGTTCCGGCTGCCGTGGTGTCCGCTGCATCCTGCGGGGTATGCGCTGTCGTTAAGCCCGTGGAACGCAACGTGGTATTCGACTTCGGTGCTGGTGGGGTGGCTGATAAAGTTGATTATTATGCGCTACGGCGGCCTGAGGTTGTATCGCATCGCTTTGCCGTTTTTTATGGGGTTGGTGCTGGGGGACTTGCTGATGGGGGCGATCTGGAGCCTGCTGGGAATAACGCTGAAAATGCATATGTTCAGGTTTTTGCTTTAAGGCGAGGAGAAGGGAAAACGCGAAAAGGCGAAAGAGGCGAAAACCAGAAAGGAATTTTCAGTCGGATTTCGAACCTCGGAT
>CAZBSI010000002.1:17961-33096 GCA_964494345.1 uncultured bacterium
AAAAGCAGATTTCTCACTGCGTTCGAAATGACAGGGCTTAGGTGGCTTGGTAAACCGACAACCGTCAACCGACAACCGACTGCCGGCAACCGCGTTCGAAATTACGGAAAGAGAAAACGCGAAAGGGCGAAAGAGGCGAAAACCAGAAAGGAATTTTCAGTCGGATTTCGAACCTCGGATAGCGGACATCGAAAAAAGCAGATTTCTCACTGCGTTCGAAATGACAGGGCTTAGGTGGCTTGGTAAACAGACAGCCGACAACCGATAACCGACAACCGATAACCGATAACCGATAACCGATAACCGATAACCCGCCAAAAAGGGTATAAACTGTAGAATTACATAACATTGCAACGGGAGGAAGCACGTGCATCATTTTGAGAGACTACCAATTTCGCTGGATATCGCAAATTTGTCGCCTGACGTGAACCGCGGTATGGTTGTGCAGAGGCGGTCTTTGGCGGAGGCTGTGGATAAAAATCTGCGAGCGAAGACCTGTCCGGGGGCGGATTTCACAGGCTGGTTGAAGCCTGGCGAGATTCTGGAGGCGACTGAGGTCGGCCGGATAACGGAGACGGCCGCTAAGCTTCGGGAGATCAGCGATGTGCTGCTGGTGATCGGGATCGGTGGTTCATATCTGGGTGCGCGCGCGGTGATTGAGGCGCTGGCGGAGGACCCCGATATAGTTGTTTACGCCGGACAGAATATATCCGCACATTATATGAAACAGCTTAGGGATAAGCTGGCCGGCAAACGGGTTGCGATAAACGTGATCTCAAAATCCGGAACCACTACGGAACCTGCGTTGGCATTTCGGGTGATGCGCGACCTCATCAAATGCGTTGAGCCGCGAGATTGTATTGTCGCCACTACGGACGCCAATAAAGGGGCTCTACTGGAATTGGCGGAACGGGAAGGCTATCAGCGGTTTGTGGTACCGGACGATATCGGTGGGCGCTACTCCGTGTTATCGGCGGTGGGGCTGCTGCCGATAGCTTATGCCGGGGTCGATATCGACAGGCTGATTGAAGGGGCGGTGGCGTGCTCGGAGCTGTGTGCGAACCCTGACCCGGAGAAAAACCCGGCGCTGTTTTACGCGATAGCAAGAGGGATTCTATATTCGCAGGGCTACTGTGTCGAGATGCTGGCCAATTTCGAGCCGAGACTGCACTATATATCCGAGTGGTGGAAGCAGCTTTACGGAGAGAGTGAAGGCAAGGAGAATATGTCACTGTTCCCAGCATCTGTGGACTTCACCACGGACCTGCACTCGATGGGGCAGTATATACAGCAGGGCAGAAGAATGCTGGCGGAGACATTCGTGATCGTCGAAGGCGGAGAGCCGCAGGTGAATATTCCGAAATTTGACGACAACTCCGACGGCCTTAACTACCTCGCCGAAGGTGAGTTCAACGAAGCCAGCAAGGTCAATATGGTGGCATACAGGGCCACCGCACAGGCTCATCGCGAGGGCGGCGTGCCGAATATGACGGTTCTGCTTCAGCAGCTAGACGCACATTCGCTGGGTGCGCTGATTTATTTCTTCGAATATGCGTGCGCAATTAGTGGGCTGATGCTGGGGGTGAATCCGTTCGATCAGCCGGGGGTAGAGGCGTATAAGACGATAATGTTCAAGATGCTTGGCAAGCCGGGTTTCGAGGGCGGAGCCAACGAATCGACATCGGAATATGTGTCGTTTTGAGGAGATAAACGCGAAAACCGGAAATTAAACAATATTTGGGGTAGTAGACAAGATGGCCGGGCCTCCGTCCGGCCATTTCGCTGTCTAGTGAAATGATAACCATCTGCGATCTCCCGCCATATTCCGCGAAGCAGGATCACTGTGACCTGAAGGTTTTCTCGTGCCGCTGTATAAGTTCACTTTGATTCGATCAACGAGGTGGATGATGAAGAAAATCGGGTTCATAGACTACTATATCAACGAATGGCACGCGGATAATTATCCCAGGATGATTGCTGAGAGCGCCTACGCAGGTAAGTTCGAGGTCGCCCTTGCCTGGGAGGAGACCAGCGTGGAGGGCCGGAAGCCTATTGACGTGTGGTGCGCGGAGATGGGCATTCCGAAGGCCGACAGCATAGAGCAGGTCGTTGAAGAATGCGATTGTCTGGTGGTGCTATCCCCGGATAACCCGGAACGTCACGAGGACCTCTCCCGGCTGCCCCTTGCCAGCGGAAAACCTGTTTACGTCGATAAGCCGTTCGCCGATTCATCGGCTGCGGCCAGGAGAATGGTGGAGAGGGCCAGCGAGTATAAAACCCCGCTTATGTCGTCGTCGGCACTGCGATTCGATTCGACAGTCACCAACGCAAAATCTCAGATAGCTGACAACGAAGTAAACTTTTTCTCCGCTCGCGGCCCCGGAGAGTTCGCCATCTACGGCATTCATCAGATAGAGCCGATGGTGACTCTGATGGGAACTGGCGCAAAGAGGCTGATGCAGTGCGGTAACGAACAAACAAAGCTGATGATCGTTGATTACGGCGACGGCAGGCGTGGTGTGATTAACCTGATCCCGAACTGCCCGTTCCAGTTTGAAGCCAGCTACGGCGAAGGCGGGATTGTGGTCGTCAATGAGATGCAGGATTTCTTCACGCGCTTTATCGATGCGATGCTCGAGTTCTTCGAGACAGGCGAATCGGTGATCCCGATAGAGCAGACCATTGAGGTCACAACGCTCATCGAAGCCGGCAGTGTCGCTCTAAAGACGCCGGATACGTGGGTGAATATCGGTTAATCGAGCTGCTTCTATTTACATATCAGGACGGCTGCCCCGGTGATTTGGCCGCTTCTCAGTGCATCGAGGGCTTTGTTGGCCTCCGTCAGCGGAAACGTCTCGATATGCGTTTTAACGGGGACTTTCGGTGCAAGCGCCAGCATTTCGTCGCCGTCGTGGCGGGTGAGGTTTGCTACGGATTTAATTGATCGCTCACCCCATAGGATGTCGTATGAAAATGAGGGGATGTCGCTCATGTGAATGCCCGCGCAGACCACGGCCCCTCCCTTTGCGACAGCCCTCAGCGCGGCAGGCACCAGCGGCCCGACCGGGGCGAAGATTATCGCGGCATCCAAGCGGTGGGGAGGGTTCTCGTCGGATCCTCCCGCCCAGACCGCGCCGAGGCTTCGGGCGAATTGCTGCGTGCTCGCATCGCCGGGTTTTGTGAATGCGTATATCTCACGGCCCTGATAAATCGCCACCTGCGCTATGATATGCGCCGATGCGCCGAAGCCATACAATCCCAGTTTATGTGCATCTCCGGTCAGAGTCAGCGATCGATAACCGATCAGCCCGGCACATAATAGCGGCGCGGCTTGTGCATCCGGGTAGCCTTCCGGGATGAAGAAACAATATCTCTCATCGGCGACGGTATATTGAGCGTAGCCGCCGTCGATGGTGTAGCCGGTAAATCGCGCGTGGTCGCAGAGATTTTCACGCCCGCTGCGACAGTATGGGCATGTGCCATCGGTCCAGCCCAGCCAGGGCACGTCCACTTTGTCGCCAATCGCGAATCGCTCGACACCTTCGCCGAGTTTGCTGACCGTGCCCACGATCTCGTGACCGGGGATAACAGGCAGTTTGGGGTTTGGCAGTTCGCCATCGACAAGATGCAGGTCAGTGCGGCAGACGCCACACACGTTTATCTCTATCTGCACCTGCCCCGGTCCGGGTTCTGGCACGGGGATGTCGACTACCTGTAGCGGTTCGCCGGGTTGGTTCAGTCTCATCGCGATCATGACAAATCAGCCTCTGCTCAGATGACGCTCAATCCGCCTCTGTTTACCGCAACTTCAGATGACACCAAACCAACCGGGCGTATGTTTGTTTATTCTATGGCGCGATTAACTCAATCTTACCCAGCTTATACCTGCGATGTCCGTCGTCGTCTTTAAGTGGCAGAGCGATCACCGGGGTGCCGTCGCGCTTGCCCACCGAGACGTAGACATCGTAGACGCCGGGCTTTGTGGTCGGGGCGATGACTCCCACCCGGAACTCACTTTGATGCGTCGCCACAGGAGCCTTGCCCGCTGCGGCCACTTGCAGGCTGCGCATATCGAAAGAATCATCTGCCAGCACTGAGACGATGCCGCCCTTTTCGTCTTTGAGAGTGAGGGCCATATACCCGCCGGGATAACACGGAGCCACCCCCGCATTTGCCCAATTTGAGCTGACTTTGAACCAGTCCCCGATTTTGACCTTCTCAGGCCAGCTTATCTCCCGAAGCTGTAGCCTGTAGCCAAGGCGGAGGTTGATGCGGTCGATGAGGTCACGGTTTTCCTCCAATTCGACACGCGGCCACCAGTGAATCGACATGTAACTTGCATGATAATCCTCGATAGCCTTTAACAGCAACGACCCGCTGCCCCAGTTGCCGCGACTCTTAGAGCCACCGTAGTGCTCATGTTCCAGAATAACCGGCAGCTTCGGCCAGAACTCCTGCGCCATCTCCGCGTGATACCAGTGATTAGGCGGGGCCTGGACGAGGATGCTGTCATCGTGTATTGTGACGCCTTTTGAAAGCGCATAATCGGTAAGCGGGAAGTGGCGGCCGGGTTTATCGTGACCGACTATGTCATCGGAGATCGCAAGCAGGGTCTTTTTGAAATATTTAGTATGTAAGTCGATGTGCTTGCGGATAATTTTATCGGCTTTGTCATCGGGGACCTGGCTGGTCATAAAGGTATGCCCCTCACCCCATAGCCCGTAGCTGCCGATATGCACGTAGGAGACATTTGGGTCGCCATCGTAGCGCGCCGCCAGGGTTTTGATCAGGTTTTCGAGCTTATTAAGGAATATTTTGTCACCAAAATCCGGGTCCCAGCACCACGCTCTGTCGGATTTGGGGGCGGGGCCTTTGCCGAACTCGTAGTAGGTCCCCTTCGCCCCGGCGTCTTTGACCCATTCGGGGGTTCCAAAGGCGATCCAGTTCTCCGAAGCGGTAATGTTCAAACCTATGCGCTTGCCCTTGTCTATCCAGCGCTGGGCGACGGTATCGAGCAGGGGCCAGTTGAACTTCCCCTCTTCCGGCTCAATCATCGACCAGGGTATGCGCATAAATACAGTGGATACTCCCGGAAAATCGTCCACCGTGTCGGAAGGTTCGAGTTGGGAACCGTAGTTGGTCGGCACATTGGAATAAAAATATAACACCCAGCCCATATCCGGGTTCACAAGCGCCGCTTTCGTGTCGACGGGTTTGATTGTAACCAGCGTTTGCGCAGATACGACAGAAGCCGACAGCACCAAAGCCGCAGCGATCATTGCAGTGTTCATAAGCCTCCTCACTAATCTCCAGCCGCCTGATGTCCGATTATAATACTGTAAAGACTATATCATGTAAGGCTGTGCTTAGGAATAGTATTTGCGAAAGCTCCGGTCGCGTTGACAGTGGGGCAGACGGGTGTTATACTGCGTCCGGCTGCTCACAGGTCAGCAAACGGAGACCATCATGCTCAAGGGAATCGCGAAGACCGGCGAAACTTTCCCGCCGGAAGATCGGCAGAGTATATTGGTTGCATTATCCAATTTGTCCAAAATCTTAGGCGCCTCCGAAGCTGGATCGACATTCACGGTTGTGGCTGAGACCGCTGCCACTTTGCTTCGACTCGAAAGAGCCGTGATTTTCGTGAAAAGGGACGGCGATGTGCTGTCTGTCGCCGGCGGAGTGGGAGCCGTTGATGAGCCTTCCTTCGCAGCCGGAGCCTGCCGGGTGGCTGAAGAGGCTATGCTCGGCGCAGGGCCGGTAGTGTTTTCAGACGCGATTTCAGATAGAGCCCCTGGCGCTCAGGAGCTTTCAAAGTCGGGTGTATCCTCCGTGCTGAGCGTCCCCTTGCAGGTCGGGCGGAGGAGCGTAGGGGCGATTGTGGCGGCATCAGACACTCCGCGCGTGTTTTCATCCTCAGATATAGAACTTCTTCACACCATCTCAAGCCAGATCGCACTGAGGGCTTGGGAGGATATGCCGGCAGTTGAGACTACCGATCAGGCTGAGCTTATCCGACTTGCTCAAAGGAAAATCCAGGAACTGTCACTGGTAAACCAGGTCAGCGGAGCCGTAAACTCGACTCTTGATCTCGATGAGCTTATAGATATCGCCCTGGAACAGAGTATGCTGGCGCTGGGAGCTGATACGGGGTCGCTGATGCTGGTCAACGAGGAGACCGGCAGGCTGGAGATCGCGGCGGCGCGGGGGCTGCCGAAGAGGACGGTCGAAAAGACTTCGCAAAGAATCGGCACCAGTGTGGCGGGATGGGTTGCGCTGCACGGAGAGAGCGTGCTGGTGTCCAACGCACATGCCGATGGTCGGTTCAAGATGCCGTTTTACCGGGACGATATCACCTCGGCGGCATCCGTGCCATTGAAGTCGAAGACTGCGGTGATCGGGGTTCTTAATATGAACACCACCCGGCCCGACAGAATGTTTGACGAACGAGACCTCGCGCTGCTGGGGACGGTGGCAAATGAACTGACGGTGGCGATCGATAACGCCCGGCTGTATGCGCGTGTCAACCGCCGCACAAAGCAACTCGACAGTCTTTTGACGATCTCCAAAACTGTTACTGCTACCCTGAATCTCGATGAGCTTATGAGGCGGCTTACCGAGGAAATCACCAAACTCTTTGTGCTGGATGCCTGTGCGCTGATTCTGCTGGATGATTTGAGCGGTCGGCTGCGATTGGGTTATGGGGCCGGTTTGAAGACTCGCAGGAGATACGCATACTACGACCTCGCGTCCCCATTTGCCGCGCAGGTGGTCAAGACCAAAAGCAGGCTGGTGATAAAGGATATTCGCAGGTCAAAAAACTTCGCCACGGAGATATCCGAGCGCGAAGACCTGCGCTCCGCGCTTTGTCTGCCCCTTAAGAACGCGGGCAAACTGGTGGGGATAGCGGTCGGTTTTACAAAAGACGTGCGCGTTTTCCCGAAGTCGCAGATACAGATGATGCGGCCACTCGGCGAACTTGCGGGCGTGGCAATTCGCAACGCCAGGGTGTATCGTCAAAAATATAAAATGGCGGAGATTCTCACACAGAGGCTGATGCCTTCGACCATTCCGGGAATCGAGGGGCTGGATATCGGGCACAAGTTTATGCCTGTTCACGAGGTCGGGGGAGATTATTACGATTTTCTGAAGATGGATCAGGGCAGGCTCGGAATCGTGATGGCGGATGTGTGCGGACACGACGTGGAGGCCGCTGAGTATACCAGTATGGGCAAGCACGTCATCAGGGCCTATGCTCGGGAGCACCAGTCGCCTGCCCAGGTTCTTAGTAAGACCAATGATCTGATATGCGAGGACACCCGCGCCGAGGTGTTTATCAGCGCTTTCTATGGCGTTATTGACCTGCAGGGCCGGGTTATTAGATATGCAAACGCGGGCTGTGAGCGTCCGGTGCTGTTCAGGCCAGGCGATGGTACTGTTTCAAGGCTTGAAGCGGATGGCATGCTGCTGGGTATTCGTGCGCACACAAATTTTGACGAAAGTGAAATCGGCCTTAAGTCTGGTGATATAATAGCAATGTATACGGATGGATTGACCGAGGCCGGGGATGAGAATGATCGTTTCGGCGACGATCGAGTGGTGTCGGTAATAGCCGCTAATGCCAGGCTCGGCGCGCAGCAGATAGCGGATTCGTTGTCTTGTGCGCTCGCCGATCATGTGCGAGGCCAGATGAGCGATGATGTCGCGATCGTGGTCGTAAAAGTGTTGTAAAGTCCGTTTTTGTATTGAACCTCTTCGGAGCACCTACAGTGGTAGTCAATACTCACCGATAATCCTGTGTACTACAGGAAATACTACACGCCTGAAGAGCAGGAGATCGTGAAGTTGAAGCAAGGCCACGTCGTCGAATTAGACATACCCAGCGCTCCGGAGTATGTAAGCATCGTGCGCCGGGCCGTAGAGGGAATCGCTCGACGGATGGAATTTGACGAAGTTCAGATCGAGGACCTCAAGCTGGCGGTTGGGGAAGCGTGCACTAATGCAGTGCGGCACGGATGCCCCAGCGACGAGCTTCAGCACATCGCCGTACGCTGCACAGTTGAAGACGGCGGCCTTTACGTGGAAATCCGAAACGATATCAGAGACTGCAACATCCCCAGCGTCCCCGATCAGCCCGATGTCACCCGCGAAGGCGGCTTCGGACTCTATCTTATAAGAAAACTGATGGACGAAGTCGACATTGTTTGGGAGCCGGAGACTGCGGTGGTTAAGATGTTCAAGCGCCTCAGCCCCGATCCCGTGTAGCTCTAAGCAATCTCGATTTTCGCCATAGACCCCAGTGCGGCGCCATCAAGGGCATACAGGGCGTCCATTAACTCCACCGAGAACGTGCCGGGGCGATCCCCGGAAGCCTTAGCAGCAACCTCACCTGCGATAGCGAAAGCAGTTAACCCTCCAACCGCTGCTATGAATGGATCCTTCTGAACAGCGGCAAATGCGGCCACGGCGACGTTGGACATGCAGCCAGTGCCGACTAACCTACTAAGCATGACGTCTCCATTTGCGATAGTTGCTGTACGCTTGCCGTCACTCACGACATCTATGGGGCCTGTAATTGCAACTGTACAGCCATAATTCGAAGCGAGCTGGCGGGATATTTCAGCCGGATCACCCGATGCTGCAATAGACTCCACGCCCCTTACCTCCGCTGCGATACCCGCAAGGGTGGCGACTTCTCCGAGGTTGCCTCGCACGACGGAAATCTTCAATTCCTGAAGCAATCTTTTGCTGGAGTCGATTCTCATTTTAGTGGCGCCTGCCCCGACTGGGTCGAGAATAACGGGTATGCCCAGCTCGTTTGCCCGTTTTCCCGCGAGTTCCATAGCATCTACCCAGGATCGCTCCAGCGTGCCGATATTAAGCACCAAAGCCCCGGCAATGCCGACCATCTCCTCGACTTCTTCAACAGCATGAGCCATAATCGGCAGCGCACCGATGCAAAGAGTGGCATTGGCGGTCTCGTTCATCACGACGTAGTTTGTTATGCTGTGGACAAGCGGCCGCCTGGCACGAATGCTGTCCAGGTCGTGAGAAATTGTCTTGATTATATCCATAATTCACCTCGAATCCGGCTGTTATTATATGATAGCCGACTGCTTCGATGATGGGAAGTGGGAGGAAGGCTCTTGACGGGTGGTGATCGCGGAATTGTGATTTTATTGCCAACCGGCGCAATCAACAATAACGTAGTGTCCGATCTCGATCTCGGACAATTCCATCGTGAAATGCTGTTTGGTCAGGCCAGAGGCACGTTCGCTGCACTCACCGCACCCCTCGTCATTTCGAGCGAATGCGAGAAATCTGCTTTTTTCGTTGTCTGAGGTTGACAAACGGCATATTCGTGATTTTCACCCACGTTTCGGCTGCGCGCCGAAGCAGCCGGTAGACCTTGTGGTAGACGATGGATTGTGGTATAATGCGAATGTAAGTGGAAGCTGAATATTATATCCCTCCCAGTGTTTCGTCGCTGGGATGCAGAGCCCGTGTAAGCGGGCTCTGCCTTTATGTGTGATAGATGGGCATTGAACAGCATAAACCCAATACTTATGTCTACATCGATGGCTTCAACCTATATTATGGTTGTTTTAAAAATAGACGTGGCCCGCAGTGGACTCAATGTAAATGGTTAGACCTCCAGGCGCTGTGTGATAAATTGCTCCCCAAAAACAATGTGACCACCATAAAGTATTACACTGCTGAGGTTTCCAGCAGGCCACCGGACAAACAAGCTGATAGACAAAGAGCATATTTGAAAGCGCTATCCACACTGGATAGAGTGTCTATTATCAAAGGTCATTTTCTAGGACCAAGGCCTGTAAAAATGCCCGAATGCGACGAGCAGGGCAAATATCTGGGCCGAAGCGCATATGTGCTGAAGACTGAGGAAAAAGGCTCCGATGTAAACCTGGCAGTTGATATGCTTTATGACTGTGTTCGGGATTCTTATGATTGTGCCGTAGTTCTTTCAAATGACTCTGATTTACTCGCACCTATTCAAATCGTGAGAGGCGAATACAAAAAAATCATAGGGTGGGTCAATCCTCATACTCAAAACAGTCGGCATCTGCGAGAAAATATTGATTTTCAACGGAAGATTACACTGTCAATTCTGGAGCAGAGCCAGTTACCGAATGACATAGACATTGGCGAGGGGCGTACTATTAGCAAGCCATCGGAGTGGTAATCTGAAGCGACCACCCGGTTGACGGTTGTGGTATTAAAATAGGCAGCGTTTGATGACTTACCTCACCCCCTCGTCATTTCGAGCGAATGCGAGAAATCTGCTTTTTTCGTTGTCTGAGGTCAGATGTTCGACGTTCGAACTGGCACGTTACTTTTTATATTCTAAAACCACTTGTTTCCTGCTTTCGCTCTTTTCGGGCTTTCGCGTTTTCCCTTGCTCATCCCCGGCAGGAATCATCCCCGCATTCCGCGAATGCATTGATATGAGAACTGTTGTGATTTTATCTATTGCAGCGACGTTTTTGTTGGGGTGTATGTGTATGAGCGATGCTGATCTCAGGCCGATTTACCGGTGTCCGAAGATAGACAAGGCTCCGGTGATTGATGGCAAACTTGATGATGAGGCTTGGAAAATAGCTCCCCCGGTGCAACTGGTACTCTCCGAAACCGGAAAGCCCGCCACAAAGCGCACAATAGCAAGGATGTGCTGGGACGATCAGAACCTGTATATATCATTTGACTGCGACGACGAGGACCTCTGGAACGATTATAAGGAGCGAGATGATCCTGTTTATAACGAAGAGGTCGTGGAGGCGTTTTTGTCACCGGATTGCAGCCTCAAGCACTATTATGAGATAAACGTAAGCCCTCGCAACGTGGTCTTTGATGCTTCGATATACGACCCCGTCAACGGCTCACCGCAACCTCCGACTTCTACAGCCTGGGATTGTGTTGGGTTGCGCACAGCCGTGATAGCCGACGGCACGTTGGATTGTCGCACGGATAAAGACAAGGGATATATCGCTGAAATGGCAATACCATTTGCCGGATTGGGCAGAGATACGCCGAAGTCCGGGGAGCGATGGCGGGGCAATTTGTTCAGAATCGACCTCAGCCCGAAACCTGCCGAGTTTCAGGCATGGTCGCCTACCCTCGTCAAGCCTGCGGCATTTCATATCCCGGACAGGTTCGGGACTATATTCTTTGTGAAGTAGCAGTCGAAATCTTGTCGGATTGGCGGAACTGCTCTACAATAAGGAACAATTGGTTGATAAGGCACCTGATGGGTGCGCAATGAGGTAGATTAAATGGGGAATTCGTCTGAACTGAGAGTCGGTATAATCGGCTGCGGCGGTATTGCCGGGGGCAAGCACCTGCCGAGTCTGACCAAAATCGACGCTGTGAATATGGTGGCGTTTTGCGACATCATCGAGAGTCGCGCTGCTGAGAAGGCGGCTGCATACGGCGTAGAAGGTGCGCGGATCTATACGGATTATCGGAAGATGCTGGAGGAGGAGAAACTCGACGTAGTTCATGTTTGTACGCCGAATAACAGCCACTCCGAGATAAGCGTAGCAGCTCTGGAAGCTGGGTGCCATGTGATGTGCGAGAAGCCGATGGCCAAAACAGCCGAGGGCGCGCGCAAAATGATCGAAGCCGCGAAGCGAACCGGGAAGAAGCTGACTATCGGTTATCAGAACCGCTTCCGGGCGGATTCAAGATATCTGAAGGCGTTCTGCGACGAGGGCGGACTTGGAGAGATTTATTTCGCCAAGGCGCATGCACTTCGAAGGCGTGCTGTGCCGACGTGGGGCGTATTCCTTGATGCTGATGCCCAGGGCGGAGGGCCGCTGATCGATATCGGGACCCACGCGCTGGACTTGACGCTGTGGATGATGAATAACTACGAGCCGGAGTTCGCGGTAGGCAACACATATCGCAAGCTCGGCGACCGAGAGAATTGCGCGAACCCGTGGGGGCCGTGGGACCCCAAAAAGTTCACGGTTGAGGACTCGGCTTTCGGATATATCCATTTCAAGAATGGAGCGATCGTGTTTTTGGAGTCAAGCTGGGCTTTGAATGTGCGACAAAGCGGTGAAGCCATCTGCACCCTGTGCGGAACTGAGGCCGGTGCGGATATGTGGGACGGGCTGCAGATTAACGGGGAGAGATTCAGCAAGCTCTACGTGGAAAGAGCCCAACTCGAGCCGGGCAGTGTGCCGTTTTATTCCGGAGATGACGAAAGAGACGCCGATGTCGAGGCGAAGATGTGGATCGAAGCCATCCTGCAGGACAAAGCCCCGGTGGTGCTGCCGGAGCAGGCCCTCGTGGTGACGGAGATTCTTGAGGCGATCTATAAATCCAGCGAGACCGGAAAACCGGTTTACTTCTAAGGTTAATGATTCAAGTGGGTGGCGATTTTCCGAATCGCCACCTGATAACCTGAAAGTGGCCGAGACGGAGATCGGCCACTACATTTTCGACGTTCCTTGCCTACTTCGCTACTACATTCAACCCTTCTTGCACATCCCCGGTCGATTCGTTGGTGATCTGTTTTTCACCTTTGAACCTGTTGCCTGATATGACAGCAGTGGTGACGTCCTTGCCGAGGTGGATGTCCTTGCGCTCCATCCAGAACCGGCAGTTGGAGATGTTTATATCCCCCGAAAGTGCATCAATCGTGTAAAGGTCGGGGTGTCCGCCCTGGTTCAGGAACGTACACTGGCTGAAGCTGACGGTGCCTTTGCCGTCTATTTTGGCTATCTGAGACGCAGGGCCCCAGAATGAGCAGTTGCCGAGTTGCACGACACCGTTATGTGTGGCCGCGACCTCCATAAAGATATCGGTCTTGTTGTTACCGACGAACTCGCCGTTTGTGATAAGCAGCCCGGGCGGCTGGCAATGGTCGACCAGTATCGCCCTGCCGCACCAGTCGGCTCCGATCCCGAGGAAGTTGCCATTTACAGAGCCGTCCGCATCTGCGGTAAAGTGATAACCAACTTTGGCGCCAAATACAAATGTATTATGGACATACTCCCAGTCGGTGCGTTTGAACTGAAACGCAGTCAGATTCTCACCTATGTAGTTGATAAGATCGTCCCACTTCGGGATGCCTTCGGAGCCTGCCCTGGCCCAATAGTGCGGGTTGAAATGGACGTTTTCGATGCGGCCGATATCGGTGCATTTGTCGATATGTACCCCGATTTTCAGCGGGCATCCGAAGCAGTTGCGGATATAATGCAGTTCATTTGAATATTGGCCGAAGTCGATGGCTTTGTAGGAGTTTACGAATGTGCAGTCGATGACGCTGCCGTGCATTCCCTTGCCTTGAACCGTCCACGGGTAGGCCGATGTGCCCGGAATGCGCTGTTCTGGGTAGAAGAACGTGATCCCCTTAACTGCGCTTGATGGGTTAAGCATTATACACGGCGGGCCGTTTTCGTCCCCTTTGCCTGCGTAGACGAGAAATACCGTTCCATTGGAGAGCTGCGCGTGGTGAGGCGCCTCCCAGACTCCGGCGAGGGTGACGCCCTCCGGCACGTTGAGCGGCTTATCTATCCGGTATTTGCCCGCTTCGAGTTGCACCACTCCGCCGTGGTTGGCGCCTGCGTAGTCGAGGGCTTTCTGGATAGCGACGGAATCGTCGGCGACACCATCAGCTTTCGCTCCGTAGTCTTTCACATTGACCGCCGCGCTGGCGCTAATCGCCAATAGCGCGCAGGCGGCCGCGGTTATAATTGTGGTATAGTTCATAGCCTGTCCTCCAAGTAAACTCAGCAACAGTATAAGTGAGATGCCACCGGCTGGCAATAGGCCGGGCAGGGAACTCGCGGGTGGGTAAAACGTAATAAATGCAAAGACCGAACAGGTGATTATATGGATAAGCCAAACGAGGTTCGCATTTACGATGCGCATACCGGCGAAGTAAAGCCCGTGCCGAAAGTTGTTAAGACCGATGAGCAGTGGAAAGAGATACTGACTCCGGAGCAGTTTAGAATCACCCGGCTGAGAGGCACTGAGCCGCCTGGTTCCGGCAAGTGCGATGTTCCCTCTCAGAAACAGCTCGGAATATATCAATGCGTCTGCTGCGGCACCGATCTGTTTAAACACGAGCACAAATACGAGTCCGGCAGCGGCTGGCCGAGCTTCTGGGAGCCGGTGTCTGATCTGAACCTGATTTTAGAGGCGGATGAATCTTTTGGGATGTATCGCACCGAGGTTATGTGCGCCCGCTGTGATGCGCACCTTGGCCACGTTTTTGACGACGGCCCTCCTCCCACGGGCAAGCGTTATTGCATAAATGCCGCCTCGTTGTGTCTATCGCAGGACGAGGCTGTTAATCGCGAAACAGCGATCTTTGCGGCGGGCTGTTTTTGGGGAGTAGAGTCGGCGTTCAGAGGGTTGATCGGCAAAGGTGTTATATCAACCAGGGTCGGTTTCACCGGCGGCCACACCGAACATCCCACATATCAATCCGTCTGCGCCGGCGAGACAGCTCACGCTGAGGCAGTTGAAGTGGTCTTTGACGCGAATAAGATAACTTACCAGCAGCTTTTGGATATTTTCTGGAGCATTCACGACCCAACTACTCTCAACAGGCAGGGGTTGGATATAGGGGATCAGTACCGCTCCGCTATATTTTATACCTCGGCTGAGCAGAAAGAGGCAGCCGAAAAATCTAAGGAACAGCTTGTACAATCTGGAAAATTGCCGAGGCCGATTGTGACTGAGATAACCGAGGCGACGGAGTTCTGGGAGGCTGAGGAATATCATCAGCAGTATAAAGATAAACGGGGTTATGGGGGCGCGGGGCGAAAGTGAAGGGATAAACGCGAAAGCGCGAAAGAAGCGAAAGCCAGAAATAATGCACATTGTGTGGCGAATTGATGTAGTGGCCGGGCCTCTGTCCCGGCCATTTTCCACTCGCGAGGCGGCCAGCCACCCAGTCATTCCGCGCGTAGTCGCGGAATCCACGGGAAAATATGGGCGTTACGCGATCCTGCGACTTCGCGCAGGATGACTATATTTGAAAGCGCAAGATGACAGAGAAAGCCAACGCGAAAGCCCGAAAGAAGCGAAAGCCAGAAATAATGCACATTGTGTGGCGAATTGATGTAGTGGCCGGGCCTCTGTCCCGGCCATTTTCCACTC
>CAZBSI010000002.1:33196-437346 GCA_964494345.1 uncultured bacterium
ATTGTGTGGCGAATTGATGTAGTGGCCGGGCCTCTGTCCCGGCCATTTTCCACTCACGAAGCGGCCAGCCACCGAGTCATTCCGCGCGTAGTCGCGGAATCCACGGGAAAATATGGGCGTTACGTGATCCTGCGACTTCGCGCAGGATGACTATATTTGAAGGCGCAAGATGACAGAGAAAGCCAACGCGAAAGCGCGAAAGAAGCGAAAGTTAGAAATAATGCACATTGTGTGGCGAATTGATGTAGTGGCCGGGCCTCTGTCCCGGCCATTTTCCACTCACGAAGCGGCCAGCCACCGAGTCATTCCGCGCGTAGTCGCGGAATCCACGGGGAGTACAGACGGGACGTGATCCTGCGACTGCGCGCAGGATGACTATATTAGTGCGCAGAATGACAATATAAGAGTACAGAATAACATTAATTCTAGGCGGCGATTCAGAGATCGCCGCCTATCAAAGTACGTCAACCGGTATCTAATACCCTGAAGTAGAATTATCCTCTGCGCCTCAAAATCGACGAGCCTGCAAGCGCTATCAGTGAGCATAGTCCAACCAGGGATGACGGTTCGGGTACCTGTTCCAGCTTCACTATGTAGTTGTAGTTGTTCGCATAGCCATCGGTATAGTAGTTGACTCCTGCGTAGATGCCACCTGTCTCGGCGTCTATGCGCAGGAAGGTGATCGCGGGGGATTCAACATCCTCGCGGCTCAAAGTGGCCAGGGTCTCAATCGAAACTCCATCCCAGCGCTGCAGCTTTGCCTGGCCGCCCGAGTTATCGCTGAACAGCAGTCTGCCCAGACTATCAAACGCCAAACCTGCCGCTCCATTGACCGCGATGGCTGCATCAGCGTCAGTGATTCCCAACACATCGCCTTCAATCGCGCCCTGAACTTTGTCCGTACTCCACATATATATATTCGTCGCAAATGGGTAGTTGCTCGGGCAATAATATAGATTTCCAGCCGCATCAAGCGCGACAGGGCCGGAGTAACCCGCTGCGGTTGCCACCGGCGTTGTGTTATTGCTGGCATCCAGAGCATAGACCGTGTTGCCAGCGACTACAAATGCGTTGTCGGCGTAGAAGTCGATGTCGTAGTTCCAGTCGAGCCGAGTTATGTCGTGGACGATGGCGGTAACAGGGTCGAATGTGCGGACCATACTACTGGTGTAATCGTTGTCTGCGAAATAGACCAGCCCATCATTATATTTCACAAACGATCCGAAGACCGAGGCCGAATAAGTGTAAAGAGTCTGCACATCGGCGCCGGATTGGGTGATCTCGCGCACGCTGTGGCCGTCATTTATCACGTAATTTCCATTGGGAAGCACATCAAAGCCACCCAAAAATGCCCCAGCAGGCAGAGAGAGAAACAGGTCGGTGCAGTTATAGGTGGCAGAGTCCAGCAACCCCGCTCCCCAACTCGCCGTCGCAGATAGAATAATTGCTGCGATGATAATCAGTTTCGTAGTTTTTTTCATTTCTTGTCCTCCTTAATTGAACTTAGTTTGTTTTGATGTCGTTTTGAGGGTCAATCACCCTGACGATAACCGAACCGTCGTCGTCGCGGTCGCATATCCCGGCAACCGATAGATATGGTGCGCCGCTTACCGAATATGGGCCGCTCCAAACCAGTTTTGCGCTTGCAGAACCGTCGTTGATCTCGCAATAGCCGGGGCCTTTGGAGCATACCCTGCCCCAAACCCGCACCCTCATTCCGTAGGCGAGGTCGCTGGACAGGGTTTTGAGGTTCATTCCGACAGGCTCAATTTGCGCAGCGCCCGGTTCGGTGCAGGTCCACATCGGGTCCGGAAATGTGAATCTGCGGGATGCCTTAGACAGGTGACCAGTGATGGTCATTTTGTCGCCGACTGCCACTATTTTGCTGTCGACTGCGATGCTGGTGTCGTAGATGACTTTCATAGCGGCCGATCTGTTCGGGGCTTCGATGAAGAACGCGTCGGGTAGGACAGCGGTCACGACGGCTTCTGTAATCAGCGCATAATCGCCATCTGTCAGCCGCTTAACTTCACCGATCAAAAGCGCTGGTCGGCACGCCGCAACTGCGTCGATTTCGGCTGATATTTCGCCTAATCCGGGGAAATAATCCCCGCTGACCGCATCCGTCAGCCGCACATACTTGAACCAGCTTAAATTCGCTTTTATCTCGTTTCCATAGAAATCAATAGCCGGGACACCGGGTGCGCTTTGCCAAACTGCGTCGGCTATATCGAACGCGTCACCTCCTCCGGAAACATAGTCGAAACGTTCTGTATTGAACCCGCTGGGCACACTTGGGCGGTCTGGAACAGTGTATAGCTCCTCTGCGCTGCGAGTCACCCAACTGAACGGATTATTGCTGCCGGCGGTCGGCAGTTCTATGGTGGGCGTGCAATCTGCATAGCCGTAAAGTTTTGTTGACGAAAACCCAATATCCGAGGACGGCACATAGGGGTTGGGGCCGGGTGCAGGGATTAGATCGTTCGGCAGGATATTCGGCCGAATCAGATACCACTGCTCTCCATCCTGGCTGATCTCGACAAAGGCCGGCTCCTGCCATCTGAAGTTCGGGTCAGCATATAGCGGCAGGTTTTCCGTCATACTCAGCCGAAAATACGCATTACCGAATACTATGAAATCCAGACCGTATGGGTTTCGAGGGTCGTCTATAACAGGTGTCGAGAAACCGACCGCCACCGAAGCCGTCGTGCCCGCAGCGTTACGGTCGCCGAGTGAGACGCAGTAGCCATTATCATAGCTGTGCGCAGGCTCGTAAACCTGCCCGCCAGTCGGGGCGCCCAGGCATCTGAACGGGTCGTTATACAGAGGGTTGTTCACAAACTGCCCAGTGCCCGGAATATACCAGCTTTGCTGAGTTATATCCGCAAACCAGGCGCTTGCCGAAGTCGCCGATGCAAAAATCAGGCATATTATAATTATTATCCGATTCATTTTCTACCTCATCAATTTGCAGACCTTTGTCTGTGCCCTGCGGGCACGCTCCGGCTGCGTGCAACCGAAGCAACCGCACAACACCGTCATTTCGAACGCAGTGAGAAATCTGCTTTTTCGTCGTCCAATCCTATCTTTCGATGGGTGGCGATCTCCGAATCGCCGCCTCAAAACCCCTATTTATTATCAAAAAGCGAGTTATCATCCCCGCCAAAATAGCCAATATTGTGCTTCTCGTTATTGCCACCATAGAAAAAGTTCGGCGGTCTGGTGAAACTCATCTTTTCTGCGCTCACATGTCCATCGCACCAGCCGACATTGGCCACCCCGTTGTGCCTGAAATGAATGCTCGGAGTCGTAGGGTAGGCTATCCCATCCGGGGTTACGTGATATGGCGGTTCGGCGAATGAGTATTGCATCGGCCCGCCGTCGCTGGTTATCGCAGCGTCGGTGAACATAACCGTGCGGGCGGGATATGCGATGTCTCCTGTGCGGGAGGCTTTTTTGTTTGATTCAGGCGGATAGTTGCGATACGCCGTCCCGCCGACATAAGCCTGGTTATATCCAAACCCGCCGCATCCCGCCTCGAACGTGCCCTTTAATTGAACCGCGGTCGGGCAGATTTTCAAGCCGCCGGATCTGCCGAAATACACCCACAAAGGGCCTTTATTAGCCTGAAACTCAGCGCCGACACGCGGCCTTACCCCATGCCACCGATGCAGGTTCGGCCCGGTGATATCCGATGCGGCTGGGACATAGGTTCCGGAGTAGTCGTCAGAATAGGCCAGGTTTGCGGCGAGAAGCTGTTTGAGCTGTGCGGCGCAACGGGTTTTTCTGGCGGATTCTTTAGCCACTCCGAACACAGGAAATAATATGGCGGCCAGAATCGCGATGATGGCGATGACCACCAGCAGTTCGATGAGTGTGAATCCGCTGTACAAACAGAAACGGGCCTCTCGCCCATTTCGGATATTTTTCAGGACGGAAGCCCGGTTTATTCGGGGTGTTGCGTCCGACATCTTTGCCTCCGAAGATGCTGCGCTAATGATGCGAAAGGGCAGGTCTTCTGGCTTCCGGATCGCTCTAGCCGGCTACCTTCCCAGTCCTTTTAGACCAGTGGATAACGCCGGTTCGTCCCCGGTTACAGCGGCGGGCCCGCGACGGTTTTTCACCGTCTTCCCTTAACCCAAATCGCCAAATATTCAGTTGCTACAGGAGTATAACAAGGAAGCGGAGTCAAGTCAATGGCATTTTGTCGATTCAACCGAGTCTATTTTACTGCTCAATTCGATGAATCGCGGCAGTCTCTACGCCCACAGTCTGCAACAACTGTGCTACTTCAGGCTCCCGGTTCCAATCGAAGCGCAGCGAAATGCCGCAGTCGCTGGAAAACTGGCGCGGCACTGGAACCAATGCGCAGTCGATTTCTGCCTTGTTTAAGGCCTTTTCAGCGGCGAATGCGGCTGATGTGGTATGAAACAGCACTACCCCAAAATTATCCATCAGACGCTATCTCACTTACCGCGTCTATTGCACGAGTTACATCTTCTTCGTTGGTAAAAGGCCCGACTCCGAACCTCACCGCGCCTTCCGGAAACGTGCCGATGGTTTTATGTGCGGCAGGGGCGCAGTGCAGGCCGACCCGGCAGAGTATGCCATAATCGTCGTCGAGTCGTTGCCCTACCTCGGAGACATATTTGCCCTTCATCCGAAATGATACAAGCGGTACTCGATCGGGTGCCTCTACCGGCCCGAACACCTCGACTCCCGGTATGCTTATTAAACCATCGATCAGGTATTTTATGAGCCGGGTTTGGTGTTGATGCAGCGAATCGCACTCCGGAGAACATATCCATCGAATCGCCGCTCCCAGCCCCGCTATTCCGACTCCATTTGGCGTCCCGGCCTCAAGCCTGTCAGGCAAGGCCTCGGGGTGTGTTTCCGATTGGGATCGGCTGCCTGTCCCGCCCTGCATAAAGGCGCTGATCTCACTTTCCGCCCGGTCGGTGCATATAACCAGCCCGCCTGTGCCGGGTGGGCCTTGCAGTGATTTGTGGCCGGTGAAAGCTATGAAATCAGCGTATAAATCTGCCGCGCTGATCGGCGCTACCCCGGCTGTCTGCGCCGCATCCAAAAGGGTCATCGCTCCGGCGGCGTGCGCCATTTGAAATATATCTGATACCGACATAATGCGCCCTATGACATTGCTGGCGTGGGTCATAACAACAAGGCGGACGTCATGTGACAGGAGTTGCCGAAATGTGTCAAGGTCGATCTGACCAGATGGATCACACGGCGCAACCAGCAGGCGCACTCCACGGACCTCAGCGGCGCGCAGGGGTCGCATCACCGAGTTGTGCTCAATAGAGGTCGTCAGCACAGTATCCCCAGGCTTAAGGATTGTATGGATCACCATATTCAGCGCCTGGGTCGCGTTGTTGGTGAAGATTACCCTGTCTGCTTTGGTCGCTCCGAAGAAGTTCGCCAGCCCCTCCCTGGCTTCATGAACAACCCGCCCTGCCGCTATCGAGAGCCTGTGCCCTGAGCGGCCGGGGTTTGCTCCGGTTGTCTCAAGAAAGTCCTTCATCGCCTCTACGACAACAGGCGGTTTGGGCCAGGATGTGGCAGGATGATCCAGATATATCATTTAACAAGTTCCAACCGGAACTCACCGTTGTCCAGTTGAGTTTGTCGAACGTTCCAGTTCTCCATTTCAGCCGCCCGCTTGACGTTGTTTAGCGCTGTGTTCGAGTCCACCAGAACATGAATAATAGTTGCGTCTTTTTGTTGCATAGCCTGCTTTGTGCGCAAAACCGGTTCGGGACAGGACAGCCCTCTCACGTCGATTTCAATAGCTCCGTTCATATATCAGCCCCCCACGCTCCTCTGTTCTTTCATATAAAGGCCGGTGATAATGCAAAAAACCAGTCCGATGACCACGGCGACCAATCCGTATGGACCAGGGCCTTTGGCGCTGCTGGCGAGGCTGAAATTGTGCGCGAAACCCGCGCCTACCAGCATCCCCAGCACAAATACTCCTGCATCACCGTCGCCCTCGCCGCTCAAAAACACCTGTCGGCCCGGACAACCTCCGGCAAGGGTGAATGCAAGCCCCGCAAGCAGCATACCGGCGAAGTTCATAAACCAATCCGTATGCGCTATCGGCTGATTGACAAAACCAGCCTTGAACTGGCCTAATGCGATATTGGTTATGAACGCAGCGATAATCAGCGCGATGACCCCGGAAAGCAGGTGTCCGTCCCGCATCAGTGCATAGTCGCGAATCGCCCCGACCGTGCAGAATCGAGACCGCTGCGCCATAAAGCCTATGATAAGCCCAATGGCGAGAGTAATCAGAATAGGCGCGTGCATACTGCCAGGCCCTTCGGTCGAGAAAAATACCGGCCCTGTCGGCTGCCCGGCGGCATCACGACCAGCCAGTGGAGCAAATATTAAAAGTACCAGCAGGCCAATTCCGAGCACAGGCATTATCAAGCCTATTGGCCACGATGCGCCCTTGCTTCGACCAAGGCTGAAGCCGTTCTTCAGAAAGCGAATGCCGACCAGAACCCCAACCACCAGGCCTGCTATACCCGGAATGGAGTTCAAATCACCCCCGGCCAGCCTGAGAAAAGCCCTCCACGGACACCCTAGAAATACTAAGGCGCCGATCATCGCAAATGCCCCTAATAGGAAACGCATAATAGGAGAGGAACCGCTGCGCGACTTGAACTCGCGAAACATCAATGCCGCAACAAACGCGCCGAGCACAAAACCGATGATCTCCGGTCGAATATATTGCACTACGCCCGCCCGATGCAGACCCAGCGCCCCGGCTATGTCTCTGGTAAAGCAGGCAACGCAAATGCCCATATTGCCCGGGTTTCCGAGATATACAAGAACAGGCGCGAGTATCCCCACGCATATCCCTGTTACGGCCGGGCCATATTTAGAGGTAAGAAGGTTCTTTATAGCAGCAGGTCCTTTCTTGCCGGATAAGAGGCGGCATATTCTTGATTGGCCGACAGGTGAAATTGTAACGGCCCTGCGTACTTCAGTCAAGGAATCCTGCCGCTGTGTGATATAATTTCCATCGTAACAAGACCCATAAACCGAGGCCATTATGGATATACTCAACTTTCGCAGCGATACACAGACCCTGCCTACCGAAGAAATGCTTGACGCTATGCGAAATGCGCCACTAGGCGACGATGTTTACGGCGAGGACCCGACCGTAGCCCAGCTCGAAAAACTGGCCGCGCAAAAAGTCGGCAAGCAGGCGGCTTTGTTCGTGGCAAGCGGCACTATGGGCAACCTGGTCGCTCTTATGACGCACTCAAGCGGGCTGGGCGAGGCGCTGCTCGTCGACCCGACGGCGCATATTTTCTGCAACGAAGGCGGCGGACTGGCGAGTGTGGCGGGGTTTTTCCCTTTGCCTGTACCAAGCAATAACGGGCTTATCGACCCGCATATACTGTCAGATGCGATACGCCAACCCGATGTCCATTACGCCACCCCGCGCCTGCTGTGTTTGGAAAACTCGCATAATCGCAGCGGCGGCCGGGTGACACCGTTGGATTTACATAAACAACTCTGTGCCGTAGCGCGAGAGCACGGTCTGGCGATTCATCTCGACGGCGCGCGGATATTTAACGCAGCGATAGCGGCCGGGGTGCCGGCGGCGGAATATGCGGCTGAGGTCGACTCAATTCAATTCTGTTTATCAAAAGGTCTGTGCTGCCCGGTCGGCTCGATTCTGGCTGGCAGCGCCGAGTTTATCGAGCGCGCCAGGTTCCACAGAAAACGAATCGGCGGAGGAATGAGGCAGGCCGGGGTCATCGCGGCCGCTGGTATAATCGCGCTTGAAAAAATGATCGACAGATTGGCTGAGGATAACGACAACGCCAGATTGCTGGCCGAAGGTCTGAATACCATTCCTGGCTTATCAGTCGATATGGATATGGTGCAGACCAATATCATCAACGTCGACCACACCGGCACCGGCCTTTCCACTGATGAAATCATAGCGAAGCTCGGCGATGTCGGCGTAATAGTAAGCCCACGCGCTCCGAAGGCTGTGAGAATGGTCACTTGCAGACACACAGGCGACAACGAGGTAAGAGAGGCTATCGGCAGAATCAGGCAGGCGCTTGACAAATGCGCCTCTTGAGCCTAACCTTTCGTCAGATGCAGATTGCCCGGGAGGATAGATAATGTCTGGAGAAATCAGAATAGGTATGGTGGGGCTGGATACCAGCCATTCGGTGGCGTTTACGAAGTGTTTGCAGGCGCCGGATGTCGCTGCTGACCAGAAGGTGGCCGGCGCTCGTGTTGTCAGTTGTATGAGGTTCGAGACCCCATTTCAGGATAAAAACGGGCTGGACGGACGCCAAAAGCAGTTGGAGGAATGGGGCGTGACGGTTACCGAAGATTTCGACGAGGCAGTGGCCGAATGTGAGGCTATTATGCTCGAAATCAACGACCCCGCATATCATCTGGAATATTTCCGCAAGTGCGTGCCTTTGGGAAAGCCGATCTTCCTCGACAAGCCTATGGCGGATAACACGACCAACGCTCGCGCCATATATAAATTGGCGAAGGAGAACAACCTGAGGGTGTTCTCGTCGTCGTCGCTGAGATTCGTGCCTGGGCTGATTGAGTCCTGCAAGGCTATCCCCAACGCGGATTATGCCTATACTTACGGTGCGCTGGGCAAGGCGCCGGCGGGTAGTTCGGTAGTCTGGTATGGAGTGCATGCGTTCGAGATGCTGGAGAGGGCGATGGGCCAGGGGGCTATCGGGGTCTTTGCCAGAAGGGACAAGGCCGGTGTTGTATGCACGGTAGAATATCCGAACAATCGCAGGGGCATAGTGGAACTTACCGAAGGCTCGTCAGCTTACGGCGGCTGCCTGCGAGACAAGGGCAAGGCCGCTCCGTATGTCTGCGACAACAGCAGGCTGTATCCGGATCAACTCATTAAAGTAGTGGAGTTCTTCAAAGGAGCCGAGCCTGCGGCTTCCCTGGATGATGCGCTGGAGGTCACGGCAATGCTCGACGCAGCGGAGCGATCGACCCAAAGCGGCAAGCCGGAAGCGCTGTGATAATTTAGACGATTTTGTCTATAGCATATGTAGATAGGCGGCGATCTCCGAATCGCCGCCTCATAGCCAGAAGATGGCGGGGACAGAGGCCCGGCCACTGGATTAAACCGCCGTGCGATGTGCAGTTTTCCGGCTTTCGCGTTTGCTTTTCGAGATGAAAATGTTGCATGGACAACACGCAACCCAGGCTGATATACTAACGCCATTATGACGATACCGGACATAATCGCTGCTAAAAGGGATGGTTTTGAGCTTTCCGGCGAGGATATTCGACGATTGGTGCTTGGCTACGTTGCTGGCGAGGTCGCTGATTATCAGATGTCGGCGTTTTTGATGGCAGCTTATATCCGCGGGTTGAACTTTATTGAGACTGCCGAACTTACTTCTGCGATGGTCGACAGCGGAACTGTGCTTGATCTGTCGGAAATAGACGGCATAAAGGTCGACAAACACAGCACCGGCGGCGTGGGGGATAAAACCACGCTGGTGATAGTGCCTATGCTGGCTGCCTGTGGTCTGAAAGTGCCTAAGATGTCAGGAAGGGGGCTGGGTTTTACGGGCGGCACTGTCGACAAGCTGGAGTCCATCCCCGGATTTGATACCTCACTTTCGCTTAACGATTTTACTAAACAGATCAATGAAATTGGTGCAGCCATAGCCGGCCAGACTGCCGATATGGCTCCAGCAGACAAGATGATCTACGCCCTGCGCGACGTTACCGCCACAGTCGACAGCATTCCCCTCATCTCCGCCAGCATCATGAGCAAGAAAATTGCGTGCGGGGCGGAAGTGATATTGCTGGACGTTAAAGTCGGAAACGGCGCATTTATGAAGAACCTCGACGATGCGCGTCAACTGGCTCGCACGATGATCGCTATTGGCGGAAATTTGAACCGCAAAGTAGGGGCTATTATTACAGATATGAACCAGCCGCTCGGTCGTGCTGTCGGCAATTCTCTGGAGGTGCGGGAGGCGATCGACACCCTCTCCGGTCACGGCCCTGCCGATTTGACGCGGCTTTGTCTTGAGCTTTGTGCCGTCATGCTCAATTTGGCGGATCCTGCATGCTGTGCTGAAAAGGCTCGGAACATGGCTGAAAACACACTGGTAAGCGGGGCAGCGTTGGGGAAGTTCGGCCAGATCATCCGTGCGCAGGGCGGAAATGTGGCTGTTCTGCATAACCCGGCATTAATGGGAGAGGCCAGGATTATTAAAGATGTGACTGCGGATTCGGCCGGTGTAGTCAGCGAAATAGACACAGCCGGCATCGGCAGAGCGGCCTCCTCTTTAGGCGCGGGCAGGCAGCGCAAGGATGATCGAATAGATCCGGTTGTAGGTGTGATCGTAGAAAAAAAGATCGGCGATAAAGTGGAGATTGGGGACAGGATTGCGACCATTCACGGCAACGACGAAACTAAGATACAGCAGGCTGAAGCAATTCTCAAAAGCTGCTATGTCCTTGGCGACTCAGCCCAGGCGCCGCAGCTTATTGTCGAGCGCGTGTAAGACAAAAAAAGACCCCGGCTGGTCTCAAAGCCAGGGTCAGAGGAAGGAGGTGAAAGGAGAAGAAGATGATTTCAGTTCGATCTTCACCTATTACTACGCATAATGCCAAATCCGTGTTCCCGTTATTTATTTAATCTATCGTTAAGTCCGCAGCGCGCTGCTGGGGCATCACTAAGTCGCTGTGCAACACTAATCGACGTAGAAAAAGCCATTGTCCTTAGTTGAGGCCCAGGAAAACAAATAAGGGCCGGGGTTTCCCAGCCCTGAAGCGACAATAGAGTCTAAGGTCGAAGCCCCTCAGAATCCCATAATATTGCCTTCTTTTTTCTCCCTCGGCACATCAAACGGTTTCTCCATATCGTAGTTGGAGACTAAATTCGTCAGCTTCCCATCGGCAGTATCAGCGGCTTTGTCGATATTTCCCTGTATCGAGGGGTCGCGTTTCATCTTTTGCAGCGCAGCCAACAGTTTGGACATATCAGACGGATCCATTATATTGACCGAGTTGAAACCAGCCGCTATTTGGCCGATGGCTTTTGTCTCCAGATATAGCACGTTTCTGTATGCGCCCGCGAACTCTCGACACTCTGGCGGAGCGGGTTTGTTATCGAAGAACTTCATCGTGGCAAGCCAGTTCTTATACTGCCGGTTTAGCTCTTTTTTGGAATCCGCCAGCGGGTCTTGGGCCTCTTTGCCGTCGGGGTCCATTGCGAGATTGATCATACTCATCAGTCCACCCGCAGCCGAGCCGAGCATAAGCGCCTCGCCGGTGTCGCTGAGCAGCATCTGGCGGTGCTCTTCAACCTTTTTGACGTAAGCGAAATATTCCACCATCTCCCTGGTCGGCTTAGGCTTAGGGGCAGCTTCCGGAGTCTTCTCGGCAGGCGGCGTCTCACCCGGAGGCGCGGTTACGATTCCGCTGTCGGCAGGCTGGGGAGGAGGAGCAGTTGTGATGTTATGATCCTCTCGTTCAATCCCGGCCGGGGCAACTGTCGGGTTTCTGCCCCCTGCTACCACCACCAACAGTGCGATCAAACCGACAACCGCCAGGCCGATAAGAATATAGTAGAGCGGGTGCATTTTCTTTTTTGCGGGTTCGGCGGATTGCACGAACTCGTTGATTAATCCACACTTCGGGCACTGCCTTGTCCCCGACGGCAGTTCCAACCCGCACCTGGCACACTTCATGACTGTTCTCCTAAATCGAAATCCAGGGTCAATTTGACCGCGCGATCATTCTTTTGAGCAAGCCGAGATCACTCGGCCCCGTGCTTATATTAAGCACAGGGCCGTGGCATACCTCTATGTTTTGATACGAGCCTACCTGCTCTTCAGTTCCGGCCAGTATTTCACGATAAGATCGGCGCTCTTTTGTACGCCCTCTACCTGATCACCCCCACCTTCGAACTCGATGGAGACAGCCCCGGTGTAGCCGGCGCGCTTCAGCAAGCCGATCAGATATTTGTAGTTCATATCAGTGGCTTCACCATCCGCCTCAAAACCTCGGGCTTTGGCGTGGACGTGATATGCGTAGGTCGCCAGCTTCGCGCTTTCGGTGTTGCGAGTCTCAGACGGCCAGTTGCCAAAGTCCAGGCAGGCCCCCACCCACGCCGGGTCTGTGCCCTTGATGACCTTCAGAATTCTGTCCGCCGTGCGGCTGACTCCGCCGTGGTTCTCGATCGTGATCTTCACATTCAGCTCTTTTGCGATCGGAAGAATCTGGTTGAAACCGTCGATGCAGCGCTGCACTCCGATGGTGTCGTCCTTTGCATCGTCGCCGGTGCTGCCGAGGTTAATTCGAACAACAGGCGCGCCGAGATAAGCGGCGGCTTTCAATTGCTTGATATCTTCTGCAATCTGTTTGTCGCGTGCGGCATCGTCGAGTGTTGCGATATTGCCCTCGATAATGAATCCGGTGATGGTCATCCCGGCATCCTTGCAAGTCTTTTTAATGGAATCCAGGTAGGGCTTGTCATAGGATTTCATCCAAATAGAGTTGTAGCATACGCCCGGTATGCCCATATCCTTGAGCATCTTAGGCACGGTGAGATAGTCGATCTTGCCCGAGCCGAACAAATCGCGCAGGCTGTAGGTATCACAGGACAGAATCGGCAATTTTTTCGCCTCCCCAGCATAAGCGGCAGAGCATAACACGCTCAGCGCTAAAACGATAACGATAGCAGTTCTCATAATTACTCCCTTCACAAAAAACAAGTGCGTTATATTTGCCCAGTATTAAAACCGGCAGAATATCCTGTAAGCAACGATTCACGTACAATAACAGCGATCTCCGAATCGCCTGTTATTTCGGCCTCGCCCTATACACCCCGGTCCTGGCAGTTATATACAGCGTCTTGCCGTCTTTATCCCCAAATGCAAGGTTGGCCGGGACTTCCGGGACTGGAAAAGTATATAAATGCTTACCTGTCGGGTCGAAAACCCAGATACCTTCGGGTCCGGACGAGTATAGATTCCCGTCCGTGCCGATCTTCATGCCATCCGGCACACCGGTTTTCGGGAATGTAAATATCACCTCGCCGCCGGAAATCGTCCCGTCTTTGGCGACGTCGAAGATTCTTATGTGCCGCCGATTAGACGAGTCTGCAATATAGAGCTTTTTTTCATCCAAAGATAAACACAAACCGTTGGGCATATCGAAATCTTTGGACAGCAGCGCCAGCTTGCCGTCCGGTTTGATCAGAAAGACGCCTTTAAAATCAAGCTGTCGATCCTCCTCTTTTACGCCGTAAGAGGGATCAGTAAAGTAAATACTCCCATCTGATCTGACGATAATATCGTTCGGACTGTTCAGTCGCTTACCTTCATAAGACTCGGCCAACACCGTGATCTTGCCGTCTTTTTCGGTGCGGGTGACTCGATGATGGCCGTAATCACACGCCACCAGTCTGCCCTGTCTGTCGAATGTAAGACCATTTGAAGGGCCTGCAGGGTCGCGGAAAACCTTGCATTCAGGGGCAGTGCCCGGGGTGGTTATCTCCCATATTTTGTTGTCGTTGCAGTCACTGAACAGCAAACTGCCCCACGGCGTCCAAACCGGACCTTCAGTGAATTTATATGTCCCCGGCAGCTTCTCGACTTCCCACTGCTGTGGTTTCGCCGAGACATCAGTCGCCGCAGACATTATCATCAACGCGATTATCCCAAGCCATAAGCACTCTCTCATACAGCCCTCCAATCGATAAACTACGCCTCCGCTATCCGGCGCAGGGTCGGCATAAACTTCATTTTCCTGCCCTTCACCATAGCGTGATAGCCCAGCATTGTGCAAATAGAATGCTGATACCCCACCTCAAACGGCGCATTCGTCTTTTCGCGACTTCTCACACACTCCAACCAGTTGCCAATATGGACCTGATTAGGGTTGCCGGATATTTTGATCTCGTCCTTGATCTTGTCCGGCCCTCGACCGCCGTCTCCGGTCGCGCTCCAGGTAGATTCTTTGAATACCCCGTTGGTTCCATATATGCTCAAACCGGCGTCGGCGGAGTTGCCCAGCCCGGACAGGTATCGCATCATAAACCCTTCCGGGAAATCGTAGATTGCATACAGCGTGTCGTCGTGCTCCCGGCCGTCTTTCCAGACGTATTGCCCGCCGCTTGCCACCGCATTCGATGGGAACTTTGCGCCAGTAAGCCACAGTCCGACGTCGAAGTAGTGCGCTCCGAGGACTGCTATCGGCCCGTTGGTATATTCCCGATAAAGCTGCCACTCACCGTAGCGGTGCGGGTCGAACGGCCTGTTCGGCAGGTGCATTAAAAAACGCTTCCAGTCGACGTCCTCGGCTTTGATTCCGCTCACATTTTGCCGCCATCGCGGGTTGCAGTCGTTCCAACCGATCTCCACCCTGCTAATGGTTCCCAGCGCGCCGGATTGAATCAGTTTCGCCGCCTCTTTCCAGTTTCCCTCACTTCTGCGCTGAGTCCCCACCTGAATAACGCACTTGGATGCCTCAAACGCATCCATAGCAGCGTTGGCCTCGGCGAGGTCCTTTGCAAGCGGCTTCTCTATGAATACATCCTTGCCCGCTTTTATCGCATCGGTGAGAATCCTTGCGTGTGAGAAGTCCGGGGTAGCGATGACAACCGCGTCTATGTCTTCCAAGGCAAGCAGGTCTTCGTAGTTGGTGAATGCTCGCGGCGCGGCGCCGTATCGCTCCTTAACCTTTTCGACCATCTGCTCCCGCCTCACGCTCCAGGTGTCACAGACCGCGGTCACCTCGGCGTTTAACGCCTTATCTACCGCCTTAATGTCGTTAAAGAGCTGGCTTCCGCGCACCCCGACCCCGATCATCCCGATTGAAATTCGGTCGTTGGCAGCAAAGGCTCGGGAGCTTGCCATTCCCACACCCGCAAGTGCTATCCCCGCCGCTGTGCCGACTAGAAACTCTCTTCTGCTGATTCCATTCTCAGTCATAGCCGATCAGTCCTATATCTTATAAAGCGAGGCCGGAATATCGGTCCACTGCCTGGATTCCATCGCCTCGTTAGCTTTAATCGCCGCAAGGCAAGTTTCCAAGCCGACCCTGGCAGAGCACATCGGCTCGTGGCCGTCGCGAATAGTCTGGAAGAAGTCTTCCATCTCGAGGGTATAAGCGTCCTTTTTCAGGTTCGCTATCTCGTCCGCGATGGCACTGCCCTCGGCGGCTTCTTTCTGAAGTCGAGGTGATTTGCTGGCGTCGAGAACGATTCCGCCCTTACCTGCGTCTTTTGTGGCCATGCTCTCCCAGATTTCCTCATCGGTTTTCGGCTCTCTATAGAACGTGCACGGCCCCTCGGAGAGGATCATCGTGCCCTTGGTCCCCATAATTTGCTCTGTCGCGCCGTCGAACTGGTTCGTCGTCAGGGACTGGAACGTGTATTTGACCCCGTTGGGATACTCAAAAACCATCTGCACGTTGTCGAAGATATCCCGGCCGTCCTTCCAGAAGTCCAGCCCGCCGATTCCGACCACCGCGGAAGGAACGCTGCCGACCATCCAGTTGACCACGTCGATCTGGTGGCTTCCGAGTTCCGCCATCAGACCCTGCGAGGACTTCTTATAAAGTCGCCAGTTGGTCAGTTCCTCGGTGGAGTCCGCAGGCACAGGGCGACGCCAGCTCGCGTTTCGGTTCCACTGAGATCGGACGTGCGTGACCTCTCCGAGCAGTCCGTCCTGAATCATCTTGTAGGCGTGTCGATAGCGCGGGTTGTAGCGGCGCTGGTGGCCTATCTGGAGTTTCTTGCCGGTCTGCCGCGCCACTCTCGCCATATGAATCGCGCCCTCGGTTGAGTATGCCATCATCTTCTCGCAAAGCACGTGTTTGCCAGCACGCAGCGAATCGACGGTCATCGACTCGTGAAGCCCGATGGGGGTGGCGATTATCACGGCCTGGATGTCTTTGTTGTCCAGCATCTCTTTATAATCCGCATAACCCTTCGCGCCCTTGGCGATATCGAGACCGCGCTGCAGGTGTTTGGGTTGAATGTCGCAACAGGCTATAACCTTCACGTTAGGGATTTTTATAGCTTTCGAAAGCAGCATCTGGCCTTCGCTGCCGATGCCGATAAAGGCTACGTTAATGGTGTCGTCCGGCCCGATCATCTCGGCGTGGGCGTGTGTAAAGACACCTATACTGCCGATCCCGATAGCCGCCGCCGTTGCGACTGTCCCTTTTAAAAAATCTCTTCTGCTGAGTCCGTCTGCCTGATCAGTCATATTCCTCTCCATTGCTAATTAAGTCTTCGACGCAGCCATCGACATCCATAAAAAGCGCTCTCACGCCGGGATAGGCAGTCACCATGCCGGTCCCGCGTAAATAAAACACTGTCGAAAGTGCGTCGGCCACCATAGCGTCACTCGTAATAACGCTCACCGATGCTGCAGCACTTCTTGCAGCCTCCCCGGTTTTCGGGTCTATTATATGTTCGAAATGTTCTTCTATGTTCGGGTCGCGCTGGGCAGGCCCCCCCGAAGTCGACATAGCCTCGTCGTTTAATTCGATCTCTGCCGCGCGTTCGTCTATTCTGGACGGATGCCTGATACCCACATTCCAACTGCCGATAGATTGAATCGTGCTCCCCCCGCCGCTTACCAAAGCCGAGGTTACGCCGTATTCGCGCAATATCGACACGGCCTGGCGGACCGCATAGCCCTTGCCGATCGCTCCTAAATTGATCTTTAAACCAGGCTTGTCGAACCTTACCTCGTGGGTGGGTTCATCGAGGACCACGCTTCCCATACCAACATTCGCCAGCGCGTCCTCTATTGCCTGCTTTTCGGGCGCGATTCCGTTAAGTTCGGCCTGTCGCCACAACTCTATCAACCCCCCAGCGGTGACATCGAAAGCCCCGTCTGAGCTGCTCCAGATATCCCTGGCCACGCTCAGAATCTCGAACAGATCCGGCGTCACCATAACCGCCCTGTGCGCGGCCTCCTCGTTTAGATGAGAGACCTCAGAATACGGATTAAAACAGCTCAGTTCCCTGTCGAGTCTGGCGATATCCTCAAACGCAAGGTTGGCAATGTCGATCAGGCCCTGCGCGTCGTGTTCAAAGATTATCTCAAACTCGCAGGCCATCGCCGGTCGCGTGAGCCTAAACATATCTGCCCCGCATCACGGATTGAGCCTAAAAGTCGCCCATTTCGACCCGTTAATAACAAGCTGCTGAAAGCCAGGGTTGTCGAATGCTTCCTTGCCGTGGCCGAGGGTGTTTACAAATACCCTGCCCTTGCCGTAGTACTGAACCCACGCCACCGGCTCGCTGTCCTTATCCCGTCGAGCCAGCACTACCAGCTTCGCTTCAGGATGCAACTTGTCGCAGTAGGTCTCATCTTTGACCTCGAATCCCGCCATTCCCTTCACAACAGGGTGGCTTTTGCCGGTTATATTGACCTTAAAGAGTTCATTACCATGCGTCGTAAACCTGCCGCCCACCATTTTCCAGTAGGCATCAGATTCCAAAAAGGTATCCGTCGCACAGTGTATTCCCACGAAGCCCTTGCCGTTTGAAACAAAGTCTAAAAGTCCCTGTTCCTGTTCTTTGGTGGGGTTGAGACGGGTGGTGTACATAATGACCAGGTCGTAGTTTTTGATATTCTCAGCTTTGAACTGGTCGAGGTCTCTGGATACTGTGACGGTAAAATCCCCGGTGGCTTCCATAAAGTTTTTGAGTATTGGATAAAGTTCGGGGTTGTCGTGAAACGGGCCGCCGACCATAAACAGGACCTTGGAAGGAGCCGGTTTCACGTCACCAGCCACAGCCGGAATCGAAAGAAGCAATAGCAGCACTAACAGCTTGATCCTCATAGGTGTCCTCCGGTTTTGCGCAGATTCGGCACTCCGAGCGGAAACTACCGTTGAACCGACGAGCTATCGAAAGTCTACCACAGCAGTCGAACATTCTCAAGCCGTTTGAGGTTAAAGCTATGTGGGCGACGAGTTCAGAATCGTCGCCCAATCAGGCTATTTTTCCTTCTTGCTCTCACGCGGCGTGCTGTACAGGGGCACACTTGCGGAGGAGCGCACCAAAACCCACGATGTGACGTCATCTACGGTCTGGGTTATGTCCTTGCCGATTGCCGTCACAATCAACATCACACTCGAAGAGCCTTTAAATATCCCCGCAGGAATTGTGCTCGATACCACATACGACGGTATCAGCACGCCGCGTTTTATATAATCTTCCAAATCAGTAGGGCTTACGGGGCTGAATTCGAGGTTGCGGCTGATGTCGGGTTTTGCGCAGGATGTCCAGGTGATGCTGCGATCCTTGCTTCCCCCATAAGCTCGCAATATGTAACCCACCGCCCCAGTTACGGGCTTCCATTTTATAACTATTGGCTTGTCGAGATTTGGCTGTGCAGGTGAAATTGTGACGCCGACAGGGTCGAGGAAGCGCTGGTCTTTGGTCAGGGTAACCGACGTGGAGCCGCAGTAATTAGTCTTAAGGGCATAGGCGCCGGAAAAATCCAGGGAGCTGTCGAACGGCTTGGCGCCTATTCCCGGCCAGAACGCGAACGACTTCTCCGGGATTTGCCTGTCGTCGATTTGTCCTGTTTCATGGGAAGTGGTTATTTTCGGTTGAGTTGCGGGGGCGTTTTGGCCGCTGCCCCAATACTCTCTAAGCTCGAATTTGACCGGCTCCGATTTGGCGGAATTGGCGGAGAAGTCTATGCTCAAGTCAAGGCTGCTGCCCAATTTAAGCGACTCAGGAATCGTTACGGTGGCCTTGGAACCCGATACGGCAGCTTCCTGAGAGGCGAGTTCCACGTTGATCATTCTGGCCACCGGGGGTTTGGGCGCTTCGACTCCCTCCGGGGTCGTCGAGATAGATGGAAAAACAAGCCTCGCTGTGCTTATTGTAATAACAAACAGGGTTTTGAGTAGAGACAAATCAACCGCTCCTTACACAATGACTATTTTATAATCACATCCATATTGACGCAATCAGCGCCGCAGCAGGTTCCCACGATCGCAGATCGGCGCACAATACTACTTTGGTAGTATAAAAAATTAGGTCGAAGAGGTAATCGACAGCTTGTATAACTACGGGTAAAATGCGTATGGTTGCGAAGAACGGTTCAACAAAGCCCGGATGCGTATGCTAGCCATCATTATTTACAGGGCTTTAATGAATTGCAGCCCATCGTCAAAATTGAAAAAGTGAATAGCTATATAAGTGGAAAAGCTCGGTGAAAGCCGAGCTTTTCGCACAAATCGCCACAGCAATTTTACCACGCTCTAATATATTACCACATCCGCAGCCTCTCGCAACCTGATCAATGGTAAACCCTCAGTTTTTCCGTCCGTGGCTATTGCATTTTACTGATCAAACTGGTATACTGGCAGAGTTATTAGTATAACAATCCCGTCGATACGGACAGGGGGTGAGACCTAGTTGCCGAATATTAAATCCGTAATTAAAGATGTTAAGAAGTCTCGTGAGCGCAGGCTGCGAAACCTGGATACGAGGTCCAAAATTAAGACCTTCGTCAAGAAAACCAAGGCCGCTATGGACGATCAGTCCGACCAGGTGACTGCGCTGCTCAGTGAGACTGTCAGCATAGTCGACAAGGCCGCGAAGAGAGGGATTATCCATCCCAACGCCGCCGCTCGACGCAAATCCAGGCTTATGAAGCGCGCCAACCTGAAGGCCGCCGCCTCAGAGTAAGCCCGGCTGCTACAGCAGTATATCAGATATTTCCAAGAGAGGTAAGCGATGCTGCCTCTCTTTTCTTCGTAACCCTGCTTTGCGACGTAATATGAGGTTGCAGATATGGTGACAAAGCAGCAGATCATAACGGGACTATCACAACTCGGGCTAGATGTCGGAGATGTTGTGATTGTACACAGCTCACTGAGCAGCTTCGGCGAGGTAGAGGGCGGCGTCGATACGGTTATCGACGCGGTGCTGGAGGTTGTTGGCGAGCAGGGTACGCTGATTGTCCCGACGTTTAACTACGACCCAGGCGTATTTGACATAAAAGAAACCCCGTCGGTGGTTGGCAAGATCACTGAGACACTGCGGCTTAGAAAAGGCGCTGTGCGAAGCGATCATCCGACGCATTCCGTGGCTGCCATCGGCAGGCTTGCCGAACTGATCACAGAGGACCACGACAAAGTCGATGCTTTCGCAAAGGATTCCGCGCTGCATAAGGCTGCGCGGGTGGATGCAAAAATCCTCCAGCTCGGCGTCACTCAGACCTCGAACTCTTCCATTCACGTCGCAGAAGAACTCGCAGATGTGCCATACCTCGACAAACAGAGGCGTGTCGGCATCAAACTCGCAAACGGCAAAGTGATTCAAAAATGGGTTCGCAGGCCGGGATGCAGCCAGGGTTTTGAAGCGGTCGACGAACTGCTTTGCGAACGAGACGCAATCAGTGAGCAGATGATCGGCGAATGCAGGGCGAGGCTGATGAGCGCAAGGACGGTCATCGAAGTTGCGGTGAAAATGATGCGCTCGGATCCTGCGGCTTTGTTGTGCGACAGGCCGGAGTGCGGCGTATGCGCGGAGGCTCGCGCGATGATCGACGCCACCGAGGCGCAAAATCAGGAACAGATGATCACCCAACTCGCCGAGGAAGAAGAGCGAATTCGCAGGCAGGCCGAGCAACGGCTTTCGGGCAACGTCTCTTTTTTTGAGGTCGATCGAAACGATATCCTCTCCTCAAACTAACCCCATCATGGCTTCTAAAATGCAGGAGTTGACTATTCCTGTGGCTAATGCAAGCATACTGGTGTAAAATAAGTTTTGGCCCAACGCTGGAGGCAGGCATGGCAAACAAGATCAAAATTACTGCGGGAAGCATCAGCATGGTCGCGGAGTTGAACGGCAGCGCGTGTGCAAAAAAGATATACAACGCGCTTCCTGTTCAGGCTCGCGCAAGCACGTGGGGGGACGAGATCTACTTCGGAATCGACGTCCAATGCCAGGCTGAGAACCCGCAGGCCAACGTCGCAATGGGGGATTTGGCGTATTGGCTGGAGGGAAGCTGCTTTTGCATATTTTTCGGCCCTACCCCTATGAGCAGGGGTGACGAAATACGCCCCGCCAGCGCCGTTGAGGTGTTCGGCAAAATAGAAGGCGACGCGACTCAGTTCAAAAAAGTAGGCAGCGGAACCAGGGTGCTGGTTGAGAAATTTGAGGACTAAACTGTCCGGGCAGGAAGGTATTATGAGAGCAGGCATTGCAAAACAAAAAATAACACCGCCGGTCGGGGTTGATCTTACGGGTTATCTCGGCAGACCGGGACCTTCGAACAAAGTACACGACGAACTTTTTGTCACGGCATTGATACTGGACGACGGAGACAGCCGCATCGGAATCATATCTATGGACGTGCTGGGCACGGATATGGATCAGGACACACGGCTGCGCAAAGCAATATCCGAGGCCACTGGGATTGAACCTGATAACCTGATGATCGTGGCCACTCACACGCATGCAGGCCCTGCGCTGGGCGCACTGCGGGAGTGTGGTTCTCCCGACGAAGCTTTTGTGTGTCAACTGTGGTCGAAGATAGTCGAGACCGCAAAGGCGGCCTGCGAAAATATGGCCGATGCGAAGTTGTCTTATGCGAAATCCGAATCCGACTTGGCATGGAATCGAAGGGCGTGGGTGATCGAATCGGATGTGCGGCAGAGCGAGACTTCCGGCGTAATTACCGACCCACATATCGGCGGTCTTTTAATAGAGATAGCGACCAACGAGTCGGTTTTGGTGTATAACTATGCCTGTCACGGCGTGGTTATGGACTCGGACAATCTGGAGATTAGCGCGGACTGGATAGGTGCGGCAAGGGACAGGCTGGAATCCAGCGGACAGGCCGGCGCGTCGGTATTCCTGCAGGGCTGCTGTGGAAACATCAACCCGCGATGGCGCGGCACTTTCGCCGAAGTCCAGCGAGCAGGGTTGTCCGTAGCGGAGCCTTTGCTTGAGGCGCTTCCTACAGCAAAGCCGCTGGATGATCCAAAGATCAAAGTAACCTGGAGATACGTCGATTTGCCGTATGATCCGTTGCCTGATAAGGAAGTTTTGGAGCAGGAGATCAGCTTCCGCCGCGGCGAGTTCAAAAAAGCACAGGCTGAGGGTAATGCTATTATGCAGAAGGCACACCGCGCGATGCTCGACTGGGCTCAGGACGCGCTGGATATGATCAACGCAGACGGCGGGCCGAAGTCTGTTCGAGTCGGCTTGCAGGCGATCAAGTTGGGCGACGTGATTTTTGTCACACTGCCGGGTGAAGCTTTCTGTGAATACGGCCTCTGGTTCCGCGATATGACCGATGCCGAGGTCATCCCGGTGGGTTATGCTAATGGTAACATAGGCTATATCCCCACCGCGGAAGCATACAAAGAAGGTGGCTACGAAGTCGACAGTGCAATAAAATACTACGGGGTTAAGATGATCGGCCCCGGCTCAGAAAAGGTTATTGTCGATGCTGCGAGGGATATGATTAAAGAAATCGGTTGACCATTGTCATTTCGAACGCAGTGAGAAACCAGTTGACCATTGTCATTTCGAACGCGGTGAGAAATCAGTAGACCCGCCGTCATTTCGAACGCAGTGAGAAACCAGTTGACCATTGTCATTTCGAACGCAGTGAGAAACCAGTTGACCATTGTCATTTCGAACGCAGTGAGAAATCTGCTTTTCGGGTATTTATGAGGTGGCAATTCGGAGATTGCCACCTATCTGATTTGACCCATTGTCATTTCGAACGCGGTGAGAAATCAATCGACCATTGTCATTTCGAACGCAGTGAGAAATCTGCTTTTCGAATACACTAAATTTAAACGGAGAATTGTAAGTGCAATACAGGGAATTCGGCAAAACAGGCGTCAAATTGTCGGCGCTGGGTTTCGGGGCTATGAGGCTTCCGGAGTCTGATGACGACGCTGTGCAGGTGATCCGGCGATCATTCGAGCTGGGTGTAAACTATCTCGACACCGCCAGAATCTATCCGGAAAGCGAGAGAAAATGCGGCCTGGCGTTAAAGGGCTGGCGCGACAAAGTCTATGTCTCCACCAAAAATAACCTCGAGGATACCACTGTCGACGGCTGGTGGAGGCGACTGAATACTTCCCTTGAGCTGCTCGATATCGACTACATCGACTTCTACCAGGTCATCCACGACATAAAATACCCTGCCTATGAGGAATTTTATCTCAAAAACGAGGGTATGAAAGCCGTTCGGAAGGCAAAGGAACAGGGTCTTATCAAGCATTGCTGTTTCAGCACCCACGAGTCCGTCGAAAACAATATGAGGCTGATAGACTCCGGTGAGTTTGAGGGAGTTACTATTCAATATAATCTTCTCGACCGATCAAACGTAGACGTAATAGCGCATGCTCACGAATGCGGGATGGGTGTTATCGTGATGGGGCCGGTTGGCGGAGGCAGACTGGGCGCGCCGTCGGAGCAGATCAAAAAACTCATCGACGGCCCTGTTGCCAGCTCCGCCGAGGTCGCATTGCGCTTTGTTTTGGCCAACCCTTACGTCACGTGTGCGATTTCTGGAATGAGCACCATCCAAATGGTCGAGGAAAACTGCGCCACTGCGTCTCGCGATGAGCCTCTTTCAGATGAGGAGAGACTGACTATCGAGGCGTCATTGGATGAAAACAAACGGCTGGCGGAATTGTATTGTACGGGATGCGAATATTGCATGCCCTGTCCGCACGGCGTCAATATACCCGTCAATTTCCAGATAATGAACGCGCACCGAATATACGGTCTCACCGAACACGCCCAGCGGAGATATAACAGGCTCAGCAACCCCGACCGGCCACAAAACGGCAAAAAGGCGGAGGACTGCCTTGAGTGCGGCGAATGCGAGCCGAAGTGTCCGCAGCATATAAAGATCATTGATCAGCTAAAAGAGGTCGCCGAGACGTTTAAAAAGCGGGATTAGCAAGCAGAAATCAGGCAGCTACGATTTGCCTGGATGGCGGTTGGCAGTCACCTGCGCGCAGTAGCAGGCTCAACCCGCCTGGTCGGCTAATGGTGGATTCCGCGACTGCGCGCGGAATGACAAACCACCAGCCCTACGCCATTACCGTCATTTCGAACGCCCCCGTCATTTCGCGCACCCCCGTCATTTCGCGCATCCCCGTCATTTCGAGCACCCCCTCCGTCATTTCGAGCACCCCCTCCGTCATTTCGAGCACCCCTCCGTCATTTCGAACGAAGTGAGAAATCTGCTTTTTCGGTTGTCGGTTTACAGTTGTCGGTTTTCGGTTTTCGGTTATGGTAATTAGATAGATGGCAGTCTCCGACTCGGCATGTTTTTGCTCAATCCCAACAATTGAAACGTAGTGTCCGATCTCTGTCTCGGACAATGCCTTCACGATACGCAAACGGGCCGAGACTGAGGCACGGCCACTACGTCGATTACCCGCACAATGTGCATTATTTCTGGCTCTCGCGCTTCCCATATTCGAGGTCCGACCGGACATCGTTGCCCCTCCATTCTTTTCACAGAATCACTTTATTCGTGCGGGTAAGCTCATGTTGTGGTATCATATCGCTTAGAGTGGCAGTTTTGGAGGTGCAGGTGTGACTGGGGAGATAAAAGAAATCGCAAAACGCATCAGAGCGCTTCGAGAGATCGCGGGGGTGGCTCCGGAATCTCTCGCCGAGCATCTCGAAATCTCCGCCGAGACCTATCGGCACTATGAGAGCGGGGATGCCGACATCCCTGTCAGCGTTTTATATGAGATAGCAGGCAAGTTCAATGTGCAACTAGCTGAAATCCTCACGGGAGACAGACCGAGGTTGCACACCTATAGCCTGGTGCGAAAAGGCAAGGGCGCGAAAATGCTGCGCAGCCCCAACTACGATTACCAGAGCCTGGCGGCAAACTTCGTCGACAAAAAGATGGAGCCTATGCTGGTCACTGTGCATCCGGGTAAGCCGCAAGGGGACAAAAACTCGCACCCCGGCCAGGAGTTCGACTATGTGTTGAGCGGCAGGCTTGCGATTACCATAGACGACCATGAACTGATTCTCGAAGAAGGGGACTCAGTTTATTATGATTCCACTCACCCACACTCTATGAAAGCGCTGGGCGACGAGCCTGTGCAGTTTCTGGCCATAATTCTCTAGCCCGCGGAGGTGCGGCGTTGCTTTTAGACAAATACGTCTCAACAACCGAATTCGATTCTTACGAAGATTTCAAGAAGAATTGCAGGATCATAATCCCGGAGAACTTCAACTTCGGTTTCGATATAGTCGATGGATATGCAGGCATCAGCCCAAATAAGCGGGCCCTGGTGTGGTGCGACGACAAAGGGGACTGCCGAACTTTCACATTCAGCGAGATGTCCGACTACAGCAACCGGATAGCAAATTTCCTGACGGCGGTCGGCATCGGCAAGGGGGATCGGGTGATGCTGATCCTGAAGCGCCGATGGGAGTTCTGGATGTGTATGATCGCGCTGCATAAGTTAGGTGCGGTAGCTATCCCTGCCACACATCTTCTGACCAGCAAGGATATCATCTACAGAACCGGCGCGGCGGATATTAAGATGATCATAGCCTGCGAGGATGAACGGGTTTTGGAGGCGGTCGACGAAGCGCAGGCCGATTCGCCGACTCTCAAGCACAAAGCCGTTATTCGCACAAGCAGGCCGGGGTGGCACTCGATGAGCGACGCCGTGGCGAAGGCCTCACCCGTCTTTAGCAGACCCACCGGCGCGGCAAGTATATCCAATGAGGATATGATGCTGCTGTACTTCACCTCCGGCACCACGGGTATGCCGAAGATGGTATGGCACGATTATACCTATCCGCTCGGGCATATCATCACCGCGAAGTTCTGGCAAAATGTTATTGATGACGGGCTGCATCTGACTCTATCGGACACGGGCTGGGCGAAGTGTGCGTGGGGAAAAATTTACGGCCAATGGATCGCAGGCACTGCTAATTTCGTCTACGATTTTGACGGCAAGTTCGAACCGGCTGACCTGCTGCAGAAGCTGCAGGACTATAAAGTGACCACTTTTTGTGGCCCTGCCACGGTTTACAGGTTTATGGCTCAGCGGAATATAGAAGAATATGACCTCAGCAGCCTGAAGTATTGTGTGACTGCAGGGGAGCCGTTATATCCTGAGGTGTATCAGGGGCTTGTCAAGGCGTTGGGGCTTCAGATTATGGAGGGCTTCGGGCAGACGGAGTCGGTTGTAATGGTGGCCAATTTCCCGTGGATGACCCCGAAACCCGGGTCGATGGGCAAGCCTTCGCCGTGTTATGACGTGGATATAGTCGATGAAGATGGCAAGTCGTGCGAGGTCGGTGAGGATGGAGAAATCGTAATCAGGACGAACGGGGCCAAGACGCCGGGAATGTTCCGGGGTTATTTCCGGGATGATGAACTGACCGACCGCGTCTGGCACGACGGAATATATCACACAGGCGACGTTGCTTGGCGGGACGAGGATGGTTACTATTGGTATGTCGGGCGAAACGACGATATGATCAAAAGTTCCGGCTATCGCATCGGGCCGTTTGAGGTCGAAAGCGCGCTTATGGAGCACCCGGCCGTGATGGAATGCGCGATCACGGGTGTGCCGGATGATCTGAGAGGGCAGGTGGTCAAGGCGACTATCGTTCTTTCGGCCGGATATGAAGCGTGCGAGGAACTTATGGTAGAATTGCAGAATCATGTAAAACAGGTCACTGCACCTTATAAATATCCCAGAATTATCGAGTTTGTGGATGCCCTGCCTCGAACCATCAGCGGTAAGGTTCGACGGGTGGAAATCCGCTCCATAGATCGAAAAGAAGGTTATAAGCCGGACCTTAAGGCGGATTGAGCAAATAACACAGCTTTTTGCATGGTATGGAGGATTTGCTTTTTAGCTCACTTCTCACTCTGTGGAAATCGCGACCGCGGGTTTGACCCGTAAGTAACTTGGTCCTCCTCTGTTTTCGGTGAATAATAGGAGGAATCTAATAATGCTTCGAAGTATCATGCGGCGGCGACTGGCGCTGATAGCACTGGCGCTTGTCGTCCTCTCAACGACCGCTTTCGCTGCTCCCAAGAATGTGATCGTGCTTATTGGCGACGGAATGGGCATCGGGTGTGTTATGGCGGGCAGGCTTGGTGGACCAGGCCGCGATGGCAAGCTCGCAGTGGATACCATGCCTTATACCGGTTTCGCCAAGACGCATTCTGCCAACCGTCTGGTCACCGACTCCGCAGCAGGTGGAACCGCTCTGGCTACTGGAGTTAAGACTAAGAACAGCATGATTTCTATGGATCCTGATGGCAAAAAGCTCAAGACTATTCTGGAAGTGGCCAGGGATATGGGCAAGTCCACAGGCATTATTTCGACTACCAGCATAGTAGACGCCACCCCTGCGGTGTTTGTGGCGCACGTCGAGGCCCGAGGCAAGACTGAGGATATAGCTGCGCAGATGGTCGCCTCCAGGGTGGATGTGGTACTCGGCGGCGGCAAGCGCTTCTTTACGCCCAAATCTAAAGACGGCGCACGGGGAGACGAACGGGATCTGCTGGCTGAGGCGGCTACTAAGGGTTATAAAGTCTTCGAGACCGCAGAGGCGCTCACCGCTTGCACGGCCCCGAGATATATCGGCCTGTTTGCAAGCGGAGGCATGACCAGCAACCGACCCGAACCGACAATCGCTGAGATGACAGCCAAAGCTATCTCGACTCTATCACAAAACAACAAGGGTTTCTTTATAATGTCAGAGGGCGCGAAAATCGACCACGAAGCCCACGGCAATAACAAAGATGGCGTCATTAAAGAGATGGTTATGTTCGACGACGCTGTGAAGGCCGCGCTGGATTTTGCAAAAAAGGACGGGCAGACTCTGGTGATTGTAACAGCCGACCACGATACCGGTTGTATGGCGGCGTTGGAGCCTAACGACGATAACCCGAACTTCAATACGGGTTGGTCGACAAAGGGGCACTCCGGAAATATGGTCCCGGTGTACGCCTATGGGCCTGGAGCCGAGCGCTTCACCGGCACTCTGGACAATACCGATATCCCCAACAACATAGCTAAATTGTGGGGTAAGAAACTGAACTAGACTTTTCGGGAGAACGCATTGCGGATGTTATTTGCCGGGTTGGAGATGGCGGCGTTGTTGATGCTGCTGATAAATATGGCTTGTGCAGATATGCCGCTTGCGTTCTCCCAAAGTTATTCCTCGGGCGGGTTTAAAGCGCCTGTTCAGATAAACGACGGCTCGTTGCTGGCGGCGAAGACTATCGGCTCTGCGGTCAAATGTTTTCGATGCACGAAAGTTGGCAGGCCGTGGGTCGAATATTCCACCATCGCTGTCGCCGACGGGCCGGGTGTCGATATCGGCGACGGATACTTGCTGCAACTGAAAAACGGCGACATCCTCTACTCCTACAGGCACAATTTAATCCACAAAAAAGAGACCGCCGATAAGAAGTTCTCGATTAGGGTGGCGATAAGTCGAGACGGCGGGAGGAGTTGGAGGCATCATTCCACCGTCGCAGCCACCAACGGCACGGATTTCGGGTTTTGGTCCACTTTTCTTCTTCAAAAGCCGGATGGCACACTGCAGTGCTACTATGACGACGAGCGATCCCCGTCGATTGCAGGCCTGCTGGAGCACCAGTGGATCACGATGAAGACTTATAATGCTCAGACGGGCAGGTGGGAAGACGCGACTACGGTTAGTCGAGCATCTGGAGAGCTGCTGTCCAGGGATGGAATGTGCAGCGTAATTGAAACCTCCGACGGGCGGCTGGTCTGCATCTGTGAGGGAGTGCAGGAAAATCACCCGCACCGGGGCTGTTTGTGGATCACCGATAGCAAAGATGGCGGCAGGACATGGTCGTTTCCACATAGAAAACTATGGGAACCGGCTGATCCGGATTTTAACGCCCTTGCGCCTTGGGTTGTGAAAATGTCGAATGGCATGCTGGTCGTCGTATTTACTACCGATGAAAACCGGGAAAGCCCGACAGAGGCGTCTACCGGTGTGCTGTTTCAGGACCTGAAATATCTCGTTAGCAAGGATAACGGGGCGAGTTGGCAGGGGCCGTGGACTATTGATGACGGATATCCGATATTCTTTCCCGGAGCGTGCATTGTCAAAGACAAAGGCGGCAGGGAGGCCGTGGCAGTGCAGTATTTGACCAGATTTGGCCCCAAGTGCAGGTTGGGATGGGTTGTTGATGAGTAAACGAGTTATGCTCATAGTCGCGATTGTCGTGATAATATGCCTCATTTGCGGGTGCGGGGAGAAGCGTGCGCAAGATAAGAAATCCGTGGTGCAGATCGAGTTTTGGAACGGGTTCACCGGGCCGGACGGCACAACTATGGAGCAAATCGTCCGCGCTTTTAACGCCTCCCACCCGGATATTCGAGTGCGAATGCAGATAATCCCCTGGGGAACCTACTACGATAAGGTTACCCTGGGCCTGGCGTTTGGCGGTGCGCCGGATGTGTTTGTGGTGCACGCAGACAGGCTGCCGGAGTATGCCGACCGATCGGCTCTTTATAAAATGGATGAATTGATGAGAAACGGCGGGATGTCTGCGGGGGATTTTATGCCAAGGCCGTGGAAAGCGGCTAACTGGAAGGGCGCGCAATACGCAGTGCCGCTGGATTGCCACCCGATCGGGCTTTATTATAACGTCGACCTCTTCAAAAAGGCCGGGATAGTGGACTCCGACGGTCGAGCCAAACCCCCTGCCAATCTTGCAGAGTTTTTGGATGCGGCTGAAAAACTGACTGTTGACACCAACGGCGATGGTCGCCCGGATCAGTGGGGATATGTATTTACCTGGTTCAGAACGAACTATTATACCTATCTCAGCCAGTTTGGCGGGGATATGATGACCTCAGACGGCAAAGAGTCCACTCTCGGCAGCACACAGGCACGGCAGGCGCTGGATTTGATGAGAGATTTCGTCTACACCCAACGAGTCGCTCCAAGCCCGGAGGGGCAGGATGCCTGGATCGGGTTTCTGACCGGCAAAGTCGGGATGGCGCTTGAAGGGATATACATGCTCTCCAGCCTTGAGGGTCAAAAGGGCCTGCACTTCGCTGGCGCGCCTTGCCCGGTTTTCGGCAATAAGTCCGGCGCATGGGCCAATTCGCATATGCTGGTGATGCCGTCGGATATTGAAGATGAAAAGAGGGATGCGGCCTGGGTGTTCATAAAATACCTGTCTGATACAAGCATAAAATGGGCGGAAGGCGGCCAGGTTCCGGTGCGCAGAAGCATTCTTGAATCTGATGACTTCAAGCGGCTGACGGTGCAGTACGAATTCAGTAAACAGTTACCCTATATAAACTATATGCCATCGTCGATATCCCTCAATCAGGCGCTGCCGTTTTTTGATGCTGCTGTAGAGGCGGTGCTGTGCAATATCAAGCCGGCAGGTGAGGCCCTTGAGGAGGCGGACAGGCGGATAGGTGAGGTGATGAACAGGCAATGAAGGGTAATCAATGGCGAACCGCGGCGCTGTTCTTGACGCCGTATGGAGTACTGTTCAGCATCTTCGTATTGCTGCCGGTGCTGTATGGTTTTTATATCAGCCTGCACAAATGGCATATTCTGGCCCCGCATCCGGAGTTTATCGGGCTGCGCAACTATAGATTGGCGCTGTCGGACGATCTTTTCAGGATAGCGTTTATGCGCACGGCGTTTTATGTGGCGATGGTGGTGCCGGTCGGAAACGCGTTGTCGCTGCTGCTGGCGGTGGGTTTGAACCAGAATTACCGGGGCACGGTGTTTTATAAGGTCGCGTTTTATATGCCGGTGGTGATGTCGGTGTCGGTAATCGCTATTTTATGGCGGTGGATATACAGCGCGGAGTTCGGCCTTTTGAACCATTATCTTGCGCAGATGACAGCTTTTGGGCATAAACTGGCTCCGTCAATCGCTCCTGCTTCTATAAAGCCCCAGTGGCTCAACAGCCCTGCCACCGCTATGCCGTCGATCGCTCTGATGAGTATATGGTGGGGCGCGGGGGGCAACATGCTTCTTTATTTTGCCGGTTTGAAAAATGTGCCGAGGGAGCTTTTGGAGGCCGCTGAAATCGACGGTGCGACACCGTGGCGCAGGTTCTGGTCGGTGAGCTGGCCGCTGCTGCGCCCGACGACTCTGTTTTGCCTGGTGATGTCGGTTATAGCGTCGTTTCAGGTCTTTGGGCAGACGTATATCCTGACCGGTGGCGGGCCGTATTATTCGACGTTGACGGTCATTTTATATATGTATCAACAGGGCTTCGGGCTGTATCAACTCGGCTACGCATCGGCTGTGGGGTATCTTCTGTTTGCTGCGCTGCTGGTGTTTACCCTTATTCAATTTAAGCTGTTGGCGGTGAAACAATGAAGGGTCGTAAAAAAACGCCGCTCAGGCACGTGATTGCGCAACTGGTGATGTTCGCGGTTGCGCTGGTGATACTGGCTCCGATTATCTGGATGTTTTCGACTTCTTTGAAGCCAAACGACCAGATTTTGACCGCAACGCCGCGATGGCTGCCCAACCCGTTCTCTTTAGAGCATTTTCATAGATTATTTACACAGGCCGAGGACTTCCCGGTGGCGCGATGGCTGTTTAACAGCGCGTTTATCTCCTCCACCGTGACGATTCTGGTGCTGTGGATCACGAGTATGGCGGCTTATGCGTTTTCGAGGCTGCATTATAAGGGCCGGGATGCGCTGTTTATAGCGGTGATAGCAACTATGATGATCCCCGCGCAGATCACGCTTATCCCCAGCTTTTTGATTGTGCAGAAGTTGGGATGGTTCAACAGCTACCAGGGGCTGATCGTGCCGGGGCTGGCCGGGGCGTTCGGGGTATTTTTGCTGCGGCAGTTCTTTTTGAGCATCCCAGTGGAGCTTGAAGAGGCTGCTTATATGGATGGGGCCGGGCCTGGGACGATATATTGGAAAGTGATCCTGCCGCTGGCCAAACCGGCGCTTGCAGCCCTTGCGATATTCACGTTTATCGGAGCGTGGAACGATTTCGTGTGGCCGTTGATTATCACAAACGATATCTCCATGCGCACCCTGCCGGTGGGGATAATGATTTTTCAGGGTAGATATGTCACGGAATACGGCGCGACAATGGCGACTGCGGCGGTCTGCTCTGTGCCGACTATAATAGCTTTCCTGATCTTTCAGCGGCGAATCACCGAGGGAATCGCTATGACCGGGCTTAAACAGTAGGATTTTGGGAATAAAAATTGTTCTCTGGCTGCATTCTTGCGGTTGAGCTTGCATCTTTCGGGGTAAGAATGATTTCACGTGGGTCAGGTTTCGCCGTGCAAGGAGGGCTACGTGAACAGAAGAGAGTTTTTGCAGTATGCCGCCGGGGCAGTTGTCGCCCTTTCCGTGATGACTCCTGCAATGGCGCAATCGGATAATTCGACAAATCAAACTGGTTCGACAAACAATATCAATGGAGGAACTACTATGAAGCACGAACTCCCACCACTTCCCTACGACTACAACGCATTGGAACCGCATTACGACGAACAAACGGTGCGGCTCCACCACGATAAACACCACGCGGCTTATGTGGCGGGCCAAAACAAGGCTGAAGAGATGCTGGAGGAGATACGCAAAACCGGAGACTTCGCCCAAATCCAGCACTGGGAGAAGCAGCTGGCGTTTCACGCATCGGGAAATCAGATGCATACATTGTTTTGGCAGAATATGGCCCCGAACGCCGGTGGAGAGCCTGCTGGTGAGTTGATGAAGCAGATCGCGGCCGACTTCGGCAGCTTCGACAACTTCAAAAAGCAGTTCTCAGCCGCCGCAGCAGCAGTCGAAGGCAGCGGATGGGTGATGCTGGGCTGGATGCCGGACTATAAGAAACTCTATATTTTGCAGGTCGAGAATCACCAGAAGCTGGTTGTACCGGGAATCGAGCCTCTGCTGGCGCTGGACGTTTGGGAGCATGCGTATTATCTCAAATACCAGAACCGCAGGGCGGATTGGATTGAGGCCTGGTGGAATCTGGTAAACTGGCCGGATGTTCAAAAACGATTTGAAGCGGCACAATAACGGCTAAGCTTTTCTGCGCAGCCTTTGATTTGGACGGGTGACGATAAACAATCGTCACCCGTTGCAGCACTGAGAGGCGGGCTTTAGTATAGTGCATCCTCTTGCCGATAACATGACTGGGAGTCTTCCCGGCGCTTGGGGCTGGTAATATTACGGATTGACAAGGCTCATAAGGCATGGTACACCTTGTATAGTGACCATTGCTGTCACACGGCTTGTCCGGGCAGTAATTCCGCCGACAGCACAATCTAAAGTAATGATCCGTACCACAGGCCCGGCGCACAAAGTGCGGCGGGCGGTTTTGTCTATGCGACCATTGGGTGAGTGCGCAAAATATAATAGGTGGAGTATGTCCTGGCTGCTGATCGGGTGTATGCTGGCGGCTTTGTGCTCGTGTGCCTGGGCAGGGGTCGCGGCATATCAGCTCGACGGCGGAAATAGCGTGCCTGCGCCAATCAGCTATTGGCTGAGCGGAGACGCCACCAGCGTCACGATAGAGATCATAGACGCAGTAACCAACGCCGTCGTCTACACATTTCCCACCTTGACAGGCATCAATGCTACGAAAGGGTTCCACTCGGAAGCAGTCGTGTGGGACGGCAGCGCAAATGACGAGCCGATGGCCCCAGGCGGCAATTATAAGGTTCGAGCCACCGTAGTAAGCGACATGTCCTCCCCGGATATGAAGCTCAAACCTATCTGGGAAAGCTGCTCGGCAGACGGCAGCGACACTACGGACTGGCGCATCTACGGCATCGCTATGAACGCCAACCCAAACAGCCCGTTTTATGGCAGGGTTTATGTCGGCAACTACACCGCCGGCGGACACAGCAAGGCAATTCACGAGTTTAACCCCGACGGCACCGAGATCAGCCCTCCTCTACCTGTTCCAGGCGAAGGATTCGGCAACAGCGCACCGTGGGGGCTGTGTATCGATGCGGATGACCATATCTATGTTTCGGATAGATCCAACCCAGGAATATGGCAGTATCACTGGGACGGCTACGGATGGGTCCCAAGCCCCAAAATCACCGCAATTCCCGGCGGATCGATGTACAATCGCTACTTAGGATGCAGCTTTTCCACCGGGTCTGGTTTGAAGCTGGCTTATACATATCAGGAAGGCGGCTCGGTTCGATTAGACACGGCCGAAGGCGACCCGCCGTCGTATTTCAACGTAGGCACGATACAAAGCGGCGCGGACTACCCGATGCAACTGGCCATAGACTCCACAGGTGCGGTCTACAGCGCGGCATACAGATCGGCGGCTCCGGCTGAGGGTGCGCTGCAGAAATGGGACTTTATCACCAGAAACCTGGTAGCCACAAACCCGAACCTGACCCAGGCGATGGGGGTCTCGATCACTGTCGACGATTCCACAATGTGGCTGTGCAGGCCGACCGCATTTATCAGAGAAGCGGAGAAATGGCCGTTTTATAAGTTTCCGAAATCCCAGGCGATGACGATCTCGCCGTCCTCTGAGGATATGAAGAGATATAAATGGGGCACAGTGGTGCAGAAAAGCCAGTCGCCGCGGTATATATCCGCCGATGGAGGATCAAACCTCGCCGTGGCCGGCACCGACGGCAGCGCGACCGGTCAAGGCTCTGTTTTTGGATTGTATGCAGAACCAGCCGGGGAAAATGCCATCGAGGTGCGCATTGGGCGAAATATAATCGTCAAGGGCAGCAACCCGGTCATCACGGGCACACTCACAGAAGCGATCTCCGGCAAACCGGCGGCAGGGGTTACGATTCGAGCGACCAAAGGGGACTATTACAGCGAAGCCGTCACCAACGCCAACGGCGTCTACATTATCGACGTGATGCCCAACACAGGATATAGCGTGGCGCCAGTAGTCAACATTTACGGCAATACCCAGCCGACGGAATATAATATCCGATCGGATTGGCCCTCTGAATCGGGGATCACGGACTGGCCGCAGATCGTGGACGCAACCGACGGGGAGAAGATTGCCGACGGACGTGTCTGGCCTTTGGCCATTACCCAGGTCACCTACGATTGGTCTGCGCGGGTTTACAGAGCAGGCGGACGACAGGTGTGCGTGATGGGCACGGTGCTGCGGCAGGCGGCAGACGCTTCCGTTACTCCAAAGCAAAAGGGTTTCAATGGATATTATTTCATCACCGATATGCTCGGCGCCCTCACACACGACACCCAACAGGCCGTGAAGGTCAACGTGTTCTCCACCGGTTCGGAGTGCAAAAAAGGGGATAAGATAATAGTAGTCGGCAACTACAATGTGCAGGCGAACTACAAACAGGGCGCAGTGACGCCGATCTCGACACCGACCATAATCGCCCCTGACTGCGCTCTGCCGGAACCTCGCGATGCCACGAATATCGCACGTTCGTCGCTTTATGGCAACCTCATCGGCGGTTACTACGTGATGAAAAACACCACTATAACCCGCGTCGGCACAGCGGAAGATTTTTATGTCACGATTCGCAAAACTACCTCCGATCCGTCTCCTATTGAGTTCAGAATCGGAATGGATACTATCGCGAGCAGCGGGGTTGCGTATCCGACGGTGAACCAGAAGATCGATATTTACGGAATACTCGACGAGATCGCGCCGTCCAACACGCTTAGGACTCTCAAAGTCGGGGAGCCTGGAGACGCAGGGCTTCAGGGCATAGTCACGAAAGTCTCCGAAGCTAAAGCCAAACCCGACGAAGCTGATGTCGCTTTCGAGAATGCACAGGTGTCCGCTATTGCAGGTGCAGGGATTGGCGCACATACGGCATATATTGAGCAGCCAGACCGCAGCAGCGGCCTGCGGGTGGAGTTGTCGGATTTAATTGTGACCGATGTGGGCATCGGAGACCGCGTCGTGATACAGGGGAGAATGCAGACAACAGCCCACGGCGAAAGGTTTGTGTTGGCCCACAAGTTCAAGCGTAGCCAGACTGATGCAAGCGCCAGGCCGATTGACCCTGTCGGCATGAGCAATAAGGCAGCAGCGTCGGAGTTGGCATGCGGGCTGCTGATCAAGACCTGGGGCAAAGTGCGGGATGTGTCTGAGAACAGCTTCACCATCAGTGATGGCTCGCCTACTCCTATGAAAGTCTACTGCGGGTCGCTGGAGAAGCCTGAGCCTGGCAGGGTGGTCAGGTTGCGTGGAATCGTCTCAAAAGACGCGTCGGGACCGGTCTTGCTGATGAGAAACGAGCGGGTCGACTGGCAATATGGCGAGGCGGCATATCAACCCATACCACTGCCGGGCGCATATAAATATCCCAGAGATTTCCTCGTGATCGGGCCGTTTGCGGACGGCAATTCCGGGTCTCGCTCATATAGGTTGGATCACGATTTCATCTATGACGCCACCAATTATTATGACGAAGCGTCGGTGATGTATATGAACCCGGCCATCGGTCAGAGCATTGGCTCAAAAGCGTGGATTCGCAGCCAGCCGATCGGTGACAACGTGAAATTGGCTGAGCTGTATCCCGGCGACTTCTCAAACAAGACTTTTTATGCCCATGTGTGGATTTATTCTTCGATGTGGGGCTATGTGGGGATGCGGATCGGCAGTTGCGACTCCGCTAAAGTGTACGTAAACGGTGGTTTGGCCTACACTACCTCACCCGCAGTCGGCAGAGTGGAGCAACAGGGTCAGGACGCGACTTATAACGGTTATTTCTATCCGGGACTTAACAGCGTTTTGATAAAAGTGGAGCACGGGACCACCGGAAGTCCTGGCTTCGACGTGCAATTCGTGGATGCTTACGATCTTGGCTCTCCGAGTTGGGGAGGCGCGGTTCCTTTGCAAGGACTCGGCTATCTGCTGACTGGGGATCAAATTCCATTTTGACGGGCGGCGACACGAAATCGCCACCCGTCGGAACTTTCAACTACTCCAGGCCGTGTTTCTCCCGAATGAACTTGTCAATTCCTTCGGCAGCGACCTTACCTGCGCCCATTGCACTGATAACAGTCGCCTCGCCCGTAACCGCGTCCCCGCCTGCAAATACGCCGGAAATTGAGGTCATGCCGGTCTGTTCGTTGATGATGATCCCGCCCCAGCTCTGTGTGTCCAGGCCTTCGGTGGTAGATCGAATAAGCGGGTTCGGGTTCTGGCCGAGAGCGACGATTACTGTGTCCGCTTCAATAATGAACTCCGAGCCTTCTACCGCAACGGGTCGTCTTCTGCCAGAAGAATCCGGCTCGCCAAGCTCCATTCGCAGACACTCGATAGCCTTAACCGCGCCCTTTTCGTCGCCGATGAATCGCTTGGGGTTGGTGAGCAGCATCAACCTGGCGCCCTCTTGTTCAGCGTTTTCGATCTCTTCCGCGCGAGCCGGCATCTCGGTTCGGCTTCTCCGGTAGACTATTGTGACCTCTTTTGAGCCGATTCGCATAGCCGTTCTGGCGCAGTCCATCGCGGTGTTGCCAGCCCCGATAACGCAGGCTTTATTAGGGATTTTGATCGGGGTGGCGTAGTCTTCCCGGTGCGCGCGCATAAGGTTGATTCTGGTGAGCCACTCGTTGCCGGAGTAGATTCCGCTGAGGTTTTCACCCTCAATTCCCATCAGTTTGGGAGCGCCCGCGCCGCTTCCGACAAACACCGCCTCGAAACCGTTTCTAAGCAGGTCCTCGACCCGGAAAGTGCGGCCGACGATGATGTCTGTTATAATCCTGACCCCGAGCGACTCCACATATTTGACTTCCCTGTCGAGGATGTCGCGGGGCAATCTGAACTCAGGTATGCCGTATCTCAAAACGCCGCCGGTTTTATGCAGCGCCTCGAATATCGTGACCGAATAGCCCTTCCTGGCCAGGTCCCCAGCCACCGTAAGCCCTGCAGGGCCGCATCCTACAACGGCGACGCTGTATTTAGCAAGCTCTGCGTTCTCCGGTTCGACTGTTGAGTCGGACTCAGCGTGGGCTGCTTCGTAGTCGGCGGCGAATCGCTCCAGACGGCCGATAGCCACGGATTCGCCCTTTTTGGCAAGAATACACAGTTTCTCGCACTGTTCCTCCTGCGGGCAGACCCTGCCGCAGATGGCGGGCAGGGAGTTGGTCTTTTTGATCTCCGCCGCCGCTTCAGAATAATTGCCGGATTTAATCTGTTCTATAAATGCAGGGATATTAATATTCACCGGACAACCTGCAACGCACGGCTTGTGTTTGCAGTTAAGACACCGCTGCGCCTCGTCGACAGCCTGTTCCTCGGAATATCCCAACGCCACCTCGTCGAAGTTCTTGACCCTCGCCTTGGGGTCCTGTTGTGGCATTTTATTTCTCGGACCACCTCTGGCCATTAGTTCTCACCTCCGGCCAACGTGGCCTCTCTGTCTTTGCTTTCCTCGTTAAAATAGAACGCCTTGCGCGACCTTAATTCATCCCAATCGACTTCGTGCGCATCGAAATCGGGGCCGTCGACGCAGGTAAACTTGGTCTTTCCGCCGACAGTAACCCGGCAGCCGCCGCACATTCCAGTGCCGTCTATCATAATTGCATCGAGGCTGACGATGGTCTTGACGCCGTATGGCTTCGTGGTGTCGGAGACCGCGCGCATCATAGGCAGCGGGCCGATGGCCACGACGTAGTTGATCTCGCGAGAATCCAGAAGCTCCTTGAGAGGCTCCGTTACCAGGCCTTTTCTGCCGTAAGAACCGTCATCCGTGGTGACAATCAGCTCATCAGAGAACGCCCGAAGCTCATCTTCGAGTATGATAAGGGACTTCTCACGAGCGCCGACTATGGTAATAAGCTCATTGCCGGCCTGCTTGAGAGCCTGCGCGACGGGTCGGGCAATGGCCGTGCCCACGCCTCCGCCGATTGCAACAGCGGCGCCGAAGTTCTCTATCTCGGTCGGCTTGCCGAGAGGGCCGGCGAGGCTGGGGATGTCGTCGCCTTCGTTAAATCGACCAAGCTCGATAGTACCCCTGCCGACTTCCTGAAAGATCAGGGTGATTGTGCCTTTGCTTACATCCCAGTCCGATATGGTCAGCGGCAGCCTCTCGCCGTGCTCCCCTGTCCAGACTATCACGAACTGGCCTGGCTTGGCGGAGTTGGCGATAAGCGGCGCGTGAATCTCAAAGAGTGTTAAAACAGGAGACAGCTTCTGCTTGCGGACTACCGTATTTCTCACCGAATCCGGAGTCAGTTCCGCCAGGTTGCACATCTCCGGCGCGTGGTCTTTGCTGCACATGGTAAATTGATATCCTCCTAAAATCGAGGCCACAGTCCCGTTATATACCAGGCTTCGGCTCTCGATTATTTATTCTTCGGCAGGCAGATCCTGCTGATATGCTTCGATCAATTCTATGCTTTTGGATGCGTAGTCGGATGGCACGACGACGTCTCCCCAATAACCCTCGCCGGCTGTAAGCGCCCCATCCATCCACGGCACCTGCCGCGACTGTAACAACGCGGGGATATCCTCCCCGATCAAAAGGCCCACAACGAGGTTAGCTGTCACCTCGTCCGGCGCACGAAACACGACTACCAGGTCCTCCCCCTGTCCTTGATCCGTCGTCATCGCGATACCTCGTTTCCTTATACTTTTATAATTTTAGCCGACGCCTCGGCGACTTGAGCTCCGTGTTCGTCTGTAGCATCCGCACTCATCAACAGCATTCGCGAGTTCTCGCTTTCGATTCTTCCGACAAATCTCAAGCGGTGTCCTACTTTGGCCGGGCGCTTGAATCTCACGGTTAACTCACCCGTGACTGCGTTGTGGCCGAGCGAATGGGCGTATCGAGTCATCACCTCGTCGAGCACCGTGCTCACCAGCCCTCCGTGAGTTATTCCGACATAGCCCTGATGCCGCTTCTGGGGCGTAAAATATGTGACGTATTCGTTGTTACTTGTCTCAAATTCGAGCTGCAGGCCGTATTTGTTCGACTTTCCACACGCGAAACACCCGTCGTCATCTCCCAGCTCCAGATGTCTTGGCACAACAGCCTCCTATATCTAAGTCGAAGCATCAGCATAATATGCACAGACTTCGTTTAATACGCATTCCGAGCACTTCGGTGAGCGAGCGTGGCATACCTGCCTGCCATGTGTGACTGTGTTGATATGAAAAGAATAGACCCGGTCCGCCGGCACAATCTCGCCCAATAGCGAGTGCGCCGCATCTGCACTTACTTTGCCGATCAACCCAAGCCGCATCGCCACTCTGTGGACATGCGTATCGACAGGCAGCACCGGCCTGCCCAATGAGAACATCAGCACACAAGCAGCCGTCTTTTGGCCGACGCCCTCGAAGCCCAACAAATACTCCACAGCCTCAGCATCAGATTTCTCCGCCAGCCAATCCAGATCCATTGAGCTATGACGGGATTCGACCTGCCTCAGGATGTTTTGTATCCTCGGAGCCTTTATATTCGCCAATCCTCCGCTTTTGATCGCCTCAGCGACTTCTTGCACCGGCGCTCCAGCGACAGCAGACCAATCAACGAATCGGCCGACCAGACCATTGTATGCTCTATCACAATTCGCAGCAGAGGTGTTCTGGGAGAGGATGGTGTAGATCAGTTCGTCGAGAATCGCCCGGCCACCAGTCCATTCTTTAGCACCATATTGCGCGTCCAACAGGTCACAGATATTCGTAATTACGCTCATATCACCCATGCAAATTATATCACAAATACCATTTTCCGCCGTTTTGGATTATTCTTTCAAGGAAACACCCACTGCGGTGTCGAATGTGTCGGTTGGTACCGTTTTTTTTGAAGGGAAAGACCAGTGAAGATCTATTGGATAGTGCTGCCCATAGGGCTTTTGGCCCAGTATGTCGACGGTTCGCTCGGCATGGGATATGGCGCATCAAGCGCATCGTTTCTGCTCGCGGTCGGACTGATGCCGGCTACTATGTCCGCATCGGTTCATATGGCCGAGATATTCTCCAGCTTGGCCTCTGGCATATCGCACATCAAGCTGGGCAACGTTCAGCGCAGTATTGTGATTCCGCTTACAATCAGCGGAGTGGCGGGCGGAATATTCGGGGCGTGGTGCCTGTCGAGTGTGGATGGTAATCTCTTTAAGCCGTATATCGCACTGTTGTTGCTGCTGCTGGGTGTGAAGATCATCTGGACGTTCGCCCGTCGTAAGACAGGGCCGAGGCCGATGCGTAGAATCAGAAAGAGATTTCTTATACCGCTGGGACTGGTCGGAGGCGCGGTGGACGCTATAGGCGGGGGAGGCTGGGGGCCGATATGCACCCCTGCGCTGACTATGAACACAGACGAACCCAGGCTGGCGGTGGGTTCGGTGGATACCGCCGAGTTTCTCACCACCGTCGCCATAACCGCCACGTTCGCCATTAAACTCGGACTTGGCACCTTTTTGTGGGGAATCACTCTGCCTCTTATGATCGGCGGGGTGATCGCCGGGCCTATAGCAGCCTATACGTGTCGAAAAATACCAGCCGGCAGCCTCGGCATTATGATCGGAATATTGCTCATAGCTCTTAATCTGAAAAACGCTACCCAGGGGCTGGGATTGCAACTGCCGACCAAAATGGATTCTGTCTTCGTATTTGTAACGCTGTGCCTGGTGCTGATTGTCATATTGGTTCGCACGCTGATGTCGAAATGCCGCGTTGTAGATTCTGAATAATCTGCATAATAGAAAACGCCCCGGGGAGGGGTTAGACCCGGGGCGTTTAAGGTCAGGCAGGGCGAGCCCGTGCTTTTCGAGGGCGGTATTACACCGCATCCGTAGATCAACTTATCGTCTATATTCCTTGCTTTTGAACGCATCGACTGCGCACGATCATGCGTTCCCGCCTTCACATTTAATGTATACCCTGTCGCGAACCTTTGAAACTATTGCGACTACGAAAATATCGCGGATGGGCTAATCGCTATCGTGGCGGTTGAGGCGCTCTCGTTTGCGGGTCTCAATCGAGTTGGATATCATCTCCGGGACTTGAGATGGTTCCTCGCCCTGCATGATGCGATCTATCTGTAGTTGGGCGACTGCGTCGTCGGGGTCGATTGCCTCAATCTGGGTCCAGATATCCAGCGCATCTCCAATTTGTCCGTTCTTTTCAAACGCATGGGCCAGTTGGTTGCGAGAATAAGCCGGCGCGTCAGGAAACGTCACACAGGCGGTGAATAGATTTATGGCCTCTTCATAACGCATGCGAAAATAGCAGAAAGTGCCTAGTTCGAGATACAGATCATAAGAATCCAGATTATATGCCAGTCCCTCGCGAAGAAGCGCCTCGGAGTCCTCCTCGCGCAAGTCGCTATACATCAGCCAGGAGACGTTTTCATAGGCGTCAGTCTCATGAGGGTTAATGCGTGTTATCAAACGCAGCGTCGCGATGCACCTGTTAAGCTGTCCATCGTGCCAAAACTCGTCGTTGGCCAGCCACAGCCTGTCGTTTACGTCGCTGAAGACATGGCCGAGTTTCGTCATCGACGCGGCTGGTATTTGCTGTTCGGCAACGGCGCAGGTGCATGTCGTAAGCGCAATAAAGATGACCAAAGTCCATCGCATGAAGACAGTATCCCCCAAAAGCCGCCCGTTATGCAAGTTAAAACTAGTGCATTGCCGTTGTAAATCGGCATTGAACCCTGTATTGACCTTGGAAGTATAATAGATGTCAGATCTCATTTGGGAGCTGAACCGTGCCTCACCACACGGACGAAGAATTGATGCTGCGCCTTAAAGCAGGCGACAGGCAGGCGTTTGATGCTATCGTGGAGCGTTACCGCGATCGTATGGTGTCGTACGCATATCGTATGGTGGGCAACGCCGAGCTGGCCCAGGACGTCGCTCAGGAGACGTTTGTCAGAGTATATAAAAGCGCGCAGACCTTTCGAGACGACGGGCGATTGTCTCCGTGGCTGTATCGAATCGCGAGCAATGTATGCCTGTCTGAGCAGACCAGGCGCGCCAAAGAGGCGCTTAATGTCGATTATGACACGCTCGAAGATATGCACGATTCCGGGGTGTTGGTCGATGACCAGGTGCTGGCGTCGCTGACTGGGGAGAAACTCAGCCGGGCAATTGCCAAATTGAGCACGCTGCATAAGACCGCACTCACAATGCATATCTACCAGGGGCTGACCTATGTCGAGATAGGAGAAGCGCTGAATATCCCAACCGGCACCGTGAAGTCGCGAATATTTTACGCTATCAGAAAACTGCGTGAGGTGCTGGATGTGGATTTAGAAGATCATAATAATTAACCTTGAGGCTATGGTTATGAAAAAACATACTGCAGCAAAGTGTCTGCAATTCCAACAGGATGCAATCGCAATGATGGGAGTCGAGTTATCCGACGACGAGGAGGCTAACCTTTTCGACCATCTCGCGCATTGCCCCGTATGTCGCCTGGAACTTCGCAAGGATCGTAGACTATTGCGGGCGTTAAATGCGACTCCGGTCGTGACTGCGCAGCCGAGTTTCAGTAGAATGCTGTCGCTGAGGCTGGCCCTCGAAGAGCCGTCGGCGTCGAAAACGGATTACATGGATCGGGTGCTGCCGAACTTGGAGACGGATACGACTTCTGAAGTTCAGTATGACCTCTCCAGTCTGGCGTCGATATTCGCCAGCGAGATGCCGCAGTAGGTTCAGGAGGTAGAGACGTGACCAAGCTCAAAGACGAAGCCATTCCGGTGGTACCTTTACGGGATATGGTTCCACAACCCGGCACATCCCTGCCCCTGTTTATCGGTCGAGATAGCTCCAAAAGCGCTGTGAGAGCGGCCGCAGCGGGCAAAACTCCTGTTATCCTCGTTTCGCAGAAGTCGATAGCCATAGAAGACCCGAAGCCTGTCGACCTCTACGGTGTGGGGATAATAGCAGAGGTCAATCAGCTTCTGGAGCATCCGGATGGCACACTGCGAATAGCCATCACCAGCAAGGCACGGGTGCGATTGAGGAATATCGAGCACAGGCCGGGTCTTGATTATATGACGGCCGAATGTGACCCTATCGAGCTTGAACCAGCCTCCGCCGACGTCGAGAAAGCCGCAAAAGGGGCTGTTAAGAGCTTCGGAGCATACTGTGCGGTCAGGGAAGACCAGCTTTTGGGGGAATCGAGACAAATATTAGGGCGCCTCAACGAGATTCAGTCTCAGATACAAGCTCTGCGAGCCGCTAATGAATCGGCAAGTAAACTGACCGACCCCACCGCTATAGCCGACTTATTGCCAGGTTGCATCCACACCAGAGTCTCCCCGGAAAAGCTCTCCGACCCGGATGTCGTGAAGGGTTTCAACGAGCGAATTCGCGCTAAACAGGGAATCCTCTCCGAACCCGACCCCGCCAAACGCCTGTTGCTACTGCGTAAATTCGTGGAAGATAGTCTGGATGTAAGAGGTTAGAAGCCTTCGGATAGAGAAGAGGTTAGTTGGAAGTTTGAGATTGGGCTATCGTCATTTCGAGCGACGCGAGTGCAACTGAGCCTGTAGTATTGTCATTTCGAGCGAAGCGAGAAATCTGCTTTTTCCCTTCCCAATCTCCAACCTCCAACGACCAACTTCCAAACCGGAGGCTGATGATGATCCCTTTTGCGGAAGCTCTAAAGAGCGGAAAAATACTCATTCTTGACGGCGCGACCGGCACGCAGTTGGCTGCCCGGTGTGGCGCCACCGGCCCTTTGACCGGCATAGACCACCCGGACGTAGTCAAAGCTGTCCACGCGGACTACAAAGCCGCCGGGGCTGACATTATAATCGCCAACACATTCACCGCCAATCGTATATCCCTGAAACACGCCTCTTTAGAAGACAAACTGGAGCAGATAAACGCACTCGGCGCGAAACTGTGCCGGGAGGTGGTCGGCGATGAGGGCTATGTGGCTGGGGATATGTCCACCACAGGTCAGTTTATGGAGCCGCTTGGGGATTATACCGAGCAGCAGTTCTTCGATAACGCCGCAGAGCAGGCGAAGCTGCTGGCGGATAACGGGGTGGATTTGATTCTTATTGAGACCATGACCGATGTCCGAGAAGCCGCTGTCACCGTTCGAGCAGCAAAACACGCCACTAACTTGCCAGTAGTCGCCAGCATATCCTTCGACCCTGTCGGTGACAGCTTCCGCACTATGATGGGAGATACGCCGGAAAAGGCGGCCAGGGAACTTACGGAGGCCGGAGCTGATGTGATAGGCTCCAACTGCGGAACCATCGACCCGTTTGAGATGAGCAGGTTGATGGCTGAGTTGAGGTCTCATACTGACGTCGCCCTGATCGCTATGCCTAACGCAGGCAAGCCGGAGCTTGTGTCAAACGAGGTTGTTTTCAAGCTGGCCCCTGAGGACTTCGCTGATGGCGTATTAAAATGCAGGGACGCCAGAGCCACGCTGCTCGGCGGATGCTGCGGCACCACACCTGCACACATTGCTGCTTTGAGTGCGAGATTGAGGTAAATAATTGCTTTGTAATGACTCGAATCCAACCCCGCTGCGCCTGGGTGTTTCAGGTAGCTGCTTTATATTTGTTATGCCAGAAGAGGTGCGGCTTGCTGCGTATACCGCATCGGTGAAGGGGACTCTTACCAAGTTTGACGACCGGCTGAACAAGCTGATGGCGGGTTTCGTGCGCGAGATGATGGACACGGTCAACTCGATGGACGAAATCAAGGCTATGGAGTGCTATCATTCGACGGCCTGGGACAGGGACTTGATCACGGAGGTCGTGCTGGATACACCCAACGTCGAGTTTTGGTCGGTACATGCGCCGTATGGTCTGTATTGTAACCCGTCGTCCCCGTCGGAAGAGGCTCGTGATGGGGCGGTGGCGGGATATTGTGATGCCGTGATAGTCGCTGAACAGATTGGCGCGAGGACGGTAGTCTCGCATCCGGGACTGAACGAAGGCCCAAGAGCGCCTCGCGAGAAGATGATAGAGCTTTCCATCGACCCATTCCGGCGCATTGCCGATTTTGCAGGGGAGCGTGGCGTGCGATTGGCTCTGGAACCGTTGCCTAAAGAGGAGATAGGTAACAGCGTCGAGGAACTGCTGGATATTGTTGAGCGCATCGACCGTCCTAATGTCGGGGTGAACTTCGATGTGAATCATCAATTTCCACCTGAGCGCATACCGGATATGATTCGGCAGGTCGGGTCGCGGCTGTTGAGCATACATATATCGGATCAGGACGGCCAGGAGAGGCATTGGCTGCCGTTTAGAGGGACTCTGGACTGGAGCGAGGTGTTGAAGGCGTTGGTCGATGTCGGTTATACGGGGCCGCTGATGTATGAGACTCATATACACGACGTGCCGACGTGCGACGAGGTGGGGCAGCCGATAGCGGAGAATTATCGAAAGCTGATCCAGCTTGCGCCGGGTTGTGGGGATTAGATATTTATATCGAAAAAGCAGATTTCTCACTTCGTTCGAAATGACGGGGGTAGGTGGCTTTGTAAAATGTCAACCGACAAACCGACAACGGATAACCGACAACAACATAGAGAACCTAAGAAGGCTTGATCGGACTTCGAACCACGGATATCGAACATCGAAAAAGCAGATTTCTCACTTCGTTCGAAATGACGGGATAGGTGGCTTTGTAAAATGTCAACTGATAACCGACAATGGATAACCGACAACAACACGGGGAACCTAAGAAGACTTGATCGGACTTCGAACCACGGATATCGAGCATCGAAAAAGCAGATTTCTCACTTCGTTCGAAATGACGGGATAGGTGGCTTTGTAAAATGTCAACCGCCCTCCAGGACGCATATTGAGGCTCCTGGCCAGGCATTTGCCAGGGTTTTGCCGCGTATTCGGCCCAGGACGCTTATTGCGGTGGAGAGGCCGTCTGAGGTTAGGCCGTTGGGGGCTGTTATGGTGACAGCGATTCTATTGGTTAGCCCAACACCCGTGCGCGGGTCGACTATATGCGAGTAACGCCTGCCGTCTATCTCTATAAATTGATTAGTATCCCCACTTGAGGAAATCGCTGCGTTAGAGAGGGTGACGCTGCGTGGAACAGAGGAGTTGGTGATCCGTATATCCCAACCCCTTTTGTCCGGCGGGGGCGCACCGACCACAATATCCCCGCCCATCTCCACAAGCGCGCTTGAGATGCCGTGCTCTTTGAGTATCCTGATCGCCTCGTCGCAGGCATAGCCTTTTGCTATCCCGCCGAGATCGAGCTGCATACCCGGCACAGTCAACTTCACCAACCCGCCCCGTCCGTCGCAAGGGGTCAGCAGCTTCAGTTTGCGCCATCCGACCAGCTTGCGAGCGGCGTCAAGGTCGGAATTATCCGGCAATTTCCCGGACTTCCGAGCGCCGCGCCATAGTTTAATCAACGGCCCTGCGGTGCAGTCGAAGGCGCCATCGGATCGCCTGGAAAGCTCCTCGCACCTGCAAAGTATGAAATATAAATCCCGGCTGACCTCAACGGGCCCATCTCCAGCCCTGGCACAGAGACGCATAAGCTCACTATCAGGCCGGTAGTCGCTCATAATATCTTCAAGCTCGGCTATCCGATCATACGCCTCTCGCACAGCGGCGTCGGCGGAGTCTTTATCTGCAGCATATAGAATGATCCTGGCTCGGACGCCCATCGCGACTTCGGAATACTCGAATCTACTCTGGGCGAAAGTTGGGGCCGCACAGCAAATCAGCAGTGCGGAAATTAATAATAATGCGGCTTTGAGGCAGCGCAAATCGACCACCTCCACAGGCGGTAGTGCGGAGGGACAAGCGCCCCTCCGCCTAAATTAAATAATACGAGCCAACCTACGCCTTTTTCCACTGGTTGCGCAGGAACTGCACCGACTTCGGAATCTCGACCTCCGGATCACCGATGCACCCGCACTCAAAACTGCAGAAGTCCTGATAGCCGAGCATCTTAAGGCCCTTGAAGCCGTTAGTATAGTCGCGCTCGTCCTGACCCGGCAGATTTCTTCTAATCGAGGCCAAATGCACATGGTGCAACATCTCGCCGCCGGAAAGAAATGCACCCATATCGCTGGTTTCCTCGATATACATGTGATAGAAGTCGCCCATCACACAAGCCGCCGGATGACCGACATCACGGCAGATCGACGCGGCATCGGCGACCAATCGCACATACCAGGTTTCCTTGCGATTCAGCGGCTCAAGCAGCATTCTGGTGCCTGATTTCTGAGCGAACTCGCAGAGCTCAGGAAGCTGGTCGAGCAGTACCTTGCGGCCCTCGATGTGGTCGAGTTTGGTCTGACCGTTAAATGCCGGCACGTAGATCAAACCCGTCGAGCCGAGCTCTCCGGCAGCGGCGAGGATGACTTTCATGCTGTCTACGCACTGCTTGCGAACTGCGGCGTCGTCGCTCATAAGGGCGCCGTCAAACCCTGCGCATATCGCGCTAAATTTGATTTTTGAGTTGGCAAGGGCCGATCTGATTTCAGGGATGCGATTTTCGAGCCCTTTTCCGCCGACTTCCAGCCCGTCGAGGCCCCATTTCTCCATCTTGGCCAGCTTCTCCGGCAGATCCTTGCCGGGTATTCGGCCTTCCTGGCTTGCGATTTTAAGCACAGCGCCGGCTTTTTTCGGCTTCGGCTCACCTATTAAGCCAGTATCCTCTGCGCTGGCCTGAGCCGAGCCCGACGCAAGCCCCGCAACCAGAGCCGCCCCGCCAAGCGCGCCAGTGGTAAGCAATTCCCGTCTGCTTATCTTCATCTCGAACCCCCTCGTCGCTCCTGTTCGAAACGACCTTGAAAGTGAGTGGGCCGGAAAGCACCAGCCCAATTTGATTATCCTATGATCGCGCGATGCGCCCTCAGATGAATTTCGTTTGACCCGGCACCGCGATCGGCGCAACCGGAATCGGGCCGAGTTCGAGCTTGGCGGGCATCAGATTCTCTTGAGAATTGAGCGCCTGATCCCAGGAAATCTCCTGTCCCGTGTAGGCCGACATCCTGCCCATGATCGCAGTCAGACAGCTTTCCGCCACAGTCCTGGCCTCGTTTATCGGATTGCCCGCGCGGATGCTCTCGATGAGGTCTTTGTGCTCCTGCATATAACCGCTGGGGTTGTCGCCGTCGAATCTCCAGGGATCGCCGCTGAAGATGGCGCTGCTGCAGTTCGAGTAGCCCTTAGTCCCGACCACGCGCTCAGATACGTTATTGGCGCAGCCGTCGATCTGCCGGCACATGCTGAGAATGTGGACATCGCCAGGATAAATAAGCTCTACCGCGAAGTGATCGAAGATATTTCCGAACGCCGGATCCGTGCGAACCTCTCGGCCCCCCATCCCCATAGCCTTCTCAGGGTGCTTGCCCATCACCCAGTTGATAACGTCGATGTTGTGAACGTGCTGCTCGCAGATGTGGTCACCTGACAGCCAGGTGAAATACAGCCAGTTGCGGCACTGCCACTCCATATCGGTCCACTCCGGCTTGCGAGCGTGATTCCAAAGACCGCCCTGGTTCCAATAGCACTGGCCGCCGGTGATCTCTCCGATCGCTCCATCCTGAATGCGCTTGATGGTTTCGATGTAGTTTTTCTGATGCCTGCGCTGGGTTCCCGCCACTACACCGAGTTTCTTCTGTGTGGCAAGCTCACCAGCGGCTATGACCGTGCGAACGCCAGGCCCGTCGACTGCGACCGGCTTTTCCATAAATACGTGCTTGCCGGCCTTGATTGCAGCCTCGAAGTGACTCGGCCTGAACCCAGGAGGCGCAGCCAGAATCACCATATCCACGCCGCTGTTGATAACGCTCTTGTATGCGTCGAAACCGACGAATCGGCGGCCAACAGGGATGTCGATCTGCTTTTTGATGTTCTCATCGCCGTTCAGGCTGTTAAAACAGCCGTCCAGCCGGTCATGAAACAGATCTCCGAGCGCCACGATTTTCATGCCCGGTCCGCCACCAGCTATGCAGTCCTTGGCTGCCCCAGTACCTCGCCCGCCGCAGCCGATTACTCCAACGCGGATCGTATCAGAACCTGCAGCATGGACGCTCTGTCCCAAAAGCGCTGGCCCTGCCCCGACGAGCACCGCCGCGGCAGCCGTTGACTTCAGAAAGTCTCTTCGAGAAAATCCCTTCTCCATTATGATCTCCCTTTGTTTTGCAACGCAGCGCGTCTTCCGCTCAATCAGACCCGTCTGCATCTAAAATAAATATATGAGTCTCAAATCAGAGTCAAATATAACAAATTAAGGCTCGCGCACCACCCTGAAGCCGACGAACGAACCATCAGATAACCACCATTTACTCTTCGGGTCCTGAGGGTCATTTGCCTGCCACGCATCGGTTTGATATTTTCGCGCCGACGGTTTTACTTTCGCGGGCAGATCCATAAACGACCCGCCACACACCACCGACTTGCCTTTGAGGTCGACACACCACTCGGCTACATTGCCAAGCATATCGTGCAAACCCCACGCATTGGCCTGTTTCGATCCGACCGCACATGTTTTTTCAGCGAATGTGACCGCGCAGGCTTTTATCTGCTCTGCAGTCGGTTCCGCAGCTCCAGCCCGGCAGGCGTATTCCCATTCCGCCTCGGTGGGCAGTCGATACTTATGGCCCGTCTTTTCAGATAGCCATTTGCAATAGGACTGAGCGCCGAGGTAGGTCACGTTTATGACAGGAAACCCCTTGTGGCCAAACCCGCAGTCGACAGCGCCATAGGGATTGCTTGGCGCAGAAGCAGCGTCTTTGTCGACGAGCTTCACTTCCTCGAGACTGCCGAGTCTGTAGGCATCATAAGCGTCCCACGTGGTCTCTGTTTTGGATATATAAAGTGGGCCTACTTTGATCTTTTTGGTGGCGCCTTCCTTGTCAGGGTCCGGCATGGTGATCTCTCCGGCTTTAAGAGGGATCATATCGAATTTGACCAGTGTTCCGGAGATTTCCTGGGTATAGGCTTTGGGCGCTTCGGCACGGGCGATACCTGCGCACAACAATACACATAGGATACTGAAGCCGATTAAGTAACGTATTCGCATAGACTCTCCTTTCACAGAGTATCTTTTATGGCAGATCGAGAGCACACGCTCCACGGCTGAAGGTGATTACTCTCCTCTGCTTCTCTATAGACGCAAGCGCAGCATCAAGAATCCCCAACCTCTCGTCGGCGGATTCGTGCTCAATGCTGCCCGCTTCGAAAAATCTGCGCTCATCTTCCAGCACCTGTCGATAAAACTCGAAATATTCGGGCTTATTATAATATTCTCGATCCAGATACTCGCACATCGCCGCCGATTCGCTCTCACGCACCAGCAACGAAACACAGCCGCCCTTGCCCGCGCCGGTGAGTTTGCCGCCGAGATATCCCGGCCCCCTGCGCGCTATGGTCAACAGCAAATCAAGCTGCGGGTTGGAGACCCGGAAGTCGATAGCCAGAATATCCTGAAGCTCATCGACCATACGGCCGACTTTTATTCTATATTCATCCATCTCAGGTGAATCGACTGTGATCTCACCGCTTGCCAGCCTGCTGTCGGCCTCAAGGAATATCCTCTCCAGTTCGCTGCCGATGATGTTTTCCTTATGGAAGAATCTGGCCGTGGTGCGAATGTGATAACCGCCGATATGTCGCCGCGGGCTTGTGTAGATTCGCTCAATAGTCGCTCGATCCTTGCCGAAGATAACCCCGGCCTCGTCTGGAGTGACCTTTACCGGCAGAAGCAGCAGAAATTCTCGAATCGCATCGTCGGATATGCCGAGAATATCCCTGTGCAGGCTGCCGAACTTACAATACCTGACCTCGATTTTCTCCCAAACATCGGGGCTGGATTCCAGAATCGGCACCGGCCCGCCGACGATGAACCCGAACTTTTCTTTTAAAAGCCGACCCAGCCATCCCGGCTCCGAGTCCGCCCCATCCGCCTGTGCCTGTCGAACCAACTTTATTATGAGCTTAGCCAGTTCGTCCCCCATCTGCATCCAGCCCTTGCGCATATTGAAGCTCTGGTTACCGCCGAGGGTCTTGTTGACCTCCCATAATGAGTTCGCCAACACGACGTGGACGCCCTTTAGAAACGGCAGCGGGGTCGAGTCGAGGTCGGGTTTGGAGTGCCGGTTGTAGACCACGCTATTGACCGGGTTGCGTAAAATCGTGGTCTGGTCGTTGGCTCCGCCGTGGGTTCCTACATACCACTCCGCCTCGCCGAGCATCTTACATACTTGTTGGACATTCCATTCCGGCAGCAGGTCTTTATTGCACAAATACATCGCCAGAAACGAAAGCACGACTATAGCCGACGATGAGCTTGTGCCGGCTCGGAAAGGTGCGGTCGCTTCCCCGAAAGTGATATCAGCCCCGCGTAATGGAAGTGCAGGCTGGTCCCAGAGGGTGCGCATAAAGGGGCTAAGGACAAAGTTCAGCCAGTTGCCCTGCGGCCTGCCGTAGTGCGGATATACCAGGGAGCGATTGTCCCAGTTGTCCTGCAATTCCTTTGCGTGCTGATCCCAGGGGGCGTCGGCAAACGCGCGGAACTGCTCGGTTATGGATATTTCAGTTGCGGGAAAGAGCGGATTAATATTGGTAACGCTTATAATATCATCGTTTCGAGGGGTGATGGCGGCTGGGACATCGCCGTCGATTGTAGTCGACATATGATCCCCTGCACACATATCAAGATACTCCAAAAACGCATTCAACCGACCCGGCGCTCTCACCAGAAACGATGGCGCATCCCCCACATTCTGAGCGTGCAGCACAGCAGTATCGGCAAGTCTTTTGCGCTGGCGTGCGAGATATTGACGATCGGAATTGGCATAAATCTGCTGATCGAGATAATCGTCAATTTCCGCAGTCCCCGACTGCAGCTTGCGCGCAATTTCCGCCGGCGGCACGGCTTCGACTTCCAGCCTGAAAATATCACTCATGTATTTAGCGCCCACCTCTTTAGTATACACATGAGATTAGCACAAAATGCCCGCGGGGTCTATGGGGAAATTGTGTGAAGGGGAGGCGGTAAGCGCGAGGTTATCCTGCGGCTTCGCGCGGAAATGGGAAAACGCGAAAGCCAGAAAGAAGCGAAAGTCGGAAAATATACCATAGATAAGAACATCGCAGGCGTGACGTGCCTATTCGGGCATCGAATGTCTGATCTCGGACACCGGAAAAGCAGATTTCTCGCTGCGCTCGAAATGACGGGGGTAGGCGCTCAAAATGACGGGGGTGAGCGCTCGAAATGACGGGGTGAGCGCTCGAAATGACGGGGTGGGCGCTCAAAATGACGCGGGTGAGCGCTCGAAATGACGGGGATGGGGTTGTGAGGCGGCGATTCGGAGATCACCGCCCATCTAATAATAACCCCGTGTTTCAAACCTCAGTCGTCTATTCCAGCCGACACTGCCTCGGCTATGATCTTTTCCTCATAAGCGCCCATGTTTCGGAACTTCTCGTAGCGCTGCTCTAAAAGGTCTTGCGTGCTAATTTTGGCCAACTCGTCGATGTGTTTTATCAGCGCAGACTTGAGATTCTTCGCGGCGAACTCCATATTTCGATGCGCGCCGCCGAGGGGTTCTTTTACGACCTCGTCGATCAGACCAAGCTCGTAACCGCCCTCACTGGTCACTTTCATCGCCTCCGCGCTGTCCTTGCCTCGTGCAGCATCTTTCCAGACTATCGCGGCGAATCCCTCCGGAGGAATTACCGCATAAATCGAATGCTCCAGCATCAGTATTCTGTCGCCAACCGCGATTCCTATCGCGCCGCCGCTGCCGCCTTCTCCGATCACCACTACCACAATCGGAGTTTTCAGGGTCGACATCTCCATCATATTACGGGCGATGGCCCCGCTGATGCCGCGCTGCTCGGAGCCTACGTTGACATCCGCCGCCGGGGTATCGACGAAACAAATCACCGGCCTGTGGAACTTCTCCGCCAGCTTCATCAGCCTCAGCGCCTTGCGATAGCCCTCAGGTTTGGCGCTGCCGAAGTTGCGATAGCCGCGTTCCTTAATATCCCGACCCTTCTGCTGACCGACAAAGACGACCTGTCTATCCTCAAGCGTCGCTATTCCCCCGACCATAGCCGGGTCGTCAGCGAACATCCTGTCGCCGTGCAGTTCGGTATAATCATCGAAAATCGTCCGCACATAATCCAGCGTATACGGCCGCTTGGGGTGACGCGCAAGCAGGGTCTTGTCCCACGCGGTAAGATTCGAGAATATCTCCTCTATGAGCCGGTCACGGTCGGTCTCCAATGCGGCGATATCCTGTGAACGATCCTCTCCGCTTTCCGCTGTCAACCGCTTAATCTCGGCTATCTGCTCATCAAGTTCGGATATGGGTTTTTCAAAGTCAAGAATGTTCCAACTAGGCGGCATCTTCGTCATCCTCCCGATCTCTGCAGAACTCCAACAGTTTGATCAAGGTGGCTTTGAGCTCCTTGCGTGCGACGATTCTGTCGATATGGCCGTGTTCCAGCGCAAACTCCGCCCTGCGGAAATTGTCCGGCACGTTGACCACCTGCGCCTGCTTGGCTACCCGGTCAGCGGTAAGCCCGGTCAATAAGCCCGGTTCGGAGATAGTGAAATCACCAAGCGAACCATAGCTCGCCAACACACCCGCCAGCGCGTTGTCGGTAAGCACCACGATATACGGAATCCCCGCCGCATGCAGTCTTGCGCAGGCAGCCGAAGTCTTTGCCATCTGCATCAGCCCCGGCAGCCCCTCCGTGACACGGATACCCCCGGATGCGACAAACATGATAACCGGCAAATCGTTTTGGATGGCGAACTCCATCGCCCGAACGACCCTCTCGCCGACGACTCCGCCCATCGTACCAGCCCAGAAGTAGAAATCGAGCGCGCCGATAACCACCGGCCTGCCGTCGATTTCGCCGACGCCGGTCACAATCGCCTCTTCCATACCGGTTTTGGAGCGCCATTTGGCCAGCTTGTCGTCGTATTCCTCAAAACCGAGCACGTTCACCGTGACCAGATTCGCGTCCATTTCCTCAAACGCGCCGTCGTCGATGATGCTCTCGATACGTTCTCTGGCTCCGAGTATGTAGTGATACCCGCACTTATTACACACGCGCAGGTTCTTTTGAAGTTCCTTATTAAACAATATCTCGCCGCAGCGCGGACATTTAGTCCACAGACCATCAGGCAGCGCTTCCACGCTCTGCTTGGCCGTATTTCGAGCGGCCCTTGCTTTTCTGCCAAACCAGGGTGCAGGCGTCATTTTAACACCTCAATAACCTTACTCAGCCGCCGTTATACACAGCAGCCAGCGTTCACAGCCTCGGCCCTATTGCCCAGACAGTCGAATCATTATAACAGAAATGAAACTTACGCGCCGATTTTGCCAACCCACCACAACAACACTACAAACAACAGGGCTATGACAAATGCGATTCCGAACCCGATAAGGTTCACGGCGCGCGGGTGATTGATCTCCCACGGGTGTCCCTTGCTCGCCCCCGCAAAGACCACATCCACGCCCTGCTCCTTCAGTTCGTCCTCTTTGCCGACAGGGGTGGTGATGAGTTTATAGAACCGGTCGAGACGCTGTTTTTCGAGCGGCTTTCCTAGGATGCTGCCGATTATCAAGGCGAGTATCCCAGCCGGCAGAAATGCCAGCAGCCGATAATGCAGCAGGCTCTTGTCGGCATAAACCCCCGGCAGCGGCATAACCGAGCTTCGCATAATAATATCCCCAGGCTGAACGTTGACGTGCGCCTCGGCGGTCTCGACTACCACCCCACCCATGCCGTCGACTCCAGCGGCAGTCTTCTCGGATGCGGCAGCGGCTCTTGATTTTATCCACGGACTGTGAGCACGATCCGCCACCAGCACCACCTTATTTTTACGCTCATAGCCCTTGTCGGTCTTATGAACCACATCGAGCATTACCCTGCTGACGGGCTTTCTATCGAGCACAGAACTGAGCTGCGCAGGGCTGTTTATCGCTTTGTAACCATTTACGGCCAGCTTCTGACTGATCAACTGTCCCGGCTCGCCGACTACAAGCCAAATAGTCAACATAATCGCAAAAGACGCCCATGCTCCGGTGGCGTTGGCCTTTCTCCACAAAACCCCTGCCCACATGAATACTCCCGTAAATGTGCTCAGGGTCCAAAACCACATCAGCGCCTCCGCCACGCCCTTCTGAGATAGCGCAAAGATGACCCCTAACGCGACAATCAGAAAACCAGCCCACCTGGCTACTCCTAATAGTTGCAGGTCAGTGGCGGCAGGTCGGAAGTGCTTTTTATATACATTTCTAGACAGCAGAGCCGACGCCGCCACCATAAACGCGCTCAGACTCGACATCTGAGCGGCCAGAATGGCAGCGAACATCAGACCAATAAACCCCGGCGGCAGCAACGTCCTTATAGCCAGGCCAAACGCCTCCTCCCGCTCAAATGGCGCGATATAATTTTTCGCCACCATTCCAATCATAACGACCCCCGTCAGCGCCCATCCTACCGAGCATAAACGCTTGACGAAGTTACCATAAGTAAACCCGATGCGGCCTTCGAACTCGGTCTTGCCCGTCGAACAGACCTCCATAATATGCGGCTGGGCGACTATCCCGATAAGCATCGATATGGAACCTGCGATAATCCACCATATATTAAGCTCCACCTTGCCAGTGAGAGCAAACATCGCCGGGTCAGCGACGGCCTTGTGCAACCCCGAAAAGCCGCCGATCTTCGACAGCCCGAACGGGATCAGCAGAAGCGACATCACAACTATCAGCAAGCCCTGCACGCTCTCGGTGACCACCGTGGCCACCAACCCTCCCGCTGTGCCGTAGATTAAAAACACAATAGTCATACCGAGAATCGACCACACCGGAGAGATCGCGCCGCCGCTTACCGCGTTCACGATAAACGCCGTGCCGATAAGCAGCGTGCCGATATTTACCGCGAAGATCATAATCCCCCACAGCGCGTAAAGCGTGCCGAGGGCTGACCCGAACCTGGCTTCGAAGAAATCTGCAGTGGTCAGGTAGCGGGACCTGCGAAACAGGGGGGCTATCAACCAGTAAAACGGGGTCACGAACAAATATGCAAACGTATACCATATCCCCGCCAGCCCGTTTTTGAACGCCGCGCCGACCACCACCACCGGGTCATCGGCGTGCGTGCCGGTGCCGAGCGCATGCATCATCATAAGAAATTTATTGAACTTGCGCCCGCCCGCGAAAAAGTCCCCAGTGTTCTTGATCTTTCTGGCCTGATAGACACCCAGAAGAAGTATGCCAATGAAATAAACAGCAAGGACTGCAATATCCAGCAGATTCAACGACATCGGTGGCCTCCAAAATGACTCCCGTCACTGTTTGTTGTTTCTTAGCTATTGGCTGCTGCTTTCCTGCCCGGCATCGGTCGTGAATATCGCAGGAAAGCGGTTGGGTAGAATATGTTGGGATGATCTCAGAAAAGGAAGTGGTGAAAGATGAAGGCGGTATATATTATGGCATCCATCGCGCTGGTCTTGTTGATGGTGGCAAGCGCCGGGGCGAATAATCAAAATAATAATAACAAAGCAGCGGTCTGTACACCTGCTCAACCCGCATCGCCTGGTTCAGGCCCGGTTGTATGCCCGGTAACCGTTAAATCGACGGCAGATTGTTGTGAGGTCGCGCCGGCGAGTTGCGGGGCGTTTTGCCAGGCAGGGCAACAGTCTCCGGGCTGGCCGTATAACTGGTGTTCGCAATATTGGCTGCGGCCGAATACTAATTATTAGGGCTTCAGGGCGGCGATTCGGAGATCATCGCCCATCACACAAAACCAGGGCGGCGATTCGGAGATCACCGCCCATCAAGCAAAGCCAGGCGACGATTAGGATATTATTGCTTGTGGGGATGATATAGTATCTTCGCGCCATTGCTCACAAAGTCTCGTGTGCCTGTTGACACGATCGGCTTGGCATAGGACAATTACAGCAGGGATAGATGGACGCATCGGCATCGACTTATACTCATGTCCTTCTATTTCATCAGGAGGTCTGTTTGTGAGCAGTGTCGACCTGGACAACGACGATAAGCAACTAAACGAACAAAAGGAGATCGGCGCCATAGAGGCGCTGTGGAGCTTCTTTAGTTCGATGAGAACCGCGATAGTACTTCTACTCGGTCTTGCCATAGCTGCTATAGCAGGCACTATCCTTGAAGATAGACGGGGAATCATCATTTACCACTCGGCCTGGTTCTCCGTATTGCTGGCGCTGGTTGGAATCAATTTGCTGGTATGCAGCATAAACAAATTCGGCCTTGCGTGGAAGCGCACATTTAAGCCGAACGTCGAGACGGATGAAAAGGCAGTGGCGCGGATGCAGACGTCTGAAACGCTGCAATCACCACACTCAGTCGAATCCGCCACACAAAGCTTGATGAAGGCGCTTGGCGGCAGATCATATAAAACACTGAGCAAGCCCACGTCGGAGGGCGTATCGATCTATGCAGCCAAGGGCGCTGCTGCGATCTGGGGGCCGTATTTGACCCACCTCAGCATCCTCGTCATCTTTGTCGGAGCGATTTTCGGCAGCCTCGTCGGTTCTGATGGCCATGTGCTGATCATGGAAGGTGAACGCGCTGACGGCTACTTCCAAAGCGATAGCCACACGGCAAAGCCGCTCGGCTTTGAGGTCGCCCTAAGGCGATTTGAGATCAAACACGACGGCAAGGGCCAGCCGACTGCATATCGCAGCGATCTGCAGATATATGACAACGGCAAATTGGCCGCAGAGAAAGTCATCGACGTCAATCATCCCTTATCTTATAAAGGGATGACCTTTTACCAAAGCGACTACGGCATCGCTGAGCTTATAATTAAGGTCACTTCTCCTGATGGCGCGACTGCGAGGGTTCCTTTCGATGTCGGGGTAGACGACCGCGGCGGCGTGAAGGTGTATCAAATCAATGAGGAGCCTTTCAAAGAGTTTAAGCTGGGGGATAAGAAGTGGACGCTGTTTGTGCATGACCTGGTGCCGGATTATGTCGGCGGCAAGAAATTGAACCGTAGTATGCTGCCGGTCAATATGGCCGTAAATATAATGCTCAACGACAGGTTCCCGGAATATAAGGGCCTTGACGCGTGGCGCAAGATCGGCTGGGTGCCTGTATCGAAGCCTGTCGAGCACAAGGGGATGACGATTGAGCTGGAGAAAGTGGTCAGCTACTCCGGTTTGCAGGTTGGCAGCAACCCCGGCCTGCCCGTTGTGTATGCGGGGTTTGCCCTGATGATATTGGGCGTGGTTATGTCTTTTTATGTGACTCGAAGGATCATAAGAATCAGCGTCGTCGAATCAGAGCAGGGAACGAAGGTGAGCATTGGCGCCGTCTCAAGATCGGAGCCGGCAATTTTTGAAAAGGATTTCAAGCGTCTGCGCGACTCGGTATTATAGCGCAGTCGGAGGATTAATAGTACATGACTGAACAACTAGGGCTGAGCCTGTTTAAGATTTCGTTTTGGATATACCTGGCTTCAGCGGCCTGTTATCTCCTTGCATTGATAAAGAATCAGACGAGCGTGGCGCGTCTGGGGCGCGGATTTCTGGTGGCGGCGTTTGTTGTGCATACGGCCTCGATTGCTATGATTGCGATAGCGATAGGCCGGCTGCCGCTGTTGAATCTTTATGAGTATATGCTGTCGGTGACGTGGGCGGCCGCGGCGGTCTATCTGGCGGTGGAACTGCTGACCAAGAACTGGTCGCTGGGCGGTTTCAGCGTGCCGCTGCTGACTTCGTTCGTGCTGTTTACGATGCGGTTGCCCAATGCGAAAATAGACTACACCGTAATGCCAGCCCTGCAGAGCGCGTGGAGGACGCCGCATATCGTCAGCGGGATTCTGGCCTATGGCGCTTCGATGGTGGCGTTTGTGCTGGCGGTGATGTATCTGTTGCGCGACCGGGCCGACGGCCCAAAGGGAAACAAAAAATCGTTCTGGGCCAGCCGGCTGCCGGAGACCAAAGTGCTCGATAGATCGATCTATCGCACTGTTGCGTTTGGGTTTTTGATGCAGACGCTGCTGGTTGTGATAGGTGCGGTGTGGGCACAGATCGCATGGGGCCGATACTGGGGCTGGGACCCCAAGGAGACCTGGTCGCTGATTACCTGGCTTATTTATGCGACGTATCTGCACACTCATACGATGATGGGCTGGAGAGGTCGCAAATCGGCGTGGCTGGCAATTATCGGCTTCGGCGCTACTATATTTACCTTTATCGGGGTAAGTTACTTCTTCCAGGGTCTGCATAGCTACGCCACCAAATAGATTCTATGGCACATTATTCGATAAGCATAAACCTGTCCGGCCGCAAGTGTGTGGTGGTAGGGGGCGGCACGGTTGCACAGCGCAAAGTGGAGACTTTTCTCGACTTCGACGCGAATGTGACGGTAGTGTCCCCCGATCTTACGCCGACGCTTACCGAACTCGCCGAGAAGGGCCTTATCGAGCACATAGATGATTCTTTTCAGCCTTCGCACCTGGACGACGCATTTCTGGTAGTGGCGGCGACAGATGACAACGAGGTCAATAAGTCTGTCTCCAAAGAGGCGGAGAACCGGGGGCTGCTGGTTAACGTGGTCGATGTGCCTGAATTGTGCAGTTTTTTTGTGCCTGCAATGGTGCGCAGGGGAGATGTTGTTATAAGTGTCTCCACTTCGGGTAAAAGCCCGGCAATGGCGCGCCGCATCAGAGAGCGTCTGGAGACTCAGTTCGGGCCGGAATACGGAGCTTTTGCCGCGCTGCTGGGAGAACTAAGGCCGGAGATCAAGGCTCTCTACCCGGATGCCGCGGATCGCAACAGAGCTTACAGGCGGATATTGGACTCGGATGTGATAAATCTGCTGGCGGCAGGACGCACCAAAGAAGCTGTCGAAAGGGCGCGCGAGTGCATCTTGTAGTTATCGGCCTCAATCACACGACCGCACCGGTCGAGCTTAGAGAAAAACTCAGCATCCCCGACAATCAATTGCCGGAGGCGCTGGCTGATCTGGCGTCGCGCGAGGTCGTCTCCGAGTGCGTCATACTATCCACCTGCAACCGCACAGAAGTCTATGCATATACCCAATCACGAGCAGACGACGATGTTATTATCGACTGGATCGGCTCGTTTTTCGACATCGATAAAAAGAGCTTTCGGCAACATCTATACTCCCTTGCCGGCCATAAGGCCATTGAGCATTTATTCAAAGTGGCGTCGGGCATAGACTCGATGGTGCTCGGCGAGGCGCAGATATTAGGTCAGGTAAAGATCGCTCACGGCGCAGCTATTGACGCATCCACCGCGCATACCCTGCTCGGCGGGCTGTTTCAGCAGGGGATATCCACCGGCAAGCGGGCGCGAACCGAGACGGGGATCGGGCGCGGGGCGTTTTCGGTCGGCTCGGTGGCGGTTGGGGTGGCGAGGTCGATTTTCGACGAATTAAAGGGTCGCACGGTGCTGATGGTCGGGGCAGGGAAGATGGGGGAACTTATCGCAACCCACCTGACCGCATCCGGAGCAACTGAGGTGCTTGTCGCCAATCGCACTTACGAAAAAGCAATCGATCTGGCCCAGCGTTTCGATGGCAAAGCGATAAAATTCGACGAACTGCAAACTGCTATGCTCAACGCCGATATAGTTATCACATCAACCGGAGCCAAGGAGCCAATTATAGACCGGGAGATGGTGACGGCAGCGATGAAATCCCGCAGAGGCAGGCCGCTGTTTTTCATTGACATAGCGGTTCCCAGGGACGTCGAGCCGGGGGTCGACGCCCTCGACGGTGTATTTGTATACAACATTGACGATTTGCAGGGCGCGGTAGACGTACACGCGGCAGAGAGACGCACTGAGATTGATAAAGTAGAGGAGATAGTCAGCGAGGAGGTCGCCAGTTTTATGGTACGATTCAGAACGCTTGACGCGATACCGGTCATCACGGCCCTTCGTGAGAAATTCGAGGGCATCAGGCAGCAGGAACTGGACAGGCTGCAACAGCGGCTGGGGCATCTGTCTGAGGACGATCTGGAGCTTATTAACCTGACCACTCGTTCGATAGTGAACAGAATCTGTCACACTCCAATGATTCAAATTAAGGATTACGCCGTGCATGATGATTCTTCCGAGAAGCTCGACGTAGTCTGTGATCTGTTCGGTATCTGCCAGGTGGAGGAGAAAGGTCAGAATCCATCTGAGACTATTCAGGCGCGCAGCCAAGGGGATAAGCAGTCATAGTAGTCTATATTGCTTTAATTTTATACACGTGCGCGGCGGTGCTGTATCTTTGGAACATCGTCGGCGGCCTTGACGCCACGAGGCGCTGGGCCAGGGGACTGGCGCTGCTCGGCCTGTTGGGACAGGGGGCCGTGATATTAACCGGCTGGGCGCGACATCACTTCGCGATTTTCAACCTGGCCGATTCGTTGTTGTTTCTATCCTGGGCGTTGCCTGGGCTTTATCTGCTGATGGAGCGTCGGTTCCGAATAACGGCGCTGGGGGTATTTGCCACCCTTACATCGGCGTGTCTGATAATCATCGCTGCGTGGCTGCCGGGAAGTATCAGCCCGGCGCTGTCACCGGCGCTGAGAAGTCACTGGAATCTGATTCATACGGTGACTTGCCTGATCGGTTACGGCGGCTTCACCCTGGCTTTCGGTGCGGCTGTGATGTATGCAATTCAGGAACGGATGCTAAAAGCGAAGCGGATTAGCGTGATCAGGCGACGTTTGCCATCGCTGGATGCTGCCGACCGTTTTGCTTATAAGATGGTCTCGATAGGTTTTCCGATGCTGACGGTTGGGATAATCACAGGCTCGCTGTGGGCACAGACGGCCTGGAACTCGTATTGGAACTGGGATCCCAAGGAGACGTGGTCGCTGATTACGTGGCTGATATACGCGGCTTATTTGCACGTGAGGATCATCAGCCACAGGCGCGGCAAGTGGGCGAATCGGCTGCTGGTGATCGGCTTTTTGTGTGTGCTGATGACGTTTATTGGGGTCAATTTAGTAGACTCCGGGCTGCATACATATAGATGGTAGCTATTTACAGTTTTGAGGTTAATATGTTATCCTCTATTGGTCAAAGCTCAGGAGGCAGCAGGTGATAGTCGTCCAAAAATATGGCGGCAGTTCTGTCGCTACAACCGAAAAAATTGCCGCAGTCGCGAAGCGGGTTGCGGAAAGATCAGAGCAGGCGCAGGTGGTGGTGGTCGTCTCGGCTATGGGCGATACGACTGACGAGTTGATCAGTATGGCCCGGCAGCTTTGTGCTATGCCTGATGATCGTGAAATGGATAAGCTGCTCGCCACTGGGGAGCAGGCTTCGAGCGCGCTGTTGGCTATGGCTTTGCACGATCTCGGCTACAGCGCGGTTTCACTGACGGGCGGGCAGGCTGGAATTATTACAGAACGCACAGCCGGCAAGGCAAGGATTCTGAAAATCGACGTCAAGCGGCTGCGTGATGAGCTTAACAAGAAGAACGTGGTGGTTGTGGCCGGGTTCCAGGGTATAACCGAGAACGCGAGTTGGGCCGATATTACGACGCTTGGACGCGGCGGGTCGGACACTACGGCGGTGGCGCTTGCTGCGGCGCTTAAAGCGGATAGCTGCGAGATATTTACTGATGTCGATGGGGTATATACGGCGGACCCGCGCGTAGAGCCGTCGGCCAGTAAGCTCGATACTATAAGTTACGAAGAAATGCTTGAGATGGCAGGTCAGGGCGCACGTGTGATGCATTCACGCGCAGTGGAACTCGGCGAGCTCTACGACGTCGATATCCTGGTGGCAAACAGTTCAAAGGACGTTGCCGGCACCCTGATTAAGAAGGAGGACCACGAAATGGAAGTCCGCAACCCCGTGAGAGGGATTGCTCACGACACCGATGTAACGCGCATCAGCGTAGCGGGAGTGCCCGACAAGCCCGGAATTGCATCTATGATCTTCCGCACACTTGCGGCGTCGAACATTAATGTCGATGTGATAGTGCAGAACGTTGGCACCGAAGGCCTCGCGGACGTCTCTTTCACCGTGCAGGACGCGGACCTCGAAAAAGCGAAAAAGGCTATCGATCCGGTCACCAAAGAGATACAAGCCAGGGATGTTGTGATCGATCAGAACGTGGCGAAGGTGTCTATCGTAGGCAGTGGGATTCGTAGCAATCCCGGCTATGCCGAAAAAATGTTCACAGCGCTGGCTGATGCCGACATCAACATACTCTCAATAACGACAAGTGAGATTCGCATCACTTGTTTGATTACGCGTGATCAGGTCAAAAACGCGGTCAGAGCATTGCACCGTGCGTTTGAGCTGGAAAAAGCTTGATGCAGATTTTTGTGAACAGGCCCGTCGACAGGCGGGCCTTTTTGCTGGGTGGGGTTGGCGTATGAGCCGATTCAAAAAAGAGCTCTTCGTCTTTTGCTCGAGGCCGTTGTTTCGCACATGTGAGATCGCTTGCAATCATGCTGCCAGAGTTCTTATGCGCAAACGCGGCCTTTCCTCTGGCACAATCCAGCGTGAGTTTGAGAAGCTAAATACGCGCCGCATTGAATGTCAACGCGAACTAAACGAGATCGGTAAGAGCCACGGTCATATCTGTGCAGATTGTGCGGGCAAGTGCTGTGGGGGAGTTCGGGAACGGGACGCTTTTCTGGACAGGGTAATTCAGAACCCCTCCACCGCACACCTCGGCGCACGACGCAGATCCGGCGAACTGGCGACCTCAAAACTTACCATCGCATCCGCTGAGTTGCCTCCTGTGGAAGGATTTTGCACACAACTCACCTGCGAAGGCTGCAAAATCCCCTACGAACTCCGCCCCATACAATGCACAGCATATTTCTGCCGCAGGGCCATAGACGCGCTGTCTTCTGCAGAATGCGATAAAGGAATACGCGCATTGGTAAGATTAATGAACATACAATTGCGCTGTGTGGCCCTGGCTTTAAAGACTTGGCAGTTGAAATAGCAGCCAAACTGATGGCATAATACGTTTAGCAGTTAAATCTACAAGGGTGGGAAATTATTTTGAAACGTATGTGCCTGACGGTGGCGACCGTGCTGCTGGCGTTGTCAGTCGGATGCCGGGCAGAAATTGTCATAGAACACGCCTTTTGTCGCGGTGGACAGGTATTTTTACATTGGTCCGACCCGGACACGCAATATGTCCGGTATCATATCTATCGCAGCAACAGTGTTATTGATGCCAACACATTGTCCTCTGCTCAACTGATAGATGCTAATTCACCTTTACACAGCGCCAAAGATACTGCGGCGGTGTCAGCAGCCACTAGAAGGGGGGAAACGCCTCCCAACAGAGGGTACAGAATCTTCGACCTCGGCGAGCCTTTGAACCCATCCGATTGTTTGAAGGTTATCTCCGTCACCCAGCCCGCCTCCCACTATTATGCCGTAATCGGAGTGAAGCCCGACGGGACCGAGGATCGCACGATCACATCGGGCAAAAACAGCCTGGCATCTCCGATAAGTGAAGCGACTGGAACGACCATTCCGGTGCTGGACGAGCAAGGGGTGCAGACGCTTTCGGGCTACGACTACCCATGGAAAACCTATACGTGGTTCAAGCGCGTCGAAGAGTCGCTTTTCGATGGCGAGGCGACTAAAGTGACGATCACCCTGCCTAAACCTAACCTGTCGGGGCTGTATGCCACAATCCTGAACTTGCACGCCATTAACGGAACCAATAGGGTAGTAACGTGGTGGAATATAATAACGATTTCCCCTATGGACTGCTCCCCTCAGCTTCCTTACGGCGGCAACACGTGGTGGTATGGCTACGCAAACAGCTACCCCAACGTAAGTACCGGCTTGGTCTGCAACTACACCGAGAATATGCTTCTGAATATGTTGCAGTGGGCCAAGTCGACATTTCCCGTTGATCCGGACAGAGTCAGTGTGGCTGGAGGGTCTATGGGCGGCACAGGAGCGCTCTCATTTGGTCTGAGACATCCGGAGATATTCTCCGGCATCAGCGCGGTCGTTCCTCAGGTAAACCCTGGTCTTCCCGGTATAGGCTGGTCACAAAGCCAGCTTTCGGCGGTATGGGGCTCGGTGCAAAATAATCTGCCGACCAATGACGGCATCGGCGTGTGGGATCGACAGAACACTACTGCTTATGTCGCTGCGCATACTGAAGATTTGCCTTTTATTAAGGTGCAGAACTCCAAAAACGACGAGACGCTGCCCTGGTTCCAGGTTCCTCAGTTCTATAAAAATCTCGAATCGAATGGTCACGGATTTATGGCCGCGTGGGGTCAGGGCGGACACGTTAATAGCTCAACTGGCCTGCCGGCTGAGTATATCAACTGGGATATATATACCAAAATCAGGCGAAACCAGAGTTACCCTGCCATCAGCAATTCCTCTGTTAATAATAATCCGGGAAATGGAAACCCAACCGACGGCGACAGCGTTGGGCAGATGAACGCTGGGTATGATTGGCGGATTATAACCGATGCTCCCAACGAGTGGACGGCTGAGATAAAATATACCGTAACCGGGGCTACACCCACTGCTGATATATCCGCCCGAAGGCTCCAGAGCTTCAACTTCGCGGCCGGTGACCGCCTCGCCTATTCTCTGAAAGACACCTCGACTGGTCAGGCTATAACATCGGGATATTTAACAGCGTCGCGCGCCCGGTTCTTCACAGCACCTGATCTGCCATTTAGTAACGAATATCGCGCGTTGACAGTGCGCAAAGTCTCGACACAAACTATTGCTGACGTAATGAATCTTCCTGAAGGCGGCCTGGTCGACCTAGATGAGATCGTGATAACGGCGGCGTTCCCAGAGGTATGTTACGGCTGCCAAGTGGACCGCATTCCCGCAATAGCCATTCTTGGTTCGAGTGGACTTTCGACTGGAGACGTCATTCGTCTGCGCGGCACACGAACGATCTTTGGCAATTTGGTCGCAGTTAATGCATCCCCGGCAAAGCCTCAAACTTTTGGAAGCAAAAAGATAGAACCACTCGGACTGACTCGGCCGGTCAATAACCTTGAAAAACCGATTGAGCTTGGGCTGCTCGTAAAAGTCTGGGGTGTTGTCAGGGATGGCGAGCAAGATCGCTTCATAGTAGACTGTGGCCACCGCGTAACTGCATTCGGGAACTACGGCGCCAGGCCGCAAGAAGGGGCCTATGTATCTGTAGTCGGTATATGGTCAAAAATGGCGGAGAACGCCTTCGGAATCAGGCTACGCGAGCCGGCGGATGTGGTTGTGTATTAAATCGCGGTCCAGTTGGGAATCCGTTTAGTTTTTACTCCAGTTGTCTTTAGGCAGCAAGCCTGGTGATTTGAGGACTATGGATATTGGCGTTACTTTCCCATACTCGGGATTTCAAAGCGATGACTCTGGACTCACCGCCCACATAGCTTTGACCTCAAACAGAGCGCGATTAACCTATTCCCTGATTGGTAAGTTTGTGATAGCATGGGCGTGATTCCGTGCGTGGGCTGGGGAGGATACAACTGTGACTGCTAATCCGAAATCAATCAATAACCAGGGGGTGGCTGGGCCGCTTGCAGTGAGCGCTGTTGCCGGGCTGGTGGAGTCTATTTCTGTTTTGGATAAGCCCGATTCGACAGAGATGGTGCATCCGGGGATACAGGAACAACTGTTGAAATCCGCCGAAAGGGACGCGGATATAGTAATTCTCGGCACCGGGCCTGCTGGCTACGTCGGAGCGATTCGCGCTGCTCAACTTGGCGCACGCGTGGTTGTGGTGGAAAAGGGCGCAGTTGGCGGCACGTGTCTGAACATCGGCTGTGTGCCCACCAAAGTGCTGCTGGCGTGCGTCGCGATCGTCGATGCGGCTAAAAGCGGCGAAGAGTTTGGCGTTAAAATTGATAAATACGACCTCAATATCCCCACGATGATGTCTCGAAAGAACTCCACCGTAAGACGATTGGTGGGCGGAGTCGAGAGCCTGTTTAAGAAGAATCAGATTCGACTGGTGCGGGGAGTTGGCCGGCTCAGTGACCAGCATACTGTCACGGTGGAGACCGAAAGCGGAGTTGAGACGATTCGGGCGGGTAAAATTATTATCGCGACCGGCTCGACCACCGCGCTTCTGCCTATACCGGGCTTTGAGATCGGAGAAAACGTCTGGACCAGCACGGAGGCGCTTTCTTTTGATAAAATCCCGGAGAGCATGCTCGTCATAGGCGCGGGAGCGATCGGCCTTGAAGCTGGCTACACTCTGGCTCGGCTTGGCACAAACGTGCTGGTGGTGGAGATGAAGTCACAGATACTGCCCGCAGCCGACGCGGAAACTGCCAATGAGCTTATGAAGTCGCTGAAAAAGGCGGGGATGAAGTTTATGGTCGACTCCACCGTCTCGGCAGCCGAGGACATTCCGGGCGGCAAGCGCGTGACTATCAAAACCGGGGATAAAGAAGAAGTTCGAGACTTTGAGAAGGTGCTGGTGGCCATAGGACGCAGGCCCGCTACGGACAACATCGGCCTCGACGAGATCGGCATAAAGCATGACCGGGGCAAAATTATCGTCGACGAGCACATGCGCACCAACGTTTCGGATATTTACGCCGCCGGGGACTGCACCGGGGAGCCGATGCTTGCGCATGTCGGTTGGACCGAATGCATCGCAGCCGTCGAAGACGCGCTGGGGATGGGGTCGCGCATGGACTATCACGCAATTCCGGCGTGTGTTTATACAACTCCGGAATGCGCATCTGTCGGGTTGACCGAGGAGCAGGCGCGTGAGCGTTACAAAGACGTCAGGGTAGGCAAGTTTTTGTTCCGACATAACAGCAAAGCGATGGCTATCGGCGGTATTGATGGGTTCGTGAAGGTGCTGTCCGAGGGTAAATACGGGGAGATTCTGGGAGTGCACATGGTCGGGCCGCACGTTACGGATCTCATAGCGGAGGCGGTGGTCGCGATGAGAAATGAGCTTACGGTCGATGAACTGGTAGCCAGCATCCATCCTCACCCGACTCTATCGGAAGCCGTCCAGGAAGCAGCCTACGACGCGCTGGGCCGTGCGATTCATAAATAATCATATCTGACCTATAGTGGGGGCATTATGGCCTGTAAGTGTGAAAATAAATTTGAAGAGCTGACGCAGTATATAAAGAGCGTCTATACTCCGGATCATCCGCAGTCGTCGCTGATCGCGATTCTGCATCGTGCGCAGAATATGTATGGATATCTCAGCAAAGAGGTGATGGATCACGTATCATGCGAGACGCTGGTGCCGACGGCCGAGATATACGGCGTGGCGACCTTTTACAGCTACTTTAAGCTGGTACCGCAGGGCAAGCACCGGCTGAGCGTCTGTATGGGGACTGCGTGTTATATTCGTGGAGCGGGCAAGCTGCTGGAGGTTATCGAGGACGAGCTTAACATCAAGCCCGGCGAGACCACCGAAGATAAGCACTTCACACTCGACGAAACCCGATGCGTGGGAGCCTGCGGCCTTGCGCCTGTAGTAACTGTCGATGACAAGGTCTACCCGCGAGTTGAGCCAGAGCAGATGCTGGAGATAATAAAAGAGTATCAGGCCGAGCAGTAGGCTATTTCGACTTGAAAAAGACCATCACGTATTCGTGCTTGAATATATAAAACCCGCCTGCGAGGGCGCGATATCGCCAGAGGTTGTTGTTTTTACCTTTGGCCACTTCGTTGCCCTCAATGTTTTTCACTACAATCGACTTGGTTTTGAAACCGACATCGTTCATCCTCTGCATACACTTAAAACCCAGCGCATCAAGCTCACCTGCCGCGTAGCGATCCCCTATCACCAGCACCGCGAACCTGCCCGGCAGCAGGGTATCATAAGCGTTTTGAGCGACTCTGCCGAACGCCTCCAAAAATGCATCAGTCGAACTGCAATTCGACAAGTCCGCCTCAAGGTCGCTGAACTTTATTATGTCGGCATAAGGCGGGTGTAGAATCGCGAGGTGAGCCTTTTCATAACCGAACTCCGCGGCGGATTGCAGCACCTTTTCGGCGGTTTCGCTAAGTGTACTGTCTGCATTTATTAGTCGAATTGAACCCAGCGATTCCGGCGGCAGTTTGGATTGGACATACTCCACAAGCTCTGGTTTCAATTCAACGCCGATCAAGCGCCGGTTGAGGTTGATTGCCTCTATTGCCGATGTGCCGGAGCCGAGAAACCAATCGACCACTATCTCGTTTTCCCGGCTGTAGCGCCTGAACATCTGATTGGCTATCTGAGGAATGAAGTTGCCGTGATAATCAAGCGAGTGGCCATTGCGGCTGTCGCGAGATTGCATCAGCCAAAGCGAGTCCGTAAGCACGTCCTCGTAGTCTCGCCATTGGCTCAGAACAAAATCATTGTAGTCGGGGTTTTTGCGCTTTGTCACACGCCAATTTTAGCACAATGGCATAAGCTTTGTCATTCCAACTATAGTCGAGCAATGCGAGACCTCTACGACCCGTCAAAACTACCTCATCATCACTTTCGCGTTTTCGTTGCAGCGGTTGCAGTATCCGAGAAGTGGTATAATTGAGCCATCGGGATGATTTCGCAAAGTCTATGACTAAACCTAAAACTGGCGCCCTAATCGAAGATTTGAAGCGTTGGCCGCTGCTGACACTTGGCATTATCGGCCTGAATGTTCTCGTCTACCTCGCGATCCACGGCGATTTCACCCCCGGCTATCCCGACATCAACCCCTGGCGGCTCTACGGACTGGTGCCATCTCATCTAAGAGTCGGAAAGATGTTGACCTCTAACTTTGTCCACGCCGGCATTGGCCATCTTTTGGTAAATATGACCATACTCTACATTTTTGGCAGAGATGTGGAGAGAGCGATGGGCAAGCTGGAATATGCGCTGTTTTATATTGGTGCGTGTTTCGCGTCCTCGATAATGCACGCGGCGATGGTGATAGCCGCGCTGCCGGTGTATTATGCAGACCAGCCTGTGGTGGGGGCATCCGGCGCGGTGGCCGGAGTTGTCGCGATATATGCTGTGCGCTATCATCGCAAGGCGTTCGATTTTTTCGGCGTCCACATTCCGGCGCTGATGGTGATCGCGGTGTGGCTGGTGATGCAGTTGCTGTTGGCGCTTGTTGGGTTATATAGAGACAATTTCTGGGGAATTGGCTTGAAACAGGTGAGTTATTGGAGCCATCTCGGCGGATTTGCGTTTGGTTTGATAACCGCGCTGGCAGGCAATATGGCCCTGCAGGGGGAGCGAGAATATCTGACCGGAGAGGCTCGCCGGCTTTACGACAACGGCAGCATTCTCGAAGCCACCCAGCGATACGAAGCCTTGATAAAATGTGACCCGGACAACGCCTTCGCACACGCAGAGTTAGGCCGGTTTTGGGCGATATTGGAGGAAGAGGATCAATCGCTGCCATACTATCATATGGCCATAGAATGGTATTTATCTCAGGGGCGGGAGGCGGAGGCGCTGGCCTGTGCCGAAGAGATGAAACGGTTCTGGCCGAACGCCGCAGTCTCCGCTTCCACACGCTTCAGGTTTGCTTCATATTTAGAGGAATCAGGTCACACCAAAGAGGCGATAGACAGCCTGCGCAAACTGGCTGATGATGAACCCGACTCGGTCGAAGCGGAGATGGCTCTTCTGAAAATCGGACAATTCCGGCTCAGCTATCAAGGTGACGCTGCCCTCGCACTATCCACCCTCGAGGATTTTCTCTCCCGCTATCCGGACAGCGAATGGCGATTGTTTGCTGAGGGAGTGATCGCGCGAGCGATCGACAGCCTTGCTGCAGAGAGGAAATAAAAACGGGCCCCGCTAATCATAACGAGGCCCTACTACTGTGGGAGGTAAGGTGCTCACGTTCTGCGTCTGTATACTATGCCCAGAACACATAGTCCGGAGGTGAGCAATGCGACAGTCCCCGGTTCGGGAACGCACACCGTGCCGACTTCAAACTCGTCGATCTGATACATGTCGTGGAACCGGGTGTCAGGAAAGAAAACAACCTCCCATTCCGGCTGGGGAGTAATTGTCCAAATCCACGTCGAAAACCGTTTGTTCGGCGTCGTTTGATGGTAAGTCCCGGACACCAACCCGCCCGCCATGAGACTCAACGGACCAAGCTCTTCCGGCTCGGCATAAGTCCATTTAATCTCCACATACACATACTTTACCAGATCCGGTTGCGCTACGTTGTGCAGCAACAGCGACTGCGGATCCAGCCACTCAGGAGCATCGGCGTTAATAAGATTTGCGCGTTGGGTCCACGAACCGCCCGACCATATCCACCAATATGTAGCATTGGCCGGAACGTCTGCAAACGCCGGTGAGATGAGTATAAGCAAAAGTGCGACTACAGGTAATAGTTTTTTCATCTCGCGCCTTCCCCTTTAGCGAATGAAAAACAGTGTCAACTAACCGCCTGTAGTGTATACGCGAACCAGTCGATTGTCAAGAGGTTGCCCCGCAAATCACCAATATTTATTACAATAATAATATTTCAGGTAATATTACTGAGCATCAAGGTGCTTGCGGAAGAAGTCCAGCACCAGTTTCTTTATTTCTTTATAAGTTGGTTCACTGACCGGGTAGTCGATAAACCCGTGGCCCGTGTTCTTCACCTTGACCAAAGTGACATCCCCACCCACCCTTTTTAGAGCATCGTACATAGCCTCACTCTGGCTCATCGGCACCAGAGTATCCTGGTCGCCGTGCAGTATCAGCATCGGCGGGTCGTCTTTTGAGACGAACTCCACCGGGCTGGCCATTCTTGCAAGCCCCCTGTGCTGTTCTACCGGGCCTCCCAGCAGCGCGGTGATCATGCCCATTACCTCAGGAGTGTATTCCTTCAGCGCCGCCTTAGAGAAGTCCGCCGGCCCGAACATATCGCAAACCGCCTGCACCCGGCTGGAATATTCCAGATTTCCCGAATCACCTTCCAACAGGCTTATCCCCGCAGTAGTCCCTAGCAGCGCAACCAGATGCCCTCCGGCCGAACCGCCCCAAACGCCTATCCGCTCCGGGTCGATGCCGTATTTATCAGCATTTGCCCGCAGGAAGCGTATAGCCGCTTTGCAATCGTGAATCTGCGCGGGATATGGAGCTTCCTGGCTGAGGCGATAGGTGATACTGCCCGTCACAAAGCCCTGCCCGTTGAGGCCAAACTCCTGGGTCAGATCGGCGTTATGATCCCCCATACACCATCCACCGCCGTGGACGTGAATAATCGCAGGAAAGCGTTTCTGCGGCGCGCCCGGCGGCAAAGTGAGGTTCATAAGCAGCTTGCGCTCCCCTATTCGGGCAAACTCAACATCTTTCAACACAGTGGACTTCTCGGTCTCTGCCAAAGCGGCAATTGAGGTTAATAATACAGCAGCGAACATAACAACCAAAATCAAAACGAATCTCCCCATAACCCCTCCGGGGCTTAGCCCTCATTTAAAATCTTCTGTTTTTCTGCCGCAAATTCCTCATCGGTCAGAATGCCTTCTGCATGTAATCTCGCGATACGACGCAGTTTTTCATCAAACGGCATATCCCTGTTATAATCCCTGTCGAAATTCACCCCGGCCCCCTCGGCAGCATCTTTGAACATCCCGCCAACCATTCGCGTCCACGGCTCAAGATCATCCCGCGCCTTATCAGGGTCCAACACAACTCCGGAACCGGCAACTCCCCTGACGCCAATGGTCCTTAAAACGCTGCCGGCAATCATAAGCAACATCCCGCCCAGAGCCCTAAATCCTATAGATACCGTCGGGCCGGGAGACATGTCAAAACTCCCAAATTCATAAAACACAGAGACAAACGTGGAAAAGAAGAGGATCGCGCCGAGAATCATAATTGCAATCCCGGCATAGTAGAAGACTTTTCTGGGTTGGGATATTTGGCTGTCTGGCAACTCGTGCCTCCGGAATAAATACGGGCCGGGCTTTTGTTTAAGCCCGGCCCGAAAGATACGTTACGCCATCCCCGGTTCAAGCCGGGGTTTTGCTTTGCTCTTGGCATCGGCCGCCTCGTCGGGTGCGGCGACTGCCTCCGGCTGAGCAGGTTTCTCAGGGTCATCGGCCACCTGGATCGAATTGAGCGTGGCTCCCTCCATAAGCGCTTCGAACTCCTCGCGCTCCAGGGTCTCCTTCTCAAGCAGAACCTTTACGATCACGTCCATCTTCTCGCGGTTCTCGTTAAGAATGGCCTTCGCCCGCTCATACGCCTGCTCCATAGTCAGGCGTATCTCCTTGTCGATGGCCATCGCCATCTCCTCAGAGTAGTTGCGATCCTCCATCATATCCCTGCCAAGGAACGGGTTAGCATGGCGCTTTCCGACTGTCAACGGGCCGATCTGGTCACTCATACCGTATTCACAGACCATCGCCCGCACGATCTCCGTGGCGCGCTCAAGGTCATTAGAAGCGCCAGTGCTGATCTCTCCAAAGACCAGTTCCTCGGCGACCCTGCCCCCCAAAAGCCCGGCGATCTTGTCCAGAAGCTCGTTTTTGGTGGTCAGATATTTATCCACCGTAGGCAACTGCATCGTATAACCCAGCGCCATTCCACGAGGCAAAATAGAGACCTTATGCACCGGATCGTCGTTCGGCAGCAACTCCGCCACTATGGCATGGCCGACCTCGTGATAGGCCACCATCTCTTTTTCTTTTTCGCTTATCAGCCGACTCTTGCGCTCCGGCCCGGCAATGACACGGTCTATGGAGTTCTCAAAGTCCGCCATAAATATCTTCGTCTGATCCGACCGCGCCGCCAGTAGCGCAGCCTCGTTGACCAGGTTGGCAAGATCCGCGCCTGAGAAACCAGGCGTGCGACGAGCCAGGCTCTCGACATTGACCCCATCGGCCAACGGCTTGCCGCGCAGGTGAATCTTAAGAATCTCCTCGCGACCACGCGCGTCGGGGTTGTCCACCACTACCCTGCGGTCGAAACGCCCTGGCCGCAGCAGCGCCGGATCGAGAACATCCGGCCGGTTCGTAGCCGCAATCAAAATAACCCCGGAATTCGGGTCGAAGCCGTCCATCTCCACCAGAAGCTGGTTAAGAGTCTGCTCCCTTTCGTCGTGTCCGCCGCCAAGACCAGCCCCGCGCTGACGTCCAACAGCGTCGATCTCGTCGATGAATATCAACGCCGGCCGGTTGGCTTTCGCGGTGTCGAAGAGGTCTCTCACTCTGGACGCGCCGACGCCGACGAACATCTCTACAAAATCAGATCCGCTGATATGGAAAAACGGAACCCCAGCCTCTCCGGCGATGGCCCTTGCAAGCAGGGTCTTCCCCGATCCAGGAGGGCCGAGCAGAAGAACGCCTTTGGGTATTTTCGCGCCAAGCGCCACAAACTTCTTAGCATTCCTAAGGAACTCGACTACTTCCAGAAGCTCCTGTTTGGCTTCCTCAACCCCGGCCACATCGTCGAAGGTGACCTTCGGCACGTTTTCGTTGAGTCTCTTGGCCCTGCTTCTGCCGAAGCTCATCGCCTGGTTGTTGCCTGCCTGCGCCTGGCGCATAAAAAGCATCCACAACAGCACGATAAACCCCAGAGGCAGCACAATCGAGATCAATGTGCCGATAACGGGATTAGAGAACACGGATTTGTCAAATTTGTAGTCCACATTATGAGCATCAAGCTTCTTCAGAAACTCCGCGCGATCACCCGCCGGTGGTGTGACGGTTTTGTAGCGCACGCCCTTCTTGTCTTCGAAGGTGAACTCGTCGCCCATTATCTCGCCGCGCACAACTTCCCCTTTGGTGATCATCTTCTGTGCCTGCGAGATGTCCACCGTCGTGGGACTTTTGTTTATCATGCCCAGCGGACCGCTCCCCTTGGTGAGGAGCATTACCACCATTATGATAAGTACTATTCCAACTATGCTTCTAAGATAGCGATTCAAACCATTTCCTCCGGCCGCCGTTTGGCTATGCCTAATACATTATACCACGCACCACTACACGGCGGAAGCCGACGGGCTGTCCGCAAACCCGCACACTGTCATTTAACGATCCATCTGTCTATCTACGCACAAATCCACCCGAAAGTTCTCTTACCCAAACTGCCACACTGCAATCTACCTGATCTAATAATATTAAAGATCCCTTGGTATATTATGGTTTAGCTATGGATAGTGTGGGTAAAAGCTCGACAGATAATCTCTAGTGTTACATCGATATGGGCCATTACAATCCAGGGAGGGATATTGCCTGTTTGACTTAATACGGAGAAGTGTCAAAGTTAAGCTGGGGTTGCTGTTGGCTGCGGCTACGGTGATACTGCTTATTGGCGTGCAGATGCACGACTGGCAGCACGCCCATATGCGTGAGAAGCAGTATCGAGAATTGCACCCGCTCACAGACGCAAGCGCAGCCACCGACGACTTGACCTATGAGTGGATCGTCTCGCAGGCCCACAAAGAGAAAGTTGATCTGTGGGTGTCGGTAGCGTTCGGCTTATTGGGGCTGGGGGCGCTTTTCGTGCTGATCCTCCGAAGTCAATATGAAAGTCACAAATTGATACAGCAAGCTCGGGTTATGGCGACCGGGGATTACAGACGGCGCATCACAGCCTGTCGCGACCACAGCCTGAAGGCAATAGGTGAGTCGTTTAATACTATGGCGGAAAATCTGCAGAACCAGGAGCAGACTCTTACAAAGCAAGCCGAAATACTGGCAGGCATGCTGGATACGGCACGAGTCGTATCCGGAACTCTCGACAACCAACAATGCGGGAAGGAAGTGGCGAAAGCTGTCTGCAGCCACCTTGGCGCAACGGATGTCTCCGTATTTTTAAGAAATGAAGAGGGCGGGGCCTACGTGATTGCCAGGGCCGGCAAACCACACAAAGCCGATTGGGTCCGCCTGGCAGCACATGCGATGGACTCCGGCAGCTACATTGTTGTGGGAGAGCATGACCATTACGGCGAACCGTGCACTTCGCTGGTGGGAACCCCAATTTCCGCCGGCAAAAAAATGCTGGGCGCAATCGTGGCCCGATTCGGGGCTGTTTATTCACGCGAAGAATTGTCCCCCGGCAGCCTGCGCGCCGACGCTCTTATGACTCTGGCAACAAACACCGCCACTGCCTTGACCACAGCCTGCCTGGTCTCTCAAACCCAGGAATACTCCCGCTCGCTGGTGGAGTGGGTCGAGTATATTGCAGCGCTGTCACAAGTCACCACGGCAATCGCTCCCTCTCTGAATCTGGTCAAGACCCTGGACGCCCTCACAAAAGCCTCCGCAGAGGCCACACAAGCGGATTACTGCGTCATTTTTATCCCCGATCACGAGGGGCATTTGATTCCGAGATCGTCTTTTCCGGACAATTTTCCGATCTCCGTATTAAGCGCACACGCTGTATCGTACCAGGCCTTCGGGGAGAAGCAGCTTTCTTTTTGTGAAGACATCAATGAGCACCCAGACCCAATAGTCCGCGAATCTGCCGTCCGCTACAAATTAAGAGGTATCATATCCGCGCCGCTTCTTATTGAGGACGAAGCGATAGGGTGCATCAGCATTTATTCTCGTGGCCCTCGGCAATACAGCGAAAAAGAGCAACAATTGGTCGCTTCGATAGCAACACATGCCGCTATCGTGGTGAATAATGCGAAGCTGTATCAAGCCGAGTCGGCCATCGCCGAAACGCTCCAGCACAGCCTGATTTCGCGTGTGCCAAGCGACTACGGTAACCTGCGGTTCTACGGCAGATATGTGCCCGGCCAGACGGAGGCAAGCGTAGGCGGGGATTTCTATGACGTGACGCCTCTACGAAACGGCACGGTTGCTGTGGCGATGGCTGATGTTTCGGGCAAGGGGTTGGAAGCGGCGATCCACCTTGCGGCATGTAAATATATGCTTAAAGCCGTGATCCACACCTATCCGGACAACCCCGCCGCTGCCTTGACGGCGTTAAACGACGCAATTAACAACTGCTTCAAGCAAGAATTTTTCGTAACGCTATTTCACGCCGTCATAAACCCTGCCGATGGCAGTCTATTATATGCAAGCGCCGGGCATCCGCCCGCGATTATCAAAGACAAAAACGCCAGCCTGCATACCCGGCTGGTCGGAGCCGGAATACCGCTGGGCACGGGATGGGACTGCGTTTATGATAATCAATCGGCGGTGTTAAAGCACGGAGATGTATTGCTGCTATATACCGATGGGGTCACCGATGCTGTTAAGGATGGCGACAGGATTGAGCTCGAAGGCCTTGATCGGATGCCATTTGAGAGCGGTTGTTGTTCGGGGGACGAACTGGTGGATCAGTTGATCGACCGAATAAATAATGAGTGTGATCCTGCGAGGCGGGATGATATAGCCGCGCTGGCCGTCACCTTCAAGAATGGAGAATAGCAATTGAAAACTATACCGATGTCTGATACTGCGGCATCGTTGGTGGAGTCACAAACGCTTAATGTGCGGGTTGAACAGGATGAATTAACCTACCAATCCGCCGGGGATATCCTGACTATGGTGCGGCGTATGATTATCAGCAATCCGCACTCAATAGTGGTAGACATTGGTGAGGTCGGCACAATCGACAGCAGCGGGCTGCGAATATTGCTGAATTGTGCGAGGCTGTGCGAATCGGAAGGGATAATATTTCGTTTAGACAACGCCTCAAAATGTGTCGTTCGGATGGTCGCGCTAAGCGGACTGAGCCAGTTCTTCGGCCTGCCGCAGGACAGTGTCACCCATACTGCCTGCCAACAGGCTGTCGATCTGAAAGACACAGATTGGACGACAGTAGAGCATGTGGCGTTGAGCAGCGCGTCCGCTATGTTGCGAGACAGGATTATCGACGCGGCTGTGCAGGCCGGTGCGGCTGAGGAGCGACTTTGTGATATAACGATCGCCGTCGGTGAGGCGCTGTCAAACGCCTATCAACACGGCTCACCGTGTAAGGCTACGAGTAGTATTCGCGTGAAGTGTATGGGCTGCGCGAAGGCGTTTGTGGTCGAGATCGAGGACCAGGGTAAGGCGTTCGACCCTGACACGATCCCGGAACCCGACCTCGTACAAGACCACGGCAGGGGCATTCACATCATGCGGCAAGCGATGGATGTGGTGGAATATTCGTTTAATCACCCCGGCAATCGCGTTCGAATGGTGAAATGGCTGCAAAATTGCCAGCCATCCGTCAACGATCAGGATTGCTGTCATCAATAGCGATATTTATATCGGCCGGTAGATAAGAATAGAGATCAGCGTTTTTTATGTAGAACTTTATCTTTTTATCCTTGTCGACCCATTTTTTAGGAAACGCCGGCGTGTTCCATTTTAGCGTATTGCGGACGGAGTCGCCGGTGAACGCGATGCAATCTGTTTTTGTGAATCCGGGGATCGGGTTGTTGTGCCGGTCGACTATCTCTGCGGCGACATAGCCGTAGGGGCCACATTTTGCGTTGATGGTGATTTGAGGCGTATTAAAAACCTCTCTTCGACTTATCAGCCACCCCTCTTTAGACCCTGCCTGCATCGAGCAAAATCCGTCCAATCGCAGGGTCGCAAGCCCTATGGCGGCGTTTGAAGCGCCGTCGTCGTGAGCCTTGTCAAAACCGCCATAATAGAAGTATAGTTTATCCCCCAATATGACCGGCGCGCGCGCTGTGTATATCTGCATGGAGTCCCACTGGCCTTTATCGCCGAGCGAGATGAACGGCTCGCGCTTTGGAGTGCGGTTCCAGGAGATCAGGTCGTGGCTCCAGGCGAACTGCACGTCGACGACGCACGGGCTTCCTTCCTGGGCTTCGTACATCACCTCTGGTTTGGAGTATTTGCCGTATTTGATCCAGCGGGAGTGATAAATCCACGGCTGGCCGATGTAGATACCCTGATACGCAAAGACCGGCATGCCGTATATCTGGGTGGCGTCCGGGTCGAGGTCGTCGGCGCCAAATATCGCCCCCTCGGTAGCTTTGCTCCAGTCTATTCCGTCCTGTGAAAACGCGATGCCAACGGCACGATGGCGCCGGTTCGAGGCTTTCCAGGTCGCTGCATAGCGTTGTTTATAGGGGTCATAGAAGAAATTCGTGACATCGGCGCTTGAGAAGAGCGCATATTGCTCTTTTGGGCGCTGCCAGTTCCAGTTGAGTCCATCTGATGAATAAGCCACACAAGGACCGCCCGCGCCCCATTTCGTGTCGGTCGTATCGTAACCAAAACCGTATATTGCCCATTGTTTGTCCGGAGAGGTTGGATTAGGGATGCGAATGACGCTTGGAATATGGCATGCGCCGTGAGGAGCCACGATATTGTTCTTTTTTGTGCCGTTATGTTCGATGATCCCAAGGTCGGGTTTAGTCCATTTGATGCCGTCTGTGGATTCCGCGTAAGAGACATCCCCGCAGTCTTTGCCGATGCCCTGGTACCACATTTTGAGCTTGCCGGAATCCCACATCACAGTGCCATAGACATACGGCCCCCACCCCTCCCATTCGCGGTCCTTGATTATGATTGGGTTGTGGTCATATTTCTTTGCGGCGTGAAAGACGCGAGAAAGCCCGGAGTGCTCCTCGACTACCATCGCGTCCAAAAAAAGGCGGCGAAACGGTGGCGTGCCCGCGAGCGGGTCCAACGTTTCTGCCGCCTGACAAGAAACAACAAGCAATATGACTACAAACGCATAAAGCAACGTTCGTATATTCATCTGTCGCCCTTTCGAGACTGAAATATCTGATAATATGACGGCTGCACCACTCTGACATTGCAACCAGATATCATATTACCAGCAATCATACCTCACAGGACAGATACTATATCCGTTAATCTTATATAGCGAACGTATTCGTCGTCGACTTTTTTGATTGAGCTGATTCCTGTGACGATCACGTATTGCCACTGTTCGTCAATCCAGAGTCGACCGGGCGTCTCACACAGCACGGGGGTTCCTGAGCCGTCGTCGATCGTGAATGTTGTCTGGCCGATATACGTGAACGCTCCCCACGCTTTTACGAGCAGGCCGATGTTGTTGAGCCCAGCGCCACCAGTCACACCTATTTGGCCGGTTCCCGCGGAAGGATTTCCTGAATCGCCGCCTCCCAGGGATTTATTCGTCAAGCCGAGCGGGTCGATCATAGCCCATTCACTTTGTGACATCAGCATCCCGACAAGGTAGCGTTCGCCGTTCGCATCGGTCTTCAACTTGCCGACAACGTTGACTCCGTTGCCAACATATTGCCTGTGCCTGGGTCTTTCCACCCTTATGCCGCTCACCCGATTACTGGTCTCAACATAGAAAGAGCCCAGCCAGGAGTCATCTATGCCCGGGACGATGATGCTTTTACTTGTGCGGGCCTCGGTCGGTTGACCTCCCCATGCGGCGGTCACTATAACATCATTGATTTCGACCGCAGCGCCATCCGGGAGGAGTTTGGCAGAGCTTGTGCTGGCCGACACCGCCTCGAACGCCTCTTCTTCAAGTATAACAAGACCGCCACCATCACATGCTGCGTAGGTGTATCCGTCGGCAGTCGCGACTCCACGCAGACCCGAATAGTTGTTGTACTCCCCGACGCGCTTGGGGTTCTGGGGGTCCGAAACATCAATCACCAACACTCCATTGTGCTCAACGGCGACATAAAGCCTGCTTTCCACCACTGTAATGTCGGTTGCGACTCCAGAGACATCACATTCACCGACAAACGTCGGATTGGCGGGATTGGATATATCTATGACCTTTAGATAGTTGTAGCCATCGCCGATATACGCGTAGTTGCCCGACACGGCAACGCTCAGGCAGAAGCCGTCGGTTTGATAGGTCCCTATCAGCAACGGACTCGCCGGGTTGGCGATATTTATAACCTTTAGACCACCATAGTAATCCGCCACATACGCATAAAGTCCGGATACGGCGATTTTGGTGGCGTAATTGCTCGTCGGAAGGGCGCCAGCAAGCGTAGGCAACGCAGGGTTGGCTATATTTAAAATCACCAAACCGTTATAATCATCTGCCACATAGGCATAGTTGCCGACAACTGCGATATCCTGAGAATAGCCGTTTGTGTCGTAGTTACCGACCAGTGTCGGGGCGGCAGGGTCGGAAATATTTACTATTCTGACGCCTTCCTCGCTGCTTGCCACATAGGCATAGTTGCCTGAAACAGCGACGCCGTATCCTGGCAATACGTCCACACATACCCCAACTGGCCGTGGATTTTCAATATCCGAAATATCCACCACCTGCAGACCCGATTGCCTGTCTGCGACGTAGGCGTAATCACCCGATACGGCGACGTCCTGGGTTGCATTAAATACGCCATATCGCCCGGATTTTACTGGATTCTCCGGGTCTGTGATATTGATCGCCTGCAGTCCGCCTTCGTAGCAGCAGACATACGCATAGTCCCCTGCCAGCGCGACATAGACAGACCATCCGTCAGGGTCGATGCTGCTGGCTACCGTCGGATTTGCAGGGTTCGTAATGTCAATTATCTGCAATCCCTTTGAGCCGTAGGCCACGTAGGCGTAGTTTCCCCGGACAGTAAGCTGGTAGGTATATTCTACGACATTACAGTTTCCAACAACTGTCGGGGCGCTGAGATTAGCGATGTTTACCACATACATGCCATCGAAGTCGTCCAGCACATAGGCATAGTTGCCGGAAATTGAGACTGAGACTGCGTTAAAGTCGTCACAGTACCCGACCAGAGTTGGATCTGCGGGGTCTGATATATCAAAAATCATAAGGCCGCCATAAAAATCGGCAACGAACGCGTGTGTTCCGGAGACCTTCACATCATAGGCGTAATAGGAGTCTTCATAAGCGCCTGCTAACGTCGGGTTTTGTGGGTCGGATATATCGATTATCTGGAATCCAGTGCCGAAGCAGGCAATATATGCGTAGTTCCCGGAAATATCGATGGCGTTCGCTGTATAATCGGTGCTTAACGACCCGACCAGAGTTGGATTTTCGGGATCAGATATGTCGAGTATCTGCAGGCCGGCATAGGACGCCGCCATATATGCGTAGTCCCCTGAAATTGCCACGTCCTTTATTTGTTCTGGCAGCTTTTCGCTTCTCGCGATCTGCACTGGTTTTGATGGGTTGGTAACGTCCAAAGCCACAAGGCGTTCGCCCATAGCAGTCCAGGCAATGTCCCCTGAGACATTAACCGCGTTGCAGAAGCCGAAGAAGTCTGAGACCTCAGATAAAGAATAATACGTGGCCCCGTGCGCCACGCCTGCCCCGAATGCACAGGCAATTACGATTACCAGTGCAATTGAGGATAGAAACCGTGCTGGAAATTTCCCCATATCAACCACCTCTCATTGCTGGATGTCGGAGTTGTGAGTTGGCGGCAAGACGTTGGATGAAAAAGTCTGTTGCCAATGCTTGCCGCCTACGTATCCGGATGTAAACCCTAAATAATACTGGACACTGTCGCAATATAGCATGACAATTATCCATAGTCAATGACTACTATTTGAATAGCGTCGACTCCAATCCGACGATCTTATGGTCACCCTTCCAGGCAGACTTCAAACAATTTGCAGGCAAACTCGTCAGTTACTTCGACCGGATTGGTTTGGCGATGGCTGCCGTAGCGGTTTAATGCTGCCATTACTGCGTCTTTGTCGTTGATAGTCAAGCCGTAGTCGGAGAGGCTGGTTGGTAGTCCGCCGTCCCTGCACAGGTCTATGAGGCGCTCGGCGACGTCGTCTGCTCCCATTGCACGGCTGACTTCGTCGTATGCTGCGGGGTGTTGCTGTTCATTGAGCCTGATTACTTCCGGAAGCAGTGCTGCTATTGCCTCGGAATGCCTGATCTTGCCGACCATACAGACCGCAGGGGCCAGGGAGTGCGATGCTCCGAGGCCGTTTTGCATAGCCAGCCCCGCAAAGCTGCTTCCCATCAGACAATCCAACCGCGCCTGCAGATCGTGCGGGCGGTTTTGACAGATGGGTAGACCCGTGCTCAGGTGTTCAATTGCAGCAAGGGCGATCTGCCGGGTATATGGGGTTGCCGACAGCGAAACGGCGCTTTCTATGGCGTGGGCGAACGCATCCATAGCGGTAAGTGTGGTGAAGCGCAGGTCGAGGTCGACGGTAAGTTCGGGGTCGAGAATGGCCACCGCAGGGGTCATTAACGGGTGGGATATGCTTCTTTTAATTGCCAGTGAATCGTTGGTAAGCACGCTTACCCGCGTCGCCTCCGAACCCGTACCTGCGGTAGTCGGCACGGCGATCTGAGGAAGCGGAGGGTTTACAATGTCTCGTCTTTTGAGCTGGTAGTCCTCGGTTATGCCATCGTTCACTGCCACCAAAGCGGCCGCTTTAGCGGTGTCCATTACGCTGCCCCCGCCGATTGATATCAGGAAATCCGCATATTCGGCCCGAATAAAGGCCGCGAGTTCATCGACTCGTTCGACGGTAGGCTCCTGCGTGACCGGCTCTGAGATGGCGAACTGCACATTGGCTTCATCCAGCGCCTCGCAAAGCTCTGTTATTCGCGCACTGCCGGCTAGATGCGAGCCTGTTACTATCGCCGCCCGAAAACCCATCCTGGCGGCCTCTGTCGCTATTTTGCCGAAGCAACCGGCGCCGCAATGAATAATCGCAGGGCTTGTGATCTCAAATGACATAGCAACCACCCTCCTGGCGATATTATATCACGATGGGCAGGCTCTTACTCGCTGCCGCTTGAAATGACTGGAAGGGAAACGCGAAAGCGCGAAAGGGGCGAAAATCAGAAAATGCCAATAAAGTTTCAGTCGGACTTCGAACATCTGACTTCGGACATCGAAAAAAGCAGATTTCTCGCTGCGCTCGAAATGACGAGGGAGGGTGCTCGAAATGACAGGGGAAATCAAACGCGAAAGTGCGAAAGGGGCGAAAACCAGAAAATGCCAGTAAATTTTCAGTCGGACATCGGATGCCTGACCTCGGACATCGAAAAAAGCAGATTTCTCGCTGCGCTCGAAATGACGAGGGAGGGGTGCTCGAAATGACAGGGTTAGGCGGCTTTGTAAAACTACAACCGTGAACCGATAACCGAAAACCATCAACCGCCAACCGATAACCGATAACCGATAACCGACAACCGATAACCGATAACCGATAACCGATAACCGACAACTTCCTTCAGCAGGAAGGCGAGGTGTAGACGGAGAATTATGCGATAACATTTGCTCCATATTTTCAGGCGCGGAGGACGACGCAATGGCTGACAGACGAGGCAAATTGTTCGTTATGGGTAAGCAGCGCAGCTTCACCGGCGACGCCCTAAAAGAAATCGCATTTCCACTGGGCGGGATCGGCTCTGGGACGGTGTCGCTGGGAGGTCGAGGCCAGCTTAGAGACTGGGAGATATTTAACCGTCCACAGAAAGGCAACACACTGCCTTATACTTTCCCTATGATTTATGCTAAGCCGGATGGCGGCGAGGCTGTCGCAAGGGTACTGGAATCGAAACTTCAGCCGCCGTTTATCGAATGGGGCGGGATGTCGCCGAACAGGCTATGCGGGCTGCCGAGGCTGAAAGAGGCGGAGTTTTATGGGGAATATCCATTTGCGCACGTCGATTTCCGAGATGCAGCACTTCCCGTCAAAGTCGAGCTTACCGCGTTTAATCCGATGATTCCTCTGAATGAGAAGGATTCCTCCATCCCCTGCGCTATTTTGACTTATAAAGTAACTAACACCGCTGCGAAGTCCGTCGACTGCTCCATCTGCTGGTCTCTGCATAACCCGGTTGGGGACAGGGAGAGAGTCAATGAGTTCGTAGATGCGGGGAGCTATCGCGGGGTCAAGATGATTTCGGCGCCATTAAAGCCGGAGGATCTGACCTATGGTTCGATGGCACTGGTGACAACTCATAAGACGGTATCGTGCCGTCAGCACTGGCCGGCTGAGGGTTGGTGGGATGCCGCTCAGGGGATTTGGGACGATTTCAAGGACGACGGTAATCTCAAAGGGGATACGCTGGATCAGAAGAACTCCGACATCGCCAGCCTTGCCGCGAAGTTTACCCTCAAGCAGGGTCAGAGCATGGAAGTGCCGTTTATATTCACCTGGTATTTCCCGAACAGGCATAACTATTGGAACACCGAGCCTGAGGTAAAAGATGCCCGGCTGCGCAATCGATATGCGGACTGGTGGGAAGGAGCATGGGAGGTCGCGGGATACGTTGTCAATGAGCTGCCCAGACTGGAAAAGCAAAGTCGTCTCTTCGGCGATGCTCTATATTCCAGCAGCCTGCCCGCAGTGGCGCTCGATGCGGCCGGGTCGAATATGTCGATTATGCGCACACAGACCGGTTTGCTTCTCGACGACGACCGGTTCTACGGATTTGAGGGCTGCGGTGATCAATTCGGCTCCTGTCCTATGAACTGCACCCACGTCTGGAACTATGAACAGGCGCTGGCGTACCTGTATCCGCGGTTGGAACGCACCATGCGACTGACGGATTTCACAAACAACGTCGAAGAAAACGGCAAAATGGCGTTTAGAAGCCTGATTCCGCTGGGGGATTATCTGTGGAAGTTTTACGCAGCCGCCGATGGACAGATGGGCTGCATTCTTAAATTATATAGAGAGTACCTGCTCAGTGGGGACGTAGAGTTTCTCAAAACGGTCTACCCAAACGCTCGCAAATCGCTCGAGTATGCGTGGAAGGAGTGGGACAAGGACGGGGACGGCGTGATGGAGGCTGTCCAGCACAACACCTACGACATAGAGTTTTACGGCGCAAACACGATGATGGGCACGCTGTATCTTGGCGCGCTGAAGGCTATGGAGAAAATCTCCCTTATCCTCGGCGAGCGCGCGTTTGCGGCAAAGTGCAAAACGTTATATGAAAGCGGCTATGAAAAGCACGTCGATAAGCTCTTTAACGGGGAGTATTTCGAGCAGGACTGCGGCCCGGATTCCGACCGCCGCTACCAGTTCGGCCCGGGCTGTCTCAGCGACCAGCTTCTGGGTCAGTGGTTCTGCGAGGTAGTGGGCCTCGGCCATACATTGCCGCAGGACAAGATCAAATCCGCCCTTTCTTCCATCTTCAAATATAACTGGAAAAGCGACTTGTCGGATCACGACAGCATCCAGCGAACCTACGCGCTCAACGACGAAGCCGGGCTGCTGCTGTGTTCGTGGCCGAAAGGGGGCAGGCCGCGATATCCGTTCACCTACGCCGACGAGGTCTGGACCGGGATAGAGTATCAGGTCGCTGCGCATCTGATTTATGAGGATCTCATTGAAGAGGGCCTGGCGATTGTAAAAGGCGTGCGGGATCGTCATGACGGTATCGCAAGAAACCCCTGGAACGAGTTCGAGTGCGGCAATCACTACGCCCGTGCGATGGCAAGCTGGTCGCTGCTGCTCGCGTTGTCTGGTTTTCATTGCAACACCCACGATCGTTTCATCGCCTTCGCGCCGAAAGTCAACTTCGACGACTTCAAATGCTTCTATTCGACCGGAACCGGATGGGGAGTATTCTCACAGAAGTCTTCACCTGGTCAATTGGTCGCCGAAATCGGTGTGAGCTTTGGAGAGCTCGATATTCAAGACATACGGCTGGCCATACCGCACGGCGCTCGGTTTACGGATGTGAAGGTTTCCGAAGCCGGAAGCGGGTTCGGGGCGCATGCGCATACGGACGGCAAATACGCGGTCATAAGACTCAGCGAGCCGGTGAAAATAGGGGCTGGAGAATCGTTGAAGCTGGAGTTGAGTTAAAATGACACACAGGCCGGGCGTGCCCCGGCCTTTTATTATAACGCTACACCTCTTCCGGCAGGCTAAGAACTGCGCACTCCAGTGCGGGAAGCGCTGCTATATCACTCTGGACTAACATCGGTGGTGCGTCATATATCGCGGCCATTGCCGTTGCGTGGGTTCGGATTAAATCCCGCAGCACTGGCGGCTCCAGTACCTCGGCTTCCTTGCCGAAGCCGAGTATCCATATAGCGATTTCCTCGCATCCCGCGACTGTGGCCTCGAAGATTATCGAGCCATCGTCTTGCGGGTGGATGACCTGGGTGTGATGTCGCCGAGCCTCAGCCACCATCTCCGCAACTACCGGACTGAACCTAACGCGCACGACAGTCGGCTCACCACCCGCCCATGCTTCCCAACTGTATTTGAAATAGTCCTGCACCGAAAAGCTCTTGGGCACGTCAAACTCCTCCTCTGTCAAATGCGCTTCTCTGAACCTCAGCAGCTTGAACATCACCACTCTCTCGTGTTCGTGCGAATGAGCCATAAGATACCAGCTATGACGTCGAAAGACCAGCACATAGGGATCGATGAGATAGTTTTTAACCCTGTTGCTTTTCTGGGAGCGGTAGACGATCTTAAGTCGTTGACGATGGCCGATAGCTTTTTCGATGGTGCGCGGGATTTCAGGGTCGATGCTGCCCTGGGTGACAGTGAAACGAATGTCATATCCACACGCAAGCTCGTTTGAGAACTCCAGCGCACGGCCGGACGCGCAGTCTCTGATCTTCAGCCAGGCGGATTGCATCTGTGTGCGCAAGGGAGACACATCGCTGATCGACAGCGAGCGGATCGCCGTGTGTACGGCCAGCAACTCCTCTGCTGAGAGGTTATGGTTCTGCGAATCCAGGCCTTCCTGCAGAAAATATCCCCCTTCAGCCGATACCACGGATACTCCGATGTCTGACGTAAGCTCGCCAAGCCACCTGTATATGGTGCGCGGGGAGCGGCCAAGACTGGTCGAAAGTTCATCTATCGTGATGCCAGGCCGCGCACGGAGCAGTTCGATCATATCCATCAGTAAAGCAGCTTTAGCCAATATGCAATCCCACTTGTATTTACAAAATGTGTTTGAGAATTAGTGATGCGGACTCGAAATCCCTTCTCTTGAATACGGAGGATAACATACGGGCGGACGCGAAGGTTTCACGTGGAATACTGCGTAAAGGAGACTGATATATGCATAAAATAGCGATCATCGGCGGAGATGGCACCGGCCCGGAAGTGGTCGTGGAGGGGCTCAAAGTCCTGCAGGCAGCCAGCCAGAAAACCGGGTTTACTTATGAAACCGTGGACTACGATTTTGGAGGGGAGAGATATCTCCGAACAGGAGAGATATTGCCGGATTCCGCAGTCGATGAAATGAAGAAATTCGACGCTATCTACCTGGGGGCGATCGGCCATCCGGACGTCAAACCGGGCATTTTGGAGAAGGGAATCCTGCTGACCCTGCGCTTTGCTTTGGATCAGTATGTAAACCTGCGTCCTGTAAAGCTCTACCCCGGCGTGGATACCCCGCTCAAAGACAAAGGCCCGGAGGATATCGACTACGTGGTGGTGCGTGAGAACACCGAGGGGTTGTATACCGGCGCTGGTGGCACGCTGAAGAAGGGAACGCCGGACGAAGTCGCTGTGCAGGAGTCGATCAATACCCGCAAGGGTGTCGAGCGATGTATTCGCTATGCTTTTGAGCTGTGCCGAAAGCGAAATCGGGACAAGAAGCTCACGCTGTGCGGCAAAACCAACGTTCTGACCTTCGCGTTTGACCTCTGGGAGAGGACTTTCTACGAAGTGGCCAAAGAGTACCCGGATATCACCCCGGATTATGCTCACGTGGACGCCACTACTATGTGGATGGTCAAAAACCCGGAGTGGTTTGACTGCATCGTGACGGACAATATGTTTGGCGATATCATCACCGACCTTGGCGCGATGACTCAGGGCGGCATGGGTATAGCGGCAGGCGGAAACATCAACCCGGACGGGGTTTCGATGTTCGAGCCAATCGGCGGATCTGCTCCTAAATACACCGGTATGAACGTTATCAACCCCCTTGCAGCCATCGGCGCGCTACAGATGATGCTGGATACGCTCGGCGAAACTGAGGCCGCTGATCTCGTCGACAAGGCGATAGCCTATGTCACCGGCAGCAAACTTAAGAGCATGAGCGCGGGCAAGATGGGCTATACCACCTCCGAGGTTGGGGATATGGTCGCCCAGTTCGTCGCTGACGCTTAGGTTCATAAGCCAACGGCTAAAAACAATAAGCCGGGGTACTTTTGTGGTATTTGCTATCAGGCGCCGGGATGTCAGTCTGTCCCGGCGCTTGAGGTTTAGCTTAAGCCAGATCACTGCGATTTGCACATCTTAACGGAGCACGGTCGTGATCAAGACGTATTTGTTTTCTGGTGAAAACACAACAGAAGATGTCAGTATTGCGGACTGGCGTTCGCTGACCGAAGGCGATGATAAGCTGCTGTGGGTGGATGCGAGGTCTATAACTCAACACGAACTTGAGCTGCTTCAGAGCACCTTTGACCTGCATGATCTGGCTGTTGCGCCGATGCTGGGCCGTTATCGCAGGCCGCATCTATATCAATTCGCCGACCATTTTTGTGTAAATCTGGTGATGATCCGAAGTTCTCGATCGGACCATGGCATAAAGCCGGTCGAATTGCACGTTTTTGTCGGGAGTAAATTCATTCTGACCACCACCAAAGACCCAGCCAGCCCACCCGCTGACAGTGCCATTGAGGAGTATAAAAACGCCCCTCAGCTCGCCGCAAAAGGGTCGATGCATGCGCTTTTTTTGCTTACCGAAGACCTCGTTGAGACGTACTATCCGCTGGTCGACAAGCTCGACGACGATGCGGACAAGATTGAGGATATCCTGCTGGATCACGCCGATGAGGCGTCACTGCGTCGCAATTTCGCATTGAAACATAAGGTCTTCGAGCTGCGAAAACTACTCGGCCCGCAGCGCGACATATTAAACGACCTCTCTCGCAGGGATTTCGGGTTCATCGACACGCGAAGCCAGGTGTATTTTCAGGATATCTACAATCGGATGATACGGCTGTTCGATATCCTTGACACGGTGCGGGAGATACTCAGCGGCAATCTGGAAATATATCTGTCTACCGTATCAAACAGACTCAATGAAATAGTGAAAATTCTCACTGTGTTCGCCACCGTTTTGGGAGTGGCGACGTTTGTGACGGGATTTTATGGCATGAACTTCCGGCATATGCCCGGTCTGGAGTCGCCTCACGCCTTTCGTAACGTCCTGATCTTTATAGTCGTGATCACCATCGCTATGCTGCTGTGGTTCCGCCGCAAGAAATGGGTATAGCGATGGCGATTTATGCAATCTCGGATTTACATCTTTCGCTTTCAGGCGACAAACCTATGGATATGTTCGGCGAAATCTGGCGGGACCATGCTGTCAGAATCGCTGAAAACTGGGACTCCACGGTGGCTGAAGGTGATACGGTTCTGCTGGCAGGGGATCATTCGTGGGCGCTGCGATTCGAGGAGGCCAAAGCCGATCTCGATTTCATCGCCGCAAGACCGGGCCGAAAGATCCTGATTCGCGGAAATCACGATTATTGGTGGCGACGAGAGGCGACCAATCGCATACAGAAGCAACTGCCGGAGAATATGACCCTGCTGCACGGGCGGGGAATAGTGGTCGACGGGGTCGGGATTGCGGGCACGCGGGGATGGCGGCTGGAGGAAGACGACCCGGAGACGACAGACCATAAAGTGATGAAACGGGAGCTTGCATATCTGCAGCGCGCATTAAGCGAGATACCTGCGAATGTGTCGCAAAAAATAGCGATGTTGCACTACCCGCCCTTTGATATACACCTTGATCCCAATGAATTCGCAGACGTTTTGCAGGCGAATAGCGTAGACATCCTCGTCTACGGCCACATACACACAGGGCTTTACCTGCAGGGCAATATCGACGGCATAAAATATATATTGGTCTCAGCCGATCACGTCGATATGCGGCCGGTGAGGGTTATTTAGGGAGTTCTTCCATTGCGACGACTCGTGTCGGGGAGCCGTCCAAGCCTGCAAAATTCATTGGCAACGCTGCGATAAACACCCTGTCCGCCGTGACTTCGTGCATATTTGCAACCGTTTCCAGCACCACCATTCCCGTCACCAGCAGCGCTTTGTGAACCTGCTGATCAAGCGACAAATGCACTGACGGCTGTTCTATGCCCAATAATTTAACGTTTCGTGCAGTCAACCAAGCCGCTGCGCCCTCGCTTATGCCGGGGAACTCGGTGAAAAACTCCGGCTGGCCCCATCTTTTGCCCCATCCGGTTTTAAGCAGCAGCCTTGCCGATTTGCCGACGCGGTTTTCGAAGCGATCAAGGTCTGCGGAGATTATCTGGGTGCGCGGGGCCAAATCGCCCAAATCCAGCACCTCCGCCCACCCCACGAGTGCGTCGAGGTCATAACTATCGACTCCGCGACTGTCGTGCATCACGTGGTGAGGGCTGTCGATATGCGTGCCTGTGTGGGTTCCGAAGCAAACTCGCGTGTTGTTGTAGCCGGATTGCGAGATAGTCGTGGTCTGAGAAAACTCGACTTCAGGGTCACCAGGCCACACGGGCATAGGCGCCGTTATTTTATAGCTCAGGTCAATTATCCGCTTCAATGGCTGCTCCCTTGCAATTATATATGGAGTATATCCAAATCAAATCGGATACACAACATTTACCGCATACGCCATCAAATATGTCATTTCGAACGCAGTGAGAAATCTGCTTTTTCGGTTGTCGGTTGACGGTTGACGGTTGTCGGTTGACGGTTGTCGGTTGAATATCCGGCAGCTTCCTACTTTTCAGCCTGTAAGATATAATGCATACCAACACGGATAAATTAAGGTTAAGGGTATAAACGATGATGACCAAACCACAAATCGCAGTATACTATTTCCCACAGTATCACCCCGACCCACGAAACGACGTCTGGCACGGGAAAGGCTGGACTGAGTGGGAGTTGATGAAATGTGCTCGGCCACGTTTTGAGGGTCACCGGCAGCCGAAGGTTCCGGCTTGGGGATACTTCGACGAGTCCGACCCAAAATGGGCCGCCAAAGAAATCGACCTGGCAGCGGACAGCGGCATCGACGCATTTATTTACGATTGGTACTACTACGAAGATGGCCCGTTTCTGCAGGACGGTTTGGACAAGGGCTTTCTGCAGGCGGATAATCGCGACCGCATTAAGTTCGCCCTGATGTGGGCTAATCACGATTGGCTGGATATCCACCCGATGAAGTCGCACGGCACGCCTCCGCTGCTGGCGTCCGGAAAGGTGACGCGGGAGGCCTTTGATAGAGCTTGTGATCACGTCATTGAGCGATACTTTTCCCAAGCTAATTATTGGACCATCGACGGAGAACCGTATTTTTCAATCTACGATATAGGTGCGTTGATTGAGGGTCTTGGCGGGTTTGCAGAGACGCGTGACGCGCTTAAAAGCTTTAGAGATAAGACCGTGGCAGCGGGGCACACCGGGCTGCATCTTAATTGCGTGGTTTGGGGAATCAAGGTTCTGCAGGGCGAGAAAGGCGTCGAGGAACCTGAGCGCGTGATCCCACAGTTGGGCTTTACCAGCGTCGGCAGCTATGTATGGGCGCACTATTATTATCCGAACTGGGGAGGGTTCCCGTTGGGGAGTATGCGTGGTGCAGCGGATAAAAATTATGAGGTTTGGGAGGAACTCGCCGCGCAGTATAGCCTGCCGTATCATCCGAATGTAACTATGGGCTGGGACCCAAGCCCCCGCACAATCCAAAGCGACGTCTTCGAGCCGAGAGGCTACACGTGGACCTCGATTCTGCAAGACGACCCTGGTATTTTCGAAGAATCGCTGCTGCGAGCCAAAGAGTTCGTGATGAGATTGGATTGCAAGCAAAAAATTGTCACCATAAACGCCTGGAACGAATGGACCGAAGGCAGCTACCTCCTCCCGGACACCGACCACGGCACCGCCTATACCGACGCGATTAAGGTTGTGTTTGGGGAGAAGGAAGATTAGAAAACGCGAAATCGCGAAAAGAGCGAAAAACAGAAATAACGATATTGTATCGTAATTAGCGAGCCGTAGAGGGCTTGATCGGACCTCCGACCTCGGATATCGGACATCGGAAAAAGCAGATTTCTCGCTGCGCTCGAAATGACGAAGGGGGCCGCTCGAAATGACGAAGGGGGCGCTCAAATGACGGTGGGTAGGTGCTCGAAATGACAAGGGGTGGGCACTCGAAATGACGTGGGTGGTTTAAGTAGTGGCCGTGCCTCTGTCCCGGCCACAACCAGCTTCCAAGGAGAGACTGTCCGAGGCGGAGATCGGACACTACCGTTTGGAAGTTAGAAGTTGGAGATTGGAGGTTGGCATTGGTTATGAGGCGGCGATTCGGAGATCATTACCTATCATGGGATGACTACGCCGCCAGGCTGGTTTGGTCCCTACACCCTCTCCACAGGGTCCGAGAAATCCAGAGCCGGCTGAGTGTCTATGGTGCGGGTTGAGTGATCCACGTCCAGGCTCCAGCGCGGGTTTTTAGATGACATATCTATGGTGTAGGTTATCCCACAAGGATCGCTGGGCTGGTGTCCGATGTAGCGCATGGTGTAGTCAGAAATCCACTTCTCCAGCTTCAGCACAGTCAATTTGCGTCGCAGCCTGCCCTGCATGTCCCGGTTCAAAATGGATGGCAGGGTGTTTGTGGTTACTATCTCATCAACCGCCTGCGTTGCCAGGGTCTCGCGCACCTCTGGAGAGGAGTAGAAATGGGTCACGAAGAATACCACACGCCCTGCTCCCGCCTCTTTAAGCTGCCGGCAGCACTCTCGGATTGTGTTTCCCGTGCGCACCATGTCATCGAAGACAATTACGTCCTTTCCCGCTATCGACTTCTCCGGGCAGGGGGATTCCGGGGATATAAAACTCGATACGCTGCGCTCATCTCTTCGCTGCTTTGCGAAATAAAGCAACCCGGCGGTGCTTGAGTTGAGATAATCGTGAACCTGTGTCGCAAACTCCCTGGCCCCGTCGTCGGGTGCACAGACCAGCAGCCCAGCCCCGCTCGAAAGACCAGGCGCCACATCTGAGTTGCGAATATAATCCGCAAACACCTCAGCAGGGTTAAGGTTCACAAACTCACCCTTCATCACCTCTCTAAAGAGCCTTTGCACGGATTCAGAGTGATTATGGATAGTAATAACCGCATCAACCCCCGCCAGAGATAGCGCCTGTGCGTAAAATCGACTCGAAAACGGCTGTCCATCGAACTTTTTATAGTCCTTTGAGCCCCTGGTCCAAGTCACATCGCCGTGCTCAGGCCTCGGCCCTCTGTCCTGTGCGCTGAAGAACAGGTCCGGCTCGACCAACACAACCTTCCCCGCCCCGTTGTCCTTAGCCGCCCGCGCCACCAGCATATTTCGCATAGCGAGTTCATTGCGTGTGAGAGTATTGGAAGCCGTGGAGACCATCACCACCGTCGCCCCGCTGAGCTTGTTACCTATATCGTCCATATCCTTTTCATCGGAAATGAACCTGGGGCAAAACTCGGTGTTGGCGAAAGTTTTAAGAGAGATAACATCGGCAATATCGGTCATCTGACCACAATATACGCCGATATCTATGGCGAACGGGTTATCCGATTCCGTACCGGTTATAAGCACTGTATTTCGGCCGGCAGACATAGCAATCCCTCTTTTCTATCTAAAATGACCTGTGCCGTTTGATCGAAAAATATATCCTGCCCACCAGCTTTCGCGCCAGCCTGGGCAACAAGCGAATACGCATATTAAGCGATGCAGTTTTCCAATAATTCCAGATCAGGGCGGTCAATAATTTATTGTCGTTAAGACGGTCGACCCCGTAGTTCACATTTGCGCCGTGCAGCCTGTATTTTGCCAATGTCTCCGGCAAATGAACCACAGGCGCGATCATCAAAATCTTCAACCACGCATCGAAGTCATCGCAGGTGGAGTAACGGCCATCAAACAGGCCGATATCGATCATCATTTGCCGCTTTGCCATCACCGCGCTGGCCGAAATCGTATAATTTCCGTGGCTGACGAACCAATAGAAATCCGGCCTCTGCGGGATGATGCTCTGGTCGAGATTAAGCCTGTTGGCGTTAGGCCCAAAAACTTCCAGATCGCAAAATACCATCCCCGCATCGGGATTTTCCGCCATCGCCTCCACTTGCCGAGCCAGTTTATCCGACAGCCAGATATCATCGTGATCCAGAAAGGCGATAAGCTCACCTTTGGCTTCCCTGACACCCACGTTGCGCGATTCCGCCTGTCGCAGGTTGGTCTGGTTGCGAATCAGTCGCATATTCGGCAGGTTATCAATGGACTCTATAAGCGGCGTCGGATCGATTGGAGAACAATCGTCGACCGCCACCAACTCAAAGTCCCGAAAACTCTGCGCCGCAACCGAATCCAGCGCCTCGCGCAGGTAATCTTCGTGCGCCTGCGACGAACAGTATACCGGCACGACTACTGACACCTTTGGCATTTGTCTTTATTGTAGCGCAAAAACGACTTCGATGGAACAGGGGTGAACGGCGCCTTCGAAGCTCGACAAATCCGGCATATAAGCCAGCCCGGCTAAGAGTCGCGCGGAATGCTCTCCATCTCCGCCCAGTTCGGCCCAGCTTTAACGTCGACTTTTAACGGCACTTTGAGCGGATGTGCGTTTTCCATAGACTGTCGCGCCAGCTCAGCCACCGCGTCGAGTTCCTCAGTCGGAACCTCGAAGAGCAGTTCATCGTGCACCTGAAGCACCATTTTCGCCTTATATGGCGCAAGCGCATCGGCGATTCGGATCATGGCTATTTTAATAATATCCGCTGCCATACCCTGGATCGGCATATTCACCGCCGCACGTTCCGCGAACTGGCGGACGTTTCGGTTGGCGTTGTGAATATCCGGCACATAGCGTCGCCTGCCGAGCTGAGTCGAGACATAACCCCGATCACGCGCCTGTTCGATAGTCGAGTTTGTGTATTCCCGAACGCCTGGGAAGCGCGCGAAATAGGTGTCGATGTATGTCCGTGCCTCCTCAATGGGGATATCCAGCGTGCGGCTGAGCGCAAAGTCGCTCATTCCGTAGATGACCGCGAAGTTGACTGTCTTTGCCCTGCGACGCATCTCCGGGGTGACTTCATCCTCGCTGCATCCGAATATGGTGCTGGCTGTTCTGGTGTGAATATCCAGATCGTGCTCAAACGCAGATACCAGACCCGCATCACCCGTCACATGCGCCATTATTCGCAGCTCTATCTGAGAATAATCCGCAGACAGCAGCACACAGCCCGGTTTGGCCACAAAAGCCTTTCGAATCTCCCGACCAAGCTCGGTGCGGATAGGGATATTCTGTAGATTAGGGTCGCTTGATGACAACCGCCCAGTGGCCGTCACAGCCTGGTTCAGCGAAGTATGAACACGACCAGTAACCGGGTTAATGAGCTTGGGAAGTGAATCGGCGTAAGTGGATTTGAGTTTGGTAAGCTCTCGCCATTTTAATATCTGATCGACGATAGGGTAATCCCCCGCCAGCGCTTCGAGGGTCGCAGCCGATGTCGAGTATCCGGTCTTGGTGCGTTTGCCGCCGGTCAAACCCATCTTCTCGAAGAGCACGACGCCGATCTGTTTAGGCGAACCGATGTTAAACTGCTCCCCCGCGATCTCATATATCTGCTGTTCCAGCTCGCGAATCTGCGAGTTGAGCCTAAGAGACAGGGTCTCCAGTTCCGCGCGGTCGATAGTGACTCCGGTAAGCTCCATATTGGCTAAAATGCCGGCGAGCGGGAGTTCGATATCGTGATAGAGGCCATATTCGGCGTCGGTTTGAAGGCGCTCCTCAATCAGCGGTTTGACCCGGTATATAACCTCAGCTTCGCTGCAGAATTGCTTGACCTCGTCGACATCGGCCTCTTTACTGGTAACCCCTGCAAGCTCAATTGACAACTGCTCGAACGCTATGCTGCCTATATCGTAAGAACTGCGCGATGAATCCAGCACGTAAGCGCCAAGCATCGCATCAAAGTCGATGCCCTTTAACTCGACGCCGCGCAACGCCAACGCCGCGATGTTTCGCTTGGCATCGTGGACGTATTTGGTGAGCTCTTCATTGCTGAGAATATCGACCAGATCCGGCAGATCAGCTTTGTAGGTCTCCCCCATCGACAGGGTCAGATTCTGCTCAGCCGCGTCTTCTATCTGGACATAAGCGGTGCCTATTGGGTCGGCGCAGAAACTTATCCCCATAAGCCGTGCGTCTATCGACTTTTCCTGACTGGTGTTGCACTGCATCGCAAAAGCCCCGGCCTTTCGCAGGGATTCGATCAGTGCGTTTAATTCCTGTGCCGAATTGATGCGTCGGCACTCCCCCAATCCAGGTCGCCCTTCCACGCTTGTCTTGCCAGCGGCCTGCTCGACCTCCGGCAGGCGCTTGAGCATGGTCTTAAACTCCAGCCGAACGAACAGATCCCGTAACGCGTCGTAATCCGGCTGCTTAAAACGGTATGACTCCAAGTCGAACTCGAACGGTACGTCGGTGACGATAGTGGCCAAATGTTTCGACAGCCTGGCAAGGTCTGCGTTCTCCTGAAGGGCTTTTTTAACCTTGCCTTCAGGAAGCTCGGAGACGTGGTCGAGGACACCTTCCACAGTCCCATATTTGGAGAGCAGGCTTTGCGCGGTTTTGTCGCCGATGCCGGGCACACCGGGTATATTGTCCGATGAATCCCCCTTCAGGCCTTTTAAATCTGCAATTTGATCGGGTTTGAGGCCGAATCTATCCTCCACAGCCTGCTCATCGTAGACGACGATGTCAGAGACCCCCTTCACGGTGGTCAACACCTGCACATCCTCGTTGACCAACTGAAGCGCATCGAGGTCTCCGGTCAATATCTCAGAGGCAACACCATGGGCTCGGGCCTGTGTTACCAGCGCGCCGATAATATCGTCCCCTTCATACCCCTCGACCTCAATTGTCGGGATATTAAAGGCCTGTATCAGCTCCCTTGCTATTGGAGCCTGCTCAATAAGCGCGTCCGGAGCCGCTTTGCGATGGGCCTTATATTGGTCGTATTGATCGTGCCTGAAGGTCGGTTTGGGGGTGTCGAAGGCCACCACGATATAATCAGGATTCTCTTCGAGGACCTTCAGCAGCATAGTGGTCAGGCCGTAGACGGCGTTTGTCGGGGTGCCTGCGGATGTGGATAGATACCGCATCGCAAAAAACGCCCGGTATAGAAGGCTATTGCCATCTACGGCTATGAGTTTCGGTTTGTTTTTATTCATAAGACTGCTGTAATCTGGTCGTTATCTAAGACCTGGGCTGGCGTTATTGGTCAACTGGTCGATTAATTGCCTGCCGATTGCGCCCCGCAAAGACTCGCTCTCCGAGCTGAGTATATCGGAGAACGACAGGCGCTTTTTGTATTCTACCACCTTAGGCTCGCCCTTGATTCCTCCCGCCTTCGCCGCCGCGGTGATTGTGTCTTGAATGCCGCCGATATCGTCCACCAGTTTGACATCCTTCGCCTGGCTGCCTGTAAAGACGCGTCCATCGGCGATCTTTTTGATATCGCCTACAGGGAGTTTACGTCCCGCCGCCACCGCGTTGACGAACTGTTCGTATGTGTCCATTACTATACCCTGTAACAGGGCGCGTTCTTCAGGCGTAAGGGGTCGATTTGGCGACCCGATATCCTTGAACTTGCCGGACTTAACGACCTGTGGGCTGTAGCCGATTTTCTTGAACAGCCCGCTCATATCGGCCACGTCCCAGATCACTCCGATACTTCCCGTGAGGGTCGAATCGTCGGCGTAGATTTTGTCCGAAGCCGCTGCGATATAATAACCGCCGGAGGCCGCCACGTCGGCCATGGATGTGTAGATCGGTTTTTTAGCCGCACGGATACGCATAAGCTCGTTATATACTTCTTCAGATGCCGCCGGGCTTCCACCGGGGCTGTTTATGCGCAGAACTATAGCCTTGACGCTCTTGCTTTTGCGCGCCTTCTCGAGTTGATCTATCAGATCATCAGAGCCGGTGGTCGAATCGCTGAACATACTGGTGACGCTGCGTCCGGATGTAATTACCCCGGTAATTCGAATTAGCGCGATATGATCGCCTCGTTCCGTGACAGGCCCGCCGAAGCTGGACATTCCGGCGCAGGCCGCAACTATAAAGACAATCGCTATAATCAGCCACGGTAAACAGCCGACAACCAGCGAGACCGGGATCACCCACAGCCAATTATTGCGTCGGGGAGGCTGAGGTGGCCGGGGAGGTATGTTGTTACTGATGACTGGAGGCGGGGTCGGCTCCTGGCCACCGGGCTGCGAGTTCTGAGAAGCATCTTCGTTCATTTAATCGCTCCTTTGGAACGTATTTACGCGAAGTATGATTCTCTGCTTGCATTGACACTTCCTGCTTTACGCGTTATAATTTTCCCACGCCGGAGTGGCGGAATGGCAGACGCAGTGGTCTCAAAAACCACCGAGGGCAACCTCATGTCGGTTCGACTCCGACCTCCGGCACCAACCCACTTTGGCCGCAGGCCGTACGACATGCTAATCATATATTGTAAGCCGCAAACCACACCAACGAGATCGCCAATATGTTAAAGGCAATCCTTGTTTTAGCGGGCGGGGCGTTGGGAGCTCTGACCAGGTATGGCGTCGCTCACTTCAGCGCGAAAACGCACCCCTCCATCTTCCCGTTCGGCACGCTTTATGTAAATTTGATCGGGTGTTTGTTGATAGGAATAGTGTTTGGACTAAACGAACTGCGCGGGGTCAATTATCAATTTCGGCTCTTCTTCACCACCGGATTTTTGGGTGCATTGACCACATTTTCAGCCTACAGCCTGGAGACCATCAGCCACGCAAACAACGGAGAGACCTCACTGGCCATAGCCAATATCGCAATAAGCAACATAGGTGGGCTATTGTGTGTGAAACTGGGCTCAATGTTGGCCAGGTTTATTTGCGCGCATTAAATCGCACCTGAATACGGGCTACCACATTGTGTTCCAGCCCGGCTATTAAAGTAATTCAAACCAGGTAGAAGCGTCAAAACCAATGGACGCCATAACTGACTCCAGTGTCATAGGCGGAGCCAAACGCAGGCGGAACGCCACCCGATTTGATGGCACGTCATCAATAATAGTAAACTGTGATCCGTGCGGTTGCCACGTAAATTTATGCCTCCCCGATTTATCGTGACCTTGCAGGTTGCCGCGTTTATTCCATTGCCATTCATACAACTCCTGGTCATAGCGCACAGTTTCGGTTTCAAACATAGCGCACTCGCGTAAATCAGCTGACTTCATCAAAACTATTGTGCGGCAATGAGAAAACCGCTGTCGAACTGACGAAACCCGTTCACGGTAGATGGACAATACCATCTGCCCAATTTCATCGGGAGGCACACTCCGAACATCACTGACGGCAAAGGAATAATCTAACGAACACCGGCCAGAAATCAGACGGACCGTTTTCGTTTCGGAAGGTATTTTCTGCTTTACGGTCTTTGCCCCCCAACAACAACATCCCAAGCGGATATCGTCCAAACCAACGTTTGAAGGGGCCCACTCGGCGCAAATGGCATTAGCAAACATTTTCTCCCAGTCCGGGCCTTCCAAGCGAGCTTCGCCACGAGTATGGACAAGATAGATAATCTGTTTTGCCACAGACAGGACAGTTCCTGAAGGAAACACGCCTAAAGGATATCGCGGCTTTACTTTATCGACATTTCTCAATTTTGGGTCTAGCATACAAATAGACTCCGCAGGCTCGGCAAAGTTTCTACCGATGCGACAGGTTTCAATAGCTGGTCCAAAACCCTTTCAGCCACTGCTTGGATGACCGGCACGGGAACAGCGTTGCCAACCTGCTTTCTTATTGTTCCATAGCCGCTAATAATCTTGAAAGAATCAGGAAAGCCCTGCAATCGCAACATTTCACGAGGTGTCAGCCTGCGCTCACCGTTCACCAGCAGATAGTTGTGGCTTGCACCCGCTCTCAATGCACAACTATAAGGCAAAGCGCTCACATGCCCAGACTTGTTTTCATGCCAAATGGTGGGCTTGTCTGTGGGTTCACATTGTTTCAATCTTCGTTTTCTGATATACTCAGAGGCATAATACTGCTGTGGGACCGTCGGCTCGAGAATTGTGCTGAGCGGCGCTATCGGCAGAGGAGACATCGGCCACTCAATTTGTCTGTCACTGCGGAATCCCACTATTACAATTCTCTCCCGCTTTTGTGGCAGACCAAAATCAAGTGCATTGAGTATTCTATGGGAGTGAGTATACCCGAGCATATCCAAAGTCTCAAGTATTCTACTCAATGTCCTGCCACCGTCGTGACTGGCCAAACGTTTTACATTTTCCAAAATGAATGCCGGAGTGCGCTTAGCTTCAAGCACTCGCGCAATATCAAAGAAAAGAGTGCCTCTGGTGTCAGCAAAGCCCTTGGAGGAGCCAATGATACTAAACGGTTGACAAGGGAATCCTGCCAGCAGAATGTCATGATCAGGAATGTCACACCCATCTACTTGGGTTATATCACCTGCCGGCCGCATGTTGAAATTAGCTTCATACGCATCTTGAGCATCGGGGTCAATGTCGCTGGCAAATACACATTGTCCTCGAATACCTCGGGTCTTCAGCGCCGCATCCATTGCGTAGTGAAATCCGCCAATACCACAAAACAGGTCAATGAACCGCACGGCCATTCGCCTCCTATTCGTATATGGCAATGAATTTACTGCATTATACTATTGATGGGGCAAAGACCGCAATGAAGTCTTTTGGGCCGTTTTTGAGTAATTATGAGTGACGTCTATAGCAAAAACAAAAGAAGCTCAGTTATGAAATCCGTGAAATCCGGCGACACCAAACCAGAGTTACTCTTGCGTGGGATACTACACCGTTGCGGTTTGCGGTACAGGCTTCATCGCCGTGACCTCCCTGGTACGCCAGATATCGTGCTGCCCGGGTTTTCAACGACAATATTCGTGCATGGCTGCTTCTGGCATCAGCACCCTAATTGCAAGCACGCAGTTCGGCCAGCAAGCAATGTTGATTACTGGAATGCTAAACTTGATGGTAACATAGAACGTGACCGAATTAACGTTCGGACGCTACTTGAGGCCGGCTGGAATGTGCTCATAGTGTGGGAGTGCGAAATGCGCGATATACCTGCGGTACTGGAGCGGATTTTGGATCACCTTATAGAAAAGTAACTGCGTGCGCAATGACAAACCTCACCGACTAAGCATTCTTCGGAGTCAGCTCTTAATCCATTGGCAAGGGTTGCTGGTTGTTGTATAGTATATGGTGGCTGGCAGCAGCCTGGAAATTCATCAATTTGCATATGGGGAGATATTTCGGTGAGCATGACACTTGCTGATTACGTTATAAAAGATATAAGCCTGGCGGAGTTTGGTCGTAAGGAGATCGCGATTGCCGAAAAAGAGATGCCGGGGCTGATGGCGACGCGGGAGAAATACGGCCCGAAAAAGCCTCTTGCCGGGGCGAGGGTCGTCGGGTCTCTGCATATGACCATCCAGACCGCTGTGCTCATCGAGACGCTCGTCGAACTCGGCGCCGATGTGCGCTGGGCAAGCTGCAATATATTTTCCACCCAGGACCACGCCGCAGCGGCTATCGCGGATCGCGGAATCCCTGTGTTCGCATATAAAGGGGAGAGCCTGGAGGAGTATTGGGAGTTCACCAAAAAGGCTATGATCTGGCCGGATGGCGAGGGGCCGACGCTGATCGTAGACGACGGCGGGGACGCGACCCTGATGATCCACAGAGGCTATAGTGCGGAAAATGATTCGGCGATAATAGACGAACCTACCGACAACAAAGAACTCGCCCTGCTAAACGACGTGATCCGCAAGTCGATCGCAGAAGACCCGACGTTTTTCCACAGAGTGGTAAAAAACCTGCGGGGCGTCTCTGAGGAGACTACCACCGGGGTGCATCGCCTCTATCAGATGCTCGAAAAAGGGGAGCTCCTGTTTCCGGCAATCAACGTAAACGACTCCGTAACCAAGAGCAAATTCGATAACATCTACGGCTGCCGGGAGTCGCTGGTGGACGGCATCAAACGGGCGACGGACGTGATGATATCAGGCAAAATAGCGCTGGTCTGCGGATATGGCGACGTGGGCAAAGGCTCGGCGGAATCTCTTGCGGGGCAGCGGGCGCGCGTGTGGGTAACTGAGATCGACCCGATTTGCGCGCTGCAGGCTTGTATGGCAGGCTATACGGTTACAACAGTCGAGGATGCCCTGCCCTATGCCGATATCTATGTGACTGCGACCGGCAACTGCAACGTCATCACCGCAGAGCATATGTCCAGGATGAAGGATCAGGCCATCGTCTGCAACATCGGCCATTTCGATAACGAAATAGAAGTCGATCAACTGAAGGCGTGGCCGGGGATTAAGCATACGAATATCAAACCGCAGGTCGATGCGTTCACGTTCCCGGATGGGCACACGATTTACCTGCTGGCGGAAGGCCGCCTGATAAACCTCGGCTGTGCGACCGGGCACCCGAGCTTCGTTATGTCGAACTCGTTTACCAACCAGACTCTGGCGCAGATGGACCTATGGCAGAACAAGTATGAAATCGGCGTCTATGTGCTGGACAAGAAGCTCGACGAAGAAGTCGCGCGGCTGCATCTAAGCAAGCTGGGAGCGAAGCTGACGACGATGACCCAACGGCAGTCGGATTATATCGGCGTGCCGAAGGAAGGGCCTTTCAAGTCGGAGCACTATCGCTACTAAGCTAGACCTTGTTCTGGCCGTTGTTGTTGCGACGGACCGGGTCGACTATAACGCCATCGAAGACCGCTGCGCTGGATTTGACGCTGCAGTGGTCTCCGACCACGCATCGCTCGATTATGGTGTTGCGCATCACACATGCGCCTTCCCATAGTATGCTCTGCTTGACCACTGAGCCCATTTCGAGCACGCAGTTATCTGCAAGCACGCTGTATTCAAGCAGCCTGGCGCCTTTTTCGATTCGGCAGTTATTGCCTATGACCACGGGGTAGCCGATCTCGGCGCTGGGGTCGATTTCGACGTTCTCCCCCATCCAGACGTATTTTCGCTCTTCGGGCACGGGGATATTGAAGTCACATCGCCCATTGAGTGCGTCGCGATGCGCTTCCTGATACTGTTTAAGGTTACCCACGTCTTTCCAATAGCTGGATGTTAGATAACCGAAGAATCGCGCGCGCTGTTCGAGCAGCATCGGGAAGAGGTTGTGGCCGAAGCCGTATGGGGTGCCCTTGGGGATCAGGTCAAGGACGTCTCGATTGAAGACATAGACCCCGGTGTTGGCCGAGTTGCTGAATATGACCTCCCCTTTCGGCTTTTCGAGGAACCTGGTGATCTTGCCGCGCTCGTTTAACAGGGCGATACCGTATTCGGAGGGGTCGTCGACTAACGACAGGCTGATGGTGGCGATGGCTTTCTTGTCCTGATGATACCGAACCATTCGCTTCAGGTCCATATCCGCCAGATCGTCGCCGCCGACCACCAGGAATGAGTCCTCGTCAAAAAAGTCCTCGCAGCGCTTTACACTGCCCGCATCCCCCCAGAGCTTATCCTCCGGAGAGTATTGGATCTTGACGCCCCACTTCCTGCCGTCACCGAAATATTCCTGAATCTGCTCGCCAAGATAATGGAGATTGACCATTATATCTTTGAAGCCGTTTCGGGCGAGAACCTCGACGATGTGTTCCATAACGGGCTTGTTTACGACCGGCACCATCGGTTTCGGCACGTTTCTAGTTAAAGGATCGAGCCGGGAACCGACCCCGGCGGCCAGGATCATAGCCTTCATATCAGATACACCTCGCCTTTGATACGCTCTAGCTTGTTATTCCAGTTCCTGCACCGACTCCCTGACCGCGCCGATGACCTTGTTGACCTCGTTATCGGTTAATTCCGGGAACATCGGCAAGCACAGCACCTCGGCTGCGGCTTTCTCGGCGTGGGGGAAATCCCCGTGCTTGTAGCCCAAAGTTAGATACGCGCGTTCCAGGTGCAGCGGACTGGGATAAAACACCTTCGAGCCGACACCGCGCTTCGCCAGCTTCACAGCCAACTCGTCGCGCTGTTCGCATCGGATTGTGAACTGGTGATATATGTGATAATTCTCGGTTCTTGACACGGGTAACTGGAGAGGCAGGTCGTTAAGAGCATCTATGTAGCGGTCGGCGATGGCTCGGCGGGCCTCGTTCCATTTTTGAACGTGTCCAAGCTTGACCCTGAGCACCGCCGCCTGGAACTCGTCAAGCCGGGAACAGTAGCCGACGTGTTCGTAAGCATATGTCGAATCGACGCCAATATCTCCCTGGCCGTGGAATCTCAGCGACCGTGCGCGTTTGCAGACATCTTCACAATTCGTGAGAACCATCCCGCCGTCGCCGCAACCGCCGAGGTTTTTTGTGGGATAAAAGCTGAGCGTCGAGGCGTCGCCGTAGCACCCTATTCCAAGTCCGTGATGCTGCGAGCCTATAGCCTGGGCGCCGTCGTAGATTACCTTTAGGCCGTGCTTATCTGCGATTTGCGCAAGAGCGGTGGCATCGGCACACTGACCATACAGATGAACCGGCAGAATGGCCTTTGTCTTTGGTGTAATTTTGCTTTCTATGAGAGAAACATCAAGGTTAAAGTCAGACGGATCTATGTCGACGTATACCGGTTTGGCTCCCACGATCATAATGGCCTCTGTGGTTGCCACGAATGTGAACGGAGTGGTGACTACCTCATCGCCAGGCCCCACCTGCGCCGCAGCTAATGCTATAACAAGCGCGTCCGTGCCGGAGTTTACCGCAACGCCGTATTCGGAACCGCAAAACTGAGATATCTCCAATTCCAGGAGCGCACCATTAGGGCCAAGCACGAAGGCGCCGGAATCGAGAACGGACTGGACAGCATGCGCCAGTTCGTCCTTCAGGGCAAGATTTTGGGCTTTGGGGTTCACTACCGGTATAGCCAACGCTGATTCACTCCTTTGATGTTACAATTCTCCCGCAGTATTATCCCGTGTAGTGACTTTTGTGTCAAATGCACAGGTGGAGATCAGCCCATCGGTCACGCTCGGCCGCCCGCAGATGGGTGGTGATCTCCGAATCACCACCCCACAACCCGTCACTCGTCATTTCAAACGCCTTTCACTCGTCATTTCAAGCGCCCCCTTCGTCATTTCGAGCGCCCCCCTTCGTCATTTCGAGCGCAGCGAGAAATCTGCTTTTTCCGATGCCATATATCCGAACTTCGAAGCCCGACCTCAGATTACTTAAGCCCATCTATCGCTCTTCCGACATTCGCCCTGATCGCTTCTATTTTCTTGACGTCCGTGCAGAAATCAGTCAGCGATGGCACGCACTCGTTGACCTGACGCAACGCGTCGACTGCGGCGGAGTAAGCCGGGGTCTTTTTCTTAGCGTCGGAGGCGGCGTCGATTTTGTCCTGGAGTATTCGGAAGTAATCCCAGTCCTCGATGCCTTCGCGCACTAATTCCCATCTGATGGAATCCACCGGGCCTTTATCGACGAACTTCTCAGACGGCAGCCGCGACGCCGGATACAGCAGTTGGCCATCGCCATTGCCCCAGTTGTGGGTCCTCTCCGGCGGCTGGCTCATCGCAACCTGCCACGGGTTGTCCTGCCAATACATCGTATTCCAATACAGAATGCCGTTGACTCCGTATTTCCATGTCTGCCAGTGGAACATACGCATCTGTGCAGCGGGGTAGTCGATGAAATAGCCATTGGCATAAGGCGCGCGCGGCTCACAGCACAAATACCACCAAAGCTCCTCGCCTTTAGCCTGTCGCGCCTTGCTGGGCTCTTCGACATAATGATGTACTATCGGCACCCATATATCAACAGATCCTATGAGCTTGTCCTCTACGCGCTTGGTCAGAAGAATCTTAATTCGACCATCCGCCATGCGTATGTCTTTGGCAGCTTCCACGATGCTGTCGTAGACGTCCGGCTGAGGCTCGTCTGTTATATAGACATAACCTTTCGACAGAACACCCTTGTTGATCAAATGCTCCGCTACCTGGCGCATATAATCGATTTTGAGACGCTGGCTGTCCGCGCCCTTTCCGAAACCGAGATCATCGTGCATCCACGACCTCGGCAGCATGAAGCTGTTAAAATATGGGAAATACTTCTGAATAGCCACGTCGAAGTCTTTGAAATCGACCTTAACCTCGCCGTTTTCCCTCTCGATTTTAAGATCATATCCGGCGTAAGGCTGATAAGGCGAGACTCTATGCTTGCGGAAATTGAGATTATACAAATCGACCAGCTTGCGCTGCTGTTCGATGGTGGCGGCGCCCTGGTAGTTGAACACTTTGTGCATAGTGTTGCCGTAGGCAGTGCGCAGGCGGCTCACCGACGGCAGCGTGAAGTTCCATACTCGCAGATGAACCGGCACCGCGATCGTGCCGATACTCGGCGCGATTACGTCAATGGTTCCCTTATATTCCCCCGCAGGCGTATTTCTGGGCACATAAACCGTCACCCACGCTGAGGTATTGCGATTCTCGATCGCGTTATATGGGAAGTGATCCGGCAACGGGTCCGGATACAGCCCCGGCTCTATGCCTTCGTTGGTCGGGGTGGAGCAGTTGACATACTCCACATTTTTGACCGTAATGCTCCACGCCGGCACCTTTCCCCCCTTTGGGCCGGTGAGGGTGCGCGGTATAACTTTGACGTTGCCGATGCGTGATTTTGTGGTCAGTACTATCTGAAACGGCTCATATTCGTTGTTTGCCGCATATAGCTGTACACTTTTGGCCTTATTGGCCGGCACGGGTGTGTTCGGCAAAATCTTCTGATTAGGGCTTGCTGTCCAGGCTGTGCCCCATTTGCCCTCGGCTACTACCCCCCAAGCCGACGCGGCCTGAGACTGCGCATAGGCACAGGTTGTGGAAATCAGGAAAAACAAGATTGGAATCGACAGGATGTATCGCATATAAACACCTCCGATGACGAATCGCATCCGCGTAAGCATTATATCATTCTTTCTCACAATCGTGACTGATTGATGGGCTATGAGGGTATAATGCAATCGGCAGACGATTTTGAGACGTGAAATGATGTGCCGTATCTTGCGTCTAATATAATAGCGACCAGGCAATTGTCGCGAATGTTGGTTGCGACCGGCCAGCGCTGAGGTTAAACAGGAGGAGGGCTTTTACAATGAGAGAATTGCGTTTGCGACCGCTGTGTTATGTGATAATGGCTGCAGTGCTGACGATCTCGATCGGATTGCCGATCCTGGCGGCTGATGCCGCGCAGACTAATGTGAACCTTGACCTGAAAGATACTGATGTCAAGGCGGCCATAGAGGCCCTTTTTCGAGGCACGGGAAGGAACTACTCCATAGATTCCAATGTCTCGGGCATCGTTTCGGCGCTGTCTATTAAGGATGTTCCGTTCGAAACTGCGCTCAGGAGTCTTACGAAATCGGCCGGGTTGGTATATCGACAGGACGGCGGAGTATATCTTATCAGCGTTAAGCCAGATACCTCAAATCTCGTCGCTGCGTCTATGCCGATATCAGAACTGCCGTCGGTGGATGCTACTACCGATGAGCCTGAGATTAAAATAGAAAAGATTCCGCTGAATAACGTCAGCGCCAACGAGATATTGTCGATTCTCGGCGGTACGGATTCCAATAGAGCCTACGGCGGCTACGGTATGGGCGGCTGGAATTATGGCATGGGAATGGGCGGTCGTTATGGCGGCTCTGGCGGATACGGTAGTTACGGCGGCAATTACGGTGGCAACTATGGCGGTTATGGTAACTACGGCAGCTACGGAAACCGCAGCTATGGCGGCAACTTTGGTGGTTATGGCAGCAACTACGGCGGTTATGGCAGCAACTATGGCGGCTACAACAACCGTTCGTCAGGTTACGGTGGGTCTTACGGTGGATCTTATGGCGGCTACCGAGGTTGGTAGATGAGTTTGTGGTGGTCGGATAATACCGGCCACCATTGTTTTGTGTGTCCTTAGCATCCGCGTTTTCTCTTCTTTAATTTCTAACCTTTAAATCTTCGCTCCTCTGCTTGCAGCTTCTACTAGCGCTGCTATAATGAAATTCAAAGTGGCACATTTTGTGCATCCAGACAGTTAGGTCAACTCGTCGTTTCCCTTGCGGCCACAAAACACTAAATCCATCGCAAACGGAGTAACAAGTTGCGCTTTTATCGGACACTACGCACATCTACCCTCATAGTGCTGAGCCTCGCCCTGCTTTCGCCAATTATCAGCGGACAGGGTTTATCAAGTTTCAAAATCGAGGGAGTTCCGCGAATCAAACAAATGCAGAATTATTGCGGCCCAGCCACAATGTCCTCGATATTTTGTTATCTGGGAGAAAATATCACCCAGGAAGAGATCGGCAAGACGATATATGATCCCGTCGGTGGGGCGACCCACGGCGCCGATATGCTCTATTATGCCAAAAACAAAGGCTACTGCGCCTATTCATTCAACTCCGGCATAGCTGACGCCAAACGCAAGCTGGTATCAGGCACGCCGCTGCTTGTTTTGCAACAAAACAGCAATCGCGACCATTCCGGGCACTTCCGAGTGCTCACCGGCTACGACGATGCAGCCGAAAAGTTCTACGTAACCGACCCCTACTACGACGATATCACAGAGATGACTTATGCGCAGTGTGAAAAGTTGTGGAAGCCGATGGGGTATTGGGCGATGATTATTGTGCCGGCGGATAAAGATGACTTCAAAACCGAGCTCGGTGCAAAAAATCCGGTCTTTCACATGGACCTTTCCTATGCTCTATATAAGCACGGGCAATATACGGACGCGCTGAAGGAGATCAATGCCGCGCTATCTCTGGAGCCGTCCAACAAATATGCATTGTCGATGCTCTCCAAGATAAACGGGGCCATCGGAGCCGGCAAAAAGAGCAAATCCTGAGCCTACCGCACTTTAGAAGCCTGGGCCGTCGCTTTGGCGGCCTCGGCTTTGTTTCCGGCCGCAGAATAGGCGGCGCTCAGACCCGTGTAGCAGCCCTTGAACAGTTGCAGCATATCCTCGGCGTCGCTTTTGGTGACTAGTCCGATTCTTCTCTGCACTTCCCGCATATCCCCGGATGATCTCCATCGCTCCAGTCGATTGATTGCTGCGCGATACTCCCGAATTGCGGCGCTGTAGTAGCGTCGTGCGAGGTATTTGTCGGCGAAGTGGGCGTGAGCAAAGGCGTAGGTGCCGTCGACGATCTCCGGAGTCCCTTTGATATTCTCATAATCTGAGCTTTCAATTGCCATCAACCGTCGCAACACGGACTCGAAGTTTTCGGTGTCATCGGTGTCTCTGTAAATTAGAGCGAGTTTATATAGAGTGCGCGTTGAGTTAGGGTGATATTTCAGAGCCTGTTTGAAACTCGATATAGCCAACGGCAGGTCGTGGTGATTCTCCGCAATCACACCTTTCGCAAACCACCCGCCTTCAGAGGTGCGCCGAGCCAGTTTAATCGCCATATCCGCCTGCTCATACGCAGCATCGTCGGAAATAGCCTGTGTCGAAAGCCAGGTGGCCAATTGCCGCCGATAGGTGGGCATCAGAGGAGATGCAGAGACGGCTTTTTTATAGAGGTCGATGATCCGCAGAGCATTGTCGGGGTTCCTCGCGTATACGGCCTCGGCTTTAGTCGCGTAGAAATCACCCAGGCCAAATGAAACCGTCATAGCCATCAACACAACGCACGCAGCGCCTGCGACTGCGCGGCCAACAGGGGCTAACTTCACCTTTTTATCAGCCGCACCGGATCGTGAGACCAATACCCCCGCCACCACCCAAAACGGTATCGCTATTCCAGAGACATACCAATCTGAATCGACCAGGCTTCTTATCGCCGAGCCGAACAGAGCCGCAAACAGGGCGCAATCCAGCAGCCTCCAGCCGCTGTACGGCAAAATATCCGTCCACGTGACCGACCCGAATGCACATTCGTCGGCTGCTTCTTTGACAGGCTCTGATCGCCTGCCGACGCTATGAATAGTCCCCAGAACGGCGGAGCGGGCTATGGCCAGCAGCAACAACATAAAAGCAGCAGCAGCCGGTATTCCGCACTCAGCCGCGAGCTGCAAATATGAGTCGTGCGCCATTCGCGTCGGGCCAGCTATGGTGTACTGTTGATAAGTCACAGGATAAGTCCCCGGCCCCGTGCCGAGCCAGGGCTGCGCCCGAATCATGTCCAAAGTCGCCTGCCAGGTGTAGGCTCGAAACACAGTTGAATGAACCTGTGTGCCGCCGGACTCCGCAGCCTGTATCCTGGATTTAACCGGGGCTGAAAAGAAAACCAGCAGTGGGGTCAATACCGCACACAGCACAAGCAATCTAAGAAATCGGGATCGTCGCAACGCCTTTGTAACGATGGCCAGCAAAAAGAACAACCCAAGCGACATCACCGCGGCGATAATACCGAACTTGGCCCCAGTCAACATCAGCGCCAGCGTCTGCACCACAAAAGCAAAGCCCGCCAGCAATACTAACAGGCTGCGCCGTGTCACCAGAAAGATTCCCAACGTCACCGGAAGCGTAATGACCAGATAGCCTGCAAAGAAGCTGGGGTTCAAAAAAGGCCCAAACAGCCTGCCGTGTTCACCGCGCCCCATCAGAGACTGCCAGAAGTGTATGCCCCCGCCGGTGTCCAGAGCGTAGTCTCTGACCCCCATCGCGCTGATAATCAAGGCCGAAAGCAGCAAAACCCAGACGGTCGCTGTCGCCATTTTCCGGTCCTCGCTCAATGAAGAAGCCAGAAGATAAACGCCCAAACAAGCCGCGAAGAATACCATTTGATTCAGGCTGAAGAAAATAGCGCGGCTGAAACAAGTGGAGATAATATAAAACAGAAGAAAAGCAGCAGCAAACCACAGCCCCGGCACCCGTTGCCAGGTTCCGGATTTGTCTTTTGTCAGCAACAGGCGACAACAGACCCCGCCCAGGATAATCAGGTACAAAAACCCGTTAGTGAGCGTGCCAAGTTTGCCACCGATTACCGGAGCAAGCACAATCGCTAATAAAAGCAGCACGGAGCCTTCCACCAGCCACCATCCCTGCTATCGTTGCATTGGATAAACGATACGCCGGAAGCGCCACCGTGTCAAGCGAGTGTCCGAACGATAGGAGTTATACCTTAGTCCGTCAGCACCTTCCATGAGAGCCTGTCGTATTGCCCGGTGGTCGGATAAAACGGCGGCGGAGCTACGGCTAACCTGGGGTCGTAGTTGTAGTCTTTGGCATAACCGGTTTTGATCGTGCCTCCGCTTATGGTTCCGACCGCGCCACGGGTGCTTTGGATCAGCCCTCCGATAACCTTTAGAGCGCCCGTATTGCCCTGATTATAGTTGTTTACGGAGATGCTGCCGTTAACGCTGCTGCTGCCGGCCAGCAAAACAGCGTCAATTTCACGGTCGGGGTGGTTATGCTTTAAGGTCCCGTCATCTGCGATATAGATATCCTGCGCAACAAGGCCGAGCGTACCGGCAGCCAGGTTAGTCTCGTGAGTAGATGGCAGTTGCTTATTTGGACGGGTTTTATAGACCAGATCATTCGTAATGGTGATATTCTTTTTGGCCACGGTATCGGTGGCTATCGTCCAAGCTGAGCGACGGGTGATTTTACCGGCGGAATATGAATTATCCGCGATTGTGCCGCTAAGCGATGTTATGTCACCGGTGCAGTAGATTACCCCGTTTGAAAACGAGTTGGCCGAGGTCGGACTGCCCTGACCCATCGCCGTTCCAGACGCTGTTGTGGTCCCACTCGATTTGTTAAATATGACCGTTGCAGATTTTTGATACGCACCGGTGCCCTGGGTTATAGTAGCTACTTGATTCCCGCTTGCATCGACCGACATCGTTATCGCTGCGTCGCCTCGTATATATATCCCACCCGTATCGGCGCCATCGACTTTGTTGGCTTTTAAATAGACTCCGTCGGTAGTCGGAAAGCCGGTGTCGCTGCCCCAGGCCGCCTTTTTTTGGTCTTCGGTGGACGGCGGCAGGTTGATTTTTTGAATGCCGAGCAGATATCCCCTGCTTCCGTTGAGAAATACCTTCTGGTAATCGGTCTCGTTGGCGGGCCTGCGTGGGTTATAGTTGATCGTAGTGCCGGACGCCGTGACCTGATCCAAAAATATCGGCCTTCGGGTGCTCGACCACCCGCCGTAGTCTATATTGAAGTTAGTGCCTCCGGTGTTGTTGCTGTGAACAGGCCCATCGACCCTGTCGTTGGAAGCCCACCAAATCACGCTGCCGGAGGTTGAGGTTTCGCGATCTGTAAAATACGCATATTTGCCGAAAGTGGACTGTCTGACCACAACTTGCACACGCCTGGTATGGCCGGACACGGTGCCGGTGGATATTATCTCATATTTCTTTAAAAACACCCTGCCATTATCCGGGTCGCAGATTATATTTACCGTCCACGCGCCGGCAGGGGACGCGCCGATTTGAGCGGTTATGTTTTGATCCGAAGTCGGCGGCAGGGCCTGATCGCGCAGCCAAAGCACCCCTCTCTCCGCCCCGGATTCCGCCACCTGCAAAGCCGATGATCTAAGCTGCTGGCGGTTGTTAGAGCGAATGGCGGCGCTGGTCATACCCAAAAGGATCACCGACAAGCCGATTATCACAAATGCAGCTCCGGCCACCGCTAAAAGCAGCGAGCCTCGCTTATTACGAGCAAGCGTCATATTCGATATTGGTGATTTATATTTGTTTACAACCGGAGGCATACCGACACCTTAATGATTATAATAGTTGCGCATATAGATGACGCGCTGGGTCAGGGTGGTCTCTTTTTTGCCGGAATCGCTTGCTTTATATTTCAACACCGATTCGCGAGTGGTGATCGTAATCTGGACAGCATCAGCCCCCAGTTCCGAATTGACCTCGAATAGCAGCGAGGAGACGTCTTTTCTAATGGGCAGCAGTTTGCCCTTCCAACTCCACCACAACCATGTCCCATTTTTGCCGACTATCCCGGATTGGTCCGACGTGTAGAAATACATCGGATTCTGGGTATCCGATTCGGTGCGGTCGTAATGACCGTCCACGGTTTCAGGCAAGATCACGCACAATCTGCGTCCGCTATATGGGCCGCTGTCGTAGATTGTGATCTTTTGGGCCTCTCGCACCCACAGCACCATAAACTGCAGCGCCGAAGAGGCGTTGGTGTCGCTGCTGACCTGCGCCAGATCATCGTCCACTGCACGCATCGCAGCGATAAGCATGCTCACCGTGCAAACCAGCAGCAGAGCCATTATTCCTGTCGCCGCCAGCACCTCAATTACGGTGAACCCTCGGCGATTCAAAACACGTTTTTGGGTGATGTTAACTCGCATTGGATATATAGGCAACCTGTTCAACTTTGCTGTCACCGGCCCGCCTGGGCGATGAACGCCAGGTGATGGTGACGGTGATCTTCTTCATTCTCGTGTCTGTGGGGTGATTCTCAATTTTCAGGGTTGCTGTCGGCGGCTGGCCGACGCTCGCGCCAGGCAGATAATCCGCAACCCCATCCACACTGACGAAACTGTAGGGAGATGAGGTCGGCGAGCTATCGATAAAGCCTCCCTCTTGCAGTTCGGAATAGGTCAAACGGCCCCATTCGATAGCCCTGAGCTGGTCGATTTTGTGCTGCGCCAGGCTAATGGCCTGCGCATACTCTCCGTTGATCTTGGCTGCGGATTTGCCGACTATTAACGATGACGAAAAAACGACCACCAATAGCGAAAACACGAAAAGCGATATCATCACTTCCATCAAAGTGAGGCCGCTTTTAAGCCGCCGGCGCCCAATTAAAATGCTCGGTCTGGTCTTGTCCATTGATAACGGTCACTCCCTAAGATATTATCAGTAAACACGACACCGAAGATTAGGTCATCGACGAAAAACCGTCATATCTACCTATCACAACTGTTTCCAATACGATTCACCCTTGACATCTGGCGCGGCTTGAAGTATAATATTTCCATCGTACGCGAGACCAGAGCTGGTCTCGGAAGGGGGACTGTTTCCTTATGGAAATTGGTGACACAGTCTTACACCCGCGTTACGGCGTCGGCGTAATCGACCACATCGAGACACGCGACCAGGATGGTACGGTTCGAGAATTCTATGTAATTCCAAAACCGTCCATCGCCTCAACAATCCTGGTCCCGGTAGACGCCGCCGACGAGTTGGGTTTAAGACCAATCTCTTCCGCTGACAAACTCAACAAAGCCATTAAAATCCTCTCCGGCGAGACCGATGAAGGTCATATCACCTGTGCGTTGCGCAACGTGACTTGGAACGATCCTCTCGCGCTTGCGCGTGCAATCCGCACCAAAGCCACCGAACCCAAGCCGCGATACCCTAAAGTGAGTGAGCTGCACCAGCTTAAAAGAGCTAAGAGCCTGCTTGCTGAGGAGATGTCTGCTGTTTTGGGGATTCCTGAGGATGAAGTGGCTGCACTTATCGACTGCAAGGATGCAGACCCCGATACAGCGGCGGCAGGTCAGGCTTAGCCTGTCAAAGGGTCTTCTTACCACGGATGACTCTCAGATGTGTGCTTCGGCATGCGTAACATGCCGAAGCTTGCACATAGTCAACTTGTGTTTAGCTGCTCGTTATTTGTTTACGCCACGGAGATGATTTTATATCGCAACCGGCCGACCGGAACCTCGATGATGACGGTTTCTCCCATCTTTTTGCCTAACAACGCCTCACCCACGCACGACTCATGAGATATCTGGCCCTCGGCGGGGTTAGACTCGGCGGCGCCGACTATCGTATACTCTTCCTGGCTGCCGTCATCAAGGTCTTTAATCTTTACAGTCGAGCCGACGCCAACCGACCCATCCGCCGACGCGTCGACAACACTGGCGTGCGAAAGGATCGCTTTAAGCTCGGTGATGCGCGATTCCAGAATCGCCTGGCCCCGCTTGGCATCCTCATAATCGAAGTTCTCGGTAAGATCCCCTAGCTGCCGGGCCTGACGGATCCTCTCGATGATGGCAGGCCGCTTAACGGTTACCAGTTCGGCCAGCTCGTTGCGCATATCCTCAAAGCCCCGAGGCGTAAGGACAAATTCCATGTCGGACATTTTTTAATAACAGCTCCAATTTACAGTATTAGCAACAGCCCGGCTTAAGCGCTCCGGACAGTCACTACATCCATTCATCAACCAACAGATATCAAGCGCGCATTTTACCATAAATCTTACGTTAATGGAAGAGCGTAAGTTCGAAAAATCAGAAAAATCGTATGGGCGGCGCTGGTTTATGTCGCTTTCAGGCTTGAGTAGATCGGTACGTACGTGATATAAAAGTGACGTTCTCGCCCAGCTATGGCCAACGTTGGTTAATAAAATCATTCAATTGCAGCGTTATTGCATCCGGGCAAAAATATATCTTGACAACTGAGCGTTCATGAACTACACTGCGTGTGGTATTCGTGATATTGATAATTTGAGATAGAATATCTCTTCCGATATTTTTGCGAAGTGACTCGAGGAAGGAAAGAGGGGAGAGGAAAGTGGCCATAAGCATGCTTTTGGCCACTTTCCATTTCAACCCGAATTCATTAGACCTGAGTGATCGACCTGCCGGCAGGATCGAATATCTGCTTTTTGCCCGAATCCTGCGCGCGAACGCCCATCACTACAGCCACTGAGTGCTCATAGCCGTTCATCACCGTCGCAACCGGCTGCTTGCCGGCTCGCACGGATTCCACCCAGTTGCGCATGTGATCCGGCATAGGCTCGGCAACAATGGTGACCTCGTCTGACATTCGAATATCCTTGCCACCACCAACACCGCTGGCCTTCCACGTCGCACAATCCAACGTGCCTTTAGTGCCGTATATTTTGAACTCGCTGCCGGGAGAGTCGTTTCCGAAACCAGTTGTGTAGTTGAGGATAAAGCCTTCAGGATACTCAAAAAGAGCCTCGAACGTGTCCGGGTTCTCTCTGCCGTCTTTCCAGATGAGATTCTGGCCCATCGCCACACAGCTTCTGGGGAAAGTAGCGCCCATAACAAGGTTCACCGCATCGACCATATGGCTCATCCATTGACACGGAATGCCGGTGGAGTATGGTTTGAATATGCGCCACTGCCGAAAGACCCTGGGGCTGAACGGCCTGTCCGACCTGCCCATCTGAAACTGTTTCCAGTCTACATCTTCGGCTTTAGCCGTGGAATGGTCGCGAATCCAGCGAGCGCCGTAGTAGTTCCAGGATACATTCACCCTGGCAATTGAGCCTAACGCACCGCTTTTAATGAACTCCGCCGCCGCGTGGTATTTGGGGTCGCTGCGCCGTTGAGTCCCTATCTGGACAATTATGTGTGGGTTGGCTTCGGCGGTTTTGATCAGGGCATTGGCATCTTCCAGCGTGTTTGCCGTCGGCTTCTCGCAGTAGGTGTGCTTGCCGGCCGATATCGCCTTACGGAGCATCTCGGCGTGCTGGAAATCGGCAGTGCCTATAATAACCGCGTCGATGTCACTGGCCGCCAGCATCTCTTCGTAGGTCGTGTAGACCTTCGGCTTCGCGCCATATAAATCAGTGATGCGCTGCACGGCCTTATCGCGATTGACAGTCCAAATATCGTTGACCGCGACGATCTCGCAATTATGGCTGCCTTTAAGTGCGTGGAACTCCTTGATCAGCGAATCCATCCGCTCGCCGACCCCTATGACCCCGACTCGAAGCCGGTCATTGGCGCCCTGAGCGCGAGCCGGCGCCGGAATCCCCGCGCTTCCGATCGCAACTCCCGCTACTCCCACCATCGAGGCCGCAAGAAATTCCCGCCGGGTGATTTTCTTTATATTCACAATTATTCTCCCGCAGCCTCGTCCTTATGTTCAGAGCGCTTGCCCGATTCCATAAACGCCAACACGTCGGAGAGCTTGAACCTGCGCTGATTGCCGGCCGTTCGATAATGTTTCAGCACGCCGCGGTTGGTGTATCTTCGCACCGTGGTCGGGCAGACGTTCAATACGCGCGCGGCCTCTTCGAGGCTGATAATAGGGTCCAAAAGCCGCTGTATGAGCTGCTCGCGAGTCTCCTTAAAAGTTTTATATGAGTTCTGTGCAATCTCCTCACCAGCCGTTCCGAACAGGGTCTGCAGGTGATGCGGCATGCGATCCCAGTTGGCCTGCGTTACGTCAGGCACAACGGCCTTAGGCTTTAAGCCGATAGCCACCTCCGGCGACGGAACCGGCCTTGGCGGGAGAGGAATCTCTACCGGAGGCCCCGGTTGCAATTTCTCGCGCCGGCTGACAGGCGGCTGCGGCGCCGGTTCCCTGGGCAGCGGCCGAGGTTGCCCTGTGCCCTCAGACAGCCCGAGACTGCCCTGATCCTCAGCCACCGGCATCTCCTCTACTTTCTCAACTATCTCCGTTTCCTCCGGATCGTCAAGAACGGACTGCCGGCCGGATCTGCTTAAAAACGAGAAGAAATCCTCAACTTGCGGCGTTTCCTCCTCGCCAAAGAGCTTGCCGGATGCCTGATCGGTTGAGTCAGCGGAAGACGATGTCTCAATAACGGGGGTCGGCTCTACCACTACCTCGTCAGAATCCACAGTGGCGACCACAGAGATGGGAGCTTCGGCAGCAGGGGCCTCGATTTGCACCTGGTGAATCTGCTGATCCGGCACGCTCTTCTCGGCGCTTGGCTTGAGATCGTTGTTGGGTTTTGGTTGAGTTGGAGCCTTTCTGGCCTTTACTTCTTGTTCTTGCTTGTCAACCTGCTTGAACCATTCTCCGAGTTTGTTGTCGTAGTTAGCCATCAATATTCTCCCTCAAAAAAGCAACATTGCATCGCCGAAGCTGAAAAAGCGGTATCTTTGCCGCACCGCTTCCGCATAAGCGTGTCGAACCAGTTCTGTTCCGCCAAACGCGCTCACCAGCATCAGCAGAGTGGATTTTGGTATGTGAAAATTAGTAATCAGACCATCGACTATCTTAAACTCATAGCCAGGTCGTATAAATAATTTCGTCTCGGCCTGCGTCGGCGCTACCCGCCGTTTGCCGATTGCTGCGCTCTCGAGGGCCCTTACGCTTGTGGTGCCTACGCAAATAACCCTTCCCGGCGCCGAATTTATCACCTCCGCGCATTGCGGGCTTATCGAGAAAGCCTCCGAATGCATGTCGTGATCTTCAACATTCTCCGTGCGGACCGGTCTAAACGTCGCAACCCCAACGTGCAACGTCACAAACGCCACCCTAACGCCTTTATCGCGTATCTTCTTCAGCAGGCTATCCGTAAAATGCAGCCCTGCAGTGGGCGCTGCGGCAGAACCATCCGCAGAAGCGTAGATGGTCTGGTAGCGGTCTTTATCCCCCAATTCTCCGTGAATATACGGCGGCAGCGGCACCTCTCCGATGCGTTCTATAACAGCGTCCGGGTCCGCATCCGCATAAAACCGCAGTATACGGCCGCCATCCTCTGTTCTATCGATGACATCCGCCCGCAGCTCGTCGCCGAACCTCAGCCCTGTCCCCACCTGAACCCGGCGGCCCGGCTTAACCATCGCGTGCCATAAAGCAGGCGCCAAACGCTTCATCAACAAAGCTTCGACAGCCCCGCCTGTCGACTTCGCCCCGAACAGCCTCACCGCGACAACCCGCGTGTCGTTCATAACCAGCAGATCGTCTTCTCGCAAATAATCGACCACGTCGCTAAACCGGCGATGTTCGATGCTTTGATTTGCCCTGTCGACCACCAACAGCCTGGAATTGTCCCTTTCGGGCAGGGGCTGCTGCGCGATTAACTCTTCGGGCAGCGTATAATTAAAATCGCTTAGTCGCATCACACTCTCTGAGCCTTACTTTCCAGGCACAGAGCAGTGTACAACTTCTCTCGCACAAACCTATACGGCGGGCTGCCTGTGCATGTGATTGTAAGGTCTTAACAAGCCAAAGTCAAGGGAATTACAGTGTAATTTAATGCCAAGTTTCACTCACGGATACAGCACGTAAAATACGAAATAACCACAATTGTCGCGGCTTATCGCACAGGACTGTAATCCGGTAGACGTACAAACAAAATAGCCTAAAATAATAGGTAATAAGCTACAAAATTGGTCTGTTGTCGCCTAACCTTTGCTGTAGAGTTGAACGGGGTAGAGCGCGCTGCGGTGTTGTTCAAAACTCGCGGGATTGTCGTATATCAGCAGGCAGTTTGTAATCGATCGGCTCGGGTTGGAAATAAGTTTTCCGGCATAATATAACCCGGTCGAGGAGCCGCCGTCCAGCCCCGCTGCATCGACGCATCCCAGCGCCTGCATCGCTTTGGCGAGCTGGCTGAGATAAGTCTTGCGGGTGGTGGTCACCAATACCAGCTTATTAGCCCTGGTCACACCGATTCCCGTGCGGATGCGAGGTGAAAAATGCACGCTGCTTCGAAATCCCTGGTCGCGCGGATATACCGCCCATTTGCCGCCGCTAAGCAGGCTCGGCCCTGCCGAAAGCACTGACTGGTAATCGCTCCAGTTATATTTTTGGCTGTTTACAAACGTCACCGAGTTGCTCTCGCCGAAAGCCACTGCTGTGCCGAGATAGCCTCCGTGGATGAGTTGTCCGTCTATGACTATATCCCCGGTGGGTTTAAATGTGCGAGTGCAGAAAAAAGTGCCGTCTATAGCGGCGGCGGGCCGGGTCCGGCGCAGCATTGATCGGAAAGACTCTGTGGTGCCGATGCCGTTTTTTGCTATCAACGGGGTGACGCGCACGTCCGGACTGTTGAGGTTTGCCGTGATTATGTGCACCCATACGCCGGCGACTTTCGCTTTTCTATACGACACATTGCTTGCGGCAAAGCAAGATTGCAGAGAAGACAAAAACACTAATACAAATATCAGGCTAAGCGGGAAAAGACTGCGGTTTTGCACTTGGGCCTCCATGCTCATATACGCAAGCAATAGCGGTTATCTTCATAATAGCACAACCGTACCGTGACGGTCAATATCTGTTGCGTAGTACCGCAGACCGATCAAAATATATGGCAAGCAGACACAATATATTCTTCACAATCGAAAATATTGCCGGCGGGTATGGGTGGCGATACCGCAATCGCCACCCGCATGATCTTATCGTTCCGGTTCCAGATACTTCTCATCGAGCCGATCCAGCAACGCGTGATAAGCCTCGTGCACACCTGGCCCAATGCGCTGTTCCTCTATCTCGTCGAAGCCCTTGGCCAGCGCCTCGTGCTGGTCGGCAGGAAGATACTGCTCCGCCATCGGAAACAGCACATTGTTTTCCTTAAAAATATGAGCGGTCAGCAGCCCTGCATACCCCCGGGCCCCGGCAGCAAATTGAGATCTGGCCGCCGGATCGTTGGCACGCAGTCCCGGCAACGACTCGGCCATAGTGGCGATGTGTTTTCGACCCTGCACGTGATCGTCCAGCATCACTCCGATAGGCCCTCCCTGCCTGGGAATGCCAACGGCTTCCAGCGCCGGAAACAACAAGTCTTCTTCCTTGCCGTGGTGGCATTTATCGGCGAAAGTGCGCAAAAAGTCGACGGTTTGCTCGATGTCGTCGATATCGAGAGGCTTGTTTTCGTCGGCATCGTCGGCCAGGCGCTCAAGAACCGCCAGCGCGACCTTTATGCCCTCATGCTCTTTGCGCAGATCATCAGTTGCGTACATAAAGAAACCTCCTCCGAAAGAGGCCATACTCCGACCCCAGCCTTGCACATTTAGTGTTGAGATTATTCTTCCAACAGAACTCCACTATGAAACCCGTTTGCAAGGAAATGTTGGAGCAGGCCGCAAATAAGCAGGAATTTAGTCCCCGTAGATTACGCATCCCATAGATTCCGCGAATGACGGGGTTTTCGGTCGTAAAATATGCCGACCAGGCGTATACTGTTGATGTGTTGGGTATAGTTATTGCTGAAGTAATCATATCAGGAGGAATTTGTTATGGCAGATAAGCACGTAACCGTCTATTCCACTCCCACTTGTCCCTATTGTCACCAGGTGAAGGACTATCTGAAGCAAAAGGGCGTTGACTTTACCGATCTCAACGTGGCCTCCGACCTTGAGGCACGAAATAATATGGTGCAGAAATCGGGTCAGCTTGGGGTTCCGGTGATCGATGTCGATGGGCAGATGGTCGTAGGATTCAATCGCGCCAAACTCGAAGAGCTTCTCGGTTGAGTATTCGAATGTGAGGTAAAATATGCCGGAGAAGACTCATTACGACCTGATCGTCCTCGGCGCGGGGCCGGCGGGGATGACCGCGGTCGTCTATGCCGCTCGAAAGCAGATCGATACGCTGATCATCTCAGACGACATCGGCGGCCAGACTTTGTGGAGCGCGGGGATAGAGAACTATCTTGGGTTTATGTTTATAACCGGGCCGGAATTGGTTCGGAAATTCGAGGAACACGTGCGTGCGTTCGATGTTCCGCAGGAATATACCCGCGTCTCCAGCCTGCTGCGCGACGGGGACAAATTCAGCATACATACTGATGATGGTCGAGTTTTTACTGCGAGAGCGGTTATCGTGGCTACGGGAAAGTCCCCTAAGATGCTCGGCGTGCCTGGGGAAAAGGAGCTTATCGGACGTGGGGTGGCGTATTGTGCGACCTGCGATGCCCCTTTATTTGCAGGACATAACGTGGCTGTGGTGGGCGGCGGCAATTCCGGCCTGGATGCGGTAATCCAGTTGATGGGGTTGTGCCCTAAGGTCTATCTTATCGAACACTCGCCTGCGCTTCGCGCCGACGCGGTGGTGGTAAAAAAAGCCGAAGCCGCAGATAATGTTGAGGTTCTCACGAACACATCGGTGAAAGAAATAATCGGCGCCGATTTCGTTGAGGGTATTAAAATCGACAGCGCCAATGGAGGCAACCCGCGACAACTCGATGTTAAGGGAATCTTTATCGAGATCGGCCTGAGTCCGAACACCAGCTTCTTAGACCAACTCGTGCGTTTGAACCCGCAAGGGGAGGTTCCGGTGGACTGCGCCGCTCGCACGGGGGTTCCGGGCTTGTATGCCGCCGGAGATGTGACCGATGTGCCCGAAAAGCAGATCATTATCGCGGCGGGTGACGGGGCAAAGGCCGCGCTGGGCGCGTATGCTTATCTGCTAAGGCTGCCAATTGTCGATGATTGGGGACCGATGATCTCGTGATTGGGGCTGTGCGGTCGGCGTATGTGCATATTCCGTTTTGCGTGTCGAAGTGCTGGTATTGTGACTTCAATTCATATTGCGGCTTGGAATCGCTATATGAGGGCTATGTTCGCGCGCTGATTGCAGAGATCAACAGCACTGCACCACACTCGGAGAATAATCTTCAGACCATCTATTTTGGAGGCGGAACCCCGACCGTGCTGCCCGAAGACGATCTGATCCGGGTTTTGGATACGCTGTGTGAGAGGTTCGGCATCTCGGAGACCGCCGAGGTAACCATCGAAGCGAATCCAGGCACGGTGAGTCTTCGCGGGCTGAAAATGTTGCATAAGGCCGGGTTCAACAGAATCAGCCTCGGAATACAGTCCCTCGACGACGACTTCCTGCGCGGCATCGGGCGAACGCATACGCGCCTGCAGGCGATTGCAGCGTATAATTACGCTCGCGAGGCCGGGTTCGATAACGCCGGGGTGGATCTAATATTCGCCCTGCCTGGACAGAGCCTGACGCACTTCGCCGATACTCTCGAAAGCGTTATGGAACTAAGCCCAAGACCCGGACACGTCTCCCTTTATGAACTCTCCATAGAGGAGGGGACCCGTTTTGCGGAGTTGTGTGCGCAGGGGGGGCTTCCGGTGGTCGACGAAGAGCTGCGATTGCAGATGTATGAGTGCGCCATAGATCGGCTTACACAAGCTGGTTATGAGCACTACGAGGTCTCCAATTTCGCGCTGCCGGGGTTCCGGTCGCAGCATAATCTGACCTATTGGCGGAACGAGCCGTATTATGGCTTTGGGGCCGGGGCCAGCAGCTATGTAGATGGAACGAGAAGCCGACGCGTCCCGGACCCGCGAAAGTATATTGAGGCAGTTGACAGCGGTTCCGAGTTGATGGAGTTTTCTGAGACCCTCAGCCCCATTGCCCGCCTCGGAGAGACGATAATTCAGGGGCTGAGGATGCTCGAAGGCGTCGATCTCAATTATATCGAAACCGAAACAGGCCTTAATCCGCGACTGATATATCAAACCGAGATCGAATCTCTGTTGCGCAAGGGTCTAATCGATGTTGCGGCTGACCATATGCGCGTAACTCACGCCGGGCTGCTGTTGCTCAACGACGTATCTCAGGAGTTCGCTGTAATATCCTGAGCGCTACGGTTTTTTGTGCTGCAGGAACCAATCTCCGAGGTTTTCGTTGCGATAGGCGTTATCCCAGCTATTGTGACCGACTCCCGGATAGATCGTCAATTTGCAGTTGCCTCCTGCGGCGTTGATCCATCTTTCCATCTCGCGACTGCGCTCGACATCGACTGCTTTATCGTGGTCGCCATGAAAAGTCCAAATCGGCAGTTTGACAACTTTTTTCGCTATCTCTTCATCAGCCCAACCACACACGGGCGCGATGGCGGCGAAAAGATCCGGATGGCGGGCAGCTATGGCCCATGTGCCGTGACCGCCCTGAGAAAGGCCCGTGAGATACAGTCGGGAGAGGTCTATGTTGTAATCCTTTTTCGCCTGCTCGAAGACAGCCATCGCCATCGGCTCCTCGTCCTCCCACAGCGACTCCGAGTCTTGCTTCTGCGGGAACAGGACTATAAACGGCCATTTGTCGGAATCGAGCATAATCGCGCCGCCAAAGTGATAGCACTGCCTCAGCCCGTCGGAGCCGCATTCTCCCTTGCCGTTAAGGAACAGAATAGTCGGCATCGGCTTTGCCGGATCGTAGGAGAGAGGCGCGTAGACCGCGTAGTTCATCTCCTTGTCATCGACTTTTATGGTCTTCATGATGAACCCACGCTGAACATCCTTTTGTTTTGCCGATACCGGGCATGCGTTCATCAGGATCAGCATAATCGCCACGACGAAAATTATCGATTGAGTCATAGCACAAAACCCCCTCGTTTGGCTGTCTAATTATATCACGCGTGCGTTGTCGTGAGCTTGAATCTTAGACCATTCAGATCAATCTAATTATACACGCTATCAACCAGCCACCTGCGCCCATTCTTGACCAGGTTGATCGGTATCTGCCGCTCCCGTTGATCAGGGTATTTCAAGGTCACAATCACAACGGCGTGCCCTGCCGAGGGATACGCGGCGTCGCCTACGGTATATGTCGCCTCGTTGTTGTGTATCTCATCGAAGAAATAATCCGACAGCGCGTGAGTGTCGGAGACCCCCGGCTGCATACGCGAATTAAAGGCGTCGGTATGATAACCGGCAGCTTTGCCGCATGACCTCTGAGCCATCGCGTCGAACCACTCCGTGGCGATAACATTCGGCGGTATTGTCCTGAATATGTGGCACAGCAGCAAAATGACCAGCAATAACCCCACGCCCGCCGCAGCATATTTCACTCTGGCAGACGGCTTCCACGCCTCCTTTGTCTCGACGTGAAAATGCCCCCCGGCAGCCGTTCGAGCGCCGCACACGATACATACTTTTTGTTCTGAACGCAGATCAGCGCCGCATTTGACGCATTTCAAGTATCATCACCTCTTAAACGATTACAACCGTTCGATTACACTCGCCCCGTCTTCAGCAGTGCAGACGTAAAGCGATGGGGAGAGTTGCGTTTTCTTATGATATTCTACGGCAACAACCTCTAGGAATTGTTCCACGTAATCGTCTTTTACCAGACTCACAGTACATCCGCCGAACCCCGCGCCTGCCATTCTGCCCGCCAGCGACCCCGGCGCGGCGCGAGTCACTTCCACCATCGCCTCCAACTCCGGGCAACTGACCTCATAAAGGTCTCTCGCGGAATCGTGGGATGCGTTCATCAGCCTGCCGAACTCGACAAAATCCCCGTCCTGCAAAACCTGCCTGCTGCGTAGCACGCGCTCGTTTTCTCCGACCACATGCGCCACCCGCTTGCCGACCACCTCAGGCAGATCGGATTTATGAGCCTCATACATCTCCGAACTCACATCCCGCAGAGCCTTAACTTCAGGATACCACCCCGCAAACAGCCTGGCCCCTTCCTCGCACTGGCTTCTGCGCAGGTCGTATTCGCTGTCCACCAACCCCCGCCGCTTCATGGTGTCACAGACCACTATCTTAACTCGCGACGTATCCAGCGGCACATACTCATATTCCAAAGTGCGACAGTCCAAAAACAGCGCAGAATCTTTCTTGCCGAGCCTGGAGATAAACTGATCCATTATCCCCGTATTGACCCCGACGAACTTGTTTTCCGCCTTTTGACCTATCAGAGCCAAATCCGGGCCGCTCATCTCAAATCCATTGAGAGTCTGCATCAAAAACCCGGTCGCCATCTCAATCGCCGCCGAGCTGGAAAGCCCGGAACCTATCGGCACGTTGCCGTGAATGACCATATCCGCGCCGCACAGCGCCACGCCCGACTCCTGCAAAAAGTGGATCACCCCGCGGACATAGTTGCTCCACGTGTTAACGTTGTCGAACTCGATGGAATCCAGATCAAACTCGACCAATTGCTCGAAGTTGGCGGAATAGACCGCGATCTTTCTATCCTCGCGCAGCCTGCCCCCCGCCAACACGTCGACATTCACAGCCACCGGCAGTACGAAGCCATCGTTGTAGTCCGTATGGCTTCCCATTAAGTCAACGCGCCCAGGCCCCTTTACTATTGCTTGCATCGACGATTCGAATATTTTCGAAAAATCCTCTTTAATACGCCTTATGCGATCAGGCATTATCCTCTGCTTTCCCCTGCGCCGATTTGAGCGACTCCCGTATTCGCTGAGGCACCCTTGCCAGCGCCTGTGTCCATTCTTTATTTGCTTTCTCGACACGACGGATCAGGATATGCCCATACGCGCTGTAGGCCCACTTTCTCGCCCTGCGCTCGATCTCCCAGCGCGCCCTCTTCCACTTGCCCTTCAGCAAATTCAAATTGAGCTTCGCCAGAAACTTAAACGAATCCGCCCCGATCAGCAGCCGTATGCACTCACGTATGCTGTAGAAGCACTTCATAGCTCTGAACGCCTCTCGCTGGAGTTCATACGGGCTTATCTCACGCGGCTCGTATACTACGTGGTGGCCGTCATACAACTGCCAATCCCTGGTGAGCAGCCGATCCTGTCGTTCTAACTCATGATAGTAGACAGTACCGGGCAGGGGTGTCAAGGTCATAAACTGTACGGTATCAATTTGATGCTTGATCGCAAATTGTACGGTCTTGCGGATGCTCTGGGTGGTGTCGTTTTCAGCCCCCAAAACGAACATACCGTGGACTATTATCCCGTGCTCATGCAGCACGCGCACGGCCTCAGCCATCTGCTCGACGGTCTCTTTTTTGTTGTATTCCTTCAGCGTTTCCTCATCAGCAGACTCAAAGCCGACATACACCACCCAGCAATTCGACTGCTGAAACAGCCTCATAAGCTCCCTGTCGTGCACAGCATCGGCCCTGATTTGCGCCGACCAGGGCTTTGTCAGCCCCTTCGACATCATAAGTTCCAACAGCGCCTTGGTGCGTTTCGGATTCGCTACAAAGTTGTCGTCGTAGAAAAAAGTCAATTTCTGTTCGCGGGTGAGCATCTCATCGGCGACACTTTCGATACTGCGATACCGGCACGCCTTGCCGAACATCCCCGTCACGCTGCAGAAACTACAATCAAACGGGCAGCCTCGCGATGTCTGAACAGGCGAAATGCTGATCCTCTCCGAACCCTTAATCAACGAAAGATCGGGAAACGGCAGTGAGTCCAGATCCTTCACCCGCCCCCGGTCTTCGTTGTGGATAACCTCGTCGCCTGCTCTGAACGAAAGTCCTTTTATGTCTTTCAGCCCATCCCCACCCGATTCCAGCGCGTCAACGAGCTCGACTATGGTTTGTTCGCCCTCTCCACGCACGCAATACTCCCCGTGCTCCAGGGCCTCGTTCGATGAAAAAGTAACGTGAGAGCCACCGAACACAATGGGAATACCCGCCTGCCGGACACGATCAGCGATCCGGTAGGCTTCCGGCGCGGTGGAGGTGGTAGTGGAGATGCCGACCAAATCGCTCGACAACACTTCGTCGTAGTCGACAGGATGAAAATCCTGGCAGTAGATGGAGACTTCTATCCCCTTGTTTCTCAGAATCGCACCGAGAATCGGCAGCCCCAGCCTGGGCAATGGAAAAAGGCTGTAGACGTGAAAGCCCGGTGGGCGAGGTTCGATAAGAGTGACCTTTCGTATGCGTCTCAAAGCGCTCCCCCTCTTTTCCTCGCCCCGTACGGTTGGTTATGAGTATAGGAGCCGGCCGCCTATAATTGGTCGCTGGTTATAAACGTGTCCTGTATTGTGCTCGGCGCCGCTTCCCGAAGTTCCGCGGCTTTTTCCTCGGCTATGGTATCGTTTATATACGACCCCGCTCCGCTTTCACAGCCCGCCAGATATTTCAGCTTCGTCTTAGTCCGCAGGGGCGGATGGAACTCAATATGGTAATGATAATACCCATAATCCCGCCCGTCAGTCGGCGCCTGGTGCATAATCATCATATAGGGTTGGGATATTCCCCACAGATTGTCATATTTCAGCAGCACGGCCTTAAGAATCGCGGCAAGGTCGGCCCGTTCTGTATCATCAAAATCGAGCATAGTCTGCCGGTGATTGCGAGAAAATACATACACCTCGTAAGGATATCGAGCAAAGAACGGGATCATCGCCACAAACGAGTCGTTTTCGACGACGATCCTGCGCCTGTCCTTCAGCTCTTCGGCGATAATATCGCAGAACAAGCATCTGCCGGTGCGATTCTGATGTTTCAGCGCGGAGTCAAGCTCCCGTTGAATCTTAGGAGGAATGAACGGAAACGCGTATATCTGCCCGTGCGGGTGAGTCAGAGTCACCCCGATATCCTTGCCTTTATTCTCGAAAATCAGCACGTAGTCTATAAAATCACGACCGCTGAGGTCCTTAAATCGATCAGTCCACACATCGATCAGGTTTTGCATCTCCTGCAAAGAGGCGTCGGTGAGTGTGCCGCCGTGGCGGGATGTATAGCAGACCACTTCACAAATCCCATGAGCCGGTCGAACTTTATAAAGTTCGCTGCCTTCCACTGCAGGCTCGGGCGCAGGGTGTTGCAAAGAGGGAAACTTATTCTCAAAAGTGACTATTTCATAGTCCGGCTGCGGGATCTCCGTAGGAAACGCGCCGGGCTTGGTCGGGCACAGCGGGCAATAGTCGTCCGGGGGAAGAAAAGTTCTGTCCTGCCGGTGTGTTGCAGTTATAACCCATTCCTCTAAAATGGGATGCCATCTCAATTCAGACACTAATCCCGCCCTCCGTCGCATTCGCACTCGCCTGATGGGTCCTCGACCTCTGCGTCATCAAACGTAAAGTATATGAGATACCTGCCGTCCTCCAGCCTGATCTCCTCTTTTTTCATCGCCATAAATTATCTACCTCGCAGAATCTGTTCGATCGCCTGAAGCTGCTGTGGGGTGTTTACACCCATAAGCTCAGCAGGGTCACACTCCACAGTCGAAACTCTCCGATTTTGTTCGATGGCAACACGAACCATATCCGTCAGGTTATATTCACCAGCCTCGTTGACGGCCATTTGCTCGATATTGCCAAACAGCCAGCGTGAATCGCACGCGTAAATGCCGCCGTTGACCTCGCGGATCGCTTTCTGAGCCTCATCAGCACACTTCTCTTCGACTACCCCGGCCACACAACCTGCCCCATCTCGCATGATTCTTCCATAGCCAAAGGGGTCATCGAGAGTTGCGGAGGCCAGGGTGATGGCAGCTTCGGAACGAGTATGCTCAAGGCGCATTCTATTCACAGTGTCCGAAGTGAACAAGGGGCTGTCACCGCACATAATTATCAGCGTGCCATCGAAGTCTCTAAAAGCATTCTTAGCACACGCCACCGCATGCCCGGAGCCTTTTTGCTCAGTTTGCTCCACGTATCCGACTTCGGAACCGACCTCGTCGATCACTGCGGATGCGCCGAAGCCGACTATGAGGGTAATATCATCGACACCCGCGCCGGTCAGCGCATCGATGACATAGCCCACCAGCGGCTTGCCAAGCGCCTTGCGAAGCACCTTCGGAAACGGATCCCCAGATTCTGCGGCAAATCGCGACCCTCTGCCGGCTGCCAGCACCAATCCTGCAGATTTATTGTCGGGGCAGAACATTGCGATACCACTGCCCATCGGGTTTCAATTCACGAATATCCACCGCACCGCCGGTTTCCGACACCGAGACATAGTTGCCGCTCTTCAGCGGATAAATGAGGCAATCTCGTAAGGCGTCACGCCAGGCTTTGTCTTTATCCGTGTTGTGTTTGGAGAGATCGAAGATGGGTTTAGACTTACCCGTAGCCAAATCGAACTGGAACGCGCCATTATAGTTTGTGTAGTCGATTGTCTTGGGCACTTTCGGCCATATACTCAGGTCGATGCCGTTCGGCTGTTCGACGAGCCTGGCTGCGACCTGGTCGTAGGTCAAGACTTGCAGTTTCTGGTTGACGCTGCAGATGATTAGGACCTGTGTCGGTGACGGCCAGATTCCCTCGATTCGACCCGGCACATCGTTAAGCTCGAACATTTTAACCATCGAGCCTGTCTCGGCATCGGCCAAATAATAGGCGCGACCGCCGCTCATCTCAGGATCAGCAACCGAGAAGACAAACGTCCCGCCACCATAGTCGATTCCCGTATCCTTAAACAGGTTGTCCTTGTCGCCGCCGGGGATAGGTATTGCCTGACCGATCATCGAACACTCTTTGCCATTTACGTTGTATGCCGCCACAGAGGCAGGTTCTTCGTCGGTGAGGGCGACAAACTTTGAAGCAGTGTTTGGCCAGCAGACTATTCTCTCGATATCAGAGCCATAAACCGGCTCGCCCGTTACTTTGGCCTCCACCGCATCCACCATAATAAACCCGGCCCCCTGCAGCGGGTCGGTGATGCTGGTAAAGCACGCCCGCAGTGTGCGGTTGTCGGCCCAGCTTATATAATTGACCTCAATCCCATCCGGCAGAGCGCAGGATTTGCCGGAATGATCGTTAAAATTGACTATTCTGATGGCCGAGTGCGCAGTGTTCGAAGAGTGTTGCCTGCTGTTCCATGCTCCTGCCCAAAGGGCGCCGGCGGGGTTTACGGCCTGCGCACCCAACTCGCCATAACTTCGCACGCTTTTCCAATCGGCGAAAGAACCGATTGGGCCAGGCACGATCTTGGGCGGGGGGTTGCTAATTCGCCACACAAGCGCGACCGCAACCAGCACAAATATCACGTATAACGGCAATCTGTTGTTCTTGTTCATATTGGCTTAAAGGCCTCTCACTCGATTAATATACCTCGCCAGCAATTTTTCGTTATGCTCGTCGCTGCCGTCGAGATTTGCGCTGATAAACACCGGCGGCGTCTCTCCTGCTTTGATCAGGTTCTCTATAGTCTGAGCCACCATCGACTCCACGATAAACATACCCGCCAACCCCGAGGTCGGGCAGGCGCGTCCCGGTAGTCCCTCTATTTCCAGAATCGCATCTCCCGCAACGCCGCAGTTGTCTATGACGATATCCGCGATCTCAAACAACCGCTTTCCGCTCGAATGGCGCGAACCAACAGACTTCGAGTGCGCAAGCGACGTGATAGCGATAGTCTTGATCCCACGCTCCCTGCACCAAAGCGCCGTCTCGACCGGCATAGCGTTGCGACCGGAGTTGGAGACAATAACGACCACGCATCCGGGGGTAATATTATAATTCTTCAGAACGGTTTCCGCATACCCTTCGACGCGTTCGGCCCTGCCGAACGTTTTGTCCTCGATCACGTCGACCGCAGCAAGTCCCCCAGCCCGGTAGTAGCCTTCCATAGCTATCGCAATCGAGTGTCCGCTGCCCAAAAAATACACGATCCGGTCGTGTTTAACACACTCCGCCAGCGCCTGTGCAGCCTTCGATATGCCCTCCTGCTGGGTGTCCGCTATGCGAGCCAGCAGATCATTCACGGTCTGATAATATCTTTCCGAACTTGTAGCCATTATCAACCCACCTCCACCGTGATTATCCCACCATTCTCCTCCGAGGTCAATGCGACCTGTGGGAGGAAATGCCCATCAAATCGGAGAACACATACGGTACCTCACATTATAATCCGCTTGTTTTATACCAAAGCTGCCAAAAAAGGCAGCCAAATCAGGAGGCCTGTTATGGCTAACGTTTATGTGGCAGTAGATGTTCAAAATTTGGAAACCAGCGCCGAGGAATATGGTCAAACGGTGCCGATCGGCGCGATATTGGACCGGGTCAAAGTTGAAGGTTATCCTGTCGTTTTGAAAGCCTACGCCGATTGGGCGGAGCCTCGTATTAGAGACCGAATGGCGGAATATCAGGCTTATGGTTTTGAATTAGTCCAGTTAATGAGCAACAGCCGCGGCAAAAACGCCGGTGACATTATGCTTGTGCTCGATGTGATGGAATCGCTGCATCTGCCGGAGTGTCCTGATGTTTATGTAGTTGTATCAGGAGACGGCGATTTTGTGCCCCTGGCCCCCAAATTGCGCAGAAAACTCAAGCAATTTATAGCGATGGGGTTCGGCGCGAGTAGCAACACCCTGTTGCAGGGTTTGTGCGATCAATTTATCTTTTTGGACGCCCTGGTTGCGGATTTCGAACAGCAGCGCCGCATTAAGTTCCAGATTCCTTCTTTAGACGAATCCGCCGCATCAGCCCAGACCGCATCGGAGCAGGAAACTGTTGACGAAGAACCGGAGGCGGTGTCTCCTGTAACAGCCATCAATGATCAACCCGAACCAGTTCAGGCGGAACCGCCCAGAATATTAGACTCAGGCATACCCGAACCAGACTACACCGACGTCAAGCAAACCGCTTTGTACTACAGGCGAGTGTTGCAGGAATACAAAAGAGTCCGAGTGGAGTCGTTTTATCATCGGGAAAAACTTATCAGTCGCGCATGGGATATTATGGAAGACAGCGGCGGATATGTTCTGCTGCAGGATTTGTTCGACGAGTTGCGCGACTTCGCCGACTACAATAGCTATGGCATCTACCCCAGAGGAATCGAGGTCATCCTTCGCACCCTGTATATCGCCAGATGCTTCGACCTGGAAGGCGAAAGCCACGGTTTCAGCCTGCAGGCAAGAGTATGTCCGGGGCCGGAGATAGATGCGAGCGCTGCGCTGGACATGATGAACGAGACCTACGTTCGCGGTATGATAATGGCCTTGCCGGATATTCATCTGGAGTTGGATGGATTAGCTCACTTGCTTATGGACAAGGTAACACCGGAAACGACAGCCAAGACGCGCGAAATCATAAAGAAAGTCAGGCCGTTTTATGGCGAACCGACCGCTTTTGGCCAGGCATTCGAAGAAGCGCAAGGTTCTCCGGAGCCGTAGCCCTTATTCGGCCCGGCCCGGCAAGACAAGCTCCGGTTGCAGCAACTCGCTGCTGTCGTCGTAGCTGAGAATCTCGGCGTAACGACCCCACTCGATGATAAGGTCAAGCTGCCGTTCGGCCTCTTCGGGTGGGAAGTCGAGTTCGAGCGCGGTGAGAGCGATGTCGCGTTCCAGCAGAGAGTTGTCCGCCGCGTCCAGCATCCTGAGCAGCCACTGGAATAACGGCAGTCGCCTGATGCGGGAGGCGAATATCTCCTTGCGAGCGAGGATCCTCGCTTCTGCAAACGTTTCGCCGAGGGGGGTAAGAGTAATATCTCCCTCGGCCAGCGTGGCGAAGCCCAGCAGTTCTGCGGCTTCGGTTAGTCTCAGCAGGCTATCGGAATCCGCTCGCAGTTCTTCGGCGAGTCGGAATATATCCGCGGCGCGGCCGGGCATCTCATAAATTCGTTCCAGCATACCTGTCAGATCGCCAATAGCAATATCCGGCAGTTCTCGCGCTCCACCCGGTTCCCCAGGCGCCGAGCCAACCTCGACATGTTCCGGCTGGGTTTGGCCGGCTAAAGTGGCGTATACCTTGTCGACAATATTGGCGAACTTCGCCGACTTTCGCCTGCGCGGGTGCAGCATATCCACCACGACGTCTGCCACCACCCGGCCCGGATTCTTCTCCATAACCACAATTCGATCCGACATAAAGACAGCCTCTTCGATGTTGTGAGTCACCATCAAAATCGCTTTTGTAGGAATATCCCCGCTCGCCCAAAGTTCAAGAAGCTCGCTGCGCAGCGATTCGGCACTTAGCACATCCAGCGCTGAGAATGGCTCGTCTAGACATAGAAGCTCGGGTTCCACGGCCATCGCCCTCGCAAACCCAACCTTTTGCCGCATTCCGCCGGACAATTCCCTCGGATACGCCGTCTCGAATCCGTCCAAACCTACCCTGTCTATAAGTTCCAGCGCCCTGTGGGTTCGGTCTTCCTGCGCAACTCCGCGTGCCTTCAGCGCTACCTCCACGTTTTGCTGAACCGTCAACCACGGGAACAGCGCGAACGTCTGAAAGACTATCGTCGCGTGCGGGTTGACCCCGACCACCGGCTCCCCGCGATACAATACAGTGCCCTCACTCGGTTTTTGCAGGCCGGTTACTATTCTTAAAAGGGTGCTTTTGCCGCAGCCCGACGGCCCCAACAGCACCACAAACTCGCCATCGTTCACGGTGAGATTAACATCCCGCACAGCGGTAAATTCTTTTCTGCCGGTGTGAAATCTCTGCGTCACACCCCGGACTTTAACCAGCGCTTCGTTAGGCATATTCTCACTCCATCCTGTATCGATCTTCGGCGAGTCTGTAGAGCCTTCTCCAGAATACTCGATTGATGATTATAACCGCCAACACCATCGACATCGTAGCAGCCATCAATAGTGGAAAGTCTCCTGCCGCAGTCGCTCGTGCGATAGAGGATCCTATTCCAGTAGTAAATACGGTTTTCCCGCCGAATTTGGCGTATTCGGCGACGATACTGGCATTCCACGCGCCCCCGCTTGCGGTTATTGCACCAGTGATTATATATGGAAACAGCGCAGGCAACATCAGGGTGCGCCACCGCTCCCACCGGCTCAACCCGATCAGCGACGAGGTATATTTCAAATCCTGCGGCACAGCGCCTGCGCCCGCTATCACGTTAAACAGAAGATACCACTGCGTCCCCATAAGCATTAAGATCACAGCCGCCAAATTCAATCCACCAGGCAGCCCGATCAATACCAGCAGCAGCACCGGAAACAGAGCTGTCGCCGGTATGGACGCCGTTATCTGCACCACGGGCTGCAGCCAGTTTGCCACCTTCTGGTTGGTCCCCAGCACTCCCCCCACCGGAATCGTCCACGCAAGGGCTATGATCAGAGCGATCGCCACCCGAGCAAGCGTCGCCGCCAGCCCCACAGCTATCTCCGCCCACTGAGCAGCAGTGACGCCGGTCATCATATCGACTGATCTATATATCCCATATACCAATGCCCCAACCAAAAGCGCCGCCGGTATTACCGACCCCCACGCACCCCGGCCATTTTCCGTCGATTTAGGCTGGGTCTGTAGATATTTAATGGATAAGGCGTCCAGCATATCTCCAATGGGCTTGAGTATGCTTCTGTTAAACCACTCTACAATGGTAGAATTGCGCAGTATTTCATAAAACCACGACTGCGGCACCTGCTCTCCTGCCACCATCTCCACCTTAAACCGCTCGGCCCACACCAGCAGCGGCCTCCAGATGAACTGGTCGAGGATCACGATAACCAGCACCAGCACCCCGACCCCCCACAAAATAGCCCGGATGTCGCCTTTGTTGGCCGCGGTTTGGAGATAGCTGCCTAAGCCCGGCAGCCTGAAGTCTCTGTCGCCGACCGTGAAAATCTCCGCCGCCATCAAGAAAAACCAGCCCCCAGCCCAGCTCATCATGCTGTTCCAGATCAGGCTGATGGCTCCAAACGGCAGTTCAAGCGACTTAAAACGGAACCAGGCGTTAAATCTAAAGACTCTGCTGGCTTCCTGCAATTCCTTGGGCATCGTCGTCAGCGACTGATACCAGGCGAAAGTCATGTTCCACACCTGGCTTGTGAATATCAGGACGACTGAAGCCACCTCAGCCGCCACGTTTTCCGACAGAATAGCCGCGAATCCGAGCAGCACAACGGGCAAAAACGAGAGGATCGGCACGCTTTGCAGAACGTCGAGCACAGGCATCATAACCTGTTCCGCCCGCCTGTTTTTTGCCGCTATATATCCATAGACCAGGGTGAAGATAAGGGATAATACATAAGCCGCCGCCATTCGCGATACCGACAGCGCTGCATAAAACGGCAGCGCGGCCGGCGTAAGGACGATATTAGGCCCGCCGATCACCTTCGGCGCTTCGCTGGCCAATTCCGCACCTACATAGACCAATACCGCGATAGCGATTAGCACTACGATATCTGCCCACGTGGTGAATCGAGCCAGCGGCCATCCGGCGCCCAGCCTTCGGAACAGGCTCATGCGTATAATCCTTTCTTCGGTGACCTACGCATAAACCCGGAGTTATGTCTGTTCGAGTTGAGAATCAAAAAGCACCTCCGCTGCTCGCTTACGGCGTGGCGGGATCAGGTGCTGAGGCGGCTGATGGGGATTTAGAATCCGTCTACAGCAACAGCCCATGAAAGGAGCACTCTGCCTGCAAACGCCTGATGTTTGACTCCAAGTCGTGAAAACTCGGAGGTTCCGCTGCAGTAGCGTTACCATCAATGGAACTCAAAGCGATGACTCCTTTCCGCTGTGACGTTATACTAATCCTAGCACATTATATCGACCCTGAACAATACCGTTGACCGAATATCGCCCGCGTTATACGATATTAACAGCAAATATTTCGGAGGTGCCGATATGTCAGTGTTGGAGCGTTTTGGGGTTTCCATTGAACAGGATATACTTTCCCGGTTCGATGAACTCGTCAAAGAGCGCGGTTATTCCTCACGCTCGGAGGCGATCCGCGACCTGATGCGCCAGGAGTTTGTGAAGATAGAATGGGCCGACCCGCAGACCGAAGTCATCGGCACCATCACCATAGTATACGAACATCACGAGCACGAACTGGCCAATGTGCTCACTGATCTGCAGCATCAGCGCCACGATAACATAATCTGCAGCACCCACGTACATCTTGATGCGCATAATTGCCTGGAAGTCATAGTCGTGCGGGGCACAAGCGAAAGCGTCAGAACCGTGGCAGATACTCTAATCGCCGCCCACGGTGTCAAGCACGGTCAATTAGTATGCACAACGACCGGCGCGCATATTTCGTGTTAGGAGAATGGCCTATTGACTTAGCATTATACTGCTGAGATAATTAATCCAACTACTCCGTAAGCCTCATGAGGATCAGTTTTGAGCCACACGCATTTCGATGCTGCAGAAGAAAAGCGCACTTCGGTAAAATCAAGTGCAAAAAAACCGCCGTCGGGTTTGCGATTGCGCGCGTTCATCATCGGCCTGCTGATCATCCCGTTCGATAACTACTGGGTTGTCATCACCGAAAAAGTCTACAGGGGCCCATATCCCACCATTATCTCCCTGTTTGCCAACTGCGTCTTCATATTGGCGATACTGGTGGTGATAAACGGGGTTTTAGAAAAGATACGACGGTCGTGGGCTTTTAATCCCGGCGAATTGCTGTTGATTTACACGATGGTCGTGGTGGGGGCGTCGCTGGCAGGCCACGATATGATCCCGTGCGTGTGCATGTTTATCGGCTATCCCTGGCAATTCGCCACAGTCGACAACAACTGGGCGAACACGTTTATACCGTATCTGCCAAAGATGCTGAGCGTAACTGACCTTAAGATTTTGAAGCCATTTTATGAAGGACACTCCAGTCTTTATGCTGATGGACACTGGAAATATTGGCTGAGGCCGGTGGGGTTGTGGTCGGCGTTTACGGTGGTGTTGTTTTATGTGATGATGTGCATAAACACACTGGTTCGAAAGCAATGGACCGACCGTGAGCGTCTCACGTTCCCTATAGTCCAGCTTCCAGTGGCTATGACCGATCCCAAGACAAACCTCTGGCGCAATCGTCTGTTCTGGGTAGGCTTTGCCATCGCGTTTGGAATAGATCTCATTAACGGATTGGCCGTATATTATCCTGCTATCCCTGCCATCAATCTTACGATTACCGGCCACAACCTGCGCCAGTTTATGACCGCCAAGCCGTGGGATGGTATCGATTGGATGCCGTGGTCGATGTATCCGTTTGTGGTCGGGTTGGGGTATTTGCTGCCTGCTGACCTCAGCTTCTCTTGCTGGTTCTTCTACCTGATGTGGAAGGCGCAGATGGTAATTACCCGGGCTATGGCCTGGGATGCGGTGCCGAACTTTCCGTTTATACGTCACCAGGCCTTTGGGGGCTATGTGGGCATTATTCTTATGCTCTCTTGGAGCGGCAAGGGGTATCTCAAACAGGTGTGGCTGCGCATTATAGGCGCCGATTCCGAACTCGACGACTCCGATGAGCCGATGTCTTACAGATCGGCGGCTGCAGGTGCGGCGATTGGGTTTTTGCTGTTGTGCCTGTTTATGAGGTGGATCGGGTTGTCTCCTTTGCTGTGTGTGATAGGGTTTTTGATATATTTCCTCCTCGCCACCGCCATCTCACGTATGCGCGCGGAGCTTGGGCCGCCGGTGCATGACCTGCACTTCTCCGGCCCGGATTATATGATTAGCTCCAGCGGAGGGCTTGGGAATCTTAGCCGGGGCGATTTGGTCGGCCTGACCTACTTCTACTGGTTTAATCGTGCATATCGCGGCCACCCTATGCCGGTGGGAATTGAGGGCATGAAGATGGCCCAGGTGACGAGATCGAGCCAGCGGGCGTATATGAAAGGCATGATGCTCGCCGCTTTGGTCGGCACAATTACGGCGTTCTGGGCGTTTTTACATTTGGGTTATCATTTCGGGACGGCGGCAAAGTTCCATCAGGGTTATGGATTTGCATGGGAGGCGTTCGGCACTCTGGACAGTTGGTGGAAGCATCCGGGTATGATGGAAAGGCCGAATTGGGGAGCAAACTTCGCAATGGTGGGCGGCTTTTTGTTTTGCGTTTTGCTCAGCTACGCTCGAACACAGATATTCAACTTCCCGTTCCACCCGATTGGCTACGCGATATCCGGCAGTTGGTCGATGAACCTGGTCTGGCTGCCGATTCTGGTGGCCTGGCTGCTGAAGGTTCTGACGCTGAAATTCGGCGGGCTCAGACTATATAAAACCGCGGTTCCGTTTTTCTTCGGGCTGATTTTAGGGGAGATGATGATCGGGTGCTTATGGAGCCTTATCGGGCTAGCATTCGACATTCCATACTTCAGCTTCTGGGGAGCTTAGCCCGTCATGACGCCACGGAGCAAAGCGCCGACACCAACCCTTGAGCGATTGGCGACTTACTTCGCGCTCCTTTCTGACCTCAAACGACATCAGATCGAGACGATATCTTCCGCAGATGTCGCCGAGCGCACTGGAATAAACGCAGCTCAGTTCCGCAAAGACCTCTCCTATTTCGGCGAGATAGGCAGGCCGGGTATCGGCTATGCAGTCGACGAGCTGTATTCCCATATCGCGCATATACTGAAAATCGACCAACTGCAGCCGGTATTGCTTGTGGGGGCAGGCAATCTTGGAAGCGCGTTGATGGGATACCCTGCTCTGCGGGCCGAGATTTTTCAGATAGTGGCTGCCTTCGACAACGACCCTACCAAAATCGGCAAGCGGTTGTGGGATATTACGGTGCGGGATGTCGCTGGGCTTGTGCAGGACAACAAAGCTATTGGCGCGCGCCTGGCCATCATCACGGTACCCGCAGCGGCGGCCCAGGATGTAGCGGAGCAGTTGGTGGCGGCTGATATCCACAACATTCTGAACTTCGCCCCAGTGGCGCTGAGATTGCCGGGGGATGTGATTGTCCGCAATGTGGACTTCATGCAGGAACTAGCCGTACTATCCTTCCACCTACCCGATTCGTAGAAAAGTTGGCGGTTGGCAATTCGCCACACAATGTGCATTATTTTCTGGCTTTCGCGTTTTCCTCCTCCCACAATGCCGAGATGGGTTAATTAAAGCGAGCCTTTAATTGCCCTTGCCGAAGGGAGAGTTTGGGATTAGAATGAAAGTGATGGCTGACACGATTCGGCAACAATATGAAGAGCTTGAGAAGCGATTGCTGGCCCCTGAAGCTGTGGCGGCGATGGATTCGCGAGGCAGGCTGCGAGAGGAGCCCAAGTGCCCTGTTCGCACGGATTTTCAGCGAGACAGGGACAGAATCATCCATTCCAAGTCGTTCAGACGGCTGAAACACAAAACTCAGGTCTTTATCGACCCCGAAGAGGATCATTACCGCACCCGGCTGACACACACCCTTGAAGTGGCACAAATTGCCAGAACCGTCGCACGCGCACTCAGATTAAATGAAGACCTCACCGAGGCCATAGCCCTCGGCCACGACCTCGGCCACACGCCGTTTGGACACGCCGGGGAGCAGGCTTTGGACGAGGTTTATCGAGAGTTCGTGCCGGGTGGCGGCTTTAAGCACAGCCATCAAAGTCTGAGGGTGGTCGATGTGGTGGAGAAGAAGGGACAGGGTTTGAACCTGACCTGGGAGGTGCGCGACGGCATAGTGCATCACTCAAAGGGAAGCGCCGACCTATCGCTGGATACGGCAGGGCCTTCGACGTTGGAGGGCAAGGTGGTGAAGATCAGCGATCGGGTGGCGTATATCAATCATGATATAGACGATGCCATCCGAGCTGGGATAATAACCGAGTCCGATTTGCCGGAAGAAGCGGTAGAGGCGCTGGGAAAGTCGCACTCTGATCGAATAGGCGCGATGGTGCGGGATATAATCTCATCCAGCAGCAGTCTTGATAAAATATGTATGAGTGATCCGTTCAGGGCGGCGACGGATCATTTGAAGGACTTTTTGTTCGCTGAAGTCTACGGGCGGGACGCGAGAGGAATAGTGGAACTCGAATACGCCGGAGAGATGTTGAAGAGGCTGTTCAGATACTATATGGCCCATCCGCTTGAAGTGACGAATTTCGCTGGGACTGAAGACACCGTTTCGGCTCGAGCGAGAAAGGTCTGTGACTTGATTTCGGGGATGACGGATCGGTATGCCCAGCGGGATTACGCGATACGATTTGCCGGGCAGGCTCAATATGAAAATTGCGATTCTTTGGGACCCGTTGGCAAGAGCGAATTTGCGTGATATAATGTAAATGGAGTTGATTATCAAGGCTCCGTCTATCATATCTCTTACTCCCGTTCCTACAGCCCGCCTAGCTCCTGGAGGTAGCTGATAAATATGAAATCCACGATCAAATGCAATTGCGGACAGCGCGTTTTGGCGAAAGATGTGATGCAAACTGGCTACTATCTGCGACTTTTCGGACCGAGCTTTGTTTATGTAAAATTCAGATGTTCACGATGCAAGAAACTCGGTGAGCAGTTCGTAAAACAGGACGAGTGGGAAGACGGGTTACTTGCCGATGCGCCGGGGGAGATGACCGCCGAGGAGCATCGAAAGTTTAAGGGCATGGACAAAATCGATATCCACGAGTGCATAGACGCCCACTTTGAACTGGAGAAAAACTCCAGCTTGCGAGAATTTGTGGAGACATTTGAAGAATCGAAAAGCTGAACGCGATTCATAATGCGGATAAATAATAAATATCCACCGGGGAAGAGCAGCGCTGCGCGGCTCTTCCTCTTGTTTTGTGTGGAGAGGTCTTGTAAAATCACTGATGCCGGTCTAAATCGGCGCGAGGAGACGCTTGTATGATCCCGCTGCGGGATGATAATCCTGGTTATAATAAGCCGTATGTCGTATACGCTTTGGTTGGCGTCAACATATTTTTCTTTCTGCTTCAGCAGACTGGTCTGTTGAATAACTTGACGATGGTCCCCTATTCGGTGGTTCACGATGTTCGAGTGGGCCTTAAAGCCAGCACGTTTGGTCAGGCGCGGCCGGTTATGATGCCGGGTGTTGGGCCGCATCCGCAGTGGATTACCTTATTTACCTCGATGTTTATGCACGGCGGGATAATGCACATCGGAGGCAATCTGCTGTATTTGTGGATATTCGGCAACAACGTCGAAGATGCGCTCGGTCATTTTAAGTTTCTGCTTTTCTACCTGGCGGCGGGGGTAATTGCTGCTCTTGCGCATATATTTATGAGCCTGGCGGGCGGCGGATTAGGGCCATATATCCCGACGCTTGGGGCAAGTGGAGCTATAGCGGGGGTGCTTGGGGCCTATATCGTGTTGTATCCTAAAGCGAGGATAGATACTCTGCTGCTGCTGGGATGGTTTTGGACTACGGCGCAGATTCCGTCGTTTTATGTGCTGGGAATATGGTTCCTGATGCAGCTTACCGGAACGTTTGGGACCGGCGGACAAATCGGCGGCGGGGTTGCGTATTGGGCACACGTCGGCGGGTTTGTGGCGGGTATGATTTTGATCCTGCTGCTTGGCGGCAAGAAGCTGTCCAGGCAGCGGCGACAGCCACCGGGGTACGGCAACGAAAACCGTCCGTATCCGTTCAGACCGTGGAAATGAGATTCTGAGTTGAGGAGACTGTGTTGGGCAGGAGAGTAATTGCTGCGCTCTTAATAATCGGGCTGATGGCGGCGGGATATGTCGCTGTACAGCGATATCGTGTTGAGGCTAAAAACAGGGCCGTCGAGATAGTAGTGGACTGGGACGAGGTGCAGCAGTTGGCAGCGGCGACAGGCAATAGCCCTGCGAGCGTATTGGATCGCTTCAAAAAGGCCGGAGTTACAAGCGTCGCCATCACCGAGCAGACCGTGCGAGACGCTATCTCTAACGGGCAGATTATTATTGAGCCGAACTCGGAGATCCGAATCAACGAGCCTTACTCACAGAGGATAACAAATTATCTGCAGGGCTTGATGCCGGGTCGGGATGTGGCGCGAAGCCTTTCACAGAACCTCATCGCCCTGCCATATCTTCAGCAGCTTCCCATAGGTTTCCCCGAAGACGCGGTATCTGCGGTTAAATCTCAACGGATGGGGATAGTGGCACGTCTTGTAAACTATCCTGGGATCACCGCTAAGGCCATAGATTTTATGATGGCCGATGCCAAAAGATGCGGCGCGAAGGTGGTTATTTTCCAGGGGGATACGGTTCTGGGCTTTAAAGGCGCTGTCGAAGATACCGCCGAGGCCTTACGCACTAACGACCTGTGCTTCGGACGAGTCGAGTTCTCCAAACAAAAAGGGGATATGCGGCTGGCAGAGGAGGCGAAGGACAGACTTATCGTCGTCCACAGCATCACCCAGGCGGAAATGCCCACGCTGAGCGAGACTGCCATAGTCGACCGCTTCCAGAAAGGAGTTCGGGAGCGTGGCGTACGAATCTGCTACATCCGCATGTATGAATCGGCCGGTGACGATATTTTACACGGCAATGCGGAGTATATAGCAGCTATCGCCGGAGCAATCACGAAGGCGGGATATGTACTCACGGCGGCTCATACGCAGGATGAAGTCCAGGTTCCGACGGCTGCGAGAGTATTGGCGGGCTTTGGAGTCGCGGCCGGAGCTATATGGCTGCTGGGTATGATCGTCGGAACGCCGGGACTGGCCACTTCAATTGGCTTGATATTGCTGTGTGCGGGCTTTGCGGCGTGCGGCGAACTGGGAAGAAAGGCCGTCGCGCTGTTGGCGGCTCTGATATTCCCTGTTGTGGCGACGCTGTGGGCTAGTCGCGGCGGCCCTGCAAGTCCTGCCCCTGCTTCCGGAGTCTTATGGCGTTCGATAGGTAGATTGGCGGGTGCGATCGCTATAACGGCTTGTGGGGGTATGTTGGTAGTCGGGTTGCTCAGCGGACGGGATTTTATGCTGCGCACCGATCAGTTTATGGGCGTCAAGCTGGCTCACCTGCTGCCGATATTGGCCCTTGGGCTACTGTATGTCGGGGGTATCGCGTGGCAGAGCGATACCTGGCCAAAGATTAAGGAGCGGTTCTGGGCTCAGTTAAGAGCTATTAGTGCGAACCCGGTGCTGATATGGCAGGCGGCTGCGATGCTGGCAGCGGTCGCGGTAGTGGGCTTGATGGTCGCGCGGTCCGGCAATGACTCCGGGCTTGGCGTCAGCCCTGTCGAATTGCGGTTCAGGTCTATTTTGGATAAGATACTCTACGTTCGGCCGCGCACTAAGGAGTTTTTGCTTGGATATCCTGTGCTGCTGGCTGGGATCGCCTTTGCTCTCAGGGGTCGAAGGCAGTGGGCTGCTCCGATGATGGTGGTCGGTTCGATTGGGCTGATCTCCGCGCTGAACACGTTCTGCCACATCCACACCCCGCTTCAGCTAAGTCTGCTGCGCGTGGTTAACGGCGGTATCGTTGGATTGATCGCTGCAGTTATATTTTATGGACTGGTGAAGAATCTGCCGGGCAAGGAAAAGTAGGAGAATAGCCCGACTAATATGACACGAATCATAATTTCAGGTTACTACGGCTTTGGCAACACCGGAGACGAGGCGGTTTTGAGCGGGATCTGCGAGACGTTCAGGCAGATTGGTCTGGACGCAGAGATCACCGTGATATCACAGGATCCGGAGCGCACGATTCGTGAGCATACCGGCGTCAAAGCCATTAGCCGAAAAAAACTCATCCATCAAATGAAGGCGCTGGCGAAAGCTGATTTGTATATAAGCGGCGGCGGCAGCCTTTTTCAGGACGCAACCAGCGCACGATCGGCGTATTATTATCTCACTGGGCTGCAGATGGCCAGAATTGCGCGTTGCAGGACTATGATCTACGCGCAGGGAGTCGGGCCGCTTATTCGCCATTCGATTCGCCGGGCGGTGGCGAAGGCGTTTAACAGGGCTGACCTGGTAAGCGTACGTGATGGCGGGTCGGTGCATCTGTTAAAAGAGATCGGTGTGCGTAAGGACATTCACCTTTGCGCGGACCCGGCGTTTCTTGTGGAGCCGGACTATGAAACGGCGGATGCCATCATAGAGAGCAACGGGCTTACGGGAAAGAGTCTCGTCGGGGTATCCTTGCGTCCCTGGCCGGCGTCGCACGACTGGATCAGCCGAATCGCTCACCTCGCAACTGAGCTTTGCGATAAAATCGGCGCTCAGGTGGTATTCATCCCGATGCAGGAGTCGGTGGACGCGAAAATCGGGGAAGGGCCGACGCTTAAGCACGGTGGTGACCCTGCAGTAGCGAAGGGGCTATTGGCCCGATGTGAGCTAGTGGTAGGCATGCGGCTGCATGCTTTGATATTCGCCGTTGGGGCCGGAGCGCCTTGTATGCCGGTGGTCTATGACCCTAAAGTATCGGCATTTGCCAACGATGTGGGATTGGATATCTCATCTACCATCGGCGCAGACGAGGATTCTTTTACACAAGCGTTTCTGGCGGCCTGGGAGAATCGGGAGACAATCGCCAGACGCCTGGCCGGAGAATCTGCATTGCGCAAGCAGCAGGCTTTAAGCTGTGGGGAATTGGCGGCGAGCTTGCTGGAACATTGATGAGATGTAATAAGTCTTAAAATCGGCACTGCGAAGTGGCATTGAAATCCGCAAGTAACAATTGTTAATCAATCTGCTTGCCGTTTATTGGGGCGTAGATTATAATTGTTGAGTTGCGTAAGCAGCATAAGGAGATTGGCGTAATGAATAGAAGTATGATAACCGCCTTGGCGCTTGCCAGCGCGCTAATTTTGGCTTTGGCCGGATGCGGCGGCGGAGGAGGCGGAGGAGGCGGTGGTGGGGATACCCCGGTCGACACCATTGGCAACACGATTATCACCGGCACGGTTGTGAACCAAAACGGAGAAAAAGTGCAGGGAGTGAAGATCACCCTCGGTGACATAGCTGCCACACAGGTAAGCAAGATAACTGACGTCAACGGCCGGTTCAGATTCGACCTGGGTTACAATGTTCTCGTATACACGTTATACGCCAGCCCGGCTTACACTAGTTTTGTGGTAAGCACGCAGGGTTTGACCAACTACCCCAATTTGCCAGTGATGTTCGGGGGTACAGGCTATACGCAGATAGAAGGAAACGGCGCATATATTCCATTGCCCGCCAGTGTGTTGGCTGGACAGGGAAAGCAGACGGATATGGGCACGATTACGGTCAAGAAATCATTCAATAACCCTGACGAGCCGCCGCCACCACCATTTTAGTGATTTTACAATTTCACTCCCCCACCGTGCTGCGATGGGGGAGTTTTGCGTTTTTGAGCTATGCGTAAATCGACCTATATTTATCTTATAATAGCGGCTGGGCTGATTTTAATGGTCAGCCTTGTCGCGTTTCGCGGCTATTTGCCTTATTCGAGCAGTCTGGTAAGCAACCGGCAGCCGACTGTTGTGCTGCAGATGAATAACGCGCACTTTGTGGGGCTGACGCACGGTTCGAAGAGCTGGAGCCTCGATGCAACAAAGGTCGAGATCGGGCAACAACGCTACATCACCACTCTGGCCGACATCACCAACGGAAAGATATTCGAATCCGGCAAGCCGATTCTGCAAGTAAAGGCCGGGCAGGCGACGTATAATAGCGTGTTTGGGGATTTGCTGCTGGAAAAGGGGATCAGTGTGATCGGAAACGACGGCCAGCGAGTGACTGCGCAGGGCGCGACGTGGAACTCGATGACCTCAACGCTGCGTAGCAAAGGAGAGGTGGTCTACCAAAGCGACTGGGGAAAGGCGAAAACGGACAGGATGCTGGTGGACGTCAAAAAACAGGAAATGACTATGTGGAACGTGGTTGTCTCGATCAAGCCGGATAAATTGGAGGCGGTTGGGGATGCGCTTTAGGTGGATATTTATAGCGGTTTTAGTCCTTGGCGCCTGTGTCGGCCTGGCCGCACAACAGAATCAAAGCTCACCAGCCAAAAAGGCGCAGCCCGAGACTGTGCAGGGCAGAGCCGATGTCCTGAAATCGACCTGGGGAGATAAAACCGAGGTTCTGATGAAAGGCAACGTCACTTTTACCTCAGACGACACCGTGATGAAATCCGATATGGTCACTTACGACAAAAAGACTAAAACGGCAGATTCGCCGGGAAAACTCAGCATAACCAGCCCCGACGCCGACATCACCGGGGATAAGGGCACGGCGGATTTCAACAAGAGGCTCGGGGTGATAGTCGGTAACGTCAAAATGCTGGCCAAGCCCAAACCGGAAGGCCGGGCCGGCGCTGATTCGGAGTCGGTGCGCACGGAGTTGGAAAAACCCACCACTATAACCTGCTCCAAATTAGAATATTTGTATAAAGACAAGATCGCGACCGCCACCGGAGGGGTACAGTTCCAGCAGGACAAGCGCAAAGCCAGCGCGCAGAAGGCCGTATACGACTTGAACAGGGAACTGCTGGTGTTGACAGGAGAAGTGAAGGGCGTCGACGAGGACGGACAGACTTTTTCCGCGCCGTCTGTTAGAATATCCCTGAAGAAGGGTGACGAGTGGATGGAAGCCGAACACGCGGACGCGACGTTTAAGATCAATCTTGACGAATAATTCGCGGATCCGGCCCCTCGCCTGGTTCTGATATGAAAACACTGGAAGGTATTGCAAAACACTCCGGCGCGGCAATAGCGATTGTTGCACAGGTTGATTCCAAAACAGGCATCAACGGCTTGCCCTCCAGCCTGCTGATGGAAGGAATATCGGCGCTGCGAAAGGGGACTGCGTCCGCCGATTATCCCGAAGCCATTTTAGCCTGCGATACCCTTCAATTCGGAGCCACAGTTAGAATCCCCGGCATCAATCTGATCGGCATCGCTGCGGAGTCGCCTGCGGATATGGAACTGGAATTGAATATCCCGTGCGTGATCGGCGTTGTGGGACTGCTGCAATCGGTGAGCGAGGGGGATATTCTGATAGTAGACGGCAACAAAGGCCGTCTTCACATAGACCCGGACCCGTCGACGTTGATTCACTACCAGCATGCTGAGGAGCAGCGAAACCTGCGGGAGAAGGTGTTTATATCCTCCGAACATATCCCCGCTCGCACTCAGACCGGGGAAGTTGTTTATGTCTACGCTATCGTAGCGAATCAATCACAGTTGACCGAGGCTCTGAACTCCGGGGCCGATGGAATCCTCGTCGATTTTAGAAACGTCGATACTGATCCAGACGCACTGGCGGCTGCCGTGCTGCGAGAGGTCGCGGGCAAGCCAATTAGTTTTGTGATCGAGTATGGGTGTGAGGACGTGCTGCGCGCCGCGATGACCTATTGCACTCCGGGGCAACTCACCCTGTCAGCTCCTAACCCCGATCTTCTTGCCTCGCAGGTCGAATATGCTCTTGATCGAATTGTGCTGGAGGCCCTGCAACTCGACATCGATCCTCCTAAAGTGGAGCTGGGAAGTTATTGTGCCGCCGCCGATGTGCAGGAACACGCCGCTGTTGTGGACTGCCGTGAGGGACTATGCTCGGTCGACCCGGATGAGCCGGTCGTGGTTATCATCGGGGAACAAATGGGGTTAATTGAGAACGTGGTCAGAGCAGGGGTGAGGCGAATTGCAGTAGATCGCAGGTTTGTGGCAGAGGCGAAACAAGGGATTTTGACGATAGAGGAGCCGTAGTAGAGAAGGAAAACGCGAACAACACATCAGACCTCGGACGCCGAAAAGGCGGATTTCTCTCTGTGCTCCAAATGACAGGGGTTGAATGACAGTAAATAGATGGGGTGGCGATGCGAAGTCGCCACCCCATATCGTTTTATGCGGCTTTGTTGTGCCTGCCGTCCATAATCTGCAGGAACGCATCAACCAAATCCGGATCAAACTGCTTTCCTGAATATTTTCTGATCTCGGCGAATGCCTCTGCCGTGGACAAAGCTCGTCGATACGGTCGATTGTTGGTCATGGCGTCGTAGGAATCGGCGATAGCGATGATGCGGGCTATCAGAGGGATATTTGTCCCGGAAAGGCCGCTTGGGTAACCAGTGCCGTCGAATCTCTCGTGATGATGCCGCACACCGGGCAGAATCGAGCTCATCTGCTGTACTCGACGCAGGATCTGCGACCCCAGCGAAGCGTGACTCTGTATTTTTGTCCTCTCGTCGGCGTCAAGGGACTTTTTATCCAGCATCTCCTCAGGCATACCTATCTTGCCGAGGTCGTGAAGTAAAGAGGCGGTGCGAAGCGTCTCCAACTCCTCTTCGGTCATACCGATCTGCTTGCCGAGCGCGAGAGATATTTCCATCACAGACCGGGAGTGCCCTTTGCTGTAGTCATCCCTTGCATCAATTACCGCCGCGAGGGCTTCCAGAGCCGCAGTATTATCATCGGCTGCCAGCAGCGCCCCGACGTGGCTCGTGGAGACCCGGTGCAGCACCGCACAGTTTTCATCGAATATCAGGCTGCGGTTTCGGCCCTGCTGTTTTGCCGAATAAAGAGCAGCATCGGCGCATAGTATCAACGCGTGTTTTTCATCGGCGTGGTCCGGAAACGCAGCTACACCCGCGCTCACTGTGATTGATTGATCCTTGCCGAACACCTGCGCACTCGTCTTCTCTACAGTTTTTCGAATCCTCTCCGCCACCTCCAGCGCCTCAGCCGGGCCGGTTTCGGGTAGAATCACTATAAACTCCTCACCACCATATCGAGCCAGAATGTCGATGTTGCGGATGGACTCTCTGCACACGCCCGCAAACCACCTGAGCGCTTTATCGCCTTCCTGGTGTCCCCAACTGTCGTTAAAGGTCTTAAAATAGTCCAAATCCAGCATAATCAGGGACAGATGGCGACCGAACCTGTTCGCACGCTCAATTTCCGTATCCAACCGCTCCTGAAAATGGCGGTGATTATATATCTCGGTCACGCCGTCGATGTTGGCTCGCAGTTCGGCCATTTTGCGGAAGTGAACTTCGCTGTCCAAAAGAAACCCGATATAAGCCGATATGCAGATGCAGACAAATGCCCAGGCGCTGATAGTGGGCCAGTGGGCATTCATCGAATAAGACAGATCCTGAATCAGGGATTGATACAGCGACGAGTCTCCCCAACTTTTAGATTCCAATCCATAAGCCCAAACGCCGAAAATATACGAAGTGGCGGCAAACAGAAATCCGCCGAAATAGAACACAAGACGATATCTAAAACTCTTTCTCATTTCCGCTTAATCCTTAAATAACCAACGATAAGCGACGTACGCCTGACATGGCATTATGCCGTACCTACATGGATATTATCAGTATTAGAGCGGGCAAGCTGTAGTGGATATGAAGCCAAAGGTGATGACGAGGAAGTGTCATCACCCGAAATCAAATGCGAATCAGCCGGAATATGCCTTGCCGGCGTCGAATGCCTTAAGATTCAGCTCAAGAAACTTCGGCTTTACCAGAGCCTCTATCGACTGTCGCCAGATCGCGTCGTCGATATCCGTGTGCTTCGACAGCGCTCCGATCATAACGAGGTTGACCACTCGCACGTTGCCAAGCTCCCTGGCGATCTTCAGAGCGGGGATAAGCTCCAGGTTGGCGTTTTCGAAGGTCGAAGTGAGCAGAGAGTTGATATCATCCGGCCACTGCGCCTGCCCGCTGGAAACGGTAATAGGCTTGATCTCCTGATCGTTGACCATCACGATTCCACCGGGCCTTAGATAATGAGCATAACGCAGGGCTTCGAGTTTCTCGAAGGCAATTAGTATATCGGTCTCGCCCAGGGCGATCAGAGGTGAGTTGACCTTTTGCCCTATCCGGACCTGGCTGACTACGCTGCCGCCGCGCTGCGCCATACCGTGGACTTCGCTTTTCTTTATATCCCTGCCGGAAAGCAGCGCCACGTTGCAGAGAATCTCCCCGGCAAGCAGCGTGCCCTGACCTCCGACTCCCGCCAGTGTTATATTCAAGACCTTAGTCATCTTCTACCTCGCATCGCCCAGACGTTTACGCTGTGGGCTTGATCGCGCCGAACTTACACACCTGTTCGCACATACCGCAGCCGACGCACAGCACCGGATTGATTCGGGCCTTGCGCCTTTTGGGGTTGTCAGGGTCTACTTCCGCCACCTCTATCGCCGGGCAGCCGAGCCTGAAGCACGACCCGCAAGCCGTACACGCCTCCAGATCGACCCAATACTGCTTAGTGATAGCCGCCTTGCTCCCCAGAATGCAGGGGCGCTTGCTGATGACCACCGACGGCTCCGGAGAGTCAAGCTCCTCTTTCAGCACCCTGAAAGTGGCATCGAGGTCGTTTGGGTCTATCACACGAACCCGTTTCACGCCGACCCCTCTGGCCACGTCCTCGACCAGCGTCTCGGTAGTCGTCTCCCCCATCAGGGTCCGGCCCGTGCCCGGGTTATCCTGATGGCCGGTCATTGCAGTGGTGCGGTTATCCAGCACGATAATCGTCGACGTGCCGCGATTATAGACTATATTAAGCAGTCCGGTGATCCCGGAGTGGAAAAACGTGCTGTCTCCGATGACTGCGGCGACTCTTCCCGGCTGTCCCGCCTTTTCCAGGCCGTGTGCGTTGCCGACGCTGGCCCCCATGCATACTATAGTATCCATCGCCGAGAGCGGTGCGAATGCGCCAAGACTATAACACCCGATGTCACCAGCGACCATCGCTTTAAGCCTGTTTAATGCATAGAATATCCCACGATGCGAACATCCCGGACACAGCACAGGCGGCCTCGCCGGAAGATCGCCGACAGCCTCCCTGGGTTTCATAGGCTGCCTGCCATAAACCTCAACTGCCAGCCGTTCCATCTTGTCCGGACTAAGCTCGCCGATGCGCATATTTAACCTGGTCGGCTCCACTGTTATCCCCAACGCACGAACCTGCTCTTCGAGAAACGCGTCACCTTCTTCGATAACATACAGCTTCGACACCGAACCCGCGAACTGCTTTATGGCATCTTTCGGGACTGGATTAGTCAAGCCCAGCTTGAGAATCGAGGCATCCGGAAACGCCTCCCTGGCGTATTGATAAGAAATGCCGGATGTGATTATGCCAACATCGCCGCCGCGCTCTATCCTCTGGAACGCTGAGGTCTCAGAATATTCCGCCAGCTTGATGTTCTTCTCTTCCAGCGAAACCCTCATTCTGCGAGCAAACATCGGCACCGCGACTGTTCGGGTGATATCTTTTTGATAGGTGCGCTTCTCCCTGTCCATCTGAGTTTTGCGCAGGCTTTCGACGTCGCCGAGGTCGACTATGCCGGACGAATGCGAGACGCGCGTCGTTGTGCGCAGCATGACCGGGATGTTGAACTCCTCGGACATCTCTATCGCAGCAACCATCATATCGTAGCATTCCTGGCTATCAGATGGCTCCAGCATCGGAATCTTGGCGAATTTTGCCAGCAGGCGATTATCCTGCTCGTTTTGAGAGGAATGCATGCCCGGATCGTCCGCGCACACCACCACCATTCCCCCGTTCGCGCCGATACAGGCGAATGTCATAAGCGGATCAAGGGCCACGTTCAAGCCGACGTGTTTCATTGTGGTGATCGCCCTGGCGCCGGCAAACGATGCGCCGATGGCGACCTCCATAGCGACTTTCTCATTAACCGCCCATTCCGAATATATCTCAGGGAACCTGGCCAGATTTTCCAGTATCTCCGTGCTGGGAGTTCCCGGATATGCGCTCGCCACCTCGACTCCAGCCACGAAAGCTCCGTAGGCGATGGCCTCGTTGCCCGATAGCACTTTTTTATTGATTGCCGCTGCCTGCATAGATGTTCACCTCAGAGGCACAAAAACGCGCCCGAACGCATAGCCGCTCGAGCGCAAGAACTGCTCTGCACCATCTATTTTATATCATTTAATCGACCCAAAAGGCAAGCGTGGCCAACGATTCGGCCTGTTCATCCGTTAGGCCGCTTTCTTAAGCATGCGGCGAGAGCGTTTCTCCGCATACATCGCGCCATCTGCGGAGGCCAGCAGAGCCTTGGTGTCGGATCCGTCCGCCGGATACGTCGCGACACCGATGCTCAATCCAAAGCGAGGCACGTCACTTACGAACTGCAATGCGTATCTATCCACAGCCAATTGGATCCGCTCCGCTATCCGATTCGCCTCACAGCAGTCCGTCTCCGGCAGCACCGCCACGAACTCATCACCGCCATTTCTAGCGACCACGTCGTAGTCCCTGAGTTCCTCTTTAAATATATCCGCAATATCTTTAAGCACCCTGTCCCCGGCTTCGTGGCCTTTCAGGTCGTTGACGCCTTTGAAATTGTCCAGATCGATGCCAAGCACGGACAACGGCTCATTGAACCTGGAACAGCGCTTGAGTTCCCTGTCGAGATAGTAATGCAGAAATCTGCCGTTTCGAAGATCGGTCAAAGGATCACGCAGCGCAAAGTCCCGCGCCTCGTCAAAAGCTCTGGCATTTTGCAGGGCGATAGCTGCCTGATGGGCCACAAATGTAAGTATCCTAAGCTCATCATCCGTGAAAGTCCTGCGAAATACGTCGTAAATATTGATCGTTCCCAGCACCTCGCCGTAGCTCACCATCGGCACCGATACGCACGACTTGAAATCCAAATCCGATATGGCGATACCACGATTAAACATCAGGTCGTCAGGGTCAAAATGGGCGGACCGCGGTTCGCCGAGTTTGGCGGCCCTGCCGGTGATTCCCTTGCCATATCGCACACGAGCCCCGGAAAACGCGTCTTCAAAACGACCTACCGCAGCATTGGCAACCATCCGCTTGGGATGTGTCTTGTCCTTCATAAACACGACACAAGTTGAGCCTTGCACCATCCTCCGCGTGCGATGAGCCAGCAGCGCCAGCACCTCGTCGATTTCCAATGTGCTGGAGAGCGTCTGCGCTATGTCAAACAACGAGATCAGCTCCTTGTTGGCCTGCGCTATGGTGTCGACCGCCGGTCGGCTCAACTCTTTAAGCTCTTCGTCGATCCCGTTGTTTTGGAGCAACTCTTCCGACTGTCGCAGTTGAGGCTGGATAGCCTGAAACGCCTCCACAACCACCGGGTCAAAAGCGGACCCGGACAGATTCTCCAGATGCGATACCGCCTCGTTGTGAGTCCACCCGCTCCGATAACACCGATCCGAGATCAGCGCATCATAAACCACCGCCACCGCAATTATTCGCGATCCCAGCGGGATATTCTCACCGGAAAGCTGTTCAGGATAACCTGTGCCATCGTGATTTTCGTGATGATAAAGCACCATCTCGACGATATCGCAAGGCATATTCGCTTGTCGCAGCAAATTGGCGCCGATGGCTGCGTGATTGCGCATCTTGGCGAACTCTTCGGAGTCCAGCGGGCCAGGCTTTAATAGAATATGATCCGGCACACCGAGCTTGCCGACGTCTCTTATCAACGCAGCCAACCGGATTCGCTCAATCATAGCATCGTCCAGGTTCAACTGCCTGGCGATAAGCTCGCATATAAGAGGGACGCGTTTGACTATGGGACTAATATAAGAATCCTTGGCGCCGACCGCCGATGCCAGCGCAACCGTGGCGCAGCGATAAGCCAAATCAAGGTCGTCGGAGTGTCGAGGATTTTGGAAAGGTTCAAATGAGGCCGATCGAAGATTCAATAAAATATAACCGCATATCAGGCAACAGACAGCCGTCACCGAGGTCAGGCTCACCCATATGTTACGGATCAGCGCCGCAGCCGTCAGCATTGCCAGGCAAGCTGCCAAAAACCAGTAAACCTGCACGTTTTTCATACAGTGTCCGCCTCACAACGGGTGCTTCTGTAGAGCCATGCGGGCCCAGCATATACTCAAATTTGCTCGAGCCGATTAATGCTAATTGCGTCATTAAATAATACAAATCAGTATTCTTAAAACTGACAGGGCGCTCTGACCCTGCGTAAATCATCGAGTACTAGACTCGAACCACCTGTACAAACAACCAGGCTACCGCAGTCCAATCCGTTTTCCGCCCATCTACCTGCAACCATAATTCTCGTGGGCGGAAAACGTGCATCAACTTCGGCAGCCTGGCAGACATAGCCCGATAATCCGGGCTTTAGTCCCAATAGCTTTGCGTCCTCCGATTTCCCGGAGTTTGCTCTTATCGGATGATTGTCATTAGGATTATGCCATCAGAGGATCAGTTGTCATGCTGACAAGAGTGCTAGAAAATGCGGCGATTATCGGAGGTAAATAATAATTCGGGTCGGCGGGCGGCGACAGGCATCGCCGCCCACAGTGATTATTTTACAGCTTGAGCACCCTGCCGACGTGCTGGTCGGGGTCATATTCATCGCCAGTGCCTGCCGCGATTGCGCGCACTACATCTTTTCGGCTGACTATTCCGACCACCTTGCGGCCCTCGACTATCGGAACCCTGTTTATTGCGTGTTCGATCATAGCCTGAGCTATGTTAGCGACCGGCGATTCCTCGCTGAAGACTACGACATTCGTGGTCATCGCATCTTCCACACATTCGCTCTGAGCACGTCGATGCGCCTCGTCAACGGCATCGGGCTGTGGCGCAAACAGCCCCGGGGTCGACCCGCGCATCTCGGAAGGCGCATGCAGCCCTTTGAGCAAAATATCGCTTTCGGAAAGCATTCCGATCAAATGACCCTCGCCATCAACAACAGGCAGGCCGCTGACGTCGTGCTCGGCCATCAAACGCGCCGCCCCCTCGATTGAAGCGCCTTTGCGAACCGAGACCACGCTGCGCGTCATAATATCTTTAGCAGCCAGATAAATCATTTCACCTCTCTTATTCGTCCAGCAGCCCATGCTCCAGCCCAACCGGCAGCGCTTTCGGCCGGTTGCAGGTGCTTTCGAGCGTTACGTGAGCGCTGGTATTTGACGCATCGTGAAATGCGTGCATTATATCTAACACATGATACGCCAATTCGCCGCTGGCTCGGTGCGCCCGGCCGGTGCGTAGCCCATAAGCCATATCAGCGACCCCGATGCCGCGTGAGTTATCGGTATATCCGTGCGAGTACTCCACATCGATCCAGTCGTTGTCGGAGGCCGTTCTCAATTTGATCGGGCCGCCAAAACCGTTAGGGTCCGGCACGCTCAGCGATCCTTTGCTGCCGTAAATCTCTATACGGGGAAGCTCAGCCGCCCACACATCGAAGCTCGTGATAACCGTCGCTATGGCCCCATTTGCGAAGTCGACTATACCAGCCACGTGTGTCGGCACATCAACTTCTATCTTCGTTCCATTTTTCGGCGCGCTTGTGATGGTGCGCTCCGGGAATGTGATCCTTGCAGAGCCCGTAACCCGCCTGGCCGGTCCGAGCATCGCGACCAGAGCGGTAAGGTAATATGGCCCCATATCGAACATCGGCCCGCCGCCGAGTTTATAATAAAACTCAGGATCCGGATGCCAGCTTTCATGGCCATGACAGGTCATAAACGCAGTCGCTGCGACCGGTTCGCCGATCAAACCGTCATCGATGAGCTTTATGCAGGTCTGGAGTCCTCCGCCTAAAAACGTATCAGGCGCACATCCGACCCTGACGCCCTTCGCCGTAGCCGCCTCCAGTATTTTGCGACCGTCTTCGCGGGTTATGGCCAGCGGCTTCTCGTTATATATCGACTTGCCCGCCTCAATCGCCGCCAGCGCCACCGAAGCGTGCGCTTTGGGGATAGTCAGGTTCATGACGATCTCTATTTCCGGATCGGCCAGCAGCTCCTGCGTGCTCTTATACGCCTTACAGCCGAATTCATTAGCCTTCGCCTCAGCTCTGTCGCATTCCAGGTCGGCGCAACCGACTATATCGAGGATATCGAATGTCTTTCCCGCCTGAAAATAGATTCCGCTGATGACTCCGCATCCCACGATTCCAACTTTTGCAGGTCTCATTTTATTCTCCGCCACCTATCTCGCTGCCCACGCCATTCCGCGCTTTAGAATCTCTAGCACTTCAGGTACATCGAAATCAGCCGCGCAGTGGCCAAGCGAGGAGTAAAACACCCGGCCTTCGCCGTATTTCCTCTTCCAAACCGCCGGCATAATGCAGCCTTTTATCCAGGGCGCTTCGTCGTGGTGTCCCAAAATCGACACCGCCAGGGTCTCGTTTGAGGGGTCGACGTGCATATAGTACTGCTCGGAGTGCATTTTGAAATCTTCTATGCCTTCGATGATCGGATCGCCGGTATAGCTGAGTATTTTGACTTCATAGTCAACAATTCCGCCCGGATGGGCAACCCATTGCCCGCCGACCATAAACTGATAGTCGGTATTCGTGCGAAACGCGTCTCCTGCTCCTCCATGCCAGCCTGCAAACCCGACACCGCTTTGCACAGCCTGCTGCATCGCGGCCCATTGCGCACCGCTGATCTCGGCCATTGTAAAGCACGGCACAATAAGATCAAAACTCTTAACTTCGTCTACATCCTCGAACGCTTCGAGTGTGTCTTTGACTACCACGTCAAATCCTACTCCGGCGAGCGCTTCAGAAGCTTTCTCGGTGGTCTGTCTCGGATCATGCCCTTCCCAGCCACCCCAGGCAAACAATGCTCGTTTCATCGGATATCTCCTGTGCGATTAGGAATCAACCATTCAATAGGTTAGCATCGACAGGGGTAGAAATGCAATGAGAAAAAGGCTGTTGCAGTATTGAACAACACGAAACCTCGAATCGGCGAAGATAGTATGGAACGATTGATCCCTTATGTGTTATCGTAAGTAAGCAATCCCAAGGCATTTTCATTCCAGGGTTGCGGAAAAGGATCAGTCGTGAAGAGTACCGCACACGTTGGAATAGATGCCCCTGAGGGCAGCGCCCAAAGGGCGAAGGCTGTGGCTGAGGAGATACGCAGGCGACTGCCGATTCGTGCCGATATGACCGCGTTGGACTACGGCGCGGGAACGGGCTTGATGGCATTTGCGTTAAGGCCGTTTGTGAAATCTATCACCGCAGTAGACTACTCGCAGGGGACAATTGAAGCCCTGCAACAGAAAATAGAGGAGTCTAACATAGACGGCGTAACCCCCTTGCTAGGTGATCTCAGTATCGGAGAGCTTAATGGACAGCGGTTCGACCTTGTCTACAGCTCGATGACCATGCACCATATCCCAAACGTGGCAGAGGTTCTGCGCAAATTTTATGACCTGATCGAACCAGGCGGGTTTATTGCAATTGCGGACCTCGACGCCGAGGACGGCAGCTTTCACGGCGACCACACCGAGGTGCATCATCACGGCTTCGACAGAAAAGAAATGGCGCGATTGGTGGGGCAGGCGGGGTTTGTGGATGTAAAATCCTCCACTGCTCATACGATGACCAAAGAAATCGAAAACGGCGAGAGCCGGGATTTTCCTATCTTTCTAGTAATCGGGCGCAAGAGCTGAATAACTGGAGATGGGTGGCGATATATCCGCCACCCATAATATTTGCAAACTACCTGCGTTGCTCTTCGTAGTCGTAGATATCGAACAGCGTGTAGACAACTTTGTTTCGCGGCACGAACTGCTTTATGTAAGCCTCCATGTAGACCTGCAACTCGACCGGAACGTCGCTGAGCCTTCTGTCGCGCTGCTGATTGTTCCAGGGGATGATCTCCTCGAGGGTCTTCTGTTTGGCGTGCTCCCGAATCCAATCCTCGACTTGCTCATCGGATGCCCCTGTCCCGACAAATGCCCGCAGTTCGTCGTAGTTGATCTCAGCAAACTCCAACCAGACCTTATCCAACGGGCAGTTGGTGCCGTATTCGCCCAGCCAACCGACCAAATCGGAACGGCACTTGTCCACCACACGGGCTGCGAGCACATATCCCGCCAGAGTTTCCCGCGGGCCACGGGGGAAATCGCGATTATCTCGCAAATCACGGGCCAGCAGTCTAACTTTTTCCAAATTTTCCATTAAGCGCATCTCCAATCTAAAATCTTGTTGAGCTTATACCCAACTATTGACCTCGCCATATCTTCTGCAGAGAAATTGCTGCAATTTTCGGGTTTCCATCGACATCGACTATGGAGGTGTTGGCTGTGCACGGGTAGCAGTCGTGACCCATCCACAGGATAATCCCGCCGCACTTGGGAAACCGGTCCTTGCAAGATTTAACCGCGATACACAGCGCTTTGGCCTGCCTGGCCTGGCTCCATTCGACGTATTCTTCGATGCTTTCAGGCTCTTTGCCGAGTTCACGTATAGCCTCGTGCCATTCAATCCACCACGGCGAGGTCCGTTTCCACAGCGGATTAGTGGAATCGGCGGGCATAGGGTCGAGGCCGCCGGAGGATCTACGGATTATCTCGGCCGAGCTTGCGCCCGGCGCTCCGGTTTCCGACCTGAACAGGGCATCATCCCCTGCCCAGTAGCGCGCCCAGTCGGCGTCAATATCCCCTTCCGCCTTCCACGGGCCGTGCACATCCCAGTGAATCCCCTTGCCGAAATTGTCCTCCGATGCAGTGAACGTCGGGCCGGAGGATGAAGTCGCCAGAAACCGCCTGGTCGGGTCCTGTTGGCTCACAATATCTCGTATCCTGGCGATCATCGCGTGCGATTCTTCTATAGGTCGACCCTGACCGGGGCTGCCGTCCATTGCAGTTTGCAACTCGTTTCCGCCACACCAGATTATCAGCGACACGTGATGCTGCCGGCGCTCAATATATGATTCGACGATGCCGGCCATAGATTCGATGGACTTATCATCATCCGGCGGGTGGTTGTCGACGCCGGCAGACGACAGCGGAAACTCCTGCCATACCATCAGCCCGAGCTCATCGCAGATGTCATAGAACTTCTCACGCTCCAAAAACGCCCCGCCCCAGACCCGGATTATATTCAGCCCAAGGTCCTTATACAACGCCAGCCGTTTGCGATAGTCGGCCTCGGTGACATCAGCGTAGTTCGGCCGGATCGGAACCCAGTTTATGCCCTGCAAAAAGACTGGTTCGCCGTTGACGACGCAAATCCACGGATCAGCGTGCCCAGCGCCCTCGCAATGCCGCCAGGTGACGCTTTTGAACCCCACGCGGCGGGTTTGGGCGTCGACTTGCTCTCCGTTGTCATCAAAAAGCGCGAAGTGCAGGTCATACAGAGGCTGCTCGCCGCTAAGATTCGGCCACCATAACTCGACGGGCAGATCGTTCCAGTTCACGCCCGTTGAGTTGAAATCAACCGCGGGTATCTTCTCCGTGTGAATAATCTTGCCATCCCGACTGAGAGTCAATTCGACTGACGCGCCCCGCACCTGACCCCAGGCCGTAAGGGATGATTCGTCTGTTATGCACCGAAAACTGCTTATCTGTGCACCGTCGGTTATCTCCAAAGAAATCGGTTCGGTTATGCCGATTTGCACCAATCGCGGCACCCAGTCCCAGGTGTAGTTGAAACGCGGCTTCCATTCGCGCACTTTAGAGGTGAAACCGAACTGACCGAGCCATCGCGGTGACAGGTCGAAGATTATCCTTATCACGTTGCCGGATGACTGCAAATAATCAGTTAGCTCGAAGATATGCGGTGTAAATGAGCCGGTGAACTCGCCGACTGTTGCGCCGTTAACCATCACCCACCCGCAGTAGTCCAGCCCGCCGCAATTTAGCCGAGTAATCCTGCCTTGCTGCAGCCAATCGTCAGGGATAGCGGCCTCGTATATCCAATGTCTGTTTTCTACCCACTCACATGTGCGGCAATTCAGGCCGACGTTCCAATCCGGCAGCAGCCCGGCTTTGAGCAGGCTCATCTGCACTGAACCCGGCGCCTGTGCGTCTATTGCGCTGATCTCGGCGTTTGGCGAGGCCCCGATCTCCAGGCTCTGCTCCATCCGCCATAGCTCCGGAATCCAGCCGGATAATTTCCAATTAAGCTGAGAAAGGTCGTATCTTTTAATCACTTTTGCGGACTTTCCACCCCATTTGCTCAGGGGTCAGCAGCGTCACCCCGAACGAGGACTCCACCCCCGGCCTGAACTGCTCAATAAGCTCGAAGTTCTCATAAGAGACCCCACCCGGAATCTCGGTGTTGGTGCCATAATATATGAAGCGGCCGTTGACCCGGGCCATAACAGCTTCGGTTATCGACCCGGCGGGTTTGCGCCAATACTGCGTGGCCACCGACGCTTTGCACGTCCACCATTTTCGAGCGACTTTAACCGAGGCCGGGTCGGTTTCATCCGGCGTCACGGCGACGATAATCGAGCCATCTTTATCCTTATGAAGCCGATCCTGCTGGTAATCCGCGACTGGGAAGAAATCGTGTCCGCTGGCGTTTGGCCAGAGTTTGCGGCTGTCGATTACTTCATCAGCAAGCCATAACCTGCGAACGCGCGCGAAATTGCCCATAGTAGCCGTCAGCACGCAGGACTCCATCGTAGCCCCGGATTTTGTGGAGTAGCATTTGAATGTGACTTCGTGCGGGCGATCCTCTCGAAAAGTGGCGAGGATAACCGGCTCCGCGCCGCTTTCGAACTTTTCAACGCGAATGCCTATGCTCAGGGTGCTTACCTCTTTATCCCCGACTTTGATCTTACCAACCCTGCCGCGAGGGCACTGCCACGGCCGGGAAGGGGCCGCGGTATCGTTAATATCGTCGACGAACCAGAGCCGCTTGCCGCCTAATATATCCAGCTTGCTGCGTTCCAGCTCAGAAAAGGATCGGTGGCCGTCGACTACCGGTTCAATGGCGATAAAGTTGATGCGCGAAAGCTCGCCTTTAGGAAAGACATACGGCGCGTAGATGCGGATGAGGCCCCTCGGCCCGTTTTGCGCCGGCCACAAGCCTATGCGGATGCCGTCTTTGAAGCCAATCGTGGGTTCGGCTGGGGATTTTGACGATGGCCGAAGCCAGACGCCGTCAACTGTCGGCTGATTCAACTTGCCCGGTATCATCAGAGCGCCCAGCCCCACTATCGTAAGGGCAATCGCAGAGACAATGATCTTCATTCGACGACTGCCCTTCAAAATCACACACGACCCAGCCACTCATCGCGATGCGCCGCCACGAAATCGTCGTCGTTAAGGTGCGGATACGCCGCATAGACCCGGTCGATTTCCTCCATTTGACCGCTGCTGAGGCATTCGTTCGGGTCCAGACACCAGAGTCCTTCGAAGATGCCCTGCCGCCGGAGCACCTCGTGCAGCCCGGCAATGCAGCCCGCAAACGAGTTGGCAGCATCAAAAAACGCCGCGTTGCTATCTGTGACCTCTATCGACCTGCGCAGCATCTCCGCACTGACCCTGCCGCCGGTAGAGACTATGGCATGGCACTCGTCGAGCAATTCTACCGCGTTTTTAACCCAAACAGACCAATGACCCAGCAATCCGCCGACTATTCTTCGCTCGATAGGTTTTCCATCAACAATGAGACGATACGGCGTGAGCAGATCCATCACGATGTTGTCGTCGTTGCCGGTGTAAAGGGAGATGTCGTCACGACCAGCCTCTGCAACCGCTCGCACCACGTCGAGCGTAAAGTAACGATTAAACGGGGCCATCTTAATCGCGACCACGTTTTCGATATCTGCGAATCGTCGCCAGAAGTCGTACCCGAGCACCCTGCCGCCGACCGCCGGTTGAAGATAAAACCCGATAATCGGGATCACGTCGGCAACGGCCTTGCAGTGTGCGATGAGCTGATCGGTGTCGGCATCCTTCAGCGCAGCCAGGCTCAGTAAAGCGGCGTCATAACCGTACTTTTTCAGCGTCTCTGCCTCAGAAACGGCCTGCGCAGTCGGCCCGCAACATCCGCCGATGCGAATCAGAGAATCAGCCGCATCCGACCGATCCATCTCATCTTTTCCAAGCTCCAGCAGCGGCTCGAAAAGTCCGATTTTGGGGTCGCGTATGGCAAACTGGGTCGTGTGCACGCCTATCGCGATCCCGCCAGACCCGGCGGCTATATAATATCGCCAAATCGCCCGCTGCCTGCGCTCGTCGAGCTCGCGGTTGGCGTCCAGCGCCAGCGGACTTGCCGGTATCACCCAGCCTTTGGCGAGTTGATCTCTTAATTGAGATATGTTCATTGACGATCCAAGCTCCTAGAATTTGCCGTCGCGGGTCTCGAAGTGGGTCGGTTTGCCGATGCTCTCCCCGCCGGCCATAATCCATGCGGCGATCCACTCCATCATCTGATCTGCGCTGACCTTCGGCTTGCCGTAGAGTTCATATCCCAGGCTGCCGTTGGAGAGCAGCGCGTTTGGAGCCTCCTGGCCTTCGATGATCGCTTCCTTGCCCATCAGTTTGCCGAACTTCTCGGCGACTTCGCGCACTTTGAGGAACTCCGGCCCGGCCACGTTCAACGCGAACGCCGGGACCGCTGCTTTCTCAAACGCCTGCAGAGCCATAGCATTGGCATCCGCCTGCCAGATGACGTTGACGTATCCGGTGGTGACGTCCACACTCTCACCAGCCCACACCTTTTGGGCAATATCCACCAGCACGCCGTAGCGCAATTCGACCGCATAGTTGAGTCGAATAAGGGATACGGGGATATCTCTCTGGACTGAAAAATGCTGCAGCACGCGCTCGCGGCCCAGAACGCTCATAGCGTATTCGCCTATGGGGGAAATCTCGCTGGTCTCTGAGGAGCCGCCAGAATCCACCGGCACGAACTTATAAATATTACCGCTGGAGAACGCGGCGATTCTGCTGCTGCTATATTTGTTCGCAACCGCGCCTGGCAGGTAGGAGTTGATCGCCCAGGTCAACCCCTCGGCTCCCGACGACCCGAACTTCATTCCCACCATAAACATCACGTTCTTTGCATACGGCAGAGCGTGCAGTTGACCCGGTTTCAGGAAGTCGCATTCGATGGTTTCGATGCCTTCGTCTTGCAGTCGCTGCTTGTCTTTGGCGGAAGGGAAGATCGAGGCCGCCATCACACGGCGACTAACCCCGGCAGCATCTGATGCCCTTTTGGCCATTCTCGTCAGCGTCGGCCCCATCTTGCCCCCGGCGCCAAGCACCATAATATCTCCATCCAGCCGACCCATAGCCTCAATCACGCCGGGCGTGGGTTCGCTGAGAATATTTTCCAGTTCGTCGATAGTCTTGATTGTCATCATTTCCTCCGCATCGCAGACAAGCCTCGCAGTCGGGCTATTGCACAACAAATTATAGCAGAGGTTTGCAAAGTAGGGAAATGGCCGGAAGGGGATAAACGCGAAATCGCGAAAAGAGCGAAAACCCGAAAATAACGCAAAATCGCCGCAGTGCCAGATCGAACCTCGAACATCTGACTTCGGACCTCGAAAAAAGCAGATTTCTCACTTCGTTCGAAATGACAGGGGTGGGGGCTCGAAATGACAGGGAAGGGGTTTTGAGGCGGCAATTCGGAGATCGCCGCCTATCCAAATGGCCAATAAGGCAGGTCAGTCGAGAACCCATCCTACTTCTTTGTCGCATAAAGCGGGTCGGTGTCCAGGACCACTTTGCGCACTCCGACCCTTATCGACGTAATGCTGGTGTTGTCGTTGGGATAGACGCGGTTGGTGAGAATAATCGTGTATGTGCCGGCGTATCTGTCGAGTTCGATATATGTCCCAGTATAGCCGCTGTGTGAGATGGCTGCTGTTTTGGACGTGCGAACGGCGGGCGCGGGATAGCGTTTATTGTCGGATATACCCCATCCCATGCCCCACGCATAACCGTCGACGCCGCGAGCCTGATTGGCAAAGAACATCTCGACGATATCCGGCCTGAGGATTTGTTTCGAGCCAGCCTTACCGTCGTTTATCATCATACGGCACAGCGAAGAAAGATCATTGGCAGAACTAAACAGCCCCGCATTGCCCGGGCAGTGATATTTATCTCGATAGTAATATGCCAGCGGATCGTGGACATCCCCCTGGCGCTTGACCAGTGTCGGCACGCAGAGCTTCTTATCCGCATCCGAGAAATAATAGCCGGTGTTCTTCATCCCCAGCGGCTCCCAGATATTCTCACGCAGAAGCGCCTCCTGGCTGAGGCCGCCGGCTTCTTCGTTTACTCGCGCAAGAGTCAGGAAATTCAGACACGAATATTTGTAACCCTTATTGGTTTCATATTGCAGCGGCAGCGATGCGATGCAGTGAATCAGTGCGTCTGCGTTGGATTCGCCGGATTTCTTGCCCTTCTCAGCACGGTCGACGCTGGTATAGGCAGGCAGGCCTGTGGTGTGAGTGGCGAGATTGCGCACGGTTATATTGCGCTTGTCATCGCGATTCCACGAAGGGAGATATTTGGATACTGGGTCGTCGAGCTTAATCTTATCTTTTTGAATCAACACCGCAAGAGCAATCGCAGTGCCAGTCGCTTTAGAGCAAGAGGCCAGATCGTAGCGCGAATCGAGGGTGGCCGCTGGTGAGTCTAAATCGTAAGTGAATCTGCCGTAGGCTTTAGCGAACAGCGTCTTGCCGCCGGCGCCGATAATCACACAACAACTCGGCGCCTTACGCTCCGCGATTGCTTCGTTTACTACTCTGTCTATCTGCTTTGCCGCCTCAGCGTCTATAACAGGCGCCGCCGCCAGATGACCAACCGCACACACACCGACGAAAATTGCCAAACATAACTGTCGATAGAACATAACTCGAATACTGCCAGATGATATAAAGAAAAATGGGATCACGCGACCCCATTTTTCTGCGTTTTATATGATTTATTCCTCTGCTTCGTCGACCTCGTCGGTCTCTTCGATTTCGTCAAGGTCTTCGTCGACTTCCACGTCTTCGTCGGCAAGCGACATTGGATCGAGTTTTTTCTTCGGTTTATCGCCATTGTCCGGCGCTTCGGCCTTCGGGATTCTCGCCAGTCCGCCGACTCCGTCACCCGCGCCGAGGTTAATAAGCCGAACCCCCTGCGTCGACCGACCAGTGGAGCGTATCTCCTTAACGCGAATCTTGATCAAGATGCCCATCGTGGTGACTATCGCGATCTTGTCGGTGTCGTCGACAACAGCCGTCTCGACGATTTTACCGGTCTTTTCGGTGATATTCATCGTCTTGATGCCCTTGCCGCCACGGGTCTGCTTGCGATAATCCAACAACGGTGTCCGCTTGCCGTAGCCCTTTTCAGTGGCAACCAAAAGCTCAGCATCCGGTTTCGCCAGACACATCCCAACAACCCGGTCACCAGCAGTGAGGTTGATTCCGCGAACGCCCCCGGCCGCACGGCCCATGCTTCGAACGTCCTTTTCGCTGAACCGAATTGACATACCGTTGTGTGTCACCATAATGACTTCGTCGCTGCCGCCGGATATCTCAACCCACTTCAGCGCGTCGTCCTCGGCGATATTGAGCGCGCGCAGGCCGTTGGAGCGCATATTATGGAACAGTTCGAGAGCGCTTCTCTTCACCTGCCCCTGCTCCGTAGCCATCACGATGAATCCCTCTTTGTCCATCTCCCTGAGAGCAACAGTCGCCGTAATGCGATCTCCCGGCTCGATATTTATCAGGTTGATGATAGCGGTTCCCATCGCGGTGCGCGTGGTCTGCGGGATTTCATAGGCCTTCAGCCTGTATACGCGGCCGCCATCGGTGAAGAACAGCACATAATGGTGCGTCGTGGCGGCGAACATATGCAGGACCTTGTCCTCTTCTTTCGCCGTCACACCGATTTTGCCGCGCCCGCCGCGCCTCTGTGAACGATACGTGTCCAGCGGAACCCTCTTAATGTAGCCGTCGCGGGTGATGGTGATTATGGTCTCCTCGTCGGGGATCATATCCTCCTCACCGATCTCGTCTGCCTCCATCGGGATTATGCGGGTTTTGCGCTGGTCGCCGTATTTGTCCTTAATATATTTAAGCTCACCCTTGATAACCCCAAGGATCTTAACCGGATCGGCGAGCAGGTCTTCGAGCCAGCCGATGCGCTTGAGCAAATCTTTATAGTCCTCTTCGATCTTCTCACGCTCAAGGGCGGTGAGTTGTCGAAGCTGCATATTGAGAATAGCGTCGGCCTGAAGCTGGGAAAGCCCAAAGCGAGCCATCAATTTGGTGCGCGCGTCCTCCGCGTTATTCGAGCCGCGAATAATGCGAATGACCTCATCAAGGAAGTCCACCGCCACCCGCAAGCCTTCGAGAATATGCGCCCTGTATAGTGCGCGCTGAAGTTCGTACTTGGTGCGTCTCTCGACTATCTCTATCCTGTGCTCGATGTAGTACTGCATCAGCTCGCGCAGATTGAGCACACGCGGCTGTCCGTTGACCAGGGCGAGGTTGATGACGCCGAAAGTCTTGCGCAGGTCGGTGTGTTTGAGCAGATAATTAAAGACTTTGCGCGGATGTGCGTCGCGTCTAAGCTCGATCTGCAGCCTGATACCGTGTCGGTCGGAGTAGTCGTACATCGCGGTGATGCCGTCGACTCTGCGCTCGCGGGCAAGCAGAGCGATCTTCTCCTGCAGAGTCTGCTTGTTGACCTGATACGGCAGTTCAGTGACTACGATAGCGCTCTTGCCGCCTTCCAGCGGCTCAATGGTGCTCTGGGCCTGCATTACGATCTGCCCGCGGCCGGTCTCATAGGCTGACCGAATCCCCTTCATGCCGAGGATCAACCCCGACGTCGGAAAGTCCGGGCCTTTGACGAACTGCATAAGGTCCTCGACGGTCGCGTCAGGATTATCGATGAGGTGGATCAGGCCGTCGCAGATCTCGGTAAGGTTATGCGGAGGCATCTTGGTAGCCATACCGACCGCGATGCCCTCGCTGCCGTTGCAGAGCAGGTTTGGGAACTTAGCCGGCAGGTCCAGCGGCTCCATACGGGTCTGGTCGTAGTTATCCTGCCAATCGACCGTGTCTTTGTCCAGGTCCTCGAGCATCTCCATCGCAAACGGACTCATACGCATTTCCGTATATCGCATAGCCGCCGGCGGGTCGCCGTCGATGGAGCCCATATTACCCTGCGCATCAATGAGCGGGTAGCGGGCTTTGAAGTCCTGAGCCATGTTGACCATGGTCGGATATATCACCTGTTCGCCGTGTGGGTGGTAGTTACCAGAAGTGTCACCGGCGATTTTGGCGGATTTTCTGTGTTGGGCGGACGGGCCGAGGTGGAGATCGTTCATAGCGGCCAGAATACGCCGCTGAACCGGCTTAAGGCCGTCTTTTACATCCGGCAAAGCACGGGATATGATTACGCTCATCGCATAATCCATATACGACCGTTTCAGCTCGTCCTCGATGTTTATGGGAATTACTTCCCGAGCGATGTTACTCAAATTGAGGGGTCCTCTCGTGACATTTGACCCGTTAATTATACTCCCACACGTATCTCACGGTCAAGGAAGGGGCCGTATAGCAGCTCACGAATGATAAGCGCCCCTGCCAGTAGCGTCCGGTCTCCATCTCAGACAAGGCTGTAACAGAGGCCAGTTACTAAACTCGGATGCGTCAGGTTAAACTCGAATGCGTCACGTAAAACTCAGACGCGTCAGGTAAATTGTCATTCCGAGGCGAACGCCGAGGAATCTGCTTTTTCCCTTCCCATTTCTTGGTCTCGCTTCTTTCGAGCTTTCGCGATTTACAGAAAAGCAGATTTCTCACTTCGTTCGAAATGACGGGAAGGGCGTTCGAGATGACAGTGCATAGTGCTTAATGGGGCGGCGATTCGGAGATCGCCGCCTATCTACGGAAGGCTCGTCATTCCGCGACTACACGCGGAATGACAAAATGATTCAGTTTTTAATAACAGCCTATTCGTGATAAAATCTCTACAATAATTCTTCGGAGATGAGCCATGGGATTTGATGCGATCACTCGAAGGGAGTTTTTAGCCTTGACCGGACTCAGTATGGCTGCACTTTCTATCCCAGCCTTTGGAACCTCTGCCGCCGCCGATTCCAGCGCAAAGACGGCGTGGTCTAACCCTTACAGGCCGTATACCCTGTCTCCTTACGACAAAGGGATGGTTATAGAAGACGCATGGCCGACGGTTTTCTTCGGCGACGAAGCCGTCAACGAGATTAAGCGAAAGGTCTCAAAACTCGACTGGGCAAAGAAAGCCATAAAACACATAGCTGCTGAAGCGGAAATAGTGATGCAGTCGCCGCCACAGCTTCCAGTCGAGCAGGCCGGATGGCGACACGATTTCTACTCCCGTATCACCGGTGAGCATATACTCTACGACCCCGCATCTCCTGACAAATTTCTCGACCCCTTAACCGGGGCGTATGAATATGACGACGACCAGCGCAGAGCCTGGGCGCTGCTTACCCACGAGCGCACCTACAGGATGATGCGAAGTATGGGTGTGCTGTATAACGTCACCGGAGACGAGAAATATGCGAACTGGGTGGCCGATGGAATGCGCCAGGCCGTCGAATATTTCAAGCACGATGAGTTCGCGAGAGGGGAGGCTATCTCAGCTCTGTATTATCAGCCTCTTTACGATGCCGCCGTGCTGATGATCCTCGCAAACATATACGGCCTCACCAAACATAGTCCGGCATATACCGCACAGGACGCCGAGAATATACGCACCGGCATATTCGAAAAGCGGATGGATCAAATGCTGGCGTTTATCACAAAACATCCCGGAGGCAATATGTCCTGCTACGTGGCGGGGGCGTTGGCATGCGCGGGACGAGTTTTGAAGCGTGACGACTGGACTGAAGCGGCGATGGGGGAATCCTCCGGTGTGCGCTACCTGTTGACCAAGTGTCTGTATCAGGATGCAGAAGACAAGACTGACGGATTATGGCACGAAGGCACGATGTTCTATCATTTCTATTCCATGTGCCCGCTTGTGACCCTGCGTGAACAGGCCAGAAAACTCAATGCGCCGATTATTTCAGACACCGCGCTTTGGGGACGCTTTGAAGAAATGTTCGCGGCTCCGGTGCAGTTGGTCGATGAGAAACTGAGAATGCCTCTGATAGGGGACCTTGGTGCGCCTCGAGTGATGAATCTTGCCGCATACAGACATTTATATGAATATGCCGCGGGCCAGATCAATCCCGAACGCTTTGGCCCGGTGCTGGCAGAGATTTACGCTCGAACCGGGGCAACCAGAGGAGAGATGGCCGCATTGGCCTTCGGGCCGGACGAGCTGCCTGAGCCGGGCGGCGTTCCAGCCGGCAGCACGCTGCTTCCTGCCGCCAAAATAGGCGTGTTCAGGTCCAACTCTATGCAGGCGCTTTTCCGCGCGGGTAACTACAGCGTGGGCCACGACCACCCCGATCGGCTTCAGATAAACCTCAGCGCATTCGGCCAGCCGATTTCCCCGGACCTGGGGACCACGGGCTACTCAATTTTGGGGATTGTTCATCATTATTATCGAACTACAATCGCGCATAACACCCTGTTTGCCGACGAGAAAAACATACCCGGCAAGGCGAAGCTGGAGTGGAGAGGGGATCAGAAAGACCAGTGCGCGCGCGGCGAGATGAGCGTGGAAGGGGTCAATTACCGCAGAACGATGTTCTTCGCGCCGCCTTATGTTGTGCTGCTTGATGAGTATTCGTCTATTGAGGACCACAGATTCGGCTGGGCTTATCACGCATTTGGAGATGTGCAAGTGACGGGCGTGGATATGCAGCCTGGGTCGAGGGAAACTCTTGGAATGCCGGCGTTGCGGGAGGATGGACATTTTTCCATGCTCACAGATCGCCTCACCGGCGCTGCTTCTGATCAGTTTAAGGCCGAGTGGAATGTGGCACGCGGAGTGCGATTGCATTTGACTTCCGTGACCAGCGCACCCGTTGAGGTAACAGCGTGCAAATCCATCGGAAACCCGATACCGGACTATCTCGGCTGCGTGGTTTTGCGATGTCCCGGCAAATCGCTGCGTATTGCGACTGTTCTGGAGCCTTCGAGAGTCGCAGGCACGGTCGAATCTGCGAAGTTGGACGGGGATAGCGTCGTGGTAAAAACCAAAGGCAATATCACTAAAACCCTCAAATGGGATTAGGCTGGGTGTCAATTTAACTCGTATATTGTGCTTCGGGAGGAAAATATATCCCGAAGCACATTCAATTTTGCCCCTCTGGGTAATCTTTTATGGGAGGTGGCAAAATGAAAGCACAGGAAATACGAGGTTTGCGCGTGATTGAAGCCGAGCGAGGGGATACGCTGGGGACTATTAAGGGCGTCATAATCGACCTGGATAAGAGACACCTTGTCGCTCTTGAGGTCAGCAGCGGCCTGCTCTCTCAGCCCAGTATATTACCTCTTAGCAATATCAAGACCCTCGAACAGGACGCCGTGATGGTTCCGACATCTCAGAGCTTTATCAATCGCCGGGATCTTGGTTTCGGCGGATTGACGGATAGCCTTGCCGGTCGCAGTGTGCTGACAGAGGATGGCAGGCGGCTGGGTGATGTGCGGGACTATTCGTTTGATTCTCAGAGCGGCCAGATTAATTCGATCATATTCGGAGTCGACAAAGAGGTGCTCGGAGGGCTTTGGAAAAAGGCCGGGGATGAATATGAGATTTCGATCGATCATGTGCTGACTTTAGGTGAGAATATCATCGTAGAAAACTCTGTCCCGGACGAGGTGGGCCTGAACAAGGCTGAGTAAGCCGGACAGTATTGACACGTGATGGCAGTTAATCTATCATCGGCATTATGATGATGGATTTACTGTTGATAATTTCAATACTTGCGCCGGGCGGACACCCGAAGCTGTATCAGAACTCGGCCGACCTGACACGCGCGATGGAGAATATCCAACGGGCGGAGTGGGCAACTCAGCATCGTGATTCGTCGATTGCAAGCGCCCGGAAGTGGGCGGCGATGTCTGATGAGCAGCTCAAAGCGTTGATCCCGGAGGTCGGTTCGGTGTTCGCCTACGGCTTTTCCGGCTGCCCGGCGTGTGGTACGAGTTGGTCTTTTTGGGGTAACGGCGTCGTTTCGCCGGACAAACCCGGCATGGTTACATGCCATAAGTGCAAAGAAGTCTTCCCAAATGAGAAGTATCCAGACTCCGGCCAGGGCTATCACGACGAAAAATCCGGCAAGACCTATTATTTTGTTGGCATCTACAACGCCTACGTTATCCGTGAAGTCATCCTCACCGCCCTGCCTAATCTGGCATATGCGCACGCAGTGACCCAGGATCGAAAATACTCACATGCAGCAGCGGTAATATTCGATAAACTGGCGCTGCTGTACCCCACTTCGACTACAGGCTCCATCGATTACCCATCCCAAAATAACTCCGGCAGGCTAGAACAGCCGCAGTATCAGGTGGCGCGGCTGCTTGTGAAGCTGGCCGAGGCGCTGGATCTGCTCTACGATAGCCCGGATTTCGCCGAGCCTTCTGCTTATGCCAAGAGCAGCGTGCGGGAGCATATCGAAGCTTCTGTTATCGCTGATGGCGGCAAATACTGCTACGACATGGCGGTCAGCGGCTACTGCGGATTGACAAACGGCCAAGCTGACTATATCCGGGGGACAATGGCGGCGGGGATTATGCTCGATAAAAAAGAGTGGATCGACTACGCCGTCTCCGGGCCTTATGGCATATACAGTTTCCTTGACAACTGCCTCGACCGCGACGGGCAATACTACGAAACCTCCGTCGGCTACAGCGACCACGGGGTTGGGTTGTATATCGATATGGCAGAGATGCTGTATCATATGCGCACGACGGACTACCCAAACGGGATCAATATATATACACACCCTAAGTTCCAGAAGACTCTCGCGCGGTCTATGACTGATATCGAGTGTTTCGGTCATCTGCCGAGATTCGGGGACTGGGGGCCGGATACGACCCCTCTTACCGCTTATGATCCTTTCTCATCTGCGGCGTATCTGCGCACGGAGTATCTCGTAGCCAGGGCCGAAAACGACGCGGCGCGTGACCATTTTTTGGCTTTGCGCCAGACGCTGGCCTACGGTGATATAGAGCAGCGCAGGGCAGACAAGACAATGGCCGGGTTTAGGAGATGGCTCAGTTTTAATGCAAAACCGGTTGCGAAATCTCAGAAGACTCTTGATATAAAGCCGCAGACTCTGCTTGGAGGGCGCGGCGTGACAATTTTCAGGTCTGGAGAAGGGCTTGACGGCCGGGCGGCTCTGCTGCGCTACGGGCCGTGTTTAAATCATGGTCATTTCGACGATTTGAACATTAACTTCTTCGGCCTGGGACGCGAATTGACTTACGATATCGGCTACAGCCTCGGCAGCGCTCACGTGCAGGTCGGATGGGCGAGGGCTACCGCCAGCCATAACCTGGTTGTGGTGAATGAAAAGAACCAGATGCTGACCGCCGGAGGAGGCGGGGATCTGTATTTCTGCACGGATACCGCTCCTGTGCGGGCGACGGAGGCTTCTTCGGAGGCTTCGTACGCTTCAGAGGGTGTTAAAACCTACCGCCGGACGATGACTTTAATCGACACGGACACAAGTTCGTATCTGCTCGATATATTCCGCGTGGCAGGCGGTAAGCAGCACGACCTGATGTGGCACTTTTTGGGCGAACTCGACTCGGTGCAAGGTGTCGATCTCGGAGAGGTGCAGGAAACCGGCAGCCTGGCTGGGCCGGATCTGGACTGGGGCAGAAAAGTCGGCCCGTCCGGTTATTTGATCGGCTGCGTCGAACAAGGTGACTATTGGAACCCGCCACCGGGTAATGGGTACGGATTCCTCTACAACGTGCGCAGAGGCGCGGCTTCGGAAAGCAGTTGCACCGCCACGTGGAAATTTGCCAAAGATAACCCGCAGTCGGTGAAGCTGACACTGCTTCCTGAAAAGGATTCCGAATTGATTACCGCCACCGGCCCGGCGATTTTGACACGCCTGCCGAACACGGACTTCTCGATTTTAAGGCGCAAGGGAGAGGATTTGACCAGCGCTTTCGTGTCGATTGTCGAGCCGCCTCAATCCGACAGCGAGGTGCTGTCGGCCTCTCGAATGGCTTGTGAAACGGGTGAGGCGGTCGGCGTCGAGGTGAAGACAACTAGCGGAGTCGATTATGTGATCAGCTCCATTTCTCCGCAGAGATGCGTTTTGCGCACATCGGACGGACAACGCATCGAATTCGACGGGCAATTCGGGTTTATTCGGGTGTCTAAAGGCAAGGTTACTCACAGCCGCCTGGTCGGAGGCACGGCGCTTGCGCTGGGGACAATTTATAGGCTGACACCGGAGAAGCCGCAGGTGCGGGACGTTATTAAAGATATTGATTACGATAACTCGACGGTCACCCTGCACTCCGCGATCGCAGCAAATCAGTTGAAAGAAGAGGGCATTGCGTATTTCTCCAACCGCAGGTACTCACATAATTCCCCTTACCTGATCAAGTCGGTCGATGGTGCGGTGGTTACGCTGGGTGGAGATATGATAATCGGAAGAGGTCGAATCGGAACCGATGAGGCGGCCTTATCGGATGCAATCGCCAACGTCGTCCCGCTGCCGCGCTCGATTGTGGTGAGCAGGAAACAGAGTCACTACTTCAAAGGAAAACTGATACGCAACGACAACACGAAACAGACCACTGCGATTATCGACGTGGAGGCAAACCAGCGCGCGGTGCGGGTTAAGGACCCGGGAATGTTCTCTGCGGGGGATTCGTTCACGATATACGATCTGCAGCCTGGGGACACATGCTCTGCTCCTGTTGTGGTGAAAAAGTAGGGACGGTGGCGTGTAACCGAAGTAACCAGGGCCACGAGAGCTTAGGTGTCATTCCGTGCCATCACCTCTCGTCATTCCGTGCCATCACCCCTCGTCATTCCGCGCGTAGTCGCGGAATCCACGCTGAGGATAGATGTGGTGACGAGATCCTGCGACTTCGCGCAGGATGACTAATGTTGGGAGCGCAGGATGACTTACTTTGAGGCGGCAATTCGGAGATTGCCGCCTATACAGGCTCCCGGGGTTGGCTGCAGATTTCGCGACGTCAAAGACATCGCGGCCACGCTTGTAAGATGTGCGGGCGCGTGTTATAATACTTTTTCAAGCTAGGGGGTATAGCTGCTGCTATGAAACGTACATATCAACCAAAGAAGCGCGTACGTCAGCGCGAGCACGGGTTTATGGCGCGGATGTCCACGAAAGGCGGCCGCAGGGTCCTGAAGTCCAGGCGTGCCAAGGGCCGGTGGGCGCTCAGCGCTTAGTGTTTACGCGTCCGGGGGATAATCTCCCGGACATTCGTCTATTTATAGAAATCAGGGCGCAGCTATGTTGCCCTCGCAGTTGAGATTAAAAAGAAGATCGGATTTTGGAAGAGTCTACTCGAAAGGGAGGTCCTTTGCGACGGACCTTGTCGTCGTGTACGTACTTCCGGTCAATCAACCCGGCACCAAAGTCGGCTTTTCTGTAAGTAAGAAAGTGGGCGGCGCTGTGGTTAGGAATCGAGTTAAAAGGCTGCTGGCTGAGGCGGTCAGAGAGTATTTGGGGCAGATCAAACCGAATAATCGATTGATACTTGTGGCCAGAGTCAGGGCAGCCGGTGCATCGTTACCGGATATCTCGGCGGCGCTTGGGGCCGCTTTGTCAAAGTCAGGCGTTTTGGATGCGCGCACTCTGTAATCTGCCATCCCGCGCAATTATATTCCTTATAAGGAGTGTCTATCAGCAGGCTTCACGTCGCTTTTGGGGACGCACTTGCCGATACAACCCGACCTGTTCCGAGTATACGGCGCAGGCGATTGATAAATATGGTTGTGTTCGGGGTGTGTGGATGGGTATGCGCAGGATAGCGCGCTGCCACCCCTGGGCCGACGGCGGTGATGACCCCGTCCCGTAGGGCCTGCCAGCAATTTTCCACTATGAGACATACCAAAGTTTTAGCTGTGCTAATCGCGGCCTTGTTGATCGTTGCGTTTGCAGCGGGATGCGCCGCCCCGCCGAAGGTGGAAGACCCGGATAAAAATATCAGGGAAGCCCACGACCTCGTAGCCAAAGCCGCCACCGCAAAAACCAGCACGGCGCGGGATGATGATTATAAACAGGCCATCAAAAAACTCACAGAAGTTGCAAACAGCGCCTATAAAGAAAAACCGCAAGCCGCCCAGGCGCTTTTTAACCTCGGAGAAATCTACGAAACTGCGCCCGGCAAGATTAAAAACCTGCGCCAGGCCTACGTCGAGTTTACTACTCTGCTTAATCGGTTCGACAAAACCAAAGCGGAACTGAGCAATCGCGGCTATTTGGCAAACGAAGTCGATCAGGTTCAGGCTCTGGTCGAGAAGGCCAAAGACAAGAAAGTCACGGTCGCCCATGAGCTGGACGTGGAAAACTCGAAATCCAGGTTGCTGGGATTTTTGAATCTATACAAGGTAATGGATTCCCTTGTCAATTTGACGGGTAAGAAATCTGGGTTCAGTTACTGGTTCGCCATTATCCTGGTCACCTTAATCGTAAAGACGGCGATCACGCCTCTCACCAAGGCACAGTTTAAGGCTATGAAGGAGATGCAGAAGATCGCCCCGCTGGTCAAGCAGATTCAGGAGAAATATAAAGGCGACCAGCAGGCTATCGGCCAGAAGACTATGGATCTCTATAAGGAGCATCATATCAACCCATTTGCCAGTTGTCTGCCGCTGCTGGTGCAGATGCCGATATTGATGCTGCTTTACTATATGATCCGAACTTACGAGTTCCAGTTTGCTAACGGCACTTTTTTGTGGATAGGAAGCTCACTGAAGCATATGTATGATGTCACTGTTCCGTTTGGTGCGGGCGGCACGGTATGGATTACGGCCGGGAATCTCTCGGAACCGGATCTTATTCTTGTCGTGCTTTATGTGATAAGTATGTTCATATCCACCAAGCTCTCCAACGTGGACCCGACGCAGGCCGAGCAGCAGAAGATGATGTCTATAGTGATGCCGATAATGTTCGCGTTCATCTTCGCAGGGTTCCCGTCGGCGTTCTTGCTTTATTGGCTGGTATTTAACATTCTTCAGACTGCGCAGCAGTATATGATTTTGCACGGGCGCTCTGAACCTGCGACGGCTGCAGGCCCTGCACAGCCGCCGGCTCAGCCGGATAGCACGGAGACGCCCCGACCGCGTAGAAGAAGACGCAGATAAGAACGTTCGCGGCCTTTCGGAAGACGGGCCGTATGATATAGCGAGGGAATATGGATAACGTAATCGAAATCGGTGGACGGACACTCGAAGAGGCGATTCAGATTGCCGCAAGGGAACTTGGGGTCGGCGTAGATGTCGTTGAATACGAGTTGGTCGAAGAAGGCAGCAAGGGGTTTTTGGGCATAGGGCAGACCCCGACTGTAATTCGGGCGTGGCTGCGCGAGGGATATGTGGCTGTGGTCGCACCCAGCGCCACCTCGGAGGAGCGAGTTTACGAGCCTCAGGAATGCGTCGATGACGGCGAGCTTAAAGCCAGGTTGATTAAGATATTGACCGATATTCTCGGCGCAATGAACCTGCCCGCCAAGCCTGTTGTCAAATCCATTATGGATAACGAAATAACTATCGATATCGAAGGTGAGGACGTGGGGATCCTCATCGGAAAGCAGGGACAGACCCTCGACGCTTTGCAGTATTTGCTCAGCATCTCGGTCAATCGACGCAGCGAGAACAGATGGCGGGTGAACCTCGACGCCGGAGGTTACAGAGATCGTCATCGCCGGATGCTCGAAAGCAAGGCTCGGGAGTATGCTGACGCGGTCAAGGCGCATGGTCAGGAAGCCGAACTGGAGCCTCAGTCTCCGAGGGATCGCAGGATAATCCATTTGGCGTTGGCCGATGACCCGGACGTCTACACCTACAGCGAAGGTGAGGGCAGCGGGCGACACGTCGTTATTTCACCTAAAAAATAATACTTTGCAGGCTGCCGAATCATATCCGGTTCGGCAGCCGCATATTCTACTCCATAGTGAATACCACAGATACCGTAGCAGCAATAGCCACCCCTATCGGCTCCGGGGGTATAGGCGTTATCAGAATCAGCGGCCCCGATGCCATCGAACTCGCCGCGCGCGTCTTTAATCCGGATCCCAGCCAGCAGCCATCCCACACCGCAAGACACGGTCGCCTTGTTCATCCGCTTACCAATGAGCTGATTGACGACGCGGTGTTGACTGTTTTTCACGCTCCCAAAAGCTACACGGGTGAAAATGTGGTGGAAATCTCCTGCCACGGGGGTATGGCCACATTGAAAGCAGCATTGCAGGCTGTGTTGCAAGCGGGTTCAAGACTAGCAAATGCCGGTGAGTTTACGCAGAGGGCGTTTCTGAACGGCAAGCTGGATCTGGCGCAGGCGGAGGCCGTTAACGACCTTATCCGTTCCCGCACCGATGCTGCGCGGAAGGTGGCTCTGAGTCAGTTGGGCGGAGCGTTGAGCGGCAAGGTGCAGTCTTTGCTGAATGAGGGAATGGGGATGCTTGCGGCTATCGAGGCGGCGGTAGATTTCCCGGACGATGTACCGGAGCCGGAGCAGGAGTGGATTAGGGAACAGGCGACGGCGATTCGTGACAGCCTGCGCGATTTGCTTATGGCGTTTGAGAAGGGCAGGATCTATCGGGAAGGCCTTAGGATGGCGATTGTGGGCAGGGTAAATGTCGGCAAGTCCAGCCTGTTAAACGCGCTGCTGCGTCACGCTCGCGCCATAGTCACCCCGATTCCGGGCACTACCCGTGATCTCATTGAGGAAAATGTCGAGATACACGGGATTCCGATTGTCGCCATCGACACCGCAGGGCTGCGCCAAACGGATGATCCGGTGGAGAGAATCGGAGTCGATCTCACTCATAAATCTATCGAATCGGCGGATGTGGTGGTGCTGGTGGTCGATTCCACGCAGGGGATTCATGAGCAGGACCGCGAACTGTTATCTTCGATTTCCGGCCGCCCCGTCATAGTAGTGTTCAACAAAATGGATTTGTTGACCGAATCGGAGCTGGAGTCTGTGTCAAAATCGCTGCCGGATGGTTTAACAGTTACGCGAACCTCGGCAAAGCAGGGGATCGGGGTCGAGGAGTTGGAGGAAGCCATCGCGAACATCGCCGGTGCGGTTGATGTGGAGAGCGCGCTGGTCAGCAATGTCCGCCATAAAGAGGCCCTGCGCAGCGCTTATGACAGTCTCGGCCACGTCCTCGATGGGTTGGATTCGGGGGAGCCGATTGATCTGCTGAGCGTCGATATCCGCTCCGCCTGCGATTCGTTGGGTTTAATTACTGGTTCAACTGCGACGCATGACCTGCTGGAGCGCATCTTCAGCGAGTTTTGTATAGGCAAGTGATGTGAGCCGCTACGAGAAAGGCTCCAGTGCGCGATCGAGTATCCCGTTCACCTTAGCCAGCAGCACCCCGTAGTTGGTCATCGGCACGTCGGCATCCGCTGCCACGCGCTGCCTGTAGAGCATCTCCCGTTTATTTATCATGCATCCGCCGCAGTGGACTATAAGGTCATAGGTGGCGAAATCGCGCGGGAAATCACGGCCCGACGAGAACCCAAACTCCAGCTCCCCGCCAACCGATTTTCTCAGCCAATTCGGTATCTGAACCCGGCCGATGTCATCGTCCTGCTGGTGATGCGTGCAACCTTCGGAGATAAGCACCCGACTGCCGGCCTTTAAGCTGTCAATGGCCTTCGCTCCCGCTGCAAGTGAGGTCAAATCCCCTCTATACCTGGCAAGAAGAATAGAAAAACTCGTCAACGCGATTCTTTTCGGCGTATCGGCGTCCACCTTGCCAAAGACCTGTGAATCCGTGATAACCAGCTTGGGATCTTCTTTGAGACTGTTCAGACAGTCACGCAACTCGGTTTCCCTCACCGTCAGCGCCATCGCATTGTTGTCGAGAGCATCTCGAATAGTCATCACCTGCGGCAAAATCAGCCTGCCCTTAGGAGCCGCCTTGTCGAGCGGGACCACCAGCACGATCATATCCCCCGCGCCGATCAGATCGCCTATTATCCCCCGCTCAGCCCCCGTTTCCGGCGCCAATTCGCCGAGCGCCGTCTTAAGCTGCTCGATTCCCACGCGGGTAGTCGAGCTGACGGGGATATGCAGAATACTGCGTTCTGCTGCCCAGTTTTTTATCTGAGCGGCGCCATCAGCCTGCGCATTGTCTATTTTGGTCTCACAAATCAGAAGCGGGATGTCGCGTTTCTTAATTTTGACGGCCAGGTCGTCTTCCCATTTATCCGGCTGTGCGCCGTGTTCTATTATGAGAATAGCGATGTCGGTCTTATCCAACACGCGCAGGGTCTTTTCGACTCGCATCGCGCCCAACTCGCCGACATCGTCGATGCCCGCCGTATCCGTAATCACCACCGGCCCTATCGGCAGCAGTTCCATAGATTTTGCCACAGGGTCGGTTGTGGTGCCGGCAACATCCGATACTATCGCCAGGTTTTGATTGGTCAACGCGTTAATCAGGCTCGATTTGCCCGCATTGCGCCTGCCGAATATGGAAATGTGGACCCTCTCGCTTGATGGGGTCTGACTGAGACCAGCCATAATCGCCTCTATTGATATAAGTTAGTCCATTGCAGGAAGCGGCTCTATGTCCTCAGTGAATTCGGGCTGAGTACGGTGTTTGATTATCGGTTTTTTCCAGAAACCGGACAGATAACACCCCAGCGCCAGCGTCATAGACACCGCGTTGCTTATCGTCATCGCGTAGAAAACGCCTTCCACATGGCCCATTTTATTAGACAAATAATACGCCAGCGGCACCCTCGCCACATAAAGCCCGACAAGGGAGATGATGGTGGTTATAAACGTGTAACCCGCGCCGTTTAACACCCCGTTTGCTACAAAGAGCACCGAGAAAAACAGGTAAGATATCGCCATAATGCGAAGATAATGCACTGCTATCGCAAAACCCTGCGGCTCGTCGAGAAATATATTGACCATCAAATGCGGCACGGTCATCGCAACTATGGCAAAGACTACGCTTATCGAACCGCAGACGATAATGCCCCACGTGAAGACTTGTTTAGCCCGGTGCGTAAGTCCTGCCCCTATGTTCTGACCCACCAGCATCGACACTGATCCGCCGAAAGTAAGCGCCGGCATAAACGCGATCTGGTCGATACGCATCCCCACACCAAATGCCGCAGTGGCAGCCTGGCCGAAACCGTTTATGATTGTGATGACGAAGATCATGCCCAGCGACACAAGACTCTGCTGCACAACCGACGGCAGACCGATTTTGAAAATCAGCCAACAGGTCGGCCAATCAATACATAACCTGCGCCAATCCGGCGACGCGATGTTGTTCTTGCGGGCGAGATATATCATCAACGCTATAACCGCCACCCATTGAGTGCCGACACTGGCGATAGCGGTGCCGTTGAGGCCGAAACGCGGGAACCCTAGCCAGCCGAACATTAGAACAGGGTCCAGCACCGCAGTTGCCAGAAGAGCGGAGACCTGAAAATACAACGGCGTCTTTGAGTCCCCAACACCTCTGAGCGCTGAAGCCACTAAAAACAACCCGAACATAGCCGGCATAGACAATATATAGATTTTGAGATAACTTACGGCCATCGGATAGACGGAGGGCGGGGTGTTCATCATCCGCATAATATCCGCCGCAAAGACCAGCCCGACATACATGAAGAGCGCCCCAACAAACGCCAGTACCACCGTGGAGGTTTGGATCACCTTTCTCAGGCGATCCCATTCCTTGGCTCCCGCAAATTGGGCGACAAGGATACTCGTCCCCATCGTGAGACCCATCGCGACCGCCATCAGCAGAAATATTACGGGAAAACTGCTGGTAACAGCCGCGAGCGGCCCTTCGCCGAGCTTCTTGCCGACCCAAAACGCGTTGACGAACCCGTAGGCAGTCTGTATTGCATTGCCCGCCAGCATCGGCAGCGAGAACATTATCAGGTGGCGAGGGATGCTGCCGACGGTCATATCCCGTCCGCTATGGTTGATGGGTTGGTCTTTCTTTTCTGTCAAAATGGCCTCAATTCGCAGGGTGGCATCATTACATTCTACGCTAACCGGCGATTAAATCAAAACTCATACAGGGTGACGACCCGAAAATCGCCACCCCCACCCAAATAAATCACCCTAATACATGCGGAGTGTTTACTTCCTGCGGTCACAACACACGTGAGGTATACGTCGGAAAACCGGACTGTTCCGAGCGCCCCATCAGGAGCGCCCGGACGAATTTTCTCCTGCGATTCCCGGCCGTGTCATTTCGAGAGGGCAGAGTATATTGTCGAGCTGCTTCTCGGTGAACAGCCCTTTTTCTAAAGCAACACAACGAATGGTTTTACCGGATTCAGTCGCCTCACATGCAAGCGCAGAGGCAGCTTCGTAGCCGATATGCGGAGAAAGTGCGGTCAACAGAGCGAAGCTGTTTTCAATATGCACCAGGCACTTATCTTCGTTGGCGATAATCCCGCTGACGCACTTGTCGGCAAGCAGCGTCGCAGCTCCGCTCAGCAGCCTGATCGACTCGAACAGATTGTGCGATATCATCGGCAAAAACGCGTTCAATTCGAGCTGGCCTCCGGCCGCCGCGATCGTAATGGCGACGTCGTTGCCCATTATCTGAAATGCGCACTGACTTGCGACCTCGGTTGCGACAGGGTTGACTTTGCCCGGCATTATCGAGCTGCCTGCCTGCAGAGGAGGCAATGAAATCTCCCCGAATCCTCCTCTAGGCCCCGAGCTCATCAGCCTCAAGTCCGCAGCGATCTTGGCAAGGTTCACAGCCGCGCTCTTAATCAGCCCCGACGCTTCCGCAAATGCGTCGCAGTTTTGGGTGGCGTCGATTATATCCTCCGCCTGCACCAGCGGCAGCCCGGCAATCTCGCTTAGAACCCCGACCACACACGCCACATATTCCGGATGTGCGTTCAGCCCTGTGCCAATGGCGGTGCCTCCGAGGTTGACGTCGTACAGGCTCTTTGCAGCATCTCGCAATCTGCGCTCATCCCGCCCGGCGGCTTTCGCCCACGCGGCGAACTCCTGGCCCAGGGTTATCGGCACCGCGTCCTGCATCTCAGTGCGGCCGAGCTTTAATATCTCAGAGAACTCCTTCTCTTTGGCCTGAAATGCGGCCTTGAGATTAGCTATCGCTTCGGCGGCCTGGTCGAGCAGGCGGATTGCCGTGATGCGAATGGCTGTAGGGACAGCATCGTTGGTGGATTGTGCCAGGTTCACATGATCAAGCGGATGCACTTTCGTATATTCGCCTTTTTTCCCGCCGAGCAGTTCGATGGCTCTATTGGCCACCACCTCGTTGACATTCATGTTAGCAGAGGTTCCGGCGCCGCCTTGGAACGGGTCTGTAATGAACTGATCCATAAATCCGCCGTCGATAATCTCATCGCAGGCCTTGCCGATCGCATCGGCGATCTTCTCGTCCAGTCTCCCGATCTGGGCATTAGCGATCGCGCAGGCTTTTTTAACCTCGGCAAGCCCCTTAATCATCTCCGGGTACAAGTGTTGGCCCGACAAATCGAAGTTCGTCTGTGCGCGCAAGCTGTGGATGCCATAGTAAGCGTTTACTGGTACTTCAAGAAAGCCGAGCAGGTCGTGTTCAGTGCGAGTTTCCATGGCATTATTATAGCAGGGTGAGTTTTCGTATCACAAGAATTTTAGAGATTTTTTGCCTGGCGGGGAAGGGAATAACGCGAAACCCCGAAAGAAGCGAAAGCCGGAAAAATAATGGAAAAGGCTTCGTTTACAGATCGAACCTCGCACATCTGACCTCGGACATCGAAAAAAGCAGATTTCTCACTTCGTTCGAAATGACAAGGTTTGTTGCCTCGGTTGCAGGCAGCCGGGGCGTGACCGAAGGTCACCGATTGCATATAGTCATTGCATACGTCACCTCTCGTCATTCCGCGCGTAGTCGCGGAATCCACATAAGAAACGTGATCCTGCGACTGCGCGCAGGATGACTATATTCGGGGGCACAAGATGACCATATTTGGCAGCGCAAGATGAGCATATTTTGGGGCGCCAAATGACTAAATTGGCAGCGCAGGATCACTACCGATAACCTTGACATACCCCACGCGCCGCCGTACCATGAAAACATAAATTGATTGCATAACCTCAGGGCTTCGGCATACCCCGCTTCGTCGCCGGAGTCCCTTTTGGCCGTGTACTGAAAATTAAAACATGCTCGAAAAACTACTACAATTTCATCGCAGCAATCAGAAATCGCAGGATGTATTTTCAGCGATTGATAATAACGCGCGGCTGGTTCAGATCGAAGGCCTTGCGGCAGCGGCAAAGGGCTGGATGCTGGCGGGTCTGTTTGACCAACTGAGGCGACCGATTGTTCTTTTAACTTATACCTATGAGCAGGCGGAGAGAATCGCCGAGGATTTGCCGCTTTATGGAATCCCGAAAGACAGGGTGCTCTTCTTTCCGCCGTCCGACTCTATGATTTATGAAGAAGGCGGCCCGGATTTCGGCGTCATCGGGGAGAGGATGGGCGTGTTGAGCGCGTTGGCATCGGGCAGAGTGTCCGTCGTCGTCACCCCAATAAACGCCGCCCTGCGCCGCACCATGCCCCAAGAGGTCCTGGTAGAAAATTGTATGGAATTGAAGGTCGGCGACGAGGTCGACCTTGATGATCTCGCGATTCGGCTGGTCAAGATGGGCTATGAGCGCACCGAAGTGGTCGATCGGCACGGCGAGTTTGCCCGCAGAGGTGGGATCATTGACGTATTCGCGTCCGGCCAGGACAACCCCCTGCGAATTGAGCTTTTCGGCGACGAGATCGAGTCGATTCGTCACTTCGACTCCGCCTCGCAGCGCTCCATAGACAAAATCGACCGCGTGCAGCTTCTGCCTGCGAGAGAAGTGCTAATCAGCCCGGAGATCGCCGATGCGGCCGCTGACAAAATCCGAAAAGAGCTTGATGCTCAGATTCTGGGTTTGAAAGACGACCGCGAGGCCATAAAACGCCTCACAGACAAGGTCGAAGATGATATAACCAAAATCCAAAATCAGGCCTACTTCGATGAAGTCGAGTTTTATCTGCCATATCTGCACCCAGAGGAGCGCTCTATTTTCGATTATCTGCCGCAGGAGACGATAATCGTCCTCGACGAGCCGATGCAGATCAAATCCCACTGGGAGCAGCACGAGTCCAAGATGGTCGAAACCTCGATCAATCGTGCGAGCAAGGGGCTTCTTCTGGCAAATAAACTACGTCAGCATATAAAATTTGAACCTGCGATCAAACATGCGCTATCTGAGCACCAGGGCGTTACTCTGACTTTGCTGCCCAGACCGATCTCCTGGGCGCGGTCCGATGTGGAAATCTCGATTGAGTCTCAGCCGATGGACTCATTCGCCAGTCAGATCGAAGCAGCTATGGATCAAATCAAGACCTGGCTCGGCAACGATCAGATTGTGGTGCTGGCCTCAAATCAGTCTAAGAGAATGCTGGAGATCCTGACTGAATACGGCATTATGGGCATTTCCATCGACGATTTGCAGATGGACAACTCGCAGTTCCCAAACACCGGCTCTGTATTGGTCGCGCAGTCTCCTCTTCGCACGGGATACAAGCTCATCGAAGCAGGGTTTGTGGTTATAACGGATTCTGAGATATTCGGAGCGCCGCGGCTGCATCGTGCGCGCAAGACCTCTCATGAGGGTATTCCCATCTCCAGCGTTCTGGACCTCAAAGAAGGGGATTATGTGGTCCATATAAGCCACGGCATAGGGTTCTATCGCGGCATCACCAGACTCAAAACAGGCAAGGTCGAGCGTGAATATCTGCTGTTGGAGTACGCCGCGAACGACAAGCTGTATGTGCCGAGCGACCAGATCGACCGGGTGCAGAAATACATCGGCGGGGAGGGTGTTCCGCCTACGGTTCATCGACTCGGCGGCAGCGAATGGTCACGCACAACAGCGCGTGTGAAAAAAGCTGTTCAGGAGATGGCGCGGGAGCTTGTGGAACTTTATGCGTGGCGACAGGCGCTTGGGGGATATTCCTATGGCCCGGATACACCGTGGCAGCAAGAGATGGAGTCGGCGTTTCCGTTTAACGAAACCCCAGACCAGCTCGGCGCCATTTATGAGGTGAAAAAAGACCTCGAACACGCCAAACCGATGGATCGATTGATCTGCGGGGATGTCGGCTACGGCAAAACCGAGGTGGCTATCAGGGCTGCGTTTAAGGTGGTCTCTGATGGGAAACAGGTCGCGATTCTGTGCCCGACTACGGTTCTTGCACAGCAGCATTTTAATACATTCTCTGAGCGCCTTGCCGCGTTTCCGATTAAAATCGAACTGCTCTCCCGTTTCCGCACTCCAAAAGAGCAGAAGGCGACCATCGAGGGGCTGAAATACGGCACGGTGGATATCGTCATCGGCACTCACAGGTTGCTCAGCAAAGACGTGGAGTTTAAGGACCTTGGCTTGATCGTGGTCGACGAGGAACAGCGTTTCGGGGTCAAGCACAAGGAGAAGCTCAAGCAGTTGCGCAAATCGGTCGATGCGCTGACTATGACCGCCACGCCAATCCCGCGCACGCTGCATATGTCCCTTTCCGGCATTCGGGATATGAGTATAATTAACGACCCGCCGGAGGGGCGAATGCCTATCAAGACTATGGTCAGGGAGGCGGAGGCGCGGGTAGTCCGCGACGCGATTGTGCGGGAGCTGGACAGGGGCGGGCAGGTTTTCTTCCTGCATAACAGAGTGGAGAACATCGGCCACGTCGCCGATCAGGTGCAGAAATTGGTGCCTTATGCCAGGGTAGACGTCGGCCACGGGCAGATGTCTGAGAGCGAACTTGAGCGTGTGATGATGGACTTTTACGAGCACAAGTTCGATGTGCTGGTCTGCACGACTATTATCGAAAGCGGCCTGGACATCCCGAACGCGAATACCATCATCGTAAACGATGCCGACAAACTAGGCCTCGCGCAGCTTTACCAGCTTCGCGGCAGGGTCGGTAGATCGGACAGGCAGGCTTACGCTTATTTGCTGTATCGGCCCGATAAGATGTTGACTGAAGTGGCTGAAAAGCGGCTTGATGCGATTCGTGAGTTCACAAATTTCGGCAGCGGTTACAGAATCGCTATGCGCGACCTCGAAATTCGCGGCGCGGGCAATTTGCTCGGGGCCGAACAGAGCGGGCAGATGTCTGCGGTCGGCTTCGATTTATATTGCAGGCTGCTCAATGAGGCCGTCAAGGAACTGAGGGGCGAAGAGGTCGAGGAGATCCAACTGCCGCCGGTCGAGCTGCCGGTCGATGCGTTTATCCCGCAGAGTTATATGCCCGTCGAGGCGCAGAGGATACTCTTTTATAAGAAGATGGCCGCAGTCAAATCGGCCTCCGAGGTTCAGGCGGTGCAGGAGGAACTGGAGGACCGTTTCGGCGACCCGCCGCGAGTCGTCTGGAATATGCTGGCGATGCTGCGACTTAGACTGCGCTGTTATGAGCTTGGTATTGAGTCGATCACACTTTTCCGCAACCAGATACAGGTCAACTTCGGCCGTGGAGTGCGACTTTCACCGGAGCTGTGCAAGGATCTGATGAAAACCCACCGCCGCCACTGGTTCCAACCCGACAAACTGGCGATAAACCCATCCTCGCCGAGGGTCATCTCAGAAGTCGAGGATATGATTGAGGTCCTGGCCGGCGCATTCAAAAGAATGGGAGCGAAGGTGGGCTAGGGGTAACCTGCTGGATAACAAAAAGTTCGGCTATCGTGCAATTGCAATGCATGATGGCCGAAGCCAAAATCAATCTGGTCAATACCTGCGGGAAGGATATGAGCTTCTGGCTAACCACCGATCTCCTTCACTCCACCATCTTACCATTCACACTGCAGAGGACATTGCCACTCAGTGAATAATGCTTATTAAGAGTGAGCTCATACCCGGTAGAACGTATATTGACAAAATCACGCTCTACCGGTACAATCCAGATATGAAGCTATTCCTTTCAAATGCTGATTATCTCCGAAATTTCGAGTCTTTCTTGAGACGTTTCGATGGCGAGCAGATTGACAGGCTTGAAATCGCCACTCACAGCAAATGGGTGAATGTCCACCCGGTTATCTTAACCATGATCGCTGCAATTAGCCGAACTGTCAGCGCCGATAGAATTACTATCGACGAAATCACCGCTAAATCCGGGCACTACCTTGACCGAATGGGCCTATTCAAAATTCTTGGTAAGGATTCGCCCTATGCAATCACTGAGCACGAATCCGCCGGACGCTTTATTCCCCTTACGCAAATACGTACCCAGGAGGAACAAAGTAAGTTCATCACGGATATGATTCCTCTGTTGCATCTCTGTCCTGAGCAATCTGACGCCATCAAATATACTGTAGGAGAGCTAGTTCGCAATGTTCTGGAACACTCAAATGCTGTGAATGGTGCTTTCGTGGCTGCTCAATACTATCCTTCTCAAAATGTCGTCCGTCTTGGGATTTGCGATGCAGGGATAGGCATTAGGCAGTCAATCAGCCGTTCATGGCAAACTCAATCTGATATTGAAGCGATTCGTTTAGCGCTCCTCCCTGGCATCACAGGAACAACAAAACGTGAAGGCGGAACTGAATCCAATGCTGGAGCAGGGCTATTCTTTATTAAGTCTATGGCAATGGTTGCTCGTGACTATTTCGTCCTCTACAGCGGTAATGGGCTTTATAAGCTGTTAAAGCGGGACAAGAGAACAAAAGGTTTTCCTCGATTGCACGCAGACCCTGGTCAGGACAGGCATGCAGAAACTAATTCGGCGCCTTACTTCCACGGCACTCTGGTCGGTATAGATATATCTCTGGATCAAACGGTAGAGTTTACTGCACTGTTGTCAGTAATTCGTGATGCGTACACCCGAGCACTCAAGGAACGAAAAAAGGAACGTTATAAAAAGCCGCGTTTCACATAGTAGGGATGGTTAAAGATGTCTACTGTCTATATGAAAGACATTATCGGAACATTTGCTGAAAACAAGGATACTGCGCGTGAAATCAGGCTTGGTCATATCCTGCCGGCAATCAAGGAGGGACGCGAAATCACATTGGATTTTTGCAATGTGACTGGCGCTACCCAATCGTTTATACACGCGCTTATTAGCGATGCCATAAGACAATATGGGGACGCGGCGCTGGATCTCATAGAATTCAGAAACTGCAACTCCATTGTGAGGGAGGTGGTCATTACTGTTACTGAATATATGCAGGAGAGCCGAACTGCGCCGCCTGAGCCAGAAGAGTTCTAGATTCGTCCAACCAGGGGAGACGTAACAGCTCACTCTTCGTGAGATTCTGAAAAAAGTTAGATTTTCACTAATAATGTGCAGGTACTTTTACTGATGCTGCCTAAGTTGTATGCGTGGACACTAAAACACGCGAAGAACTAATAGAGGGGAACGCTTTGCTGCGAGAGAAGCTTAGCGTTCTCGAAGCGGAAATAGCGATGTTGCGTGACATAAGTGACTATTTTCTTTTCCGCTGTATTAAGCAGTGGCCATTTCTTTCGATTTCCCCATCCTCCCCGCCACTCGGCCGCTTGACCACGCCCATTGGAGGTTGAAGCCGCCGGAGTCGGCGTCGACGTCTGCTATCTCCCCGGCGAAGTATAGATTATCGTGAAGTTTCGATCCCATTGTCTGCGGGTCGATTTCGGCACAGTCCACCCCGCCGGCGGTTACTTGCGCTTCCTTATACGGCCTCAATTTAGCGACCGTCAGGGTCAGGTTTTTCATCACGCCTGTCAACTGCGCGCGCTGTTTATCCGTTACTTGAGCCGCCTTTTGAGCGCAGTCCAATTCTGCCAATTTGCACACTATCTCGATCAAGGCCGATGGCATAATCCCGATCATAGCCTCGCCAAGAGAGGTGTTGGCCGCGTTTGATAGCACATCAGAAAGCAGGTTATCCAGTTGTGATACTGTCATTTCAGAGAACATATCTGTATTCAAAGATACAGGGTCATCTGCAAGTGCGATTGCTACTGGTCTCGCGAGAGCCATCACCGCTGTGCCGGAGACGCCGTAGGTTGTGAACAGCAGATCTCCTGTCGATTCGCCGATAACTCGTCCCTTTGATATTGCCTGCAGTCGCGCCTCGATTTTGACCCCCGCAGCCTCTTTCGGCCAGGCCTCGGCTGTCTCTATCGGAACCAGTGCGGCGAACATTGGTGTAAGACTATGGCCGAGCTTTCCCGCCCAAAACAGCCCATCCCCTGTTGACCCCAACTGATGCGCCGCACGACCCCCGGTGGCTATTATCAAGTCAATCGCCTCGAAGCTCCGCCCATCTATCAGGCCGATTTTCCAACTGCTATCCCTGTCAATCGACTTGACCTGGGTATCAAGAGCCACCTCCACCCGGTTAGCGCGCAGCCTTTGTCGCAAGACTTCGATCACGCTCGATGCCTGATTAGTGCGAGGAAAAATCCGGCCGTTGTCCTCCTGTTTCAGAAGCAAGCCGAGATTGCGGAAAAAATCCATCGTATCGTTTTGGTCAAACTGATTGATGACAACGGCTATAAAATCCGGATTGGCGCCGTGGAATCGGTCGATGGACAACTCTGCATTGGTCAGGTTGCACCTCCCATTGCCCGTCGACAGCAACTTGCGGCCGATTTGAGGGTTCCTATCGACCAGCATCACCCGTCTGCCGCTCTCAGAGGCAGTGATTGCCGCCATCATCCCCGCCGGCCCTGCCCCGATTATCACAACATCTCGCTTGTTCATAGATGTAATCTTATACTATAAAGAACCTCTTTTCCAATGTATCCGTTGACCCTGCCTGCTTGATCTGATATTCTCAGTGGGATAGTCAGCACACACAGCGATTGCGCGGGAGGATCCAATATTATGAGCGATAAAATTGCTTGGGGAATTATAGGATCAGGCAACATTGCAAAGACGTTCGCAAAAGGATTGGCGGCGTCGGCGACTGGTGAATTATTGGCCATTGGCAGTAGAACTCAGGAGGCTGCTGATAAGTTCGGTGATGAGTTCAATGTGGCTCGCCGTTATCCCAGCTACCAGGCGCTGCTTGACGATCCGAACGTGCAGGCGGTGTATATCAGCACCCCTCACCCAATGCACGCCGAATGGGCGATAAAGGCGGCTGAGGCGGGAAAACATATCCTATGCGAGAAGCCGATCACCATCAACTACCCCGACGCGATGGCGGTAATCGAGGCGGCGCGGAGAAACGACGTCTTTTTGATGGAGGCGTTTATGTATCGCTGCCATCCGCAGATAGCCAAGCTCGTCGAGCTTATCAAAGAGAAAGCCATCGGCGAGGTGAGGTTGATCAAGGCTTCTTTTAGCTACAATGCAGGCTTTGACCCGGAATGGCGCGTCTATAACAACGCCCTTGGCGGCGGCGGGATTCTCGACGTCGGTTGTTATACCACGTCGGTGTCGAGGCTTATCGCAGGGGCTGCACTCGGCAAGGATTTCGTGGAGCCGATCGAAGTTATGGGAATGGGCAAACTCGGTGTAACCGGGGTAGATGAATATGCCACGGCTATGCTGAGATTCCCCGGGGATATCATCGCGCAGGTAGCCACAGGGGTTGCTGTGAATCAGGAAAACACCCTGCAGGTCTTCGGCACCAAGGGGAACATATTCCTGCCGGTTTTCTGGAACCCGGATAAGCAGGGCGACAAACCCGCCATGACCCTCACTATCGACGGCGAGGCCCCTAAAGATGTCAGCGTGGAGACGGAGCGCGGGGTCTATGCTTATGAGGCGGATGTGGTGGCTGAAAACATCGCCAATCGTCAGGCTAAACCGCCTGCGGTAACCTGGGACGACACTCTCGGCAATATGCGCACGCTGGACACCTGGCGAGTCAAGATCGGTTTGACCTATGACATCGAGCAGCCTACTGCGAACTACCCGACCATAGATCGCAGGCCGCTGGCTCGCAGGGCCGATGCGAAGATGCCCTATGGTCGAATCGAGGGTCTCGACAAGCCCGTGGCGCGATTGATTCAGGGCGCAACGCTGGCAGGGGCGCAGTTCCAGCTTCCTCACGCATCAATTATGTTCGATGAATACTTCAGAAACGGCGGCAACTGCTTCGACACCGCCTATATCTACGGCAATTCGGATTATATCTTGGGCAGGTGGATATCAAATCGCGGTATTCGAGACGACGTGGTGATTCTTGCGAAGGGCGCGCATACCCCAAATTGCGACCCCGAATCGATTCGAGCCCAGTTGAACGAGACTTTGGAGCGGATGAACACGGATTATGTGGATATTTATCTGCTTCATCGTGATAATCCGGAGATTCCGGTCGGCGAGTTCGTAGATGTATTGAACGAGCAACTCGATATGGGCAAATTGCGCGCGTTTGGCGGGTCGAACTGGACATTGGAGCGAATCGACGAAGCCAACGCCTACGCGAAATCCAAAGGCAAGCGCGGGTTCACTGCTGTCAGCAACAACTTCAGCCTGGCCCGGATGGTCGCCCCGCCGTGGGATGGATGCCTGGCCTCCAGTGACCCTGAGTCTCGTGCGTGGTTTGCTAAAAATCAGATGCCGCTGCTGTCGTGGTCGAGTTTGGCGAAGGGTTTCTTCTCCAGCGGCGACAGAAACGATCTCTCCGACACGATGATGGTGGATTGCTGGTATTGCGAGGACAATTTCCAGAGGCTGGAGCGCACACAGAAACTGGCGAAGGAAAAGGGCGTGCTGCCGGTTCAGATTGCGCTTGCTTATCTGCTGCACCTGCCGTTCCCGGTCTTCCCGCTGATCGGCCCGGAGAGGCTCAGCGAGTTGATGATATCGCTGGCAGCGCTTGATATCGAGTTGACGGAAGATGAAGTGAAGTGGCTTAATCTGGAGTAATTTCCAGATATTGAGCGTTGACAGGCGGCGATTCCTGAGAGTCGTTTTAGCGCGATAGGTGGCGATTTACGAATCGCCACCTTATTGTCATTTCGAACGAAGTGAGAAATCTGCTTTTTCGGTTGACGGTCGGCTTTTCCCGATCAATTCGCGACGATGTTGACCAGTTTCCCCTTAACCACAATCACCTTGCGCACAGTCTTGCCGGCGAGGTCCGCTTTGACCTTCTCCGAGGCAAGAGCCAGCGTCTCCATCGTCTTTTCATCGGCATCGGCAGGAATGGTGAGCTTATCGCGGATCTTGCCCAGAACCTGCACCACTATCTCCACTTCGTCTGCCCTGGCGACCTCTGCATCGTTAACCGGCCACTCCTCAAGCAGTGTGAACTCCTGCTTGCCTTGCTTCGGAAGTTCAGCCCAAAGCTCATCGGCGACGTGCGGAGCGATCGGTGACAGCAGCAGGATGAGGTTTTCAATGGCCTCAGACATAGCAGCCGCCCCTGTTGAGCCCGAGGCTGAGAAGGCATTCATCTCATTTACCAACTCCATCAACGCAGCCACAGCCGTATTGAAAGCAAATTCCTCGATATCAGCGCTGACTTTCTCTATGGTCTGGTGGGTCTTTCGCCTCAAAGCCCTGGCCTTCGGGTCAGCGGCGGCCTCTTGCGCGACTTTCGAGCGCCAATCCGCATCAAATCGACCCATCCAGTCATTTACCAGCCTCCACACGCGACCCAGGAACCGGTGCGCGCCGTTCATCCCGTCCTCGCTCCACTGAATGGCGTCCTCAAACGGGGCCACGAACAGCTCATAAGTGCGCAGCGAGTCCGCGCCGAACTGCTCGGCCATAGCATCCGGTGTGATGACGTTGCGCTTGGACTTGCTCATCTTCACAAACTTCCAAATGACTTTGTCTGCCGGGTATTTCTCTATTTCCTCAGGGAACAGCGGGATCAGGTCGCGATCCTGGTCGTCATTATCCTGTTGGTCGTCGGCGGCCTCCATCGTGCGATGCGGCGTGTTGACCAGCACCATGCCCTGATTCAACAGCTTGGCAAATGGCTCCACAAATGGAATCAGGCCTTCATCATAAAGCACCTTTGTCCAGAACCGGGCATATAGCAGGTGCATAACCGCGTGCTCCGCCCCTCCGACATACAAATCTACGGGCAGCCAATATGCGGCAAGCGCCTCATCAAACGCAGCCGTGTCGAGATGCGGGCTGACATAGCGCAGGAAATACCAGCTCGAACAGGCGAACCCGCCCATAGTGTCAGTCTCCCGCTTAGCCGGGCCGCCGCATTTTGGGCAGGTGACGTTCACAAATTCGGATATGTTAGCAAGCGGCGATTCACCGGACGCGCTGGGCTGATAGTTCTCCACATCCGGCAACACAACGGGCAAATCCTGCTCCGGAACCGCAACCTCGCCGCAGTTCGGGCAGTGGATAATGGGAATCGGCGCCCCCCAGTAACGCTGGCGGCTGATCAACCAGTCGCGCAGTTTATAATTAACCGAGGCCTTGCCCTTGCCCTTTTCGGCCAGCCATCCGGTGACTTTCTTCTTGGCGCAGCCGTTTGCGCCTATTGTGCCGGTGAACTCGCCGGAGTTGAACATATCCCCGTATTCCGGATGGAAAGTGTATCCGCCCCACTCTTCCGACTCGTCGACAGCATAATCCGCCGGCGCTTCCGGGTGACGAATAACCGGGATTATCTTTATCCCGAACTTGCGGGCAAACGCGAAGTCGCGCTCGTCATGAGCGGGAACCGCCATAATCGCCCCGGTTCCGTAGCCCATCATAATATAATCCGCGATCCAGATCGGGATTTTCTCGTCGTTGACGGGGTTGATGGCATAAGCGCCGGTGAAGACGCCTGTTTTTTCTTTGTCTGTCGATTGTCGCTCTATCGCGCTCTGTCGCTGGGCCTGCTTGCGATATGCCTCGACTTCAGCTTTCTTATCAGCGGTGGTGAGCTTGTCGACCAACGGGTGCTCAGGGGCCAAAACCATAAACGTCGCACCCCAGAGCGTGTCGGGGCGGGTGGTGTAGACAACGATCTCGTCGCCCTGTTCAGAGTGGAAAACCACGTCGGCGCCCTCGCTGCGGCCGATCCAGTTGCGCTGCATAGCCTTGATCGACTCCGGCCAGTCGATGGTGTCGAGGTCATCGATTAATCGATCTGCGTATTTGGTGATTCTGAAGAACCACTGCGGCAGGTCTTTTTTCTCAATATAGTTATCGCATCGCCAGCACCGACCGTCGGCGACTTCCTCGTTTGCAAGCACCGTCGCACAGGTCGGACACCAGTTCGCCGGGGCAAGGGATCGATAAGCCAGCCCGCGCTTGTAAAGCAACAAAAATATCCACTGGGTCCATTTATAATAATCAGGATGTGAGGAATTGATCTCGCGGGACCAGTCATAGCCTATGCCTACCAGATCCATCTGGCGTTTATAGGTGGCCACGTATTCCGGCACCGTCTTTTTCGGGTGGCTCTTCTTATTTATGGCCTCGTTTTCGGCCGGCAACCCGAATGCATCCCACCCCATCGGGTGCAGCACGTTATAGCCCTTCATTCGGCGATAACGACAGGCGACATCAGTGGGGATATAATTTCTGCAATGCCCGACAGATAAACCCGCGCCGGAGGGGTATGGGAAGAAGTCTAAACCGTAGAATTTCGGCTTGTCGGTCGAGTCCTCGGTTCTGAATAAATCGACCTGCTTCCATTTAAGCTGCCACTTCTTCTCGATTTCGGAAAAATCGTAACGGCGATCGGACATTGTTCGGCTCCCATCAAAAAGTTACTGCGAGATATTATCAGGTCAACGAAAACGGAACCGCCCGCAGGCAAGTTCCGTCAAGCGCGGCCAAAGTTGATACTTCTAAGGCTGATTATAAATACGCGCAAAGGTAGTGTCAAGGAGAAGGGGCTGCAGGAAGGGGTTAAGGGAAACGCGAAAGCGCGAAAGAGGCGAAAGCCAGAAATAGAGCGAGAATGTTATGGTGAGGGCGCAGGGTTTCTATCCGGGCCTGGTTGCGTTTACAGCGGGTTATGAGGCGGCAATTCGGAGATTGCCGCCTATCATAGACTTCGCGCAGGATGACGGGATAAGACGCTACGATTTTTGCTTCTCCTCCGTCTTTTCTATCAGATTCCCCGATATAATCTTTTTTGCGTCTGAGCCGGAGTTGTCGGTGATCGCATCGAATCTCGAGGGCTGGAAGAGGTTGTTGGTTATCGAAAAATACGTCGCTTTTGGGTCTATCACAACCCCTGGCCCATTATCATCGAAAGTGTTTCCGTTAAGCAGCACACTTTTGCCGCCGTTGATTTTTGCCGCAGGCACATTAGGCCAGTCTGCTGCTGATTTACCAAGATTGCAGCCGGTTACAGTCAAGCTGGAGCAGTCGTCGACGACCAGTGACGCATCCCCGTTTGATCTCAAATCCACCCCCGACACCATAACCCTGCCTGGGCCGGTGGTTTTCAATGACGTTGCGTGCGCCCAGAGACACCCGCCTGTTATCCTCAGTGAATTGACTTCTTCTACCACAACTCCAAAAACCGAGAAATCCACCGAGCAGCCGTTCATACCGCCCCACGTGGCCCCGTCCTTCTCTTTTACAAACAAAAACCCGATCTGGCAGGCGAATGCAAAGCAGCTATCCATTCTGATCTCATCGTTTTTGCCGAGCTTGAAACCTACGCAGTTCGTTTGAGAATAGGCGTCGGGGTTCCAGACCTCGATATTGCGAAGGGTGGGTATGTCGTAGGTGTTGGTCACATATACCCCGCATTTGCGAGCGGAAATTATGAAAACGTTTTCTATATTCAGCCGACCGATGTTGGTTTTGCCGTCCGCCATAATAGCCTCATAAGGCTGGCTTATGCGCAGGTTGGTAAGCGATATGCCGATGCCGGAGAGCAATATGGTGGGGCCGAACTTGCGAGCCTCTTCTCCTTTATGATCGTATTCGAAGTTGATGCCGTGGATGGATGCCGCGTGTTCTGCTATGACGCCCGGGCCTTTAGTGTGGTCGACACGCAGGGTAGGCATCGGCGCGCGATCCGACGGCCACGCGCCCGCGTCCAGGCCCTTCAACAGGCACGCTTTTATTTTCAGGGTGTCAGTGACCCGATATTCCCCTGCCGGCAGAACCGCCACGCCGCCTCGTTGTGTCTCCGCTGCTTTATCCAGCGTGGCCTGGATAGCGGCGGTGTCGTCAGTTTTTCCATCCCCAACAGCCCCGAAATCCTTTACAGTGACCTCAGCAGCAAACGCGCCGGCGCAAAGAAATATCGATAATAAACAAGTCGCAAACACCTGAGCGATACTCATCTGTCCCTCCGGATAAAGTTAATTAAATATACGCCACCCGATTCGCGTCATCCTGCGCCATTAATATGTCATTTCGAGCACCCACCCCGTCATATCGCCCACTCACCCTGTCATTTCAAGCACCCACCCTGTCATTTCGAACGAAGTGAGAAATCTGCTTTTTTCGATGTCCGATATCCGAGGTTCGAAGTCCGATCAAGTCTCCTCAGGCTTCCTTATTACGATGCCATATCACTATTTCTGGATTTCGCCCTTTTCGCGCTTTCGCGTTTTCCCTTCCCTTATAGCCAGAACAAGGCCGGTACAGAGGCATGGTCATTGCGCCAATCACCTATTCTATACGCGTTATTTTCTAGCTTTCGCCCTTTTTCGCGCTTTCGCGTTTTCCCTTCTCCCCCGGCCTATTGCAGCCAGCCGGTGGTTGTGCTAACTTATGCACGGAGGGCTGAATTATGCGAGATATCAGATCTGAGATAAACGTGTTGGCTGCCGGGCTGGGCGGCTGTGTGTCGGTTGCGGTGCGCAACATCAACAACGCTTTCGATTATTCTTATAACGACACCGAGCGGGTATGGTCGGCGAGCGTCATTAAGGTCCCGGTGCTGGTCGAGGCATGCAAGAGGCTGACCGATGGGAGTGCTACGCGGGATATGGAGTTTGTGCTGGAAGCAGAAGGCCGGGCGCCGGGTTCGGGGCTGCTGCGATATATGACCCCAGGCACAAAGCTCAGCTACGAAGACCTGATGCTGCTTATGATAACCGTCAGCGACAACCACGCCACAAATATGCTCATCGATTACCTCACCCCGGAAGCTATTTCCAATACTATGCGCAGCTTCGGCTACACGGGAACCGAGGTCCAGCGAAAGATATACGACTATGAAGGAATGAACCGCGGACTGTACAACTGGATCACGGCGGGCGAGATTGCAGACCTGTGTAAAAGGATATACTGCAAACAGGCGGCAGGCGGAGAGGCCGATGAGCTTGCACTTGAGATAATGAGCCGAACGTGCAGCAAGACCCTGCTGAGGCTATACTTGCCGGATGATGTCTGTGTGGCCAATAAACCTGGAGGAATAGAGCACGTTATGCACGACTCCGGAATGCTGTGGACGGATGATTTCAGCTACTCTATTTGCGTCACCACCGTGGGCTGGCAGTCGCATACGGAAGCCACCCTGACCATAGCCAAAATCTCCAGGCTGATATACGACGAGGTTATAGCGAGATGCAGGAGATAACACACGCGATTGACGGTCTTGCTAAGTCCTGCGGCGGAACTGTCTCAGTCTGTGTGCGAGATGTGCGCGGAGGATTCGATTTCGCATATAACGCTGACGCCGTCATCAGCTCCGCCAGTACAATAAAAGTTCCAATCCTTGTCGAGGCCCTAAGACAGGCTCGCGACGGCGAGATCGACCTTGAATCCCGTTTTCAAATAACCCGACGGAGTAAATGCGACGGCTCCGGCGTGCTGTCGCATCTGCACGACGGCATTGAGGTGACTTTCAAAGACCTGCTGACCCTGATGATAATAGTCAGCGACAATACTGCCACCAACCTTGTCATAGACACGGTGGGGCTGGAGAAAGTAAACAGGACGCTGGATTCGTTCGGGTTCACAAAGACCAGGCTGCAGCGCAAAATGTACGACTGGGAGGCGATTACCGCCGGGCGGGACAATATTATTGTCGCAAAGGAGGGGGCCGAGCTTCTGGCGAAAGTGGCACGGCGGGAATTGTTGGGCGAAAAATGGGACGAATTGCTGCACGATATCCTGCGCGCACAGCAGTTCACAAAACTGGGCCTGTTGCTTCCTGAAGAGGTGCTCGCCAATAAGACCGGACAGGTCAACGACGCCGTAAACGACTTCGGGATAGTCACAACCGAGGATTTTTGCTACTCGATCGCTGTGTTTACGCAGGGGGCGCCGTCGCTGGGTGAAGCTGGGATTACCATAGGACGAATTTCTAAAATAATCTACGATGCGGTGTTGGGCAAAAGCTGTTGAATGCCCTCTTGGATAAGCTGTGGAATAACATTTGATGCGGACTGTGGACTGTTGGGTTGTTAGTAAGTGAGGCTTTGTCCACATGAGAATTAAGCCCAACAGTATAATATACCCAACAGTATCCACAACCAGCATCAAGCTGGACGTGAGAAGGATTATACCCATTATCCACAGCATCCACACCCATTATTACTACCACTACTATATTAAGTATAATAATAAGGATGTATATATCTTCGCTGCGCCTTTCTAATTTTCGGAATTATGAGTCATTGTCCTTTGAGCCGTCCGAAGGGCTGAATGTGCTCGTGGGCAGGAACGCGCAGGGTAAGAGCGCAGTGCTTGAGGCTATATATCTTCTGGCTACGAGTAAGTCGCATAGAACCTCGCGGGATATGGATATGATTAAGCTCGGCGAGGATTACTTCAGGGTAACGGCTGATCTGGTGCGATCTGAGCGTAATAATGTGACTGTGGAAATAGACCTGGGTAGAACGCAGAAAAAGATTGTCAAGATCAACACGGTCAAACATCCGAAAATCGGGGACATAGTAGGCCAGCTTAACGCAGTGATATTCAGCGGCTCGGATATAGAGATGGTGAGAGGGGAACCGTCGAAGCGCCGCAGATTTCTTAACCTTGAAATATCACAGATCAGCCCGCAGTATGTATATGCGCTTGGCAGATATAAGCGGGTGCTGGATCAGAGAAATAACCTGCTAAAAGAGATAAAATACGAACGCACATCTATTTCCGGGCTGGATATGTGGGATACTCAGTTGGCGATGTACGGAGCCTCGGTGACGGCGCGGCGCGCCGAATATATCAATATGCTGGCGACATCCGCAGGCAATATGTATTCGATGCTGACGGATAATCAGGAGCAGTTGGAAATAGCTTACAAACCTAACCTGGATATCTCTATAAACGACACGGAGCAGGATATTACCAGAATACACGGGCAGACGCTGGCAGCAAAGCGGGAGATCGATATGGGCCGGGCAACTACGCACTCCGGGCCGCACAGAGATGATTTTACTATAAATATCAACGGGATGGCCGCCAGGGAATTCGCATCACAAGGGCAACAGCGGACAGCGGCGATAGCTCTGAAACTGGCTGAAATCGGCCTGATTTATGAGGCTGCAAAGGAGAACCCTGTTGTATTGCTGGACGATGTGATGGCCGAACTCGACGAGATGCGCAGGCAGAGGATATTGGATTTTACAAGCTCGTGTCAGACATTAGTTACTACTACGCATCTTTCAGACGTAAGCCGGCGGGCTCTCGACAGGGCCGCGGTCTTTGAGGTGGAAGCCGCGAAGGTGACTCGAAAATGAGCAGAGGATATAAAAAGAGCGCCGCGGATATCAGCACGGTGCTCCAACATACCCTTCAAAACCTGGATTTGCGCGGAAGGCTTTTAGAGCAGAAAGCCATCGAGAAATGGGCGCAGGTGGTAGGCCCGCAAATAGCCGCATCCAGCCGGGCGGATGGCGTGCGCGAAGGGGTAATATTCGTCTGCTGCAAAAACAGCATGTGGTCCGCCGAGCTTACTTTGCACAAACCGATGATTCTCCAAAAACTCAACGCCGCGTTAGGTAAAGAGGTCATAAAGGATATCCACTTCAAGGCGCGGGGATTTCGTAAACTTGAGCAGTCAAAACAGGATGACGAACGCTCAGTTGCGGTCGATTCAATCGAATTGGACGAATCTGATATAAATGCGGCGGAGGAAGCGGCGGCGGCGTGTAAATCCGAAGAGCTTTCGCGCAGAATAAAGCAGGCGATAATCACAAGCAAGCAATTGAAGATGGCAAAAATTAAAGAGGGCTACAAACCGTGCAGTTCCTGCGGCGAATTGCACGCAGGCAAACACGACCGCTGCGATAGTTGTCGGACTATGCGCTAACGAAGGGTATAACCTCACCGGCCTGCATTATAGCGAAAAAGTATCAGGAGGCGAAAAGATGGCTGAGTGGTCCGGCCCCCTTGAAAAAATCGATGACTTTCGTTGGAGGATCCCGAAATCATATAAACCGGGGATGAGAACCGACGGCGTGATCTATGCCACAAGGGCGATGATAGAACATATCCGCAGCGACCAGGCGGCGGAACAGGTGGCGAACGTGGCATTTTTGCCGGGTATAGTCGGCAAATCGATGGCTATGCCTGATATTCACTGGGGATATGGCTTTCCTATCGGCGGGGTGGCCGCGATGGATTTGGAAGAAGGGGTTGTATCTCCGGGCGGCGTGGGTTACGATATAAATTGTGGCGTCCGTCTGCTGCGCACTGATCTGACCGTGGCCGACATCGAAGGCAAAGTGCGGGATTTGGCGGATCAGTTTTATCTTAATATCCCTGTTGGGGTCGGCGGCGAAGGAAACCTGAGAGTCGACGAAAAAGAGCTTAAACAGGTGATGCGCAAGGGCGCGAAGTGGATGATCGAGCGCGGCATCGGCTGGCCGGAGGATTTGGAGGTCAGCGAACAGCAGGGTTGTCTGGAAAACGCGACGCCGGAGGCGGTGTCGGCGGAGGCAATTAAGCGGGGTCGGCCGCAGTTGGGAACGCTGGGGTCGGGGAATCACTTTCTTGAAATCCAGGCGGTCGATGAGATATTCGATGAGGCTATAGCGCAGGCGTTCGGAATTACGGAGGTCGGCCAGATCACAGTGATGATACACACCGGCAGCCGTGGATTTGGCCACCAGGTCTGCGAGGACAGCCTGCGGGTGATGCAGAAGGCTGTTGTAAAATATGAGCTGGATTTACCTGACAGGCAACTTGCGTGTGCGCCGGTAAAGTCGCCGGAAGGTCAGGAATATTTAGGGACGATGGCGTGTGCGGCCAATTTTGCCTGGGCGAACAGGCAGGCTATAGCGCATTGGGTGAGGGAGAGCTGCGAGCGAATAATGGGCGCGGGCGCACATAAACTCGGAATGCGTCAGGTGTATGACGTCGCTCATAACATAGCGAAAATTGAGGAACATGAGGTGGACGGCAGGCTGAGAAAGCTATGCGTCCACCGAAAAGGAGCCACCCGGGCATTTGGGCCGGGGCATGCACAGATTCCGGCGGAATATCGAGAGTTCGGCCAGCCGGTGATGGTGCCGGGGGATATGGGGAGATATTCCTTCCTGCTTGCGGGCACCGAGACTGCGATGAAGCAGACTTTTGGCTCAACTTGTCACGGAGCGGGCAGGCTTATGAGCAGACACGCTGCAATTAAGCGGATGAAGGGCAAAGATGTGCAGGAAGAATTGGCTCGACGGGGAATTGTAGTAAGGGCGAAGGGCCGCGATACGCTGGCTGAAGAGGCTTCTTATGCGTATAAAGACGCGGCAGATGTTGTGGAGACTTGCGCCGGAGCAAACATTTCCAGGCTGGTGGCAAGAGTGCGTCCGCTGGGAGTGGTGAAAGGTTAACCTGTATAAGAAAGGGGCAATGATTTGAAAACTTTCAACGTAGGCATTATCGGGACTGGTGGCATAGCGAACGGCGCCCACCTGCCGGCACTTGAAAAGCTGCCGGATGTGAACGTATTGGCGGTATGTGACATTAATCCGGAGGCGCTGAATAACTCTGCGGAGCGATGGAACGTGTCTCATAAATTTGAGGATTATCGCAAACTGCTTGAGATGCCGGAAATCGACGCGGTGCATATTTGTACCCCAAATGACGTACACATGGACCCGACCGTGGATGCTCTTAAAGCCGGCAAACACGTGCTTTGCGAGAAACCGATAGGGCGCAATCCTGCGGAAGGCAAGGCTATGGTGGATGCGGCTGAACAGTCCGGCAAGAAGTTCATGGTGGCGCAGTGCTGGAGATGGAACCAGGACGTGGTGGCTCTGAAGAGATTCATCGACGCCGGCGAACTTGGCGACGTCTTTATGGCCCGCGTATGGGCTATGCGACGCAGAGGTATTCCGGGATGGGGCGTCTTTATCAATAAAGAGAAGCAGGGCGGCGGGCCGCTCATCGACATCGGGGTACATATCCTTGACTTCACGATGTATCTGCTTGGCAACCCGAAACCGATTGCGGCGTCTGGCAACACATACACCAATATCGGCAAGGAGCCGGGGCATGTGGGCAATCTCGGTCAGTGGGACTGGGAGAACTACACCGTTGAGGACTATGCTGCGGGGTTCGTGAGACTCGACAACGGCGCCAGCCTTGTTATAGAGTCAAGCTTTGCTGCTAACATCAAGGAAGACAAGTTCACCACGACGTTTATCGGAACCCAGGGCGGAGCGCAGACCGCGCCGCTGGAGATCTACGGCGAGAAGCACGGGACTCTGACCGATACCACGCCTACCGGGCTGAAGCAGCCTAATATATACGAGTGCGAGATGAGAGCGTTTTACGACGCTATCCGAGACGACACTGAAGTGCCGGTCACCGGTGAGCAGGCGTTGAACGTCATTAAGATTATCGACGGTATCTATCGCTCCAGCGATGCTGGCTGTGAAGTAACAATCGACTAACTATCAAGGGCGAGATAGGCAGGTTATCGGTCGTTGAGGCTGGGCCGAAATATCTCGCCCTCATTTTGTCTAAAAGAGGCGGGTTTGGCTTTAAGCGCATCTGTTATTGTCGGGTTTGTGCGCAAGTATCGTTCGCTGCTGAGTCTTGGAGCGGCGGCTACGCTTGCCGAGCTTGCCTACGCCATCCTCAATTTATCCGCACTTCCGATGTATGTCTCCTTTGTGCTCAAACAACAGGCGGCGCTGGGAATAGTCATCAGCACTTTTTTGTTGACTGAGGCGCTTTCCAGGCCGTGGTTTGGCGCGCTGGGGGATAGAATCGGTCGAAAGCCGCTTCTGATTATCGGCCCTGCGGTGACGGCGGTGACGGCGTTTCTTACGATCAAACTACACGGGCCGTTTGCGATCTATGGCCTGCTGATTTTGAAGGCCATAGACGGCCTGGGCAGCGGCGCGCTGTGGATAAACGCCTTTGCGGCTGTGGGGGATGTGGTCGAAGAGGAGCACCACAGTGCGGCGATGAGCATGCTCAATGTGACTTATATGAGCGGCATCGCCCTTGGGTTTCTCTTCGGCGGGCTGGTTAATCAGGTTTTTCATTCGTATCTTGCATCATTTTACCTCGTTTCAGCGTTGTTGATCGGCAGCGTGATTATTATGGCGGCGCTGCTGCCCAAAAAGATCGGCGGCGCTCGCGTCGAGCCTACTCCCATTCATGACCACGTTGAACTGACCACTCTTGAAGAGCAGCCGAAGGAGTTCAAGTTATCGAGCATCCTGCGGGGCTTCAAGGACGTGCCGGATATGCTGGCGGTGGCGTGTGTAACGTTTTTGGGGATAGGCACGCTTATGCCGGTGGTGAAGCTGTATGCTGTTCAGCATCTGGATCTGAGTGAGACGGCGTTTGGGCTGGCTGTGGCTCCGGTGGCGGCGGCGATGGGCATCTTTGCGGTTCCGCTGGGCAGGCTTGGAGACAAATATGGCCGGTGTGTGGCGGTGTGCTGGGGGTTATTTGCGAGCGCAATGGCGTTGTGGGTGCTGGCGTTATTCCGAAGCACTCTTCTGGCCGGGCTTGCCGGGATCGCGATAGGTTTGGGCTTTACGGTGGCGTTTCCGGCGTGGATGGCGCTGGTGGCATCTGCTACGTCTGCGGACAGGCGCGGAGAGGTTTTGGGCGCGGTTGGTGCGGTGCAGGGATTGGCGGCGATTGTGGGGACGGCGCTGGGCGGATATATGTATTCAAATGACCAGCTCAGTTTTCCGAGGCTTGGGGTGGTAAACTATAACGTGCCTTTCTGGTGGAGCGCGATTTTAATGTCGGCTGCCACTGTGATGGGCTTCACGTGGATGTGCGGTCGGCATAGCAGCCGGGATGCAGGAGGCGGAATAAAGCCCTGGCAGCGAAAGATGGTGGTCGCGGCGTCGATTATCGGCCTGGTATGGTTGGTGACGTGGATTGGGTGGAGATATTCACAGCCGGTGCCTGCGGAGAGGGTAGCCTGGCAGTGGGTTCAGCAGTTGCATCACGGCAAGCCGAAAAAGGCGGTGAAATATACGCTGCGCGAGGGACCTGGGGGGTGGAACGGATATGAAATGTCCAAACAAACCGCCAGACTCCTTGCAAAGTACGACAAAAAACACGATATTTTGTGGTATACCGTCTACTCGCCGGTTTGGTTATCGCCAAAACAGGTCGAGGTGAGGGTGAAGTTCGTGCTCAGGGGCAACACATTTCGCTACTCACGGATTAAATTATGCAGGCCAGGCAGAGATTGGAAAGTATGCGGCGTAAAGCAGGAGGAAGGTGGGCTTTAATCCGTTGGATATAGTCAAAGGCTGCGACAGTGCGAAAACCTGAAAATAACGAGATAATAGCGGAATAGAAAAAGCAACATTGTCCGGTCGGGCTTCGAACACCGGCAATCGGACATCGAAAAAAGCAGGAACCTGAGTTTGTGATAGTTAAGTTGGCTGTATGAACCTGGGAATAGATGAACTGCTGCGTAACTCGGCTGCGCAGAATGCCCTACAGGGGCGACGGGTGGCGGTTTTGGGGCATCCGGCCTCGGTGACGAGGGATTGTCGGCATACGCTGGATGTGCTGATGAAATGCCCGCAGGTCAAGATCACCTCGGCGTTCGGCCCGCAGCACGGCATGCTCGGCGATAAGCAGGACAATATGGTCGAGTCCGGCGATTTCGTCGACGCGCGTTACGGTATCCCCGTCTTCAGCCTCTACGGCGATGTCCGCCGGCCGACTGATGAGATGATGGAGACGTTCGATGTTCTGCTGGTGGATTTGCAGGATATCGGCACACGAATCTACACTTTTATTACTACTCTAACCTACATGATCGAGGCGTGCGCCGCTCACAAAAAGAGCATCTGGGTGCTGGATCGGCCCAACCCCGCCGGCAGACCCGCCGAAGGCACGATTCTCGAACCGGGATGGGAGAGCTTTGTTGGCGCAGGGCCGATGCTGATGCGCCACGGCCTGACCCCTGGCGAGATAGCAAAATGGTGGGTGGCGCTGAAGCGGTTGGATGTGGACCTGAAGGTGATCCCTATGACAGGATACGATCCCGACGCCGCGCCGGGCTATGGCTGGCCGCTGCTTGAGATCAGTTGGATCAACCCCAGCCCGAACGCGTCCAGCCTGAACATGGCGCGATGTTTCCCCGGCACGGTTCTGCTTGAGGGCACTACCCTGTCCGAAGGTCGCGGCACGACCACGTCGCTGGAAATTATGGGCGCGCCGGATATCGATTACGATATAGTTGTCAAGAAAATGGTCGAATTGGCGCCGGAGTGGATGCGCGGGTGCATTGTAAGAAAATGCCACTTCGAGCCGACTTTCCATAAGCACGTCGGCAAGCTCTGCGCGGGGATTCAGATCCACACCGACAATTTTTATTATCGCCACTACGAGTTCCGGCCATACAGGCTGGTTACGCTTATGCTGAAGGCGATTCGGCTGGAGTATCCGGATTACCCCATCTGGAGAAAGTTCCCCTATGAATATGAGACGGAGCGGTTGGCGATCGACCTGTTGAGCGGGGGGACTTTCCTGCGCGAATGGGTCGACGATTCGAGCGCGCAGCCGATTGATTTCGAGTTGCGGCTGGTAGAGGATGAGCAGGCGTGGATGGAGATTCGCGCGCCGTATCTGATATATTAAGCGGAGGTCATAATGGCTCTGAGAGTGCTGTGTGCAGTTGTTTTGCTGTTGGCTTGCGGGAGTGTGGAGGCATCGGAATTGAATAAGATAAAAGACATCGTAATCTATCAGGACAAGATGTATTATTCGTGCTTTCCGTCGATTGTGCAGCGCAAGGATGGAGAATTGATCTGCGCTTTTCGGCGTGCGCCTGATCGCAGAGAGCTCTGGGACGGAGCGTTGAGCCACACGGATCCCAACAGCTATCTTGTGCTGGTGCGATCGAAAGACGGCGGACAGAGTTGGGCTAAAGAGCCCGAACTGATCTTCGCGCACCCGCTGGGAGGGTCGCAGGACCCGTGTATGGTGCAGCTTAAAGATGGCACCATAGTCTGCACCAGCTACGGCTGGGCGATGCTGCCGAAAGAAGGCGAGAATAAGCTGCCGCTGACCCTGCGACACAGCCCATATAATTTCCTCGGCGGATATGTTCTGCGCTCAAAAGACGGGGCGAAGACCTGGGAGGGGCCGTTTGTGCCTATCCCGGTGCCGGGGGATACGAGCAAGGACGCGCTCGGAAATCCCACCCCGGCGTTTAATCGCGGCGCGATGTATGAAGGCAAAGATGGCAAGCTATATTGGGCCGTGGCTTCAAGAAATGTGGACACACATAAACGCACTTCGGTTCATCTGTTGATATCTACCGATAAAGCTGCAACGTGGACGTATGCCTGCCCGATCGCAGTCGATGATAAAGTGACGTTCAATGAAACCTCGATGATTCAAACCAAAAAGGGCGATTGGGTCGCGTTTATGCGCACCGACGCCTTTGAAGGAAAGCTGGCCTACGCACGGTCGACGGATGGCGGCAAGAGCTTCGAGCCGTGGCAGGATGGCGGATTTTTCGGCCACCCATTCCACGCTATTCATCTCAAAGACGGCCGAGTGCTGTTGGTTTATGGCTACCGGCAGCAGCCGTTTGGGATTCGCGCGAAGATACTCAACTCCGATTGCACCGACATTGCCACCGCGAAGGAGTATGTGCTGCGCGAGGACGGCGGCAATACCGATATCGGCTACCCGTGGGCGGTACAGCTAGCCGACGGCAAAATACTCGTCACATACTATTATAACGTCAACGACGGCACCCGATACATCGCGGCTAGCCTGCTCGAGTTGCGCTGATCTCTATTCGTAATACAGCATCGCCGGGCCGAGATAGAGCGCGTCCTTTGACTGCTTTGAGCCGACGTGGTCAAACAGAAACAGCGTATCCCAGGCAATAGGATACTCTATCCGGCCGGTGTTTTTGCCGCCCCAGTGTCCGGCGATGGCTCCGGTTAGATCGGCGAACAGGCACTGCCAGCCGGTGAAGCTCAGCGGCCCCAGGTCAGGTTGAAAAGTCTCCTGGCCGGCATCGACTATGCGCAACCGCGCCATGCCGGTTCCGTTGTTGCCATTCAGCCAGAATCCCAGCCGAGTCGGCTTGCCATCAATCGGGATGTTGCCTTCTTTATAAACGCGCACGAATTTCCAGCCCGGCTCAATTAGATAATCCAGCTTGGCGCATATCTTGACCGGAGATTTTGCGCCTGCGTTGGCATAGGTGAGGGTCGCCTCTCCCTTAACCTTCGGATCGCCATCCATAGCCACCGCCATGTTCATTACCCTGTCTCCGGGTTTGCCGACGGCGAAAGTCTCAATAACCTCATATCGCCCCGCCGGCATCCGCACGATGTTGCGGCCTTTGGCATCGTATAGATTGCACGCCGCCGTGAAACTGACCGGCTGCTGCTTTGTTTTTGCACGGATTGTAACGCGATCTTGCCCTTTTGGTATGCGGAACTCAACAGATGAATCGATAAGCGTTACCCCTTCGACGTTATCGACTGTCAGCTTCCCGGAAATCGACCCCTCAGAGCCGACCGAAGGCCGGTAGATGTCGAACAACAGCTCCTTATCCGTCGGCGGCAGAACCACGACACGCGGACATACTGATGTGGTGAATGTTATGACGCGCTTTATCGGCTCCGACAGACCTTTGATTTCCAAAACCGCGGTCAGATTGGATTTTGCCGTTCCGGGACTGATGAATGAGGTGGAGATTTTAGCATTTCCTGCCGCATCTGCGTCATCAAAACTGAGTTGCGCGCTCGTTATTCCGGTTCCGCTGACGTCGATTTTCCCGCCGGGGATTGCAACGCCATCCACGCTCGATTCGACATCAATCACCAGCCCTTTATCAGTCAATTTAGGTTCCGCCGTGACTTGCCACGCAGCCATAATAGACCACATCCGGCTATTGCCGACTGGCGTGATATACTGCGGCGACTGGGTCAGTTCGATCTCCAGATAACCGTCCTTGACCTCGGCTTTGCTTTGTGCGCCGTCTCGTGATATGATCTCGACTTCCTTGACATCCAGCGGAAGTTTTACTTTATGCAATTTGCCGGTAGTCCACGCAGCAAGGCGCAATGCATCCCCTTTTTTGAACAGGGCAAGGTAGTCCTCTTCGGAATCGACGCTGATGCGGCTGGCAAATGAGTAGCCGTTGAGCACGGTGTTCAGATTCTTTGCGGCAACATAGGCGGGCTTGTCGGACATATCACGCGCCACTGTGCCGAAATGGTGCTCATTTTCGTCGGGATCCGGGCCGTCATCCCGCCAGTCATACCAGATACTGAGCGCAACGTTGTTGATAATGTTGTTCAGGAACTGACGGGTGATAAAATCGGCCTGCGTTTCGACAGAGACGCCTTTGCTGTAGGATGAATAGCCCCATTCCCCGCTGACAATGGGATATTGCCTGCCTTTTTTGGCGTATTTGCCGATCAGTTCTCGGACCTTTATATATAAAGAGGTGGCGTCTTCGGGCTTGCCTGCGCCATAGGGATGCAGAGACACGACATCGGTCGCCTCAAGCAGGCCAAGCTGAAACGCTTTGTCCAGAAAGCCATAGTCCCATCCTGAAAGCGCCGGCGCAAGAACCGTGCAGTCGGGGTCGGCTTTTTTGAGCGCAGGGTAAACGGCTTTTGCGAGCTTTACATAATCTTCTACGTTCGGCTGCGGTCTCCAGAAAAATATGTTAGGCTCGTTCCATATCTCCCATAGTATCCCCTTGCCCTTAAAGTGCTTTGCTCCGGCGGTGACGAACCTCACGAACGCGGCGCGGCCCTCGTCGGTGTGCGGAGACATATCGTTGTCATATAGCGGATTACCGTAGGCGAGGATAAAAAGCGCCCGGATTCCTTTGGCGGAAAGGGAGTCGATTAACTCATCGTAAGGCTTAAAATCATAGACGCCTTTCTCTTTTTCGATATGAACCCAGGAGAAGTCCATCCGTATGAACTTGAAACCGCCGTCGGCTATCTTCGCCACTTCCTCAGCCTGATTGCCGACAAAGTGAATATTGACGCCCAGCCCGTCCGGGATCACCAATTTCGGCAGACCCTGCTGCGCCGCGCCCACGCTTGCGCTTGCCATTAGCATCACTATCACTCCCAGATATTTGCCCATTTGTTACCTCGCAGATTTGGCGTTTTATTCGAACATTATCCCGGCGTTTAACAGTCCATCCGGGTCAAACAGCTTCTTCAGTTCACGCATCTGGCCTATGGCCTCGTCGCCATACATCATCCTCAAAAACGGCACCTTCAGCCTGCCAATACCGTGCTCAGCCGAGACCGAACCGCCCATTTTCACGACCTTATCCGCCCAACCCAAATAAAGCTCGCGGCCAATGGAATATTCGTCCATATTATTCGGCAAGATGTTGACGTGGACGTGGTTGTTGCCGATATGACCGAAGATGACCGATTCCAGACCGCGCTCGGCGAGACCTGCGTTATACATCTCCATTGCAGTTACCAGCGACCCATTCGGCGCCGACATATCCGTGCCGAGCTTGGTAAGCTCAGGTATTTCTCGTTTGCGCTCCCCGATTAGCAAATTGACCGCCTCTGGGATAGCGTGCCTGAACGCCTTCAACGGCTCTAGTTCGCGGTCTGTAGTCGCGAACCACGTATCTTCATCGCTGCCGCCAAGCTCCATAGCCTGTTCCATCAATCCCATTACGGCTTCTTCGAGCGAATCGGCATCATCGCCGTGAAACTCGACATAAACAGCGGAATGGTAGCGCTCTTTCAGCATCGGAATCGCTTCAAACGCCGGGTTGGTCTCCTTTGCCGCACGCAACAGCTTCAATGCATCGTGATTAAAGAACTCAATGGCGACCAATGCAGGCGACGACCCCGCGAACATATCACGGGCAGACTCAACCAGCTCAATCGCGGATTTCTCATCAGGCATAAACAGCGTCAGGCCATTGATTTCCTTTGGTCGTGGAATCAGCCTGAGTTTGATCTCCGTGATAATGCCTAAAGTCCCTTCAGAGCCGATCAACAGATCGATCATGTCCATATTATCTTCGACATAATATCCCGCAGCGGATTTGACATCAGGCATCTGATAAGTCGGAAGTTGTCCGGATATGACCCGGCCGGACTCAGTAGTCAAAGAAAACGATCGGCCTTGAGCAAAAATCTCCCCTCGCTTGATGCTCAGCACATCCCCATCGATAAGCGCCATTCGCAGGCTCTCAATCCATTTTCGAGTGGCGCCATAATAAAATGACATCGCGCCCGATGCATTACACGCCGCCATTCCGCCGAGTGAAGCCGATGTCTCAGTAGGATCCGGGCCCAAAAACAACCCGGCAGATTCGAGGAGTGTGTGTAAATCGCTTAACAGCGCTCCGGGTTGGACAACGATCGTGTCTACTTCGTCATTTCGAACGCAGTGAGAAATCTGCTTTTCTATAGGGGAGTCGATTTTATTCATAGAGCGCAGGTTGATTATCAACCCGCCATCCGGAACCGCGCCAGCCACGATCCCAGTCCGCGCGCCCTGGGTTACAACAGGCAGCTTGCGCTCATACGCGCCGCGCACCGCTTCGATGACTTCCAATTCCGTTACAGGAAAAGCGATCTCGTCGGCCTTGCCGATGCGCTTAGACTCATCGCTTAGAAACTCTACGTAATCCGAGGTAAAAGGGCTGATTTGGAGTGTCATAGTGAAGTGTACTTCGCCGGATTCGATCAATTTCCCTCCCGGCGCTAACCGCGTTGCTTAACTCCATCATTTCGATCGCCCACCCGTCATTTCGAACGCGCGCCGCCACCCGTCATTCCGAATGCCCACCTGTCATTCCAAACGCCCACCCATCATTCCGAACGCCCACCCTGTCATTTCGAACGCCCATCCTGTCATTTCGAACGCCCACCCTGTCATTTCGAACGCAGTGAGAAATCTGCTTTTTCCCGATGTCCGAGGTTTGACGTTCGAAGTGCGATTGGAAGCCTTTTTATTCTGCGTTATCTCGTTATTTTCTGGTTTTCGCTCTTTTCGCTTTTTCGCGTTTAATTTCCGTCATTTCGAGCGGCCAACATCTTCCTGGCTTCTACCAACGCTTTGCCTCTGTGGGAGATGGCGTTTTTGTGGGAGGAGTCGAGTTCGGCGAAGTGTCTTTTGAGGTTGGGAATAAAAAATATCGGGTCGTAGCCGAAGCCATTGTGACCCTTCGGTTCGTGCGCGATGACGCCTTCCACGCTGCCTTCGCAGGTCCGAACGTCTCCGGACGGGTCTGCAATGGCGATTACGCATCTGAACCTGGCCGTGCGCCTGTCGTCGGGCACGTCTTTGATCATACTCAACAGACGCTCGTTGCGCTCGGATTCGGTCGGAGCGAAGCGGCTGGAGAAAACCCCCGGCGCACCGTCAAGCGCGTCGACTTCCAGCCCCGAATCGTCGGCCAGGGTCAGCTCACCTGTAAAACTGGCATAAGCGGTAGCTTTAATTACGGCGTTCTCTACGAAAGTACAGCCTGTTTCTTCAACATCAGGCGCATCGGGATAATCCAGCAGAGTGCGCACCTCATAGGGTAGGCCGGACAGCAGTTCGACCATTTCTTTAACTTTGCCCGGATTTTTAGTGGCTATAATCAGCTTCGTCACAGTACATCAGCGAGAGTCGACTTAACCATCGACGCCAGCTCCACAACGCCCTTCTGAGCCAGATCGAGCAGCGAATCGAACTTTTTGCGAGTAAACGGAGCGCCCTCGCCGGTCGTCTGTACCTCGACTATCCTGCCGGTCTCAGTCATAATCACATTCATGTCGACCTGTGCGTTGGAGTCTTCTTTATAGTTGAGATCCAAAAGCTCCTCGCCCATCACGATTCCTACGCTGATAGCGGAAATTATATCCGAAAACGGCAGTTTCTTGCAGATGTTTTCTTTTTTCATCTGCGCGCAAGCGTCCACGAAAGCGACGAAAGCCCCTGTGACAGACGCCGTCCTGGTTCCGCCATCTGCCTGCAACACGTCACAGTCCAGCCAAATCGTCCGCTCACCGAACCCGTTAAGATCGGCGACCGAGCGTATAGCTCTGCCCACCAATCGCTGAATCTCCTGTCCCCTGCCGTTGACTCGCCCGACTGTGGCGTCCCTTCTCGCCCTGGTCTCACATGAACCTGGCAGCATACCATACTCCGCAGTCACCCAGCCCTGCCCCGAACCCTTCAAAAAAGGCGGAACCTTGTCCTCGATAAACGCAGAGCAGATGACTTTCGTGTCACCCATCTCGATGAGGCAGCTCCCCTCCGGGTATTTCAGAAAATTGCGAGTTATTTTAACTGGTCGAAGTTGGTCTGTTGCCCGGCCGTCAAGGCGAATCATATATTAGTCCCCCGTGGTTAATTTTCGATATCAACGCGCGTCACCGTATCGATATTGCGCCCCAAAAACTCGCTTCCCAAAGCCATAAAACCGCTCGGATCGCCGCTGGCATAGAACTCGTGAGCAGATTTTTGCGCGTCGCTTGCCATATTGTGCTTGATAAGTATATTCCCAAGTTCGGCGGCGGTTTCCTGCGCAGGGTCGATTATAGCAATATCCTCGCCTGCAGCCGATCGAATGCTTTTCATCAAAAAAGGATAATGAGTGCAGCCAAGCACGATAGTTTTGCAGCCCGCTTCCAGCAGCCCTGCGACGTATTCCCGAGCAACGGCCTTAGCCTGCTCGCTTTCCGCCAAACCCGATTCCACTAATGGCACAAATTTCGGACACGCCTGCCCGGTTACTTTTATGGAATCATCCAGTCGTGCAATCGCCTTATCGTATGCCTGGCTTTTTATCGCACCCGTAGTGGCCAACACCCCGATCGGTTTGCCGCTTGACGCCCGCACAGCCGCCCTCGCGCCGGGCTCAATCACGCCAAGAATCGGCAGGTTAGGCCAGGTTTCCCTCACCTTCGTCAAGGCAACCGCACTCGATAGATTGCAAGCCGCAACCACAGCCTTTACTTCCTTTTCGATGAGAAATCTCACGATATTGAGAGAAAACTGCTGAATTTCATCAAAAGAGCGTTCGCCATACGGCACGTGTGCGGTATCCGCAAAGTAAATAATACGCTCGTTGGGCAGACTCTGAAGGATGCGCGCAGCCACGCTCAGGCCGCCAAGGCCGGAATCGAATACACCTATCGGAGAGGTCACTTTGAACCGTCCGGCTGAAGCAATGTGGAGTCCGCTTCTATCGGATAAGAAAGCTCCAGATGCCCTCCCAGAGTCTCGACCGACCCACCATTGACCAATATAAGGACGCTTTTTACCTTGCCGCCGCTGTTTGCCACCAGCGTATGTGCTATGGCGTTTATGGTAAGCGCCTCCTGTTCGGAACCGCCGGAGAAATTGTCCGTAAACTGGCTGCTAAGGTCAATAGTCGCAACCCCGTCGTGAACGTTCACCGGAGTTAGCGATTTCGTTCCTTTAGGGATCAGTTCCGCCGCCGGGCCGGATTTAGTGTTAGTGGCAAGCAGCTCACCCAGCGCCACATCGAGTATCTCGCCCTTTTCGCTGCTCATCACAGCCACCGGCTTCAGATAAAACCCCCGCTTTCCGGTCTGGGGCAGATAAATGCGAACCTTGCGCTGGGGTGCGGCTGGTGCAGTATTCGGGGTGACAGTCACGACTGGCTTCTGCGCCGGGGTCACCAAACCGGTCGGCTGATTATTCATATAATAATAGGCCCCCGCCGCCGCTGCGCAGACTAATAGCATGCCTGCGATAAACAACGCCGCCGACCCACCTGATTTTTTTCGTTTTTTAGCCATCGAACCGACTCGCCTCCTGCGATAGCCCAGTCATTTATTGTATCGGTATACCTTCTATGTACGCTTTAAGCCCCGCAACAATTCCCTCGGCCAGCTTCGATCTATATGCGGCGTCCTTAAGTTTTGCACGATCCGAGGAATGATTTACGTATCCGCATTCCAGCAGCACTCCGGGAATCCCCGAATTGGCCAATCCCCTTAGCACTCCAAGACCGGATTGATATAAAATGCGGTCGCTGCGGGCCTTCCTGTCGCACATTCCCGTATACTTACACACCCCATCATGAATAGCGTAAGCAAGCAGCTTCGGACTCGGCAACTGTTGGTGATAATACGTCTCTATGCCTGTCGCGCTGTTCGGCGATACATTTGAATTGCAGTGCAACGAGATGAAAAAGTCCGCGCTGGCGTCAACGGCCATCTTCGGTCGGACAGATAGCCCCACCTGTTCGTCGCCGCTTCTGGTCAAAATAACGTGCGCGCCGTGTTTTTCGAGCGATGCGGCGAGTTGTTTTGCCAACTGCAAATTGATCGTCTTTTCGCTGACGCCCCCTGCCTGTGCTCCGCCTTCTTTGCCGCCATGCCCAGGGTCTATCACTATAATCTTGCTCGCCAACGTGCCTCCCGACTTGTCGGCAGGCCGCACATATATCACCGTCTCGGTCTCGCGAACGTCCACGCTATAAGCCAATGGCCTGGTCAGCTTCAAGACCAACTGCGCCCCGGACGATGTCCTGACGAGTTCTGGTTTAACCAACGGATGTGACCCAGCGATATCGCAGGATTCCGCCAGCCTGCCTCCGGGCAAATCGACGCGAATCTCCGGCGGGGTTACGGATAAACTGGTCGAAGCGGCAGACTTGCCCGACGTCGCGATTCCAACGGTGAAAGACTTCTCATCGCCTTGAATGTTGATCGAATTAATCGTATACGATGATTTGCCAGGTTGAGATTGAGACACCACCACAGCCGGCGACGGCGGAACCAACCCATCCCCGACTTTTAGTTGAACCTGCGACACGGCGCCGTTAGATTCGAGCGTATAACCCGTATCTTTTGCCAATTCCAGCACAACACGCGCAGTCGAGGCATCGAATTGGCCGAGCCTGGCCTTAGAAACCAGCGGCGTGCCTATATAGACTTCTTTGGCCTCAGAGACGAGCTTTGCGTTAGCCACATCCACCACGATGTTGCCGTTCCACATACTCGTAGAGACGCGCACAGGAAATGAGCAGTTTATCTTGAGGGTGTCATCGTCAAATTCTACCGAGCTGAGGTGCGCAATTAACTTAAGCGTGCGTTTCGCCGGATCCCATATCCGCTCTCCGCCGATCAGCGAGATCAGCTTATCCATCGGGATCATGCGGTTGCCATTTATGTAGACGGGCTTTATGTTTGCGGATTGTCCCCCCGCGGCCGTGACCAATATGTCACCGTTTTCCGCGTCGACCCTGCTTGCTCCCAGCATTGAGACGATCTGAACCGGGGCCAACACCCCTGCCCCATCGAATACTGGCGCAGGAGCCAGCGGCGCCTCGCTGGAACCGATCATAATCCGCACCGGAACCGCCTCAGCCCAACACGCGCCCGCCATAGCGCATAAGCACGCAATCAGCGGCGCTAAATATCTCGCAGCCTGTGTCATACGATCTCGTCCGTGAAATATCATTACCGTCAATTTTACTCGTCCTATCCCAGAAACGCAACGAGCAAACATAAACACGCCGCGAATCAACCACAAAAACCAGAAAAGGGCGCTGAAACGGCGCCCTTTCCATCGCCTGTTAACTCGTATTTATTCGGCTTTTTTGAAGGCGTGTGAGCCGCGCGGCATATGGCAGGTGGCACAAGTAGCCTTCTCCCCCGCGGTCGGAGCGTGCTCTTTCATACTCTTGATAGTCGCAGCATGGCAGGTCAAACAGCCTTCATTGATCGGCTGTCTGAGCTGAGGAGCCGCCTTTGACTTGTCGCCGTGCGGGTCGTGACAGTTGACGCAACCCATCCCGCCTTCGTAGTGCTTGCTTTTGATAAACTCATTATACTGATTGTTCGCAGAGCCTTCTGCGACATCCTTGAGTTTGAAGCTCTTGGTGAGGTCGTCGCCCGGCAGATAATCCACCGGATAGGCAAACTTGCCGCTGGGGTCGGTTCCCGTGGCATGGCACTGTCCGCACACCATAGACTTCTTTTTGGAGTCGAGCCCCTTCATGGTCTGGATATCCTCGGCGTCCATGCTCTCGGCATGCTCAGCACCCGGCCCATGGCAGCTCTCACAGCCGACGCCCATCTGGGTCCAGGTTCTCTTCTCCGGCGTGAAGTTGGTGACGTGGCATCCGACGCACTGCGTCACGCCGTTTTTGCCGGCGTTCGGCTCCGGAGCCCAGTTATTGGACTTTGCGTTCCACTTGCCGCCCAACACCTTGAAGTCCTTATCCATATAGCTCTGGTTGGATTTCTCCGAACCGAGCACGTATTTGATATCCGCCTTTTTGATCGGGGAATCCGCGTCGAATTTGGCTTTGACTGCGGCCGGTTTCTTTGTAGCATCAGACATCGCCGTCGCATGGGCTGTCTTTTTGTATCCGGCCACCAATGCAGCGTAACTGCTTTCGTGGCAGGCGATGCACTCCTCAGAGCCTACATATTTTGCATCTTTCTTTGCCCAGGCCGTAAACGCAGCCGCCGTCATCACGACAACAGCCAGGCCGAGCACAACGAGTTTAAAATTACGCATGCAAAGAAAGCCTCCTTACTCTATCACTCTCTTATTATAGACGAGGCAGCCTGAAACCTCTACCCATTTACTAAGTTTTCGCATTAGACTGCTGGGGTAGTAGATAATCATGACCGATCATTTCGACACTCAGGATCGCGATTTGTATATGAAGGCCCTGCGAGCACTTCAGGACTCCGGCGTTCGCTTTATGGTCGGCGGCGCTTTTGCCGTCTATCACTACACAAACTGGTGGCGCAACACTCACGATATCGACGTCTACGTCACCCAGGATCAAGTGCAGGCCGCGGCTGAGGCGTTAAGCTCGGTTGGCTTCGTCGACATAGGGGAGCAGGCCGCCGGAGATAAGGACTGGATCTATCACTCCGGTCAAAAGGGACTGATACTGGACGTGATCTGGCGATTTGCGAATCTGGTCAACTATATAACCGACGAGTGGTTCAGTCGCGCGTCGGTTGGGGAGTTTTTGGGCCTTCATCTCAATTTTCTACCTCTCGAAGAGCTTATATGGATCAAAGTCTTCGTCATCAACCGCCACCGCTGCGACTGGCCCGACGTCATGCGACTCGCCCAGGCGCAGTGCCAAAGGCTGGACTGGGGCAGGCTGATGAGTCTTCTCGGGGAGCACTGGCTATTGCTGGCCGCACTGGTCGATGTCTTTGACTGGCAGTATCCCAGCTCAATGGGCTGCATTCCGGATTCCATAAGGAATGAACTGGCCGAAAAAAGGCTAAAATACAGACAAAACCCTCCGACAGTTGTCGATCGAGAGCAGTTGCTCGATCCGTGGTTACATCAAAGGGCGGATTTCTATGCTATTCGGCGCAATGAATAACCCAATGATCGAGGTTACCCAGGAGATCGCTTCGTTTCGCGACCTCGGCTTCGATTTTATCGACCTTACACTTGAGCCAGAACAGACCTACTCGGCCACGGTCAATGCGGATAAGATCGTGAACGCGCTCGACGAGGCCGATATGTTCGCGGTGGGCCATACGGCGTGGTATCTTCCGATCGCCTCACCTTTCCCGGATTTTCGTGAGCTTGCGATTAAAGAGCTGGAGCGGTGTATGGACGTCTTTAGAGATATGGGTATCGACAAAATGAACGTCCACCCGCACACGAGAGTCTCACTTTTTGACGAAGAGTGGATGATAGCGCAAAACACCGAGGCTATCGTGCGTCTGGCCGAACGAGCGGAGACGCTTGATATGATCCTGCTGGTGGAGAACACCCCGGGGTTCAGTCGTGTAGCTCAGCTAAAACCCCTGATCGAATCCGTCAACAGCGTCCGGTTCCTGCTGGACGTCGGCCACGCCAACCTTGATTCTTCTTACAATAGATCAGAAGAGCTGCTCGCCAATTTTGGTCACAGGCTGGGACATCTTCATATATCGGATAATCACGGCGGCACAAGCGACGAACATCTGCCGCTGGGAGTCGGCAATATCAACTGGGTGCAGGTCGTGCGCCGAATCAAAAACACCGGTTACGACGACACCATGACCCTGGAGGTCTTCGGCGACGACGACGATTATCTCACTCTCAGCCTGCGTAAGATAAAATATTTGTGGGAACACACCGAACCAGGGGAGGCTTTAACCCGCGTCTCCATGTTGGAACATCCGGAAAAATAAATGGCCGGGCGCTCTGTCCCGGCCAAAAAACGCAAAATATGTGCTAATCCAGAGAACTGAGGGCTTTCAGCCCGGCGTTTGCCGCGGCTGCCTCGATAGCATCGAGCTTATCTCCCTTTACGACCAAAACCGCCCGCTTGCCTCGTTCGAGGATACAACCATAAGCGTCGGTTATGTTCAGTTGCGCATCCTCCATCGCCCGCGACAGTTTCAGCAACGAGCCCGGCTTATCAGGTATTTCGATTATCGCAACCTGGTTGAACGCGACAGGCATATTGGCCTCGGAGAGCACCTGCTTCGCTTTGTCAGGCTCGGCGGTCAGCAGCTTAAAGACCCCGAACTGCCCTTCATCCGCAAGCTCCAGCGCCAGCAGATCGACGCCCGCGCCGCCCAGCAACTCGGCGATTTTTGACAGCTTGCCGGGTCTATTCTCAACGAATACTCGTAGTTCCTTATACATATTATCGCTCCTGATTTCCGCTCAATTTCGCTCGTCGATCACTCGTTTGGCCTTGCCTTCGCTCGTCGGCAAACTGCCCGGTTCCAGCACATCGATATCCGCCGTGAACCCTATCTGCTCCTTTAGCTCCCTCTGCAAATCGGCGCGGAGGTTGCGCAGCGTCTGCATAGAACCATCGAAGCCGGTCTTTGCGATCTCGACTCTGACAGTCATCTGATCCAGCGCCTGCTTTTTCGACAGGTTTATGACGTAGTTGCCACCGAGCCAGTCGTGGCGCATAATAACCTCTTCGATCTGGCTTGGAAAGACGTTGACCCCACGAATGATAAGCATATCGTCCGATCGACCGACGAACCTCGACAGCCTCACGTGCTTACGCCCACACGGACACTCTCCGAGCATCTTGCGCGTCAGGTCCCTGGTGCGATAGCGAATAATCGGCATCGCGGTGCGCCTGAGCGTGGTTAGCACCAGTTCCCCGATCTCTCCGTCTGCCACGGGCTGCAGGGTCTCCGGGTTTATGATCTCCACCAGGTAGCTGTCCTCCCAGATGTGCATGCCATTTTGATATGGGCACTCAAAAGCCACGCCGGGGCCGTTCATCTCACTCAGGCCATAGCTGTTAAATGCCTTAAACCCGTAGAGGTCCTGAAGTTTGAGTCTAAGCTCTTCGGTATATGGTTCTGCGCCCAGCGCTGCAATTTTGATGTTCAGGCTCTTAGGGTCGTCGCCTTCCTGTACCATGCGCTCGGCCACGTGCATCGCATAGCTCGGAGTGGCGTGGACCACGGTCACGTGGAAGTCCCTGATAAGCATAATCTGCCTGGCCGTGTTGCCTGCGCCTGCGGGGATAACCCACATCCCCAGCCTCTCTGCGCCATAGTGCAACCCCAGCCCACCGGTGAACAGGCCATAGCCGGACATGTTCTGAAAAATATCCTGCGAAGTGGCTCCCCCCATCGCCAGCGATCTCGCCATAAGTTCCGCCCAGTTGTCGACGTCCTCTCTGGTATGAAAGATTGCCGTGGGCTTGCCGGTGGTGCCGCTTGAGGTATGCATGCGGATCACCTTTTCCGGCTCCACTGTGAGCATAGTGTTCGGGTAGCTCAGCCGCAAGTCGTCTTTTGTGGTAAACGGCAGAGATGTGATGTCGTCGGCGCTCTTTATGTCTCCCGGATCGAGGCCCGCCTGTGCAAACCTCTGAGAATAATAAGGTGATTTAGCGGCTTGCTTTACGCTGCGAGACAGGGCCTGGTTTTGGAACTGGGTAAGCTCATCGCGCCCCATCCATTCAAATTTCGATCCGATATTGTCTATAGACTCGTTCATTTATAACCTCTGTGGTTTTCTATACAATAGGGTATTCTCCACGCCTGAGCTCTCTACCTTCGTGCGAAAATAATTGACTGTATACCCCATCTGTGATACTCTACCTCTGGTCAAAATTGTCCCGGAGGCAGAGTTAATGCGTAACATTCTCATTATAATTATAGCGTTGTTTGCCCTGATAATTACGGGCTGCGGCGACAAATCCGGCACTACTGAAACAGCCGACGGCAAAATCGAGATCGAGGTCGCATCTTTTCAGGGCGGGTTCGGTCTGGATTTCTTCGAATATGCGGCTCGTGAATACGAAAAGCAGCATCCCAATGTAAAGATCAACCTGTGGGGCAACCCTCGCGTATGGGAGCAACTGCGTCCGAGATTCGTGCGCGGCGACGTGCCCGATCTGACCTGGCCGGGATGGGACATGGATGTGTGGGCGATGGTCGTGGACGGACAGGTTTTGGAGATGGACAAATATCTCGAAACTAAGGCCTACGGCTCCGACAAGACCTGGAAAGAGACATTTTATCCGTCGCTTTTGGAAAAAGGAAAATATAACGGGCATTACTATATAATGCCGTTTAATAACAACATCTTCGGCTGGTGGTATAACGTGGATATGTTCAAGAAACACGGTTGGACGCCGCCGAAGACCTACGATGAATTGCTGGTATTGTGCGAGAAGATCAAAAAGGCCGGTATCGCCCCGATCACCTTCCAGGGCAAGTATCCTCAATATATGCTGCAGGGGTTTTTCTTCCCGTGGGCTATCAGTGCGGGTGGTTTGCAGGGGTACTACGACGCTGAAAACCTGAAACCGGGCGCTTGGAAGACTCCGGCGTTCCTGAAGGCGGCGGAGATGATCGCAGAGCTGCGTGAGAAGGGCTACTTCCAGAAGGGCGCTATGGGGATGAGTCACACCGAGAGCCAGATGGAGTTCGTGCTCGGCAGGGCGGCGATGATCCCGTGTGGGACATGGCTCGGCTCGGAGATGAAAATGCAGATGCCGCCGACTTTCCACATGGAGTATTTCAACCCGCCGGTGATTGCTGGCGGCAAAGGTGACCCTTCATTGGTTCTGTGCGGCGTTGAGACCTGGATTATCCCTAAAGCCGCTAAGCATCCTGACGTGGCGGCGGATTTCTTTAAGTTCATGACGTCTCTGGAGATGGCCAAAAAGTTCATCGTTCAGAAGAACACACTTATGTCCATAAAGGGCAGTGACGAGGTCGATTTGCCGCCGACTTTAGTGGCGCCGGCGAAGTATATGAACGCTGCCACCACCACCTACGGCACGGACTACGGCGACTGGTATCGAACCATGGGCAAGGAGGTACAGGAAGCTATGTCCTCCCTGCTTAACGGCCGTTCGACTCCGCAGCAGTTTGTGGATAGAATGGAAAAAGCGGCGGAGACTTGCCGGAAGGACAACTCCATTCCTAAGCATAATGCCGAATAGTCGAGTTTTGCGTTACGCCGGGGCGCGAAAGGATGCCCCGGTGTATATTTCATAGAAATCTCCCACAACCTCGTCAAGAGGGTGTATCATATAACATAAGATGAGTTCAGTAGCCAACCGCGATAAAACCAAGACCCTCATACTGTTTCTGACCCCGGCCGTTGTGTTATACACGGTGTTTTTCCTGTTTCCGATGGTGCAGGCGTTTTATATCGCCATGTTCAAGTGGAGCGGGATTTCGCAGAACCGGCAGTTTGTCGGTTTAGCGAACTTCCAAAAACTGCTGGGATTCGATTCGTCCGGCGGCCAGATGGTGCCGAGAGACCCGTTGTTCTGGAAAGCGCTGCTGCACAACTTCGAGTTTATGCTGATTTCACTGGTTGTGGTTATCCCGTTGGCGCTGTTTTTCGGCAGCGTTTTGAGCAGGAAAGTCTGTGGATCGGGGACTTACAGAGCGGTTTTTCTATTTCCTAATATGATCTCCGTCGTGGCGGTGGCTGTGCTGTGGTCGTTTGTATATCACCCGCAGTTCGGCATTCTGAATCTGGTTGTTCAGAGAATGGGGATCACACCCCCGCAGAATGGCTGGCTCGGCGAGCCTAATACCGCGCTTATCTGTATGATAGTGACCAGTATATGGTACGGTTTGGGATTTTATATCGTGCTGCTGCTGGCGGGCATACAGAGTATTCCAAACTCATACTACGAAGCTGCTTCAATCGACGGAGCCGGAAGCTGGCAGCAGTTCATCGGCATCACAATCCCGCTGGTGTGGGATATTCTGAAGCTGGCTATCGTATATCTGATTATTAACACCATAAATATCTTCGGGCTTGTCTACGTGATGACCGACTCACATCCTACCGAGCACACGCATACGCTGCTGACTTATCTCTATCAAAAAGCGTTCAGCGAAAGTGACTTCGGCTATGCGACGGCGATCGGGGTAGTGGTCTTTGTGCTTATATTTACCATTTCGTTAGGTTCGCTACGGCTGATGAAACGAGAGGCGGTGGAACTGTGATGACAGTCGGCAAGAAACCTAAAAACGCCTCTCGCGTAAAACGAACCCCGATCAGAAGCGGACTTCTGCAGGTGGTGCTGGTTATCTACTCGGCGATCGTCATCTACCCGATGGCCTGGCTGTTGCTCGCGTCCTTAAAAGGCTCCCGCGAGATATTCGAGCATCCGTGGTCGCTTCCGAAAGCCCTGCAATGGAGCAATTTTTCTGAAGCGTGGCACGGGGCCAAAGTAGGTGAATGCTTCGGCAATAGCGTCTTTGTGACCGTGCTGTCTATGTTCTTTATCCTGTTTATCGGGGCGATGGCCGCCTACGCACTCGCGAGATTCACGTTCAAAGGCAGAGATGTGATGTCCGCGGTCTTTATGAGCGGGATGATGTTTCCGGTGTTTCTCGGAATCGTGCCGCTTTACCTGCTGCTGGCGAATTTCGGCATGCTGGATAACTACTACGGCCTGATCACGGTGTATGTGGCGTTTTCCCTTTCGTTTACGATATTTGTGCTGACCGGCTTCTTTAAGACGCTGCCGCATGAGCTTGCCGAGGCTGGAATGATAGATGGCTGCTCCAGCTTCACAGTGTTCTGGCGGATTATGCTGCCTCTGGCGAAACCGGGGCTGATTGCTGCCGGGATATTCAATTTCTTCGGCATCTGGAACGAGTTCCCGCTGGCGTTGGTGATCATATCCAAAGAGAGCCTGCGCACTTTGCCGCTCGGCATTCAGAACCTGCTTATGGTCGAGCACTACCAGGCCAACTGGGGTGCGCTGTTTGCTGGGCTGGTGATAGTGATGCTGCCGACTCTGATCGTATATCTGATCTTCCAGCGGCAGATCACCGAAGGTTTGACTGCGGGCGCGTTAAAAGGTTAGATCACTCGAACTGCTTTTTGAACTCGGCGAACTCCTGCATCAGGGCCTCCACTTGCGCTTCGAGTAGCTCGACACGGTCTCGCAGGCTTTCGGGTGCGGTTTCGACCTCGGCTGACGCGCCGCTGAGCAGATGAACATATCTATTCTCCTTATGACCGGGGCTGCGTGGCAGCCGGGCGACCATCGGAGATTCCTTTGAGGCCAGGCCCTCAAGTATCTGCTCGACTTCGGATAGCTCGTCAAATGAATGAATGCGCTCGGTGCGCTGCCTTATCTCGCCAGGGGTCTGCGCTCCGCGCAGCATCAAAACGCACATAACTGCATTTTCCGCAGCCGTCAGCCCGAGTTTATCGGCCATATAATTATCATATTTCAGCACCCGGCTGTCTTTGCGGTCGCAGACTATCACCAGGTCCTTCTCAATAAGGCTGTCCAGCGCCTCTCGCACCTCGTCCTCGTCGTATGAAACCACCGGGTCACGGTTCGTCTTTTGATTGCACGCCAGCACCAGCGAGTTTAGAGTTAGAGGATAATACTCCGGGGTAGTCGCTTCCTTTTCAACGAGTGAGCCGAGAACCCGAATCTCCGGCTCAGATAACAAGAAATCCATTTCCATCTACCTTTCAATTTCTAAAGCCGCGTGCAGCTCGATCTTATCTCTATTATGCCAAAAAATCGGCCCGGATCAAGTCCTAGTCCTGACCCGGGCCGTAAGGTTGTTTCTGTCTATATTAAATTATGGCTGCGAAAGGTCGCTCGCGCCTCGAATGACCAGCGCCGGAGCATAGTTCTTGCCGATGGCTTCGAGAGTGATTATACCTGTCACAGCAACCATGCCACTGGCAGGAGGAGTGACGTATCCACACCGAACCAGAATACCGTAACCTCCATTACCGTCGCCGATTTTGCAGCCGTCGTCGAGATAGAAGACCTTATTCTGGGGATCGGATATGTCCCTGCTCACGACCTGACCCGACAGCCTGGCCAACAGGCCGGCGTTATACAGGCCAGAGGTCAGGGTCGAACCCGGAGTGAAATCAGAAGGAGAGTTGCCACCGACCGATTTGGTGACCATAAACAGCGCACCAGGAACAGCGGCAACGCCAGACTTCTCGACATAAGACGCAGTCAATAACCTCTGAGAGCCCGACTCGGTGAGACCAAGCGTACCCTCAACGTTGACTACGTCGCCCGGCTGAACGCTGGCACTGGATACAACCAGCACACCGGCGGTGCGATTGGGTTCCTCCATATAGAACCCACCGGCAACTTTAGCAGTAACGATCTTGCCATGCAGCCAGCGCACCTCCCCGTCCTCAAGAGGCCAGAGGTCGCTGATCTTATTGGCTTCAGGAGTAGCCTGATATCCGTAAGGCCCAAGGTTCAGGGTTCCGTTTTCGACGTTCTCCCCGTTATAGCCCTTCACGTGCAGGTAGTATTGACCAGTCGCAGGGGCTTCGAGAATCAAGTCACCGGAGTCCCAAACTTCTTCAGAACCAGTCCACGTATGAGTCGGGCTGGTGTCCCAGGCGTAGAGATACTTGGCCAGCGTGCCGCTCTTGAATCCGCCTACTGCGGTAAACGTAATGTCAGGCGATGCGGAAGTAGAGCCCTCCGCACGGTTACTGGTCACGTTTGACTTGCTCGGTGGAACAGACAGGGTCCACTTGGTAGCAGCCGCGGTCGGCGAGCTGTCGAGTGAACCGTTGAACGCCTTGGCCGTTCGAGTATAAGCCGTGTTCGGAACAAGGCCAGTCTCGTCCATGTTAACCACGCTGCCGGAGCCGTTGGCAACAGGGGCAGAGGCGACGATAGCCTGAGCCGCGTTGACCACCTTGAATCCAACCTCGTTGTTGGACTTGTCAGTTACCTTCCATCGAATGGAAGTCGTAGACAAAGTCTGGGCCGCGCCCATGGTCGGCGCAACCGGAGGTGCTGCATACATAGCGCAGTCGTCGAACCAGCCCGGATTGTTGACCCGATAGTGGAAACCGTAAGCAACCATATTCAGGCCGATTTCCTGCGTATCCAAAGTTCTCTCGACAGAGCCGACCAGCGTGCCGTCGATATAGTACTTAACCTCGTTGCCGGCGCCTGTGTATGGTGTGAAGTCTATGGTGAACTTATGCCAACCAGCAGTTCGCTCCTTGCAGTTTGCAAGAGGCCAATACCAACCAGTGCAACCGGCTCCGCAGACCTTATAATATCCGCCGCTGTAGGAAGCCAGAGAACCCGGATCGGCATTGTAAGTGCCGAGGTAGTAAATTGCCTTGGGTGATCCATTGCTGTCTACGCAACGAACCTGCAATCCCTGCCTGCTACTGTGCACCTTGACGTCAGTTGAAGTGATGAACGAGACATCGTCCATATAGTAATAGTAGTCTTTGGTAGCGTTCAGATACATATTCTGGCCGATTTGTATTTTTGTTGCGCCAGTAGGCACGGTTCCGGTCAGTGTATATGTATGCCAGGCATTGTCCAGTGTGATAGCCTTGGTGTTCTCGGAGCCGATGATCGCCCCAGAGCTGTTCAGGAACTTGACGAACACATACGGAGCCGTCCCCCATGTGCCTTCATTGGCCAGTCTCATACTCAGCTTGAGTGTATAAGCCTCACCCACGGCAAAACCGCCGGTGAACTCCTTATAAGCGCCGCCCTGCCATCCGCCGTCCTTAATTCGCAGGCACTTACCGCTGGTGCCGCCTGAAATCGTGTCAAAAACAGCCCAGGCGTTAGGCATACCTGCCCAACCCTCGGTGCCTTCCTCGAACTGACCAATATATCCCAGTCCGGATCCATCAAAGAACCAGCTTTCGAACTTGGCTGTGCCAAATGGGACATCAAATGTGTGGCCGGTCAAACAGCCTTGCAAGCCATTGGCGTTATCCACGGTTTTGATCGCTTTGACCCCTGGGAATTGCGCGTGATTATGGCTATCATCCACCAGCACCGCAGGGTTAGGCCCAGGCATTGAGCCCTCGACCAACGCCTGCCAGTAGTTAAGATTAGCAAACCCGTCCTGGAAAATCGGGACGTCGGCTATCTGAGTTGTGGCAGTCGCGGTGTTCGACGCGCCTGATACATTGCCTGCATTGTCATATGCCTTCACGGTATAACTATATGAGCTATTCGATGTCAGGCCATTATCGGAATAAGAAGTAGACGCAGTTCGGCCGATCTCAGAGCCGCCGCGATAGACTATGTAACCCGCCAAACCAGCCCCGCCGGAGTCTGTTGAGGCACTCCAAGCCAAATTGATCTGGCTCGGGGAGATGGCGTTTGCCGTCAGATTAGTCGGTGCTGTCGGCGCGGTCTTGTCTGTGGAGGCAAGTGAGAAGTTTTGTGTGGCAGTCGCCCCCGCAGTCACCGTGACGCTTGCCGTCTGGGTCTCAAAGCCTGCCCTGCTGGCAGTCAACGTCTTTGCGCCGGGAGCAAGGCCGGATATGGTATAAACTCCCGAAGCGTTGGTAGTAGCCGTTGGCCCTCCGGTAACCGCAACTGTCGCCCCCGACACTGGATCGTTATTATATGAATTGCGAACCGTGCCGGTTATATTGCCCGTAGCCGCCTTGACTGTAATCGTCCAGGTGATTTCAGGCCCGAACCAGGTCGAGTTACTCTGCACCAGTTTATACTTTTCCGTATATGTGCCTGGTGTGGTCGGAGCCTTAATAATAAACGAAAATCGCCCGGTCTGATTTGTTGCCACAGAGGTTTGGTCAACATCGGAAGGTCTGGTATTGTTGATCCAGTTTGCGGAGTTATAGAACGGGCTGACTCGGTTGGCCGGGCTGGAGGTGCCTATGCAGGTAGCGGAGTGTGTCCAGGTTCCGGTGCCAGTGTTCTTAAACTCAGCCCACACAACCGCCGTTTCTCCAGCGGTAATGGTAGACGGATACGATTGATTGACATAAGTCGCATTCCACGTCGGAGGAGGAGGCGCTGTTTTGTCATAAATGCGAATGCCATAACACGCCGCCGCCGGGGAGCCGTAACGCGCGTTGAGAGTCGTGCTGTCGCCGTAGCCTGGGTCATTTATATAATAAGTCGATCCATTGCGTCCGGTGATGGTAACAAAGTGCATCCCGCCACGGCTGTTACGCACTTCGCATACAAGCGGTTTGCCCTCATCAAGATGCTGGTTGACTATGGTAAGATTGGCCGCTACTGTATTCCAGTTATAGCTTGCCACAAACTTTACCTTGCTTGAATAACCGGCAGCCACGCTCCAGATAAGGTTGCATCCCCCAGAGTATCCGCCGTTGTTACGCAGCCAGGTATTGAGTGATGCTGGGTCGCAACTGACGCCGTGATATGAAAAAACCATAGCCGTGCTGCACATCGCACATCCGGCATCACAGATAGTCAAGTTGCAGGTGCCGAGTTGATAATATCTCCACGGGCTCCAACACTGGCCATACAACGGAACGGAATAGACATAATTCGCCCCAATCGATGACGCTTCTGCCTCGGCTTCTGCTGCGGCGATTTGCTCTGCAGTGAGCTTCTTTTCCGGTATCCAGACATCGCCGCGCTGTTCATATTCGTAGTCATCGCCGATGACCAACCCATCCTCTGCCACTAAAGCAAATGCAGATGAGGCACATATCAGCAAAAGTACAGCCCAAAGCAGAAAAACGCTGCACCATGCGGCACGCCATAGCGCCGACAAAGGCCCAATTTTACGCATAACTTCCTCCCCACCAATTGGTTAGCAACTATTATAATGCAGGCATACTAAAACATTCTTTAGTATATGTACAGATTTCGGCGAAAGTCAAGGCAGTTCGCAAAAAGAATGCGGGGTGTGATGTGACAAAATCATGAATATTCGGCCCGGATCAAGTCCTAATACTGATCCGGGCCGCAAGGTTGTTTCTGTCTATATTAAATTATGGCTGCGAGAGGTCGCTCGCGCCTCGAATGACCAGTGCCGGAACATAATTCTTGCCGATGGGTTCGAGAGTGATTATACCTGTCACAGCTACCATGCCACTGGCAGGAGGAGTGACGTATCCACACCGAACCAGAATACCGTAACCTCCATTACCGTCGCCGATTTTGCAGCCGTCGTCGAGATAGAAGACCTTATTCTGGGGATCGGATATGTCCCTGCTCACGACCTGACCCGACAGCCTGGCCAACAGGCCGGCGTTATACAGGCCAGAGGTCAGGGTCGAACCCGGAGTGAAATCAGAAGGAGAGTTGCCACCCACCGATTTGGTGACCATAAACAGCGCGCCAGGCACATTAGCAGCCCCGGTTTTCTCGACATAAGATGCCGTCAGCAACCTCTGAGAGCCGGACTCGGTGAGACCAAGCGTACCTTCAACATTGACTACGTCGCCGGGCTGCACGCTGGCACTGGATACAACCAGCACACCGGCGGTGCGATTGGGTTCCTCCATGTAGAACCCACCGGCAACTTTAGCAGTGACGATCTTGCCATGCAGCCAGCGCACCTCCCCGTCCTCAAGCGGCCAGAGGTCGCTGATCTTATTGGCTTCAGGAGTAGCCTGATATCCGTAAGGCCCAAGGTTCAGGGTTCCGTTTTCGACGTTCTCCCCGTTATAGCCCTTCACGTGCAGGTAGTATTGACCAGTCGCAGGGGCTTCGAGAATCAAGTCACCGGAGTCCCAAACTTCTTCAGAACCAGTCCACGTATGAGTCGGGCTGGTGTCCCAGGCGTAGAGATACTTGGCCAGCGTGCCGCTCTTGAATCCGCCTACTGCGGTAAACGTAATGTCAGGCGATGCGGAAGTAGAGCCCTCCGCACGGTTACTGGTCACGTTTGACTTGCTCGGTGGAACAGACAGGGTCCACTTGGTAGCAGCCGCGGTCGGCGAGCTGTCGAGTGAACCGTTGAACGCCTTGGCCGTTCGAGTATAAGCCGTGTTCGGAACAAGGCCAGTCTCGTCCATGTTAACCACGCTGCCGGAGCCGTTGGCAACAGGGGCAGAGGCGACGATAGCCTGAGCCGCGTTGACCACCTTGAATCCAACCTCGTTGTTGGACTTGTCAGTGACTTTCCACCGAATGGAAGTCGTAGACAACGTCTGCGGTGTGCCCATGGTCGGCGCAACCGGAGGAGCGGCATACATCGCACAGTCGTCGAACCAGCCGACGTTGTTTACGCGATAATGGAAGCCATAAGCCACCATATTCAGACCGATGTTCTGAGTATCCTCAGTCCTCTCGATAGAGCCGACCAGAGTGCCGTCGATATAGTATTTAACCTCGTTGCCAGCACCTGTGTATGGCGTGAAGTCTATGGTGAACTTATGCCATCCAGGCGTTCGCTCAACACAATTTGCGAGAGGCCAATACCAGTTAGTGCAGCCGGCCCCGCAGACCTTATAATATCCGCCGCTGTAGGAGCCAAGCGAGCCAGGAGCAGCATTATAGGTTCCCAGATAGTAGATTGCCTTAGGCCCACCTGTAATCGGGTCTACGCACCGCACCTGCAAGCCCTGCCTGCTGCTGCGAGTCTTGACGTCGGTCGAACTGGTAAACGACGATGTATCGACGTAGTAGCTATATGTCTTCGTAGCGTTCAGATACATGTTCTGGCCGACCCAGATCTTCGCCGTGCCGGCAGGAATCTCACCGGTAAGGGTATAGCCGTGCCAGGCGTTGTCCAGGGTGATGGCCTTGGTGTTCTCGGCGCCGATGATTGCCCCAGAGCTGTTCAGGAACCTGACGAACACATACGGCGCAGTTCCCCACGTACCTTCGTTTGCCAGTTTCACATAGCACTTAAACGTGTAGGCCTCCCCGGCAGCAAAGCCGCTGGTGAACTCCTTGCAAGAGCCGCCTTGCCATCCACCGTCAGTGACCTTCAGGCATTTGCCGCTCTGACCACCGGTTGTGGTCTCGAAAGTGGCATACGCACTGGGCATGCCCATCCAGCCCTCGGTGCTGCTCTCGAAGTTGCCGACATAGCCGATACCGGAACCATCGAAGAACCAGCTTTCGAACTTGGCCGTGCCGAACGGAATATCAAACGTATGGCCGCTCAGGCAGCCTTGCAGACCATTGGCCGAATCCACGGTTTTAATCGAGTTCACCCCGGCAAACTGGGCGTGATCGTGGTTTGTGCCGTCGTTGGCCAGCACAGCCGGGTTCGCACCGGGCATTGAGCCTTCGACCAGCGCCTGCCAGTAGTTAAGATTAGCAAACCCGTCCTGGAAAATAGGGACGGCGGCTATCTGGGTGGTGGCAGTCGCAGTGTTCGATGCGCCGGAGATGTTGCCGGCATTGTCGTATGCTTTCACAGTGTAGCTATAAGCCGTGTTCTGCGTAAGTCCGTTGTCGGAATAAGTCGTCGTGGCGACTCGTCCTATCTCGGAGCCGCCGCGATAGACTATATAGCCGGCCAATCCGGCCCCGCCGGAGTCCGTCGACGCACTCCACGACAGATTGATCTGGCTCGGAGATACCGCGTTGGCAGCCAGATTAGTCGGTGCAGTCGGCGCGGTCTTGTCTGTGGAGACTAGTGAGAAGTTTTGTGTGGCAGTCACCCCCGCAGTCACCGTGACGTTTGCTGTCTGAGTGGCAAAGGCAGTTTTTGAGACCGTTAATGTCTTGGCTCCGGGAGCGAGTCCGGTTATGGTGTAGACGCCGGAAGCGTTAGTAGTAGCCGTTGGCCCTCCTGTGACTGCAACCGTCGCCCCTGAAATGGGATCATTATTATACGAATTGCGAATAGTTCCGGTAATGTTACCCGTGGCGGCTTTGACAGCTATCCACCATGTTACTTCCGGACCGAACCAGGAAGAATTGTTTTGAACCAGTCTGAACTTCTCGACATAAGTCCCGGGAGTCGTGGGAGCCTTTAGTACAAATGAGAATCTCCCAGTCTGGCCCGTGGCAACAGAGACTTGGTCAACATCCGACGGTCGGGAACTGCTGATCCAGTTTGCGGAATTATAGAACGGGCTGGCCCTGTTATACGGGCTGGATGTCCCCAGGCAGGTGGCTGAGTGGGTCCACGTAGTGGTGCCTGTGTTCTTAAAATCAAAATACACAACAACCGTAGACCCGGCCATAATCTCGTTAGGGCAGGAATATCCGACATAACTGGCATCCAGAGCCGGAACCGGAGGAGCCGTTGGCTGATAGAGGCGGATACCATAAATCGCCGCAGCCGGTGATCCATAGCGGGCGTTTATAGTAGTTTTGTCACCAAATCCTGGGTCGTTAATATAATAAGTCGCGCCATCCCGGCCAGTGAGGACGACGAAGTGCATTCCACCGTTCCAGCGCACCTCGCAGACCAGCGGATAACCAGCATCCAGGAACTGATTTACAATGGAAAGGTTGGCAGCGACATAGGTCCAGTCATAGCTGGCGACCCACTTCACCGAGCCGCCGCTCATTCCGGCTACCGGGCCCCAATACAGGTTGCAGCCCGCATAGTAGCCGCCATTGGCCTTTAGATATTCATTCAGGCTGGCCGGGTTTGCGTTTACTCCGTAATATGCCAGAACCATAGCCGAACTGCACATCGCGCAACCAGCATCGCAGATGCTAACTCCGGGACACCAACCCAACTGGTAGTATCTCCACGGGCTCCAGCATTGGCCGTACAGCGGAACGTTCCAAACGTAGCTTGTCGACACATCAGCAGCAGTCAAAGCTTCTGCCTCGGCGATTTGCTGAGCTGTGAGCTTCTTCTCAGGTATTGGCACGCCTCCCTTTTGATCGAATTCATACTGATCGCCTATGACAAGCCCGTCTTCAGCGACAAGAGCCGCTGCTGGCGACGAACCGGCAAAAAGCACGAGAGCGCCCAATAAAGCGATGATGCACAAGGCTGCGATGCGTGACAGCAGTGCGGAAGTGGTAGTCTGACGCATAAATTCCCCTCTCTATTTCTGCGGTGATTAAAACTACCCTGCGAGGCAAGCAGGGCGGCATTCTTCAGTATATGTTCAGGTTCCGGCGAAAGTCAATGCCAGATTGCCCAAAATAGCAGCCTGTGGCTACCCTACAGCACGCTCATTGTGTGAATCCGTACTAATACGCTGTATTATCTCACGACAGATAAGTCATAAGTTTCAAGTGACATCAACTCGCTGAAGTGCTATTCTAATTTCGATTATGGCAAAAAAATGGAGAACTGAATCGGAGAGGCTGGCCTGTTATCTAAGCAAGAAGGTGAACGAGGCGCTGCGGGGATATGATATGATTCAGCCGCATGATCGCGTGCTGGTCGGAGTCTCCGGCGGCAAAGATAGCTTATCGCTGCTAAGGTTGCTGAAGCGGCAGCAGCAGATAGGGGAGATCAAGTTCGAGTTAATAGCCGCCCATATTACGGGGGACGCCCGTGGGCCGGGTATAAAGCCGCCGGATGCGCTGATGGATTGGCTCGAAAGTGAAGAGATTCCGTATGTGACTGCTGATCTGATTCTGCCGGATGGGGAGCCGTTGCCGATGGATTGCGAGAGGTGCGGCCGCAACAGGCGCAGGAGCCTGTTTGAAGTCGCGGAGGCGCACGGCTGCAATAAGGTCGCGCTTGGGCACCATTTGGAGGATTTTTCACACACAGCGCTGCTGAATCTGTTCGCATCGGGCAGGCTGGAGACTATGGCTCATAAAAGAAAATACTTCGGAGGCAGGTTCACGGTGATTCGGCCTCTGGCATATATAAAAGAGGCGTCCGTCACTCGATTCGCAAAGGCGTGTGGGTTTCCGGTGATCGAAAACAACTGCCCTGTGGCGAATCAGACGAAGAGAAAAGTGGTCGCGGAACTGCTCTCACAGATATCACACGAGTTCAGATCGGCGAATAAAAATATCGTGAAAGCGGCAGGGCTAATCGGCGACGACGGGGACTAGGCCCCCACCACCTCCATAGCGATCTCACCGAATCGCCACAGCCGGGCCGGGTCATAGCAGACGGTGCTGATGTCCTTCAGAATAATCTCCAGCGGGCAGCCGTATTGCTTGCAGATATCAACAGAATCCTGCAAATGTCTGCGGACCTCATCTTCGTGAAAGGATACCAGCAGCGCAGGGTTGGGCTTGCGGGAGTAGACGTAGTCGCCGCCGATTTGCTCTGCGCCGCGCCGTTCATCGACCCACGGACTCATCGAAATCTTCCTCAGGTTAGGTATTTTCCGCACTTGATCCATCTTCAAATCCAACGGGTCGCAACAGCCGTAGTAGACCAGCCCGAAACGCTCGAATAATGGCATAGACGTCTCGACTTCGTATTCCTCGAACATACCCGGCGACACCGTCGAAAACATCTGCGCCAGGCCGAACATCCAAATATCCTGAGTGCGCGGCTTTGCGGGGTCGAAACCGGGCGCGGGAAGGTCGTCGGTGTATGCGCCGGTGCAGTGGATCAGCGACTGGCTGTGGCACAACAGCCCCTGTTGCTCTGCCTGGTCGAGCATGGACATATAACTCGCCACAATCCGCCTGGCCAGCTCTTTCATATAGTCCGGCCGGTCGATGAGGGCGTAAAGCGCATCCTGCACGCTCATAAACATCGAAATGGGGTCCCATACGGACAGGTATGGGTCCAGCCCCTGTGTGAAAATATCCAGCTCGCCGTCGAACAGCTCGTGCGCGACGTTTATCCTGCGTTCGGACTCTGCCTCGTCGCAGGTCACCTGCGCCATCTTGATTTTGTCCAAATCCGAATCGGTTACGAACTGGTTTTTATAACTATGGCCCACCACCGCGCTCGTCGGGTCTGTGCAGGCGATATCCTCTACGGCGCCGAGGCCAAGCCCGGTGTTATGAATCGCTTTTGGAACCCGCACAAACGGTTCCACGACCATATCGACCGGAAAATGCCGCCATTGATATAAAGTTTTACGCAGATAATCCTCATAACCACGGCATTCGGGGTCCTCGCAGCGCAGGGTAAGCTCGTCGTCAACATTCATCTCGTTCCAGCAGACCTGGTCGATCATCACCATCGGCCTGTCGGGTTTGAGGCCATTCAAGGCGCGCCACATCGCCCGCTTCTCTTCCTGCACAGGCAGCGCCGCAATTTCTGCGACCTCAGAGGCGAGGGATCGGATAATTTGTTTGTCGTGGGTATTAATCATAGCATTGCTTCAATGAAATTTACTGCACGGGGGCCGCGATTCCTTCGCCTCTCGACGAGACAGTGCGCGGAAGGGAATAACGCGAAAGCGCGAAAAGGGCGAAAGCCGGAAAATAATGCACATTGTTTGGGTAATCGGCGTAGTGGTGGGCCTCTGTCCCGGCCATTTTGGGGTTGTAAGGCGGCGATTCGGAGATCGCCGCCTATCGTACATTTGTGTCATTCCGCGCGTAGTCGCGGAATCCACGCCGAAGCACATATGTTACGAGATCCTGCGACTGCGCGCAGGATGACTATGTTTCTTGACTGTAAACCGACAACCGTCAACCGAAAAAGCAGATTTCTCGCTGCGCTCGAAATGACAGGGAAGGGGTGCTCGAAATGACGGGTAGGGGTGCTCCGACAACCGATAACCGTCAACCTAATTGACCACACCGCGTATCGCGTATAAAATGCAGTTATGAGGATTAAAGTAATTTCTTGCGAGGCGCTGGCGCGGGAGTTTTATTTTGCGGCGGCGCATAGCCCGCATGTTATAAACATCGAACTCCTGGCTTTTGGTTTGCATAACACGCCGGATGAGCTTCGAACCACCATTCAAAGTCGCGTTGATGCAGCTAGTGAAGAGAAATACGATTACATCGCCCTCGGTTACGGCCTGTGCAGCCGGGGCACGGCGGAGATTGTGGCGCGGTCGGTTCCTATTGTCATAATCCGTATGCACGATTGCATCACGGCGTTTCTCGGCTCACGACAACGCTACAGCGAGGGGTTCTCCGCAAACCCCGGAACCTACTACTACAGCCCCGGTTGGGTTGAGCGCAAGGAAGGGGATGTAGACCAGGGCTTTATCGACATCCATGCGAAACACTACGCCGATCGCTATGAAGAGTATTGCGAAAAATACGGCGAAGATAACGCTAAATATCTCATCGAACAGGAACAGCTCTGGTATGCAAACTACACCCGCGCGGCGTTTATAGACACGGGAATCGGATGTGCGGAGGAGTATCGCCAATTCACAAAAAACCTGGCGACCGACAAGAAATGGGAATATACCGAGCTTGCAGGGGATATTTCCCTTATCTGCAAACTGGCCAACGGGGACTGGCACAGCGAGGATTTTTTAATTGTGCCGCCCGGCAGCACCATTGCGGAATCCTTCGACGAACTGATCCTCAAACAACAGCCACAAAAATAGCCCGGATCGCACTTTTCGCACGACCCGGGCGTTGGTCTTTATTTCATCTGATCAAACGCTACTGCGCAGCGTTTACTGAAGCGCCGGAGAGAACCCTCTCGCCAGCCGCATTCTTGCCGAGCACGCCGCTGACGTTTACCTTAGCGCCAACAGCGAATGTGCAGACGCCCTCGCAGCGGATTCCAGGCCCGTGCTTGCCGTCCTGGACATAGAAGCAATTGTCGAATACCGCCGAGACGTAGACGTTCTCGATGGCGATCGCCATACCGCTATTATCCAGTGCCTTAGCAGCGGCCACGCTGTCGACCAGCGTTGCAAGGGAGATAGCGCTCGATGTGCCGACACCGCTCCAGCTTCCGGCCGCATTCCTGGCCTTGACCGAAACATAAAGCTTCGTTACAGACGGCGACACGTTGTAGTTAATCGTAGCTTCGGTCTCAATAGTCGAGGTCCAGTTTACCACGTTTGCAGTGCCGGAAGTTGTGCCGACGGCATACTCATATTCCTGAATGCCGCTTTCTGGATCTTCCGCCGACCACATCGCGCTCAGCGATGTCACCGAAGCGGCTCCGACAGGAGTCACCACCGGCACCTGAGGAGCCGTCGTGTCGAGATAGTATGGCCCAAGGGTGGTAGGCTCTCCCGGCACCGCACCCTGATTGTAACCCCTGATGTGCAAATAATATGGCTCTGCGCTGGAGGCTACCGTAATGGGTCGCACTCCGGAGACCCACGCAGTTTCCGTTCCTGTCCACTCATGAGACGGATCCGTGGTGAACACATATTTGTAGTAATTGACTTTACCAGGTCCGAAGCCTTCGACAGCGGTAAAGGTAAACGGCCCGGACGAATGCCATACGCCAGCCTGCTTATCGCAGACTATGGTATTGACGTTCGGCGTGCGACACATCGTCCACGGACTGATAGTCGAACTGTTGCCGGATTTGTTGCCGGAAGAATCATATGCAGAGACAGCATACCAATATTTCGTGTTGGCAAGAACGTCCGTATCCACATAGGAGTTCGTCGGACTGATATCTATTACGGTCATATTGGCTGACGTACTACCGCGCAAAATGCGGTAGCCCGCAACCCCGACATTGTCTGTGGACGGAGTCCACTCCAGTGTCACAGAGTTTTCCTGAATATCACTTGCCATCAGGCCATTAGGCGTCGAAGGCGGCACACTCTCGCTGGCGAACTCCCACTTGACCGAATCCCAATAGGTTCTCTTATTGCCCACATTGTCCGGGTTGGTGGTAAGGCGAACAGTGTATTTGACACCTTTGTTCAACTGCACCGGGCTGGAAGTCAGCGGCTGCCATGTATTGGCTCCGCTGGCTTGTGAGATATCCTGGCTAATCGTCGCACCTGCGTTGGTGACAGTCCAGGTCGGCACGGTAGTCTCGGCCGCATAGGCATTGGTTCCCCAGGTTCCGAATACGTTATACGAACCGCTGATCGTCGGAGTAAACGACCATTCTCCCCATTTTGGCGGGGTCAGATGGCCGGCGTAGTAACAGCCAATGCCCGGGGTCACACCAGCAACGGTGCTTTTCATCGTAGATGTCGCCACACCGCTGTATGTGAAGTCCGTATAATTCTTACCCCCCGCTCTTGATTCGACAATATGCACATCGGGAACAGGCTTAGTTATCAACGCACATACCGACGATATCGCAGCATCTGCCTGCGGGTTTTTGGAGTATACCTTAAAGAAATACACCGTGTTAGGAGACAGCCCAGTAAGGGTCACACTGTGAGAGGTATCCATTGTCATATTCTCACTAGTTGACTGGCTGCAGGTCCTGTCAGTGCCATAAAAGACCTTGCTCGTCGCACCGGCGTTTGTGGTCCAGTTTATTGTGGCCTGGGTTCCGGTTTCGCCGGTTACTTCGATGTCGCTGATAACCAGAGACGACAGCGGATAATCGACATTGGCAGAAGCGACCTGGCCTGCAGTAACCACCACGCTCTGGGTGCGTGTTCCATAAGAGGATGTGCAGTTGACTGTGTAAGTTCCCGGAGGCACATCGATGAACGCGAAGAAACCGGTGCCGTCTGAGTACATAGTGCGGCTAGCAGGGCCTGATATAGAGATCGTCGCGCCGTCCACCCACACCGACTGTGCAAAAGTCACATTGCCTTTGATGTATCCTTTGGTGGGCGAAGATTTCCACGGCATCGCAGGCACAGAGACCTTCGACGACCAAACCGCTTTCGCCGCATCCTTCATCGCAGCGCTCATAGAGGCATAGGCATAGATACCAGCGCCGTTGGTGGAACCGCACGGCAGATTTCTGGTGCTGGACAGTTGTGCGATTAGGCAAGCCGGGCTGTAGACTCCCGGCGCCATCACAGACTGGCGATTAAAGGTATTTGCGCTGGTGAAGCACACCCACGGGTCGAATAGATGCCCGTAGCTGCCGTCACAATCAAAGTAAGCCATCGGCATAGATATATCGAGGATGCCTTCCTGCATCCACGCCTGCCAATCCTGGAAATACTTGCCGTATGCCTGTGTATTGGTATAGTTGCTCGAACTTGCAGGAGCCGGCGCACCGGCAACGCAGTCCGCCGAGATCTTGATGTTCGGCTTGGCGGCAATGGCGTTCACGTAGATTTTGCGAACCAGGTTGGTGATCTGATCGCGTCTCCACTTGTTGAAGTCCCCGCCATAGCGGGAATAGAAGCTATTGAATCGCGCCACACTGACGTCGTTAAAGCCGGAGTCGATGGAGCCAAAGCGGATATAGTCGAGGTTAATCCCGTCGACGTTATAGCGATTGACCACATCCATAATTACGTTATATGTATATTGCTCCGCTCCCGGATGTCCCTGATCGAACCAGTAGTCGCCCGATATCTGCTGGTCGCCTGAGCTGGTCTTGGTCAGATACTGCGGATATTTTTTGTATGGATGATTAGGATTAGTAGGCACTGTGCCGGTGCTCGCGATTGCATTAATAACGAACCACGCGTGAACCTCTATCCTCGGCGAGGAGTTGTGACACTTCTGGATAAGGTCGGCCAGCGCGTCATAGCTCGCCGAAAAGCCAGAGGCCAACGGCTCACTGGACGGATATATGGTATCACCTCTGCGGCGGACTTGCAGGACAATAGCGTTGGCGTTGCAATACTTGACGTCGTTGATCAATTGATTGACCTCCGACACATTTCTCGCGCCAGCATGCCATGCGTCGACGTATAGTGCGCGGAACTCGGGGTCTCCCGCCGTGTATGCATAGCATGCGCCTGCAGACAGCACCGCGATGATTGCGACCGCCAGGGTCAGTTTGAAAATATTCAATTTCCTCCCCCTAAAATTGAAATACTGCATAATAATCCTCCAAAATGCCTACAGTACGTAGTGCCCGGCCTCAGTCCCGGCCAACAATGCGTAGTGGCCGGTCTCAGTCCCGACCTGCAATGCGTAGCGCCCGGCCTCAGTCCCGACCAACAATGCGTAGTGGCCGGTCTCTGTCCCGGCCAACAATGCGTAGTGGCCGGTCTCAGTCCTGGCCTGCAATGCGTAGCGCCCGGCCTCAGTCCCGACCAACAATGCGTAGTGGCCGGCCTCAGTCCTGGCCAACAATGCGTAGTGCCCGGCCTCAGTCCCGGCCTGCAATGCGTAGTGGCCGGCTTCAGTCCCGGCCAACAATGCGTAGTGGCCGGCCTCAGTCCCGGCCATTTTACGGCAGGTAGACCGTTACATCGTTTTGTGACCGAGTCCGCAACTCACACACGCTTCCCTGCGGGACCACAACTCCGGTGGCGCCAATAAATGCGCCCACACTTACTGCCTTAGTTGAACGGACGGTGAGAGCGCCGCCCGTTCCGTCGCTGATAACATAATAACCGGCCCCGATCGACTCGACGCTGCCCGCTACTCTAACCAAAAGCCCCGCATTGAATATCTCAGAGCTGTTCGAAAATCCCGGCGTATACTGGTTCGGCGCAGCGCCGCCCAACCCGTTAGTCCTCAGCAAAAACGGCCTCGGCGCAGTCCCGGCAGCCGATTCTACAATGATCACATTGGTCAGATATCTCTCGCCGTTCGACGTAGCCAGCGTGCCCTTGACCTTCACGCGCGTGCCAACCGGCAACGTCGTGCGCGTGTCACAGCGCAGGCCGCGCGTCCTGTTCTCCTCTTGTATATAGAACCTATCGCTAAAAGTCGCCGATATTATCATATATTCCGTTATCTGAACAGCGGTGCCATCGGGGTTATTAGTGGCAGCGGCTATTGAGCTTATGCCTGCGCCGAAGTAATATGGCCCGAGGTCCACAGACCCACTCGATATCCCGTCGCCATTGTAGCCCTTAACGTGGAAATACCACTCACCAGCGCTCGCCGCGTTGACGGTTTTGGTGGAATCCTCCCACTTGGCCTCTGCCTCTGTCCATGTGTGGGTTGGTGAATTGTTCCATACATAACGATATGTCGATACTTTGCCTTCTCCGAGGCCCGGGTTGCTGAACTTGAACTCAGGCGTCGTATAGGTAAGGCCGACGTTGCGGTCACAGGTTATGTTGACAGCGGTAACAGCCGGCGACAATGTATATCGATCGACAGGGTCACATCTTTCCGACTCGTTGCCGGTGGCGTCGTACGAGAGCACGCTATAGCTGTAGCGAGTGTTCGGCGTCAACCCCTTGTCGTTGAAGTTGGGTTCGGTAGTGATACCAACGATCTGCCCGTTTCTAAAGACTTTATAACCCGTAAGCGCATAGTCATCTTCCGCCTCGTTCCAGGTTAAATCCATACCAGAGGTGGAAGCGGCGATGGCGACCAGGTTTTCCGGCACTGTGGGGGGCGTGGTGTCGATCTCCGCATATTCGAATTTTAACGCGTCGGCGATCACTTTCCTTGCGCCGTCGGTCTCACCGGTCTTGTTGGTCAGGGTGATAAACCCGGAAGTTCCTTTTGTAAACTGCTTGTTAGTAGCGATAGGCACCCACTGGCTTCCCGTTTTGGCTTGATTGACAATAGCCACTGCCATCTGCCCATTGGCGTGAGTGATCGTATATCTGGCCGAGGTCGTGCGATCCGTACCGGCCTTATACCAGCAGTATACATTATATTTGCCGGTGACAGGGATATTAGGTGTCCACGTGAAAAATGCCGTGGTCGCAGATTGCATATTCAGCGAGTAGATATACTGGCTCGCCGATTCAGGCCAACCACCGGCATCCGTCATCGAAGTCCATGTGCCCGTAGCCGTGCCCTCCGGGTTGTCAACTATAAACGTCAAAGACTCCGGCTTGGTGGCGAATGACCGATCCGGAGAAGTAGCCTTCATCGCGAGGCTGTTTTCCGATTTAACTTTGAAATGGTAGACCGTGTTGGCGGATAATCCCGTCAATGTAATGGAATGCGACCTTTTTAGGTCAGTATCCTTTGGTGTCGCCGTGCCGTAGGTCTCATCGACGCCATATTCGACCTGGCTTGTGGCAGGCTGATCAGTGTCCCAGGTAATCACGGCGCTGGAGGATGTGATGCCTGTTACCTCCACATTAGAAATAGAAGGCGGCACGGCCGCTGTAGTAAACCGCCAGATATCTCCGGTGGTGGTCTTACCGAGGAACGACGAATCGACCCTCCAATAATATGTGGTCGTAGATGCAAGCACGTCCATGCTGATGCTTGTGCTGGTCTGTGAGCTGGAGACCTTTTCCATCTCCGTCGGACTGGTGCCGAAATAGACATCATAAGCCCCGGTTGTACCACCGGGAGACCAGCTCAAAGTAGGGTTGCTTGGCGGTATTTCTACGGACTTGTCCGCCGGTTGCGGATTGATAGCCTTAAACGGGCCGATGTAGACCCATTTGACAGCATCAGCCATAATTCGTTTGCCGGACTGCGTCGCGGAGGCCCATTGCTTAAGCTCAGCGACCCCACTGCCCGAAGCGCCGGCGAGGAATGGGAACTCGCCAATATAATTCCATTTATTATCGTTTGACGCCTGGTTAAAGTTCTTTATATACTCCCCGTCTCTGTGATATACCGTATGCCGGATATTAGACCCGCCATTAGTCGACTTGGCCCACGTTACCCAGACTTGATATGACCCGTCGACGGGAATATTGGGCCGGTAATGAGCCGACCTGTTGCCGATGTCACTGGTAATTGTGGAGTATCTGCTGGATATGCCAGGAGTGCAGCCGATAGCCGCACTTTTAACGCTGCTGACGGCGAAGTTGAAGTCCTGATAGCAGTCGTAATTCTGCCCGCCGGGCATAGACTCCACGATAATATCCCCAACGCTGGACTGAAATATCGCATACAGCGTCAGATCGCCCAGAGGCATCACAAACTGATAAGGGTTGACAGTCGTGACTATTCCGCCGGCGTTAGGGGTGGTCGACCAACCCTGGAAGAAGTAGCCATCATAAGCGCTTGCATACGCGCTCACAGATGCGCCCGCCGCCTTCCAGCCTCCGCCCGTAACGGTCCCTCCGCCGCTCGGCGTAGGAATCAGGCTTAGCAGTCCGGAGCCGCTGGAGAAGGTATAATCTCCAGAATATCCTGACCCCACCTCGTTTGCCGATGCCGCTCTAAAATGATAAAGAGTGTGTGGGGTTAGCCCGGTCAGAGTAACCAAATGCGATGTAGAAAGCGTCGGGTCGGTCGCAGTGCTTTGTCCGTAGCTTTCGGTTAGCCCATATTGCACTTGAGAAGACGCCGGAAGGTCGGTTTTCCACGCGATAGTGGCGGTGTTGTCGGTAATATTTACAACTTCCACATCGTATACGACCGGCGAGCAGCCGATAGCGAAGTTGTTAATATACATATTGCCGACGACCTGGCCGACTCCGACATTCACCACGCGCTGTGTTGCGGCAGCGCCGGTTTTGCTGACGGTGATCGTATAGGTTCCGGGAGTAAGGTCGATAAATGCGTAGAACCCGGTTCCGTCAGTGAGCATAGAACGCTGCTCCGGCCCGGTTATCTGCACCGTTGCGCCGTCAAGCCATGCATTAGTACCGTTGACGGTAACCGTTCCGCTGATGTGACCCTTGGTAGGGGAGGCCTTCCAGTTCATTGCGGGGATATCCGCCCAAACAGGGGTCACTTCATTTTTCAGGCGCGTGGCAAAGCCTGCCCAATTGCCACCGTCATAGGGGACTCTGTATGAATAACCGCTGAAGCCGTGAGCATAGTTGCCCGCCGGCGACGGATCGCGAGTCATATCAAGCTCCATAAGGGCATTGTTGAGAGAGTTCAGATATATCCCCGGGCCGATGTACATATGCCGGTTACCGGGCCGGTCCTTCTCGAAGTTCATCCATTTTAAGTAGTCATTGGGAAGCGAGGCCCAGTTGTAATATGTCATCGGGACCGCTGCGTCTAAGATCCCTTCCTGAACCCACGCATCCCAGTCGCTGTAAACGTCATAATACGGCCTGGTCCCCATAAACCCGGCGCGAGTGGAGGAGGTCGGAGACGGGTTCCATGTGACAAAAGACCCACTCAACTGCACCCACGGCTTTATCGCCTGAATCTTGGCGTAGGTCTTTCGGACTACCGCCGTGACCTGATCCCGACGCCACTGCTTCCACTGTTCATCTTTAGGATTAGGCTGGCCTGTCAGGCCATATCTGGCGTTGTATCGGGCGAGGGAGGTCGGGTTGTAGCCCTGGTTGTTGGCTGTGAACCTTATATAATCGTAGTGAACAGCGTCGACGTCGAAGTTGGTGACGATATCCATAGCGACATTGACGGTATAATCTGCGGCGAGCGGATGGCCGGGGTCGATTGCCTTATCCCCTACTTCCGCGCCGGTGTTGTCGCGAGAGGGCCAATAGTTGTCGAGTTGGATCAGGCTGCCGGTGGGAGGATCCGAGTGGGCGCCATAGAGTGCGCCGCCGCTCGTGCGGAAAGCTACTACCCACGCGTGTACCTCTATTCTTTTCTTGCCGTCAGTAATATCGTGCGCAGCATCAATTACTGCCTGAAGCGCGTTGAAATCGGCGGGGCTGAGCCCGGACATATAAGGCTCACCCATAGACGATGGATAGTTGGCGTCGCAGTTACGCCTCACCTGCACAATCACCGCGTTGCAGTTGGCCTCGCGAATCTGGCCTTTCTGCGGGGTGCCGGGCGCGCCAAGGAGGTTATCCACCTGTGATTGGTTTAGCACCCCCACTCCCCAGGCATCCACCCAAAACGCCCTGAACTCAGGGTCACCCTGAACATAAGCTCCACAAGCACACGCGCTTATGAGAACCAAAAGACAGGTGAGCAGAATCCAATTAAATTGTCGCCCACCAACCAAAAAACTACCCTTAACCGTCTTTGCCACGTGAATCTCCTCCAGAACCCAGCACGGTAGCTCAGCCCCGGACGACGTCACTACGTTCATCCGGGGCCAAAACATTACCACAAGCCAAATCCGTTCGCTGCCATCCTGGCTATCTTAAGATTCCGTCCGTTGAATCCAGTTTAAGGCGCGTATATGCGCACGTCACTCTCAAAACGGGTTCGAATAACCCTCTGATTGCCTTCGAGAATACTGATACCGGTCGCTCCGACAAACGCGCTGGTGTTTACGACTTTGCCGGAATAGACCTTAACATCCGCTCCGGAGCCGTCGTTTATAATAAACCAACCGGCACCCTTACCGGTGACTCTTCCTGCAGTTCTCAGCAGCAGTCCGATATTATATAGTTCCGCACTTCCCGCCGAGCCAACAGATTTTCCTGTCACCATGAGCGGCATTATAACCGTCCCAGGCGCGGACTGGTCGATTTTGCCGTTAGTGATCGCACGTTCGCCGTCGACCACACCGAGTATGCCGTAAACCGAGACGGACTGTCCTACTGCGGTCGAATCTGTGCTCTGCACCTGAATACCCGCAGCTCGGTTGTTCTCTTCAATATAGAACCTGCCGTCGAACGCAGCAGTCACGACCCTCGTGGGCAGCAACACTACGGAGCCATCAGGCAGAGCTTTAGCCGCAGGAATACTATCAACCTGCTGCGCTACTCTCACCCCAGCAGATGAAGTCGCCGCTGAGGTCAAGCCGACGTTATCGACCGCGCGAACCGAGACATAGTATACGCCGTTGATCTGCAGCGAAAGACCTGTAATCTCGGCAGAAGTCGCTGTGCCCGCGTCGGTCCAACCCTTGATATTGGTTGCGCCTGGCGTCGTGCCCACTGCGTATTCGCAATATGCAACCCCGGAGCCGGAATCAGAAGCCGTCCACGAAACATTCAGCTTACTCTTCGAGATAGTGTAAACCTCATCGGTGACTGAGGCCACGCTCGGGGCGGTGTTATCCACAACGAAAGTAGCCGACGGCCCAGCCGCATCGGCGAGGTTGCCCGCGTTGTCGCCGGCAGTGCCCGCTGCAACGGAAATACCAAGAGTCCCATCGCCGGTGATATTGGAAATCGTGACCGTGCGCGATGAATTGCCGGATCCGGAGACGGCCACGGCTCCGTTGGCTGTACCTGTCTTATTAAGAGTAACATTAGCGCTCGTCAGAGTTACTGCCGAGGCGTCGTCATAGGTTACCGTATAAGTCACCGGGCCGGAGGTGGTCATTTCTACCGACGGTGAGTCGATTGAAATATCCGGTTTGGTGTTATCGACGTAGACCGACGACGCAGGACCTGCCGCCGGGGCGAGATTGCCCGCAGCGTCACTTGCGGTCCCTGCGGCGATGGATATACTCATCAGCCCGTCGCCGCTGATGTTAGAAATAGTGACCGTGCGCGAAGCAGCGCCCGTGCCGGAAACTGTCACAATTCCGTTGGCAGTGCCGGTTTTATGCAGGGTTATGTTTGCGCTGGTCAGTGTGATCGCGCTGACCCCGGTATCGTCGGCGTAGTTGACCGTGTAGGTAATCGGGCCGGACTTGGTCAACGATGCTGATGGGTTGCTTATGGATATCGTAGGCGGTGTGTCGTCAATCACAGGCGCCGGGCCGGCATAGACCCATCTGATGGCGTCTGCGATCACAACATTGTTGCTGGCCTTGTTATCGAGCATCACATATCCATCTGTGCCCGCGTTGAACTTCAGCCCGGAAGACAACAGCACCCACTGACCGCCGTTGGTCTGCTGGTTCACCTGCACCGATTGGGTGCCGTTGGCGTGTCGAATCGTGTAGTTTGCGTCGGTGGCCCTGTTCGAGCCGGTGTTATACCAGCAATAGACATCGTATAGAGCGGTTTGAGGAACCGTCGGTGTCCATTTATATGTAGCCGTAACAGTGACGGCACAATCGGCGAACACATAGTCGTCATTGTAAGCGCTACCATAGGTTCCCGGATTCCAGGTTCCAGTGGACGAGGTGCCGACATCGCCATTGTTTACGATAAGATCAGCCGGTCCAAGCTCACCCATATAGACAAACTTGACCGCATCGGCCAGCACATATTTGGTCTTGTTGGTTTCGCCGGTATATATCCCCAGTTTGACGTAACCGCCGGTGCCTGCGTCAAATCGCAGGTTGTCTCCAATCTTGACCCAGGTACCCGTATTGGTCGTCTGATTGACCGAAGCGGCTGTGCTGCCGTCTTTGTGATAAATAGTAAACGGCGCCTTAGTGGTGGCACTGGCATGGGATGGATAGTAGACATAGACATCATAACGGCCAGCCGCCAGGTTCGGCGTAAATGTAGCCGACGAGGTGGCAGTAGATCTGCCGTTGTAAATATATCTGTAGTTGCCGTCATAGCCTCCGGCGCCTGTGCTCCAGGTTCCGGAGAAAGTAGCATCCACATTGTCTACAATAATCTCAGTGGGAGCAGATTGAGTCTTGAAAGTAAAATTGGTCGACGTCGCCGTCCCATAGGGGTTGGTCGATACGCACTGATAATTGTAAGTAGTATTCTCAGCAAGCCCGGTCAGCGTGATGCTGTGAGTCATCTTCTGTGCTGCATCGGACTTCTGACTGCCGTATCCAGTAGTAAGGCCATAATTAACCTTGCTGTCCGCAGGAACGTCGGTGGCCCAGATAATTGTGGCCGATGTCGCGCCCACGGAAGAGGTGGCAACCCCCGAAATGGCTGGCGAGCCGCTGGTCGTAAACGTATAATCACCTGAAACCGAGTTGCCGTTACTGTTGTTCGACTTCACTCGATAGTGATATAGCGTCTTGGCAGTCAGGCCGGTGATGGTCTGCGAGTGCGAACTTACGAGGCTGCTGTTGAGCGTCGTCGATGAGCCGTAGCTCGTGGTCTTGCCATACTCAACCTGCGTAGTCCCGGCAGGGTCGGTATCCCAGGTAATGGTCGCCGCAGCGTTGGTCACATTAGTCGCATTAACGTTGCTGATCTGCGGGGCTACGTCTCCTCCGAGCTGGAAGTTAGTGACATACATATTTCCTGTCACTGCGCCGATGGCAACCGTGACGGTCTTGCTGACTGTCGGATAACTCTTCGGCCGGGCCGGAGTACCGGATTTCTGCACGGTTACGGTGTAGACGCCCGGAGAAAGGTCGATGAAAGAGTAAAACCCGGTGCCGTCGCATATTTGCGTGCGCGAAGCGGCCCCGCTGAGCGTAACAGTTGCCCCGTCGATCCATTTACCCGTGGCAAAGTCAGTGATCGTGCCGCTGATATGGCCCTTTGTCGGATTGGACTTCCAGGTCATCACAGGGATATCGTCCCAGGTTGGGTTCACTTCATTTTTCAGTCGGTCGCCAAACTGGTTCACCCAGGTCCCGCTGATGTAAGGCACTCTATAAGAATACCCGCAATAACCCTGCGCGTAGTTGCCGGCAGGGGACGGGTCTCGTGTTAGCTGAAGCTGTAGAATAGAGTTGTCCAGCGAGTTCAAATAGATGCCTGGCCCGATATACATATGTCGATTGTGGTGGCAGTCTTTTTGGTAGTTCATCCACTTCTTATAGTCGGTAGGCAGAGAGGTGTTGTTATAATAAGTCATCGGCATTACAGCGTCGACGATGCCTTCCTCAAGCCAGCTATCCCAGTCGCTGTAGACGTCATAATACGGTCGGGTCGCCTGGAAAGCAGCGCGGGTGGATGCAGTCGGCGAGGGGTTCCAGGTAACTACAGAGGCAGTCTGCTTAACCGACGGCTTAATTGCCTGGATTTTGGAGTATATCTTTCTGACAACCGCAGTAATCTGATCTCGTCGCCACTGCTGCCACTCAGCATTGGTGGCGGCTGGTGTTCCTGTCTTGCCCTTCAAGTCGTTATATCGAGCCACGCTCGTCGGGTTGTAGCCTTCGGCATTGCCGCCGGTTCTGATATAGTCATAATGAATTGCGTCGACATCGAAATGTGTCACTATATCCATAGCCACATTGGCTGTATATTCCGACACTAGCGGATGGCCAGGGTCCATTGATTTGTCATCGACTTCCGCGCCAGTGTTCAAGCGCGAGATCCAGTAATTGTCATAATCTGTCAGACTGGCGGTAGGGGTGCTGGTGTGCTGGCTGTACACCAATCCGCCGCTGGTTCGGAATGAGACTATCCACGCGTGGACTTCGAGGCGTTTCTTGCCGCCGGTGGTGTCGTGAGCAGCATTTATAACCGCCTGCAGGGCGTTAAAGTTAGAAGGAGTAAGCCCCGACATATACGGCTCGCCCATCAGCGACGGGTAGTTGGCGTCGCAGTTGCGCCTCACCTGAATTACGATCGCATTGCAGTTGGCGTCGCGTAACTGACCGCCCTGTGATGTGCCGACCGCGCCGAGCAGCGTATTCACCTCTGTCTGGTTCATCGCCCCTGCGCCCCAGGCATCAACCCAGAACGCACGGAACTCAGCGGCGATCGACATCGACGAGCAAGCCACTGCTGCAAAGACTAACAATAATATAAATGCTGATTTTCTCATAAAATTTTTTAACCCTTCAAGCTGACCAGCCGCCATCAGCACAAGCTTCGATGTCCGGCATCCGGGTTTCGAAGTCCGATTGAGCAAGTGCATTATTTCCGACTTTCGCTTCTTTCGCGCTTTCGCGTTTCCTCAATAGTCCGACGTCCGAGCTTCGAAGTCCGATCAAGCTATTTCGTTATTTCTGGCTTTCGCGTTTCCTTAATAATATAGAAAGTCTGCTTTTTCTCTCGCTGGGTATTTTGTCACCAGACGCAAACGCGCGCACGGTGCTGCATGCCAGGCAAAGCGACTGCCGGCAACTGCATCGTGCGCTGCGCGACGGCAACCTGTAAGGTAGGCGGTGTAATCACAAAACAACGGCGCTGATATACCGATTGCAGTAGCTGCCCCTAGAGCAATCACATCCAGCGCCCAGAACCCTGCCGCGTTCACAAAGTCCGGGCTGGTGTTCAATTGTGTACCTCCTGACAACTACACCCAGGATTCTCTGGGCAGCGAGCCTGCTGACCGAATGGTCATCAACCTCCCGGCGGGCGAATTTGCCGCCGTAAAACTCTATCCGGCAGCCATGCCCTCTACCTGCATCTTACCCTTGACATAAGTCGATTGTCAATGGATGCGTACAAGTTCCACGAAATCAGGTAATATTACCGGGTTCTGTAACAACTGATGGGATTCCGGCCACAGATTGGTCATTCCCCATTACGGCTGGATTTGTCCAACTTTTTGAGGTCGAAAGACTAGTTGAGGTCGACGGAATTGATCTCGCCTATGGTGTAAAAAGAACCGGTTATAAGAACCAGATCACAGGGGTTTGCGATTTCTATCGCGTGCTTTGCCGCCTCTTTCACAGGCTCAACTACTTTAACGTCAGCCCCCATCTTCAGAGCCACGTCTGCGATCTGCTGTGCGGGGGTGGCCTTGAACCATCGAGACTGAGTAACGATCACTTTATTGGCGAGAGGAGCGAGCTTGCGCAGCACCTTTTGAGGGGAGTGTGAGTTGGTCATCCCGATTACGAGAATCAAACGATCATAGCTGAATCGCTCTGTTATCGCTCGTGCCAGTTTAGCGGCCGCATCCGGGTTATGGGCGCCGTCGATGACCACGGTCGGGTCATTGCGCAACACCTGCATTCGGCCGGGTATGGCCGCGTTTGCTATTCCGGCGGCTATGGCCTGAGAAGTGATGCGTACGTCGTATCTCTCCAGCGCTTTGATAGCGACAGCCGCCGTTGCAGCATTGGCGTGTTGGAATGCACCAATTAGAGAAGGCTTTAACCCGATCAACTTCATCTCCCCGCCGGAAAGGGAAAAGCTGTCCCCTTTGGTCGAATATCTGAATTGCACGTCGGCAGATGGAGAGAATGGGTGCCGGGCATGCGAACTCATAACCCGCCAGACCTCCACGCCTTCCTCCCGGCTTCTATCCAAAATCACCCGCCACGCCGCATCATCGTCGACTGCAGTGACCAGCATCGAGCCGTTTTTTATGATACCAGCCTTCTCGTACGCTATCTTTTCGACCGTGTCGCCGAGCCGGTCGGTGTGATCGAGGCTAATTGAAGTGATGACGGAAACCAGCGGAGAGACGATATTGGTCGCGTCGAACCTTCCCCCCATCCCGACCTCCAGCACCGCAAAGTCGACGCCCTTTCGCGCAAAATAGAGATAGGCCATCATTGTCTTAACTTCAAATTCTGTTACAGGCCCAAGCTCTGTCCGCCCAATTTCATCAGCGACGAGTTTAATTTCAGAGGCAAGCGCGGCGAACTCATCTTCTGAGATATATGTGCCATCCACTTGTATGCGCTCTCGCACGTCAAAGACATACGGCGAAAGATATAAACCCGTGCGATATCCCGCCTCGCGCAGAATAGATGCGATAAAAGTGCACGTGCTGCCTTTGCCGTTGGTTCCGGCGACATGTATCACCCGAAGCTGTTTGTGAGGGTTGTCAAAAGCCGCGGCCAGAGCGCTGATGCGCTCCAGCCCGAACTTTATGCCGAATTTAAGCAGACTATCGAGATATTCAAGGGATTGCTGGTAGGTCATAAGCGTTAATCGTGCAGCTTCTCCAAAATTCGATCCACATCGACGAACTCGTCGACAATAGCCTCCGCCGCGTTGATCTTCTCGAAATCCCCCGGCCTGATCTTGATAATCAGCTTCGCTATACGAGACGCTACCGAATAAGTGTCGTCCTCGACCAGAATAACCGGGATGGCTATCTTATCCAGCAACTGCGCGACGTTGGGCTGCGGAGGAGTGCCGCCTGTTAGTATCATTCCCGCTATCGCCGGGCCTTCTTCAGACCCCACCAGACAAGAACTCACTGCAGTAAGAATAAGGTCCTCACGACTTCCCGGAGTGATGAGCAGCGCGCCTTTGGTGAGATAATCCAGTGCCTGATGCGGCGGCATGGCGCCGATTACGGTCTTTTCGACGCTGTTGTGCAGACCCCTGTTGCCGCTCAGCAACTTACCGTCTATGTCCTCCAGCAACTGGCCGATAGTCGGGCTGGACAGCACAGACCTGTACGGCATCACCCCGAGCAGTTCGACGCCCTTGCGCTCCAGCCCGAGTTTGACATAATGGCTGACCTTCTCGTATTTCGCTTCCTCTACCTTATTTATAATGGCGCCGACGACCGTCACCCCGGCTGCGTCGAACATCGCCTTATTGAGCATTATCTCGTCGATCGGCCTTCCTATGCCTCCGGAAGAGATTAGCACGACCTTGCTTTTAAGCAGCGCCGCGACATCGCCGTTGGACAAATCGAAAACCGACCCCACCCCGGCATGCCCAGTGCCCTCGACCACCACTATATCCTTGCCGACCCGCACCCGCTCGAAAGCGGACGTGATCTTACCTATTAGTTCAGAGCGGTTGGGAGAATCGATATAATTTTCCGTGAAATACCTCGGAATGGCGATCGGCGACATATCCCCAACTTCGCAGTCCGGTTTATATATGGTCTTAACCAGCAGCGCATCTTCGTCTATCTTCACGCCGTCAATCTCGACATAACGCTGGCCGACCGGCTTTGTGTAGCCGACGTTGCTGAGCCTTTTCTTGAACGCGGAAATAAGCCCGAGACTGGTTATTGTCTTGCCATCGTTCTGGCGAGTGGCGCCGATGTATACTCTCATTTGATCCTCCACCACCATGGTACGGCGTGGGGCACATTGTGTCAATCAAGAGAGGAGAGAGTAAACAGCAGCTTAAGCTGAGGTTTTAGGTTCGCTTTTTATCGGATGCACCGGAGGCTCATCCGGCAGTTTTTCGAGCAAATCAGCGGTCATCGGCTTGCCGACGCCGGTATTAGCGCCCAGCAGGCGTATTCGTTGCCCCACAGCCGGCCAATCCATCTTCTGCCTCAACAGCACCACTTTTCGCCTGGCGGGGTTCAGCGCGACCGGATTTGAGCCGGGCATAGTGATGACCTCTACGGCCAAAGTGAGGCTTTTTCGGTCGCCAGTGACCTTAGAAACGACGCCTTCGAGCTCAATCTGGCCCGGTTTTAGAGTCGGCCAGCTCGCAGGCTCCCCGGCGCCGGCAGAAGCTTCCACAGATTTGTTCACCGAGCCGGATTTTTTGACGAACGCGGCCATTCCTTTGGCGATAAGAGTTATATCGTTTTCGCGATGTCGTGGTCCGAAGACGCCGACACTTAGCACCGAGGAGCTATCATCGCCAAGCGCCGCCATAGAAACACAGTGAAACGCCGTATCCCCGGCTACGATCTGCCGCACCGCATCCGGCAGAAAATCAGCGCTCTTGATCTTCACCGGCCCCATAAAACCCTTAAACAGATACCCCTGTCTGGAATCCTGCTCCCAACGCTTCGCCGCACCTAATCGGGCAGATTTGGCAAGCTCCTCCTGGATCAATTTCTCGATGGTAGTTGCAGTCGGCAGGTTGCGAACCGGAGTTACGGCAATCACGCAGGCGCAACCGTTCGCGGAGTATACGTCATATAAACCGTTAGGCGGCTGGTTGGGCACGGGGTGTTTTACGGCGCCCGCAGGGATCTGAAGCGTCAGACCCCAGTCTTGATATGATACCGTCTCCCATTGGCCCACATCAGCGCCAAGCCCAGCCCCGGCACATATAAAGCACAACACAACGATTGTGGACAGATGCTTCATAGGTGGGGTATACCCACAAGAAGCGGCGTTATGACAGCGTCTCTAAGAAACCTTTTACTTCTCTAAACAGATAATCATAAGCCGAATCCATCCACGGTTCTATGGTGGAGATATCGTTAAAAGCGACGGGGTGCTGAATATCCAATTCAATATATAATTGGCTCAGGTCTTTGAAAAACGGCTCTATCTTCAGCTCTCTGATTCCGTCCTGATGCAGCACAATCCGCAGACCAACACCCTGTCTGCCCGGCCCGAGCAGATCCAGATTGCTCTCTATTCTGTCCAGTGCGGCGTGCTCCAGCACCGTCGCGGCGTTCTTGCGTTCCTGCAAGGGAAGCAGCGCCGTCAATTTAATACCAAAAACCGTGAACTGCGGCACCTGCAGCCTGTCCTGGGCGATCTGAAAGAGGTCCATAGCCCGCTCTTTGGACGATGGGAAGAAGTCGACTCCATCGTTGACCTGCATAAGCGTAGCCCGGATGAAGAAATCCCCCGCCTGGTTAGCCATTCTCGCGCCGTCCGGCAGGTGCTGCAGCGACTGAAACGGGTAACGCAGCGAGATGTCGGCATAAATCTGATTAACCTGCGGCTGCTGCAGAGGATACGGCGGATATACAAGCCCAGCGGTCATCCGTTGGCAGGTGAGTAGTTCAACGTTCACGGTCGTCTCCGGTTATAAATAGTAGTGTATTGTAACCTGCACTCAGCACAGAGTCAAGAAATGTAGGGCTTGCTTCGGTGATTGCCCCTAATACACAGCGACCAGAACCAGGCCTGCAAGCATCACAGTGATGGCAACGAACTTGGTCACGCTTCCCGGCTCCCGCAGCACGGTCACACCGAGCACAGCGCCAATGGGTATGCTGAGCTGGCGAAACGCGACTATATAGCTGACGTTTTTGGCCAAAGTCATCGCGAGAAGCACTATCGTATAGGCCAGACATATCCCGATTCCCGCGACCATGGCGTGTCTGAATCGAACCGGCTGGCTTTTGGCTGAGTCTTTGCCGTTGCGCTGCCCGATCAAAACAAGCAAACCGAGCCATAAAAAAGTCGAGACGCCCTCGAAAAACGCATAATTCAGTGTCAGGATGACCCTGTTGACGCTCAATTGCCCCTTTAAAACCCTCAGCGCCGCATCGTCGGCGAGGGAATATCCGCTTGTTCCCACCGCCGCCATTAACGCAAACAAAGTCGAAGCATGCAAATAGTCCCGCAGTTTCCAATCGGCAATCCGATTTATCGGCAGCAACAGCCCACCGATAGCCACAAGCGCCATTCCAACCATCGAAATCGGAGTCAGTTGATCGCCCTTGCCCATCAGTATGCTTATCACGGCGACCATTAACACCGGGGCCGACCGTGCGAGAGGATAGGCGACAGAGAGATGGCCGGCCCTGTAAGCGCCGGCCAACCCCATAAAATACACTGCCTGAAACAACCCGGTTATCGCGATGAGTTTCCAGACCTCAACCGGAAAACTCAACGGCAGGCTCAGATTACTAAGCACCACCGGACTCAGCAGCAATACGCCCATAGTGTTCGCAATAAGAAAGAACTTCGCCGACGGGTCTTCACGCTTGCCTATCATATTCCAGGTGGCGTGAACTATCGCCGAGAAGACCAATAAGGCGATTGCCGCCGACGTCAATTCGCGCTACCCCACATTCGATCGTACAGCTTTTTCGTGCGGCCCTTAAGCCTCGACAGCGCTTCCGCTGCCTCTGACTTGCCCGCCGCATATTCCAGCATTAATCTGCCTTCTTCTACGCACAATTCATCATGCACGGGGAATATCTCTCGAATCAAATACTGTGCATATCGCACCAACCGGAACGGGCCGAACGCACGTATACGCTCTCCCGGCAAAGCCTCCACCGCGACGGATTTCAGGCCCTTGATGCTGCCTATTAAATCGTCAAGGTCCGACGACTTTGCGAACGCGATGGTATAATACCACCCAAACAATCCGACGTCCTCGACGCCATGGGAGTCCGTCACGCCGACCACGGGTATCTTCTTTCCCTTCTCTCGCTCTTCGTGATACCGCGCCACCTGGAGCATATTCGATTCCGCCTGGTGAATGAAGAATCCACCTATCAGCTCCAGTGCATCGAACGGCTGGTGTTCGAAAAGCAGATTTGTAAGATATTCAGGCACGTCATACTTCTGCCGGAATATCCAATACGGATGACAAAATATACCCAACCCGCCGCCTTCGCGGATTTTTTTGAAACACCACAAACACGACGCGAAGTTGTGTCGCTTGATGCCTTCGGGAATAAAGTTGAGTTCCGCCTCCATCTCGGCGACTTCTTTCTCATACTCAGGAGTCTTAAACAGCGCGTTGACGCCGATAGAGCCTCCGAAATTGACCATATGCACAGGGTTTCCGGGCGGGTGTACTTCCTCGCCGGGATATAGCCTCAGGTCGATATTCGCGTTCTCAAATGTCTTGATTACCTCCCTGGACGGCTCAATTGTATGATGATCCGTGATGGCGATATAATCCAGGCCGATTTTTCTGCACGACGCCGCAACATAGGCCGGGGATTCCACCCCATCCGATTTGTTTGTGTGCATGTGCATGTCGCCTTTGTATGGCCGCAAGTCGAAGAGGTCTTCGTCAAGCGCATACAACGCAAACTCGGCGATGAGCTTGCCTTCGGAGTTTTCCACCTGCAGGGTATGCTCCTGCTCGGCGTCGAAGGCCAGGGGTATGGAGATCACTCCGTTTTGCGACTTCACAGAGATCTTATCCGGAGAAAGAACCTCGGTCTGCCCGAACACCCCTCCGACAGGGATCAGCGCGATTTTATACTCGCTTGCGTCGTCGAACCGGCAATGATCGAAAAGCGGCTTAATGACGACATTGGTCGGGCTTTTTGCGCGAACAATGCGCGGCATACATTCGTAGTACTTATGGTATTTAAGCATAACGATCACCTCTGCGATAGTGTACTAGACCAGCGCGCAGTTCACAAGGATTTTTTACATTTTTACGCTTAATGGATTGTGAGCCGGGGGTTGTCGTGATATCGTATGGCTGCTATGACCAAACCACCGATCCCGCTGCGAACGGCGATTGATGTTGCTGCGTTATGTCAAAACGACCCGTGCGACGAAGTTGTAACGCTGGGGTCGTTCTGGCCCAATTCGCTCACCAGTTACGAAAGCAAGCTTGTGAAGGCGTTCAAGTTCTGCACGGTAACGGCCGATTTCGAACCTCACATAACTGCCTTGTGCAGGTTCTATTGCGCGCAGGTTATTCGACTGGCAGGCGCTAATTTTGACTGGGTTCTGCGAGCGCTGGGGTCACAGGAGATGTCCGCAGAGCGATCTCGGCCACAGAGCGCGCTGGCGGATATGATCTGCGCAAAGACCGGCGCCAGGAACGTGGAGAATATGTTCTTTCGATCCTCCGCCAGGCCGCCGATGCGGGCAGTAAGCAGGCTAGGTGGCCCGGACGCGCTAAAGGCACGTGTGCAGTATGTGGTGCAGGACCTTTTCGCTCGGCCGCAAAAGCTCAGCGGTCGCGTTTTATTACTCGATGATATATCCAACACAGGCGCCACTACTCGCGTCTACGCCTATATGTTGAAGGAATATGCTCAAGTCAAATCCGTATGCGCGGTGAACCTGGCGGCGACAAGGTTTGCAAACGGCAAGGACGGCCACGGCGCGTTAAAACTCGACACAAGCGAACTTACTGAGACGGCGTTATCCGAAGTGTGGACATGTGAGGGGGTATTTCACACGCTGCGTGATTGTCCCGATGCAGCAGGACGGCTCACATGTGAGGTCCGATTTATGGCTGAGCGACAGTTAGCCCCCTGCCCCACCTGCGCCGAGCACAACGCTCCGACACGCAGGTGGTGGCAATTCGGGCGGCCGGGTTAAAAGCGACGACAATTTGGTGTAGCGGCGCATTTTCAGGCCGGCTGCGAGATATTGATCAGCGTATCGGCGACCAGTTCTTCCTCTTCAAGGTCCAGCGCAAGGTCGGCAAGGGCGATGATGCCCACGAGTTTGTTCTCCCGCATCACCGGCAGGCGGCGTATTTGATGCTCCGACATTATCTCGCAGATTTCCTCGGCCTCCATGGAAGCTTCCACCGAAATCGGGTCGCGGGTCATAATTTCGCCAACCATTGTGGAATTGACGTCGAAACCTTTGGCCACTGCTCGAGTAGTGATATCCCGGTCAGTAACTACGCCCACCAGGCGCTCCTCTTCCACAACAGGACACATCCCAATGTCGTTGTCCTGCAGCTTTTTGGCAACTTGTGCGATGCTCTCGTTAGGACTGCAGGTCACGAGTTCCCTGGACATAATCTCATTCAGCTTCATAGCGACACCTCCATTACCCGGAGTCTTACCCAGAATACCGACGGGATATAAATAGTTTTGAATTGCTATTTGGTATTTGAGCTTTGGCCTCTCGTCACTGTATACTGTTGTGTAGCTAGTCGTGGAGGTTTTTGATGAAGAGTCTCAGTATATTGGTTTTCGTGGCGATGATAATTGCCGGGTTGTGGGCAGGAGGCTGTTGCGAGGCGGCTGATCTCAAGCAAATCACTACAGCCGGGATAACGGTATCGTATCCGGATGGCATGGAGGCGCAAGCCAGGAAAGTGATGGCAGTGGCGCAATCCACCATTAAACCATCACTGGACACACATCGCCAGACGATTAGCTTGCTATCCAATGTCAGCACCCTGGCTACCGACATTACCCAGGCCCTGGGAGCCGAGGAAAAGCAGGACGCTGCCAAGTTGCGATTGCAGATGTTCAAGGAAAAATCCGAGGCCTTGATCGGTGCGTTCTCCAATGTCAAGCTTATTCGGAAAAACGACGCTGTCGCAACAGACGGGATCGATGCCGGGTTTATCCAAGTTCGATATTCGAAGGACAAAGACGAATTTAATATGGTCTTTGAGGAGAAGGACCTTGATCAGGACAGGATAAAGCGTAGCTATTTCCCGGTGTTGATCAACCCTGACGGCACCATTCGCTCGGAGGACAAACTCGGGCAAATGGCGTTGGATTTTCTGGGGTCGGGAGATGCTATGGCGATTGCTCCCATTCAGGATACGGTCGCCTATCTGATGGCGATGCCGCTGAAGCTCTACAACCCGTTCGGCAGGTGGTTTAACGAAGGAGTCAGCGGATATCTGACGCGGCAGTTGGTGACGAAATACGGCTCCAAACAGCTTATCGACCAGGCTGCCTCACTGTTCACGGTTGGGCCAGGCGCTCAGGAGCTGAGAAGCAAGGTCAATCTGATCGCGTGGCCACAGACGCCATATATAAACAGAGACCCGGCTGTCTTTGACGCAAAACTCGAGGTCGCGCAAGTGCAGTATTCCATCGAGGCAATATCGGGCCTTTTGAGCAAATCCGGCTCGCAGGCTCTGCCAAAGATCATGGCACAGCTTAACTATATAGGCAACCCGGACACAAATGCGATCTGTGACGCCATAAAAAAGGTCACCAACACGGATTTCGAGACGACCCTTCTGACCTACGTTCCGAAAAATATCGCCGAAGGGATAACATCCGAGCAATCCCCCAAATTGATCGAAAAGGCCGAAAAACTGGCGCTGGAAAAGAAATGGGCGGAGGCTGAAGCGGCGCTCCGGCTTGCTCTTGAAATGGATCCTCAGAACGCCAACGCACGGCTAAATCTGGCGTGGATAGACCGCGAACTGGGGAAGCGGCTGGATGCGGAGTTGCAGGTGTTTTTGATGCCGGGAATAATCGAAAAGGAAAAACATTCCTTTCACCTGTTTGACGCGACCGTCGAGGGCAACTACGTATGCGGCAGATTGGCTATTTTGATGGGCAACCTCGAAGCCGCCAAACAATTTCTGACACCTGTGCTAGAGCTTAAGCCAGACCACATCGACGCCAAAAAGGCGATGGAAGAGATACACAAGATCGAGGATGCGGCGAAAGGGGTCAAATAGACCCTGACTTTTGTCGATTGCCAATAGCGGCGGGGCACGCAGCGGCGGATATAACGGATTCGTAAAACGTTTCGAAATTATCGACCATGCGGTCTATCGAGAAATACTGCGCGTTTGCACGGGCGCGCTCGGCCATTTGGGCACGATCCGCAGGGCTGTTGATCAGGAATTTTATGCGGTCGGAAAACTCACCGGCGTCGTCGGCGGTAAGAAACCCATCGACCCCGTTTTGCAGGTTTTCCGGTATCCCGCCGGCATCGACGGCCACCACCGGCAGCCCTGCGCTGAGGGCCTCGCATATGGCTATGCCCTGAGTCTCCGTGGTGCTGGGGAAAGCGAACGCGTCTGCCGCTCCGTAAATCGGCTCGATATCGACGCGCGGGAGCATGCCCATAAATTGAGCTTTGTCGCCGAGATTCAACTCATCCGCAAACTCTTTTGTCTCGGCAAGCGCCGGCCCGCCACCGACCAGCGCCAATTTGCTTCGCGGATGCTGTGACAATACATTCTTAAACGCGGCCAAAAGCATTCGAAGGTTTTTTTCGCGAGCGATTCTGCCGACATAAAGCAACAAGAAGTCCCCGTCCCCTACCCCGAAGTCTCGTCGAAGAGAGGTGCGTTGCTCCGCGGAGAGGAGCTTAATCGGATCGACACCGGTCTTGATAACATCTATACGGGTTTTGACCCCATAAGATCGCAGCACTTTCTCCACCGGCCCCGATGGCACGACCACTGCGTCGGCCCTGGAATAATGCCATCTCATCAAACTGATCAAAAACTGCCTGGACAGAGACTTCGGCCGAACAGGAGCGTAGTGAACATACTCCGTATACAGCGTGTGATTTGTGGCCACAAACGGCACCCCGAACTGCCTGGCCCATTTGGCCCCCAATACCCCTAACAGAAACGGCGACTGGGCATGCACAATATCCACATCGAGCCTGGAGAATGCTCGCTTTGCTGCAGGGGCAAACGGCAGCGGAAACGGATAATCCGGCATCAGCATCGTATGGGTGGCCGGCATTCGGGTAACCCCGTCGTAAACGTCGACATGTCCCTTGAATGCAGGGGCAAAGACAAATACTTCGTGGCCCCGGTTTATCAGTCCATCCCGCAGAGTGCTGACGCAGACGCTCACTCCGTTGATGATCGGTTCATAGCTTTCTGTAAAAATCGCAATTCGCATAGTATACCCACGACAATAGTATACCTTTCCCGTGCAACTCCTGCAACGCAGCGATACTATTCGATGCGTGTCACGTATAATATAGATGTCTGATTTTTGTACGCTTAAAAAGGTGTGTTATGAGCTCAAGAGAGATAGCAATGGCGATGCAGTTGGCAATTGCGATCTTCGCGGTATACCTGCTCGTGCGCAGGTTGGCCAGGCTGAGGACGCTGGGGCGGGACCTGCCGCCGCACTATATCGCCGACATTCCCACTTACGCGAAGCTCGAATTGGGCCAAATGATCACGGTGGCGTGGTGCAGGGAAGTCGAGGAATCTGAGAGATTGGCGGATATGCTGCACGGCGAGGGTATCGAGGCTGCTCTTGCAGATAGCCCACCGCAGGTTAAAGTCCCATCACAGGACGCACGGCGGGCTATCGAGATTCTAAAGGAAAATTAGGCCCTAACCCGGCTCCAGCCAGGTTCGATAAGGCGTAAGAGGTGAAAATATCTCACCTGCCTTGATAAGCATCTCCATCCCCTCACCTTCTACCCGAATCTTGCCGAGTTCCCAGGCATCATAGGGAGACAGATAGCCGGAATATAGCCTGGCGAAGGTCTGTATATCCAACTGCAGGCGGTGCCTGGGATTGGGTTTTCTGATTTCGACCCCTCCCCCATCAGCCTCGAGGCTGAAATCCCAGCCTTTTTCAAAGACCGGGTCAGTAATCGAGAAGCTGACGCCGCCGGAGACATCCTCATCGACCGCGAGACTTGCCATCGCACCGACCGGATCGATTACCCTGAACTGAAAGGAAGGGCCGACAGAAGCATTGATCGCGCGGGGGTTAGGTATTTCCTGCAAAAACAGGTCATCAACCGGCGCGTAGAACGAAAGGGTGCCATCATCGACCAATCTGCCGAGTAATGCCAGCATATCCCTGCGATGGGCGGCCTCCGAATACGCGATTTCGTAAACGCTAATGGACTTGCGATCATCTTTCTGGGTGAACACGTATGCCGCATAGCCGTCGACTCTATCTCCAGTCACATGCACGACAACGTCATTTCCCGATCCAGGCTCGGTAAGCGGGCTCGGCTTTAATTTGGTCACCCTGTCCCACCACACATCGCTTCGCTGCGTCAGGCAGTTGTAGTCCTGAGCCCAATCGTCAAAGATCGCCTTGATATATCGCAGATCCCCTTCCTGTATGAAGCGCGCCTTGCCCGCATCTCCAAGCTCTGTGAAAACCTTGCCGGCTGCGCTGTAGCTGCGATTCTCCGCGCCGATCTCCCAACCGAATTTGCGATAATATGGATAGGAGAACGGCCACAGCGACGACAAATAAATCTTATCGGAACGCAGCAGCCGCACCGATTCTCTCATCATCTCCGACGCATAACCCTTACACCGCGCCTCCGGAACGGTCGCCACAGCCCCGGTAGCGGCGTGGCTGACGGGTGATCCGTTAATATAGACAGGGGCCGGCCGGCAAACCAGCGTGGATACTATCAGCCCCTCGTCCTCGACCACCAATATATATCTAAGCCCGAAGACCTCAGCGACCATCTCAAAAAAACTGGCCCACTGCTCCAGCGGCGTGTCCGGAAACGCGACCGCAGCAACCTCGATGGCCCTTTGAAGCTCGGCTTTTTTCGGATTCCTGGCAATCATAGTCATCTCCTGTATAAGCAAAATATTATAACAAAAAATCGCTGGTTTAGAACTGAGAAGTGTACCAACGCTCAACAATGTCGGCAGGCGCCCGTTTAGAAAAAATACCGAACAGGTAAATACAAGCACACGCAAGTATACCGGGTTTACTCGACCTTTTCATTTTGGCACACTAATTGCCGTATAGATTATAAGTCGAGCTTCTCAGATAGAGGAAGTCGACTGGGAAATGGCGAAGTTGTACTGCATAAGGTGTGGTGTCGTGGGCCGGATGTAGTGCAAAGTGGGCCGCACTGGTTGATTATCTGGCTTGGCACTGATTTATTTTACTGATCTGTTACAAGGTTGTTGTCAAATCGTTGCAAACGCGTGCTAGTATGTATTCGTTGGGAACGCCGAACTACGCACAGAACAACCACCAAAAGCGATGCAGGCAGACGATGGGAAAACCCTATTCAAAATAGGGTGGCGCTTTGTTGTTTCCTTATGTCTGCCGGCCCACAGAAAAACAACACCGGAACCGCCGCGAATTTCACCTTTACGGCATGGTTCTGTGACAATATCTATTCTCTTCGCCGATTCACACACGGCGTTGAGGTAATCCGGCGTTCTAAATCTTCTTCGGAAAACGTGTTTTCTGAAGAATGCAATAGCAATAACCTGATTTCGGACTCTGATCAGTTAGACAAGGAGGTCGCTGGGGAGCAATTGTGACATTACCGCCGGACTTGGCGGGCGCTGTCCAGTTTGGGCAAATATGTCGGAGTGTTGTTGTTGCACTGGCTGGGCGAGATGTAACCTGCTTTATGGTAGGAAGCCGATTAAGTGGGCAGGCAGATGCTGTTGAGATAGACCGAGGGCATGATTTCGTGTGCAATCGGTGCGAGATATCAAGTTATCGTTCCTCATGAAGAGGTATTGGAGGAAGGAGGCTTGTCGATGCACAGCGATCCGCTGGAATTGACGGAGCCGGTTCTTGAAGAAGCGCTGCCCGTAACTTCGGAAGTAGCCGATTCGATGGATATGTATCTTGATCGAATCGGTAAATGGCCTTTGCTGAGCGCCGAAGACGAGCAAAGGCTTTCGAGAAAGGCTAAAGCAGGTGATCTTAGCGCCCATCGAAAGCTGGTGGAGTGCAATCTGAAGCTGGTCGTCAGTATTGCAAAGGTATACGCTCGATCGGGAGTTCCTCTGCCTGACCTGATTCAAGAGGGAAATATCGGCTTGATGAAGGCTGTGGAATCATTTGATCCTGAACGGGGGTTTAGATTTAGTACCTACGCAGTGGCCTGGATCAGGCAGGCGATTATGCGTGCAATCGAACGGCAAGGTCGGGCAATCAGGGTGCCTAGCTATGTGATTCAGTCTATTCGTAGGCTCAATAAGGCTGGGACCTCTTTTGTAAACGAATTCGGTAGGGAACCCACAATCGAAGAGCTCTGCGAGCGGATGCAGCTCCCCCGGGAGAAGGTGCTGCGGCTGCTCGAAGCCTCTGAGGCTTTGGTCTCATTAGATGAGCCTGTCTCTGAGGACGGAATGACCTCGCTTATCGAAAGGCTGACGGATTCGGGATCAGCGAATCCTGAGCATGATATGATGAAGCGAGAGACCGTTGAGGTGCTTGGCGAATTGATGGATTGGCTGAGTCCTCAGGAAAAAATAATAATCGAAAAGCGCTTTGGGCTGAAGGGTGGTACAGTTTTCACCCTGCAGGAAATCGGACAACAGATGCATATAACTAGGGAGAGAGTGCGTCAGTTGGAAGCCAGGGCGCTCAAAAAACTTAAACTCGCGGTGACAAGAAATTGGCTTGATACATTTTTTGACACTTGAGAGGGGGCACGGGAAGCATGGATAGCACCGAGCGAACTGCGTTAGGCCCCGGGGATAGGGAGACCCTGGCCCAAATTACGGAAAGGGAACGCGAGATTCTCAAGTTAATTTTTGACGGAAAGTGCTCCAGTGAGGTGGCACAAAGTCTATCGGTAAGCAAAAGAACGGTCGACTTCTATTTAGCTAGGGCATACGTCAAATTAGGGGCAACAAACAGGTTTCAAGCGTTCAAAAGGGCAGTGGAACTGGGAATAATTGCAGATACTTAACAGGTGCGTTGAAGCAGCCAATCGGAAACTCCGGTTTTTGCCGGGACAAGCGAATATGCACTGACGTTCGGGCCTGATCGAGTTATGTATCAGGCCCTAATATTGTCTGGTGTATTTTATATTAGTGGTGGCCGACAACTGGGCAGTAGGGCGGAACGCCGATGGGTTGAAGCGTATAGGCGTATCCCCACGGGCAGTTGACTTGCGCCTTCATATAACCCGGAGCTATATTTCCCCAGGTTACCACATCGCCGTCGTTTCTGTGATACTCCATCGCCCACTGCATTTTGGCCCCGTCCAGGGATTTCAAATTGGCCAGGCAGGCGTTGGTGCGGGCTGTATCCCTGGTCTTCACAAAGCTCGGCGTGGCTATGGCAAGCAGCATCGCGATCAACGAAACGACGATCATAACCTCCACCAGCGTAAAACCTTTTTTCCGAGCGGATTTATGCATCAATACTACCTCTATGGTTCCGCAAATACCGTATCAGGGTCAGAATTTACACATAAGATTGTTCCATATTACGGCCGCTATTGTGACAAAAAGCTGGTTGATGACCGCTACTGCGGCATAACGTGGTCGGGGTTGGGGCAAGACGGGCAGGTCCCTATGACCTGAAGGTCATAACCCGGCCCAAGCGGGCAAGTTGGCTGGGTTTTGAGATAGTTCGGAACAATCTCGCCCCAACCGACGCTGTCTCCGTCATGCTTTCGGCACTCCATAGCGTACTGCTCTTTTGCCTGGTTGATTTCACGCAGGTTGGATAGACACGCCTTTTGCCGGGAAGCCTCTCGCGCTTTCATAAGATTGGGTATCGCAACAGCCATCAAAACAGCGATGATTACGACCACAATCATGATCTCTATAAGTGTGAAGCCTTTGCAGTTCGCACGGATTTTCATTCCCATCCTCGACAACGTCAAAATCGATATTACAGGAGTTTATTCCATATCTGGTGCAGTGAAGGGGACAGGTAGAAATGCATAATTTGAAAAAATGAGGCCCGACATTTGCCGAGCCTCGATTTGCGGGAAGGTTATATGAAATAAGATCAGGCGCCCAGGCCCAGCCCGGAGCGTATTCCTCTCTCGGAGGATATCTTCTTCCAATATCCACTGGCGCGGAATGCCTGAAGCGGATCGGGGTCGATGCCCATCTCTTCGCGAACCACTTTCAACAGCGGCTCGACGTCGGTGTTGAATGCCTGCTGCATACAGGTCTCCGCAGAGACTATGTCGTTGGCCTTCTGGGCTTCCAACAGCTTTGCTCGGTCGATGCACATCGACTTGGCATAAGCGGTCTGGATGTGGATAATCGTCTGGATCATCGCATCCATTTTCTGCTTAGTGGTGTGGCACTGGTCGATCATATACGCCACCGGAGGGTTGTTGTTCGGTGCAGCTTCCGCCTTGGCCAGTTCGTTGTAGATTAAGAACAGCTCGTAGGGGTTGATCGAGCCGACGGTAAGATCGTCATCTGCGTATTTGTGGTTATTGAAATGGAACCCGCCCAGTCGCTCTTCGTCCAGCAAAAACGACACGATGTGCTCGATATTCGCGCCCTGTAAATGGTGACCGAGGTCAACAAGCACGTGTGCGTTCGGGCCGCACTTTTGCGCCGTGACATAGCTCATTCCCCAGTCGGCGAGGTCGGTATGATAGAACCCCGGCTCGAATGGCTTATACTCAATGAGCATACGCATGTTATCAGGCATCGCCTTGTATACCGTCTTGAGGGCTTCTTCAGCGTAATTTTTGCGTCGCCTGAAATCGCCCTGGCCGGGATAGTCGGTGCCATCGGCAAACCACAGCGAAAGCAGCTCAGAGCCCAGTTCCTTGCCTATCTCGACCGAATACAACATATGATCGATAGCCTGCTGCCGAACTCCCGCATCCTCGCTTGTTATGCTTCCGAAGGCATATTCCCTGCCCTGAAAGACGTTCGGGTTTATCGCGCCGATGGCAACGCCGAGAGATTTTGCGTAGTCAGACAGCGACTGTGCATCGGAGACGCCGTTCGGGAAGTCCCACAGAATGTGTACGGCCACGGTCGGCGCAACGCCGGTGAACTTGTTGACCTGGGCGGCGTCTGCGATTTTCTCCTCGATGGTTATCGCAGAACCTTCCTGCTGGTAGGTGCCGAATCTGGTTCCGGCATCAGAGAATCCCCAGCTTGGGGTCTCGATATGCTGTGATTTGAGTCTTGCCTTGACCTTTTCTACATCTACTCCACGGGCGGCAAGTTTGTCCGCGAGGATGTTGTATTCTGCTCGATAATCGTGTGCCATATTCACACCTCTCTCCAAATATGCATTTACGGATTATAAGAAACTCAGCCAAGTTCCTCCATTAGTTTCTTCTCAGCGTCCTCGTTGCTGAGATTATACTTCGCTCGCATCACCGATGTGCCGACGATGGGCGGGTATTTCTGATCGGCTTTCATTCGCGGCTCGACATATTCCACAACCTCGAATAGCAGCTCGTTGGCGGCCACATAATCCAGGCCGGTGAGGTTGCAGATATATCGAGTTGAGCGGTCGATTAGTTTGAGATTCGACGCAACCAGCCATATCATGACGTTTCCAAGCACTCGGCCCAGGCGCACCATCGTGCAGGTCGAGTTGGCGTTCATCAGCATTTTGGCGCCGGCCCGCGTGACTCCATCCAGCAGAAAATCGGTCTGCGGCACCACTGCAAATACTGCCGCAGCATCCGGGTTCCAGCCCTTTACAAACTCCTCGGCCTTTCGCACGCCATCCTCGCTGCCGAGGTAGATCAGCCCCGTTCGCGCACCGGACGCAGCCGCCTCTTCAAGCTGTTTTCTGAAGAAACCGTCCTCAGAAGTCAGGCTATCCGCCTCAGCCTCCAGAAGAATCGCGACCGCGCTGTCGCCTTTACCCAACGGCCGGTTCTTTAACCCATCCTGGCCAACCTTAAAACGCATCAGTTCCTGCTTTGAAATGCGCTTGACGATCTCATATGTTGCGGCGAGCTTCTCATCCCCGACCAACTCGCGAACCTCTTCCTCACTCCATTCTACACAACTTGGCTGCTTCTTGAGAATCCACTTCCAGGCATCCTCAGTTTTCTCATAAGGCAGATACAGAAACGCCCAGCTCTCAGCCGCGCTGGTGTCGTCGAATTTGCGGAACGGAGGCGTGCAGAACGTCGGCGAGCGCTCAGTGGTGTCGGTAAGCACATCGACGCCGATCAGATTGGCAAAATAATTGTTCTTGTGGTCGGCGCGATATACGCTTTCCTCCAACTCAACCACTTTCGCCAGAGAATCGCACAGCGACTGCGACATCAGCGTGGCGTGCATCTCTTCGAGCTTTGCCATAAACTGCGCGGGAACTGCATCCGAGCTCAGCGCAGGGTCATCGATCAGGTCTCGCAGCACCATCTCCAGCACAGTGAGCATCACGCACAACTGAATTGTGGTTGCCTGCATTCGAGTGGAACCTGTGATGGCCATCGGCCCGGTGGTGAGATTAATTTTCTCAATGCGCGGCTCCTGAATGACCTCGCGACTGCGCTGGACGTGCTCGCAGAGGATATCGTCCGGGTTATTATAGACAAAATAGACCTTCGCGCCCCTCTCCCGCCCCTTCCAGGCGGTTCCAATGACGAATGAAGTCTCACCGCCCTCAGTTATCGCAAAGACAACATCCCCCTGACTCACGCCGAGATCGCCTATTTGCTTTCCGCCGAACTGGGTGAAGTCCTCGAATCCTTCAACGGCCTTAATTAAGGCGAAGTCCCCGCCCGCCATGACGCTGAACGCGCGGTTTTCGTAATCCTCCGGGTCGGTGTGGCCGCTGGCTTTTCGTTTCTGCCAGAAGTCTCGCCATATTGACGCAAGCTGAATCGAAAGCCGGCCAGTGGAACCGCAGCCTGTGAAATACATATTTCCACCGGCCGCGATGGCGTCACGCAGCGTATCTGCTGTCTTTCTCGGCGAATCACTCGTCGACCATTCCCGATATTTCTCGACTACGTCCTTGTCCACCTCGAAGAGCAGCCTCAGCGCATCCGGGATGCTGCGCTTGGCGGTCTGGCTAAGCTCCGCTGTCACCGGATGGGATGACTCCGTGACCAGAACGCCCAGCTTAAACTGATCCGCCACCTCAAGAAACTCTTTTGAACGCTTTAACGATGTCTCGCTCATTTATGAAACCCTCTCTACGGTTAATTGCCAATGGAAATCTTCGCCGAACACACCCATTTGACCTGCTCAGAAAGATATGACTCTTTATAGCAGGTAAGAACGGCTTCGATGTCGGAATATCATTTATTGGCAGAGTATGCATTATGGAGTGAGATAATATGCAGATGACCAGCAAAGAACGTATGCAGGCCGCGCTCGATCGCAAGCCTGTCGATATGCTTCCGGTGTCCGTTACGCCGTGGGGAGCGACGGTTCAGCGGTGGGTTCGAGAGGGCCACATAGCCGAGGGTGAGGACGTAGCCGAGCACTTCGGGCAGGATTTAAGGTCGGCGGGCTGGCTTAATAGCACCGTGGACATAGATTTTCAGTCAGTCGTCATTGAAGAAACCGAGGAGACCATACTCCACCTCGACGGCAATGGCGCGAAGCTGCGCAGGCACAAACTCCACGATTCCACCCCGGAACACGTCGATTTTACCGTAAAGGACAGAAAAACCTGGGAAGAACACGCCCGGCCCCGGCTAGTCGAGTTCGATCGCCGCAGAATACCCATAGACTGGTATAGAGGAGAGAAGCAGTTTGCCGCTGAGAGGCAGAGGTACTTCTGCTGGGGAGGGGTAGCGCCGTTTGAGCAGATTCACCCGCTATGCGGCCACGAATACATGCTGATGGGTATGGCGCTGGACCCGGATTGGGTCAAGGATATGGTCGATGTTTATGCGGATTTGACCATCAAGCACCTGGAAGTTCTGTTTGCCGAGGAAGGCAGCCCGGACGGGATGTTCTTTTATGAGGATATGGGGTTCAAAAACAGGCCGTTTATGTCCCCGGCGATGTATGAGCAAATAATCCAGCCCGGCCACACCAAGCTCTTCGACTTCGCGCATTCGATGGGCTGTAAGGTCATAGTTCACTCCTGCGGTTACGTAGAGCCGCTGGTACCAGGGCTGATCGAGGCGGGTATGGACTGCCTGCAGGCGATGGAGGTCAAGGCCGGGATGGACCTGCCGACGCTTTTTAATAGATTTGGCGATAAAATAGCCTTCTTCGGCGGTATCGACGTGCGCACATTGATCTCAAACGACTTCTCGCAAATAGACGCCGAGCTTGAAAAGAAAATTCCCCCGGTGATCAAGGGCGGCGGGGGTTACATATTGCACACAGACCACTCCGAGCCGCCGACTATTAACTACGAAACTATGCGATACTTCATCGATAAAGGCCGTGAGGTCGCAAAAACAGCGTAGAGAAATGAGGACGATATGGCTTCGTGGCACTACATTGCTATTGCTCTAACTCTGATTTTAGCCGGCGCTGCAAGCGCACAGGATGCGGATAATCTGTATGTGGCGACAAACGGCAGCGATAATTGGAGCGGACGCCTGGCTGCGCCGAACAAGGCGCAAACCGACGGCCCGCTGGCGACTCTGAAAGGCGCCAGGGACACCATTCGGCGCATGAAATCAGAACAAAACGGATTGGCGCGCCCAATAGTAGTCAATTTGCGCGCTGGCACATACTATCTGAACGAGACACTGGAATTGACCGGGCAGGATTCAGGCACATCGACGGCCCCGATCACCTGGCAGGCGTATGCTGATTCAGACGGCGTAGAGAGGGTTACCATAAGCGGCGGCAGGCCGATTAAAGGATTTGCGCCCGTTACGATCAATGGCAAAAACTTAATCGCCGCCGACTCTCCAGAAGTCAAAAGAGGCGACTGGAACCCCGACCAACTCTTCATAAACGGTCGCCGTGCGCACAAAACCCGCTTGCCAAAAGAGGGCTACTATTACATAAAAACCGCGCCTATAGGAGATAAATGGCAGGATGGGCAGAATCAGTTCGAGTTCAACGACGGGGAAATCAAAGCAAATTGGCGCAACCTTGGCGATGTCGAGGTTCGGACGTTCAATTTGTGGGTGGATTCCCGGCTGCCGATTAAATCCGTCGATGAGACCACGCACACTGTGCAATTTACTAAACCGAGCCGGTTTTGGTTGGCGCGAGAGCACAATCGACACCTTTTCGCCCGTTATATAGTAGAAAACGTCTTTGAAGCCCTCGACAGCCCCGGCCAGTGGTACCTCGATCGTTCGGAGGGTAAATTCTATTATTATCCTGCCCCGAAACAGGACTTGCACGGCGTTGAGTTTGTGGCGCCGATTTTAGAGACCGTGATCCGGCTGAAGGGGCAGGAAAAACAGCCTGTGCAGTTCGTGCGCTTCAAAAATCTGCAATTTTCGCATACGCAATACGCTTTGCCACCGGGCAGCTCCGGTTCAGCGCAGGCTGCACACGAAGTGCCCGCTGCATTCACGGCTCAACACGCACGAAATTGCGATATCAGCTATTGCGAGATATCGGGAATCGGAAACTACGCCGTCGACTTCGGTCAGGGCTGTTCGCACTGCGCGGTCCGCAGCAGTCTCATAAAAGACATGGGAGCAGGCGGAGTGAAAATCCAGGCGGGTTCGGAATATACGACCGTTTCAAATAACAAAATCATCGATGGCGGGAAGATATTCGCCAGCGGGATCGGGGTGTGGATAGCGGGCAGCCCGAATAATCGTGTGACCAATAACGAGATCGGGGAGCTTAACTACACCGGGGTATCGGTTGGATGGAGTTGGGGCTACGACAAAAGCGCGGCGGTGAATAATCTAATCGCAAATAACCGTATTCACCACATCGGCCGCGGAGTTCTCAGCGACCTCGGCGGTATTTACACACTCGGCGTCTCCCCCGGCACAATCTTAAGAAACAACCTTATCCACGACTGCGAATCCGCCGGCTATGGGGGCTGGGGAATCTATACCGACGAGGGGAGCAGCGACATTCTGATCGAAAACAACATAGTCAGCCGCACCAAAACAGGCGGATTCCACCAGCACTACGGCAAGGATAATATAGTAACGAACAATATCTTCGCCTTCGCCACCCTGTATCAACTTCAGAAAACCCGAGCCGAAGAGCACCGCGGCTTCACATTCGAACGCAACATAATCTACTACAAAGAAGGAGCCCTGATGAGCGGCAACTGGGGAGATGATAACTACGAGATGGACCACAATCTCTACTTCAATACAAGCGGCCAGCCTATCACATTCGGTGACGCCAATCTTGAGCAGTGGCAGGCGCGGGGCCACGACAGGCGCAGCGTAATCGCCGACCCTCTTTTCCGCCATCCGAATGAAAATGACTTTCGCCTGAAACCGAATTCACCGGCATTTGACATCGGGTTCCGGCAGATAGACCTCTCTAAAAATGGGCCGATGACCATAGTCGGTATTCAGACAAAACAGAAGTAATTTAACGGTGGCCGGGATGTTATCCCGGCCTCCACTTTAATCACCACATTATCCAAGTGAATTATTTCGTCTTCGAGCCGTTATCTTTTGAGGATTTCCCGTTTGAGCCGTTGCCCTCGTCTTCGGTTTTGGGCCTGTCGGTGCGTATGACCTGTATTCTGTCCAGCCGACCTCCGTCAAGGCTGTGAACGACGAAATCGAGGTTGCTCCAACTGATGATTTCCCCTTCGTTGGGCTGTCTGCCGAATAAATCGAACACGAAGCCGCCGATAGTCTCGAACTCCTCACTTTCGGGAACGTCGAGGTCCATCTGCTCGTTAAGGTCATCTATGCTCATCCTGGCGCTGACTAACGCATGGTCGGTATCCTCGACGTCGATTAATGGCTCCTCCTGGTCGTATTCATCGCGAATCTCGCCTACGATTTCTTCAAGAAGGTCTTCAATGGTAACCAAACCCGCCGTGCCGCCGTATTCGTCACGCACGATCGCCATGTGGACGTTGCTTTTCTTGAAATCAGCGAGCAGTTCGTCGACATCCTTGGTCTCTGGGATGAAATAGGCCGGCCGCATCACCTCGCGCAGGTCGAATACCTGCCTCTGCCTCAAAACGGAGAGCAGATCCTTCGCGTGCACCACCCCAATGATGCTGTCGACGTTATCTTCATAGAGCGGAATTCGCGAGTGCCCGGTCTCGGTGATTAAGTCCAAAAGCTCGTCAAGGGTGCTGGTAACGGAGGCCGCATCCATATCGGTCCGCGGGATCATAACCTGCCTGGCCACGGTGTCGGTGAAGTCGAAGATGGAGTGGATCATCTCCTTTTCTTCCTCCTCGATGACACCCTCCTCCTCACCAGCCTCCACGAGCATTTTGAGCTCCTCTTCAGTAAGAGGATTGGTGAAGCGCGCCCGTACCCCAAACGGGCGAACGACCAGTTCGCTGAGGAAGCTCACCAACCTCACCAACGGCAGCGCCGCTATCGACAACACTTTCACAGTTCCGCCAAAGGCCAGAGATATTTTCTCAGCCCGTTGGATAGCCAGTGACTTGGGAGCGATCTCGCCGAAGACCAGGGTAAATAAGCTGAGCAGCACAGTCTCAACAACCACAGCAATAGACTTGGAGGTGTGCAACAGCGCCGCCACTGGTTCGGCAATACTTACAGCCGCAAAAGCCGAGGCCATAAAACCGACCAGAGTCAGCCCGATTTGCACGGTTGCCATAAAATTAGTAGGGCGCTCAAGCAAGTGCAGCACAGTACGTGCCCGCACATTGCCCTCATCTACCAACTGTTTAATTCGAGTTCTTCTTACAGAAACGAGCGCCATCTCAGCCGCAGCAAAGAACGCATTCAGCATCACCAAAACTGCGATTAAGATTAGTCCTAACACGATACGGTTTGGGTCGTCCACTAGCGGAACTTCACCTCTCTATAATGGAAACACCGGGGATAGCACGCCATACACTATGCACGCCACGCCCGTCGCCAACAGCGCGCCGAGCACGACTTCAGCAAGCGTGTGTATGCCACCCTCTACCCGGCTCTGGGCAATAAGCACGGCCATCATAAACGCCAAAATACCGATGGCCACCCTGCCCGACATAAATACAATCGTCGTCGCAAGGAAAAAGCCAACCGCCGAGTGTCCACTTACCACCCCACCTTTAAGCAGCTTGCCCTTCCTACCCGCGACTTTCCACATCAGAACCATTATTCCCAGCAACAAAAACGTGACCGAACCAACGGTCGATAGCTCCGGAGCGTGCAACCCCAGATCCTCGCTGAGCAAATTCAGCCTCGCGCCGCCAGGAAACAGCAGAAAACCAATCGCCAACGCATTGATCGCCGTAATCAGAACAGCGCCGGAGGCGATATCCTTGGCGAATTTAGCCAACGGGTGATAGGTCTGCGTCACCAAATCGACCACCGCCTCAATTGCCGTATTAAACATCTCTGCGGCAAGCACAAGCGTGATAGTAAACAGGAGCACGATCACTTCTTCGCGCTTCAGTTTTAAAACCAAACTTACTATCAACACCAAAACCATAGTCAGGAAGTGGAACCTCATGTGCCGCTGCGTGCGGAAAACATGAACCACTCCCTCAACTGCATATTTAAACCCGTTCATCGGGTTAGTAAGTAACCGCATTATCTAGTCGCTAATCCCTCTCATTATTGGTCGCAGGCCCTGAAAACTCCTTTATCCACACACATTATGCCAGCATTTCGGCCTGCCGCGCAAACATCGCGTCGGCCTCATCCGATTCGACGTGATCGTAGCCCAGCAAATGCAGCAATCCATGCACCAGCAGGATCTCGATTTCTTCATCCATCGCAATACCCCGCTCCTGAGCCTGCCGCTTCGCCGTTTCCACAGAGATGACTATATCTCCCAGAAGATTTTCGTCGTCGACTCCAGGAAAGACCTCGTCGGTCTCATGCTGAGAAAAGGATAGCACATCCGTCGCTTCATCGATACCGCGATACTGCTCGTTAAGTATTTTAATCGTCTCGTCGCCGGTAAGCAAGATGCTGACCTCGGTGTTCTGGGCGCAGTTCTCAGCTTGCAGTACCTTGAGCGCTCTGTTCGTCAGTTGCTGAGTCTTCACCGTTATTTGCTGTTGGTCTTGTATCAGGATCTCCATTAGCCGCCTTTTTATCCAGTACTTCCGCATAGTCGATGCGGGCATGCAGTGTGCCTGTGAGGGCTGTTATAAACGCATCGGTAATTTTGCTTACTTCCTTAAATGTCAGATCAGATTCATCAAGCTGCCCATCTCGCAGTTTCTCGGCAACGACTTTATTCACCACAAGTTCGATAGTGGCACGGGTCGGCTTGGACATAGCCCTGCTGGCTGCCTCCACCGAGTCCGCAAGCATAATAAGCGCAGCTTCTTTGGACTTTGGCTTTGGTCCATTATACCTGAATTGACTCTCCAACCCACCTGTGGAATCCTGCACCCCCATAGCCTGTTCATAGAAATACTGAACCAGCGAGGTTCCGTGGTGTTGATTTATTATATCCGTCACCATCTTCGGCAATTTATACTCACGGGCGATTTCGACCCCGTCTTTGATATGCGACGTTATTACCAGGGCCGATAACGTGGGGTTTATTCGATCGTGAACGTTTTCGATGTTCTGATTTTCCACAAAAAAGTGTGGGCGACGGATTTTCCCGATATCATGATAATACGAAGCAACGCGCGCCAGAAGCGAATCGGCGCCAATAGCCTCCGCCGCCGATTCCGCCAGATGGCCGACGGCCATGCTGTGGGTATAGGTGCCAGGCGCCTCCATAACGAGCCTGCGCAACAAAGGCTTGTTTGTGTCGGCAAGCTCCAATAAAGACAGGTGCGTAGTCAACCCGAAGAGCTTCTCCAGTGGCACCGTGCCAATTAGAAACACCGCCCCCGCGCCGATCGGCACGATCAAACCGGCCCACACCGTGCCCATTCGCATATTGAAATAAGACTCGTCAGTAAGGCCGCCCGTAACCCAGACCAACGTCACCCCCGCCACGCCCAGCAGGCCAACTGCCCGCGCAAGGTCCGTGCGATCCCTGATATCCGCCACTCCCAAAATGCCGACTATCGCGGTCATGAAAGCGTTTACAGCAAATCTTAACTCGCCATTAAGCATCAAAGACAGGACAATAGCCAGCAGGGCCGCGATAATCACCGATACCTGAGCGTTGATCAGCGCGGCGACCAACATGCCTACGGTGACAACCCACAACACCCCAAGGTATCCGACCTGATCAATCGTAAGGTTTATTCCTAACAGGCTGCCGCTGATACGAAGGGCCAACGTGCCGACCACCGCTAGAAGCGATAGAAGTAGCAGCGCCTTCGTAGTTTGATACATTTCCGGATAATATCTAGCCAGATAAGCCCCGACAAGCAGTACCGCCAGAGTCACCAAAGCCGTGAGCGCACTTACCGAGCGATAGTCCACTTGAGGGTTTCGCAGGCCCAGGGCCTGGAGTTTTTCGAGGTGTTCTTCTAAAACAGGCTCGCCTTTAGCTACCACCACCTCGCCTCGAGAGATCATCTTATAATCCGGCCGCACGCGCGCCTGCGCGGATTCTTGCATATCTATTGTGCGGGTAGGATTATAGATTCTATTCGGCCGGATGGCATCGCGAGCAAGTTCTCCTACAAGAGTCGCTTTTCGCGGGTCAGAGATTAGCCTGGCCGCTTCCTCTGAGACTTCGTTTTGTGCGGTGCGAACGTCTGATGGATGGTCCCGGATTTCCCTGCTCATTGACGCGCTGACTATTCGTAAAGACTCGTCCTCTATTTGACTAAGAGCGGCAGCATCAATAGAGAGTAAGGACAGGTAAGTGGTGTCAGGTATTCTCGAACCCACAGCGGTGCTCAATCGATCCCGGACAATGGTAAGCTTGGCGTCTGCAGATTGCTCCGGGTAGCCTTTGCGCACGGATTCGACAGTGGCCAAAATAGTTTTCAGGGTGGCTACCGATTGATCGGCAGCGCCAGGGAGCGTGTCGTAAGCCTTGCCGACCTCCGCTGCGGCTCTGGTCTTTTTAAGCCTGGTCGATGCGCTATCTAAATATTTTGACGCCCGAGGGGCGATGATATCTTCAGGCGAAATATCCCCGACCTTAAGATCGATTCTGCTGGGAAGCATGTGAATAGAGAGCAGGATAGACAGAATCCCGATAGTGGCGACGGCAATGCCTGTCCTTTTGGGATCAATTCTTCTGGTTGTTGGCGCAGCCTTATCAGAGTTCTTTTTAGCGCGCGGGATAATTCGAGGTATAAAGGGTTTCATAAAAATATGGAGTAGTGGGCATTCAATCGCCGAAAGTCAGCTAAAGCGCCTGGCCTTGCAGCAGCCTTTCGACAACCTGGCCGACCAGCTTACCATCAGCCTTTCCACGAATACGCTGCATCAGGGGCCCCATAACTTTGCCTCGGTCTTTCGGCCCGGTTGCGCCGATTTGGTCGACGATTTCTCTAGCGAGCGCTTCGATTTCGGCTTCGTCGAGTTGTTGAGGCAGATATGTGTTGATAATTTCCAACTCCGCCTGTTCTTTTTCGGCGACGTCGGTTCGCGCTCCTGAAACGGCGGCGTCTATCGCCTCCCTGCGCCGCTTGGCTTCACGAGAGAGCAGTGCTAAAACTTCATCATCGGTGAGCTTGCTGCCTTTGTCTATCTGGGCATAGCTCACCGATGATCGCAGAAGCCGGATAGTTGATAATTTCAACGCATCCTTAGATTTCATAGCGAGCTTCTGGTCTTCCAGAAGCTTTTCAATTAACGACATAGGTCCGCTCACGGACATTACGCTCTTCGCATTTTCCGGCGTCTTGCAGCCTCGGCTTTGCGTCTTTTGTCGCTGGGTTTCTCGTAGTGCTCGTGTTCACGAGCTTCCTTGAGAACACCTGTCTGCTGAAGTGCTTTCTTAAAACGCTTCAGAGCGCTGTCCAGACTCTCGTTAGGTTTTACTTGAACCTGTGCCAACCATTATCCCTCCTCCATCGACAGTCTCGGGCATATAGCACCGCGTCAGTGGCGGGAAGGGATCGGCAACGCTGCTATACTATCCTGAAAAAGTGTAGCCACTTCGCCAAATCCGCTAATCCACATACGTTGCGGGTTGCCTATTCTCGCGTCTAGTGAAATTATACCCGGTGCGCGACGGCAATGTCAAGTTTTTGTTGGTTTTATCAACCAGGGGGCCAGGTCATTTTCCGGCCGCCTAGCAAGTGAAAATGGACGTGCCAAACGGATTGGCCTGCGCCTTCGTTGCAGTTCACAACAATCCGGTAGCCGTCGTCAGCTATCCCTCGCTGAGCTGCGAGCTGGTTTGCTACGACAAAGATCTTACCCATCAAACAGGCATCAGGCGCATCTGTGACGTCCGAAATTCGAGCTATGTGTTTTTTCGGAATTATAAGAACGTGGACAGGCGCTTGCGGGTTAAGATCGTCAAAAGCCGCGATTTCCGCGTCTTCATAGACAAGTTTACCGAACTCTCCCGCCGCGATCTTGCAGAAAATACAATCGTTTTCCACCATATGTCACCTCCTCTCCTCTATTTGAGCAATGGCGTAGTTCTGGACGGTCGTCATAATCTTGACGGTAACGATTTCTCCTCTTAGAGAAGAATCGCCGGGGAAACGAGTCTCGACGTAATTATCGGTAAAGCCAACGAGTTGGTTAGAGTCAGCCAGGTGTTTCTCAACCAAAACCTGCACAGATTTACCCACAAGTGTGGCTGCGAACCCCCTCATACCGATTAGGCCGACATCGATAAGGGTCTCTGACCGGCGTTTTTTAGTAGCTGGGGGAATCTGACCTGGCAGAGAGGCTGCCGGAGTTCGGGGCCGCGCGGAATAACGGAACACGTGGAGTCTGGAAAACCCCATCTCTTCCACCAGGGTGCAAGTATTGCCGAACGCACGTTCTGTTTCTCCGGGATATCCCACTATCACATCGGTGGTGATCCCTATAGCGGGTATTCGTGCTCGGACTTCATCGATGATTGTGCGAAAATTGGTGGTGTTATATGGACGATTCATGCTCTTGAGAATACTATCGTCGCCACTTTGAAGGGGTATATGCAGATGGCGACAGACCTTTTGTGATTGCATTGCTTCCAGAAGAGCGCTATCTACTTCCCAGGGTTCAATTGAACTTAGACGGATTCTTTCAATTCCAGGCACATCGGCGGCAGCAAGAATCAGGTCAGGCAAAGCATTCGAAGTTGTTTGTGAATTGTCGTTGTAGCTGCCGAGCCGAATACCAGTGAGAACTATCTCTTTGTAGCCGCTATCGGCCAGCGTCTGGACTTCTTGCAATACTTCTGGGAGTGCACGGGAGTATTTGATAGACCGCGCGTAGGGAATGATACAGTAACTGCAGTATTGATCGCAGCCGTCCTGTACTTTAACAACCGCACGGGTACGTGCTCTGAGGCGAGGCTTCGAAGAAAAGCTGGAGACAAGAGCCTGTGCAGTATCTTCGGCGTGGCACCCAAACTTAGAAATGACCAAGCCGACGATGCTCTCCTTTTGAGCGTTACCAATCACTTCTCCCGGACCTGAAATATTGTGCAAGCTCTGTGGTTCCAGTTCGGCATAGCACCCAGTTGTGAACACGACGGCGCTGGGGTTCAGACTTAGAGCTTTGCGCACTGCCGCTCGGGATTTGCTGTCGGCTGCTGAGGTCACGGAACAGGTGTTTATGATATACACATCCGCCACCGAATTGAATGGAACGGTAGTAAAGCCGGCTTTCTCCAAAGGCTCGCGGATCTTTTCTGTTTCATATTGATTGACCTTGCAGCCTAATGTATGGTAAGCAATATTTGGCATAGTTACATAGTAATAGTTTACGGAGCCACGGTCAAACTCGGGGCAGGAAAATTGTCTTGAGTGGCTAAACAGATGTATAGAAATCGGCACTGTCTAGCCATTAAGAGGATAAATCAATGGGTGAGCAAATTTGGCGTAAGATTACCGGCATGACGGGAATAGTCGTCGGCATATTGGCGCTTTGTGTGCTTTTTGAGCATCTGCGGTGGGTAATTGATCCCCTGGCTGCTACGATAGCACCCTTTTTGCTTGCCTTTCTGATAGCCTTTTTACTAAATCCGCTTCTGGCGCGGCTGGAGAAAAAGGGTCTTTCGCGTATATTTGCCGTTACAATTACCAGTGTCCTGTTTCTAGCGGTCTTTTCAACTGTTGTGTTTCTACTGCTGCCACAATTAGTGGAGCAGGGTGCGGACTTAGCGCGTAGGCTTCCGGCATATGCGAAGTCTGTCGAAAATGGCGTAGATAGTTTCCTGAGCAGCCAGGAATCGATTTTACGAAGAGCCAGTCTCCCGACCTCGTTGTCTGAATTGCTGAAAAGGTTTCCCGATCAGGTGCGAGGGTTTTCGGCCTCAGCCCTCAGTCTTGTTACTCATTTTCTGCTTGCGGTCGTCAGCAAAATAACGTGGATCGTGATTGTACCGCTTTTGACTGTGTGGTTTCTTATTAATTGGCAAACCCAAAAGACTGCGGTCTACCAACTAATACCAAAAGCTTACAAAGAGCGTGTGGATCACCTTTCCGTTTCAGTAGCATCCGTACTGAACTCGTATGTTAGGGGAGCGATTATTGTCGGGGTTCTGTATGGGGTTGTTACCACTCTGATCCTCAGTGTGGTATTTCGCATGCCCTATGCGCTTGTGCTTGGTTTGATAGCGGGACTGGTATCACCGATCCCTTACATCGGATCTATTGTTATATTACTCTCCACCGGCATCGTTGCTTACGCCACCAATCCTTCCCTGATTTACACAGGGGCGATTTTGGGGGCGATGATACTGCAAAATAACGTGCTGTTCGATAATTTGATAGCGCCTCGTGTGTTGGGAGGGTCTGTCGGCCTGAATCTGCCGTGGAGTATTTTCGCGTTGATGCTGGGAGGAGCGCTTCTCGGCATTGCGGGCATGATTATTGCGGTTCCGGTGGGGGCTACTGTCCGGGTTCTAGTGTTGGAGTTTCTTCCAAAATCTAACGACGAGGAGGGTAAAACCAACACTAATCAGGAAGAAAACCCAGAGGAATCTATGGCTTCCCACACAACATAATTAAGATGCGTTCGAGGTCTTCCTCTGAATAATACTCCATCACGATCCGGCCACGGTCTTTGCCCTCAAGGATTGAGACTTTAGTGCCATACAAACGTCTTAATTGAGCCTCTGCCTCGAGCAGGTTTGGATCTCTTGAGGAAAGAATTGTTTCACGTGAAACATCGTCCGTCGGCTGCGACTCCACAGCGTCCCATTGCCTGGCCAAGCGCTCCGCCTCGCGCACAGACATATTAGCCCCGGCGATCCGCCTACACAACTCGACTCTGGCTGCGTCTCCCTCAACCGATAATATGGCCCTTCCGTGTCCTTCAGAGATACGACCCTTTTTGAGTTCCTGTTTAACAGGCTCCGGTAAGCCTAAAAGCCTCATTGTGTTTGCTACAGATGACCGACTTTTTCCCACAGCAAAGGCCAGGTCTTCCTGCGACAAGCCAAATTCGTCCGCCAACCTCTGATAGGCTTCTGCAGCGTCGATGGCGTTAATATCCTCTCGTTGAAGATTCTCCACCAGCGCCACTTCCAGGCTCTGTTCGTTCGTCAGCTCACGAACCACGGCAGGAATCCGCATTAAACCGGCCGCTTTAGCAGCCCTTAAACGTCTCTCGCCAGCTACCAGCTCATACTCTCCGTCCCCTTTAGAACGAACTACCACCGGTTGCAACACGCCGTGAACCCTGACCGAGTTAACCAATTCCTGGAACTTGTCGTCGTTGTAGTTCTTGCGCGGCTGATACGGGTTAGGGCTCACCCGAGTCACCTCGATGTCCGACGGACTCGCAGAACTGACTTCCCGATCCGCCATGGGAATCAATGCCCCTAATCCTTTACCGAGACCTTTCTTTTCCAAAGACGGCAACCTCCGCTGCAAACTTCATATACGCTTCCGCCCCCTTCGATCTGGGGTCGTAGCTCAAAATCGGCTTCCCGTGGCTCGGAGCCTCACTCAATCGCACATTCCTGGGCACAAGTACAGGGGAAACTCTATCCCCGAAAAATCTTCTGACCTCGTCGACGACCTGCTGTGAAAGGTTTGTTCGATAATCAAACATCGTCAACAACACCTTCGCAACCTCAAGACCGGGATTCAAATGCTGATTGACCAGCTCTACCGTTTTCAACAACTGACTTATGCCCTCCAGCGCGTAATACTCGCACTGAATCGGCAGTATAACATACTCAGCCGCCGTCAACACGTTCACAGTAAGCAATCCAAGGGAGGGAGGGCAATCAATGATGACGAATTTGTACCTGTCCTTGACCTCCTCCAGAGCCTGCTTTAACTTAGTCTCACGAGACATCGTTGACATCAACTCTATATCAGCGCCAGCAAGGTCCAGTTTGGCCGGCGCAAGGTCAAGCCCTTCAGTCTCAGTATGCATTATGACTGTATCAATCGGAACTTCGTTTATTAGAACATCGTACATACACGCGCTTAGTTCCGATTTGATAACCCCTACGCCACTCGTAGCATTCCCCTGCGGATCCGTGTCCACCAGCAGCGACCTCTCCCCCAAAGCCGACAGGCACGCCGCCAGATTGACCGCAGTGGTGGTTTTTCCTACTCCGCCCTTTTGATTTACAACAGCAAATATCGCCGACATTCCTATTACCTACCGGGTGCTTCTTGTATAAACCCGGTGCAAACTCCTTCGCATCCTGCTCAATTCGCAGGGCGTTGGCGCAAACACCCTGCTAATAGTAGACGTATGTCTATCTAATCTTATCGGCCGCCCGCCTTCTCAGCATCATTTCAGCAATGTCCTGACCGCTGACCTTATACTCACCTTTACTGATGCGTTCCTTTAACTCAAGCACTATTTCTTCTCTCGTCTCCGGCACATCCTTCAGAGCATCCTCCGCCACAGCCATTCCCTGCTCTAGAGGAGACAACCGCTTTGACGGAGAATGGTTGGCGCCCAACGACCTCTTCGGTCTATTCTCCGGTAAAATCTTCTCACAAGCCGCTCCCTGGCTCACCGATGCTTTATTGGACTCTACACCCGATATTTTCATTTTACATTCCTCCGCAGCTTCTTTGCAGCTCCGGTTTCATCTGCCTCATCATATTACGCCCCAAACGGCAAAAAGGCAAACACCCGAAGCTAGAGAACGGCGGCCCGGCCAACATACGCCTGTTCGGCGTTTAGTCCCGTGGCTTTGCGTCCCCCTCTTTCGAAGAGTTTGCCTTTATCGATCGTCAATATTACTCTCAATCCTACTTATCGGCAGTCCCGCTCAACTTCTTTAGCCCTGTTTTCAGATATTTCAGAAATACTTATCAGAGTACTTGGCCCTATAGACTTCATCTCTGGTTTCCTGCATTCCACAACCCCATCTATGGAATAATCTTACCGTTGACTTGACCATATTTCCGGGCTATTCTGAAGTTGTAGCGCATATCCGGCATCAACCAGGCCGCAGAATCACGCAGGAGGCAGTATTTTTGAATAAAACCGTGCTCATCATCCTGGTTTCGGTGCTTGTCGCCGGTTCAGCTATGGCAGGCTCTATAAGCGTGCCTGTTCCTGCCTTCACGCCCGATTTTGAGACTCTTCCTGACGGCATACATATCACATCTCCCGGCTTTATCAGCCAATCCTCACCGGGAGACCCGGCGCTTCCCTATCAGGATATTCGCCTGATTGTTCCGCCGACTGTCGTACCATCATCCCTTAAAGTATCTCTCATAGAAAACAAGACCTACACGCACACCATCGATGCCAAAATAGCTCCCTCGGCCCCTTTTATTGTGCAAGCTGACGAAGACCCTATTCTCGATTGGGGCCCACATAAGAACATACACTCCGGCCTCAACGCCGCGATTTACGCAGCCGATTCCTTTTATCCCGCTTCGAACGTCCAGCTAATAAGCCTGGAAGCCCTTCGCAAATGGAAAATCGCCACTGTCAGGTATTATCCCATTCGTTACAACCCGCCCGCAAATCAAATCAACTACAACGATGGCGGTCGCATTCTTCTGACCTACTCGACTTCTCTCAAAGCGCACGCACTAAGCCCGGAAGCGCTTTCCGATAATATATTCGCCAATCAACTCGCCGATCTCACCGTAAACTACTCCGAAGCCAAATCCTGGTACACTTCAGGCGAGTCGGGCTTCACTTCCGCCTCCCTGGCTTCTCAACAGATTTCCTCCGGAGGCTACCTGATTCTCACGACCTCCGCGATAGCATCAGCCAGCACTTCACTGCAGGCATTTGTCCAGCATAAACAGACTCGCGGCTTCACGGTAGAAATAGCCACCGAAAACGACTGGGGCGGCGGAGTGGGGGATGTGGCCGCGGAAAACATCAGGGCATATCTGACAGCGAACTACATCAACAAGCAAATCCGTTATGTTCTCCTCATCGGCGACCCACACCCCGAACAAGGCAGCGTTCCGATGAAGATGCTTTGGCCACGTTATCACAGCTCAGATTCCTACCGCCGGGCCCCCTCCGACTACTACTACGCCGATCTCACCGGCAACTGGGACCTCAACGGCGACGGCTTTTACGGCCAGGAGCAGGGCGATTTTGGCCTCGGAGGCATCGATCGCCTACCCGAAGTCATAGTAGGTCGTATCCCATATTATAATAATGTTTCGGATCTGGATTCGATACTACAAAAGATAATCAACTACGAGTCTGGAGCGCTAAAAGGCAATTGGCAGAAAAACGTCCTGTTAAGTATGAAGCCGTCCGACCAGTACACCCCTGGCTATCCCCTGGGCCAGGCTATACTAAACGACACGGTCATGCCTTCAGGCCTTAACGCCACTAGAGTCTACGAAAGCGACTATGGCTTGAACCCGCCGCCTGAATATACACCGTGCAACTACACCAACACCCTGAGCGCCTGGCAACAGCACGCGGGGTTCCATTTCTGGTGGACACACGGCGACCCAACCACTGCGCTTGATGTCTTCAAAACCGATCACTGCCAGTACCTTAGCAATAATTATCCATCTTTCATTTTCCAGTGCGCCTGTGAAAACGGGTGGCCCGAGAGAAGCGATAATCTGGGATATTCCCTGTTAAAGCAAGGCGCCATTGCCACCACCGCTGCGACCCGCGTCTCCTGGTATCGCTCCGGACAGACCAGTTTTGCAAACTCCGACTCAAACTCCGGGATGACTTACACCTACGCGCGCAAACTGATCCGCGACAACCTGCCCTGCGGCGACGCCCATTATGCAATGCTCGTGGATGTTCCGAACGATAGCTGGATGAATCACTGTGTATTCAACCTCTACGGAGACCCCTCATTGCGATATCCGACGCCGCCGTCCATCTACCACATTCCCCCGAGCGATACGGACATAACAACCCAGCCCTATCTGCTGCAGGCTACTATAAAGTCCACCAGCCCGCTGGAAAACGACAGTCCGAAGCTGCACTGGAATACGGACGGCTCCGATCACTTCACCACCTTAACGATGTCTCACTATGGCGATTCTCTATTTGAGGCATACATCCCAGCCCAGCCTCTCGGCACGACCGTATACTACCATATCGAAGCATCAGATACATACGGCGAGTCATCAACTCTTCCGGAAGACGTTCCGCAATCACTGCTGTCCTTTTCCATAAAGGCCGACACCGAGTATCCTTCGATAACCCACACGCCGCTCACCGACACCGGCAACAAATTCGGCCCTTATCCTGTAACGGCTGTGATCACCGACGACCTCGCTGTCCAAAGCGCGACTCTCTATTATTCTAAAAACAACGGCCCCGTCGTGAGCATTCCGATGGAGCCCTGCCCGGGCGACACATTCGCAGCAAACATCCCCGGCCCAGCGAGCTTCGGCGACGTTATAAGCTATTACATCACGGCAACCGATACAGCAATCAATCCGAAAACCTCGCGGCTGCCAGAGGACGGCCAATATTCTTTCAGCATCTACAAAAAGATATATGTCGGGGTGCTCAACTCGGCCGAGCGGCCATTTTACTTTACCTTCGGCAATTCCAATTCCTGGCAGGCTGTTACCAACATCCTCAACTCAGACCCGCAAAACAGGTTCCACGCGAGCGTAATCACCGATCTGAAGGGCCGGGATGGGGCAATTGGGCTTGATGGTCAGGATGTTTTGTATTTACCTGATAACACGGTGCCGATCGATTGCATGTCCACTGTATCCAATTGGTTCCAGCCCGGCAAGGTCATAGTGGCTATGGACAGCTCGGCCGCCTACGCTGCTTATACAGGCTGGATGTGGCCAGATGCGACAGGCGCCAACGGCTACGGAATCATCCCAAGCCTTGGCTACTGGACCAACGGATCATTAGCCAACGACCAAAAGATATATGCAACAGACCCTATCACAAAGGACTATTCGGTGGGAGACGTCATAAGCTCGGTTCCTGTTAACGCCTCTCTTTATATGAGCAAACTCCCAGCCGACGCAAAAGCGCTTACCATCAGTGACGCTAACGCCGATCGATGTTACGCGGCTTATCGCGACGTACCTGCAAAAGGGCGCATAGTACTTCTCGGGCCATACAGCGCACCGACCGCTGATCAGTATTCGATCATCCGCGAGTCAGCCATCTACCCCAGAGGCCCCCGCACAATCTCCATAACCAGCCCTAACGGCGGGGAGAGTTACGAGGCGGGCGCTATTGTTCCGATCAAATTCGACACATCGGGCGATTGGCTGGCGTCGGACGAGGTGAAAATCGAATACAGAACAGACACAAACTCGCCCTGGCAGCTAATCCCAGGCGCGGGGTCGCTGTCGTACGATCAGCTCAACTTCTCCTGGTCAACTGCCGGGCTTCCCGGTAGTTACAACTATAGCATTCGCATCAGCACGCTCGATAACTCCGTCTCCGATCAAAGCGACGCGCCATTCGCAATTATTCCGACCATCTCCATCTCCGCCGCCAAATCGGCTCCGGACGGCTCCGTTATCGCTTTGCAGGACAAGGTCATCACCTGTAACGTGGCCGGCTACACCTACATTGAAGAAAAGAATCGCCAGGCGGGCATAAAAATCTCCGGCGATACTTCGAGCCTGATCCCTTCCACCGCCATCAAGGCTACCGGAATTATGCACACAGTCGACGGCGAGAGGGTTTTGCAGGCGGATTCGATCATTTCACTCGGCCCTGCAGAAGCAATCCGCCCGTACATATTCAGCAACCGCGCTCTCGGCGGGTCCGCTTTCGGATTGCAGGGCGCAGTTATGGAATATAAGTTGATCGAACCTAACATCGAGCTGATGTCCTCACTCGGCCTGAACAACATCGGTCTTCTCGCGCGGGTGACGGGTAGGGTGGTGGCTACTGGCTCCGATTGGTTCTACATCGACGACGGCTCGAAATGCGACGACGGGTCCGGGGTTGTTGGGGTAAAGGTGCTTTGTCCGGGGACGACTCCACCGGCTCAGGGATCCTACGTCTTATTGAACGGGGTCAGCAGCACCTACTTCGACCGAGGTTATTGGTGGCGGGCCTTGGTGCTTCCGAGCTCTGCGGATATAAGGGTCGTAGGAGATAATTAGGGATATTCCCGTTCGTACCTGGACGTAATAAACGCGATCGCCAGCACCACGACCACCGCGCCGCCAAGCATATAAAGCAGCCACAACCGGGAGCGGTCTCTTCGTTTGTTAGCGGTTTTGTCGTGCGAGTCCAGGCCCAGCAGGGGTTTGGGGTCAACGTTGCCGGTCATTACAGCCTGCTTATACCACGCGTTGAAGTCCTTCTCCCCGACAGTATCCAGAATATAGTTAAAAGTCTGCAACTGCTGTTTGTAGCTATTCGGCAACTCGACGGTCTTGCCGACCACCACCCCAGGCTTATCTTTCACCGCCTGACCATAAAACTTCCGATCCTTGCCCATGGAATAATGCACCGCGCTGCCTTCCTGGAACCACAACGGCAGAGGTTCCGGAGAGGCAAGGGTGATGTAGGCGTGGACTAGCTCGTGTCTGAGGATATCCTTATACTCGTCGCGAAGCTCTGTTTTCAGAATCGCGATAAATCGGCCATTTATCGTGACCCCCGCAGCGCCTTCATTTGCAAACGAGGGTCTCAAAACAATCGGCAGCGACTCACGATCAAAGACTTTCACCAGAACCGTGGTTTTGGGGGGAGGTATCCCGACCTTTTCTCTTAACGCCATCACCGACGAGACATCGCACGTCCGCAGGTCGACCTTCTCCGCGCCGACGAACGCCTTCTCAAGCGCCCCTTCGTCAGCCGAGCCGACCCCCGCGAACAATAGCAGCGCCGCCAGCGATATCAAGCTCGCGAGGAAATATCTTACGGGTAGACCGCAGGGAATGTAAGTCCGGTTGTCTGGTCGAAATCGCACATCAGGTTCATATTCTGCACGGCCTGTCCCGCCGCACCCTTGCCCATATTGTCTATCGCGCTGGTGATTATCGCGCGATTTGTGCGCTTGTCCAACGCAACGGCGATATGGCAATAGTTGGTGCCGAAGACATTCTTCGTGCTGGGTTGTTGTCCTTCGTCAAGGACGATCACAAACGGTTGTTCAGCGTAGAAGTCGCGGTATATGTTCAACAGATCGGCTGCCGATGCCACGGATTGCTGTACGTTCACATAAGCCGTGGTCAGAATGCCCCGGTTCATAGGAATCAGGTGCGGAGTAAAGCTGACTTGAATCTTCCTGCCCGCCACCGCTGAAATCTCCTGTTCGATCTCCGCGGTATGCCTGTGGCTCGCAACTGCATATGCCTTGAAGCCCTCGTTAATCTCACAGAAAAGTCCGGACACGTCCAGTTTCGACCTGCCCGCCCCGGATACGCCGGATTTGGAATCGACTATGATCGAGTCAAGGTCGCAGCATCCCGCCTTCGCCACCGGCGCCAGAGCCAGAATCGCGCTCGTGGCGTAGCATCCGCAGTTTGCGATGAGCCTGGCCTTTGCGATCTCATCGGCGCGCAGCTCAGGAATCCCATACACCGCCTCTTTTACCAACTCCGGCGCTGTGTGCTCCATTTTGTAGTAATACGCATACTCATCAAGGTCTTTGAGCCGAAAATCAGCCGGCACATCGATCAGCTTCTTCCCATATTCCAACAGCGAGGGCGCCACCTTCATCCCTATGCCGTTTCCCTGCGCCTGAAAGAATATATCCGCCTGATCCGCCGCAGTCTCTGCGTCATATACCTCACACAGCGGCAGATCCTGCCCGAGCAGGCTGGGATATGCTGCAGATAAATGCTTGCCGGCGTAAGTGCCGGATGCCAGATACGTAATCTGTGTGCCGGGATGGCCGATCAGATATCTGACCAACTCCCCTCCCGCGTAACCCGATGCTCCGATGACTCCAACTCTAACCATAGATTAAAACCTGTATACTCGTCCTAACATTAGACCGTTCGGCGAAGAAACCGACCACTTCCCGACGCCTATGCCAAGTGCGGCCCCGCCGAGCACATCCCCCCAGGAGTGCGCCCTTGATTCCACCCGGCTCCAGCCTATAAGCGCGGCCCCGGTATAATACAACCACTTGTTTTTAGGAAAAACTTCCCCCATCGCAGCCGCTGTCCCAAACGCAAGCGACGCATGTCCGCTGGGAAACCCGTGGCGGAATTGCTGTTTGTTGACGTTTATATTCGGCTTAATAACTTCCGCTATCCCAACCGATAACACGGCTCCATCGATCACCCGGGCAGTATTCGGGATTTTGTTATCTCCGGAAGCCAGATATGTCGCCGCGATTCCAACCGCGACCAGCGGAGCAGTGGCATCACCCACGCCTTCCGCGAAAGTCTTTGCCACAACAGGGCCACCCAAAAAAGCGAGAAGTGAGACCAAAGCAATCAAAGTTCTACTTACCGGCATCCTAGCCTCCGCATTGTCTCTGAAATAGTATACCACGTTCATCGGTTCAGGATAAGCTCTGCTGGAGGGTGACATCGCGATTGACGCAGGCCCAACTGCGCGATAACATGACCGTAACACTTAGAAAGGCACATACACGCTATGAAGATATTCATTCCCATCGCAATACTGACGCTGTTGCTGGCCGGATGTGGCAAAAAAGCGGAGCAGACAGAGGCGATTCAGGTCGAAAACGAAACCGAGAGCGTAACCACCGACACCACCGAATCCACCCCGGCCCCGGACAAAGACGGCGTGGTGAAACTGCCATCCGGACTGATATACAAAGACAAAAAAGTCGGCAAAGGCGAAGAAGTGACCAACGGTACCAGGGCCACTGTCCACTACAAGGGCTGGCTGGATAATGGTAAAGTCTTCGACACCTCCCGGCAGACCGGCCGTGGGCCGTTCTCGTTTACGGTCGGCAACGGCGAGGTGATTAAGGGCTGGGACGAAGGGCTTAAGGGTATGAAGGTCGGAGGCGTTCGCGAGCTTACCATTCCGCCGAACCTCGGCTACGGCAGCGATGAAGCAGGTTCCATTCCGCCCAACTCCACTCTGCATTTTGAAGTCGAACTGATGGATATGGCCAAGTAAATATCCGCTGCATACATTTGAAGGTAAGGGGAGAGACATGCCCATCTCTCCCCTTCTTTTGTAGACCTTCTGCCACGAACTCAGGCCGTTTTCTCTTCGGGCTTAATCACCCGCCGTTCCTTTTCCGCTCGCTGATTCTGCAAGCGGGAAAGCCGAGCCATAGCTTGCGCAAAGGCTTCGCGATCCGCGGTTTTCCTGGGTTCACGCAGGCAGTGCTGCAACGTTCCATTTCCCATGTTGCTCACTCCCCCGGCAGGCGGAACCGGTCTTATTCAGTTTTTATGACGATTTTTTCAGCTTGGCTGTTCCACGCTGCTCTAAATATCCTCCGCAGGAGCGCTTACCGGCCTTGGGGATATAAGCTTATGGCTCGCCGATAACTTTGACAAAGCACCCAGCCTTTTCGCTATCGCCGAATCATGTTCCAACCCATCATACATCGCCCCATATCCCAGCAGAGCCGCACCCAGCAAAGAAGCATCCGAAAACGTCGTCGCAAACGTCTTTTTGCCAGTGTGCCGCTGAGTTATCCAGTTCCAAAGTCTGTTTTTTGCAGGCCCACCGACCAGCAGCAGCTTCTCCGGCGTAACATCATAACGCCGTTCCATCAGGCCGATGCACTCCTTCAACGTCCCCGACATACCCTCCAGCGCGGCCAGTGCGATGTCCCCGATCGTATGCGACTCCACCAGCCCCCGCAAAGCTCCGGCAGCCGTCGAGTCCCAATCCGGCGCACGCTCTCCTCCCAGCGCGGTATGAAAGTGCAGTGCGGCCTTATCTTTATTAATCGCCGCCTGCAGGGCAAGTTTCTCTAATTCAACATCGGCGTCGGGCGTGTCGTTGTCGAATCTCAGCCTTCTCACCCAATCCCAAACTCGGCCGCTTCTCAACATCGGCGCCACCACGCACCAGGGCGAATCCGCAAGATGGGTCGCCGTCGGCATCGGATAATGCAGCACATTCTCCCGCGCCCCGTCTTTGCTTTTAGGCGAATCGACTATTATCATAGGCGAATCGCTGGAGCCTCGGACGTTTATAACCGTATCATCACCCGAAATCAGAGCAAGCGCGCCGAGCGGACTGTCCCCCGCGCCAATCGAGACCGACTTCAATTTAGCAAGACCCAACAGTCCGCCAACCGCACCAACCGCATCCGCAGGAATCGTATTGCGCCAGGCGGGAGCGAGCTTTGGCAGCAGGCTTCGCAGGGTGGGGGGGGCCATCCCCGGAACGGCTTTATTCAGCAAATCAGCGACTGCAGATGGTACCGGCTCCCCGCTTCTCGCGTCGTAAAGCCCGCCTATCGCCGCCTGGCTGAAGTCCGTAATAAGCTCCGCCGCATCGACTCCTACTAAGCGCATAAGCTGATGTGAAAAGGCTGTATTCGGCGGCACGATTCCATCGACCATATCCAACCGCAGCCCGTCGCGCCTCATTATTCGCGCAAGGCCGATAGCCATATTTCCCGGCCACATTCGACTATATGTCTCTGCCTCAGCCCGGCCAAGCTCAGTTTCAAATTCCCCGGAGCATATTCCGGCATCGTCGGTGTTATCGTATAAACTCACAAACTGCGCATCGACCTCGCCGCCCCGGAGAATAGCAAAACAGCCGGGAAACGTCGTGCTCACCCCGACAGCCTCGGCCATTTCCGCCTCGCGGGCCTTTCTTTTCAGCCCCGCGATGCACTCCCGCACCAGCTCAATCCAAACACGGGGATTTTTCCGGCTGAGCTCGTCTCTGCAGACCCTCGATTCCACCCATGCCGATGAAATAACCAACTCCACCGGCCTGCCGTCGGCTTCGACCACCCCTATCAGCATTGCGCTGATAGTCTGTGTGGATATGTCTATTCCGATGACGTGTCTCACATTCACATCCCCATTTGTTCTAAAACGCACCCGTCGGCTGCGTATAGACTGCCATCACCATAGCCCCAAAGTATGCGATAATCAGGCTGTAGCCTTGCCACCTGTGTAGTTCGCCTTTCGCCAGCAGCGCGGAAACGACCACGGTGATCGCCGACATCAATATCAACATCGGACTCATAAGATTCGTCACCGCGTCATGCCCTTTAGTATGAGCCACGAACGGCATAACCGCCAGCAGAAGGCTGTTGTGGTTCACCTTAGAGCCGAGGAAGTTGCAGACCGCCAACTCTGCATTTCTCCCGTCCTTCAACACAACAAGGTACGCAGTCAGCTTCTCCGGCATCTCCGAGGCAAGCGGCCCGAGCACAACGGCTATGACAATTGGACTGACTTGCATCTTTTCAGCCAGATGGATCATCGAATCCACAAACGGCTCAGAACAGATGAAAACAAGCGCACCACCCACCAGTAGTTCTATACCGGATCTTATCATTTGCTTTCTGGTCACTGGATGCCCGTTACACTCATTTTCCCCAGTGCCGCTCTTGAATACATGATAGACATAGCCGACCAGCACCGCCGTAAGGATTATACCTTCCACAAAAGACAGCTTATTGTCATGAGCGATGAATATGAAAGCCAAAACAGCCGTAACGAGCAGATATACCGCATCGACTCGAGTTGCCTTGCTCAATTTGATCGAACTGACCGGATGCTTGCTGAGCTTAGAAACCGCAAGCACAATCACCAATCCATAACCCAGCGTAATAAGCAATGTGCAAGACCCAATAGCCGATCCTATTGCCATCTGATAATGGCCCTTTATCGACGCCCAGTATACAAAAGCATATTCGGGTAGGGTAGTCAGGAGAGCCAGCACAAGGCTGCCGACGATGTTAAACCCCCACTTTGCAGCCAAAGTCTCAGCGCCGCGGCTTAACAAATATGCCGCGAAAACGATAACTGCAAGCAGTGCGATAAATTCAATAAAGACCATATATTGTTTCTTTCTCCTTTGCAGACATAACACGTCCGCCAATCAGGTCGAAAAAAAGACCTTCATCCCACCGACAGGCTGGATAAAGGTCTTGCAGTACGTTTTTCGCCAATGGAACCAGCTTTGCGCGCCTACGCAAAACGGCTGTTGATCCCATTGTCCCTCACAAATCGGGCTGCTACTCCCCTTTTAGTAAATCACAAACTAATAGATTACCTATTTCTGAATTACTATAACACATCCAACCCCGCCCCGCAACGAACAAAAAAGTCTGTCGCCCCACACAGCCCAGAAACCCACAGCAATCACAGGCACCATCGTCTCCGGCAGTGCAGTCCCCACAGCCGCAAACACGCTGCCCACAGCGCCTTCATTTAACCGCAGGTGTTTTCCGAACCATTCGATAGCGTTAGTAAACAACTCCGCTGCCAGAAAAATTATTCCCAAGCCGACCAGTAACAGGACTATGCCCACCGAAGTCCCCCAAATAACAAAATAGACCTTTGTCCTCCGCATACCGGTTCGGACAAAGGTCTTGCATCACGAAATTGCCCGTTTAGCGGGCCGATCGCCGAAGGAACCAGCCCTGCGCGCGACGCAAGACGGTTGTTGATTCCATCGCACCACCAAAAGGCGGTATGCTACTCCCCTTTGATCAGGAGCCTGATTGTAGGATAACTATAACACATCCAACCCCGCCCCGCAACGAACAAAAAAGTCTGTCGCCCCACACAGCCCAGAAACCCACAGCAATCACAGGCACAAAGCCGAGCCGGAGCGCCCGTTATAGTTCCCCTTCAATCCCAGGTATGCTATAATCAAACCGCTGTATCCAGTCCGAGACGCAATCGCTTTGCAAAGACATAAGGAATTGCAGGCCGATGCCGGGAAGACTCCCCTGCAGACATGGAGTGATTCGCTGCACTTGTCACGAGAAAAAGACTTGAGTTCCCTGGCAACACAAATGGCTGCGTCCTAATGCCGGAGAACGCGCCACCGTCAGATCAGGTCTTGACAAGTACACCAACAGATAATAATCACCTACTCCTACAGGAAGTGGTATATCATCTACCAGCTTCTATAATCTTCTCTGTTGTTGTCAGTCATTGCATGCAATTACCTCCCTTCATATTGTTCATTGCCGATTGCTCTCAATGACTATATCGGTAATCTACATTTAAAGAGCAAAAGGCCTCCTTCTGTTATAGTATCCGATCAATTTCCCGTCTCTCGCATCGCATCGCGCGATCGCTTCCGATTAACCACCAATTTGGCTGGGCATGATAATATAATAAGTGGGTTGTGTGGTTTGGCAAGGAGGTTGTGGTGGTGGGTGCGTCACAGTTCAATAGTGTTGCACAACAATTTCTCCCAAAGGATATCGCGGACGCTGTGCCGGAGGCGTTGTGCGAGAAATTGGCGCGTACGCATTATGAGAACTTCCCCATAGGGTCGATTTTTCTGCCTGCCAAATTGCGAAAACACGTCTACAATATCTACACCTATTGCCGGCTCTGCGACGACCTTGCCGATGAGACAGGAGATCCGCAACTGTCTCTGGAACTATTGCATTGGTGGAGAGAGGAGTTGCATAGCTGCTTTGCGGGCAAGCCGAACCATCCGGTGTATGCGGCGCTGAAGCCCACCATAGATATGTTCGACCTGCCGATAGAGCCATTCGACGACCTCATAAGCGCGTTTGTTCAGGATCAGACCACCATTCGATATGAGACCTTCGATCAGCTAAAAGACTATTGCCGAAGGTCGGCTAATCCGGTTGGTCGGCTGTTTTTGTATCTTATGGGATATCGCGACGAGGCGCGGGCCAGACTCAGCGACTTCACATGCACCGGGCTGCAGTTGATCAATTTCTGGCAGGATGTGGCGCCGGATTATCAAAAGGGCCGCATATATATCCCACAGGAAGATATGCGCCGGTTCGGATATACTGAAGCGGAGCTTAAAAACCGCGTGACAAATGCGGCATTCGTGCAGTTGATGCGGTTTGAACTGAAAAGGACACGGGAATTCTTTGACAACGGCGCGACCCTTGGCAGGCTGGTGGAAGGGCCGGGAGCGGCGGATGTCGATTTGTTCAACAGATGCGGCGTCGCGCTGGTAAACTCAATCGAGCGCAGCGGCTGCGATGTGCTTAATAAAAGGATCACTGTCTCCAAAGGACGCAAACTACTGATCGCGCTGGGTTGGGCGGCAAGAAAAGCGATCGGCAGATAGGATAATCGATTTATGGACGAAAAACTGGCAGTGTCATACCGCTACTGTCGCGATGTGGCTCGAAAACGGGCGAAGAACTTCTACTACTCGTTTATAGTGCTGCCAAAAGATCAGCGGGATGCGATGTGCGCGGTTTATGCCTTTATGCGCTACTGCGACGACATCGCCGACGACCCGGGTGTCAATTATGACCGCAGGCAAATGCTTGAAAGATGGCGGGGTTCGTTGGACGCATCCAGGCTTAATGATCATAAAGAGAGCCTCATTTTGCCGGCCTTTCACGACACAGTGCGCAAATTCGAAATACCCCTGGAATATTTTCACCAGCTTATAGACGGCGCGTCGATGGACCTCAGCATCGACAGGTATGAGACCTTCGAGCAGCTTTATGATTATTGCTATAAAGTAGCCTCGGTGGTCGGCCTGGTCTGCATATATATCTTCGGTTTCGATGCGCCGGAGGCTAAGAAGTATGCCGAATATTGCGGAATAGCATTTCAGTTGACCAATATCCTGCGGGATGTGAAGGAAGATGCCGCCAGCGGCAGGGTCTATATCCCCGAAGAGGACTTACGCGCATTCGACTACAGCGCAGAAGAGTTGATTGCCGGGCCGAGGGATGATCGATTTAAGCGGCTTATGCGCTTTGAGGTCGATAGAGCACGCGGATATTACGCCTCGGCGATGCCACTGGTGACGATGGTGCATGGCGCAGGCAGACCTGGGCTGTGCGCGATGATAGAGATTTATCTTAGCATCCTCGACAGAATCGAGAGCAAGCAGTATGATGTCTTTCGCCACTCGGTTTCGCTGTCTCGCACCCGCAAGGTGGCTATCGCGGCTAAGGCCCTGGTAAGATCGAAGCTCTCCGGAGGCGGACCATATCTACCAACATAGCAGTAATAGGGGGCGGCGTAGCCGGAATCTCCTGTGCATATCAACTCGCCAGACGCGGCATAAAAGTCACTTTGTTCGAGGCCCGCAGCGCCCTCGGAGGCCGGAGCCGCTCTTTTTATGACCGACACAGCGGCTTGATGCTGGATAATTGCCAGCACGTGCTGTTGGGCTGCTGTTACGAGGCCATAGACTTTCTCCGAGAGATTGGGACGCTGGATAAGGTCACGTTTCACGACAAACTTAACGTGATCGACGAATCCAGACGGCTCATTATAAAATCCTCCCCTCTTCCTGCCCCTTTACATCTCGTACCCGCATTGATGGGAGGAGATTTTTTGAGCGCTTCGGAGAAACGGGCGTTGATGCGGCTGGCCGTTTTGATGCCAATCAAGAAACCGACCAGAACCCAGACAGCCGCGGCTTATTTCGCCTCGCTTGGGTGTCCTAAAAGCCTTATTACAAAGCTGATTGAGCCGGTTATAGTCTCCGCCCTCAACGAATTCCCCGTAGAGGCGTCGGCTGAGTATGCGCGTATGGTGCTGCTGGAGATGCTGCTTAAGAATCGACGCGCGTATTTGCTTGGGGTGCCGGAAGTAACTCTTAGCGAATTAATATCCGAGCCTGCGATGCATAAGTTGCAGGAAATGGGCTGCGAATTTCGACTCGGCACCCGGATACGGGCTTTGCATAAGCAAAATGGCCGAATGAGATGCCTGGAGACCGGCTCCGGGCAGCGAGTTGAATATGACGCTTGCGTGGCCGCTGTGCTTCCACGATCGCTCACTAAGATCGGAATTGAGGCAGGAAGCGCCGAACTGTTGACCTGGCGACCGATAATCAGCGCACATTTATTCTATGGGCGACAGATACCGGCATTTGAGCCCGCATGTGTGGTTGAAGAACCGTTCGGATGGGTATTCGGCAAGCATCCGGAGACAGGCTACGTGCAGGCCGTCGCCAGCGCAGCGGGTGGGATAATGGGCCTGAGCCGTGATGAGATAGCAATGCTGGCAGTGAGGGCGGCGGAGCAGGTTGAGCCCGCTCTTGCAGGTATACCGCTTCAGAGAAGCATAATCTATAAGGAGCGGCACGCTACTTTTGCGACATTGGGCTGCGATGATCACCGGCCATCAACGCTGACTTCTTTGGATAACGTGTTTATTGCAGGGGACTGGGTTGCCACGGGCTGGCCCGCGACCATAGAAAGCGCGGTGCGATCCGGCCGGGCGGCAGCAGAGGCAGTTATAAAATCGGGCTGATTGGGCGCGTCACAAGTCACTGAATGTGGGAGGGACTATGCGACGATTATTCACCTTTACGGCGATGGCTTTAGCCCTGGCAGCATCCTGCGCAATAGCTCAACAGCAAGCTCAGCCGCAGCAGATCGTGACCACATCCTGGCACGGATTATCCGGATTATATGTGATCCCGACCGCTAGAATTGTCGGGCCGGGCAAGTTTGCAGTTGGTTTCAACGAATCCAAACACGCGGAAACCATTCTTGGCGGCAAATATGTCGACCGGCAGATCAGAGGCGTCGGCACCTACGGCATATCAGACAAAATAGAGATATGCGCCACAATATATAACAACATGTTTGTGATTCCACCCGATGTCGAACCTCAGTTGCACAACACACACAAGCACACTTTCGGGGCCAAGATTCAACTGCTTCAAGAGCACCCACACTTCTGGTTTCCTGCGGTGGCTGTGGGGGTTAGGGATATCACGAACAACACAGCGGACCTTGGCCCGCTGCACAACGTCAATAATGGCACCAAAGGCTTCATTGTGGCCAGCAAAAAAGTGCTCAAAAACCCGAAAACGGGCCGGTTTATGGACTGCCACGCAGGTTTGACGTTTGATCGCAACGCCACGTCTGGGTTCGCCGGCATAGAGCTTACGCTGGCGTTGAACACGAGCCTGATAATTGAGGGTATCTGGGATGCACCATACCTCAATTTCCGTGACTTCGGAGACGACGACACCCACGGCCGCTATTTGTTTAATGTCGGGCTGAGGATGTACCCGGAACTTGTGCCCGGGCTTGTCCTCGACACAGGGTTTGTTGGCGACGGCGAGTTCGAGTTCTCATTCGGCGCGAGTTATGTTATCACTTTATAGGATTTGAGAATCTCTCTGAGATACGCCGCATCGTCGATGAGGATCGCCTTTTGTTTCTCCTTGTCGTAGCGGCCGAGGGATTCATTTTCGATGCACAGATCACCGGTATATCCGGCGTCCTTTAACGCCTTTACGGTAAGGTGCATATCGACATTGCCTTCCCGCAGGGGGCTGCAGTATTCACCGTAGCCCCAACCGGTTTCCCGTTGTATGTCTCGTTTATCGGCCGGGTAGTTGATGGATTTCATATGGGTATGCTTTGTGCGAGGCGCGAAGTGCTTTATGATCTCGTGGACTCGTTTTAGAGGATAGCCATACCAGTAGAAATTGCCTGTGTCGAGAGTCATACCGACCCGGCCGGAGTTCACGGCATCTAATACAGCGTCGAGAAACTCCTGCTCGTTGCCTTTGTAGCCGTGGTTTTCTATTCCCATATTCACGTTTAGGTCGGCTGTCGCATCGAGTATCTTTTTCATACAATCAGCAAAGTGCTGCGCCCTTTTCTCAAGCGGCCACGAATCCTGGGTGCTGAGATATGCGTCGATGCGAATGGCCTTCATCTGCAACTGTGACGCCGCTTTGACCGCGGAGATGACGTAATCCAACTCGCTTTGCAGATCATCGGCGCCGAAGTTATTTGCAAGAAGCAGGGCGCAGGGTTTGACGCCGTTGTTCTCGGCTTTGTAGCGATACTGCTCAATGGCATTAGGGTCTGCAAGAGACTCTCGTGTATCCGAATCGACGGATTGCACGGTTCTATCTTTGGTGTAGTTAAGTTCCACGTGCTGTATGTCCATCGCACGAAGTCCGGCCTTAATACTGCCGAACGTGCCTGGCAGGTGCGCGTCTCTGACGGAAATATACATAGTTGATCCCTCCGGTAGACTCAAGTCTCCTTTTGCAGCCGCGCCGAGTCTTCCTTCTTTGTGACGCAGGAAGGTGGCATAGCGTCGATTTTTACCGCCAACCTCATCCGGCTTCATCTGTTATAATGAAAGCAACTGTAGATGAGCTGGAGCGATGTATTTGAAAACGTGCTTTTTAATAGCGATTGTGATTTTACTAGTTGCGCTTCTGGCGGGATGCGGGGAGAACGCCGCCACCAATGGCGGTGAAGGAGTAGTCTCGATCTCCGTATGGCACCCGTGGGGAGGGAGCCAAAAGGAACGCCTGGCGGAGGTGGTCGAGGAGTTCAATAAGTCCCACCCGAACATTAAAGTGCGAGCGGTATTCACCCCAAACGACCTCGATTCTAATCAGAAATTCTTCACATCCGTTGCAGCAAACAAACCGCCCGACGCGACCTTCGTCGACGGCCCGCAAGTTGCCGCGTGGGCGGAACAGGGCGCGATTCAACCGCTGGATATTTTCATAGCCGAGGCCGGAATCAAGCCGTCGGACTATTTCACACCCTGCTGGGAGCAGACGTCATACAGGGGCAAAATATGGGCGATGACCTACTGCGCCGATCCCAATTTCGCGTTTGCCTGGAACAAAAAAGTCTTCCGCGACTGCGGCCTCGACCCGGAAAAACCGCCGACCACAATCGAAGAACTGGATAAAATCAACGATGCTATCACGAAAATCGAGCAGGGCCGCATCGTTCGAATCGGCATAATCCCCTGGGCGCAATTCGGCAACGCCAACGCGACGTTCACATGGGGATGGGCATTCGGAGGAGGATTCTACGATCCTATCGCACATAAAATCACGGCAAACGACCCCAGGGTCGTAAAAGCGATGGAGTGGATGACCAGCTACGCAAGAAAATATGACCCGAATAAGATCAACGCATTCACCCAGGGCTTCGGTAGTCGTGATCAGAACCCGTTTTATATCGGCCGAATAGCGATGCAGTGCCTGCATATATCTCAGATCGACGATATCAACACCTACGCGCCTGATTTGAACTACGGCCTGACCTATATCCCTGCGCCAAAGGACGGCGAGGCGCACTCATCGTGGGTCGGGGGTTGGTGTCTGGCTATTCCCAAAGGTTCAAAACACCCCAAAGAGGCGTGGGAGTTTATCAGATGGTGCTGTCGCGACGCAAAGGGAACGGAGGCTGTCGGCAGGCTGCAATCCCTGCTGCCGGGTTGTCGAAAGGCGCCGTATCTCGACGAGGTGCGTAAAAAGCGCGGCTATTCGCAGTTTTTGGATATTTTAGAGGCTTGCAGGCACCAGCGGCCGGTTATGCCCGCTCAGTCGTTTTATATGGGGTCACTGGAACGGGCTGTGGACTATTCCATCTACGGCAAAATGACCCCGAAGCAGGCGCTGGATGCGTCGGCGCTGGAGACTCAGACCGAACTCGACTTGCGGCTGGCAGGGAGGTAGAAAGATATGCAGAAATCCAAATCCACCGCCTCCGACAGACGAAATCTGAGAAATGGGCTGCTGTTTTGCTCCCCACTGTTGATCGGCCTTGCCGGGCTGACGCTATATCCCGTGCTGGCATCGTTTTATTACAGCTTCTGCAATTATCCGATGCTGAAGCCGCCGGTATGGGTTGGGCTGGCGAATTATAAGACCCTGTTCGCAGATCCGGTATTTTACAAATCGCTGGCAAACACGGCGTATTATGCTGTTCTTGCAACGCCGCTGGGGATAATCGTCGCATTTCTGCTGGCTGTGCTGCTCAATCAGAAAGTTAAGGGTATGGCGGTCTTCAGAACGATGTTCTTCGTGCCGTCGATTGTGCCTATGGTGGCGGGTTCGGTGCTGTGGCTGTGGCTGTTAAATGCTGATTATGGTTTGATAAACACCATTCTACGCGCGATGCACCTGCCTTCTTCGATGATACCCGGCTGGATGGCGGACCCGAGATGGTCGAAGCCGGCCCTGGTGCTGATGAGCGTATGGGGAATCGGCGGGTGGATGCTTATTTATCTCGCCGGGCTGCAGGATGTGCCGGTGGATTTGCACGAGGCTGCCGAGATAGACGGGGCGTCGGCCTGGCAGAGGATGGTGCATATCACGATCCCGTTTATGAGCCCGCATTTGTTCTTCACTCTGGTGATGGGCTTTATCGGGGCGGCGCAATACTTCACCCAGGCGTTTGTTATGACCAACGGCAAGGGTGGGCCGGTGGATTCGACGAGGTTCTTCTCGCTTTATCTATTTCAGAACGCGTTTATGTATTGGAAGATGGGCTATGCCTGCGCGATGGCGTGGATATTGTTCGTGGTGATTTTATTGTTCACTTTGCTGCTGTTTAAGACATCGGCGCGATATGTCTATTATGGGGGAGAGAAATAATGAAAAGACGAGGCGGATTCCCCAAGGTTATAACCTATATCGCGCTTGTTGTTCTCGGTACGGCGTTTACGCTGCCGTTTTTCTGGCTGCTTTCGACGTCACTGAAACCGGATTCGCGTATTCAAAAATGGCCGCCCGATATTATTCCGATGCTGCCGGTAATGACCAAAATCGACGGTAAAGAGCGTGAAGTTCGGCTGATGCCGGACGGCGCTAAAGTCGCGCTTATGGAGAGGCTCGAAGGGGGCAAGGCTGAAGTAAAGCCTCTTGAGGGCGGAAATACCCAGACAGTCGATGGGGATCAGCTTCAGTCGGTCGTTCGGCCCGGCTTTCAGTGGTCGAACTATACCCGCGGCCTGGTCTTTATCCCGTTCTTTCAACAGCTTCGCAACACCCTGATAGTCTCGATTTTCACCGTAATTGGCACTATTCTGAGTTGCAGCCTGGTGGCTTATGGGTTGTCGAAGATCGACTGGAAGGGTCGCAATGTGCTGTTTGTGGTGATGCTGTCAACGATGATGCTGCCGGCGCAGGTGACGATGATCCCGGTCTTCGCGATTTTCGTCAAACTCGGCTGGGTGGACACGTTTTTGCCGCTCATCGTGCCGAGTTTTCTGGGAACGCCGTTCTTCATATTCCTGCTCAGGCAGTTCTTTTTGGGTATACCGAAGGAGCTATCCGAGGCGGCGAAACTCGACGGCTGCGGGGAGTTTGGCATTTATAGAAGGGTGATAATGCCTCTGTCCAAGCCCGCGCTGGCCACGGTTGGGCTGTTCACGTTTATGGCTGCGTGGAACGACTTTATGGGGCCATTGATCTATTTGCTCGATGAATCTAAGTATACGCTGTCGCTGGGATTGGCGATGTTCACCGGGCAATACGGCAATGAATATGGTATGCTGATGGCGGTCTCGGCAGTGGTCACAATCCCGATTATAGTGCTCTTCTTCTTCACACAGCGCACGTTTATACAGGGAATGACCATGAGTGGGATAAAAGGATGAAACACGAAAATAATAAGTTTGGACAACCGCAGATTATGCAAGCCGCTGATATGCAGATGAGCCACGATTTATTCCGACGCTGGTTTGCCGAGCCGGGAGACATTCCAATCTCATTTCTGCTCGACGGCGAAGTCATCAATGGCATCCCGGAGGGATGGAACCCAACCGCAAACAGGCGTCTTATCGATGCCAACATCACTGAGACAACGTTCGATGGCACGGACATCAAAACCGGCCTGAACCTGCGGATTGAGTTCACGCAGTATCGGGACTATCCGGTCATTGAATGGGTGGCGTGGCTCACCAACACGAGCGAGGAACCCACGCCGGTCATCAGCGACATTCTGGCTCTAAACGGAGCAATCGACGGCGCGTCACCGGTCGTGCACCACTGGAACGGCGACTTCTATCACGAGGAAGGCTACACGCCATCCCAAAGTCCCCTTCGGCCTGGCGACAAACTCGACTTTGCTCCCGAAGGCGGACGATCCTGTGACCGGGCATTTCCCTACTACCGCGTCAAATTCGACAACTGGGGACTCTCTCTTGCCATAGGATGGCCTGCTCAGTGGGCGGCATCTTTCACCTGCGAAGCAGGTGGCCTGCGGCTCAGAGCGGGTCAAGGCAAGACAAACCTGCGGCTGATGCCGGGAGAGCGCATCCGAACGCCTCGGATCACCATGTTGTGCTGGTTCGGTGATGATTCGAGAGCGGTGAATTTGTGGCGGCGCTGGTATCTGGCTCATATTCTTCCCAGACCCAATGGCCAACCGATGAGACCTCTTCTCGGGTGCTCAGGAACCGACGACGGCGAGGAGTTCACGGAGGCGACTGAAGGCAACCAGATTGCCTGTATCAGCAGATTCGGCACACACGACATTCACCCTGATGTCTGGTGGATCGATGCCGGATGGTACACCTGCCGTGATGCGGAAGGCAATCGCAGATGGTGGCACACCGGCGAATGGACACCTGACCCTGACCGGTTCCCCAACGGTCTCAAGCCCGTATCCGATTGGGCTGCCGAGAGCGGCGCTGATCTGCTGCTCTGGTTTGAGCCGGAAAGAGTGCAGCCCGGCACTCAAATTGATGTGCAGCGCCCGGAGTGGTTGCTCAAAGCTCAGGGCGACGACAACAGGCTGTTGAACCTTGGCAACCCGGAATGTCGCCAATGGCTTACGGATCACTTTTGCAGTCTGATTCAGGATAACGGAGTAAAGACATACAGACAGGATCACAACTTTGCGCCGCTGCAGCACTGGCGTGAGAATGAACCCGAGGACCGCCAGGGCATAAATGAGAACCTGCACGTGCAGGGTTATCTTCAGTTCTGGGACGATCTGCTGGCGAGAAACCCGGGTCTCTGGATTGACTCATGCGCGAGCGGAGGGCGACGTAATGACCTTGAAACGATGCGCCGATCCGTGCCCCTGCACTATACCGACTTCGGCTATGGAAATCATCCGATTAAGCTTGCGTTCCATCGCACGCTGTTCGAGTGGATACCCTACTTCAAGGAATCCACTCTTTCCTGGGATAAAGCCGAAATGCCGACCGATTTTTCCGCCGTTGACAGATTTGACCGCGCAGTAGACAGCTACTCGTACCACTGCAGCTTTGCGGCTATGCTGTATGCCAGTCTGGACATAAGGCGCGAAGACTATGACTATGCCCTTGCCGGGAAGATGATTGCCGTCTGGCGCAGAGCCGCCGATATGCTCCTCTACGGCGATTACTATCCCCATACGCCGTTTCACCGGAGCGTTGAGAAGTGGGTCGTGTGGCAGTTCGATAGTCACGAACGCGGCGAAGGCTTTATTCAAGCGATCCGGCTCCCGCTTGCACCGGAAGATACTATCACCATCCGCCCAAAGGCCCTCTGCGAAGACGCCCTATATGTTTTTGAGAATGGGGAAACCGGGGAGGCCATTGAGTTGACTGGAAAGACGCTGATTCGTGACGGATTCAAGATTACTTGCCCGTCAAGAAACGCTGCGATCTGGTTCTATAGAACTAAGCACGAATAGCAGAACCAAAAAGGGATTAAGGGATAGAGAACTGTCGGCTGGTATTTGAGCTGACCCAATGCAGGCTGGGGATGTCCCGCAGAGCAACGGATATATCCATCGGCACTCCTGAGCAGGCCCACAGCAGGTGTTGGGCTGCGGCTAAGGCTATCGCGGGGCTGTTATTCACCTGACTCAAGTGAGCAAGCCACACCGACGGGGTTTTGCCGGATTCGGCGAGGTCGATGATAAACCCTGCGGCGGCTTCGTTGGACAGATGGCCGATCTCGCTCTTTATTCGCCTCTTCAGAAAATACGGGTAAGGCCCATCTGAGAGCATCTCATCGTCGTAGTTGGATTCAAGTATCACCAAATCCGCGTTTGCAGCCTCGGTGGATATCTGCGGCAGCAAAACCCCCGTATCCGTTACGTTGGTGATCGTTCCGTTTGATGTGCTGATTGTATATCCGACCGGGCAAACGGCGTCGTGTGAGATTCGAAACGAGCGCACTTCCATATCCCCGAAACAAACTTGCTCGTCGCCTCCGATCACCCTCGTCGGCACGTGTTCGGCGCCGATTATCGCTTGTAAGGTCATGGCGTTTGCCGTCAGCGGAACCCCGAAGCGCTTAGCCGTGCGCACGGCTCCCCGGATGTGGTCAGAATGTTCATGGGTGATTAAAATAGCGTTCAGCTCAGAAGGGTCAGTACCGCGATAGCGCAGGGCTGTTGTGAGTTTTCTGATGCCGATACCCGCGTCGATAAGGATCGCCGTGCCGCCGTTGCGTACTAATATGGAGTTGCCGGAGCTTCCGCTCGCCAGAGATAACGCTTCTAATGCCACACTCTATTTTAACGCATTTAGCCTCAAGATGCAGCGAAAACACACAAATCGTAATTCAGCGCTCCGTCTCTTACACCAAGCAATCACTTCCCAACTCTTATTGGGGTCGTTAAACCAAAAAACGGCTGGGAGAGGTTAGTCCCCCAGCCACTGATCTCGATTCTGTCTGATTCGATTTATTTGTTAAAGAACATAGCGCCAGAGTGCGGCGGCAGAGTAACTATAGTACTGGCTTTCAGGGCGATTCCATCCTCATCGATGAGCTTTCTCGGCAGCTTGAAAGTCCTGCAGAGGTTGGGGTGACCGTTAACCACCACCAGCCCGTTTTTATATGTTTTGGATTGCAGGCTCCCGTCGGGCTCCAAAATCGTCCTCTTGCCCAAAGGCGTGCCTAATCGTGCTGTGGCGGTTAAATCGGTGGGGACATACTGTCCCTGAGCGCCGACCTGGCTAAAGCTCAGCATCGTATAATCGCTCTGCTCCAGCAGGTAGGAGCACAGACCGAAGTGCATCCAGCCGCCTCTGCCTTCCGCAGGGTCCTCGAAGCGGTTCACGCCGTGAACGCACACATACATGACCCTCGGCTGCGAACACGCCACCGTCTTACTCCAATAGTTGATGGCTTCCATGTTGTTCAGCGTCATCAGCCAATATCCAAGCTCATACTGGTTTTTGTCGACACCGTTTGTGTACCAGTGCCTGAAGAACGACCACTCCTGGAAGAAGGCGTTTGGGGTGTTGTCTTTTGTATTATTGACATAACCGTCGGCTGCCGCGGCAGGGTTGGCTTTCCAGTTCGGGTCGAAGTAGGCGACGGCAGGCCCGTCAAGCAGATTGCCTACACAATAATTGACTACGAACTGCAGTCCGGCCTTGCGCACATGAGGGCCGACAGCCTTCAAGAAGTTTTGCACCTCAGCAGGCGTCCTTTGGATCGGAGACGAAGGTCCGGGGTGCAAAGCCTCCGCGCCGTCCGCAAAAACCATATCCAGTCGATAGCTGCTAGCTTTTCGGGCCACGATTTCGCGCCAGGCCTGCTGGTAATCCGGATTCGTCAAGTCGACGAAATAGTGCAGATTATACGATGGGTCGTATAGGAAAAACACATCCTTCAGCCTGTCCGGCCGGTTGTCTACTGTCGGCGTATACCCAACAGGCCATCTATAAAGCCACTCGGGGTTATTTGCCGCAACTTCCGATAACGTCATCGGCGAGTTGTTATATATCGGATCTACCATATCGGCGTTTCTATAGTCCGAAACTGCGCCGGAGAGAGCATAATACCCTACTTTTATGCCGGGATTATAATATTTGAGCCTCAGCGCCCACGGGTAGTCCGACCCGAACTTAAGAAACACAGCGTCGAAGTCGCGAGCCATCGTGTAGGTGTCGTTTTGTTTTGCCTCACACTGATAAATCTGTGTTTTAATCGATCTGTTTGTTTTAGGAATCGGCACCTGCTCCATCTCATAAGTCATGCCATCGGCTTTCTTTCGATAGAGCCGCACGCCGTCAACATATACACCCGGCACAACCGTGCCAGGATTGCCTTTAACCGTCACTTCCACTCCCAGCGTTATCACGTGAGCATCGCTGGGAACGTCCAAATCGACTTCAATGCCATACGGCTGGGTAGAAATGGGCATTGTTTTAGTGACTCGCTCCTGAACAGGAGCGGGCGTATGATAATTGACAGCAAGTTGATACTGTACGCTAGCCCCCTGGGGCAGGGTAAACTTCGGCATATATACTCTGTCGATTCTATAGACGAGTTTGTCGCCTGCATGTAATTCGGAGGGCTGATCGTTTCTTACGGATACGTTCCTGCGAAGTGAGATCATGCCTTCGGCGCCGCGGATGCCTATAAACTGACTCGCCGATCCCTTGAGACCCGTCTTAGGCGCTATGCTGAAGACAGTGTTCTCTTTCGGCACCAATCCAAGTGAAGTCAGCCTGTACCATCCGGCTGCCACGGAATCTCCCGGAGTAGATTCGCAAACGCCGTTTGGCCACCCGTTTTTGGTAATCATCTGCCATGCGGTGTCTGCGCTGAACTCAAATTCTCCTAAGCCACCCAGCAAGTCTACCTTCACCACTGCCGCGTTTGCCTGCGCGGCACAGATCAAGATAGAGATTGCAATCGCCGCCAATGTCCTGAAAACTGCGGTTCTGCACATTCGATTGTAACTCCTCTCGTTCCACTTTATCCCGCACACCCTCGGCTGATAGAGTGTCATTAATGTCTTTCCGCCTTAGACCCCTTTAACATGCTGGCAGAGGTACGAGGAATTATCACGTGGGTTACTAATATCTGCTCTCCGTATGCTACAATGAATCCGATTTTGGAGGCCGTGAGATTATGAAAAAACGTGTGCTTATAACGGTGCCGGAAAACCCCGATATCTTTCAGGCGGATATTATGTCTGATCTTGAAAACTGCGCCGAGGTGGTCCATAACGATCTCGGTCGGCCGTTCACTACGGCGGAGATAGCACAGCGGGCGACCGATTGCGACGCGATTATTACGTCGTGGGGGTCGGCTCCGATTGATATGAGTGTGATTGATGCGGCGTGTCGGCTCAAAATCATCTCACATGCCGCCGGCAGCATAAAGCATCTGTTTGCTGAAGAGATATTCAACGCTGGTATAGCGATAACCAACGCGGCTTCGGTGATGGCAACTTACGTCGGAGAGTTCGCGCTCACTTTGACCCTGGCTATGCTCCGCACCCTGCCGAGGTACGCATACGGCGCACCACAGGACGCCTGGAACGATATCCCTTGCGCAGGCAACGAGACCCTGTTCAGCAAAACCGTGGGGATAATCGGCCTCAGCCACACGGGTAGGGCGTTTATTCGGCTGTTGGGGCCGTTTGGATGTAACATAATCGCCTATGACCCCTACACGTCAGAGACGAAAGCGAAAGAGTGGGGGGTGAGGCTGGTTTCACTAGAGGAGCTGCTGAGCACGTCAAAGGTCATCTCCCTGCATGCCCCGATCACCGAAGAGACCAAAGGGATGCTTGATGCCGAAAAGCTGAAGCTGATACCGGCGGGGGCAGTCTTCGTAAACACCGCGCGGGGTATTCTCATCGACCACGACGCTCTGGCGAAGGAACTTGCGACAGGGAGGTTCAAGGCCGCTTTAGACGTCACCTGGCCGGAACCGCTGCCCGCAGATCACCCTCTGAGGCAGCTTCCCAACGTGATAATTCCGCCTCACATCGCGGGGCCGACAACGGATGGCAGGCGTGATATGTTCAGATGCGTGGTAGATGATCTAAAATTGTTCTGGGACGGCGAGACGCCGAAAAATCTGATTACAAAACAAATGCTGCGGACAATGGCTTGAGGTAGGAATTGAAACAAGGTTATACACTCGGCATCGACGGCGGAGGCACCAAAACCGACGCAGTTATTTTAGATGAGCATGGAAATGTCGTAGGAACGGGGATCGGAGGAGGCTCCAACGCCAACTTCACCCCACGGCGCAGTGCTGCCGCCGCTTTCAGGCGTGCCATTACGGGGGCTTTAAAGGAAGCGGGCATTTCAGCAGATCAGATCACCGCCGCCGCGTGCACATTCGGCTCTGTGGCCCGTGAGGTCTTCGATCAACTTGGAATAACAGCAGAGCCACACCAGCTTTCGGAGTGCCGTGTCGCGTTTGAGCGTGCAGGAATCGACGAGCTGCGCGGAGTGGCCGTGGTGGCCGGCACCGGTTCATCGTGTGTGGGAATACAGCCGGACGGCACTATTACCGCGGCCGGAGGGTGGGGCCCTATCTTCGGCGACGAGGGCAGCGCTTATGATATCGGTCTGCGAGGAATCAAGCAATCGATTCTGGCACAGGAAGGCCGCGCCCCGGATACGCTGCTCGTGCAGGAGATGCGGGATTATTTCGGTCAGGACAAACCCCGAAAAGCAGTCCGCAAACTCTTCGATGTCAAAGTAAACCAACCCGAGATAGCGGGCTTTGCTGTACGGGTTAGCTCGGCTGCGAACGCCGGGGACAAGACCTCACTGGAGATCATCGAGTCAGCCGGTGAATGCCTCGGCGAGTTAGCCGCGTTTATAGCCAGAAAACTCTTCAGCGAGCAGGATTCTTTCCCATTTGTGCTCGCTGGCGGAGTATTTAATATAGGTAAGCTGGTCATCGACCCCATTAAAGCGGTCCTGCGACCGCAGTTTCCAAAATCCAATTTAGTTATCGCAAAAATGCGCCCAGGAGAGGCGATCGCCAGGCTGGCCGCAAGAGAGGTTCCAAAATGCTGATCAAACAATTTTTCGAAGCCCTTTCGGCAAAGGTTCATGAAATTGAACAGGCCGAATCCGCCAACATCGCTGCCATTGCAGAGATTTGTGCGTCCTCAATCGAGTCCGGCGGCGTGATTCATATCCACGACACCGGGCACATGCTCAACTCCGAGCTGATAGGCAGGGCAGGAGGATTGGTCGGCTTCACCCCATTTACGTTCGGCCTTAACGTCAACAATCCCAACTCTTTTAGGGATAAAGAAGCAAAAAGCGAAAATCTTACCGCCGAGACGATCTCGCTGGCTTTGAAGAGGAGCAACATAAAGCCCGGGGATGTGCTGTTCGTCGGCAGCGTATCCGGCAAAAGCGAACAGGTCGTCGAGCTTGTGATGCAGGCCAGAAAGATGGGAGTTATCACCGTCGCTATGACGGCGCTGGCGTATTCCAGCAAACTGGAGTCGCAGCATCCCAGTGGCAAACGATTGTACGAAGCCGCTGAGTTTGTGCTGGACAACCACGCCCCTTATGGCGATTCTATGCTTACGGTAGAAAACCTCGACGCCGGCGTCTGCCCCACCTCCGGCCTCTCTGCAGCCACGATTATGTGGGCCATCTGCGCAGGGATAGTCGAGTTGCTCATGGAAAGAGGGATCACGCCGACGGTATACAAAAGCGTGAACGCCCCCGGTGGCCCGGAGGACGTGCAGGCCCGGCAGGAAAGATATAAAGAAAAGGGCTACTAACGCCGGCCGAGCATATTGACCGCGCGATATTTGGCGATATCTATCGGTTTTGCCAGCGCCAGGTCCTCTGTGAGAGGGATCGGGTGTATCTTTTCACATGAATATGCGATCATCTGTCCGTGCTGGGCAGAAGCGATTAGCTCAACAGCAGCCTCGCCGAACTCACGGGCAAAGCGCCTGTCCAAAAAGGTCGGGTTGCCGCCCCGTTGAATATGACCCAGCACGGTCAGGCGCACTTTCTTACCTATTGCCGCCTCCAGTTTTTGCTGAATCTCAAACGTGCCCTGATCCTCGCACAGCACTATAAGCCCGTGGGTGCCGCCGGCGTCCATTTTCGCTCGAATGCGGGAAGAGACCCCTTTGATGTCTACCGGTTGTTCGGGAATAAAAACCGCGTCGGCGCTGGAGGCATACGCCGTAGCAAGTGCAAGGTGGCCTGTATTGCCGCCCATTGTCTCGACCAAAAAGACCCTGTCGGAGAGGCTCTCGGCGGTGTCGAGTATTTCGTCGATGGCGCGAAGGACCCTGTTTGCGGCCGAATCGAAGCCAAGGCAGTAGTCGGTGCAGGCTACGTCGTTGTCTATACTGCAGGGGATCCCCACGACCGGCGCGCCTAGGGTGACCAATTTCGTCAATGCTCGCAGCGACCCCCCGCCGCCCAGCACAATCAGCCCATCCAGCCCACAGGTTTCGAATATTCTCCCAAATTCACTTTCAAGCAGATTGAGGTTGACGCTTTCGTTGCGTGAGGTGCCGAGGAAGCTGCCGCCTCTTCTGGCCAGCCCTGCAATCTCTGAGCCGATGGGTATGCAGTTATTTTGCAACAAACCCAGAAAACCCAAAAAGATGCCACGCACCTGGATACCGCGCTGTTCTGCAGATTCGGCTATAGCCGCAACGCAGGCGTTCATGCCGGGGGCGTCTCCCCCGCTGGTCAACACACCGATCGTCTTCATTGCCACCTCCACATAATGACAAGTTAGCTGATACAGCCCGCCAAACCTGCAAAAGACTGAAAGCTGGTACAAAAAAATCCCGCCTGCATCTTTCGCCGGCGGGCCGCCTTTGTAAGGGCTGGGGGCCCTTGCTTTAGCGAGTAAAACCACAACACTGTAAGGAAGGAGATAAGATGTTTGTCTCTGCCAGTATATGTTGCAAGAACCGTGCCAATGCTGGCAATTCTGCTGGCAAAATAATTATATTTATTTTTTTTCGAAGCGCCAAAAAACATAAGTATTTATGTGCCATAAGGCCTTGACTCTCAACATTGGCGGTGCTATTCTCAAATAGTAGTAACTTGCTTGCGGGGTCCAGGAATTATACATTATGGCCATTGATACGGCCCATGTGGGTTTATCGTTACGGTCTGATGAAAATCGACCGTCGTTGGCGATTAGCGGACACGTAGTAGAAAGCGACGTAAACCGTATTGTCTCAGCCCTCGATCATCTGACCGAGGAGCATCAGCAGTGTGTGTCGCTGGATTTTAGCGAGGTCGACGGTATTGATGCCGCCGCCTTATACTGTCTCGCCGACAGTGCAAGCAACCGCACTCAACCCCGGCAGCGACTTCATTTCAGGCAGGCCAGCGAAGAAGTCCGCCGCTCACTCAACCACCACCCACTAAGCGACCTTTTCTGCTTCGACGAACGCTGCTATGAGTCTAATCCTCCGCAAGTCTCCTGCAGGATGGATGTTTTCAGCCTGCCCAGCGATACGGCTTATTGCAGAGAAGCACGAAGGCGGGTCAGGGACGTGGCCCGGCAGGCCGGTTTAGACGACGACTGTATAAGCGACGTGCTGCTGGCGGTCGGCGAAGCTGTGGCCAACGCGATCAAACACGGACACTCCGGACGCGAAGACAGCGCTTTTACCGTAAGCTGCCTGGCTGCGCCGGATAAATTGTCGGTCTCGGTAAGTGATAACGGTCGTGGTTTTAAACCTGATGTTCAGACGTCCAGGGAAGTGTCGTGGTTTGCAGAGAGCGGAAGAGGCATCGGGTGTATGCGGTCACTGGTCGACGAGGTCAGCTTCAGCTTCAACGGCGGCACCACCGTGCGTTTGGTCAAAAACCTGAACTGACAGGCGCTCGACGAAGCTCTTCGATAGTTCTCACCCCAGCGCAAAACATCACCGCAGACAACTCCTCACGAATCTGAGCTATAAACGCATTTAACGCCTCAAATGAAATCGATGCGGCCTTTAACAGCGGCAGGGCCATAGCTGCGGCGTCCGCTCCAAGGGCGATTGACTTTGCGATATCCTCGCCGGTTCTTATGCCGCCGCTGGAGATTATTGTGGCATGTGGGGCGACGCTGCGCGCTGCAATCAGGCTATCGAGGGTAGATATTCCCCATTCGCCCAGCGATGGCCCAAGCCGGGTGCCGCGATAGCTCTCCACCTTTGCCCACGAAGTACCGCCGGCTCCCGCGACGTCAATTGCGTCTACTCCTGCTTCGGCGAGCAGGCGAGCGGTTCGTTCGGATATCCCGTGGCCGACCTCTTTGACGATAACCGGAACCTCAAGCGTGTCGCAGACGATGCCTATTTTTTCAGCTATGTCTCTGAAGTTGGTATCACCTTCGGGTTGGGCGCATTCCTGTAGCGGGTTAATATGAATAATTAAAGCGTCTGCGCCTATCATATCAACGATCCGCTGACACGACTCGACCTTGCAGCCGTTGTTTAACTGCACCGCGCCGATGTTGGCGAAGAGCAGGATATCCGGCGCGACGTCTCTCACCTGAAAAGTATCCGCAAGCTCAGGATGCTCAAGAGAGATCCTCTGGCTACCGACGCCCATCGCCAGCCGGAAATACTGCGCGGCCTTTGCGAACATCCGGTTGTATCGTTTGCCCTCGTCCGTGCCGCCGGTCATAGAAGAGATGATAAGCGGCATGCTCATGCGTTTTCCGAACAGAGAAATCGACGTGTCGACCTCGCTATGGTTGATTTCAGGCAGAGCTTCGTAACTGATGCTGCAATGCTCCAGGCCGGTCGTGATGCGATGAAACTCCACATCTTCGTGCAGGGCGATGTGAATATGGTCGGCTTTGCGCGCCGCGCTTTCAGATGCTCTGACGTAAGACAAATCGGCCTCCTTGCGTAATCTGACTGCCGTCTATGCGCACAATCAGCCTGTTAAGCGCATCCAGGATCCCCTGCCGGGATAGTCCGTGAAAGGCTCGCAATTCTGAGGCTGTGCCGAACCCCACAAATGAGTCCGGCAAAGCGCGGATTTCTACGGGGACTTTCAAAGCGTCGTTTTGTGCCAGGCACTCGACCACAGCGCTGCCGAACCCGCCTCGCGCCACGTTTTCTTCTATTGTTACTATCCCCGCGCACTCCCGCGCCGCTTCCAGCACGGCCTCCTCGTCTAGCGGCCTGACGAACCTGGCGTTTATCACTCTGCACTCGACGCCGCAGCGCTCTGAAAACTCCTCAGCCGCCCCAACCGCCTCGACAGCCACCGGGCCGACGGCGATTATCGCGAGGTCGCTGCCTGACCTTAAAATTTCAGACTTGCCGAGTCGGATATCTATTTGGGCTTTTTTGTTCACCCAGCCCACTGCGCCCCTGGGATAACGCAGCGCGACCGGACTGCCGAGATTTAACGCCAGGCGGAGCATACCAGCCAGTTCGGCGGCGTCTTTGGGAGCCATAATCGTCATATTGGGGACGTGGCCAAGATAGCTTAAATCGAATGCTCCATGATGGGTCGGGCCGTCCTCCCCGACAAGCCCCGCTCTATCAAGAGCGAGCACCACAGGCAGATTTTGCAGGCATACGTCTTCTACGATCTGATCGTAGGCACGCTGCAGAAAAGTTGAGTAGATTGCCACCACCGGCTTCGCCCCTGCAGATGCCAGCCCGGCGGCCAGTGTCACAGCGTGGCCTTCGGCTATGCCTACGTTGAAAAACCGTGATGGGTGTCTTCTGGCAAACCTGGCAAGCCCGGTTCCATCAGGCATAGCTGCCGATATGGCGACAACCTTTGGATCTTTTGCAGCCAGGCTGGTAAGGGTGCTGCCGAAGACGTCGGTATAGGTGCGCGATTTCTTGGCCGATGCCCTGCCATTGCCGGAATTGAACGGGGCAACGCCGTGAAAATGCCTGGGTTTATGCTCCGCTTTGGAGTAGCCTTTGCCCTTTGTGGTCACCACATGCAGCAGCACCGGACCTTTAATCTGCCGGGATAGTGAAATAAAATACTTGAGGTCGCCGATGTCGTGGCCGTTTATAGGGCCATAGTATTTGAAGCCGAGCGCCTCGAATATAGTGCCGGATGTCGGCGAGACGACGTTGGTAAGCCCTCGTTTGAAGCTGTCTGCGATTCGTTTGACTATTCCGCCCATCGGCACGGTGCGAAGCACGCGCTGTGCGCTGTCCTCCATGCAGCGATATAGAGGCTGTGACCGGAGGCGGGCTATGTGGGTGGCGAGGGCGCCGATGCTTGGTGATATCGACATGCGATTGTCGTTGAGGATAACCAGCAAGGCTGTATTGGAGTCTCCCGCATCGTTAAGCGCCTCCCAGGCCATCCCCCCACCGAGCGCGCCATCCCCCACGATTGCCGCGACTTTATGATTGCCGCCGGATAAATCCCGTGCGCGGGCCATCCCCAGAGCTGCCGATATGGCGGTGCTGGCGTGTCCCGTGCAAAAGCAGTCGAATGGGCTTTCATCGGGCCGTGGAAAGCCGCTTATTCCCCCCGCCTGACGCAGAGTATGGAAGCGGTGGAGCCGGTCGGTGAGGAGTTTATAGGCATAGCACTGGTGCCCGACATCCCATACAATCTTATCCTGCGGCACATTCATCACGCTGAGCAGCCCGATGGTAAGCTCGACAACCCCCAGACTCGGCGCAAGATGGCCGCCATTTGCGCTGACGACGTCTATTATTAATCGCCGCACCTCCTCTGCGAGCTTCTTCTGTTGGATGTGCGACAGGTGTTTAAGGTCGCCGGGTAAATTCAGGGTGTCGAGAAACGTAGAGTCCATAGCAATTGCCACCCTTTCTCATCTCTGACTCGTACGATATTCCCCAACACACCCCCAGACAAACGCACCGGGCGAATGTGTGGGGAAGGGAGGAACGCGAAAGCGCGAAAAGGGCGAAAGCCGGAAAATGACGGAAAGCGCTGCGTTGATGAATCGAACCTCGGACATCTGACCTCGGACGTCGAAAAAAGCAGATTTCTCGCTGCGCTCGAAATGACAAAATTGAGGCTTTGTCGGCCGTCAACCGACGACCAACAATCGACAACCGCCAACCGTCAACCGACAACCGTTAACCGATAACCGTCAACCGCCAACCGCCTTCTAAATCAGCGTCTTAATGTACTTCACGGTTTCCTTTAGTCCATCTTCCAGTGCCACTTTCGGCTGCCAATCGAGCAGTTGTTTCGCTTTGGTAATATCCGGTCGGCGTTTGGTCGGGTCGTCGACGGGTAGGGGACGGAAGACTATCTCGCTGGTGGAATCGGTCAGTCGCTTTACAAGGTGGGTGAACTCCAGCACCGTCATCTCGTCGGGGTTGCCGATATTAACCGGCTCAATGTGACCGGATTTGAATAGCCTGTAAATCCCCTCCACCTCGTCGTCTACATAACAAAAGCTTCTCGTCTGCATCCCGTCGCCGAATACTGTCAACGGCTCCCCTTTCAAGGCCTGGTAGATCATCGTCGGCACCACTCGCCCGTCGTGCAGTCGCATTCTCGGGCCGTATGTATTGAATATCCGGACTATTCTGGTGTCGACCCCGTGCGCATTATGGTAAGCCATCGTGATTGCTTCGGCAAATCTCTTGGCTTCGTCGTAGACCCCGCGTGGGCCAATGGGGTTCACGTTTCCCCAATAATCCTCACTTTGCGGGTGCACCAGCGGATCGCCATAGACCTCGGAAGTAGAAGCCAATAGATACACCGCCTTCTGTGCCACCGCCAGGCCCAGGGTCTTGTGTGTGCCAAGCGATCCGACTTTCAGCGTGGGAATCGGAAACTGTGCGTAATCGATCGGACTTGCGGGGGAGGCGAAGTGGAAAATAGCGTCGACGTGTTCGTCGAGATACAAATAATTGGTCACATCGTATTTGACGAACCGGAACATCGGGTTATCGATATTGTGAGCTATGTTGTCGATGCTGCCGGTGATCAGGTTGTCCATCGCGGTGACTTTATGTCCATATTTAAGCAGCAAATCACACAGATGTGACCCCAGAAACCCTGCCCCTCCGGTTACAAGAACATGCTCCATAAAACGATCTCCTAAGGTTAATATCGATCCGATTCCTGCCGCATTCGTTCGCGATCGGAGTCCCTCTCGGCGATAGACTCCCGCTTATCCCAGAGTTTCTTGCCACGCGCCAGCCCGACACAAATTTTGGCGTAACCTCTATTAAAAAAGACCTTCAGCGGGATCAACGTCAGTCCTTTTTCGGCCAACTGGCGGCTGATGCGGTTGATCTCCGATTTATTCAACAGCAGTTTTCGAGGCCGCAGGGGGTCTACGTTCCAGCGGTTACCCTGCTCGAATGGGGCGATATGCATGCCGTGAATAAACACCTCGCCGTCTTCCACTTTACAGTAGGCCTCGGTGATGCTCGCCTGGCCCGCCCGGATGGATTTGACCTCCGTGCCCGAAAGCACCAGCCCCGCGTCGAAAGTCTCCCCAATATGATACTCGTGTCTCGCCTTGCGATTGGTTATCGAGATATTTTTAGGCTTCTGCTGCTTGTTCACGATGCATGATTATACCACACACATTAAGTTGACGTCGGCCTATCTCAATCACCGATGAGGGTTAGAACGCGGGGCGCTGGTACAAAACTGATATTGGGAGACTTGTCAGATCAGGGGGTGAGCGCCGTGAGAGGTTATACCGGTTCCATTCTCACGTTAATAATGATATTGGCACTAAGCATCGCGGCGGCTGCGAGTGAACCGATAGGTAACCTTGGTTACAACTCGTACGAAGGTTATTATTCGCAGGGCCGCGGCTTGAATCGATACTTCGGACCTGGGGTGGGTTATCCTTCGGGTTATGGCAATTCGGTGGGCAGCCCTTATGGGGCAGGCGCAGATTTCTTCCACAGGTATATCCCACCGGAGAAGTGGGGTTCTATGGGCTATGGCACGGGCCACCTCGGCGAGGGCTGGGGGCCGTATATTTTCCCCAAAAACGATGGCCCACCTCCTCCCGGGTTGTTCGATCCGTTGCCGGGAGCGTACAGAGATGCTCCTCCTCCGGCGATAAAGGTTAAAGACGGCCGGATATTGGTTGCGATGCCGGGTGACATTCCTGGTATTACCTGCATTACTGTGACGATTCTGGCCTACAACGGGGCGGAGCTTGCAACGCAGTCGCTCAATTGTCCTCCATACAAATTCGACTTGCCTGTGATGGATGGCGTAAAGACCGTGCGGGTGCGCATAGACTACCAGGACCAGGGTCTCTCCGCGACCGCCTATCCGCTATAGAGTATTTGTCGTTCGGGTGGCGACGCACGTCGACCGCCGCCCGAACGCGTTGACTTTGCTTCCGAGCAAACGGTATAATATCCGTGCCGGTATCGTTTATGATGGGAGGTGAGGTCGGGTGTCGGACGGCGATTTCAAGCTTACTTCGCTTTCGCACGGGGCTGGGTGAGCGTGCAAATTGAGCCCGCAGGCTCTGACGCAGGTGCTGCGTCACATGCCATTGATAACGGATCCTAATGTGCTCGTGGGTCTTTCGACGTCCGACGATGCGGCGGTCTATCGCGTCTCCGAAGAGATCGCTGTCGTGCTTACCGTGGACTTCTTCACCCCTGTAGTCGACGACGCCTATGAGTTCGGCCGGATATCCGTGACCAACGCCTTGTCGGATATATACGCTATGGGCGCTCGGCCGGTGCTGGCTCTGAATCTGGTAGCCTATCCATCCCGCACACGATCTCTGGATTCATTAGAGGAGATACTGCGCGGAGGCGCGGATCAGGCTGCGGCTGCTGGTGTGAGTATAGGCGGCGGGCATTCGATAGATGATCCGGAGCCTAAGTATGGCCTGTGCGTGATGGGCGTAGTTGACCCTAAAGCAGTAGTCACCAACGCCGGCGCACAGGTTGGGGACAAATTGATCCTGACCAAACCTGTCGGCACCGGTATCATAACAACAGCGATCAAGCACGATACCGCCCCTACGCAGCTCATAGAAAAGGCGATTGAGGTGATGACCACCTTAAACGGCGCTGCTTCGGAGGTTATGGTCAAAATCGGCGCAAACGCCTGCACAGATGTTACCGGGTTCGGTCTTCTGGGTCATTTGCATGAAATGGTGGCAGCAAGCGGCGTCGGGGCTAAGATTCGGGCGCATGATGTGCCGTTGATAGATGGGGTAAGAGACCTGCTCGCCCTCGACGAAGCCCCCGGCGGGACATATACAAATCGAGACCACCTTAACGATGAGAATGCCGTAATCTGGGCTAATGATATCACCGAAGAAGACCAACTGACCCTCTGTGACGCCCAAACCTCCGGCGGGCTGCTTATAAGCGTAGCTGCTGATAAATCGGCATCTCTACAGGAAGCCCTTATCCAATCCGGAACCCTCTGCGCCACGGAAATAGGGGAGATAATCGCCGACCAGAGCTGCCGGATAAACGTTTTAGTCGACTAAAGCAGGATGGGTTGTCGGTTGTCGGTTGCCGGTTGTCGGTAGTCGGTAGTTGGTTGTCGGTTGCCGGTTGGTGGTTGCCGGTTGTCGGTTGTCGGTTGTTGGTTGTCGGTTGTTGGTTGTCGGTAGCCGGTTGACGGTTGACGGTTGTTGGTTGTCGGTAGCCGGTTGACGGTTGACGATTGTTGGTCGTCGGTTTTCGGTTGACAACGCCTCAATTTTTCGTCATTTCGAGCGCAGCGAGAAATCTGCTTTTTTCGCGGTCTGAAGTCAGATGTGCGAGGTTCGATCTGTCAACGCAGCGCTTTCCATTATTTTCCAACTTTCGCTTCCTTCCAACTTTCGCATCTGCGCATTTTCGCGTTTTACTTCTTTCTGGCTTTCGCTCTTTTCGCGCTTTCGCGTTTCTCCCTTCGTCATTTCGAGCGCAGCGAGAAATCTGCTTTTTTCGCGGTCCGAGGTCGGATGTGCGAGGTTCGATCCGTCAACGCAGCGCTTTCCATTATTTTCCAACTTTCGCATTTTCGCTTCTTTCGCATTTCTCCCTTCCCCTTGCGTCAGTGCATACTGCTCTGGTATATTCTCTGAAATAGTATTAGATGGGGTGGAAATGGAACGCACATTCGTTATGATAAAACCCGACGGTGTTCGGCGCGGGCTTGCTGGGGAGATCATCAGCCGAATAGAGAAGCGCGGCTTCAATATTACTGCGATGAAGATGCTGAAGCCCTCCCGCGAGCTTGTCGAGCAGCATTATGCGGCACACAGGGGCAAGGATTTCTTTGAGCCGACGATGGAGTTTGTGACCTCAGGGCCGGTGGTGGCTATGGTGGTGGAAGGGTTCAATGCTATTGCCCTTATTCGCACTATGATGGGTGCGACCAACCCTTTGGACGCCGCTCCCGGCACCATCCGCGCCGATCTTACTTTGAGTATGCGAGAAAACCTGATCCACGGCTCCGACAGCGTCGAGGCAGCGGTCACCGAGATAGGACTGTGGTTTCCTGAACTGAGCTGAATATGATATTTGCAGTTGTATTAATCGCATTCGCTGTGCTGGTCGCTTTTTGGGTTATTATTGGCTACAACGGGCTGGTGCGCGGACGGAACATGATCCGCGAGGCGTGGAGCGGCATCGATGTGCAATTGAAGCGACGCCACGACCTTATCCCCAACCTCGTAGAAACCGTTAAGGCATATAGCTCACATGAGCAGAAACTCTTCGCCGATATCACAGAAAATCGAGCGAAAAGTATGCAGACCCAGGCCGTAGCTGCCAAAGGTGAATATGAAAACGCGATTTCCGGCCAACTGCGCTCGATTATCGCTGTAGCCGAGGCATACCCCGACCTCAAGGCTCAATCGAATTTCCTCGACCTGCAAAAGAGCCTGACCGAAATAGAGGATCAGATTCAATACGCCCGTCGATACTATAACGCCGTCGTGCGAGATTATAATATCAAAGTCGAATCGTTTCCCAGCCTGATATATGCTCGCTCGTTCGGCTTCAAACGAGCCGAGTTCTTCGAGATCGCGCTTGCCACGGAACGGGAGGCTGTATCGACAACGTTCGGCCAGGAGTAAAATAATGAAAGCCCGCTTTGTGCTATTAGCTGCCTTCGCGGTTGTGATTTTGTTTTCTTTCGCGGCGACGGTTGTGGCTGATGAAAGAATCACCTCCTTCAGAAGCGATATCGCCATAAGCAAAGACGGCGCAATGTATGTCACCGAGACAATTCGCGTGATCTCCGAAGGCGTGAATATCAAACACGGCATCTTCCGCGATTTCCCGACCAGATATAAAGACAAAGACGGAAACAATTATATAGTCGATTTTAAGGTCGAAAGTGTGCTGCGTGATGGGTCGCCAGAGCCGTTTCATGTAACATCTGTGGCGAACGGAGTCCGGATTTATATAGGCGACAAGAACACATTTGTCTCACCAGGGGAATACGTCTACACGATATACTACACTACCAGCAGACAACTCGGACTTTTTAAGGACCACGACGAGCTATATTGGAACGCGGTCGGAACCGGATGGGATTTTCCCGTAGACGATGCGGTAGCGGTAGTCACATTGCCTCAAGGTGTTCCTATAAGCTCTGTGAAGTTGCAGGGCTGGACAGGTCCACAGGGCTCTACAGCGCAAAACCTGACTTTTAGCAAACAGGGCTCCGACAAAGTCGCGTTCCGCACTTCTAAACCTCTATATGCCAGAGAAGGCATGACCATCTCTGTGGCATGGCCGAAGGGTTACATCGATGCGCCGACCTCTGCGATGCGCATAAAATGGTTTTTGAGGGATATGCGCTCGGTGTTGATTCTGATTATCGGCACGCTGTTCATAGTTGGCTATTATATACAAGCACATATTCGAGTGGGCATCGACCCCAAATCGGCGGCGATTGTTCCGCAGTGGGATCCTCCGGATGCGCTCAGCCCGGCCGCTGTTCGCTTCGTCAGCCGGATGGGGTTCGATAACAAGACCTTCACCGCAGGTCTGATCAACGCCGCCGTTAAGGGCTATGTCCAGATCGTTGAAAATAAACGGAAATACTCACTTGTTCGAAAAGCCAAGAGCAAGGGAGAGCTATCCACCGAGGAGATCAGCGCCATCGGAGCCATCCTCGGCAATACAGACACAATCGAGCTGGACCAATCCAACAACATACAGTTGCGCCTGGGAATGCTGAAAATGCAGAAATCCCTGGAATCACGGTTCGGCAAAGGGTATTTCTCCACTCATTCTGGTCATTCATGTTTCGGCTGGGCAATTTCTGTTCTGGTTGTCTTGGGGGCATATATGAGCGATATAGATGTATGGGCGCCTCCTGAGAACGAGGGCATTCCCATTCTGTTGATGTTCCTCAGCCTGGCCGCGTCGATTACTACGTCAGTGGCAATTTATGCGTGGGCAGAAATTGGCGGCCTGCGACGGATTTTTTCGGCCATTGGAAAGACTTTTATCGCTCTTGTTTTTATCGGCCTTGAGATCATGGCTTTAAGGTATGCGCAGGTTACATTCCCGCTGGCGGTTCTTGTTGCATCGGTGTTTGTTCTTTTCTTTGTAAACGCGCTGTACTCTAACCTTCTGAAATCCTACACCCCGAAGGGTCGTCAGTTGATGGATAAAATTGAGGGATTGAAGCTGTATATGACGATAGCCGAGCAGGATCGTCTTAATGTGCTCAACCCGCCGGATAAAACCCCGGAGCTATACGAAAAGCTGCTGCCGTATGCCATTGCCCTTGGGGTGGAGCAGCTTTGGTCGGAGCAGTTTGCCGAGGTTCTGAAAAAGGCGCAGGAGACGGGTTATGAGCCGGATTGGTATGACGGCCGTAATTTTGCCAGCGTCGGTTACGCCAGCTTCGCATCGTCGCTGAGCAACTCATTTTCCGGGGCAATCGCATCTGCCAGCACCCCGCCCGGGTCGTCTGATAGTGGCGGATCGGGAGGTTCCTCCGGCGGAGGCGGCTCTTCCGGTGGTGGCGGAGGAGGCGGCGGTGGCGGCGGATGGTAGGCCGTCCGCCGGTTTGATCTAGCGAATAAACTTGATAGTCAGCGGGTAGCGATAAGATCTGCCCTCGATGGCCATTATCGACCCGATGACCGCTGATACCAGCACATACATAAATAAGAGCACCAGCAGTGTAAACGCGGGTAAGCCGACCTTTACTGCGACGACTGCCAAAAACAGGTATATATAGCAGTTCAACTGAAAGTTGAGGGCGGCTTTACCCTGCTCGTTGACGAATTCGCTCAGATTCCTTTTCATTCGCCACACGATCCATGGGCCGATGATGTTGCCGAACGGGATGCCAATAAGCCCTGCCAGGCCGGTAAGGTGGCACAGCATGCCCCACCAGCGCTCGTCCTCCTGGCTCAACTGTTGAACTGTCGATTGCGCTGACATAATTCACCTCAAGTCTAGTTCAATATATATTATGCCACGCGCACACACCCTGCAGCTCAATTTATAAATTTAATGCTGAGAGGATAAATGTGCGTTCTGCCATCCCTGGCCGCGATTGAGGCGATTATTACCTGCACTGTTTCAAACACGACAAGAGCAATAACCAACAGCGCGGCAATAGGCACAAATACGATTGCAAGGAAAAATTGATCGGCAAACGCTCCCAAACCGCCAAGCGCCACCAAAAAGGGGATGATCCCATAAAGCAATATGCTGATCTGAAAGTTCAACGAGGACTTGCCTTGCTGGTCCACAAACTGACTGGAGTCTTTCTTTATCAGCCACACAATCAGCGGACCAAGAATCGCCCCAAAAGGCACCCCAATAAAACCTGATAACGCCGACAAGTGACAAAACATTCCCCACAAACGCTCGTCTTGCTGGTTCATTTGCTGAATCGGTGGTTGAATAGACATAGAACCCGCCTCCGTTCGTTTCAGTTTAATGAGTTATACTCCGGCAGGTATGATTTGTCAATGACCAGGTTGACATTGCCCGGCTGCTTGGGTATGATTTTGCGTTGGAGGAGCACTTCAATTTGTCTCCCCGGAGGACTTTATTGCCTAATCTTATGCAAGAGCTGAGCGCTCGCGAGAGACTTGTTTCACAATATTTCGACCAGCCGCGTTTTAAGGACTGGTTCAAGCCTGCCGATCTGCGGGAGGCTGTTTTTGCGTATCTTCACAGAGGCGCGAAGAGGCTCCGGCCTGCTGTGTTGCTGTGGTCGTGCGGCGCGGTCGGAGGGGATGAGGAACTGGCGTTGCCGGCTGCTGCTGGGGTGGAGATGTTTCATACCTGGACGCTGGTTCACGACGACCTTATCGACAACGACGACCTGAGACGCGGCGGGCCGACGGTTCATAAGCTCGCCGAGGAGTTCGCGTTAAAGAATCTGGACTACAGCCCCAGGCGCGCCGTCGAATATGGCCGCAATATTGCCGTTTTGACCGGTGATTCGCAGCACGGTTGGACCACCAGCCTTTTCTGCGAGTGCGCCACCCAGCGCGGGGTCGATGCCAGGGTTATGATCGACATTATTTATCACCTCGAAAGTTACGTCGTCAACACCCTGATCGAAGGCGAGACCCTGGATGTGCAGTATTCCCGCACACCAATCGAGCAACTTTCCAAAGATGATATTGTCTATATGCTGTGGATGAAAACGGGCGTGCTATATGAGTTTTCCGCGCGCGCCGGGGCGATGATCGGCCTTGGTAGCTCAGATGCTGATCATCCATACGTTAAAGCCCTTTCGAAGTTCGCCAGCCAGTGCGGCACGGCATTTCAACTTCAGGACGACATCCTTGGGCTTCTCGGCAAAGAAGTGCAACTCGGCAAACCGGTCGGCTCAGATGTTCGCGAGGGCAAGAAAACTATGGTGGTCTACTTCGCGCTGCAGGCCGCCAGCGCTGAACAAAGAAAGTTCCTCTTATCCGTGCTTGGCGACCGCGATGCCTCTGAGGAGGACGTGCAGGCGGCGACGGAGCTTATGGTGTCACTCGGCGGAATCCAAAAGACGACCGACCTTGCTTTGGAGCACATCAACCGGGCGCTACCTGAGCTGGACGGCATCCCCGGCTCTTCATATAAGTCGCTGCTGGAATCGTGGGCGCATTTTATGATTAACAGGGAGTTTTAAGTCAGCAGTTTTCGGGTGACGGTTTTGGAATCGTCACCCTATTTTCCCCCTGCCACCAGACAGTCCATAATCCGCACCGTCGGCATCACCATTCCCGGTTCGGCTCGATAGTCGCTGGATACCGCATCGACATTCGCCAGCATCTCCAGAAACTTCCCGCCCACCATCGCGTTCATAACCGGATATGCCAGTTCACCGTTCTCGATTTTGAACCCAAAATCCACGGAAACGGAGACGTCCCCGGTGGTGGAGTTGGGGTTCAGGCCTCCCATATTTATATAAAGCCCCTCTTTGGTGTCGCGAATAATCTGTTCAGACGTTATCGTCCCCAGTTTGGGAATCACGTTCGACGGTCGGGCCGATGCGCCGCGTGTTCCGTGACCGGTATTGGCAACCCCCGCCTTGTCGGCAGTGTAGGAACCGTATAAATAGGACTTCAGCACGCCGTTTTCCATTATTGTGAGCGGGCTTGACGGGAACCCCTCGCTGTCCCACCCGCGTGAGCTTAACCCGCCGGGGATATGCGGCTCATCGGTGATGGTGAGCACATCGGAGCCTATTTTCTGCCCCAATTTATCCATCATAAACGATCTTCTCCGCTGGATATTCTCGGCATTAGCGTTCTCAGCTATGCTGTCGAAGATCGAAGAGGATGCCAGCGGACCTAAAATAACCGGCATTCGACCGGTCTCGATCTTTTTGGCTCCCAAAAACTTCAGCGCCTCCTTTGCGGTGTTCGCTCCAACCCCCGCCGGGTCGAAATCAGCCAGGTTGCGTGCTGCGTCGAAGTCGTAGAAACTGCCGACATCGTCCCCTCTTTTTACGATCACCATTACATATCCGTTGATCGAAGAGCCCTCATCGGCCAGCGATACCCCTAATGAGTTCACAAGCGAGCTTGATACATACCGCGACGCGAACCCGCCGGACACAATCGCCTCCCCGCATACCGCCAGCGCGCCGTCTACGTTGGACAGCGAGTATCCTATAAGCTGCTTTATATCGACCTGCCCTATAGCCGGGTCGCCGAGGCCTGCCACCTGGGTATATCTCTGTGCGGGGGAGGGCAGTGTGATAAAGTCCGGGTCAGGCTCGGCAAGGCGGGCAAGGGAAGCGGCGTGTTTACCGACTTTGGCTGCGTCCTCATCGGTCAGCTTGTCGGTGTTCGCCCATCCGGTTCCGCCTTTATAAATCGCCCGCACGTATATGCCGCCGCCCTGCTTTGCGTCGCAGTATTTGATCGCGTTGGACTCCAACTCCACCAATAGGCTTCTGCCGGAATCCGCGCTCACGTCGGCATACTCCGCGCCGTTGGATATTGCGGCGTCGCAGGCTATCTGAGCCAGTCTGGTCAACTTCTCTTTATCCATCATAATTATCCTCGCATCAGCCCTCAGGACTGCCCCCCAACTACCAGTTCTTTGACTCGAATATGCGGCCCGCCATTGTCGACATACATACCCTGTCCGTTTTTGCCGCACATACCCGGCATCTTCATCTCGAAATCACTGCACACCGCGTCTATGTTCATAAGGGTCTCAAGGGTCATCCCCGCCACCGAGACATCCCGCAGCGGCTCGGCGAGTTCTCCATTGCGGATCATAACGGCCTCTCCGGCATGACAGGTATATTGCCCGCGCTCACAAAAGACATAGCCATATTCTCCGCCCTTTAGATACACTCCAAGGTCGATTCCCTTCAGCATATCCTCAAATGTCGATGTGCCCGGCTCGATGAATGTATTGCTCATGCGGATTATCGGCCGCCTGGAATAGTCCTGTGCGCGGGCGCTGCCGTTCGGCTTAACCCCCATTTTTGCAGCGGTCTCCAGGCTGTGCATATAATTTTTCAGCACTCCGTTTTCTATAATAACCCGCCTGCTGCCAGGGGTGCCTTCTGAGTCATATTCAAATGAACCCCATTTGCCGGGGATGGTGGAATCGTCGATTATGGTCACCAGTTCCGACGCTATTTTCTCGTTGAGCTTTCCCGCAACGATAGATGATCCACTGAGAATATGGTCGGCCTCTGCGTTGTGCCCGATCGCTTCGTGCGTCAGCAGACCTGTCACAGACGGGTGAAATATAACAGGAAACTTGCCGGCAGGAGGAGGGGATGCGCTGAGCAGAGAAACCGCCGTCCTTGCCGCTTTACCGCTGAAATCATCCGCATCAGTGCGCTCGATAAGCTCAAACCCGACAGGCTGGCCTATCCGACCGCTGCCTTTCTGCAATATGGCGCCATCGCTGACCACTACCATCGCTTGCACCATAGTCCGAATCGACTCTTTTTTAATGGATGCGCCAAGTGTGTTGCAGATAGTCTCGGTGTCGATGCGATCCATATAGCTGATTATGGAGTTCGTCAGCTTTTCGGCGGCGATATTTATTGCGGCCTTTTCATAGCCCTCGATTGCAGACATTTTGCGCTCGAAGCTGACTTCCCGCGGGTCGATTACCACCTCGGCTTTAATGTCTTTAACTATGCCCTCAATCTCCGCGACCACTGCGTCCTCAGAGCGCTCCGACGACGCCTCGGCCATAGAAACCGCCTCATCCAGCGCCGACATAGCAGTATCTGAATTGAAATCCGAGACTGAGGCGAAGCCCCACGCGTGATCTTTTAGCACCCGCACCCCCAGACCTCTAAAGGCTACGGAGTTGAGTTTGTCCGCGCGGCCGTCCTGTCGTGAAATACCGGTGGCTTCCGATTCGAACACCCTCGCGTCGGCGAAAGTCGCGCCGCGCGCTTTGGCTTTGTCGCATATAATCTGCAGAATCTCTCTCATTATCAATCCCTCAGTTGTGGCATCATCTATGATATGCTTGGCCGGTTGACAGATTTATCCTCCCTGCCCGCTATACTTACCCATATCAGCCGAACATATTCTTTCTGAAAGGCAGAGGCAGGGAGAAACCCCATCAATCACTAATATAATGCCGATAAACTAAAAAGTAGGCGATATAATGAGCGAAATAGGAATTGGAATATTGGGATTTGCCCACGGACACGTGGGGATGTATTGCGACCAGTGGAGAAACAGGCCCGAACTCGGCATAAGACTTGTGGCCGGATGGGACCACGACGCCGACCGCGCCGCAGCGAACTGCTCCGGCAGGGAGATGGCTTGTGAGGCCACCGTTGAATCACTATTGGCGCGGGCCGATATTGAGGCCGTGGTTATAGCTGCGGAAACCTCAATGCACGCGGATCTCGTCGAAAAATCTGCGGCCGCTGGCAAGGCTATCGTGCTTCAGAAGCCGATCTCTCTGACAATGGAAGAGGCTGATCGCATAGTGAATGCGGTAAATAAGAACAACGTGCCGTTCACTATGGCCTGGCAGATGCGCGTTGATCGGCACAATCTGCAGGCAAAGCAGTTGATCGAATCCGGGGAGTTTGGCAGGGTCTTTATGATTCGCCGCCGCCACTGCCTCGGCACACAGTTTATGCCTGGTTTCGATCAGTTGTGGCACGTGAAACCTGAATATAACCGCGATATATTCGCTGATGACGCCGCACATCCGATAGATTTTATTTATTGGATGCTCGGAATGCCGGTCAGTGTGATGGCCGAGATGGACACCCTGCTCAACCCCAAGGTTCCCAACGACAACGCGATTGCAATATATCGCTATGCCGACGGAGCCTTCGCCGAGGTTTCCTGCACGTTTGTGGCGGTGGCGGGGGAGAATACGCTTGAGATTATCTGCGAAAACGGGGTCATTATCGGCAACTACGGTGACGCCCCCAGCAACGCGGCAAGACCCGCCGGTGCGCCGCAGTTGAAGTGGTATAAGCACGGGGATTCTGGCTGGACGATCAGCGACTTGCCGGAGATCACCAACCAGGGCGAGAGAATAGCCGGGTTAGCCGAGCCGATTGCGGAGTTTTTGCACGGCAAACGACCTGCCATTGCGACCGCCGAGGAGGGCCGCAACGTGCTCAAACTGGTGCAGTCGTGTTATGATTCAGCTCAACAGGGGCGCAGAATCGCCATAACGTGATAGTATATATTCATTATCGCATCTAGCCGGGCAGTAGCCGGTGGTGGAATAGTGTCAGTTACGCCAATTAAAGAACCAGAAGAAAACCAGGAACTCTCGCCGGATCAAACAAGCGCGCCGACCAGATTAGGCATCGCGGGATTGGTGGCCGTGATATTAGCGCCGCTGGTCTGTATTATCGTCTTCAGGGCAGAGATACTGCTGCGCTCCGCCGACCTCGCGTCAATATCTCTCACCTTTCCGGGGATATGGGTGCTGCTTGGGCTGCTGATCGTGCGGGGGTTTTATAAGAAGCTGTCTCGCCGGGCGATATTGTTGATTTATGCGACCATAGCCGCCACGGTGGGGATTTGCACTATGGGAATGGTGCAGTTTCTTATCACCACTATCCTGGCCCCGTGGCAATTCGCCACGCCCAACAACCGCTTCGACCAGTTCTGGAGCCATATCCCGACGTGGATAGCCCCGCGCGGGGACGACGTGATGAAGGGCTTCTGGCTCGGCAACTCCAACCTGTATGACCCTGCCATTTGGCGGGCGTGGCTGGTGCCCGTGCTGGTATGGGCTGGGTTTTTGCTGGCGTTTTTGGCGGCGCAGTATTGTCTGGCGCATCTGTTTTACCCTCGCTGGTCAAAAGAGGAGCGGCTGACTTTCCCGATAGTGCAGCTTCCTCTGATGCTCTCCGAACCAACTGGAATAGGCAAAAAAGCGTTGATGCTCGGCGCGGTGGTGGCAATAGCGTTTCAGACGATGAGCGCATTAAATTTCATATATCCCTGGATCCCTGCCGTGCGTACTCTGCCTACTGAGTTCGGCCAGTATCTGCCGGAGTCGATGGCGAGTATGAGGCCGTTGTATGTGGCGTTTTACCCTTGCGTTATCGGCCTTTCCGCGCTTGTGCCAACCAACATTTTATATTCCTGCGTGTTCTGTTTCTGGCTGGTTAAATTTGAGAATTTGGCCGGTAGCATGGCGGGGTTGGAAGCGGGGGGAATGGGGTTCCCATACCCGAACGAGCAGGGCCAGGGCGCGGTGCTGGCGTTCGCGCTGATAGTTTTGTGGTCGGCGAGGCGGTCGTTAAAAAGCTCACTTGCTAGCGACAAGGATAAGGGCTACTGGATTGTGCTGACCATTGCTATGGCGCTTCTGGTTACTTTTGGCGTAGCGATTGGGATGCGGCCGATTGTCTCGATAATGCTGTTCGGGCTGTTTATGCTGTTTATGATCGGCGCGGGATGGGTGCGAGCGGCTGTGGGTATGGTCTGGAACCCCGGCAACGATGTAGGCTGGTTTCCAAGAACTTTTTTGGGAGCAGGCCAGAGTATCCCCGAAGGCATCGGGCTTGCGTATACCAGATGGTTCTCATTCGGCGACTTCCGAGCGCATGCGTTGCCGACTTATGCGGACACTATGCGAATCTCGGAGACCGGCGGCATTGATCGCAAGCAGCTTATGACCACAATCGGCATCGCGTCGGTGCTGGCCGTTTTCGCCAGTCTGTGGTGTGCGCTGGATGTCTATTATAAATACGGCGCGGCGACTGCGAAGTCCGACTGGTGGAGGGTCTTCCAGGGCAGGGAAGGTTTCAACGTGCTGCGGGCGACCCTTGACGGCACCGCTCCAAAGGCGGGGGCTGCTCAAATTATAGCGATGATCTGGGGCGCAGGGATGGTGGTGGCGTTCTACGCCGCACAGCTCAAAGTCGCCTGGTGGCCATTTCATCCGGTTGGGTTCGTGCTGGCTCAGATTCGTATGTTCGACTGGATGTGGCTGCCGATGCTGATAGCGGCCGTGTCAAAATCTGCGATGCTGCGAACCGGCGGTATGAAGATGTACAGACGCGCGATGCCGTTCTTTTTGGGGTTGGTGTTGGGGGATTACGTGATCAGCGGTATTCTCACGCTGCTACGGTGGTGGCTGTCGACGCCGATGTATAAGACATTCCCGATTGATTAGGGCTTTGCCGCCTGTCAGGTATTAGGTCGGCCGCTATTTCCGGACTTCGGACTTCGAATATAGTCATTGACATAAACCCCAGTTGAGGATAAAGTATAATTGGCAGGTTTAGATCGGAGCATGATTGATCCGTGAGGCTTGAAGAGTTTAGAAACCTGGTTAAGCGTGAGTTTGGGGAGAACCTCCGGCACGCCACGCCCGGCAACGTCCGGGATTTCCTCGATCGCATCGAAAACGAAGTCCTCTCCGAAAAGGTCAGCCATCGCATAGTGCTTAACGAGCCGTGTACGTCTTATGAGGAGATAATTAAGGATTTCTTCTCACAGATGCTGGAATTGCCTCCTGAGGAGGCGGTGGTCGGCTTGTGGGCGCTGGCGCTGGACCTGGCGTTTGCATCTATAGAATCGCAATATACAGATCGCTTCGCGTCGTTGTTCAAGGATATGGAATAATATCAGCGGCCTTGATTGCGGCTGTTGTATAATGGCGTATCAAGATTACTACCTGAGGTCGCCTTAGTTAATGGATAGCACCGAGCAGCTTGAGGACAGAAGCGCAGATTCCGCCAAAGAAAACGTCATTACAACCACCGAAGGCAAGAAACACTTCGCCAGAAACACCGCCTCAAGCCTGATCTTCTTCGCGTTTAACGCAATCACCTCACTCATGATGGTGCCGTATCTGATCCACCGCATCGGGATCGAAAACTACGGCATGGTCACACTCGCCAACTCGTTTATCTCCATGACGCAGGTGTTCACCATAGTCATCGTGGGCACGGTGACCCGATTTGTGATGCTGTATGCGGCGAAGGGTGAAAACGAGACCGCAAGGAGATACTTCAGCACACAATTTACCGCTATTGTGGTGATGTGCGCGATTATTTTGCCGGTGGCGGGGGTGCTCTCATACCTGACCCCGAAGCTCGTCAAGATCCCGCCGGGGCAGACTGTTAATACCCAGTGGCTGTTCTTCCTGTGTTATCTGGCGTTCATCCCGACGCTGTTCCTCTCCCCTCTTCAGGTGGCGCAGTTTATTAAACAGCGGTTCGATATTCGCAATATGCTGGAGATTGTTAACCAGGTCTTCAGATATGGCACCTGGATTGTAATGTTTGCCGTGACGACCCCGGCGCTGTGGCACGTAGGGCTGGGATACGTTATCGGATCGACTGTCGTGATATTTTCTACCTGGCTCGTATTCATGAAGCTGACCCCTTATCTCAAACCGACTCTTGGCGTGTTCGATAAGAGCAAGTTTTATGAGATGGTGCGGATGGGCGGTTGGGTGACAGTCAACCAGGTAGGCTCAATGCTTTATTTGAGTGTGGATGCCATTGTCATTAACAGATTAATGGGGCCTGCCAGCGTCGGTAAATATGGGACGATTTTGGGCCTTTTTGCGATGCTGAGAACAATGAGCAGCCTGATGTCGGGGATGATAATGCCGCTGACGATTTCGTATTACGCTCGAAATGACATCGCCGGGCTGATGCGCAACTCGTCTAAGGCTGTTAAGTTTATGTCTTTAGGCATGGCGGTGCCGCTGGGGTTGGCGTGCGGGTTCATTGTGCCATTTATAAGCTGGTGGTTGGGGCCGGAGTTTGCTTATTTATGGATTGTGGCGTGGCTGCTTCTGGCTCCACAGGTCTGGAACTCGTCTATGGAGCCGCTGTATGCCATAAATAATGCGGCAAATAAGGTGGCGATACCCGGAGTGGTGGCGGTGGCAGGCGGGTTGGTGAAGTTGGGGCTGGCGATTGTTTTAATAAAATATACATCGCTGGGGCTAGTCGGAGCGGCGCTGGCTAACTTGATTGCTTTCGGGCTTAAGAATGTGGTATTTACTCCGATTTATGCAGCACACATTCTCAAGACTTCGAGCGCGTCTTTTTACAAAGCTACAATACCGTCAGTATTCGTATTCGCTGTAGTAGCGGCGATATCATGGCAAGTAACGCAGGTGATAAACCTCAAAACATTCCCGTTGATCGCGGGAGTAGGACTGGCGCTATTGGCTATGTTCGCCCTGCTGACATATGGATTTGCCATGAACGATGACGACAAGCGGTTCTTCAGGCAGGTTGCGCCGTGGGGGAAGAAAGGAACATCTTAGACTTGACGATGCGACTGGACAATGCACAAGCCGCATTTTTTGGGTTTCACGGCTTTCGCAGCACCGGGGATGATGCGTTGGCCTCGGCTATCGGCTGGTGGCTGTATGACAATCGTGGCGTGCGCCGTTTTATAATCCCCGCAGAGCGTAAAGATTTGCCAATCTTACCAAAGCCTTTGGAGGTCTCGACTCCTCTGGCGTGGCTTAACCGGGGCCGATTTAGAAGGGACTGGCGCTGGCATCTTGCTGTAAAACGTAGCCAGATTGTGCTGCTTGCCGGCGGCGCGAATCTGCACGAGAGAATAGACTATGAGAAATTTTTGAGGCTTGTCCGGCTGGCGAAAAAGTCCGGCTCGCTGGTATTCGGCGCGCTTGGGGTCTCGATGGGGCCTTTTGAGACGCAGAAAAAAATTGATGAGTGCGGAGAGTTTCTTAACGCGATTGATTTTCTGACAGTGCGGGATCATGCTTCTTACGAGATGGCTTGCCAGTATTCTTTGCCATATAAGCCAGTCGATGCGATGGACGCGGTGCTGACGCTGCCGGGAGTATACGGCATATCGACTCAGCCTAAAGCCGTCCTAAAATCGGATGTTCTGGATATTGGAATCTCCGTCAGCCCATATAAGCCGATAGCCGGCAAAGGGACTGCCGGGGATCGGATTTCGGCGATTGCCGATGCTATGATCGGATTCGCGAAGCAGCATAATATCAGGGTGAATTTGTTTGAATTTTCCGGATATGCGACTGGCGGAGATCGGCAGTTGATCGATGAATTGAGTTCCGCGCTGGAAGGCAAGTGCGAAGTGGCGATTCAATCGTATAACTTGGACCCATCGGTGATATGGAAAAAAGTGGCCGATATGGATATTATGGTTTGCACCAGGTTCCATGCGTCGGTGTTCTCTTATGCAGCGGGGGTGCCGTTTGTGATGCTGGATTATCACCCGAAGTGCGCCGCATTCGCCGAGGATATCGGGCTGCCGGAGGAGCTTAGGCTGGATGTTTATAACTTGCAATCACAAGATTTGATGAATAGCCTCGAACTGTTGATTGATTCCAATCGCCTACGGCCTACTCTACCTTACGCCGAAGCCTTTGAACGAGCAAACCTGAATTTTGGGCCGTTAAAAGAACTGTTGTAGGCACTTGCATAGTTATCCTGGGCTGCATATAACCGTCATCCTGTGCAGCATACAACGGTCATCCTGCGCGAAGTCGCAGGATCTGCCTCCAATTATCGTCACCCTTCACTGATACGCCGCGCAATGACAGAGCTGCTCATCATTATGGTATAATCACATAACCAGCACCGGAGGTTGTGAATGGCCAATCCGCGCGTATCTGTCTGTATCCCCGTATATAATTTGGAGCTTTATATCGCCGAGGCTCTGGATTCTCTAAAGGCTCAAACCTTCCAGGACTACGAGGCTATCATCGTCAACGACGGCTCTGTTGACCGCAGCGAGGAGATCATAGCGCCGTATCTTGAGGATCCTCGGTTTAGATATATTCGACAGGAAAATGGCGGGGTTGCACGGGCGCGGGAGACTGCGACGCTGGCCGCCAGGGGAGAGTGGTTCGCACACCTGGACGGGGATGATATCTGGGTGCCGAATAAGCTGGAAAGACAGTTGGCTCTGGCAGATGAGGACAAAAGAACCAACTTCCTATACAGCAACCTGATTCAGTTTACCGAGACCGGGCAGGAGAGTGTGCCATATACCAAACCTATGCCGGAGGGCGACATTACGGCTTACCTCTACAGGGATAACTTCGTTGGGACATCCACGGTTATGATCAAAACAGCCGATATCGCAGCCGTTGGGGGATATCCTATCCGCCCTTACGGAGAGGATTACCTGATGTGGCTGCGAATCGCGCGAAACGGGATATGGGCCAGGATGTGTATGGAGCCGCTGGTGCGTTACAGGTTGCGGGGACAAAGTCAGGTCAGCGACAGGCTGCTCAATCTCAATAAGCAGATTGGCATTATGAGCGACGCGCTGGAAAGGGAGGACAGGCCGCAGTATGTCCGAATTCTTAATGCGGGCCTGGCTAACGTAAAGCGCAATATCGCCTATGAAATGGCGCGGAAGGCGTCAAGGGGTGAAGAAGGGGATATCGAACAGCTTCTGTGGCAATCCTGGAATTGCAGCAAACCAGGCCTTAAGCGACTGGCGATGGCGACGGTATATTCAATTTCGCGGATTACAGGTATCAAAGCCGGGCGCAATGTCGTTATGCGTACGCTGCAGAAACTCACAGACCGGGAGGCTCTGGCCGACCAGTGAGCGCCTAATGACTAGCCAACGACAGGCTTATTACTCCATAGATTCCCCGGTGTCGAGCATTTCTGGGCGTTCAGGGTCGCCATTGCTTCTACGACCAAAGAGCTTCCTGCGCAGCGCCGCCCAGAGATAATCCATCTCGTCGACTTTGAAGAGTCGAAGCAGGGCGAAGTATACGACCCCGCCGACCACCATAGCGACCAGAACAGTCAGCACCGACCCCATCCTGCTCTCAACACGGGCAATGGGCCGGGCGGCGATCTCACCGGGATACGCCTCATCCAATAGCCTGCGATTCAGCTCCGTCAACTGCTTGCCATCCGGGTTGGAGGCTACGAGCGCGACGGTCTTTTTAGAGAGGAAGACCCCTTTGAATCGCTCGGCGGAATATAGCGTGTTGGTGTTTATTAGCTCGTTGAGATCATGGGCCAATGATTCTGGCATATTCGAAGCCGATTTGCTGATCTGCGCGAACTGGGTCAGCCGCTGCCTTTCGCTTTGTGACATCTGAGACATAATATACTGGCTAATGGGCTTATATACGGCACGTTTTTCGATGCTGTCGGGATCGACTATTTGAATACTCAGCCTCGCAAGGTCCGCTATATCGGATTCCCGCATATCAGGGCTGGGTTTGCCGAGCTTATCGTTGCTTCCCTTTGGCTCTTCGAGCATTCTGCGAAGCCAACCCTGGAACCGATCGGCCATTTTGGCGCCAGTATGCGGCATAATCGAATCGAGATATGCCGACTCCATCAGCCGCCGGTTCATATCCGCCAGTTCGCTGCCAGTGGGGTGCGATTCGATCTGCCTTTTTATATCAGTTGAGAGCAGCACCCTTGCGAACCTGTCTTTACTGTAGAAAGAATCACTGGTAAATATTCGGTTAAGTTCACCGACCAGCATCTCCCTGACCTCCGGCGCTTGTTTGGCAGCCAATCGATCGTCCAGAATCTGTTGGCGTGTGGCGGGTTGCACCCCTGCAAGCAGGTCCTTTGAAAGCGGGGTCTGGTCACGTTCGAGTTTGGCTGCGAGCGCAGATGGTTTGGGCAAATCGCCGTCCTGAATCTGCCATGACCCCAAAGCGCCGGCCATCCCGACCCGCACTCCGTAGCAGGCCACAGCCATCGCTGCTGATGCAACAAAGGCCAGGCTGACCGTGCGAATTATCTTAAGAGATTCAAGCCCGTGCAATCGCTTGCGCAGCACCCAACTCATACCAACGAAGTGCAGAGTTATACCGATCGTGGTTGCCAGTGCGATCCCCGGCGCGCCCATCGCCTTCATCAGGATCATATTCAGCGGAATAAAAATCACAGTAGACAGCGTGCCGATAGCGACCGGGGTCAAGGTATCCTGCATAGCGAAAAACCCCGGCGCGACTATCCTTTGCCCGGCCCATGCGAAAATACCCACCGAATACCATATCAACAGCAGCGCGACAGGGGCGACGCTGGAGGGCCTGAACTCCCCGCCCATATATATTGCGCGAACAAGCGGGTCCGCCATAACCACCATAAACGCCGTCGCGGGCAGGCTTTCCACCATTATCCCGCGCAAACCGTAACTGACCCCGCTGCGCATATCGCTGAGCGCGTTTTTTGCCGCATAAGCCGAGAGCATCGGCAGAATCGCTGTGCCTGCCGCCTGGGCGAATATGCCCAATGGGACCTGCATCAATCTGTTCGCGAAATTGAGGTCAGCGGGGGCGCTGGCGGAGACGAAACTGGCGAACCATCTGTTGATTATGACGTCGATTTGCGGCAACCCCAGGCCGAATATAACCGGCACGGCCAGTTTTGCGACACGGACGACGCCGGGGTGTCGCAGGTTCAGGCTGGGATAAAACGAGTAGCCTTCCTTGCGCATGCAGTAAAAGGCATAGACTACATTGCCAATGAACGCGCCTATGAGCGTGCCAAGAGCCAGGCCCGCGATGTTGAACCACTTGGCAAGTACCACAGCGCCGAAGATTATGCCGATGTTATAGATCACCGGCCCGGCAGCGCGCGCGGCGAATTTCTGCCGGGACTCCAGCGTGGCGCTCATCAGCCCACCCAGGAAAAAGAACAACTGGCAGGGCAAGATTATGCGCGTGAGCATCACGGTGAGGGGAACAAGTTCGGGATATCGGGTGACAAAACCCGGCACGGCCAGAATGCTGACCAGCGGTTTTGCATATATCCAGAACACCACGACAGCCGTCAGCAGCACCAGGCCCATAAAGCAGGCTATGATGCTGAAAACCTCCCAGGCCTCACGTTTTTTGCCGGTCTCGAAACGCTTTGTGAACTCCGGTATGAAAGCGCTGGACAAGGCCCCGCTGGACAAGAAGAAATATAACAAGTCCGGCAGGTTGAACGCCGCGTAGTAGGCGCTGACGACTCCAGTGGAACCGAATTGTCGGGCTATCAGCATCTCTCTGACTAATCCCAGCAATCGGCTGGCCAGCACCGCGACCAGCATCAATCCCGCGGCTCGTTTGAAACTCTTGTGTGATGTCATCCTTAGCCTAGTATAAGAACCGGATTACCTCCGCGTCAACTAAGTTGGCACATAACGTGCAACAGTATCATGCAGAAGCGTGTTCTCCTCTATATGTCACAACTACGGAATGTTGTGTGCGGCCCGCGAAAAACCTTCGCGGGCTATTTTTTGTGCCTCTATTCAGAAGGATATTCTATTCGCAGTTTAGAAACGTCTTCTTAAGAATTGTCCGCCCATCTTATCGGAGGTCCCTTGTCGCGAAAGCCAACTGTCTCAGTAATTATAGCAGCTTATAAAGCGCCGGAATATTTGAATCAGGCGATCGAAAGCGTCGCCGCGCAGACTTTTAACGATTATGAGATTATAGTCGTCGACGACGGCTCCGGCGAAGAATACACCAGCCTGTATCGTCTTCCCGAGAACGCCACTCTAATTTGCCTACCGCAAAATGTTGGGGTCGTTGCAAAAGTCCGCAATACGGGGATTCGCGCCTCTCGCGGGAAGTATCTTGCGTTTTTGGATCAGGACGACATCTGGTTGCCGGAGAAGTTGGCGATTCAGGTGAAGGCTTTGGAAGATAACCCGGGGGCTGGGATTGTATATTGTCATGATAAAATTGTGGATGAATCGCTGAACCCGCTCGGTGGGGAGGCGAAAGCCAGATCAGTTCTGCGTGATCCCATTAAAAAACTCCTCAGAGGATGCATAATCCGAACCCCGTCGTGCATTATGATTCCTCGCCGCATTTTCGACGAACTCGGCTTGTTTGATGAGTCTATACCATACGCCGCCGACTGGGAGATGTATTTGCGAATTGCCCGCAATCATGGTTTCGTCGTTGTGCCGGGCAGGCTGACGCTCTACCGAATGCATAAACAGCAACTGCATAGACACACTACTCCGAGGATCGTTGCCGATCAGGCTGTGATGACCAAAGTCCTTGAGTGGGCTCGTCGGCAACGGCCTCTGCTCGTGCCCTACATCAAGCATAACTACGGCAGGATGCTGCGCAAAAAGGCTATTTCACAAATCGAAGAAAATCCGGAAGTCGCCGCAGATATAATGAAACGCTCGATAGCCATGTGGCCTTATAATATTCGACATTATATTTATCTGGCCCGAATTTTGCGTCTTTGTCGCAAAGAGAATCGAACTTAATCGGACTAGCCGGCTGGATAGATCGGAGATTGTATTGCCGCAAGAACCTCTCATTTCGGTTATTATAACAACCTATAAAGCGCCCCAATATTTGAACCAGGCGCTGGAAAGCATCGCCAGACAGACCATTGCTGATTACGAAATAATAGTTGTCGATGACTGCTCTGGCGAAGAATATACTGAGCAGTATCGGCTGCCGGAAAATGCCACGCTCATTTGCCATTCTCGAAATGCCGGCCCTGCCAGGGCAAGAAACACCGGCATCAAAGCCTCACGCGGCAAATATATCGCTTTTATGGACGGAGATGATATTTGGCTGCCTGAGAAGTTGGGTATTCAGGTAAGGGCGCTAAAGAACAATCCGGGAGCGGGGCTGGTGTTTTGTCACTACAAAGCGGTCGATGAGCAGCTAAACCCCATCGGAGGAGAGACAAAACCCAGAGCTTCGTTGCGTGATCCTCTAAAAAAACTCTGCAGGGGATGTATCATTCGGAGCCCATCGTGTGTTTTGGCACGGCGAGATGCGATTGCAGAGTGTGGCTGGTTCGACGAGCATATATTCGGCGGTGAAGATTGGGACTATTGGCTGCGTATGGCAAGTCGTTACGAGATCGTTCCTTTGCCGGATCAGTTGGTACTCTATAGAATGCACTCCGATCAGGTGCATAAAAAGAAAAGCAGGATGCAGGCTGCCAAGCTGGTTGTTATGAACAAAGCTTTTGACTGGGCTAAAAGCGAGCGGCCGGATATGCTGAATTGCCTACGACGAAATTATAGCAGAGTGCTACGACAACTGGCGGCAACAAAGGCTTTCGAGGACAATAACCCCGCAGAGGCCCGGGATTTTCTGAAGCGCGCGATGTCTGTGTGGCCGTATAGCATTCAAACCTATGTGCTCTGGGGCAGGCTGATGCTGAAGACTCGCCGTTAGGGAGATACTTTGAACCAAAAGATTCTGATTCTTGGAAACAATATTCTTGCAGAAGAGTTGACCGATGTTATCTCGGAGATTCCTGGCTATGAGGTGGCCGGATATGTAGAAAACCTCGACCCGGATCGCTGCAAAAATAGACTATTTGATTTGCCTGTTTATTGGGCGGAGGATATTGGGCCGCTGAAAGATACTCACTTGTGCGTGTGCGGCATTTCCACAACCCATAGACGTAAGTATATCGAGCAGGTTCAAAAGATGGGGATGCACTTCGCCACAATTATACATCCCACGGCGCGAGTCTCTGCGAGGGCGGAAATTGGAAACGGGTGCATTATTACCCCGTTGTCGAATGTGTCTTACGGGACAACTTTGGGCGAATATGTTTTCGTCAATAAAGGGGTTATAATCGGCCACCATAGCAATATCGGCAGTTTCTGCACAATCCAGCCAGGGACTACCGTTGCGGGAAAGGTGACTATCGGAAGTGGAACCTACGTTGCGATGGGGTCGACGATAATTGATCGGATAAACATTGGGCAAAACTGTGTGATTGGAGCCGGGTCGGTGGTGGTAAAGGATGTTCCAGATTCTGTTCAAGTTGTGGGCGTTCCCGCCAGGATCGTAAAGACGGGCATAGAGGGAAAATAACTATGGACAAGCTGATTATTAATGCAGCTATAACCGGAATGGTGCCGACCAAAAAAGATAACCCGTTTGTTCCGATATCTCCAGAGGAGATTATCGCCGATGTGAGCAGGTGCAGGGATGCGGGCGCCTCGATAGTTCACGTGCACGCGCGGGACACTGATGGGCAGCCAACGTATCGCAAGGACATATATGCCCAGATATTAAAAGGCGTCAGAGAAGCCTGTCCCGACGTGATTCTATGTGTGTCGACCAGTGGCAGGGTGTTCAAAACCTTCGGGCAGCGCTCGGAGGTGCTGGAACTGAGCGATCCGGCCCCTGAAATGGCATCGCTTACGCTGGGGTCGATGAACTTCGCCAAGGTTGAATCGGTCAACAGCCCGGATATGATCAGGTCGCTGGCACTGAAGATGGTCGAGTATGACATCGTGCCGGAGTGGGAATGCTTCGATTTAGGGATGGTGGAGTATTCACATTATCTTGTTGACCATTGTGTTCTCAGGCCGCCGTTTTACTGCAATTTGCTGCTGGGTTCGTTGGGGACGCTGAGCGCGACGGCTCTTAACCTGTCGCTTATGGTGCGTGCGTTGCCTGCGGGGACGACCTGGGCGGCTGCGGGGATCGGCAGATTTCAGTTTAACGTGAACTCGCTTGCCATCGCGATGGGTGGCCACGTTCGGGTTGGGTTGGAGGATAATTTGTGGTATGACGATGAGCGAACCCGATTGGCCACGAACCCGGACCTGATCGAGCGACTGGTGAAATTGGCCGAAGCGTGCGGAAGGTCGGTGGCATCGCCGGACGAGACGAGAGATATCATCGGGCTGCCGGCCAGAAAGAGCAAAGCGCCACTACAAACGCCAACGCAACCCCAATCGCCACACTGCCGCCCTTTCCGGAGCGTCGGAACATAAACCAATAGGGGAAGCAGTGTGACAACACCGCTATTGCACCTGCCAGCAACCCCATCGAAATTGACATCTGCCTGGTATGTGCAAAAGCCGCAGTGGTGAGATAAACCGGGACGAAGCCTTTTGCCACGTTGAGTATCGCAACCACAACCAGAATTGTTCGATCTGCAGGGCGAGTGCCGGCGGATGATTCCGCATCGGATGTCTTTGAACCGCCCCTCGAACGAATGTATGCAGCGATATGGCCGAATGGAATCGACCCCAGCAGCATCGCTAAAGCCAGCATCTGCGCGATTTTCATAGTGTTATGTTCCAGTCAGCAGTTGGCATTACGCTTTTGTTCTTGACTCGGCGCGCAATTTATAGGAAGCATCAGCTATTACGCCGCCGAGCACGATTACGCCGATTACGGCCCATTGCCATTCCGAGCCGACCCCGACAAGGTTCATACCGTTGTCCATCACACGAATCAGAATAGCGCCGACGATAACGCCCAGCACGCTGCCCTCCCCACCCCGCAGACTGCATCCGCCCAACACGGCGGCGGCAATCGCCCACATTTCATACATCAACGCGGATTGCGCGGGCTGGATTTCCCGGTTTAGCGACAGCTCCAACACGCCCGCTATCCCCGCCAATACAGCGCATATAACGAACGCCAGAGTGCGTATGCGATTTACTTTTATTCCGGAATAGCGCACGGCCTCAGCGTTGCGGCCGATGGCGTATAAATATCTGCCATAGACCGTGAAGTTCATCAAAAACCCGAGTATCAGGGCGACTGCGATGAGTATCCAGAACGTGATCGGTATTCCCAAATAAGAGCCGTTGCCCAAAAACGCGAACTTCTCGTCGGTGATCCCCTGCGCCATACCGTTTGGAATACCGCGCGCAAGACCCCTGAGCAGCAATAAAGATGCAAGAGTGGCGATAAATGGCTGCAGCTTGATTTTCCCCACCAAAAACCCGTGCCAGAACCCCAGCAGCGCGCAACACGGCACAATTAACAGACTCGCGACAAACGGGTTCCAGCCCGCCGCCGCCAGCATCGCCACCGACATACCCACAAACGCCATCACCGATCCAATGGATAAGTCGATGCCGCCGGACAGAATCACGATGCCGGCTCCGAGAGCATATATGCCCAGCAGCCCTATTCTCTGCGCCAAATTGGATAGATTAACCCCGGAAAGAAATGTTATGGTATGATCCGGTTGCGTTAACCATTGAAAAACGCATATAGCCACCACCAGCAAGATCAGCAGCAGTGTCATTCCCAGCAGTTTTTTCAAACTTGACTCCCTCCGGTCGCCAACTGCATTATGTTTTGCTCGTTGATTTGCGCTCTATTGAGAACACCGGTCTGTATGCCCTCGTGCATTACAAGAACCCGGTCAGACAGCCCGATGATCTCCTCCATCTCCGAGGATACCATTATCACCCCCATGCCGTCGTCGGCGAGCTTGCGAATCAGCTTATATATCTCGCTTTTAGAGCCGACGTCGATGCCGCGGGTAGGTTCGTCGAGTATGAGGATTTTCGGCGAGATTCCCAGCCATTTTGCCAGAGCCACCTTTTGCTGATTGCCACCCGATAAAAACTGCACCAGTTGATTCAGGCTCGGAGTTTTTATCTCGAGCCTCTCTGTAAGGGCAGTAGCTACCTCACATTCGCGCTTTCGATCCAGCAATGGGGGGTTATAGCTCCCTATTCCGGGCAGCGAGATGTTCTCAGTGATCGGCATTTCAAGGATAACTCCCAGCGCCTTTCGATCCTCCGGCACAAGGCCAAAGCCCGCGGAGATCGCATCGGTAGGGGTGCGTATATCGACAACGTTGCCGAGTATGGACACCTCTCCGCATAGTTTAGGCTCGACTCCGAACAACGCCTGCACAAGTTCGGTCCGCCCGGACCCGACAAGCCCGGCTATTCCGAGAATCTCCCCCGCCCTGAGATCAAAGCTGACAGCCCCCTTGCCGCCTCGATATGCCATATCTCTCACGGACAGCACCACGCAGCCTTCTTTATGGGCGCCGTGCTCAGGGAAGAAGCGTGATATGTCGCGGCCGACCATCAACCGCACCATTTCCTCCCCGCACAACTGCTTACCGACCAGTTCACCGACATACTCGCCGTCGCGCAGCACAACCGCCCTGTCGCATAGTTCCTGAACCTCTGCGAGCCGGTGGGATATGTATATCATCGACACCCCGGCCTGCTTCAGATTGCGCATAACCTCGAAAAGCTTGCCGGCTTCTGCAGGGGAAAGAGAACTCGTCGGCTCATCCAGCACCAATATTCTGGAATCCATCGACAGCGCCTTTGCGATCTCGACAAGTTGCTGCTCTCCCGGAGACAGGCTTTCTACAAGGCTGGTCAGAGGAGCCGAGATTCCCACGCGGCGGGCAATCTCTCCGGCGCGCTCATACAACTTCCCGGTGTCGACCACAGCGCCAAAGCTCTTGCGAGGCTCGCGCCCGAGAAATATGTTGGAGGCTATGTCGAGATTGGGGGCGAGGTTGAGCTCCTGGTGAATAATCGAAACCCCCAGCGCTATCGAATGCTGAACATCGACGATTTCGGTCTTGACGCCGTCAAAACAAATCTCGCCGCAGTCGGCGGTATAGTCGCCTCCAAGGATCCTCATAAGCGTGGATTTTCCTGCGCCGTTTTCACCTATTAAGCCAAGGATTTCTCCGGCGTCAAGGCTCAGCGTGACCCCATTGAGAGCCACCACACCAGGAAAACGCTTGGTTATATTTTGCATCAACAGCAGTGGAGCGCAGTAGTTCATGAGCTTATTTTATCACGCATTTATGCAAATCTGAAGTGGGGTTAGTTTACGCTCCGGCTCAGAGTGACAGGTGGCGATGTGGGTATCACCACCTGTCATGAATCATACCTATCGGCCGATTATTATCGCTCTGCTATCGGTATCAGCAGGCGGCGAGCCAGTTCTATGTCACCTACAGCCTTTTCGTGCCCGTTTGGATGTCGGCAGGCCAGGGAAATCGCCTGCTCGAAGTCGACGGTGTCCTCGGCGTTGTTCAATTTCGCCGCAGCGATTAGCGCGAGTTCGTAGTCCTGAATGCCCTCCCTTAGCTGCTCCCAGCGCAGGCTGGAGGCGGGGCCGTTTGGGCCTGGATATATGAAATGAACATCCCCGGTCGGGAACGGCGCGTATTCGGGGTGGGTGAACGGGTTTTCGGACCAGTCGTTGTAGCTCCATCGCAAAAACCCTTCATAACCGCCCTGCACCGCCAGCCACCCCATCATCCTGGACTCCACAAGCGGGCTGAAACAGAACGTGTTGGGATATGCCGGGCCACAGCAGACATAGAACGTGGTCAGCATATCCGAAGCGTCAGCGTTCACAGAGTTCAAAAACTGGGCTATGCCCTGCGCTCGCCTCTCCGCCGGAGCGGCCTCAGATATCCCCTGGTCGTCGAATATCCCGGACAGGCAAAGATCGTCGAAGCCCAGAAACTTGTCTGATCGGGTGTTTGCCGCCAGCGCGACTTTGAAATCAGGGGCATGCTCACTAAGCATCGTCATAATGATATTCATCGCCTCCTCGGGCTGCTCATCGAAGGCGATATAGGTTTTTTCCAACCAGCCTTTAGAGGTTAGATAAGTGCGAAAAGCATCGAAGAACTGCTTCCAGATGCTGGAATACTCCTCGCTGCCAATTCGAACATCGTGACGCCTGGTCTTGCCATCCTCAAGGTCGATATACTCGATGGTATTGGTCTCCCTGTGACCAGGCCCCTGTACGACTGAGTAGCAATGGATGGCGCGGTCGATGCCATAGGCCGCGTGCAAATCGACGTATCGCTCGAATATGGAGAAATCGAACTCGTAGGAGTCGCCTCTCTTTTTCCAGATGACACAGTTCGGATACGGGTCCTCCGTCTGCGTGCCCCAGGCTCGGAAAATAATCGGAGCCACCACGGTCTTTTGCCCGTGCGACGCCAAATCCTCGATATAGGGCTTCAAGACCTCAAAGTGTTGATCCGACCACACCGGCACTTTGTGCAACCGGGCAACTGTGGTGGGGTTCATCCAGACATTAAGGAAAAAGTCCCAGTCGCGCACATCAGGAAGATCGACATCGGCCACCTCGACCTCGATATCGCACGCCCCCGCCTGTTCCTCGCCAACCTCCACAATCACCCTGCCGGTGTATATCCCCGCAGGGATACCTTTTGGAATGGAAGCAGTTATATGGACGGCTGCTGATCTTATCAGGCTGATGGAGTCGAAGTCCTCCAACACCTCCATAACCGTTCCCGCCTCGGGGGTCGGCACTGCGCCGATGAGTCTGGCCTTCAGCGCGTCGGCTGAGATGGTCGCGGCACCTGAAACCAGTTCGGTGAACTTTATTTTTGCAAATACATTTGCATCACTTTTGACCAGCATCGTCAGCGACACCACGCTGTTGCGACACGCCAGCGCCTTGAGTGGCCCTGCGGGTATGTCGGCTATCTGCGAGCCGGGCGCAGGCGGCCTGATAAGAGGTTGCCAGGGAACGATATCTATCTCTGCCAAGTTATTATCCTCCACAACGAATCCTAACACATATTGTGAGCGCAGTCTGCCCGGTTGTCAATGGCGACTGAAACGCTATTATAATAGTAAGAGGAATTATCGCATATCATGAGAAAATCAGATTCATGGAAGGGGTAATATTGCCGGCTGTTTGCCGAGCGGGAGGCTGAAATAATGAAAGCATCAGGGATAGGTCTTACGGCGATGGCGCTATTGTTATTGGGAAACAGCGCCGGACAAAGCGCGGTGGCGCCGTTTGTTGAGACACGGGAGCAGCGCAACGCGCGAATGGGCTGGTGGCGAGACGCGAAGTTCGGATTGTTCATCCACTGGGGCGTATATTCAATCCCGGCAGGCAAATGGGAGGGCAAGGATATTCCCAGCGTCGGCGAATGGATAATGCTGCACGGAAAGATCCCGATGGCGGATTATCAGAAGCTGCCGGCGCAGTTTAATCCGACGAAGTTCGACGCCACAGCGTGGGTGAAGCTGGCCAAGCTGGCCGGGATGAAATACATAGTAGTCACCACCAAGCACCACGACGGCTTCGCGATGTTCCGCACCAAAGCAAGCAAGTTCAACATCTGCGACGCGACTCCGTTTAAGCGGGATATCATTAAAGAACTCGCCGACGCCTGTGCAAAAGAGGGCATGAAACTGGGGTTCTACTATTCACAGGCTCAGGACTGGAACCACCCCGGCGGCGCGACCTGGGGCGAGCGCTGGGACGAGGCTCAGAAAGGGGATATGGACAAATATCTCCGTGAGGTCGCAGTGCCGCAGGTAAAAGAGCTGCTGACCAACTATGGCCCGATATCGGTTATGTGGTGGGATACTCCCAGAGAGATGAACCAGCAGCGCGCCGATATGCTGCTGCCTCTGCTTAAACTGCAACCGGGGATTATTATGAACAACCGCCTCGGTTTCTATGATGGCGACTTCGGCACCCCGGAGCAGGAGATCCCCGGCGCGGAGTCGGACGCGGACTTTGAAACCTGCATGACCATGAACGACACCTGGGGCTATAAGTCTGAGGACAACAACTGGAAATCGACCCAGTCCCTGGTGAGAAATCTTATCGACATAGCCTCCAAGGGCGGCAACTATCTGTTGAACGTCGGCCCAAACTCGCTTGGAGAGATTCCAGAACCGAGCGTGAAGCGATTGAAGGAAATAGGCGCGTGGATGAAGGTCAATGGTGAAGCCATCTATGGCGCCACCAAGGCACCGTTTGGCAGTATGATGTTTGACGGCCGCGCTACGATGAAGGGCAACAAGCTGTATTTGTTCGTATTTAACTGGCCCGCCGACGAGATCAGGCTGCCGGATTTGCGCTCGTCGCTGCAGTCGGCGAGATATCTGGGGATAAACGAGCCTGTGGAATACACCGAACTACCAGGCACCGAGATGCGAGCCTCGCTGGTAATATCCCCACCCTCTCGCCCCGACCCGATAGCGACGGTCATTGAACTAACCTACGCGGATAAACCGACGCAGTAGGGGTAGTGGCAGGGTAAGCACTATAGACGGTAACGTGTTAGTACGATACGCGCGATGAGTTAGTACGATAGGCGCGATGTATTGGTAAGATAGGCGGCGATCTCCGAATCGCCGCCTCAAATTTTATTAATCCTACGCCCCACTTTTTGTCATCCTGCGCCTCATTTTTTGTCATCCTGCGCGAAGTCGCAGGATCTCGTCGGCTACGCCTATTTTTCCCGTGAATTCCGCGACGAGTTAACAAAGCATAAGGCAGAGCGCGGCAGCTAATGTTCTTCGTTCCACTGGTAATACTGCTTGAGATCGTTCAACTGGTTATGTGGAAGCAGTTTATCATACTGCAATCTGCCTACAACTATACCTGCAGCAATGCCGATTTCTTTAGCAAACGAAATAACGCTGCTTTTGTCAAACGATCCTAAAGCAATGAACCTTTCATATTCAGCCCGTGGAATTAGAAAATCAGCAGAAAATTCATTCGCCTCGGATTCCTTGGCACACTCGCTTGCCTGATATGATTCAATGAAGGCATCGCGTTTTCCGTGTATGTAGATGTGCCCGGCCTCGTGAAAAAAAGTAAACCACAGATGGTCGTTAGTCTTATATCTGAGGCTAAGCTGAATAAGCGCTTTGTTTGAATCCAGCCACCGTGTTGCCCCAGACACTCTTGTTCCCCGCAGCTCTGGCACAAACACTACAGCAACTCCTACAGAAGCAAACAATTCAGTAAGCTTGGGCTGAAACACACTCGGCGATTCGGTAGTAAGATTTCTGGCTTGCTGCAACGCCGAAAAAAATGCGGAACGATTGTAAGTCTTACAATCAATTGTTTTGGCATCAATCTCACCTTTTCTTAGCCAGGCTGATATTGCTCCACGTTTGGTTTCAAATGCTTTTGACTGCCGAAAATCTGCTTGCAAGCTGTTCTGCACGTCGTTCCAGGCTTCGGGAGATGCTACACCAAAATAGCGTAAAACTGCGTGCAACTGCTGCATTTTATCCTTAAAACAGGGAATCCATTTTTTCTTGCACATCTCTGCAACAGGGAAAGACTTCAGCCAGTCGATCTGATAGCTCAGTCGTTCCTGCTCTTTCTGGCGGGCGAGCGACTCACGATAGCGCATTTCGCGATTGGTCCAGAATGTAGCCGGAACGCCAAGCACCTTCTCTAACTGGAGCGCCGTGTCCGGTGTTATAGCCGCCTTCCCCTTAACGATCTCGCTAATCGTCTTAGGAGGTCTGCCCGTTCGCTCAGCAAGCTGAATCTGAGTCATCCCGAGCGATTCAATGGTTTCAAGCAGAGTCTCACCCGGCGGTGAAACGTAATCTGGCTCATATTTATTCACGATGGCGCTAACCATGGGTGTCCTCCACTGCAATAATCTTGATCGCCGTAACATTGTTCCAATCTAAGCCTCCATCCGACTTAACCGGAACAGGATCATTTGCAACAGTAAAAAGGAGTCTATAAGGGTGGTCCAGATCAACCGATATTTGCCCTTTTCGGTCTCCTTTAAGTTCGTGGCATCGTGTAGACGGCAGTGTAGCCATATCCGCGAGACAATTTGCGGCACGTAGGTCATCCAGGCGTCTGCCAAGCTTTTTCGCGCGCTCAGGGCCACATTCACGCTCGCGGTAGCTTCTGTTATTACACATCTTCTCCAGTTTCTTCGTCTTAAATATTATATCCATAATTGAGTGGTTTTGCAACATTATTATTAACCTTTGGGGTTAATAATATTGCACTAGAGCTGTATTGACCCTGCTTCTCAGCTATGCCGTATTCTTTTGCAGTCGGGTTGCCTCTCTTTTCTGCTGTGCAGATTATAGAAATGCCCTGGCTCCACGTCAAGAATTTGTCGATGGGCATCGGCGAGAATTGACTACAATCACTCGTGACATTCGAGCACGCACCAACTGCGTGCAACCGATGCGATCCCCCGATACACGGCCACCACATCACTTAGTCATATTATGTGCAGCATTTCCGGCTTTCGCGTTTCCCCATCTCTGACAACTGGTAATTCACACAGCCCACTGCGGCACGCAACTTGAAGATATATTGAGTAGTTGCCCAGAGAAAGGAAGATATATGAATGTTAGAATTGGCGGAGATAGCATTGTCCTGGTCTTGATTTGCTTGGCTGATATGCTTTCTACTCTCTTTTTTGTGCTAAGAGGAGCCGCTACCGAGCAGAACCCTATAATGGCCGCCTGCCTGGATAAAGGCCCGTGGATGTTCGTGCTCGTGAAACTAGCCAGTTTTGTGCCATTTGTTGTTGCGATCGAAATCTATCGGAAACGAAATGCGGCGTTCGCCAGATTGGCCTGCCGCAGCGCCATTGCGCTGTATGTGGTCACGTTTACCGTGCTGACGCTTGGATTGAACTTATAGTAATTTCCCCAAACTCATCGCACCTCTTCTCTTCCGCTGCCGGATTGACCGGCCGGCCCGACACCGGCCGGTCAATCACATGTGTTGCCTCTAATGCCTGCGCGGGCGATATGACAGTCGATTGACCTCGCTGAGATAGACCTCATACCAACCAGCATAAGGCCCCTGCAGATAGGCCGCCCGAACCCTGCGTTTGATTATCCGAAGCCGCTGCTTAACCACCTTTCTCTTTACTCCCAACATCTCGGCCATTCGCTTGCCCGTGAACCCCGCCACATAAAACCTGCAAATAATCTCCTCCATCGGGTTGAGTCGGGCTGCGTCAATCAGATCATTAAGCTGGCTCTCTACCACGCTTTCGATCATCGGCGCGCAGGCGCAATCCTCAGCGACCACCTGCACCCGCTTGCGCTCCCGGCGAACTTTTCTGTCGAGTTGAAGCTGGGTATATATCCCGCTCGTCGCGCCGAACCGTACACAACCCGCCAGCATTTCATCGGCAAGCTGTTCGATATCGGCATCAGTGAGATTCGATGCAGTGACTGGGCTTTGAGACAGATTGACAAGAGACTTGGAAGAGTGCATCAAAATATTGGACATGCTGCTCACCTCGAAGGAGATTCCCGGCTGGCCGGTTAATAGAAGTAGACGTTAGTCTACTATGTTCACAGCCAGTTGTCAACAATTATCTGCACTTTATCTGCAAAAAGCCGACCGCGCTTATCTCAAACGCGATCGGCTGTAGATTGAGGTTGGGTTGTGCGGATTAAATTACCTCGAGATAATCCCTATCCGGCAGTTCGGGGAACGGAGCGGTTGGCAGTGTCTGATACCAGAACGCGCACGAGGCGATGTCGTCCTGCAGTGGCAGATATCGGCCGCCTGCCCTCCATCCCAGCGCCTGCATTGTGATTCTCAGGTCGGTCTCGAATCTCACCGGGTCGACGATGTGCCATCGATAGAGACCGAAGCGCTCCTGGGCCTGCAGGTTGCCGTCCGGGCGAATGACCTGCGGCATTCCGGCGTATGGGGTGGTATATTCTGTATACTTGCCATCGGCGAGGAAGCAGTAGGAGCCACAGAAGTAGTCCTCAGTTCCGGTGCCGCAGATGGTGGGAAACTCGGTGTCTCCGTCCATAAAGAACTTGATCTCGCCTTCCCCCCACCAGCCGTTGTTGTTGATTCCCCAGCACATATATGTGCCCACGAACTGGCCCTGGCCGCGGACCCCGTCGAGGATGGTGAAGTCCTTCTTATAAGGAAGCGGGTTCTCCCGTCGGAACTGCGCGTGGAAATAGGCGCAATCGTCCGGCACCTCGGTGAGGGTGTAGTTGATCTGGTAGAACAGGATCATATTCTCGTCGGAGATGTTGGTCAGGGTGATTCGGCAGTTCTTTCTGAATGGCATCTCCCAGTAGCAGTTGAGGCCGCTGACGGGGTTGACACAGACCGCCAGAGATGACACCTGTGCATATTTTTGCCACCCGCAGGCGAAAAAGTCGCCGATCGGACACTCGACGGAGGGCTGCTCCTGGTTGTCCCAGTAGATGCGCAAAATCTGGTGTCGCCAGTGGCCGGTTGGGGTCATCCATATCTGTTGAATAGCGCCAGGGCCGTCGATGTTGGCGATTTCGCGGCATTCTCCGGCGGCGATGGCGATAGCGGGGGAGACCTTCCAGCCCTGTCCGAGGTCCCGTGCGGCTGCGGTGCTCAGACCCTCAGTGGCCATACCGCCCTTGCCCTTTTCACCAGTGAAGTTCTCGGCGCTAATCGACCGGCTCTTCGCAGACGACAGCCGAGAAAGATTACCCATATTCATTCCAAGACCGTTGAAAGCCATTCTATGCCTCCGATGGGATTCTAAATTGAGGTGAGTGTAGCACATAGGCCTGCTCGCTGCAATAGTAAATTAACCGACAACCGTAAACCGTAAACCGACAACCTTCCCCAATAAAGTGAAGGACGAATTGGGGGGTATAGCGAACTGGAATATGGCTGGGTTTTTACCATTGCCCGGCGATGGGTCAGGGGGTAAAAATGGAGAAACGTCACTATACCGCGGTTCCGTTCACTTCAGTCAAACTCAACGACAGGTTCTGGACTCCGCGTATGGATATTAACCGCACAGTTACTCTGGAACACGAGTATGGCGAGTGCAAAAAGACCGGGCAGATAGACGCCTGGGATCCGAACGCTAAGACCAATCGACATATTTTCTACGATTCCGACCTTGCGAAGTGGATTGAGGCCGCTGCATACAGCCTGGCGACACATCCTGACCCGCAGGTCGAGAAGAGAATAGACGATGTAGTCGACATGATGGAGAAGCTGCAGATGCCGGACGGGTATCTGAACAGCTACTATATCAACGTCGAGCCTGAAAAAAGATGGACGAACCTGCGCGACTGCCACGAGCTGTATTGCGCCGGGCATCTGATGGAAGCTGCGGTGGCGTATCACCAAGCGACGGGCAAGCGAAAGCTGCTGGATATTATGTGCAGGTATGCTGATCACATCGACGCCACTTTTGGTACGGAGCCGGGCAAGAAAAAGGGCTACTGCGGCCACGAAGAGATCGAGCTTGCGCTGGTTAAGCTGTATCACGAGACCAAAAATGAGAAATATCTAAAACTGGCGAAATATTTTGTCGATGAGCGCGGCAGGGAACCGCATTATTTCAACGTAGAGGCCGAGCAGCGTGGGGAGGACCCAAAACAGTTCCATTTTCGAACCTACGACTACTGCCAAGCCCAGATTCCGCTGCGAGATTTGCAAAAGGTGGCGGGGCATGCGGTACGGGCTATGTATATCTATTCCGGTATGGTCGATGTCGCGGCTGAGACGGGTGATCAGACACTGCTGGACGCCTGTGACCGGTTGTGGGAGAACCTCAGCGAGCGGAATCTGTATATAACAGGCGGCATCGGGCAGACTTCCAGCAACGAAGGCTTCACCTTTGACTACGACCTGCCCAACGAGACCGCATACGCCGAGACCTGCGCAAATATCGGCCTGGCGTTTTGGAGCCACCGGTTGTTGCAGTTGGATTGCGACTCGAAATATGCTGATGTGATGGAGCGGGCGCTGTATAACGGCGTTTTGAGCGGGGTGTCTTTGGATGGCAAGTGGTTTTTCTACGGCAATCCGCTGGAATCACGCGGGGGATATGGCCGGTCGGAGTGGTTCGGATGTGCGTGCTGCCCGCCTAATATAGCCCGAATCCTGGCCTCTATTGGTCAATATATGTACTCTGTCGGCGGCAGTGAAGCGATGGTTCATCTTTACGCCCAGGGTGAGGCGGAGCTGAACGTGAACGGCGGCAAGCTCGTTTTGAAGCAAAAGACTGAGTACCCGTGGGATGGTCGAGTCCAGATTACAGTCGATCCGCCGAAGGAGGCCAGCGAGTTTACCCTGAAGCTGCGCATTCCGGGTTGGTGTAGAAAGGCCACTCTGAAAGTCAACGGCGAGCCGATCGCCCTGGATGGGATTATGGCAAAGGGTTACGCGTCTATCGGCCGCACATGGAGTGCGGGGGATGTGGTGTCGCTGGACCTTGCTATGCCTGTGGAGAGGGTATATACTCACCCGGGAGTGCGACAGAATTTCGGGTATGTGGCCCTGCAGCGCGGGCCGGTGGTTTATTGTCTCGAACAAACGGATCATTCGGAGGATGTCTGGCGGGTCGCTTTGCCGAGCGGGAACGAATTGACTACGCGCTTTGAGAAGGAGATTCTCGGCGGGATAACCCTTATCGAAGGTGATGCGCTGGCAGCGTCGACGGAGGGCTGGGAGCATAAGCTCTACGGCGACGCGCCGAAGATGACGCCTTGTAAGATAAAGGCGATTCCGTATTGCACCTGGGCGAACAGGGGTGCAGGGGCTATGAAAGTGTGGCTGCGCGAGGAACGGATGTAGCAGGAAGATAGATTTTGCGGTGGCGATTCGCAGATCGCCACCGCAAAACCGCCACCCTGCGCTCCCAATCTTTGTCATTCCGCGCGTAGTCGCGGAATCTCAGCTTGACATCATATCGCTCATAGAGGTTTAATGTTGACGGTTGTCGCGAGTAAAATAATGTCTGAAGCGCCTTATATTACCCTCCTTGGAGTCAAGATTCACCGGGTCGATATGGCCGGGACTCTGGCTCTGATTCGCGAATATGTCTCAAGCGGCCAGCCGCATATAATCGTGACCGCTGATGCCTCCAGCGTGGTGCGTGCTCAAAATGACGACGAGTTTAGATACCTCGTCAACGCAGCCGACCTCGTCACGCCGGATGGGCACGGGGTGCTGAAGGCGGCGTCGATGTTGGGCAGCCCGCTTATCGAGCGAGTAAGCGGGGTTGAGATCGCTAAAGAGATGTGTCGAATGTCCGCAGAAGAGGGCTTCTCGGTCTATTTTCTAGGCGCAGCGCCCGGGGTGGCTGAACTGGCAGTTAAGAATTTAAAGGAAAGATTCCCCGCGCTAAATGTGGCCGGGGTTCACGACGGATATTTCGACCCATCAAAAGACTCGGAAATTGTAGAAAAAGTGAGAAACTCCGGGGCGCAGGCGCTGCTGGTGGCGATGGGAATCCCACGGCAGGAGAAGTTTATATTCGATAATATGAACAAGCTCGGAGTCTGCGTGGCGATGGGCGTCGGCGGGTCGTTTGACGTATTTTCAGGCAAGGTCAAGCGGGCCCCGGTATGGTTTCAGAAACATGGACTGGAGTGGCTCTACCGGCTCGTAAAAGACCCGACTAAGATTAAAAAAGCCGCCGCACTGCCGAAGTTCGCCTCAATGGTGATGTGTCGCCGGGCGGCGCAGGTGTGGTCGAGAAAGAGCCAGGAATAGGACGCAATGGCCGCGGCGATTCGGAGATCGCCGCAAATCGGGCTGTGAGGTGGCAATTCGGAGATTGCCACCTATCATGGACCGATAACCGTAAACTGACAACCGTCAACCGGAAAAGCAGATTTCTCGCTGCGCTCGAAATGACGGGAGTGTTGCGTTAACCGTAGTGGCCGGTCTCTGTTCCGGCCTCACCAAAAAGCGTAGCGGCCGGCCTCTATCCCGGCCTCATAAAATATGGAGAATCGTATGTCAATCAGCCCTGTTTTAATAGTCGGCAGCGTCGCGCTGGACTCAGTTGAGACCCCTTCCGGCGCCACCCAGCGCGCCCTTGGCGGGGCCGCTGTCTACTCTTCGGTCGCGGCGAGCTTTTTCGCGCCGGTACGAATCGTTGGCGTCGTGGGAGAGGATTTCCCAAACGAGCATATCGCATTTTTGCAGTCAAAAGATATCGATACCCAGGGCTTGCAGATAATTCCGGGGGGCCGCACCTTTCATTGGGCTGGGACTTATGAGGGGGATATGAACCAGGCCAACACCCTGGCCACCGAACTGAACGTATTTGAGAACTTCCGACCAGAGCTGCCGGAGGCATATAAGACCTCCGAGTTCGTCTTTCTCGCAAACATTGATCCTGAACTGCAACTAAAAGTCCTCGAACAGGTTCCAAACGCAAAACTGACCGCTATGGACACTATGAACTTCTGGATTACCGGCAAAAACGAGGCTCTGCGCGAGGTTATCAGCCGGGTTGACGTGATATTCATTAACGACGCCGAGATCAGACTGTTGACCGGGATCACAAACCTCCACAAAGCCGCGGCTAAACTGCGCAGGATGGGTCCGAAGTATGTGATAGTGAAAAAAGGTGAGCACGGCGCGGTGATGTATTGCAACGATCAGATGTACTTCGCCGCCGCATCCTATCCAATAGAAGAGGTAGCCGACCCCACCGGCGCCGGGGACAGCTTTGCAGGCGGGTTTATGGGATATGTCGCCAGCTCCGGTCATCTTTCCCACGAAAATATTCGTCGAGCAGTAATCTATGGCAGCACAATGGCGAGTTATAACGTGCAGGAGTTCAGCTTGAACCGCTTCAAACGCCTCACAAAACCCGAAATCGCCAGTCGATATGAAGAGTTCCGGCAGATTGTGTGGGTAGAGTGACCCACAAAGTGGCTTAATCCGATGTTGCTTATCAACCTGCTGCGTGACATCGTATCGGGCGTGTTGGAGTTCACGTACCCTATTTCATGTCTGAAATGCAAGAGGCTGACCAACACGTTTATATGCGACGAGTGCCTGAGCCATGTCGAGCTTATCACTCCTCCTATATGCGGAAAGTGCGGAAAACCCTCCGAACACCGGCTCTGTCACGCCTGCCGGAACAGAGAATTTCACTTTGAGCGTGTCCGGAGTTCCGGGCCTTTTCAGGGCATCCTCAGAGAAGCCATCCACGCTCTGAAATATAACAATCTGCAACTCGCGTCAACCCCGTTAGTCAAGCTGCTTACGCAAACTTATCCAACCAGCGGTTTAGGTAAAAATTTCGATTTGATAGTGCCTGTTCCTATTCATCGCAGCAGAATGTTTGATCGTGGGTTCAATCAATCGGAATTGCTTGCGCGAGGACTTGCCAACCACCTTGGAATCCAGTTGGAGACTCGCGTGCTATATAAAGCGATTAACACACCGCATCAGGTCGATCTGACACCAGAGCTTCGGATGATAAACGTGCGCGGCTCGTTTGGGATAAACAACCCGGAAAAGATACTGGCCAAGCGAATTCTCGTCATTGACGATGTCGTAACCACAGGCGCGACTCTGGACGAGGCTGCGCGAGTGCTGATATACGCCGGGGCTAAGTCGGTGTCGGGCTATACCCTGGCTCGAAGTCTGTAAACAGTACATAAAGAAGCCCCACACGATTGTGCGGGGCGCCACTGGTTGGTTACGCCTATCGGCTAACCTGAAGACTGAACATTGGAAGCCTGCGGGCCTTTTGGGCCTTCGGCAACCTCGAACTCCACTTGCTGGCCTTCGTACAGTGTCTTGCGACCATCCATATTGATAGCCGAATAATGCACGAAGATGTCCTTGCCCTCATCGGTAGCGATGAAGCCATAGCCTTTGGCGTCGTTAAACCACTTTACTACACCGTTTTGCAACTACTCCACCCTCCTTCGCCTTTTTTGCGTAATTGTGAGCCCATCCTTCCGGGCATCTGTTTCCGGCAAAGGGTTTGCTCCAACTTACACTTTCTTGTCATCGGCCCTGCACTAACACAACAACATCACTGTCTATGCAGTGTAGTTTTTGCGTTGAGCAGAGAGCACGCGCATACACTACTTCTCCAAACGCTGCAATAGTTCCTCCATCTCTCGCTGAATTCGTTCCATTTCTATATCCATTTCTTCCTGCATAGCCTGCATTCTCTCCAGAAGGTCTAAAATGACCTCGACGCCTGCGAGATTTATGCCCATATCCTGCGTCAATCGCTGGATCTGGCGGAGCCTTTCTATATCCCTTTCGGAATACATTCTATTTTTGGCACCGATTCTGGCGGGCTGTATCAGCCCCAAACGCTCATACATCCGCAGCGTCTGAGGATGTAATTGACACAGCCGCGCCGCGACACCTATCATATAGACAGGTTCGTCCTCTTTAGGCTGTCTCATAACACCGGCCTCGCTTTCATCGTATGTCACGCCGCTTCACTGCTTCTGATTTGTTTTAGTTGTTCGAGAAGCGCGCGTTCCTCGTCAGTAATCACCTCAGGAATCGTCAAACGCACCCTGGCAAACAAATTGCCGCGCCCGCTTTCCTTGAGTTTCGACATCCCTTGGCCCGGCAGACGAAATACCCTGCCGCCGGAGGTCGCAGCCGGTACTTTCATAGTCACCCGCCCCGTAAGCGTCGGCACCTGCACCTCGCCTCCCAAAGCCGCAACCAGATAATCCACCGGCACATCCACATATAAATCGTCGCCTCGGCGCTCATAGACCGAATGAGGTCGAATATTTATCTTTATCAGCAAATCCCCCCTGCCTGCTCGGCCTTCCTGACCCTGCCCGGCAAGACGGATCTTCTGAGAATCCTTAACCCCTTTTGGGATCGTCACGTCCAACTTGCGGCCGTTAAGAGTAAGCGACCTCTTCGCACCGTGAAAGGCGTCCTCCAGCGAGACCTCCATCTCGGCCTCGATGTTCTCACCTTTCTGAGGCGGCTGTCTCCTGTCTGTGGGCCTTTGACCTCTGGACTGCCCGCCGAACAGCATATCGAAAAAGTCGCTGAAGCCGTGTCCGCCATACTCAGCGCCGCCCTGATCGCCCATCCCGCCGTAGTCAAAGGTAAAAGTATCCCACATCGGCCCCGGACCTGGCCCAGCCCCGGGTTGGCCCGCTTGCTCCCAATATTGGCCATATTGGTCGTACTTGGCACGCTTGTCTTTGTCGGAGAGCACCTCGTAAGCTTCGCTGATCTCCTTAAACTTTTCCTCAGCGGCCTTATCGCCGGGGTTTACGTCGGGATGATGCTTACGCGCCAGCTTACGATACGCAGCCTTTATCTCCTTTTCAGAAGCGTCCCTGCCGACTCCCAATATTGCATAATAATCTTTGTAGTTTCGGGCCATATTAAAACCAGTGTGCCGGGGGAGCCTGTCCCCCGACACCCGTTATCTGCTTATTCCTTATTGATCTCGATCTTCTTGGGTTTGACTTCCTCGGCCTTCGGCACCACTATCTCAAGGATGCCGTCCTTATACGAAGCCTTGATCTTATCCGGCTGCACCGGAACGCCGATGCTGAAAGAACGCTTGAACGGGCCATACGCGCGTTCAACTCGCAGGTACTTATCAGATGACGTATCTTCGAATTTACGCTCGCCGCTGATAGTGAGCGTCTCCGAAGTCACCTCAACGTCCATATCCTCCCGGGCTACTCCAGGCAGTTCGGCGCGAACAATCAGATCGCTGTTATCTTCAAGAATATCCACTACCGGAGCCCACGATTTCTCCGTGCCCTCGGATTCCCCGCGGCTGATTTGTTCGTTAAATACACGGTTGATCCTGTCCTGCAGAGTGCTCATCTCTCGAAAAGGATCCCATCTGCTGATCATCATTTTGCTGTTCGCTCCTTTCGTTAACGGTTGACGGTTATCAGTTGACGGTTGTCGGTTTTGGGGTGGTGATTCGGAGATCACCACCCATCATATTTATAAGCGATTCGGGGATTGCTACCCATGATATTTATAAGCGATTCACAAATCGCCACTCATCAAAACGCTTTAGTTCTCTTCAAACTCCGCGTCGATTACGCCCTCGTCCTCAGCTCCGGCTGGCTGCTCAGCGGCTGGGCCGGGTTGTTCGGTCTGTTGCTGAGTCGATTGCTCATACAACATCTGCGAAAGCTTATAGCTGGCCTGCTGCAGATTATCCGCAGCGGCGTTGATTTTCGCCGGATCATTAGCCTCCAACGCTTTGCGCAGTTCGGACATCGCGTTTTCGATAGACAACTTCTCCGCAGATGGGACCTTATCCCCAAGGTCCTTGAGCATCTTGTCCGTCGAATACAGCATCTGCTCCGCCTTGTTCTTAGCCTCAGCGGCCTCACGCAGTCGCTTGTCCTCGTCGGAGTGTACCTCCGCCTCTCTCATCATCTTGTCTATCTCTTCTTTAGACAGCCTGGTCGAACCGCTGATGGTAATGCTCTGCTGCTTGTTGGTAGCGGTGTCCTTAGCGGATACGTTGACTATGCCGTTTGCGTCGATGTCGAACGTCACCTCGATCTGCGGAATACCCCTCGGCGCCGGCGGAATCCCCGTAAGGTGGAATCGCCCGAGGCTGTGGTTATACTGCGCCATCTCACGCTCACCCTGCAGAATGTGGATCTCCACCTCTGTCTGCCCATCCGCCGCAGTCGTATACGTCTTTGACTTGCGAGTCGGAATCGTAGTATTGCGCTCGATGAGTTTGTCGGTGATACCGCCCAGCGTCTCGACTCCGAGTGTCAGCGGGGTAACGTCGAGAAGAACAACGTCCTTGACCTCGCCTCCGAGCACACCGGCCTGAATCGCCGCGCCGACCGCCACTACCTCGTCCGGATTAACTCCCCTGTTAGGCTCCTTGCCGCCTGCCAGCTTCGTAACCAGTTCCAGAATCATCGGCATTCTCGTCGCGCCGCCGACCAGCACGATCTCGTTAATATCCTTATCAGATATCTTCGCGTCCTCCATAGCCCTCTTGAACGGGCCGACGCAGCGTTCGAGCAGGTCACGCGTAAGCTCCTCGAACTTGGCTCTGGTAATTGTCATATCAAGGTGCTTGGGGCCGGATGCGTCAGCGGTAACATACGGCAGATTTATGCTGGTCTGCACCATACTGGAAAGCTCGATCTTGGCCTTCTCAGCGGCCTCTCGCACTCTCTGCAGAGCCTGCCGGTCGTTGCGCAGGTCGATGCCCTGAGAAGCCTTGAAGTCGTCGCAGATATAATCGACCAGCCTCTGGTCCCAGTCGTCTCCGCCTAGTTGGGTATCCCCAGAGGTAGACTTGACCTCAAATACGCCTTCGCCTACTTCCAGCACCGACACGTCGAACGTGCCTCCACCGAGGTCCCAAACCAGAACGGTCTCGTTGCCTTTTTTATCCAGCCCATAGGCAAGCGCCGCCGCCGTAGGCTCGTTGATGATACGCAACACCTCCATACCGGCGATTTCGCCCGCATGTTTGGTGGCCGTGCGCTGCATATCGTTAAAATAAGCGGGTACCGTAACTACTGCCTGGGTGACCTCTTCGCCGAGATACGCCTCAGCATCGGCTTTCAGCTTCTGCAGCACCATAGCCGAAATCTCTTCCGGAGAATATTTCTTGCCATCGATATTTGTCTCGTGATCAGTCCCCATCTCCCTCTTAATTGAGGAAATGGTATGATCCGGATTGAGCACCGCCTGCCGCTTGGCAGTAACCCCGACAAGCCGCTCGCCGCTCTTTGTAAATGCGACCACCGAAGGGGTCGTCCTGGAGCCTTCGGAGTTCGGGATAACTACCGGCTCCCCGCCTTCCATAACCGCAACCACGCTGTTGGTGGTGCCAAGGTCTATACCTACTGTCTTAGCCAATTGAGTTCACCTCCGCGAATAATTGATACCCGATCTGATTGTTAATCAAACAAGCCATTAGGCATTTATACTATCATCATAATGATACTTGATGATACTATATCACTTGCGTCTATTGCTGTCAAGTGCATCCACCGTTCCACTTGGTTTTTTGCCCATCTTTTTGGAGATTCAAAATCGCGTTTTGTTTGGCGAGCGGGGTACGCTATAATTCATCGGTATGACCTGCGCATTGGCGGTATTGGATATTCAGAGTATTCGGGATTTCATCGCATTCTACGATGAGTCCGTTTTTAAGGCCATAAATCTGGGGCTTGGCGCTCGGTGGCTTGACCCGATTATGATCGGTTTTACCTATCTTGGCATCGGAGCTACTCAGGTGGGTATTGGGCTTGGCGCCATACTCACAGGGTTTGCCATTAAAAAACCGCGCTTGAGAACTGCCGCATACGCGATGCTGGTCGCTTGCCTGGCTGCGCTATTGTTCTCACAAATTGGCAAATTTATATGCGACCGGCCACGTCCTCCGTTGCTGTTTTTTGATATAAGGCTGCCCGATGGCCCACGGTTCGTACACAGCTTCCCTTCCGGCCACACCACTGTGACATTCGCAGCGACAGTGGTGTGGGCTGCTTATGCTCCGCGGTTGAGATGGATATTATTTGCCGTTGCGGGATTAGTTGGTTTATCACGGGTATACTTGGGTGTCCATTTTCCTTTCGATGTGCTTTATGGAGCGGTGTTGGGAGTCGTAAGCGGCAAACTATCGCTGTGGTTATTCAGACCGAAAACCGAGCTGCCGGCATATCATACTGATGATGCATGATGAATCGACGATCACTCCTTCTGCTGGCGATAACGTGCGGGGTGTTGTTCTTCTGGAGGCTGGGGGCTGTACCTCTAATAGGCTTCGATGAAGGAGTCTACGCCGCCTGCGCCAGGGAGATGCTGGACAACGGCGATTATATCGTGCCCACCAGCAATGGGGAGCCGTTCTTCGACAAACCTCCTATGGTGTGCTGGACACAGGCGGCAGCGATAAGCCTGTTCGGGGCTAACTCATCTGCCGCTCGATTCCCCTCTGCAATCGCGATGACTCTGCTGGTCGGTGTGACTGTGCTTTTGGGGAGTCGAATCTTCTCCCAACGAACGGGATTGATCTCAGGGGTTGTATTAGCCTGTTCGATATTGGGCGCCGGGCTGGCACGTATGGCTGTTTTAGATGCGGCATTCTCGCTTGCTCTTGCCGTATCGCTGGGTGCATTTTTGCTGGCGCTTACGGGCCGCTGGCCGAGATGGACATATAACCTCGCCTGGGCTGGGATGGGACTGTCGGTGATGATCAAAGGGCCTGCCGGGGCTGTGTTGATAATCGCGACTGTCGGATTATTTATGTTGATCTGCAGGAAATGGTACGGCGTGGATCTGCCATCGATTCGAGACATGATGCCTCTGACGGGGGCTGCGATCTTTCTATTGATTGCCTTGCCGTGGTATGCTCTCGTCTCATTAAAAACGGGGGGTTCATTTCTTCGGGAGTTCATCGTACACCACAACATCCAACGCGCGCTCGGCCAGGATTTCCAGCACAATTTGCCGTTTTACGCCTATGTACCGATGTTTGCCATATCATTCTTCCCGTGGAGTATGTTCGTTCCGGCCGGGATATTGGCATTGCGAGCAAAAGGGCGCAAAAAGACGCAGGCGGGTATTTGCGCCGTGTTTTTTATAACGTGGATGTCGGTGGTGTTCGTTATATTCTCGGTGATGCGATCCAAGCTGCCTGCGTATATCTTCCCGATGTTCCCGCCGTGCGCGATCGCGGTGGGTGTGCTGTGGGAATACGCGGGTGAGTCTAAAAATATGGCGCCGCTGCGAAAATCAGCCCTAGCCGCGTTAATAACATCGTGCGTGATTGGGGTTGCGATGCTGATTGCCGCCTCGCGTTTGCACGATCCGATCCCTGGTCTGCAGGTCGCGCTCGTGCCTATGGGGCTGGCGTTGATGATCGGATGTGCGACGGGATATGTGATGCTGAGGTTCAACTTACCGAAGCTGGCGTTTGGGTCTTTTTGCGCCGGAATGAGTCTGTTTCTTATCGTAGCGGTAAAATACGGGCTGCCGATCGCCGCACGAACGGAAGCTGTCCCGGCGATGAAAATGGGCGCGACCCTGTCTGAGACTGAATTGCCCGCATATGCGTTTCGTCTCTCGCCTCCCCAACCGCAAGTAGGTTTTTATGCCGGAAAACCCGTGAGACGGATTGACGACGCCGCTCTGTTGCCGAGCGATGAGCATCTGGTGGTGGCTCAGAGAGACAGAACGGAGAGCTTGCCGGCCGGCGGGAAAGATTTGCTTCATATCGGAGATTACATTCTGTTGAAATATTCCAGCCAGGATCGGTAACATTACCTGATTTGTGATCAGACTCCTCTTTTTAGTACTTCAGCATGCTACACTACTTATGGAATCATACATCAGTAAATGTGCTTGGTTTGGGGATAGTCCGAGTAGGAAGGGTATAAGTAGTATGCAACTCAATCGGTTGTGGATATGCATCGGCCTGGCGGCCGTTATTTTATCATTATCGGCGTGCGGGGCTTTGGCCGCGAACTTCACGATTTCAGGATACGTGCGAAACACCTTTGGCGCCGGTGTGAGCGGCGTAACTGTGAGAGCCAGTACCGGGCAATCGACCACTACGGCTGCGGATGGCTCGTATTCCATCAGCCTGGCACAAGGCTGGAGCGGAGTAGTGGGGCCGGAGGGGTCACAATTATTCCAACCTGCCAATTACTCCTACGCCAACCTCTCTTCAAATGTGTCCAGTCAGGATTATCTGGCCACTCCGCAATACTTTTCGTACTACAGCACGTCTATTAACGATATTTTGCGAGGGGATGTCGCCAGCGCAGACTTTAATAAAGACGGCAAAATGGACATCGCCATTGCCGGGCTAAAATACGACTATAAAATCAATGGCTACAAACCCGTAACCCAAATCTGGCGATCGGACGCCGGGTTGGACTATGTCGCCATCAATGCCAGCCTTACCGGGGTGCAGGACCCCGCGTTGGCTTGGGGTGATTATGACAACGACGGCAAACCCGACCTTATTGTGACGGGCGACACCGGTAGTGCGCTTGTGACGAAACTCTATCGCAACAACGACACTACGTGGCCGGTTGTCGCAAACGCGGTCTTTCCAGGCGTCAAAAAAGGCGCAGTAGCCTGGGTCGATTTCGATAACGATGGCAAACCGGATGTGTTGCTGGCGGGGGAATCGGCCTCCGGACGCATAACTAAACTGTTTCACAACAACGGAGACGGCTCATTTGCCGAGGTCACAGGGCTGGCTCTGCCGGGCGTTTCGGAGTGCTCGGTGGCGTTTGCTGATTATGATAATGATGGCAGGGTTGATTTCGCTATTGCCGGCAACTCCGACAGCGGCCCGATCACAAAGATTTACCACAACGAAGGCGCCGGGCAGTTTACCGATATAAACGCTAATCTGACCGGGGTGACATCGGCGTCGGTGTGCTGGGGGGACTACGATAACGACGGAAAGCTCGACCTCGCATTCTGCGGAGAACGTACGGACGGCACAAAAATCACCCGCATCTGCCGTAATACGGGCAGCGGCTTCATCGAACAAGACCTCGGTCTGCCAGGAGCCAGCGGGGCTTTGGAGTGGGGGGATTTCAACTTCGATGGCACGCTTGATTTAATATTGTTAGGCGAACAGAACACGTCACCGAGTCTGCCGCGAGTCTGCGTCAACAATGGGGATGGCACGTTTACGGTATATCCGGTTGCCATCAGCGAGGTGGGCTATAAACATACAGCCCTGGCGTGGACGGACTGCAACGACGATGGCAAGCCGGATTTGTTATTGTGCGGAGAGACCGCCGGCGGATTTCCCGGAACGTTTATTTACCGGAACCTGACCGCTGCCGCCAACACGGCTCCGAACCCGCCAGGCGGATTATCGGCTACATTTGAAAATAATACCCTGACCATGTCCTGGGCTGCCGCCACCGATGCGCAGACACCTCAAGCTGGTTTGACATACAATATCCGAGTAGGCACGACGCCCGGAGCCGCCGACATAGTTTCCGGCCAGGCGAATTATTCGACGGGCAAACGTAACGTCCTGGAGATGGGCAATGCCTACAACAACCTGAGCTGGCAGATTAATAACCTGGCGCCTCGAACCTACTATTGGAGCGTGCAGGCGATCGACGGCAGCTTTGCCGGATCGGCGTGGGCCTCGGAAGCGACGATGAAACCGGACACCCAACCGCCGACCATTCAAATCTCCGAGCCGTCGGCGCCAATAACCAACGTCGGCCCGGTTAGCTACACCGTAACATATCAGGGCGCGAGTTCCATTACCCTGAGCGCCAATAATATAACCCTGAACACCACCGGCACCGCCGATGGTAGCGTCAGCGTCACCGGAACCGGCAACAACAGCCGCACCGTGACTATTACCAACATAACGGGCAATGGCGGCATCGGCATATCAATAGCGGCCGGAACAGCAAGCAATCCGGCAGGAGATTTCTCAGCCGGAGCAGGGCCGAGCGCCACGTTTACAGTCGGCAACATTCCGCCGACCATAAGCATCGGTTCACCTTCCGGTGCGGAAACTCGCTCGGGGCCTATAACATTCACAGTAACTTACGGCGTATGCGAGGCGGTAACCCTGAGCGCCGAGGACGTCATCTTAAACAAGACCGGCTCCGCTGACGGAACAGTTTCTATCAGCGGCAGTGGCCTCACCCAGCGCACGGTGACGGTATCCGACATAACCGGAGACGGCACACTTGGCATTTCCATAGCTATGGGCACGGCCACCGACTTGGCTGGGAATAAAGCTCCGGCGGCCGGGCCTTCGGTGACCTTCGCGGTGGACAATACCCCACCGGTCATCGAGATAAGAGCGCCGTCAGCGACAGTAACGGCTGCCGGGCCTGTCACATTTGAGATATCTTACGCCGACGCTGCGTCCATCAGTCTGACCGCAGACGACGTGACTTTAAATAAAACCGGCACAGCCGACGGCGTCGTATCGGTTTCCGGGGAAGGGCTTATCACCCGTACAGTAACTATCTCCGATATCACAGGAGACGGGACGTTAGGCATTTCTGTCGCTGCGAACACCGCCGAAGATGAGATTGGCAACCCGACGCCGTCGGCAGGGCCGAGCGATACGTTCATAGTTGACAATACCCCGCCAACAATAACCATAAGCGAGCCGTCCGTAGAGATAACGGCGGGCGGCCCCGTCAGCTTCGAGGTAACATACGAGGGAGCAGACTCCATCAGCCTTTCGACTGAGGACATAACTCTAAACCTTACGGGCGACGCAACCGGTACGGTCAACGTCTCCGGTGAAGAAGGGTCCGTTCGTGTTGTGACCATATCCGATATCACGGGGGACGGCGCTATCGGCATATCCATTGCGGCAGGCACAGCGCACGACGAGTCGCTCAACTCCGCACCTGTAGCAGGGCCAAGTGACGTATTTATAGTCGACAATACCCCACCGACCGCGCCGACACTGTCGTTGAATAAGAATCTTACCAACGGTCCGGACGTAACTGCGACTTTCGGCGGCTCCACCGACGCTAATGATCTCTCTTATGAACTAAAGGTCGATGACAATCCATACGAGGCCGCCACCAGCCCGTGGGCGGTGGTTCCGCTGAAACTCGACGACGGCGTTCACACCGTTTACGTAAGGGCAGTCGACGCAGCGGGCAACGCCGGGACTGAGGTCAGTGCGGAGTTTATTCACGATAAAACCGATCCGCATATCCAGTCTCTAAGCTACGAACCCTGGCTTTTGTCCGGTGGTGATCCGATTAACGTTACGGTGAGGGTCCTCGACGACTACGGGGTTGCTGCGGTAATAGCAGACGGCATCTATCTGACCAAAGGCGACAACAACCTCTGGACCGGTAAAGTGCCGGCGGCTGAGGGTTTAGGTGCACACACGGTCTATGTGATGGCCTACGACGAAGCGGGCAATTCGAGCCGATATGATTGGTTATACAACACAGTCCGAGCCGTGGGGCTGACAAACAAGGCATTGCATGACAGCATCATAATGGCTGCCGCTACGAAGTTCGTCTTTACCGTCTGGGGTCGGGTCACGATAACGGAAGATCCGGGCAGTTTCTTTGTGGACGACGGTTCAGGTGAGCTGGTCAAGGTTGTGTATCCTAACCACAACCTCGCCAATGGCGACTATGTATCGGCGAGAGGCTCTGTAATCGTAGGGGCAGGCTCTCCGGTGCTGACTGCATATATCGTAAATCGGCACTAACATTTGACATGCGGGCCGGGCGAAAGTCGTCCGGCCTGTTTACCACCCCGGCATCGCAACGTCTGCCATAGCCTCTTCCGCGGTCTGATAACATCTGAACTCGACATCCGCGCCTGAGGCAGACAGGATTTTCGTTAAAAGCCCGTGTGCGCCGACTATACAAAGACCGCGGCCGCTGCTCTGCATGGCCTGTTTGATGGAAAGCAACGCACCAAGGCCGGTGTTGTCGATATATGAGAGCAGGTGCGCATCGAACAGGATGCTGCGATAGCCGTTGATTACCTCATACAGGTCACCCAGCAGCGCGGGCACACTGGAGGCGTCCAATTCCCCACACAGATAGACTACGGCTACCGGCAGATCGTCAAGGTTCTTGATCCAGGTTGTAAAGACCTCATCGTCGTGCATGTCATAGCCCCTTCATCCTCAATGAATAGGCTATACCTAGACCGTGCTGAGGTCTAAACTTCGGATTAAGGAGTCCAGCTTATATTTGTGATGCGCAAGTAAGTAAGCACAAGCACAAAAACCACAACCATCAAGTTGATGTTCTCGTGATTTTCACACAACTGTTTCCAAGTTGCGTTCTTGGCCTCGGATCGGGAGTATGGCTTAAGTCTGGGCAGCCAGCGTCTTATCTCGGAGCAGTAGTGCTGATAGTCCGGATGGAATATTTTCTTCAGACGGGCTTCTTCTCTGCCGACTCTGAGATGTGCGTAAATAGCAAACAACACCACATACGCCGCTGCGACATATGGGTTAGCTATCATTATAAAGAACCCCAGGCCCAGCACAAAACGACCGATATACATCGGATTGCGCACGTGCGAATACGGCCCCGATATGGTGAGGTGGCGATCCTTAAGTAACTGTGAGCTCGCCCACATCTGGATCAGTTCGCCAAGCAGTGCGACCGGTGCACCATACCAAAACATCCTCACGTCATGAATAAACGCGAGAACAGCAAAGAATGCCAGCGTCATTAAGGGCACCCGAAAGTAGGTGAAAGTCCTGAACATCCTTTCTTTCGCATCAATCGTCGCTTCTGCCTGGTTCATATTCACCTCTTCAAAAAATTAGCCGGTGACGGCCGTGATTTGTTTCTGTTGTATAAGACGCACGATTCCTGTGGAAGTCTATCATGCGGACAATATATTTTGCAATGAATATCTACAAAACCCGTAATCTCGCCAGTTGCAGATGCATGTTGAGGTGGCATAACCTATATGGAAGCAACTACTGATGATAAAGGCAAACTCCGGGAAACCGGGGGACGCAAAGCTATCGGGACTAAGCCGGGCAGCGAAGGGTGGTCCATAAAATACCCGTTCACAAACGCCGCCACGGTATGTTGGCCGAGCCGCCAAAGTAGGAGTTGCCCGTGATCAGCGACTGTCGGAGTCAGGTGGTGCCACCTGCTCAGTTTGGCGGTCTTTGATTTCCGGCAATTCGCCTTGGTGGCTCGGCTTCTTGACATTACCGGCAACAGTGGAGGCGGAAACGATGCTGATACCCGAGGCAAAAAACTATCTAGGCAAGAACTGCACAGTCACGTTCAATGACCGACACGGCAACCAGCAAACCCAGGTCCTACACGTCCACGACGTTAGCTACGTGCCGATGTATGGGGCCTGTTTGATCGGAGATGTCGATGACATCTGGCTGGATCGCATAACCAACATCACTACGTTATTATAACGATCCGGCCAAAGGAGGTGAGCGCCACCAACCCACCCACAACTAAGTGAATAGCGCACAACTCATACTCTCCTCGCCGCCCGGCTCGCAAGGGCATAAACCGCCTGAGCCGGGCCTGGCATTGTACGCCTGTTGGAATACCGGGCAAACTCTATGCGGCGCGGTGCCTTTTGTTTGGGCGATGATCGTGCTTGACCAATTTAAGCTGGCGGCATTCCAATACGCTGCAAAGCTCCTGAGGCTGCCAGCCTTTGGTGAGTAATGCGCATTGATCGGTGTTTGTGTAGGGACAGTAAAATGAGCTTTCCTGGCTATCTGATGCGTCTTCGTCTATATAATCGAACCATTCAGAGTTCACTGCGAAACCTCCTGATTGCACACCCTTATAAATTTAATGTGTCTACAGGAAGCATTTTCGGCAGATTCAGCCGGAAGTTTGAGGGGAAATATTCTTGAACGCGAGGACTACCACTTATCGAAAATGCACCAGCGAATCAGACGCACAGGTCTGTTGAACCATTTTCGCCTGGAGTTTGCAGGGGCCTTGTTGACAACCACTTTTCCGTCGATTTCGCTGGCCTCGATCCACTGTCCCTTGCCATAGTAGATCATAACGTGCTTGCCATCAGCCACAGCCATATCACCCAGCTTGATGGTGTTCGTATCAAATCCGGCCAGCTTATCAGCGTGACCGATCAGCCGCGTATACCCGTATTTTCCACGGTCGATATCCGCAGCATTCATATCACGCCACCAGTAACGCCAGAAATATGTGCCCAGCAGGCGGGGATTAAACTCCTTAACCCCCTGGCGCACCATCGCCTGCCACAACGCAGTTCTGGCAAGCCCGGCGGAGTCAATGCCCAAATTGGTCTCTCCGTTAATTTGATACGGAGTGCCCACGAGCGCATAGAGTCGTTTATAATAGGTGCTTCGCAGCGAGTTAATACTCGGCGGCTTGCTGCCAAGCACCGTCCACACCACAAACAACGCCACGAAAAACACCGTCGGCCACACGGCCGCGTTTCTTCTTCCAATACCAGTAAATAAAAACACAAGCCCAGTGAAAATACAGCTCAGAAGCGTCGCTATCAGCAGAATTCTGATAACGCCGGTCATCGGAAAGATTCGCACACCTATGCCGCACATCAACAGTAAGATGCCGGTTACTACTGCGCTATACACCCTTGCTGCATTGAAGCGTTTTTTGGCCGGGGTTGCGTTGTCGGAGTCAATTTGCTCGTCCATCATTATATTTCTACGACTCGCCTATGTCTGTTGTTCCAATATCACTTCGCCAAAGACGCTATAATACCTTCGGCTGTATCAATAGAGACCCGTTCTCTCCAGTATTTGTCCCTCAGCAAAGCAGAGTCGTGAGCATTCGTCAGAAACCCGATCTCCAGCAACACCGCCGGCATATATCGATAAGTATCCTGCAATACCCTTAAACGCGGATGCTGGCTCTGGTAATCCCATTTCGGACCTCGACAGCGAAGGTCATTTCTGGTTAGCCGATCGACCAGTCGACCGGCAATCGCATAACTCCGTTTATCCCCGCTTGCCACAAACGCTTCGACGCCATTTGCCGAGGCAGCTCCAGCATTCACATGGACGGAGACAAACATATCGCAACCTGACTCTATCGCCATCTTTGCCCGCATGCCCAGTGCCACGAGCCTGTTAGTTGGCCTGGTAATCACGGTCTTATGCCCTGCCAGACGAATATGATGGCCGATTCGAGTGACGAAATCCAAAACAAGCACGTCTTCAACCATTCCATTAGCGGCACAACCCGTATAACGCAGGCCACGGTCTGCGCCGTGACCTGCATCCAAAGCAATCAAATAATGCTTCCTGGCCGCATCAGTCATTAACTTCTCGCTCGTTTCCACTGTTGATATATATGTTCCACAAGCAGGTTCGCTATGCTCTGCGGAACAGGAAATCCCAACTCCGCCACGCACAGTTTCTGCAGATAAATAACGGCCTGGCGGCGGCGTTCGTCCGGAGAAAGCTCCGTAATCGCGCCCGCCCGCTCGATTGCATCCGTGATGCGGTTTGTCCCGATGCGCTTAAGCCATTTCCGCGCCCACCGCGGCAGCCGGTCCTTTTGGCTTAAATAAGCAGTAAGCGCACCGGTCACGCCTACGGCGAGTGTAACCCAGTCCTGAGTAGAAACGCTGTCTAGTCTGATCATAGTGGCTCCTTGTCGGTTGTTGGTTGGCGGGTTAGTTTAGAATGGCAATTCGAACTATTGCCACGCCTGCGATATAGTGGACGGCTGTTTTGAGGACGGTGTAGTTTCGACCATTGCGGGTCACGGTGTCCGCAACGTTGATGACTACGTCAGGCTTGGTCGCCATAAGCAGAGCAGGGTGGGTGATGCCCATGCGTTCGATGTCGTCGAGGTACAGGCTCATAGCGCCGGGGTCCAACAGCTTAAATATCCCCATATGTGTGTTTCCGCCTGTGGTGTATTCCTCGCCGAAGCGATCTAATTTGCTTGCAAACCGTTCGGCAAAGCTCATCCGCTACACCTCCCTGTCCAACGCGAAAGTTGTATCAGCATCAGAAGTCGTGCTCAAGCTATGCGTATCGAAGTCCATTGGAAGCGCGCTTTTAAGAAACGGCGCCAGCCTCGATGCACCCTGTCGAATCATCTCGACACCGCTCACACCTGAAGGCCCTATGGTAACTCCCGCGATGCCGAACTGCTCCGTGGCTCCGATCTCCCGCCGCATCTGCTCGATAAACTCCCCTGAGATGATCTCAAGCATTCCCAGCTTCAGCGTCGCCTGCAGCTTACTGTTGGCCGTATCGTTTAGATAGATATCAGCTATAGAATACTCAACAGGCCCCTGCATCTCGGAGATAAGAGCGGCTATAGCGGTGTCGTAGGTTGTATCCGACGAATCTATGCCGGCTTTTCGTTTGACTTCAGCGGCTGTGATTGAAATCGCCATCTGTACCTCCTATCCATAAATCGAAACGTGCAGCACGTCGCCCTCGCCTCCCTGCACCGGGTCTCCATCGGCATCCACCAGTGCAAAATATACAGTTGTCCCCGCCGGCACATCGTCGCTGAGCATCTCCATATCGCTCGTGACAAGAGATGCGTTGGACAAGTCCAACGGAGTCTCATATCCGATCAGCATTGTCCCGATCGAGCCCGAAGCATCGACATAAAACAGGCGAAATCCGGTGCCGCCTTCCACGTCAAAGCTGCCGTCGCTGATGTCTTCAAGAGGCACAGATTGGCCACCTATCCTGACCCTGGCGCTGCCGCCCGATGCCAGATGCACAGCCACTGGCATTATGTTTTTAAGATTCTCCATATCTCCTCCGTATCTTGTCGATAACAGGTGATTTTGGCCGGGACATCGCCCGGCCTGTTTAAGCATAAATCGTTACGACACCTGGCTGCCGTAGGCCATCTGCCAGAGACCATAGCCGGTATTGTACCTGGCCCGTACGCCATATACATACTCATCGCGCATAAACCCGCTCTCCGAATCCGCCTCAAGTGCGGCGAACTCTACCGGCGTGCGATTCTGGAGAATAATCGGCTTGACGACGCCTTTGGTCGAAAGCACGAACCAGTCGTTGGTGTCGGTCAGATACGGGGAAACGAGCAGATCCAGCTTGCCTTTGAGCACATTAGAGGCGGCCCTGGCGGTGGTGCTGCCCTCCTCCGGCCAATAGGCGCTCTCCAGCAGTTCCATCGCGACCCACTGCAAATCCGGCGGCACCACCAGCATGTCCGGGGTCACCCCCATCAGCTTACCGCGATCGTCACGATACTTCATCATCGCAGTAATCGCGCTCTGCAGCGAAGTGGCCGACAGCGCCGAGGCGCCCTTATTGGACTGTGTTCCTGAATCCCCCTCAGCGTGATCCGTGGCAAAGAACGCCTTGCCATCGTAGCACTTGCCGGTGAACCCATCTTTCAGCAGGCCGAACACAAGCTCGTCGATATGTCGCTTCGCCTCGCGCGCCAGCGACACCACCCGCAGCTTGATCTGACCATACTTGTCGTCCTCAATCGCGGCTCTCTCTATCGCTATGGAAGACTCCCAGGTCTTGTTGCGAATTGTATAATCGTGCTCAAGCAGCCCGAGCGGCATCCGCTCATCGGTGAACTCTCTAATAGACGGAACCGCGCCAAGCCACGAATAGACCTCCTGATCCGATTCGGAACCGATGACCGTGGCGATGCGGGAATAATCCCCAACGGCCGCATCAAGAGCCTCGAAAAACACTGTTTTAAGCCCATCTTCCAGGAGCCTGGGCATATCCGATCTTGTAAGTGGCATACATATCTCTCCTGTTTGAATGTAGATTTGAGGGTGCATAAAAAAGCCCGGCGCATATAGCACCGGGCCGGTGGGTTTAATTTAGCTTTGTCAGCAAGTCTATTCCAGCGCCAACTCTCCTACCTGGCTGAGGCCTTCGTTGTCGACATATTGGGTTGCAAGTTCGAACGCCTGCTGAGGAGTGACAGGTTTGAGCGGGTGAATCATAATATTCATCTGCACCTCACGAGCGTGATTCCCCATCTTCTGCGTCAGCCGAATACCTCGCAGCAGTTTCGCGCCGAGTCTTCGATAGAACTCAATCCGCCTGCGAGCGATTTCCGCATCAGGAGAATCCTCCGGCACTTCCACCTCGAAGAACACAAATGACGATCCGCTTTCCTGCGCTCTTCTTAACACTTCGCGGTAGCATTCGGCTCCAATACCGCTGCCTCGAAGTTCCGGCAGGGTAGCCAGATACCAGAGTGAGAAAACCCCAGTCTCGGCCCTGATGCGATAAAACATCAGCCCCACAAATTCCCCGTGCTCGTCCAATGCGGCGACCAGGCGGCTTTCCACCCCGTCCTCCTTAAAATCAGGGTCCAGGAATCGAAAGAACCTGGAGACTAATATCTTCTCTTCCGGCGGAAACGAGGTCTCATACAAATCGAGCCACGGCAGCAGCAATTCATCGTTAATACTGGTCAATTCGGCATACTGAAGTTTCATACCAGAATTTTCTGCAACCGTGGCCGGTTCACCTGCTAACTGGCGTACCTGTCGATTCGGATTCTGACTGCTGTCGCGGAAATGGACTCCACAGCCACCCCTGCGACCAGGTTTGCCGTGGTCGCGGCGTCGGTGACAGTCTGATTATCCGCCACATGAAACGCCACTCCGACGTCAGTCTGCGCGCCGTTGCCTCCGCCGTCGACGAAGATAAATGTGCCGGTAGTCTGCACTTTAATGGAAGTATCCCCCGCATTGCCGGCGGAGTTGTCTACGGTTTCGTAAGCGACCCCTGCGAATGTCTCAGATGCGGTGTCGGTGGCGTTTGTTGCAAAACCGCTGGTGTTGATGCTCACCAGCGCTCCTTTGGGGGATTTTTACTGCGGCGATTGGATAGCAGATTATCTGTCCGTCCTTGCGCTTTGCCTCTCTTGCGTGTGTGATAGCTGTCATTATGTCTCCTTTCAAATAACAGGGGGTTAGGTTTTTTGCCTGGTGGCAGGGAATAGAGTAGTATCCGATCATCGTTCGGAATATCCTTTTCAGGAGGGTGGTATGCGCGGCGACCGCATACGCAGCGAGATCGAAAGCCTCAGCTACCGTCGTATGGCGGGGTGCTTTGGCAAGCTGATTTTGGTCGTTGTGATCTGCGGGCTTGCTGTAAAATGGGCTGCCCGTCAGAGCAGCGGCATGACCGTGTTCACGGTGTCGCTGGTGACCGGGTTCTTATGGGGATTAGCCACCTCTATTCTCACCGTTCGTGCCCGCCGTGCGTTATTAATCGCCTTTACAGCGGCTGGCGTGTGCATCTTTGTGTTCGCCTTTGCCCTTCGCACAGTATTCGGCGCCAGCCGAGACCTGGCATTATTGACCGCCGTGTCACCTTTGATGCTGCCTTTGGGATACTACATCGGATCGTTCCGACTATTTCGCCGCTGACCTACCTGTTCCTGTATTTCTCCACCAGATTGCTGCTGACGCCGAGTTTGGTAAATAGTTCCGGCTCCTCAACCTCGCCATCGGCGGGCGCAAGCTCAGAGAACTCGATGACCTTCGGCTGCGATTCCAAAAACCACTTGAACACCGTCGAGATCGGGGTCGGCCGTTCGGCGAAGGTGATGGTGCTGCTATCTTCCGAGCGCAGAATAGCTTTGGCGAAAACCTCCGCTGCGGGGGCTATTTTGCCGTCTCGTTTGAGCTGATCTACGAGAATCTGAGCGTCCTTATCGGCCAATTCACGTCGCAAAACCTCATCGACTCCGCTGAAATCCGCACTCAATTCTGTATCAAGCCGGAACGCTTCTGAGTCGCCGAAGACTGTTGCATCGGCTATTCTAGGTTCCCTGACCAGAGAAACCTCCGATATGCCGCTTTTATCCTTAAGAATAGCCACAGACAGCCTTTTAGCATTAGCGGCTTTGACGAGTTCCCACGCTGCCTTAGTAAAGCACAGCTTGCCGAATAGCTCCCTGCCTTTGCGATAGACGCTTCTCAGAACTCCCAGGGCGCCGTCAAATGGCGTCGCGGAATGCTCAATACGCAACGGCGCATCCGCGGTATTTGCGATAATCCGATCGAGATCCTCCTCAGTAATCTCGATCCCACGGTCAGGATAACTCCCGGCCTCAAATAATTTTGCTTCACGTTCGATCATACAGGTCTCCTTTTGGGTTGTCGGTTGTCGGTTGTCGGTTGGTGCCCACCCCTTTGTCATTTCGAGCGAAGCGAGAAATCTGCTTTTTAACCAATTCCAACCTCCAATTCCCAACTTCTAACTTCCAAAACGTAGTGTCCGATCTCCGTCTCGGACAATCCGTTCGCCGAGCACCATGTGGCCGGGACAGAGGCACGGCCACTACACTTCGACGTCCGAGGTCAGACGTTCGCAATTCGACCAGGCAACTCGCGCGGCCACACCACCGTATATTTCATTATTTTCTGGATTTCGCTCTTTTCGCTTTTTCGCGTTTACTTCTTCCCCGTCGGCAGGCCGAGATAGCCCCTTATCCACTCCTCGTCCGGCCTGATGACCTGCCCATCCACCAGCTTGCCGATCACCTCCGTAAGTTGCGCGACGTCCGCATCCTCCAACGGGCCGAGACTGAACGTAGGATACGCTTCTGCTGAAAAATTGAAATCCACCAGACGTTTAATAACCTGCTCCCGCATCACAGCCTCTTCAAGGTCGCGTTTGAGCTTGTGCAGGCACATTTTCAATACGTCCAGATGCACCTTGGCCAGCGCGTAACTGCCGACCCGGACCCCTTCATCGGTCATCAGAGTCCGGCAGAGTATGGCGCGGGATATCTGCTTGTCGTGCCATTCAATGGCCTGCAAATAGCCCACTTCCCCGCTTCTTCCGGCTTCCAATAGCTCGACCTGAACATCGTCCGGGATCACTATCGCGGTCTGCTGCTGAATCTTATCCAATACCCGAAGCAACTCTTCCTGAGCCTGTTTCGGTGTGCCGCGTTTGTAGGAACCCTTCGCAGTCGGGGAGCCGTGCTTTTCAAGATACAGGTTCATAAACCTCGTCAGCACGTCCTTGCTCCAGTAATGCTTATATGCAGCTCGCAAATCCGATGTGCCGTAGGGGGATTCATATCTGGGCATATGCGAATAAACCACGAACTTATCCGATGGCAAAACCTGCTGCGATGACTCTAACCCGGTTCTCTTTAACGATCTCACGTTCAGAAATTCATCTGTATCGAAAGAGAATGTCGATGGGTCTTTGGCCTTGATCGATGCGATTCCAACCCTGCCTTTATGCGGGCCATCCTCAAAAATATGGTAGTTAATTTCGAGCACGGAGAAGCCCTTGGCCAGCGCGTCGAGCACGTTATACAGCACATTGAGTATCGACCCGCGCATATCCACCAGAGCAAAACGCACGAAGTCGGCTATCTCCACATCACGCGGCTCGCTGCTCGCCGGATGCACCTCCCAGCCGTGCGACAGCACCGCCAGCTTCTTGATAGTCAAGCACGCCTGCACCTGCGCGTCACGCTGCATCTGGTCATATATCGAGTAGCTTCTTTTGCCGATAAGATCATCCGGATTGTAGGAATCGAAGTCTTTAATAAACGCCCCGGCGGATGCGGTCTCCTTAAGCGGAGGCAAACGCCGCCCACCGAAGCGCGGTAGAAACGGTATTTTCATGTATCACCTCGAGGTTGGTTGTCGGTTGTCGGTTGTCGGTTGACGGTTGACGGTTGACGGTTGTCGGTTATTGGTTGTCGGTTGCGCCCCCCTCGTCATTTCGAGCGAAGCGAGAAATCTGCTTTTTCGATGTCCGAGGTCAGACGTCTGCAGTTCGACCCCCAAATCCAACAATTAATACGTAGTGTCCGATCTCCGTCTCGGACAGCCCCTTCGCGGAACACGATATGGCCGGGACAGAGGCACGGCCACTACGCGCCCGACGAAACCTTCTCGACCCAATTTTCTGGCTTTCGCGTTTCCCTTCCCCGCTACCCTCACCAGCTCTGCGCAGCCACCCTGCCTACGCGGCTCAGGTAGGAAGTATCATAAGAGAACCCCTTCGCCTGATGGCACGCCAGCGCGAGGGAGATCACCAGATCGTCGTTAATTCCGGCCCTTCCGTTCATTCGGACGTTGCCGGAGGTGGTCAACTCGTATTCATAATATTGGAGTTCTCGGAGAAGCTGCTCGTGTCGTGGAATGGAAATTGACCGGTGGGAGAACTTCAAAGCCAAATGCTCTATAAGTTCACGTTTGGAATGATTCGAGAACGTATATCCCTCGACAGCCACATCGACGCCGGATTCCCACAACCTGCTGCGAAGCTGTTCCAGCAGCGGATCTCCAATAGAAGTCGAATCGGTAAGCGCGGAACCCGCCCTGTGTCGTTTCAAAAACTCCACCACGCGCTCGATCTGCCTGTCCCATCCCATCTTATTAAAGCGGTCGATACCTACCACCTCACAACCTCGCTCATTCACCGCCACGGCGACCACTGCGGTGTAATCGGAATACCTCGCCCAGTCGATCCCGGCGACCACGACCCCGTCAGTAATCGTCGAGACGCTTTCAGATACAGCCGCCTCGATATCCTGCCAGGCGAAAATGCTGTTGGCATCGTCAATAAACTGCGCTTCATACTCCACCGAAAACTGCCGCGAGCTGATCTCGTGGCGCTGTGATTCGATATACTCACGGCTGATATGCGGGTTTGCCCATGATGGAAAATTAAACGATACGCACGAACTATCCGCCTGCGCGCCTCTCACAAATGCACGATAGAAATGATTCTTGCCAAACGGCGTGCTGATCATCACCAACTGCCCGTTTCTATCCGCCAGCATCGGCAATATGACCTCGGTTATCACGGAATCCCGCACAAACGCGGCCTCGTCTACTATGACCCTGTCGGCTGAGTGGCCGCGCAGGTTGCGACCGTCGTCGTCGGCTGTGCGCGCCATTATCAGGCTATGGCCAATATTCAGGCGGGGATATGGGGTGCGGGTGATTTTAGTGAACGGGCGAGTCAGACGCGAACTTGTAAGCAGCCGCTCAATATGGTCGAAAATAAGCCTGGACTGGTCGTAGGTGGGGGAGACTATCATCTGCTTCGAGCCGGGCTGCAGGACTGCAAGGCTGGCTGCATCGACCGCAGCGGCCTCGGTTTTTCCCCAGCGACGCCCACATGAGGCGACTTTGACCCGGGCATCCGCTAGCAGCCACTGCCTCTGGGTCTTATGCGGCCTCCATCTCCACAGATGATCGGCCAGCATCAGCCGCGCAGGTGCGTCACTCATCGCCGCTCTCCAGTTTGACCGCCCTGACCACCTCTGCCAACGCCGCACCCGGATCCTCGCCCTCAACATCGAATACCCCGCTGACTTTGAGCACATCGACGAGGACCTTGGTATCAGGCTTATCCGGATTAGCGGCAAGCTGGCAGAGTTTCGCAGCCGAGTTCACCACAGCCTGCCGAGCGATCCTTCGCGCCCCGATTTCCTGTTCACACTCACGATCCCGTAGCGCTTTTGCGAACCGTGCCGATTTCATCCAGTTTCTAAGGGTCGAAAGCCGTACCCCGATCATCTCAGCCACCACCGTATCCGGGTGACACAAAAGCAACTCGATTGCATCCCGCTGTTTAGCCCTCATTAACCCTCCTTATAGGAAAACTGTCGCTTACATGATTACAAGGCCACAATGAGGCGGGCTTGCGGTGAAGACAAGATGATATGTTGATGAATGAATGATCATTATTGAGAACGAAGGGAAAACGCGAAAGAGGCGAAAGCCAAAATATCGGACCTCGAACACCTGACCTCGGACATCGAAAAAAGCAGATTTCTCACTGCGTTTGAAATGACATAAATTGTGGCATTGTAAACCGACAACCTACAACCGACAACCTACAACCGCCTTCCATGCTATACTAAATCAACTTCTATAAAGAGGACACACGATGGCACAAGCACGCATAATGTACGATATGACTGTTAAAGAGGTGAGGGCGGGGTTGGAGCGGACTCGGACGGTGATTCTGCCGGTGGGGATAGTCGAGCAGCACGGCTACCATTTGCCGCTGAGCGTCGATATTCACAACGCTCAGCAGATCGCCACCAGGACATCCGAGGCCACTGGCTGCTTTGTGGCGCCGACGGTACATTACAATTTCTCAGGCGGAATGCTGCCGGGCACCATAAACATCAGCCCGCCGGTTTTCGCGCTGCTGCTCACAGAAATAATGCAGAGTCTGCAGATGCAGGGGTTTCGAAATATCATAATCCTGCTGGGCCACGGTGGCACGGAGAGTATAGCGGCGGCGCGTGATGCGACCGATTATTTCCAGCGACTGCGACCGGAGGTGGAGGGGCTTTCGGTTCATCTGGTGCCGTTTTGGGAGCTTTCCGAGACGTATATGAAGTCGTTCGATGAGCACGATTATCACGCCGGGAAGTATGAAACCTCGATGATGCTTTATTGGAAACCTGAACTGGTGAAGATGGATCAGGCGGAGCTTGATAAGCCTGACGAGTTGGAGAAAGCCAGGGAGGATCAGGACGCCTACGCGGAGAAAACCTCTCGCACAGGCAGCAGATTCGAGGTGGCAAGAATCGGCCAAAACCCGTCGATTAAAGTCGGCGTGTTCGGCGATTATCACGGCGCCAGCGCGGAGTACGGAAAGCAGATATGCGACGAATGCGTGGCCAGTCTATCGGCGCTCGTCAAAGAACTGGATCAGGGCCATTGAGGCTTGGCTTATCGTGTACAGGTGGTGATTCGGAGATCACCACCCATCTATTTCTGGTCATTCCGTGCTACCACCCCTCGTCATTCCGCGAGTAGTCGCCAATCCACGGCGAAGCGCAGTTGGTACGAGATCCTGCGACTTCGCGCAGGATGACACAATTCGGTGCACGCTCAGGTCAAGTGAATCCGGCAAACCCGCTTTAATATACTGAGCCGTTCACATATATTCAGCCACTTAATCCAAACAGACATAAGATATACAAATAACCAGGCTATCGGCAAGCCAATTGTGTGGTTTACGGGTAAAAGACTCCTGTTGACAAAACGTCCAGTTCTAAGGAGGAGATTCAGATGAAACGCCAACTGTTCTGTTTTTGCGCCGTGTTGGTCGTGGTGAGCATCGGCGCTTATGCTGCACAGTCCAGCCCAGAAACCACACTTTCCGGCCAGGCCGCGCCACCGGATGCAAATCAGAGGATCGTATCGGCCAAGTCCGCCAATCCGGGCGACATCGCCATCGCTGTGGATGCTGAGTATGTATATGTGGTGCAAAACGGTATGCTTTATAAATACCCTAAAGCCTGCGTAGGCACGTGCGGCAGCGAAATACCGCCTTGCGCCGCAGCAGGAGCCGGCCCCGCCTGCCCGGCGATGGGACAGGGAATGAGCTATATCCCAGGGCCATGCTCGACTCTGACAGTCACCAGCGCTACACCGTGCATTCCGGCCATTCCACCCGGAGCAGGGCCCAGCGATCCGTGTGCGCCTCCGTGCCCGCCGCCGGTCACGTGTTGTCCCAGCTCAATTGTCAGTTGCACCCCTCCGGCTCAGTGCCCCTGCCCCAAAATACAGCCGAATGAAGAGGCGTGTGCGCGACCGGAGTGCCCGTCTAATTGTGTTATCACCACAACCACCGTTCCGGCAGGCCCTGGCGCAGGAGCCTGTACGCTGGCCCCTATCGCGTCGGTAAGCGCGTGCGCCCAGCAGGCAATAGACTGCCTGAACCAGCTTTGCGATGTCGAAGCAGATAAAGCATACCTGCAATCAATGATCCAGATGAATCTGCAGATATTGACCATATCTCATGCCGCATCGACCAGGTTGGGGACGACTAATCTGCAGGACTTCGCTATCAACTCGGTGGCGGATTCGAGGGATATAGTCGCGAAAGCGCAGAAGTGGCTGAGGACCAAATATTGTCTGGAAGTGCAGGCTTGCGCGCCCAATCTCGGCACGGTAGGCTTTGACATCTGCAACGTCCCTGCAGCAAGCAAGGCCTTCGACGAAGAATACAAGACCCAGCTAGTTCAGCATTATATGGACGAGATAGCTCTGTCCCAGGTGGAATTGGAACGTGGGCTTGATTGCCAGGTAAAGGAGTTTGCAGCCAATACGATAAAGAACAACCAGGTCAGAATCGCTCGAATATCGCGTTGCACACTCTGCGGCCCGTAGTCTACGGCAAAGATTGCAAGGCCAACAGGGGAGGAGCGAAAATGCCCTCCCCTTTTACTATTACAATGAGTCACGTTGCAGAATATCAATAGACCATATTGAAGCTCGCGCCGACCCCGAAGCTGGCTCCTGTGGAGAATGGGTCGTCCTCGCGATCTGTGAGGTTGAACCCTCCCGCATGCACAGTGAATTCGGGTGTGACTCTGAACCTGAGACCCACGTTTACGTTTTCCGAGTCCCATTCGGCGGTCACCTGAACGCGGTTGCTGATATATGCGGATGCGCCTGCGAACAACCCGCTCAGCCTTCCGCCTCCAAACCCGACATGGACCCGTGGGGTAATTGCCTCTCCCTTCCACGTCCTGTAGTTACATCCGAGCGATTTGCTGGCGACCGCGTAGACAGTGGTCTTGATATCGTTGGTGATATCGGCCACTCCGGCGGCGATGGCCGGGGTGTTGATAGTCTCCGGCATAAACCTATACTTCGCGTTCAGCAAAGTGTGGCGATCGGAGTCTTCATTGAGTCTGAAAACATCGACACCGACCTCGAATCCTTGAGCGATGCCGTAGTTGACCACGACGTCATTGACTGTGGTGCCGGCGACATCCTCAAAGAAAAAGCCGGCGTTCCAATCGCCTTTGCCAAGCGCATCGCCGGTCGGCACCACCATAAGTCCCGTATAACCTCTGTAGCTTGGAATAGTGGCGAGCGCCGGCAAGCAGGCGGCAGCAATTAGTAGTGGGCATAATAGCAGCCAAAGTCCTCTCATGAGTGAACCCTCCCTAACGTCAGACAAGAATATGGCTGAGGTGTGTCAGCCTGTTAGCTAGACGTAGACGGCTACCTTATACCCAGATTATAACGTTATGCTTCCTAGTCAACCCATGAATATTGATGACATATTTACAAACAGAACCGTGACAGCTATGTTTATTTGCTATCAGCCACGTTTCGCCAAGTTTATGGCAGCAGCTCCAATGGATCGTCTGTAACTTTGCGAAGCGTGCGCGCGTCGATTCGCTCAAGCCCGTCTTTGACCTTATTATCGCAGAAATCCGACCTGTAAAGCTCCAGCACTATCTCCATCGGCATACTGACCTTATACGGCTTAACCTTACCGACCAGAGCCATCGCCTTTTTGGCCGCCTCTTTTATTCGCTTGCGGGATTCATCTTTATCGACGCACTCGGCCTTGTTTCTGCCGATCCCTCTTTTAACGATAGCGGTCTCGACGTGGCCGAAAAACTGCCTGGCCTCGACACAGGCCGCCTCGTCTCCGCTGACCATCAACATCGGCACGTTGAAATTGCCCGCCACCAAAGCCCACTGCCCCAGCTCCCCGGTCTTGCGGCCGTTGATGTAGTAGTTGAACCACTCGCGAGAGTTCTGGGTGTGATCCAGAAAACCGTTTATGGTGCCGGCCATCGCATGCGCACCGATAAAAAACGAGCCGCAATATGACTCGTCGAGCTTGCCCCACCATTTTTTATTGGCCTTAAAGTCGTTTTCCGCTCTTTTATCCAACAATTCGAGTTCGAAGTTGCCTCCGCCGCCGTGGCTGTCCAGCACGGTGACGTGAGTGGCGCCGCCCTCAAATGCCCCTTGGATTGCCGCGTTCAGATCCCCCATAAGAAGTTCGCAGCACTCGTCATAGCGCCCGCTGTCCCTTTGAATCATCTCGAAAGTATCGATACCGGTGATGCCTTCGAGGTCGGTGTGAATGTAGATTTTCATTTCCTTAGCCCGCTCTTTCTCGTTATTTGCGCAAATGCCGCACGTTGGAATAGCAATGATTATCAGAACCGCCAGAAGTAACCTCATACGCAAACCTCCAGACGCAGAAATCATACTCAGCCGCACATTATTGCGTTTATCTATATCCTGACAGTAATCCTTCCGATTGCATAACCGAAACCCGCTGCAGCTTTTCCGATGTCCGAGGTCGGCAATGTTACGCCTTTTCCTCATCATTTTCAGACTTTTGCTCTTTTGGGGATCTCAATGGGCGCTCACCAAAATTGAGTTCTTATCTGTTGCTTGCATTTGTGACTGCCGAAGGCTAACATTTAAGCTGATGGAAAGTTCAACAGAAATCAAGCCTGGCAAGGGTCAAATAGCCAACTCGACTCCGACCCTGGAGCTTCATCTTAGCCGGGACGTTTTCGTGACGGGAAAGCGTCTCAGCGGCGTGGTGGCGCTTCGGCTCGACCAGGGCGTTAATCTCCGGTCGCTGGTCGTCTCCTTAGACGGGTCGGAGCGGCCGAGAGGAATCGGCCTGGCTCGCGCTTTCCGTAAGGCTCATTCTTTTTTTAACAGGGAGAAGCTGCTGACGGGCGCATTGGAGCCTCGACTTGCTTCGGAGCGATTATCCCTGCTATGGAACGCTGTGCTGGGAAGATACACCGGACGCACACTGAGCGCAGGAGAGCATATATATCCATTTTCAATTTCGTTACCCGCCTCGCTGCCGCCGAGCTACGAAGGCAAAGCAGGCAAAATACGATATCGCGTGACAGCCAAATTCCAACCGGCTATCGGGCGGGCCATCAAAGTCTCGAAGGTCGTTGAGGTCATGTTTATGCCGCGCCTGCACAGAGGAAGACCGATGGCGCTGGGATACCCGGAGGCGGACGGAACCGTGCAGCCTATCGACATAAAGGCAAGTATCGAACTCGTCGAGCGAATGGTCGGTATGGGAGAAGCCGTTCAGGGCAGTTTTTCGATATCTAATCCCAAAGGGGCCGCTATTCCACGAGTGACGGTGTCTTTGGAGGTCTGCGAGTGGGTTAGACTGACGGTTGATAAAGAAATCCAGCGCGACCGGGTCGATATGGCCGTCATCGTGCCGGAAGACCCATCTGCTATGTTAATAGAGGCGCCATTTAAGCTCCGGCTGCCCAAAACTGCGCCGCCGACCATAGAAGGAAGCGCGATCTCCGTTATCTGGCTGCTGAAACTGACCCTGGACACCGACCCAACCATCGAAGTAAAGACGCCTATCACGGTATATATTGGATGCACACAATGAACGGAAAAGAGCGCGTGATCGCCGCAATGGAACACAGACCGGTGGATCGTATTCCGGTCTTTCCCGTGGTCACAAACTACATCGGATCGAGGGTTCTTGGTCGCAAAATGATCGATATGGACCTCGACCCAACTCTGAAATTCGAGTCCACTGCGGCTATTATCAAGCGATTCGGCTTCGACGGAATTGAAGTGGGGCTGGGCCCGGAGCGCGGCTGGGAGACGCATCGGCAGGTGGTGGAGGTCGATGGTGAGAAGTGCCTTGCTTTCTCCGATGGAACTCCTTACGCCAGACTTCAGGAAAACGACCAGGCGATACATATTGCATCCGACCCACTCCTAAAAAACAAACGTGATCTGGATAATATCACCGTCACAACGGCTGAGTATTACGAAGAACGCGGTTGTTTGGAGCCGCTGAGGGAATTGGTGGAGCGTGTTGGCGACGAGGTGTTTCTTGCGGGAGTCGCGGCGGGGCAGACGATGAATTCGCTGGTGGCGTGGCGGGGGTCGGATCAGGGGATGCTGGATTTAGTCGATGACCCCGGATTTGTGCTGGCTGTTATGGAAAAGGCGACCGATATTTCTATAGAGATCGGCAAAGCAGCTATCACGGCAGGGGTGCATGGCGTGTATATCGGGGACGCCTGGGCATCGGCGAGTATAATATCCCCGCGCCATTACGAAAGATTCTGTCAGCCGTTTCACGCGAAAGCCGCCGAAGCTTTTCACAAGCTGGGAGCCAAAGTCTATCTGCACATCTGCGGCAATTCGTCGCCTATACTTGAGATGATGGCCGATACGGGTGTGGATGCCATAGAGCCGCTTGATCAGATGGATATTGAGGGGCTTGCTGATGCGAAAAGGCGCGTGGGGGATAGGGTTTGTTTGAAAGGCGGGATAAGCACGTCGGCTCTGTTGAATGGCTCAAGCGAGGAAGTCTACGGGTTGTGCGTGGAAGCCATCAAACGCTGCGGCCCAACCGGGTATATCCTCGGCAGCGGCGATGATATCCCAAGAGACGCTCCATTTGAGAATATAGACGCTATGCGCAGGGCGAGTGAAGAGGTTTGGCGCCGAAGCAGCAAGTGAAAATCCACATTTGGTATGAGAGGACACCACTAATTGCCAGAACCGACAACCATCACCCCAGAATCGCCATCACTGCCTTTTGCGCGTGTAGTCTGTTTTCGGCCTCGTCGAATACTACGCTCTGAGGGCTGTCGATAACTTCGTCAGTGACTTCAGACCCTCGGTGCGCGGGCAGGCAGTGTTCAAAAATGGCGTCGGGCCTGGCGTGGCTCATCAACGCTGCATTGACCTGAAACGGCGCAAACGCCCTCTCCCGCTCGGCTGCCTCGTCCTCCATGCCCATGCTTGCCCATACATCGGTTACGATTATATCGGCGTCTTTTGCAGCCTCAATTGGATCATTTTTTATCTCAATTATCGAACCCGTGGTCTGGGCGTCTGCTAGAGCCTGCGCGAGAGTCGTCGGCTCCGGTTCATATCCTGCCGGACAGCCTAAAGTGAAGTGCATTCCCACTTTCGCGGCCAGCAGCATCAGAGACTGCGACACGTTGTTGCCGTCCCCCAAAAACGCCATCTTCAGCCCTTCAAACCGGCCCTTATGTTCCAGAATCGTCTGAAAATCCGCCAGCGCCTGGCATGGGTGTTCGAGGTCGGTAAGAGCATTGATGACGGGTATGCTGGCGTATTTGGCAAGCTCGGTGACTGTGGAATGAGCGAACGTGCGCGCCATTATTATATCGACGAATCTCTCCAGGTTTCGAGCAGCGTCGGCGATGGTCTCGCGCTTGCCGAGTTGAATATCCATCGGTTGCAGGTTGATCGCCTGTCCTCCGAGTTGAAATATCCCCGTCTCAAAGCTGACCCTCGTCCGAAGAGACGGCTTCTCGAAGATCATAGCCAGGGTTTTGCCCTTGAGAATCTTCCGCTGATCTGCCGCGCTGATTTCGCCGTTCTTCAGCCTTCTGGTGAGGTCAAAAATGGCGTCGAGTTCATCTTTAGTGAGATGAGCTATGCCGATAAGGTCGCCGCCCTTAATGGAAGCGCCTTCAAAATTGCCCGCTTGTTGCTGCCGCATATAATTCTCCGTTTGAATTGGGATGATTCACGCTCAGTCGACGTGTATTGTTCTATAGCTTACCTTGCCGTTGTTGTATTCGTACATTCTATACGCATTCTGCCTGTCGAAAAGAGAAGATACCGGCGGGCAGACGAACTCCGGCGTATCACCGATCCAGTGGAATTCATCGCGATGGAAGTGCCCTGTAATGACCGCCTTCACGTTCTTGTTTGCAGAAATCAGAGATTCCCACTTCTTCCTGTTGGCATCCGGCCAGCCGGGGTGCATTTTATTAAGATAGAAGTCTCTATCGACCGGGGTGTGAGTGAATATAATCACCGGCCTGTCCCCCGCATCGTCAAGCTCACGTTTCAGCCACCTTAGTGCGTCGAACTTCACCCCGACATCGACCCTCAACGGCTCTGTGTAGACCATCAGGAAAATCACTCCCTTAACCAATCTCTTTGAAGCCAACGGGCCGATGTGCTTAATAAAAGCGTCGCGCATAGCCGGAGCCTGGTCATTTTCGACTATGTCGTTGTTGCCCGGCAAATAATATACCGGCGGCCTGAGGGCTTTGAAAGTATCCAGCGCAGTCTGCACGACTTTGTTGTCAAGGATGCATTCGTCGAAAATATCCCCCGTCACCACAACCGCCTCAATTTTTATAGGCAAAGCGTTGACCGAGGCGACCACTTTCGCGGTCCTTTCGGCGTTATTGTCCCTGCCGAAGTGGGTGTCGGTCATCTGAGCAAAGTAGAAATGTTGTGCGCTAACCGGCAAAGCTAGAGCGATCAGCAGTAAGACGACCGCTGCGATTTTAAGTCTCATGTTAGCTCGCAATGATCTCGACCGCCTTATCTACAAGCTCTTTGGTCACGATCAGCGGCGGTACGAAGCGCAGGATGTGGTCTCCGATGGCGTTTACAATAAGCCCCCGCTCAAGTGCAGTCACGGCCATATTTTTAGCGACAGGCTCAACGAACTCCGCGCCGATCATCAACCCCATTCCCCGCACTTCTTTAATGCCGGGTAGTTTGCTGAGTTTATCCCTGAAATACTCACCAACCTGATAAGAGTTCTCCACCCAGCCGCCTTCGATTATTTCATTTACACACGCAATCGCTGCCGCGCACGCAAGAGGGTTGCCGCCGAATGTGGAGGCGTGGTCGCCGGGTTCGAATATATCAGCATATCTGCCGCGTCCCAGACACGCCCCGATAGGGAACCCTCCACCGAGAGTCTTTGCCAGCGTCATAATATCTGGCACAACATCGTAGTTCTCAAAGCCGAACAGCTTCCCCGTTCGCCCAAGACCCGTCTGCACCTCATCGAATATAAGCGCCGCGCCGAGGTCGTCGCAAAGCTGCCGGGCAGTGGTCAAAAATTCAGCCGTAGCCGGATGCACCCCGCTCTCCCCCTGCACCGGCTCCATCATAATCGCGCAGGTCCTATCATTTGCAGCGGATTTCAATGCGGCCGCATCGTTATACGGCACATATTTGAAGCCCGGCATCAGAGGGGTAAACGATTTCTGATACTTAGGCTGGCCTGTGGCGGTTATGGCAGCCAGCGTCCGACCGTGAAACGACTGCTCTGCAGTTATAATCTCTGTCTTATCGGGGTTACCCGCCACCTTTGCCGCTTTTCGAGCGAGTTTGATAGCGGCTTCGTTAGCCTCCGCGCCTGAGTTGCAGAAAAACGCCTTGTTCATACCCGACGCATCCACCAGCAGCTTCGCCAGTTGCGGTTGCGGGGTAGTGTGATAGAGGTTAGAGGTGTGCATCAGCGTCTTAGCCTGTTCGCAGATCGCCTCGACAACCTTAGGCGGACAATGCCCCAGGCCGTTGACGGCGATCCCAGCCACGAAGTCCAGATACTGCTTGCCGTTTTCGTCATAGACGAAGCACTCCTCGCCTCTCACAAAAACGACCGGCAGCCGGCCGTAGGTGTGCATCACGTAGTTGTTGTCCAGTTCGATGGTGGTCATTGTTTATATTAGTCCTTTTCGGGGTTTATCGCACGATCATCGTCCCGATCCCCGTGTCGGTGAAGATCTCCATAAGAAGCGAGTGCTGCTTGGTTCCGTCGACTATGTGGGTGCGGGATACGCCGCCTTCGAGAGCGGTAATACACGCCTCGACTTTCGGGATCATCCCGGAGCCGATCTTGCCCTCCCGAATCATTTTACTCGCATCGGTAATATTAAGTTCAGAGATGAACGTCGATTCATCGCCGTAAGAGCCATAAATCCCCGGCACATCGGTCATCATAATCAGCTTCTCAGCCCCGACTCTGGCGGCGATTGCCCCGGCGATATGATCCGCATTGACGTTGAAGCTCTCCCCGTTCGGCCCAATCGCGACGGAGGATATCACAGGAATGTATCCGTGCTGCAGCAAATCGAGCAAAATATCCGGGTTAATCTCAGTGACTTTACCGACAAAACCGAGGTCGACTTCGCCGTCAGCTTTTTCTGCCACGATGAGGTTGGCGTCTTTACCGCTGAGGCCGATAGCCTGCGCGCCCTCGCCGTTGATAAGGGAGACAATGCCCTTGTTGGTCTTACCCGCCAGCACCATCTCCACTATTTCCATAGTCTCCGCATCGGTGACTCTCAGGCCGTTGACGAACTCCGGCTCCTTGCCCATCTTTTTCATAAGAGAGCTGATCTCCGGGCCGCCGCCGTGGACGAGAATCGGCCGCATCCCGACGCAGTGCATCAGTACCAAGTCGCGGGCGACTCCTTTTTTGAGGTCCTCGTCTATCATCGCGTTGCCGCCGTATTTTATGACGACGATCTTGCCGGAATAGGCCTGTATATATGGAAGCGCCTGGACGAGTATCCCCGCTTCTTCGCGTGTATAATTCATTTGGTGTGTCACCCTCCAGTGGACTATGGACATGACATGGTATAAACCTCGGCAATGCGCGTCAAGTTTGTTTTGAGCGGGCCGGTTTCTGGTAACGCTGAAAAAGACCGGGCTGGGCAGGTGTGGTGCGCTCCTGCTTGACAGCAATACGGCTGCGATGTAACGTATATGGCGTTATAAATAGTAGCAATCAGCCTTGAGATGGGTAGAAAAATGAGAACACCACTTTATGAGGATCACGTCAAACGCGGCGCGCGAATGACCGAGTATGCGGGTTGGGATATGCCGCTGCAATATGCCGGCATAGCCCACGAAGTCGAGGTAGTGCGGTCTAAAGTGGGGTTGTTTGATATATCCCACATGGGCGAGTTCGCCGTCACAGGGCCGAACGCGCTGGCCCTGCTTCAATATGTCACCACCAACGACGTCTCTGCTCTTCAAATCGGCCGGGCTCAGTACAGCCTGCTTTGTAATGACAACGGCGGGGTGATAGATGATCTCATAGTCTATCGACTCGCTGAGCAGGAATATCTGCTGATCGTGAACGCGGCCAACGAGAAGAAAGATTTTGAGTGGATATCGACGCACAACTCGTTCGGCGCGGGGTTGGTGAATCAATCAGAGCAGACTGCTCTTATCGCTGTGCAGGGGCCCGATGCCGAATGCACTTTGCAGAATGTGGCCGAAGTAGATGTTAAGACCATCTCCAGGTTTCAGATCGAGCTGACCCAGATAGCGGGGCATTGGTGCCGCATCGCACGGACGGGCTATACAGGCGAGGACGGTTTTGAGGTTCTGGTGGCTGTCGACGAGTGCGCCGATGTCTGGAACGCGCTAATGATAGCCGGCGAGGAGTTCGACGTGGAGCCGATTGGCCTTGGCGCAAGAGATGTTCTGAGGCTGGAAGCGGGGTTGCCGCTGTATGGCTGCGAGCTGACTGGCGAGACCACCCCGGTCGAGGCGCGGCTGATGTGGGTGGTGAAACCGAACAAGGGAGACTTTATCGGCAAAGAAGCGATTTTGCATGCAAAAGAAGCCGGAGTATCCCGCAAGCTCGGTGGTCTGGAGGCTGTAGACCGGTGCATTCCCAGGCACGGATGCGATGTGCTGAGCGACGAGAAAGTCGTCGGAGTTATCTCCAGCGGCACTTTTTCTCCAACCCTTGGCAAGGGAATCGCTATGGCTTATCTCGACGAATCGGTCAGCGCGGTCGGCGCCGAAGTGCAAATAAAGACAGGCAGCCGAACCTGCACATGCAAGGTCGTCTCGATGCCGTTTTATAAACGTAAGTAAGCTTTAAAATATCGAAATATAAAGAGGGCAGCAATGAATCCTGGCAACTACAAATACTCCAGCACGCACGAATGGGTTGGCGCGGAGGGCGACGTCGCGACGCTCGGTATCACCGACTATGCGCAGTCTGAGCTTGGTGAGATAGTCTTTGTCGAGCTTCCGGATGTGGGTATCAGCTTCGATAAGGGTGACGTCTTCGGCACGGTGGAATCCTATAAAACGGTCTCCGATCTCGTGATTCCTGTTTCCGGAGAGGTGGTCGAGATCAATTCCGCGCTTGTCGACGCCCCCGAACTGGTCAACGACAGTCCCTATGAAAAGGGTTGGATGATCAAAGTTAAGATGACAAACTCCGGGGAACTCGACGACCTTATGACAGCAGAACAGTACGAAAACGCGCCGAAGGAGCACTGACTTGCCATACATACCCAACACCGATGACGACCAGCGCAGGATGCTGGAATCTGCCGGCGCGTCTTGCATAGAAGAACTCTTCGAGCAGATCCCGGCAGAAGTGCGGCCGCGCGGGGAAATCGACCTGCCTCAGCCGATGAGCGAGATCGAACTGCGCCGGCATTTCGGGCAGCTTGCTCAAAATAATACTTCCACCGAGCAATTTCCCTGCTTCTTAGGCGCTGGGATTTACGACCACTATATCCCATCCACAGTAGGGGCTGTGATTGGCCGGTCGGAGTTTTATACTTCCTATACACCGTATCAGCCTGAGATCAGCCAGGGGACTTTGCAGTCAATATTCGAGTTCCAAACCCTGATCTGCCAGTTGACCGGGATGGAAGTGGCCAATGCGTCCCTTTACGACGGCGCAACGGCGGTCGCTGAGGCGGCGATTATGGCATCCAGCGTCACAAAGCGACCGAAATGGCTGGTGTCGGGGTGCGCCAATCCGGCCTATCGGCAGACTCTGCGAACCTACGCCTGGGCTGCTGGCTATGAATTGGTCGAGGCGCCGCGGGCGAACGCTACCTCGGATTTGTCTAAACTGGATAATTGCATCGACGAAAACACGGCCTGTGTGATCGTCCAAAACCCGAACTTCTTCGGCTCTATCGAGGATCTGGGCCAGATAGAATCGCTGGCGCACGGCAAAGGCGCGCTGCTGGTTGTGTCATTTGACCCGGTCTCGCTGGGCCTGTTGAAGCCGCCAGGAGAGTATAACGCGGATATCGCGGTCGGCGAGGGTCAGTCGCTCGGGCTGCCGATGGCTTATGGCGGGCCGCTGTTGGGGCTATTCGCCTGCAAGCAGGAGTATATGCGGCAGATGCCCGGCAGGATCGTCGGCGCCACTACCGACACCGAGGGCGAACTTGGATACGTGCTGACAATCCAGACCCGTGAACAGCACATCCGTCGCGAGAAGGCTACTTCAAATATCTGCACCAATCAGGGCCTTTGCGCGCTGGCGGCGACGGTTTATTTGTCTACTCTCGGCAAAACAGGGCTGCGACAGGTGGCTGAGTTGTGCGCGCACAAGTCCCATTATCTAGCCGAGCGCATCGGTCAAATTGACGGCTATGAAGTGGTCTCTGATACTCCATTTTTCAAGGAATTCGTGGTCAAGTGTCCTGCGCCGGTTGCTGAGATTAACGGCAAGCTGCGCGAGGCTGGTTTAATCGGTGGGCTGGATTTGGGGAGATTTTACCCGGAGCTTGCCGATCACATGCTTCTCTGCGTTACCGAGAAACGGACACGCGAGGAGATGGACGCGCTGGCGGAGGGGTTGAAACAATGAGCGTAGATAAGACGATTTTTGAATATAGCTCACCGGGCAGAATCGGCGTCAGCCTGCCTGAATCCGACGTGCCGGCAGCCGATCTAAATACACTTTTAGGCCCAGCTAATCTGCGCACCGAGCTTCCACTGCCGGAGCCTGGTCGGACTGACGTGATTCGGCATTTCACCCGACTTTCCATTGCCAACTACAGCGTGGACCGCGGGTTTTATCCCCTTGGCTCCTGCACGATGAAATATAACCCAAAGATAAACGAGGAACTCGCCTCGCTGCCTAGGTTCGCCAATATGCACCCATATCAGGACGAGTCTCTGGCGCAGGGGACGCTTGCGGCGATGTATGCGACACAGGAGTATATCAAGGCCATAACCGGTTTTGACGCTGTGACACTGCAACCTGCGGCCGGGGCGCAGGGGGAATATACCGCGATGATGGTCTTCAAGCGGCATCACGAAAAGACCGGGCAGGGGCACAGGCATATCGTCATAGTGCCGGATTCCTCCCACGGCACCAACCCGGCCACTGCGGCGCGGTGTGGTTATGGCATTGTTAAGATCAATTCCGGTTCTGATGGTCGTGTTGACCTTAATGCGCTTCGCGAGGCGCTCAACGACGAGGTCGCGGCGGTTATGTTGACCAACCCCAACACACTCGGCCTGTTCGAGTCGCAGATAGCCGAGATTTGCGCTATGGTGCACGATGCTGGCGCGCTGATCTACTGCGACGGAGCGAATATGAACGCGGTTATGGGCTGGTATCGACCGGCGGACAGCGGCTTCGACGCGATGCACTTGAATCTGCACAAAACGTTCTCCACCCCTCACGGCGGCGGCGGACCGGGAGCCGGGCCGGTGGCTGTTAAGGATTATCTTGCGCCATATCTGCCCGTTCCAAACGTCGCATTTGCAGATGGCCGATACTATCTGGACTACAACCGACCGGATTCCATAGGGCAGGTTCACGGGTTCTACGGCAACACAGCAATCGTGCTGCGTGCCTGTATATATATTCTGACTATGGGCGCCAGGGGTCTCAAGCAGGCCAGCGACAACGCGGTTCTTAACGCAAATTATCTTCTCAGCAAGCTCAACAGGGCGTATGAGGTGCCGTTTAACGGCCGGTGTATGCACGAGTTTGTGGCCTCTGCGTCAAAACAGAAGGCGCTCGGCGTCAAGGCGCTGGATGTGGCAAAGCGGCTGATCGACTTCGGCTATCACCCGCCCACGATCTATTTCCCGTTGATAGTCGCCGAAGCGCTGATGATAGAGCCAACCGAGACCGAGAGCATAGAAACTCTCGACGAGTTCATAGAGGCGATGCTGACGATAGCAAACGAGGCGGAAACCAACCCCGAAATCTTACAATCCGCCCCCCACAACACGCCAGTGCGACGCCTCGACGAAGCCACAGCCGCCAGAAAACCGGTATTAAAGTACGGAGACGGCGGGTAGGGGTTTCGGTTGTCGGTTATCGGTTATCGGTTGACGGTTATCGGTTGTCGGTTCCTAAACCCTGTCATTTCGAGCGCCCGGCCTGCAATTCCGAGCAATTAATGTCATTTCGAGCGCAGCGAGAAATCTGCTTTTTCGGTTGGCGGTTGTCGGTTATTGGTTGAAAACAGATCGGTGGCGATCTCCGAATCGCCACCGCAAGACAGGTCATACGGCGCTCTCAACATTAGTCATCCTGCGCGAAGTCGCAGGATCACATCACAAGACCTGCGCTTTCGTGGATTCCGCAGCTACGTTGTTTCGGGTCCCGAAACAAAAAAACACAGCTATAGGGTGGATGAACAGATGAGAGGGACGGTGAGGCGGAATGAACATGAAAGAACCCCTTGTTCTGGTGGGTGAGTTCGTACTTCTCCTGTGTGTTGTTACCGGGCTTGGTCGTTTTTGTTATGACCTGTGGGTCCATTGGCACAGCTTAAGAGAGGGAGTGCCGACTGCAATGGAGTATGCAGGACTGTGGATTATCCTGTTTGCAGTCCTCGCGTTTGTGCAGCTTCTGGTGATTTCTTATCTGCTGGACAGGTTTCAACGTCGACGGTGAAACGATTGCGGTAAAATGATCCAGATTGTTCCGTACCGTTGTTGGTTGCTTAGCGAATATGACTATATATCTTGATGGCACTTCGGTTGTAGGCCAGAGAGGTAACCTATGGCTGATAGATACGACTCTGAAGGCTCGAACTGAGACCGCACTATGGTAGGGGTAACATTGTACGTTATCGTCTCGCTCGTTCTTGTGGCTTCCTGTACGCTGGTAATCTGGTGCAATAGAAAGAGGGAAGGGAAGAACAGATGGCGGCGCATGGTTTGGACTGCTGTGGTATTGGCGATTCCTTTGTCCCCTTACTGTCTTGTTGAGGTCCAAACGAGGCTTATTGCTCCTTCCATGACAGTACCTGTCCAATGTGAGGCAACCAAGATCGGCATAAATAGGATCGTCATGATGAAGGTAGTAAGGATTTGGCCGGGGTGGGTAAGAGTCTACATTATAGGAACAGGCAGCATACAATCGAGATGTTATTCTGGTGAACTCCTGGATTTCACCCGCTCACAACAGACGTGGAGATTCAACGGTCATTGGAGTACTGTTTGGTCTGATTGCGGGAGTGCCGATGGAAATGTTTTTCCTCCTTATGCTGCTGAGGGTGACTTCCCTTGATTATGACATCCGTTGTTTCGGAAAACCCCGAAACAACAGAACAACATCATTGCATGGTATACTCCGGGCATAAGCCAGAGCAGGCTTGAAGGCGCTGTTTGGAACACGTATTATTACCACTGCGATGGACAGGGGACTACCCGTGAGCTGACTGACTCTCTACAGAGATTGACCGATGCTTATGCCTACAACGCATATGGTGAAGATTTGGGCGAGCTTCGCGATCAGAGTGACCCGGCGAAACCGGTCAATCCGCTACGCTATGTCGGCAAGGAGGGATACTATACCGATATTGACACCGGACTGATGCTGCTTGGAGCTAGATATTATGACCCACTGATAGGAAGGTTCATCACACAGGATTCGTCAAGGGATGGGGCGAACCGGTATGAGTATGCGGGGAATAATCCGGTTAACGCGGTAGACCCGACGGGGTTGTTTACCAAAAAAGACAAATATACATTCTATGCAGCATGGTGGTTTGGTAGGGGAGCCTCAGCGGGGGGCTTGAAGATCAAGATGAAAGATGTGAATTTTGGGGATCATGACTATTTAAGCTGCGAATCGCCCGTTCGTAAACAGCTAAAAGATGCGTATACACCTCGAACTATCTCTATCGATGAGGATTATAGTTACAGTTTTAGTGGGGGGCTACCAGAAGCTGCAATATTGGGATCTGTTAAGCTACACCTGAAAGGTACACTATGGGTAAATCGTGGCAGATGGGCTTTTAGATGCTCGTGGACTGAAAGGTGAATTGGCTGTTAGAGGAGGAGTTGCACTAGGTCGGCTGCATCCGGGAGTCTCAAAGGATTATCACATTTCTAGCGACTTGATGCCGATGTATCGTGAATCACCTAGGTGGAGTGCGAGATGATAATGAAATCAAACATACTGAATAAGGGTCTCAAGATAATACTAGCAGTAGTTGTTCTGGTGACCGCCAACTTATTATATGATGACTGGCCTTTTCTTTTCTTGCCAGATAGGCCCTTAACTTCCAAGGAAGCAGAAAAAGTCTGCATAGGAATGCTTCATAATTATGACAGGGCCAAACTCCAAAGAATACTGGTTAAGCGCGGTAAGGAGTTGCCGGGCAATACGCCCACTTGGGAGTTTTATTATGTAACCCCTGAAGATCCCGAATATGTTCATTCGCTAGTGTGGTATGAACACGGACGCTCAAGGGACCATTTTATTGAGTCGCTTGATGGGTTTGAAGCGACACATGGCCCAATTATTAATCATATGCCTAACCATAGAAAAAAGAAGACCGAGTGATGTCTATAAAGCATAGCGTAACAATCTGGCGCATGAGGGCACGGCACAGCAGCCGTATCAGTATGTGGGACAACTCGGATACTACACGGAAGCCGCTACGGGCTGGACCTGCTAGGGTGCGTTACTATGACCCCGATATTGGGCGGTTTATTACCCAGGATCCGATTGGGGATGGGGCGAACTGGTACGTTTATGCGGACAATAACCCTGTGAATGCCGTGGATCCGACGGGGCTTTATAGTTGGCTCTATGCCTATAAGATGTTCGCTGCGTGGGAGGGAGGCAATCGAAAAACACTATGGCTTAACTGGAACCAGATTGGGAATTTCGACAGCAGTAGCATTGCTTCGCACTCAAGCAGAGTGTCTCATGAGTTGCAGAACCCGACTCCACGAACCGTAACGATCTATGACACGGTTTCATATGCGTTCCCTAGCGGCACGCCCGAGGCTTGGACTCTCGGCAACGTTACGTTGAAAATGCACGGCGAACTGAGTATCGACAAGGCTGGAAGCTGGGTATTCTGGGGCAATGTCAAGCTTGTTGATTACTTCGACTTTGACCCTGACAAGACGGGGGGAAAGGCAACTAGGGGAACTCGTGGCGAGCGGGCTGTTCGGGCCGCAGACTGGTATGGCGCCCACGTTTGTCGACCAATGAACAAACTCTGGGGTTTTCTCAATTCAGATTGGGGCAACATGAAGTGGAAAGACCCAGGCCTTGGTTACCCTGTCAAGACTCGCGACGCGCTAGGTTTCATGAATCAGGGTGAGCTGAGCCAATGGAGGAGCAGGTGATTAGCAGGAGAGCGCAACTTGCATTCCCAATACTCATCCTATGCTCAATCCTTGTTGGAGCTATAGTCGTAGCACTAGTGATCACATTCAGTTCACCGTGTGACAGGCCTTTACGGCCATGTAATGCAGCGGAAGTAGAAAAAGCGTGCCGCGGTGTACTCAGCAGTTACTGTGAACACAACGACCTTCAGCCCTGCGTCTTCGGCAAGCCTGTTGTAAAGCAGATTAGCATAGCACCACGTGGCAAGCCAGGCAAGCTCTTTACCTATGCAACGGGGCGGCCTCCGCATCGGACTGTGGTCATACTGTGGGATGAGGAGTGCTGTCGCGCTGATATAGTTGAGGTAAGGTGACTCTCAATGCAGTGTGTAGCGAAGCAGCAGACCGGCATATGGGGTGTTTCGGGATTTTGATTGCTTCGGTTGCACGCAGCCGAAGCTGTGACCGAAGGTCACACCACTACCTAACAGGATTCGGAGATCGACACCTATCGTAGGTGCTGCATTTGGTATACTTATTCGAGCCCTGTGGGCTCGACTTCGGCTGCATGCAACCGAAGTAACTTAAGGCTATATATGAAATACGCGCTTATCATAGTATTTATAGTGCTGGCAATTGTGTCCCTATGGAACATTTTCTTTCCGCGAGTTGACGCCAGCTTTGCAACGAAGGGATATGTACGTTTCCACCATGGTGATAAACATATCGATGCGGTAGTAAGTGATGATGATCTCAAGGTCTTGAAGAAAATACTCGTCGGTCGTAGTTACAAGGACGATCCTTCCTGCGGCTTTGGTGTTGATGTTTCAATTAGGTTGACTGATGGACGGTAGAGTGTCACGTTCTGCCCTGCCTGTGACAGCTGTCCAAAAATCAGGATTGGCAATAGCAACAGGTATATATCCATTTCCAAGGCGCAGAGAGACCAATTAGATACTATCCTCGCAAGATACGGTATGGTTTTTCCGTGCGTTTAGGACGCTTGATATTTCCCCATAGTCATTCATTGGAGGAGGCTGTGCTGAGATTTAGATTGTTCATCGTGGCAGCGTTTGTATTGGCCTGCCTGCATGTCGATAATGCTCTTGCTGGTCAGATATACCAGCTATATGACCTGGGTTCAGCCGGATTTGGTTTCGACCCGAAAATCCAGGAGGTTGATAGATGAAGACGACATCACTCCTAATGTTCCGTTCTTTCGGGAAAAGGGTTTCCCGAAAGAACAGAGTTCGACACCAAGCCCACGAATTCATGCCTGTGCACATAATATTTTTGAGACAGCTTCCCCTTTCCCGAAACGGCCCGGCGCTCTCTATTTTAGTCATCCTGCGCGACTACGCGCGGAATGACAAACCATCTGGCCCGACGCATAGAGACGCAAAACCGTGTATAATGAACAGCAGAGCAGTCTGGCGGCTTTGGTCGCGTGCGAACAGATAGGGGATGGATTGCGTGGGCGACATACAAGTTAAAAGCAAACAGCGCGTAGCCGAGCACGGCGAGGTCTTTACTGCCGAGCGCGAGGTTAACGCCATGCTGGATTTGGTAAAAAACGAGACACTGCGCATAGAGAGCCGCTTTCTGGAACCTGCCTGCGGGGACGGCAATTTCCTTGCCGAAATTCTGCGGCGCAAGCTGGCTGTGGTGAAAAAGAAATATGGCGATCCGCGTATGCGCAGCGACTACGAATTGTGGTCGGTTATCGCAGTTATGAACATCTACGGCGTGGAATTGCTGGCCGATAATGCCGCCCACTGCCGGGACAGGCTGTTCAATATTTGGGACGAGGACTACACCGCAAACTGCAAGGGCGACGCCACGGACGAATGTCGGGACGTAGTGCGCTACATTCTGGAACGCAACATCCTTTGCGGGGACGCTCTTTCTATGAAACAGGAAAACGGCGAGCCTATTATCTTTGCCGAGTGGTCTTTTGTGACGGGCGCAAAGGTCAAGCGGCGGGACTATCGACTCGACGAAATGCTCGACGGCCATCAAGAGCAAATAACCATATTTATGACGGACTGGGAATATGACGAGGAAGTAAAAGCGTTCATCCCCAGGCCGCTGAAAGAATATCCGCCTACGGATTACAGGAGCTTACCCAGTCATGGCTGATAAGCATGCTTTGCACCACAACCCAGATGTGCTTTCCTGTCTTGCCAACCTCTCTAACGATGAGGTGTTCACCCCTCCGGCGGTGGCCAATGCCATGCTCGATATGCTGCCTGCGGAATTGTTTCGTGACAAGACCGCCAAATTTCTTGACCCGGCCTGCAAAACCGGAGTCTTTCTGCGGGAAATAGCGAAGCGTCTGATTGACGGGCTTGCCGATGAAATACCGGATTTGCAGGATCGGGTAGATCATATCTTCAAAAATCAGATTTACGGCATTGCCATCACCGAGATAACCTCTCTGCTGTCCCGGCGCAGCTTATATTATTCTAAATTCGCCAACAGCCCATATTCGATCACGCCCTTTGACGATGTAGAGGGCAATGTGCGCCACAAAAGTATCGCCCACACGTGGCAGTCCGGCAAATGCGTTTTCTGCGGTGCGTCCGAAAAGGAATACAAGCGGGACGAGGAACTGGAAACCCACGCCTACGAGTTTATCCATACTACGCACCCGGAAGGGATTTTCAACATGAAATTCGATGTGATTATAGGAAACCCGCCGTATCAGTTGAGCGATGGAGGATATAGAGTTAGTGCCTCTCCAATTTATCATAGGTTTGTTCAACAAGCAAAAAAACTTAATCCAAGATACCTGTCAATGATTATACCTGCTCGCTGGTTTTCCGGCGGAAAGGGGCTTGATGAATTCCGAAACTCTATGCTTCAAGATAACCGTTTAAGAGATATTCATGATTATATTGAAGCCGCGGACTGCTTTCCAGGAGTACAAATAAAAGGTGGAGTGTGCTATTTTTTATGGGATAGAGATAATGCCGGAGATTGCACAGTGGTTACTCATCACAGAGACATAGTTGGGGAGGCTGTTTCGCGACCGCTTCTTGAACCTGATACTGATGTGTTTATTCGATATAATGGAGCAGTAAACATACTTCACAAGGTAAAGAAAGTAAACGAAAAGAGCTTTGAATCCCTCGTGTCAGCGCGAAAACCCTTTGGCTTGCCCACAACTTTTCATGGCAGCAAAACACCAATAAAGAATGGAGTAATGCTCTATGAAAATGAGGGGATTTCCTATACTCAGCGTTCTGACTTAACTCGTAATCAGGAATGGGCAGATACACATAAGGTTTTCATACCTGAGGCGGGAAGTGGCAGCGACAGTTTTCCACACCAGATTCTTGGAAGACCTTTTTATGGTGCTCCAAATACGGCATCAACAGAGACATATCTTCTAATTGGTCCTTTTGGCAGCAAACAAGAATGTGAAAATGTCATTTCATATATTAATACGCGGTTCTTTAGATTTATGGTGTTACTCAAAAAACCATCACAACACGCAACAAGCAAGGTTTATTCATTCGTCCCAATGCAAGACTTCTCAAAACCGTGGACAGATGCGGAGTTGTATAGAAAATACGGCTTATCCGAGGATGAAATTGCATTTATCGAGTCTATGATTCGTCCTATGGATGCGATAAACGGTGACGAATAATGGCTGACCAACTCGATCAATATGTCTCCGGGCGTCCGGAATCGCAGCCAATGATCTATGCCTACTCGGAGAGCAACCCGAAATATGACGGACTGCTGAAAGTGGGATTCACGGCGATTGATGTGGAAAAGCGCGTCGCCCAGCAATACCCGACAAAGAGGCCCGACGGCTCCGTTCCCTACAAAATCGTCTTTGCCGAACCCGCTATGTATGAGGACGGCGGCTCTTTTGGCGACCACGAAATACATCGCATGCTGCGCGATAAGGGTTTTGAAGGCGCGGGCGGCGAATGGTATAAATGCACCGCAGACGATGTGAGAGCGGCGTGGATAGCCGTCAAGAGCCGAACGGCAAATATCGAGAACCGCACGCAGGACTTTGCCATGCGCAACGAGCAGAAGGACGCGGTCGACAAAACAGCAGAGTATTTTAACACAACCCGCGCCGAACCGGGCGGCTGGACTCCCAAATTCCTCTGGAACGCCAAAATGCGCTTCGGCAAGACCTTTGCCACCTATCAGCTTGCCAAACGCATGGGCTTCAAGAAAATCCTAATTCTGACATTCAAGCCAGCCGTGCAAACCGCGTGGCGGGATGACCTGCGGTATCACGTGGATTTTGAGGGATGGCAGTTTATCAGCCGTCCCCAAACGTCCGGTGAGCCGAATATCGACGAACAGTACAACGCCGCCGACTCGAACCGTCCCATCGTCTGCTTCGGATCGTTTCAGGACTTTCTCGGCTATAACAAAGAGACAGGCGGCATCAAACGCCATCACGAATGGGTGCATGCCACCAACTGGGATTTGGTGGTCTTCGATGAATATCATTTCGGAGCGTGGAAAGAGAACGCGAAAAAGCTGTTTGAGCAGGATGACGACGAAGCAGTCGAATCAGTGGACGAAGAAAAATATGACCGCGGCAACGCATGGAATGAAACGCATCTGCCTATTACTTCTGACCACTATCTGTATCTATCAGGCACGCCGTTTCGCGCCCTCAATTCCGGCGAATTTATCGAAGAGCAGATATTCAACTGGACATATTCCGACGAGCAGCACGCCAAGAATAACTGGCCCGGCGACGATAACCCATACGCCGCCCTGCCAAAGATGGTGATGTTTACCTATAAAATCCCCGAAAGCATACGCCATATAGCCGAGCAGGGAGAATTTGACGAGTTTGACCTCAATGTATTTTTCTCGGCAGAAGGCAGGGATGAGGACGCGGTCTTTACCCACGAAAGCTATGTTCAGAAGTGGCTCGATCTCATACGCGGCTCGTATCTGCATACCACAGCAGACGAACTCAAGTTAGGCGGCGGCAGACCGGCCATGCCATATTCCGACATCCGCCTTTTGCAGGCGCTGTCACATACGCTCTGGTTTTTGCCGGATGTGGCATCCTGCGACGCGATGGCAAACCTGCTTGGCCAACAGCAGAACGCCTTTTATCACGACTACGAAATCAATGTAGCCGCCGGAAGCAAGGCGGGAATAGGCCCTGATGCCTTAGTCCCGGTTTTGCAGTCGATGGGCAACCCGTTGCAAACAAAGACCATCACCCTTTCTTGCGGCAAACTGACAACAGGCGTGACCGTCAAGCCGTGGACAGGCGTATTTATGCTTCGCAACCTCAAAAGCCCTGAGACCTATTTTCAGACCGCTTTTCGAGCGCAAAACCCGTGGGAGATCACGGTGGACGGCGGCAGGAAACAGATTATGAAAAAAGAGTGCTATGTGTTTGACTTTGCTCTGGACAGGGCGCTCAAACAGATAGTGGACTATTCCTGCCGCCTCAACGTCAACGAGGACAACCCGGAGCGCAAGGTAGGGGAGTTTATCAGTTTTCTGCCTGTTATCGCCTATGACGGCAGCGTTATGCAGGAGATTGATGCACGGGGTATTCTCGATAGTGCGATGACCGGAACATCGGCGACTCTGCTTGCCCGCCGCTGGGAGAGCGCCCTGCTTGTTAATGTGGACAACGACACCCTGCGCCGCCTGATGGCAAGCGAAGAAGCTATGCAGGCGCTGATGAGCATAGAGGGCTTCCGCAGCTTGAACGCTGATATTGAGACAATTATCAACAAATCTGAGGCTGTCAAAAAGGCGAGAAAAGAGGACGAAAAACTCACCGCCGCAGAGAAAAAGCAACTGACAGACGATGAAAAGGAATTTAAGTCTAAGCGCAAAGAGATTCAGGAGAAGCTGATAAAGTTCGCCACGCGCATTCCCATATTTATGTACCTGACCGATTACAGAGAGCACTGCCTCAAGGATGTCATAACGCAGTTGGAGCCGAATATGTTCAAAAAAGTTACCGGGCTTGATGTGTCGGACTTCAATCTGCTGTGCGAACTCAACGTGTTCAATTCTCCGTTGATGAACGATGCAATCTACAAGTTCAAGCGCTATGAGGACCCCAGCCTGTCCTATACCGGCATAAAGAGCAAACACCCCGATGAATATGTAGGCGGGTATGACACGGTGTTGACCAGGGAGGAATATGAATCCCTGCACGATTCGCAGCAATCGTCTATGTTCGGGATCGAGTATGACAACAGCGAAATGCCCGACGTCGCGGCGGAGGCAGTCTTCGATGATGACGAGGACGACGAGCCTGCGACCGACCCCGTAAGCGATATATCGGATATCAAAGCAGGAAGCAAGCTGGAGCATAAAGAATTTGGCGTAGGAACGGTGGCATCGCGGGACAACCAATACATAATAATAAAATTCGGCAACAAAAAGAAAAAGTTCCGGTTCCCCGATGCTGTCTTGCAAGGATTTTTGAAGATTATCGACAACTAACCGATACGGTTTTTGATTCGAGGCAATCCCATGGTTTCGGGAAAGGGGAAGCTGTCCCAAAAACATCTACGAGTCACTCCAGATTACCTGTC